>CP165730.1:0-1326212 GCA_041200185.1 Alphaproteobacteria bacterium
GATGTTTTGCGGCCGAACCGGCCGTTTCTTTTCTGTTCCGATTCGAGACAAGATGTACTACCCTGAACGAGAAGGAGACGGGATTAGGCTGAGGGAGGTTATGGTTAACGAGATACATTCCTTGGCTACAGTTCCTTTGAAGGAGTTACAGAATCTCTGGCCGTCTGTCTTGGCAGATATTGCGGTTCAGGTTGGTTCAGGGTGCTGTCATAGCTGGTTTGAAAAGGCCTTTCCCCTGCGTTTTGAGGATGGCTTCCTGACTCTTCGGACGACTCAGAGGCTCATTCGGGACCGTCTTTCGTCTCAATACAGCCAGATTTTGATCGACAGTTGGAAAAAGCATCTCCCAGCTTTGGTTTCGGTAGAAGTCATCGTCGAGGAGGTATCTCCGGCTTCTGCTGTGAAGGAAACTCAAAATGTCTCTTCTGAGAAAGCGTTATCCAAGGAGAACGAAGCACCACGATCTCCTCTGGATCCGCGATTTACGTTTGAAAAATTTATCGTTGGGAAGTCGAATGAATTTGCTTACGCAGCTGCCCTTCGTGTAGCAGAGGCTGAAACGATTCAGTTTAATCCCCTTTTCCTATACGGAGGAGTAGGGCTTGGCAAAACGCATTTGATGCACGCTATTGCATGGAAAATCCGAGAGAAGCATCCTCACCGAAACGTCATTTACCTGTCAGCTGAAAAGTTTATGTATCAGTTCATTCGTTCCCTGCGATTTCACGACACCATGAGTTTTAAGGAGCAGTTCCGCAGTGTTGATACGTTGATGATTGATGATTTTCAGTTCATTGGGGGAAAAGAAACCACTCAGGAGGAATTTTTTCATACCTTTAATTCTCTTGTTGACAATAATCGACAAATTATTATTTCAGCAGATAAGTCCCCTTCAGATTTAGAAAATATTGGCGATCGTTTGAAGTCACGCCTGGGGTGGGGGCTAGTTGCTGATATTCACCCCACGACTTATGAGCTGAGGCTTGGAATTTTGCAATCCAAAGTTGAATCTCTGTCCGTTCCCATTCCGCCCGAGGTAATGGAGTTTTTGGCGGCCAAAATCACGTCAAATGTCCGTGAGCTGGAAGGGGCTCTGAACTGCTTGATTGCTCACGCTTCATTGGTGGGGCGTGATATTACTTTGGAGACGACCCAAGATGTCCTTCGGGATTTGCTCCGTTCGAACGAGCGGTTTGTGACGATCGAGGATATCCAAAAGAGGACAAGTGAGTTTTATAGCATCAAAACGGCTGATTTGTTGTCATCACGGCGACTGAAGGCTTTGACTCGTCCTCGGCAGGTGGCCATGTACCTTTGCAAAGTCCTGACAACGAAATCTCTGCCGGAGATCGGTCGAAAATTTGGCGGACGCGATCATACAACTGTTATCCACGCTGTCAAGAAGGTCCAGGAGCTTTGTGCCGCCGACCCCGAGTTTGCGCACGATCTGGCGACTTTGCAGACGTCTTTGGAAGGGTAGTTCAACTGTACGCCGGAGCTGATGAGGGGACAATGCCCCCACAGAGCGCTAAGGGTTTGAGCTGATGGGCCGTCTGTGGCGGAGTTTGGTGGAAGATCCTTAGGTACCATTGAGCCCTACCAAAAGGATTTTATCCTGCAGCAACAGTCTAGAGCCTTTTTGAGACCTGCACCTTTATAGATTTTGCTAGACCTTCGGCATAATGCGGAGAATGAGACATAAATAGAAAAAGAGTAGGAGAGGTCAGCCGCAGGAGGCCTAGTAGGCTAACGCAAAAAGGTAAGAGGCAGACACGACTATCGCCAAGCCACTCTTTTATGGGGATATCCCCCTTCTCTATGAGTTGGCTTTCTCAAGAGGGTTGCCCAAGAAATTTGATGGATCTGTGGACTTCTTTTGTAAATTCGCAAGGGGTGGTTTTTTCATAGCTTAGGAAACACGGAGTCAAAGACGGAAGTCAACAATGGATGTGCGCGGATTGTCATCGGACTCCGTGTGATGTTGATCGCCGGATTCAAGAGACACAGAGGAGGAAAAAGAATTGGCAATTATCATTTATTTGGATGGTGTTGGCCTTAGAGGAGTCGCTCGAATTCTTACAAAGATGCAGTACCCTAACAGTTATGCGCTGGATGGCTCAGGCTGGTCAGAAAATTGAACAAGAAGAACTTGAATTTCAAAATAAAATTGACTCTCAAAAAACTTCTCTAACCAGGAAGAAGTCAACGAAATCCCAAAAGAAGATAAGAAACACATCGCCATTCTCGAAATGGACGAGCTTTTTCCGTTTATCGGAAAGAAATCGAATCCGATAAGGGTTTGGACCGCGGTCGATAGAGATTCGGAGGCTTTTGTTGGATTTTCCATTGGAAACGGAAGTGGTAAGAGCTTAAAATCCTTTTTAACTCAACTTAGTAAAAAACATACAGTTGATTTCGTCTGTACAGATGGAAATTGTTGTTACGAAGAATACGTCAATCAATCCTTCGAGGACGCTAAACCTTGCGTATCAAAAGCGGAGACAGGCCTTGTTGAGTCCTTTAATTTTGTTTTACGTCATTATTTAGGGCGTTTAAAAGGCAAATCTGTTGCTTTACTTGTTAAAAAATTTAACGCCCGCTTCGAGGAGCCAAAGCAAAAATCCGTAGCCTAGAGATTGATGACAGCCCCGTTTGCAGGGGATGTTTATCGTTTCTACAGCCTTCGACGGGTGTTCAACGAATAAAATCTTGAATCCTGGCGAATTTGCTTTTGGTTTTTATCTTAATCATCCATCGGGATGCCATCTCTGGTTTTGCAGGAATAAGTTGGCTAGAAAATGAAACAATTCCCTCAATTCTTCTGTTGCCCCTTTAAGCCCTCCAAATAGGGCCAGGAGTCCTTCTTGTTTTCTCAAAATAGAGGTCGTCGAAACA
Source organism: Alphaproteobacteria bacterium (assembly GCA_041200185.1). GTDB lineage: Bacteria > Pseudomonadota > Alphaproteobacteria > BNTO01 > BNTO01. The sequence goes on from CP165730.1 coordinate 2,896, forward strand.
TAGAAGAAACACCCATGAGCGTCTCAATACTCCAGAAGCTTAGTAAGCTTATCAGTTCTTTCCACAAAATTTATTTTGTTGGCTCCAATTATCAAATTTCATGAAAAGAATCCCTCTATAAAGTTCAAAATGTATTCCAAAAAGGTCTGTGGAAGACCTCGTTAGAAAGAGAAAATATCGATTCGCTACTCTTTATTGGTAAGTCTATGCGCATGGTTCGGATAGCTTATCTTTCAGCCAATTGTCAATCTCTTCAGCGCCTCGAAACTCTTGTCATCCAGCATTTTCATCTCCATAAAGAACGGTCAATCTCAGACAAGGAAGTGCAAAAAGGCTTGTAGGTGCGACGGAATCAAATACCAAAGACTCGAAATTTGTCAAAAATAAAGAAAAATTATATAATAAAAAATTAAAGATACAATCAATAAAAATTACGAAAAGCTTTGTGTATATTTGCGTTTCCCAATCTGTATTTTATAACTCGACGATCCGTAAAACAGGTGATCCGATTCCTCAACAGGTCGTGATTTTGGCGGATTCGCGGGATGGATAAACTTCTTAAAATGAATAATTTCTTGGAAAAAGCGACGAGAGTATTTTAACTTGGAAGATCACGTTCCTATCCAGAGCTTCCAAGCTTGAGAATTATTACCAAAAATGTTCTTGGAAACTTCAAGCGATGAAAAATTTTAAGAAATATTTATAGGAAGCTTATAAATATCCATCTTTAATTGAGGTTTATTGTATACATCAACAATTGTCCTTAAATTTTAAGTTTTTCTAAAAAATAGATTATTGTACTTCTTAGCTTCTTTGATTTTCCCGGTGAATTCCCTCATTTTGGCGTCTGGACGACTGCTTACCTCCTCTTCTCCACTTGCTATTCGACATCGTACATCTAAATCAAGATTCTTGGCGTCTTTGTTTTTGATTACGCCTAATACAAAAATATGTACGAGGCGAGAATCAAGACAGGAAGAAGAAGGCAAAACGACCATTTCAAATATCCGAAAAAGGACGGAACTCGCACGCCACTTTGTTTTGCGATAGCTTGCACCATAAAGTTGGGCGCGTTGCCAATATACGTCATGGCGCCCATAAAAACCGAGCCCGAAGAAATAGCAATTAGGATCTGCCTTCCCTCATTCATGAGGTACGCTGGATCTCCTCCCGCCATCTTGAAAAAGACAAGATACGTTGGAGCGTTGTCGAGAAAGGCAGAAAATGGGCTCACAAACCAAAAGTACCAAAACGCCTCATGAGATGAACTTTCGAGAAGGATTCGGATCGGTTGAAAAAACTCGTGCCCCCCCCTTAGCATGATCGAAATGGGAGCCATCGTGATAAAAATCACCACAAAAACTCTTGCTACTTCGCTAATAGGCCCCCATTGCATCTTGCGTTTCGATCCCGTTTCGATTTGCCTCTTTCGAAATGTCCACATGGATACTGCCGAAATTAACAACAAACCGATCTCCCGAGCGAGGCTTTTGTAGTGGACGCTTGTACCGCAAACGGTAAACGCTGCCTTCTTTGGCCAGCTCCCTGAAACTGAGATCAAAACGATGGCGAAGAGCATCAGGACGATATTGACGGAACCTGAAATTGTTATCGACTTTCTCAACGGTCGAACATCACTCTTGTCCGATGTCAGCTCATCAGGATTCCTTGCAAAGTAAAAACGATCCATCGCGATGTAACACACCAACAATAGGGATTCGACAAAGGCAAAAATCGGGAAGATGTGCTGAGCCGTCCACAAAAAATGAACGCCTTTGAGGTAACCCAAAAACAGTGGTGGATCGCCAAAAGGCAAAAGGCATCCCCCAATATTCGCCACAAGAAAAATAAAGAAGATGACCGTATGGACCTTATGCTTACGATTTCGATTAACATCAAGCATTGGTCTCAGTAACAAAATCGCCGTTCCTGTTGTTCCAATCAAGTTGGCAAGAATACCACCTAGCAGAAACAAAAACACATTGACACTCGTTGTTCCCTCGCGGTGGATTTTGATCGTTATCCCGCTACTGATAATGTAAAGTGTTGTGATTAGGATAATGAAAGGCAAATATTCTTTTATTAAAACTCCAGTAATCATGTGACCTGTTGAGTAACTTCCAAGTGAAATGAAGCACAACCACGTTGACAACACGGTCCACGCTACCAGCAAAATATTTTCAATCTTGTGCCAAAGAGCCGGAATGAGAAGGGGGCCGAAGGCGATAGACAGCAGTACTCCCAGAAAAGGAACACCCGACACCAAAGGGGGCATAGCCACAGCTGCTTGGGCAGGCGCCACAAAGGCTAGAAAAAGCAAAACTACACCCCCAAGCCACCTTGGTTTACTACCTATTTCCTTGTCTGAATCTTTCAAATGCTCACCCTAAGTGCACCTCTCAGCGCACGACTTCCCGCTAGACCAGCTCGATGGATTTATTCTATAGAAGTTCTTTATGAGAATCAAAATTTGTGATCAGCTCGTCTCTAAAGCTACTTCCCTTGCTCGACCGGCTTTTTAAACGCTAACCCCAAGAAAACACCTAGGAGACTTTCCTCCCCTAGGTGCTTTTTCTGCCCAGATCCCCCCTCCTTGAAGGAAAGTTGTCATCTACGTGTGCGAGACGAAAATGGAAGCATCATCATCAATCGCCCAAAACCAGTCAGAATCACAGGCATTGAGGCTCTTCAGCGTTATATCCGTTATTTGAATGAGACAGAGGTCATCACAGTCCTCGAATGCCCCGAAAAAAAACCGTTGTTGCATGTACTGGTTCTCCTTTTCGAACACGACTGGGCCACTAAAACAAAGACACTTGAGATTCGAACATTTTGAACACAGAAGACCGTGCTGGGCATTTATATTGTAGCCAATTGTTGCTTGTTGTTGGTTGTCAATGATGAGGCTCACTAAGGATTTGTTCTCAGATAATGCACTGCCAGCAATAAACGTCAAACCTTGACCGCCACAAATGCACGTTAACCCCTCGGCCTCCGCAAAAGCTAAATGTCCTAACGAAGTCACGGCAGCGGGGATTTCCAACGACATATTTGGAAATTTGGCCATAAAGAAGACGCTTTGCTTAATGCAAGTTAGTGAGGACGGAAGACAGAAATCTCGAGGCATGGAACATTCTTTGAAACACCAACAGCCGATTTCAGTAACATCATTAATATTTTGCAAAGATGACAACCGACTGGACTCAAACATGCTGTCCCTTAGTTTTTTCGTTTTTGCTGGAAGGACGATGCACATCGGAACCGGAAGGTTAGCAAGGTAGACCTTGTCCTCATCGAAAACATAGGGCGAACATTGGCTAAAATCCAGCGTGTTGAGTTTGATGCCCCCTGTTGTTATTTGAGTCTGATCGCAGGGTAGATGAAATGCCAGATGGTCGATCTGTTGCAGCTGGCTACCTTGAGGAACTACAATTCGTGTTGGATTACATACGGAATAATCCCACTTTTTAATCCGTTGCAGACAAGACGGTAAAGTGACTGCAAGAGTATTTTCCTCTTTGACACTACCGTCAGGTTGTTCGATTTGATTTGTTTGCGTGCGGATATAGCGTTCTTTCACAGGTTGCGAGACCATCTTAGCTAATGTTTCTTTCTTAAGAACGGTATCCGTGAACGCCTCAGACGCCTTACCGGAACCCCAAATTCCCATACTGGAGATTAAAGCAATTCCAAGAGTAAATACCTTTAAATGTGTTGTTTTCATGTTTTTCTCCTCTGTTGTTAGTTAAGACCAATGATTTTTATCAGTTATAATGTTGTTTGAATTGTATTTTTTGAGATATAACGATCTTTAATTAACTGATTTTTAGCACGCATCTAAATGTTTCGTCAAGCTATAAATCGATGGTGGGTTGTGGATGCATGAATCAGGAATAGGACGCACAAAAACGTAGCCCTAACTCCATAATGTTGGTTATGTTTTTGATATAAAGTGAGATAACCCTGGAGCGGGCGATGGGAATCGGACCCACGTAACCAGCTTGGAAGGCTGGGGCTCTACCATTGAGCTACGCCCGCAACTGGAAGGGGTAGGATTCGAACCTACGTAGACTCGCGTCGGCAGATTTACAGTCTGCTGCCATTAACCACTCGGCCACCCTTCCGCACACGGCTTCATTGTAGAATCGCTACTCAGATGTTGTCAAGGCAACGCGAAGACTAGAAAAAATTCATGGCAATTGATGTTTTTGTATTGTCTATAATTTTCATATTTAACAAGTACCATAATCCTGCATCTCAATTATTATTTTCCAAAAGAAGCTGTAGATATTCATAAACACCAGGTGTTTGGGCTTGAACCACAACAAAATGCTCAACCAGTGTATAACCGCGTTTAGCAAAAGAATGAAGGACGACAAATAACAGCAATTAGAGAGATGACGCATACATAAAGGGAATTGTCCGGCGCTTTGGCCCCGTTTTAGCTTTTAAAAACGTTTTCAGGCCAAACCTTTCGATGCCCCCTCCAAGAAACGTCCTACAAATAAGTTAAATCTACGTACCATTAAGTCATGGGAATGAACATATAAAACATCAATGCGAAAGAAGACCGTTCGTTTTATAAAGATAGATTCGGAGATAGGTCGTAGGATTTCCCCGCTTAAACCATCAGCGACATCAAATAAAAAAGCTATTTACATATACCTTAAATGATTTGAGATCAAGTATACTATATGTATATCTGATTTATTTATATGAAAACAGCATAAAAACTAGACGATCCTTAATGGAAGTGGAAAGAAAATGCACGCCTCAGATTCAACAAAGGCTCTATATAGCCTCAAAAGAAGAAGGTGCCTCAGAATCTGAGACAACCATTGATCAAAACACGGCTCAAGTAAAGGCTGTTGAACTGAATCACGCTTACCCTTGTGAGTTAGACGGCTTTCTAGATCTTCCCAAAAAGGAAATACGGATGTCGTTCCAGCGGTTTGCGTGAGAGTGTTCACAAAACGTCCGCTAACCAAGCCAACAGAACCTGCTTCGTGGTTCTTAAACCATCTCTCCATATGCTCCAGAACGTAGCGGGCCTTCTCCAAAAAGTGGTCCCCCTTCGAAAAATGACCAAGACCAGCAAGAGGTTCTGTCTGGTTAGCCTTATGCTTTAAAAAATACTCAGATGTCTTCGGTGTCAGAGGTATAAACGTCGCAACCTGTTGAGAATGCCTCTTCTCTTCACTTAAGGCTTCGTGAACGACGAAGAGGTTATATCCACCACACAAACCTTTGTTGGCCCCTAAAACGCAAATAATGTGAGGCTTAGTGAGATCTTTCGAATGGAAAACCAAGGCAGTTTGTTTCGAAGATTCTGTCGTTGGTCAGCATCTAGAGAGTTCACAACATTTTCGAACATCTGTAGGAGTGAATTCTCATAGTTCCTAGCCCACAACAGACCGCGATGAGATTGGCGCAATTGCGCCGCAGCGATCAACTTCATTGCTGAAGTCAGCTTGTGTGTCGAAGAAATACTTCGAATCCTCTTTTTGATTTCCTGCAGACCGTTCATCAAAAACCTCAATCCAAAGGATGTTCCTGCCGCCAATCAAAAAGACAAGACCTGATAAAGACATCAACCGCTTGACTTTGATCCTCCGTCAAAGGGGTATCTTGATCAAAAGTCTCTAATAAATCAGGACGAGTTAACCTCAGCATCGATAGGTATTTATTTTCAAAGGAAGTGATTTCATGGGTCCTTAATTCGTTGAGATAATCGTGAACACCAAGATAGATAACCGCGACTTGCTCGGCATTTGAGAGAGGATGGTACTGAGGCTGTTTAAGAAGCTCAACAAGTCGTTCGCCTTTGGCTAAAAACTTTTGAGTGGTTTCATCAAGATCCGACGAAAACTGAGAAAAAACAGCCATTTCCCGATACTGAGAGAGATCAAGTTTAATGCTCCCTGCAACGCGTTTCATTGATTTCGTTTGAGCAGCCGACCCCACACGACTGACGGAAATCCCAACGTTAACAGCCGGGCGGATTCCCTGAAAGAAAAGGTCGGTCTCGAGGAAGATCTGTCCATCCGTGATGGAAACGACGTTCGTTGGAATGTAGGCCGAGACGTCGCCAGCCTGTGTCTCAATGATGGGGAGAGCCGTCAAGGACCCTCCTCCGAGCTCATCGCTGAGTTTAGCCGCTCGTTCAAGGAGGCGAGAGTGAAGATAGAAGACATCTCCCGGATAAGCTTCGCGTCCTGGAGGACGCTTGAGGAGAAGCGACATCTGCCTGTACGCAACGGCGTGCTTGGACAAGTCATCGTAAACGACAAGGGCGTGCATACCTCGATCACGGAAGAACTCGCCCATAGCACACCCCGTATAAGGAGCAAGGTACTGCAGGGCCGCCGAGTCGGATGCCGTTGCTGCGACGACAATGGAGTACTCCATAGCCCCAGCGTCCTCGAGCGTCTTAACAAGACGAGCAATAGAGGATTGTTTCTGCCGGCGACAGTCTCCTGAAATGCGATGACATCCTCGTGTAGTTAATCAACAAAAAGGATTCGACGGGAAAATGTCTGTTTAATCTGCAAACTTTACGAAGTCATCATTTTCTACTTCGTCACCAGTGATGGACTCATGAAAGCGATCTTTGCCATCACCCTGGCGTACTTTCGAACTACAAGTTAACACCTGTGTGTAAAATCTCCATTCTTAAGTCTTTCGACCACATCGACAGGCATTCCTACATACCTTGCTCCACGTCACACCATCCCAAAACTCCGATAACAACGCCCATACCTACCTCTCATGTGATCCATCTACATCTCATTCCTCAACAATCTACGCGCTGACGGATTCATCGAACGCTTCCTCGGAGGCGATGGTCACACCGTTATCAAGGGTATCGTCGGTTGGTGCTGGTTCCTCATCGTCTGCCATGGATGCGGCCTCTTTTCGGTAATGTTGCCACATGCTACCGGTTCCCGCGGGAATGAGCCGTCCAACGATGATATTCTCCTTCAAGCCGGCAAGTTCATCTTCCTTGTTGTAGATGGCTGCCTCGGTCAGAACGCGAGTTGTCTCCTGGAAGGAAGCCGCCGAAATGAAGGACTTTGTGTGGAGTGATGCCTTCGTGATTCCCTGTAGAACAGGGACAGCGCAGGCAGGACGTTTCCCTTCATCCACTGCTACGCGATTAACCTTCTGGAAAGTAATTCGATCAACAAACTCCTCCTTAATAAAGGCCGTATCTCCAGGGTCCGTTACCTCGTATTTCTGAAGCATTTGCCGAACAATGACTTCGATATGCTTGTCATTGATTGGAACACCCTGCAACCTGTACACTTGCTGGATCTCATTTACGAGGTAGGCCGCCAAGGCTTCAACTCCTAACACACGCAAGATATCATGAGGAACGGGATTGCCATCCACAAGGACATCTCCGCGGTTAACGTGATCTCCCGAATGAACGATAACATGACGACCCTTGGGGATGAGGTATTCGATCGGCTTGAGTGTTGCATCATCCGGCGTAATGGTAATACGACGCTTCGTCTTGTGGTCTTTGCCAAACTCTACGATACCATCGAACTCAACAATAATAGCCGCATCTTTAGGATGACGGGCCTCAAAAAGCTCAGAGACACGTGGCAAACCGCCTGTGATGTCGCGAGTTTTGACGGTTTCACGTGTGATCCTCGCCAAGATATCACCCGCCTTTACCGTAGTTCCATTGTCGACAGTAAGAACGGTATCACTCGCTAAAGGATACTTGGCCTCCACCCCTTTCTTGAGGGCAATGGTACGCCCCTTCGCATCCAAGATCTCCAGGGCTGGGCGTAAAGAAGCTGCTTTCCCTTGCTTGTTATCAACAATGACACGCGTTGTGATACCCGTGTTGTCGTCAACGTTATCGCGCAAGGACAAGCCTTCGATGATGTCGACGTAATTGACGATACCGTCTGCATCACTCAAGACGGGGAGAGTATAAGGATCCCACTCAACCAAGCGCTGCCCAGGAACCACTTTTTCTTTATCTTTTACGAACAATTTCGCGCCATACTGGATGTGATAACTCACCCGCTCTTTTCCGCTAGCGTCCACCAAGCTAAGAACTCCATTGCGGGAGAGGACGACCATAGATCCCTGACTATTAATTGCCGTTGTTACATTTTTGAACACAACGGTAGCATTGTGGGACGACTCAATAAAGGATTGTTCTGATCCCTTCTGCGCCGTACCTCCGATGTGGAAGGTTCTCATAGTTAACTGCGTACCCGGTTCACCAATCGACTGCGCAGCGATAACACCAACAGCTTCTCCCGTTGCAATAAGTGTTCCACGAGCAAGATCTCGCCCGTAACAACGTGAACACACACCGCCAATACTTTCACACGTCAGCACAGAACGGATTTTAACTTCGTCGACCTGGTGTTCTTTGATGACTTCAACCTTATCCTCATCAATCATCTCGCCAGCGTGGACAAGAACTTCACCAGATTTTGGATCCGTAACATCTTCGGCAGCGCAACGTCCAAGGATACGCTCCTCAAGACTGAGGATAACGTTCGCCCCCTCAACAACAGCTCGTGTATTGATACCATTCTGGGTACCACAGTCTTCCTCCATGATGATGCAGTCCTGTGCAACATCGACGAGACGACGCGTTAGATAACCTGAGTTAGCAGTCTTCAAAGCCGTATCTGCCAACCCCTTACGCGTTCCGTGAGTCGAGATGAAGTACTCCAAAACGCCTAACCCCTCTTTAAAGTTAGCCGTAATTGGTGTCGCGATAATATCACCCGACGGGTTCGCCATAAGACCACGCATACCGGCTAACTGCTTCATCTGAGCGATGGAACCACGAGCCTTAGAATCCATCATCATATAGACAGAATTGGGCTGTTTTCCGGGGGTAACCTGTGATAGGGCTGCCGTCATGTGTTTTGCAATCTTATCCGTGCAGGCATCCCAAGCATCGATCACTTTGTTGTACTTCTCGCGCTCTGTGATGAGACCGTCGAGATACTGCTGTTCATAGTCAGCCACCAACGCTTTCGTGGTAGCAACCAGTTCTTTTTTCTCTTTTGGTACAACAAGATCATCTTTACCAAAGGAAACGCAGCTCTGAGTCATATACTTGAAGCCGAGTGCCATAAGCTTATCGGCAAAAATGACTGTACTTTTAGCACCACAGTAACGGTGAACCATATCCAAAAGTTTGCCAATATCCGTCGATATCAACGTCCTATTAATAAAATCAAAAGGAATCTGAGGACTACGCGGCACGATTTGCCACAGTAACACACGTCCAGGTGTCGTTTCGAAGCGTTTCTCTATTTTTTCTCCAGCTTCATTCACGCAATCAACTCGACAAGTAATCTTTGAATGAACCGTTACCTTTTTCTCAAAAAGTGCGTATTCAAGGTCATTAATGCCGCAGAATGCGAGCCCCTGCCCCGGCATATCATCAATCGCCAAAGTGATGTAATACAACCCCAAAACGATATCCTTCGAAGGAACAATGATGGGCCGTCCGTTGGATGGATTGAGGATATTGTTTGTAGACATCATGAGGGCGCGGCACTCGAGCTGAGCTTCTACAGAAAGAGGGACATGAACAGCCATCTGGTCTCCGTCGAAGTCGGCATTGAAAGCTGTACAAACAAGAGGATGCAGCTGCATAGCCTTTCCCTCAATCAGTACAGGCTCAAAGGCTTGGATACCCAAACGGTGCAAAGTCGGAGCACGGTTGAGAAGCACAGGATGCTCACGGATCACCTCTTCCAAAACATCCCAAACTTCTGGACGCTCCTTTTCAACCATTCGCTTCGCAGACTTCAGTGTATTGGCAAGCCCACAGCGCTCAAGGCGTGAGTACACAAAAGGTCGGAACAACTCTAGAGCCATACGCTTAGGAAGGCCGCATTGATGCAACTTCAACCCAGGTCCAACGATAATGACGGAACGACCAGAATAATCAACGCGCTTACCCAAAAGGTTCTGACGGAAACGACCGTGCTTCCCCTTCAACATGTCCGAAAGAGATTTTAGAGGTCGTTTGTTGGTTCCAGCAATAGCGCGACCACGACGACCATTATCAAAGAGGGCGTCAACGGACTCCTGGAGCATACGCTTTTCGTTACGAACGATAACATCCGGAGCACGCAATTCCATGAGCCGCTTTAGGCGGTTGTTCCGGTTGATAACACGACGATAGAGGTCATTTAAATCACTCGTCGCAAAACGACCGCCATCAAGAGGAACAAGTGGACGCAATTCAGGCGGAATGACCGGGATAACCTCCATAATGAGATACTCAGGCTTCGTACCTGATTCAGCAAAAGCCTCCAGGAGCTTGATGCGCTTCAAAAGCTTCTTGCGTCTCACCTCCGAAATTTGCTCATTCATCTCAATTTTCATAGCAGCTACATCACGGACAGGGTCGATCGCCTGTAGCAGAACCTTAAGGGCTTCAGCACCCGTTCCAACCAAGATCGCATCCTCGCCAAACTCATCCATAGCTTTCTGTACATCCTCTTCATTGAGAAGTTGATGTTGCTGGAATGGCGTCAGCCCGGGATCAAGAACAACATAGCTTTCAAAGTACAAAATACGCTCGATGTCCTTAAGGGTCATATCGAGTAGAGCACCAATTCGACTAGGAAGAGATTTCGTAAACCATATGTGCGCAACAGGCGAAACGAGGTCGATATGCCCCATGCGCTCGCGTCGGACTTTGCTTTGCGTTACCTCTACACCGCACTTTTCACAGATGGTTCCTCTGTACTTCATGCGCTTGTATTTTCCACAAAGGCACTCATAATCCTTGATAGGCCCGAAGATACGCGCGCAAAAGAGACCATCTCTTTCTGGCTTGAACGTCCGATAGTTAATAGTTTCCGGTTTTTTCACTTCACCGTAAGACCATGACCGAATCTGGTCAGGACTCGCGATTGAAATACGGATTTTGTCGAAAGAAGACGGAATATCCGCTCGATTCTCATTTCTCGATCCCTGATACGCCATTTTTGTCCTCCTGCCTCTAATACTCTTTTTAAAACTTACAACGACTCACTAATACACTGTAATTGCATATCAACTAGATAAAATCGATATTTAGACCTAATGCCCTCAGCTCCTTAACGAGAACGTTAAATGACTCAGGGATGCCGGCCTCGGAACGATCTTCACCTCGCACAATACTCTCGTAAGTCTTCATACGCCCAACGACGTCATCAGACTTAACAGTCAGCATCTCCTGCAGCGTGTAAGCTGCTCCATAGGCCTCAAGGGCCCAGACTTCCATTTCTCCAAAACGCTGTCCACCAAACTGCGCCTTACCGCCAAGAGGCTGCTGCGTCACAAGACTGTAAGGACCAATGGAGCGTGCATGGATCTTGTCATCAACCAAGTGGTGAAGTTTTAGCATATAGATCTGTCCAACCGTCACCTTCCGATCAAAAGGTTCACCCGTTAGACCGTCGTAAAGCTGAATCTGACCTGACGTCACAAGATGAACTTTCTTAAGCTGATCATCAATATCTGCCAAGGAAGCGCCATCAAAAACTGGCGTCGCCATAGGCACTCCCTCGCGAAGATGCTCTGCTAACTCAACCAATTCGTCATCCGCCAGTTTTTTAATATCGCGCTTGTCCTCAGATTTTTCATAGCAATCAAGAATAACCTTTCGGAGATCTTCTAGAACAATCTGATCTTTTCTGTATTTCTGAAGCGCTTCGTCAATCTGACGCCCCCACCCTGCTGCTGCTGCCCCCAGGTGAGTCTCCAAAATCTGTCCTACGTTCATACGAGAAGGAACGCCCAGTGGATTCAAAATGATATCAATGGGAGTGCCGTCCTCCTTGTAAGGCATATCCTCCACAGGAACAATCTTCGATACGACACCTTTGTTACCGTGACGACCTGCCATCTTGTCGCCTGGCTGCAACTTCCGTTTTGAAGCGATAAACACCTTTACGAGCTTGAGCACTCCAGGAGGCAGATCATCCCCGCGACGCAGACGCTCGACTTTACTTTCAAAAAGCCTCTGGAGACGATCGCACCGCTCATCCAACTGCTCTTTTAGAAGGATAATACTGCTCATAGCTTCTTCATCAGAAACTTTGACTTGGTTCCACTGAATCTTGGGTAGTTTTTCTAAGACTTCTTCTGTCAAAACAGTTCCAACCTTCAAGCCATGCGGTCCTTTTGTGACGGTTTTCCCGAGGAGATAATCATGTACGCGTTGGTAATAAGCCCTTTCAAGAATCTCTCTCTCAGCGTCTTTTTCTGCTGAAAAACGCTCAATTTCCTGCCTCTCGATGGCAATCATACGCTCATCACGCTCAACGCCTCGACGCGACAAAATGCGGACATCAACAACCATACCCGACACTCCAGGTGGAACACGGAGGGAACTATCACGGACATCAGAAGCTTTCTCACCAAAAATAGCACGCAAGAGCTTCTCTTCTGGTGTCATGGGAGTTTCCCCCTTCGGCGTTACTTTCCCAACCAGAATATCTCCCGGAGCAACCTCTGTTCCAATGGCCACGATACCCGTTTCGTCGAGGTTCCTTAAAGCCTCCTCGCTAACGTTCGGTATGTCTCGCGTAATCTCTTCGTTGCCAAGTTTGGTGTCGCGTGCCATGACCTCGAATCCATCAATATGGATAGAGGTAAAGACATCATCGAAAACAACCCGCTCGGACATGACAATGGAGTCTTCAAAGTTGTATCCATGCCATGACATGAAAGCCACTTGAACATTTCGACCAAGCGCTAATTCCCCAACATCCGTACAAGGACCATCGGCGATGATATCTCCTTTATTGATGATATCTCCCTTCTGAACAAGAGGTCTCTGGTTCAGACATGTGCTCATATTGGAGCCCTGGAATTTCACAAGGTTGTAGATATCAACACCAACCCCCCCTTCCTTCTTGGCCGACTCAGCATTGACGTGTATCACAATCCTTGTGCTATCAACCTGATCCACAACGCCCGCACGACGCGCAACGACAACAGCGCCCGAATCTTTAGCAACAAGACGTTCCATCCCCGTTCCAACCAATGGCGCCTTATTGCGCAGCAAAGGAACGGCTTGTCGCTGCATGTTCGACCCCATCAAAGCACGACTAGCATCGTCATTTTCGAGGAAGGGAATGAGAGAAGCTGCCACAGAGACCAACTGCTGCGGTGAAACATCCACGAGCGTCACCTCAGATTTGGCAAAAATGCCGTACTCACCACTATGGCGGCAGGTAATGAAGTCATCAACAAGATTTCCGTCAGCATCAGTCTTATCGGTCGCTTGACCAATGGTATGCTTCCACTCCTCCATAGCCGTAACGTAAACAACTTCGTCAGTAACGCGTCCGTTGATAACTTTCCGGTAAGGACTTTCGATAAATCCATATTTATTGATTCGAGCATAAGTCGCTAAAGAGTTAATCAAACCAATATTTGGACCTTCTGGTGTTTCAATAGGACAAATACGTCCGTAATGAGTGGGGTGTACATCTCGAACTTCGAATCCAGCGCGCTCACGCGAAAGACCGCCAGGCCCAAGTGCAGACAGGCGGCGCTTGTGTGTAATCTCCGACAAAGGATTGGTCTGATCCATAAACTGAGACAGTTGCGAGCCCCCAAAAAACTCACGAATTGTCGAGATGAGCGGCTTGGCATTGACCAGGTCGTGCGGCATTGCATTATCAATTTCCAGACTTGAAATGCGCTCACGAATGGTTCTATCCATGCGTGACAAGCCGATTCTGAACTGGTTCTCGAGAAGCTCTCCAACGCAACGGACACGTCGGTTTCCAAGGTTATCAATATCGTCAATTTCACCCTTTCCGTCCTTGAGTTCTAGGAGAGTTTTGATAATATGTAAAATATCCTCTTTTTGAAGAATACGAACAGTATCGGGAGTTGTAAGACCTAAACGGGCATTCAACTTCACCCGCCCTACAGCAGAAAGGTCGTAACGGTCGCTATCAAAGAAAAGGCTTTTGAGGATGTACTCACCACCTTCAACCGAAGGTGGCTCTCCAGGGCGCATCACCCGGCAAATCTCCATAAGCGCATCGTCACGGTTACAGCAACGATCCAGCGCCAAAGTCTGAATGATATAAGGCTCAACGCTCGTGTTTTCGACATACAGCGTTTCGATGTCAGTGATGCCGCGAGAGAAAAGGAAGTCAACAACCTCCGGCGTGATACCGCTGCCGGCCTCGATGAAAATTTCCCCCGTCTCTTCGTCGATATAATCTTGAACGAGGTATCGTCCGTATAAGAATTCGCTTTTAACCAAAATCTCAGTTACGCCTTCCTGAATAAGTTTATTAATGATACGCGGCGTCAGTTTCGTTCCAGCTTCAGCTAGGACATTCGAATTGCGCGCGTCCACCAGTGCATGTTCTAGGCGGACACCCTTCCATTGCGCCGGGATGAAGTCACAAACAAACCCTTTTTCGTGCTGACGGAAAGTAAGGACGGGATAAAATGCACGGAGGATCTCCTCTACAGACATTCCCGTAACATCTTCGTCTGCGAGGTTATTCCCAGCAAGACGGCGACGTTGCTCGGTCTCAGCACTATCAAGAGCCATAAGGAATGTCGACAAAAGCAGTTTTCGACGACGATCAATCCGAACAAGCAAGGCATCCTTGGAATCGAACTCAAAATCCAACCAAGATCCACGATATGGAACAATTCGTGCCGCATAGAGGACCTTACCAGAAGCGTGCGTTTTTCCGTTATCATGATCAAAAAAGACACCCGGACTTCTGTGCATCTGCGAAACGACGACACGCTCGATACCATTAATGATGAACGTCCCTCGATCCGTCATGAGAGGGATGTCTCCCATATAAACATCCTGTTCCTTGATGTCACGAATAGAACGGGTTTCTGGAGACTCAATATCATCCCAAACAATAAGCCGAAAGGTCACCTTAAGGGCAGAGCAGTAGCTTAGTCCACGTCGCAAACATTCAGCCTCATCAGATTCCGGCTCATCAAGATGATAACTGTGAAATTGTAACTCTGCTCTCCCCGAAGGGTCTGCAATAGGAAAAACGGACTGGAGAACTTCATTTAAACCAGAACGTTCTCTTTTTTTCTGATGAATATGCTCCTGAAGAAAGTCGTCGTAAGAATTCTTCTGCAGTAAAATGAGATCGGGAGGAGGAATAACCTCTTTACAGTGACTGAAAGATTTACGAAACCGTTTCCGTTCTGTATACGACCTAACCATGAGTAACTCCTCTGCAATAATCCTAATCAGTTAATTACGAACTCTGACGATACCTTCTCGTCTTACCAACGACCAACTAGCAAAAGCCACCTCCCACCGACGGCTCCAAAAAAATGCGCACAAAAAGGAGCTTGTAGCACAACCGCGCTACAAGACCCCACTCCTAAAAACAAAATAAATCATAAAACTTAAGCAAAGAAGCACAACAATTATTTAATAGAAACCTTAGCCCCCGCTTCTTCTAACTTCTTCTTGATTTGGTCAGCTTCGTCCTTCGGAACGCCACCCTTTACTAACTTTGGCGCTCCTTCAACGAGTTCCTTAGCTTCCTTTAGACCAAGGCTCGTGATCGTGCGCACTTCTTTAATGACGTTGATTTTGTTAGCGCCACCATCATCCAACCAAACATCAAACTCCGTCTTGGCCTCGCCAGCGTCCGCAGCCGCTGCAGGGCCAGCCGCCGCCACAGCTACAGCCGCCGCCGCACTCACGCCCCAAGCTTCCTCCAACATCTTTGAAAGCTCAGCAGCCTCCAAAACTGACAGACTTGACAACTCTTCAACAATTTTCGCTAAATCAGCCATTCGATTACCCTCCGATATTAAAAATTACAAATACAAACAATAAAGCCTTAACTATTCTTGGCCCCAATAACACGTGCCACACGCGACATAGGTTCGCGAACCGTTCGGAAAACTTTTGTTGCCGGCGCCATAACAAGGCCAACGAGTCGACCCCTCAGTTCTGTCAGTGAAGGCAACTTCGCAAGGGTCTGAACCCCAGAAGCATCCAAAATCTGACCATTGAGCCAGCCCCCCACAATCTCAAGCTTTTCCTCATTTTCGCTTGCGAATTTGACAGCAATCTTCGCCGCACTGACCGGATCTTCCGAATAGGCTAGCGCCGTCGGACCACCCAGTAATGACCGAAGTCCATCAAACTCAGTCCCTTGAATCGCAATGTTAAGCAGCGTGTTTTTTAAGACCTTAAAACAAGCCCCCTCCTGCCGCATATCGCGACGGAGTTGACTCACTTCCGCAACGGTTACCCCTCGCTGCTTCACGACAACGACGAGCGAGCGCCCTTGCAAGCTTTCGCGCACGGAAGCGATGCATTGTTCTTTCTGCGATCTATCCACTACACAACTCCTACCTGCTTTCCCTCAAACACATTTCATCAAAAACGGGAGGGAGTCTGCGCCTTGAGGTAATCTCAATAAACATCCCCAATTCCTCCTGCCTATGTGGGCGGCGAGCCATTAAACCAAAAGTGGAACCCACAGTCTCTGACAAAACACCTCTCTTACAAAACAAAGCAAACACCCGCGCCCATTGTGGAACTCAATGTCATTTTTTTGACAAAAGTCCCTTTGACTGAGGCATTACGCTCCTTCTGTAACACTTCAATGAAAAACCGAATATTCTCAACAAGAGCTTTTTCGTCAAAACTGGCCTTACCAACGCCAGCGTGAACGATACCACCTTTTTCTGAACGAAACTCGATCTGCCCTCCCTTGACAGCCTTTACAGCCGCCGCCGCACTAGTGTTCACGGTTCCAGCTTTCGGACTCGGCATTAATCCGCGAGGCCCCAAAATCTTCGCAACACGCCCGACAAGACCCATCATATCCGGAGTAGCTACACAGCGATCAAAGTTAAGCTCGCCGCGCTGAATAGTCTCCAGAAGATCCTCAGCCCCAACGATATCGGCTCCGGCAGGCCCTAGCCTCTTCGGCTTGCGCACCTGTCGCAAATACAGCAACCCTACACGTTTTCCCCGTGCCATGGGGTAACTGAGCTGTGCCACGAACGCCTTGCTCTGTCTTTTGAGGATCAATACCTAATTTTACGGCAATCTCAACCGTCTCATCAAACTTCGCCGTTGCATTCTTCTTGACAAGGGCCACAGCCTCCTCAAGAGGATAAACCTTATTCCGGTCAACCTGCTCGTAGATCCTCTTTAAACGCTTTCCGCTCATAGATCCTCCTCAACTTGGATGCCCATTGAGCGGGCTGATCCTATCATCATCCTGCACCCTGCTTCGAGATCATTCGCATTAAGGTCAGGCATCTTTTTCTGAACCATATCGCGAATCTGGGTCATTGTTAACTTACCCACAAAAGCGCCACGACCTGGAGCCGTAGAACCCTTTTCAATCCCCAGAGCCTTCTTCAAAAAGTAGGTATTAGGAGGATTCTTCATGATGAACGTAAAGCTCTTATCTGAGTAAATCGTGATCTCTACTGGAATAGGCGTCCCAGCCTCCATCTGCTGAGTCTGCGCATTGAACGCCTTACAAAAGTCCATAATGTTAATCCCTCTTGGACCTAAGACGGTACCAATCGGTGGCGAAGGATTCGCCTTCCCTGCTGGCACTTGCAACTTAACAAGCGCAGCAACCTTCTTACCTGGTTTTGGTGCCATAATACCCCTCTCTTACTCAAGGTCTGTGGTGCGGGTCTGGCGCCCCTCCCACAATCTACATTATGTCATTCTACAATAACGAGACAAAAATGCAACCCCACCTCAAAATCGATCAACCTCATGAAACCCATGACATTTGTCAGCGGCAACACCTCTGTAGATCCACTCGAAGGAGAAAACCGTATTACCCCCAGAGAAGCCTAGCAACGCAGCAGCTCGGCCTCACAAGTGACGGCTAGACCTTTCGGCTAAAAAAGAGGCCGGGACCGGAATTGAACCGATATACAAAGATTTGCAGTCTTCTGCATCACCATTCTGCCACCCGGCCACACCTTGAAGCTAAGACATTCCAACCAAGAATGCAAGAGGCCATAAATGCCCATTACAAAGAGGCATCTTCCGGATCCTCGCTCTGCAGCAACGGTCCAAGGTCGGCCAAGATTGTCTGAACTGCACGGACACGGTCGCCGACGTTAACGAGAACCTCTGTTCCTTTAGGAAGGTAGATATCTTGCCGGCTTCCAAAGCGGATGAGGCCGTAGTATTGCCCCATCTGGACGTGATCTCCTTGTTTAACCTCACAACGAATGCGCCTAGCAACAAGGCCCGCAATTTGAACGACACCAATCGTGCAAGACGAATGAGGAAGCGGTTTAATGACTAGAGCATTCTTTTCGTTATGTTCACTGGCTTTATCTTTTGCTGCATTAAAGAAGTGACCTTGTTCATAGTACACATGAACAACTTCACCTGTTATGGGAATGTAATTAATATGAACATCAAAAATATTAAGAAAAACGCTAATTCTTAAGCGCGGCTCGGTACCAAGGCCAAACTCTGGCGGTGGCACAATCTCTTTGATGGAAACGACTCGCCCATCAGCAGCACTCACGACGAGGCTATGCCCACTCGGTGGAGACCGAAAGGGAACACGGAAAAAGTACAAGCACCAGACAATGCTGAGCGTTGAAAGATAGCCAAGAGGCCTGCAAAAGCACCCAACACCGTACGATAGCAGAGCGAACACCAACGCGAAGCCGAAGCCATCTCTATGAATTTTATATCTATGTAACAGCACGACCTTAATGCCTATAAGGTAAGACTACTAGAAGGTTCTGATATTTTCTGCATGAAAAATCGAAAATATAGAGCGAAGCACCTGGCTGTGATTATAAAATACCCAGCAGACAACGGAAAGGGATATGTGCCAATAGCCCGGCAAATTCACCTCGAGAAGTGCGCGAGTTTTCGTTAAAGCCCCTATGGGCCCGAAGAGTGCTACCCAGACGAGGGGGAGTCGATCATCGGTGTGAGCAATTATCGGCGAGAATGATTATCTAATGAGGTAAGCTGTGAGAGCATTCAAGCGCTCGCGTCCTGTGGCTGTCGCGCAAAGAATGCTACCATCGTAAGAGATATACCGCTCTTCTTCGAGGTATTTTAAGGCCGTTGGATCAATAACATCCTTCAAGGGTAGGGCAAGCTTTGAGGTATCAACACCGTTCGTCATTCGCAATCCTACAAGAAGAGCCTCCCTTACCTGCTCTTCAGGCGTTAGTTCAGCTTTTTCCTGCAAAACCTTGTGATTATTGAGAATACTAACGAGCCATTTTTGCGGATTTGTCTCGTGGACCATAGCAAATTTACGCCCATCCAAAGTCAAACGGCTGTGCGCGCCGGGTCCAATGCCGATGTAGTCTTTATAGAGCCAGTATCCTATATTGTGGATACTCTCAAATCCGGGACGCGCATGATTGGAAATTTCATAAGCTGGAAGCCCATTCTGTTCAGTTGCTTCCTGAGTGAACTCAAACATATCTGCGCAAACATCTTCATCAGGCAGGAGGAGCTCGCCTCGGTGATACATACTACCGAAGACAGAATTATTCTCGACGACAAGCTGGTAAATCGACATGTGAGGAGCCTGATAAGAAAGGGCTTGCCCTAACTCACCTTTCCACATATCAAGCGTATGCCCAGGCCAAGCGTACATCATATCGAAAGTAAAATTTTCAAAGTGCTCCGCAATGGCAGCAAGAGCCAACAAAGATTCTTCAACGGTGTGCCTTCGCCCTAAAATGGCTAATCCTTCATTCGTTAATGATTGAACCCCTAGCGATACACGGTTCATTCCAGCCTCTTTAAACGCTGCAACAAGGTGAGACGTGATGCGTCCCGGATTCATCTCCAGAGTAATTTCAACTTTAGGATCAATGGGCCATAGGTGCGCAATTTGATTTAAAACATCCGCAATAAAACTGGCTGGCAGCAGTGATGGAGTCCCTCCACCAAAGTAGATGGAGCGAACGGGACGCGAGGAGGTCTCAGCAGCCGCTTCCTTGAGAGCAAAGAAAAAGCCCTGCTCCCACTGGTTGTAGTCGATCAGATCTTGGATAGGGGTACTGTTGAATGCACAGTAGGGACACTTCGATAAACAGAAAGGCCAGTGCAAATAAAGGGAGATGGAGTGATTTGGAAAGAATCGATCGTACCTATGAACCATAAGCTAACACCTGCTATGTCCCCGCGGCTCATCCTAAGATCTATAGTAGGCCGTGACAAGACCTCGAAACGAACGAAGTAGACAAGCCAAACGGGCCAAAGAAGAAGCCTCGCGGCAGTAGAAGACAGCATCTCCGTAGGGGTACGCAGCTGAGAGGAAGGTGAGCCCTTCCCTCATGCTTCGTATTCAATTTTCTTGACAACAACATGAAGGAAGTGTGAAGTGGATTCGAGGTGTGAGATGAGGTGGCAGGTAGGGAGTGGGACGGTGGCGGCCGTGTTAGCAGTGGCTGCAGTTTCGTCGGGCAGTTTGGAAGCTTCGTCGTAGCGGTAACGCGACGGAGTGGATTGGTTGTGTAAAGGGAGCGCCCGCAAAGTGCGTTCAGCAATGCGTGGTGGATACAAAAGGGAACGTGACCAGTTCCGGCATCTGGGAGTGTATACAAGGGTGTCATGCTGAAAGTGGTATTCTAAACCAGTGGAAGTTGAGCCTTGGAAAGCTCTCGGGCGCCCTCGGGATTGGACGGCTCGTACCTTGGGGCATACGTTGCTTTTGGGATGTTCCCTTGTGCATCGTCTGGGGGCGTGATCCGGTTACTGCAAAGTACTGGGGAACCACCGCGTTAATCGTAAACTCTGCGTTGGCCGTAGGGTCTTTCGGCCTGACCTTTGCTTCTGGGACCGGTGCGGATTTGGCGGGATGCATTGTGGGAGGTGTCTCTTCTCTGTGGGGCGCTGCCCAAATAGGCAAGGATTTCTGGGAGTTGTTAGGATACAAGTGTAGAGGTGCTCAATCGAAAGCATCGATGTTGCGTGATGTCGTAAGCAGAATGGAGAGTAGTTTTGGGATGACCATGAATGCAGCTCTTGGAATTCAGAATACAGACGGAGTTAACCGAGAACACTACGATAGCCTCCTGGCAGAGTTGAAGGCTCTGCAAGAAGTTCAAGGAATTCAGTGGCTGCAAGGGACGGATCCAGCAGATCTTCTTAATCGATTGGACGGTATCAAGCGTTATCTAGATGCATGGACGGGGAGGTAGTTATGACGAGTAAGGTACTTATTTTGCAGGAATGTTGCTAGGACAGTGTTCTTGTACGATGGCCTTTGAGATATCGGCAGAAATGTCTGCAGCTCGGCTTAGGTTGTCTCGTTCTGTTTACGAGTCTGCAACCGTGTGGGAAAACAATGGGCTTAGCGGGAAATACCTCATTGCCGATATGGTGATAGCCCGTGAAGTTTGTTGTTCGATACATAACGACGTCGAAAGCTTGTTAGGCTTTTGTCAGTGTCGTTTGAATTACAGATATCCTTCAAAGTCCAACCGAGAGTCGTTGACTGGTGCGACACCTCGCTATCCGTGGCTCAAAAAAATCTACCTTAGCTGCGTTGACTACTATACTCAGTTGGAGTCGAGAGATATTTGCAAGCCAGTGGCCAGAATGTTGTCTTACTGCACCTGTACGGATTTACCTTGGCGGGAGATTAAGAATCATCTTTTCGAGGTTCGGCGCGCCATCGATTCCAATGCCTGGACCTTGGCGGATGCCTATGAGTTTTTGTGCGTTTACCCCAAATCTTCGTTCTTTACGCGAGGTTGGTTTTCAGCCGCCGATGAGGCCGAGTATGCTTTGTGCATAGCCGATTCGATCAATTTGACTCTGCAGAGCGAGAAGAAATTGCCCTGGGAAGAGATCGTAAAGGAGATGAAAGCACAGGAAGCAGCGGCAAATGATAAACCAGAAAGGTATGCATCGTGGGGAAGCCAGGATGTTCGATTATTGAAAAAGATAAATGACGAAAAGAAGTTCCGCAACATGACGGAGGAGGAGAGGAGAGAGGTAGGCCTTTCGCAGGAGGAGAGAGAGCGGTTGTATAAGTTGGACGTTGTCCGGGCCTATTTGTATGCGGAGTGAATCTGGGTCCTAAGAGAGCACGGGTCTTTCGTTCTATCGCACGGTCCCGCACAACGTCAAACACTTTGTTTCATAACAGTCGACTCACCCTCCCCCAACAAAACCAAAGTGTCGGCAAGAGGCACAATAACTGGCGTTGGTTGGGAGCATCCTGAAGGCGAGGTATAACCACCTATAACAACACATCAGGGTACGGTTCGCGCAGCATTTCGCGCGAGCCTAGGGGGATGCTGTAAATGTTGAATTCTTAAATATTAGCCTTGATAAGTTCTAAGTAATTTTCCTTGAATTTCTAGCCCTAATGACGAAACTTTTCGACTGCACCCCAAGTCTGGGGTGCGTCGCGATTAATATTCGATAGAATAGTCCTCTTGGTTAAAAGCGCTAAGGGAGATGTGATTTGTCGTGAGTTTTGGGGTAACTCGTCCCGCAAAAAAGCCGGATCCATTCGGGGTAAAAAAGGTTCTAATATGCTCGCTGTTATCGTCATCACTTAAGAGTTGCCGTTATTTTGTACTTAGAAAGATTGGATTTTACCAAATTAGATGTAACGATTTCTGAGCCCCCTGTTGTCATCTCGTCCAAAAAGTATAAAATGAAGTAGTAGGTTTTATTTAGATTGGAGGAACGCCGTATGTCAGAAGGCAGCAGAGTGTGTGACAACTTTATCGAGAACTTGAAGAGAGATGGGATTCCCGTCGTCATCTTCCTTATCAACGGTGTAAAATTGCAGGGGGTTATTGATGATTTTGATGACCTTTCCATCGTTTTGCGGCGCGATCAGAGCGTTCAGATGCTCTTCCGTGAGGCGATCTCGACAGTTGTACCTCAGAGCGTTACGGAAGGCTAGAGAATAATTCTTAGGCTGGGGTAGCTCAGTTGGTAGAGCAACTGATTCGTAATCAGTAGGTCGGGGGTTCAAGTCCTCTTCCCAGCACTGCTTTGAACAGGTTGAGGCTGGTTTCTTTGAAGCGCGGTGCTTTGGTGTCGCGCTTTTTCATGGATATACAAGAGGATTCCAAAATAATCATAAAAACTAGATTTGTTAGATGTGAAAATCGTAAATACGATAAGTAACCTTACAATTATCACAGTGTGATGGGTAGGGTTCTTTCTACTCGAGACAGTCTAATTGAAACTAACCGTTTGTATTAAATTAATCGGTATGTTATCTGTAACTGTGTATATGGACAAACCGCAGGAATTTATGAAACGAGTTATTTGTAAACTAGCGATATTGTTGGGCCTTGGTGGAAGTCCGACTGTGTTGAGTACTCTTCACGCAACGGAGACTCTCCTCGACGATCATGGCATTTCGGACGAGAGGTGGTTTCGATCGATATTGCAATCAGTCCTACCCGATGACGAAGTTGAAGAGATTTTGATGGCGGAACGCGCTGAAGAGCGTAGAATATCTAGACGCGTATTCGAAGAAAAAGATAGAAAAATCTCAGAAATTAGAAAAGATTATACTCAGTTGATTCAGAAATATGCCTCATCTGGTGGGGTGGATGAATCTGGGATTGAAACATCAAGAGCACTACATGATGAGTGGTGGGAAATCAGTCAGGATATCTTACGAATTCTTGGAGAGGTAAATGCAAGCATTGAAGAGCACGTACACAAGGAATTTGGCTTCATTCCAAAATCAAGATGGCAAGATGTATGGATGCTCAGATCTAACTTATCAAATAAGTTTTATCAAGAATTGAGTGAAAGCATAGAACAAAAGCTCAATTCACTTGGTAACCAAATAGGTGCCTTTCAGAGAAAACTCAATCAGGTTGAGCTCGATCAAGCACTTGATAGTTGGACGCGATTGGGGAATCTTTCTCAGTCAAAGGGACTACCTCTTCACCCACGTCGAGGGTGGCGACAGGAATTAAAAACATTAGTTGAGAAAGAAGTCTTTAATATTTTAAACCAATGTTATATGGAGATAAAAGACGTTTCGCCAGAAATGATTAGCTTTTTAGTCCTGTGTGGATACAATAGAGGTGATAAATTCATGGTTTTTTCACCAAGATATGCCATTGAATACCTTCCACTGTCCCCTGCTCAAAAATCACTTTATCATTACTTAATGAGAGTAGCAGAATATAGGGAATTAAAAGCCTTCATTCGTGATTTTTGGAATAATCCAGCGAGAATACAGTTGCTATTGAACCCAGAACAATCTCATCAAATCGTCCAAATATTCGTACAAATCCTGCAAAATTTGTCTGAACAGACTTACTGGAAGGATTTTGTAATCTATTTGCATGCTGTGTTAGAGGCTCCAGCTTCGCGTTTACAGCGGCTCTATCAATTAGCAACAGCGTGTCGAGATGGCCATTATATCTCACATAGGAATGAGGTTGGTCTTGGAGTATCGGAGGATACACCTTGCGCGAGACAACAGGGGAATTATAAGGAAATACTTGGATCACTGCAGGAATCGACTACCCTGATGTCAACACGGGGGGCGATCAATTGGCCAAACAAACGAATCAATTTTCACGAAATCAGTCATCTAGGTGACCCTCTTGTATATTTACAGGTTTTAATACAAGTTCTACAAATGCCAAGTACTGATAAAACTTTGCGCGACATAGTAGCAAATCAACAACGCATCAATCTAAACATGCCAAAGTTTTCGTTTACTGTCTGGAATGAATTATCTCCCCAAGATAAATGGAATTGTTTTATGGCAATGCTTCACCCTCAAAAGGAGTGGCCTCGAAAAGATGCAGCTATCTCGCATTGGCACAACCCAGCTGAGTATTATCAAATCATGGGGCAGCGGGAAATTGAACTGAATAATCATCGGTATTTTTTAGGGAATCCATTTTGTGATAACATCGGCGCAATTCAGACGAAATTAGCAATAAGAGATCAATACATAGAAAAGGATGAGGAAGCTTTCAAAATTAGCTGGCAGTCCGGTGACGGTCTTTGCCGATATATGAGTTATTGGGGTGATCTTCAACGACTTAACCGAGAAATACTGGAGAAAGCCGAGACGACGGAAGAGTCTTAGAAAGAATTGTAGTGGTTGATGATATCACACTAAACCGTGGACTCCTGCTTGTGCGAGACAGGAGTCCCATCTTTCCTTTGGGAGGAATGTGATCGCCCGAGGAGCCGGATCGGGAGGTGGTGCATCAAGGGCGATCACAAGTATAAGATCTCATCTTTATCTTAAAATTCTGTTAATATGGACGCGTTGATTGGTTGATATAGTCCATTGCTTTATGAAAATCCATTTTATTAAAATGCAGGCACTTGGTAACGACTTCATCGTTATCGATAGGCGCAGACAGAGCCCACTTCATCTACCTGTGGAGACCTGCCGTCGGTGGGCGGATCGTCACCTTGGAATCGGCGCAGATCAGATTTTGCTTTTGAACCCAGCCGAAGATGCTGAGGCAGCGATGGAAATCTATAATGCAGACGGATCAAAGGCAGAAGCCTGTGGGAACGGTACACGCTGTGTAGCCTGGTGGGTAATGGAAAACGCAAAGACCCTGGGGACAACTTTGCGGGTGGGGGAACGGCTCCTTAAAGCACAGGAAACAGGCCTGAATACAGTACGTATTGATATGGGAACCCCTGAAATTGAAGGAGAGATTTCCCAAAAGATAGAGAATACCTTGGAGACAAAAGCAATGGTCATTTCTATGGGGAATCCTCACCTTGTCCTTTGGGGTAGGTCTTTTACTCAGGAAGTTTTTGATGACCTCATAGGAAAAATTCGAAATTCCTCTCTTTTCCCTGGTGGAATTAATGTCGATTTCGTTACTGTTAGAGGTTATCAACAAATCGAGATGATTCCGTATGAACGTGGTTCGGGTTTTACAAAGGCATGCGGAAGCGGAGCGTGTGCCGCAGCTGTTACCGTCATTCGCCAAGGATTATGTTTGTCTCCTGTAACGGTAGCTATGCCTGGAGGAGACGTTGTTATCCAATATGATTCGACCGTTAAGCTCACAGGCGAGGTAGCTTTTGTTTTTGAGGGGAAAATCGACTATGCTTGACGGTGGTTAAGGAAAGAGCCGGAACCAAATCGTTTCATGGCAGAAAAGTTAAATCTAGCGCCCATCTCTCTTGCTGGAGAGGAGGTTCTGCCGCTTGTTGAAGGCGGTAAGGGGATAGCCGTGTCTGATGGCGCTAGCTCTGGTGCCTGGGCTGCTGCGGGTGGTGTAGGGACCTTTTCGGCTGTAAATGCTCACATACCTGGACACGAAGAACTGTCGAGATTAGATTCTTATTCCTCGTCTAACCGCCAACGTCGACATGCTGAAATGATTGAAAGAGCTATCCGGGGAGGGATTGCTCAAGCGAAAATCGCCTATGAGACCGCTTGCCATCGAGGGCGCATCCACATGAATGTCATGTGGGAAATGGGCGGCGTCGAAGATGTCTTGCACGGAATTCTCTCAAAAGTAAAAGGACTTGTTCATGGCGTTACCTGTGGTGCGGGGATGCCCTTTCGTTTGGCAGAGATCTGTGCAAAATATAACGTCAAATATTACCCCATAGTCTCTTCATCCCGTGCCTTCCGGATTTTATGGCAAAGAGCCTACAGCCGACTTTCAGAGTGGTTGGGAGGAGTTGTTTATGAAGATCCTTGGCTAGCCGGTGGACATAATGGCCTTTCGACGTTGGAGGATGAGGCCAAGCCAGAGCCTCCGGAGCCTCGTGCACGCCAATTGCGTGAGTCGATGCGCCAGTGTGGTCTTCCCGATTGGATACCGATCTTCATGGCTGGCGGGATTTGGTGTTTGAGCGAATGGAAAGACTGGGTTGAGAATCCCGATCTTGGAACGATCGCCTTCCAATTTGGAACGCGTCCTTTGTTAACGCAAGAGAGTCCTATTCCTGCTGCGTGGAAAAACAAGCTGCTTACCCTCAAAAGAGGGGATATAGTCCTCAATCGGCTAAGCCCTACAGGATTTCCTTCTTCAGCAGTCAAAAACAGATTCCTTTGTGGGATGCTAGCGAGATCAGAGAGACAGGTGGATTACGCGCCAGAGAGAACTGATGAATTTGCTGAACCTTTTGAGCTAGTAACGAAACAAAAGGTTTTTATTCGTGCAGAGGAGCGCGGCAAGATAGCAATTTGGAAAGGAGAGGGGTACACGATTCCTCTGCCTACACCGAGCAAGACGGTCATTTTCGTGACTCCCGATCAGCAGAAGGAAATCGACCAAGATCGAAGGAATTGCATTGGCTGCCTCTCCGCCTGCCGCTTTAGTGGTTGGCAGCAGGATTTTAGCCGCCCTGTACCTATCACGCCGGATCCTCGTACTTTTTGCATCCAGAAATCTTTACAGGCCATTTCAACAGAGAACAATCCTGACGACTTCCTCATGTTTTGCGGACACCAAGGGTACCGCTTTGCCGAAGATCCCTTTTACGCAAATGGCTTCATTCCCACAGTTGCACAGCTGGTTGAGAGAATTAAGATGGGAATGTGAGTATAGAAGTGAAGCCGTGCACAACTCATTATAGGGGTCGGTAAATTGATTCTAATTGCCGATTCTATCAACTGAGTGATACCTGTAAAGGCCCCCCCACAGGGGAGCTAGATTCTGAAACGAATACATGATTGTATACATCAGCTCGGTTTTCTGTGCTAGCACGGCCGGGTAACGTCGTCTATCTACGGCCACCACCTTCAGTTCATCACTTCCTGCAGCAATAACAATGACGCGGATAGAAAATTCTGCTATCAAGTAGTTCAATGTACATACCGTAGTATGCAAATTATAAGTAAGAATAAGTAAAAACATCTTTATTATACCTATTATAAAACCTGTTATCGGCTAGCTCGCTCACCTCCTTTCACTCGAATAAGCAAGAGCAGTTCTCCGTACGATGGAATCTCATTTTTTCAGAAACTCGGGAATTATCCACAAAAGCTTTTAAAAATCCGTGACACACCTACCAGACATTTTTTTGTCAAATGAACTCCAAAAAGGTCAATTAAGAACTTCACTAAACATTGAGAATAAACTTTTTTATCACTAGATTTGTACGAATAGGGTTTGAATGAGGCTGTTTTACATCAGCAGGGAACAAAAAATGTTACAAAGGAAGAGTGGAGGTTGTGTGAATTTAACCGATTTTATTGTAAAGCGGCCCGCAGCCTTTCTTTTTAAAGGGTTATCAAATCTTCATTGTTTTTAAGCAATTTTATGTAAATTTCCATAAAAATCTGAGCGTATAGTCCGAAATACATCTTAAAATAAGAAAACAATAAAAATTAGTGTTATCAGGTAAATTCTCATTTTTGAAGGCGTGCGTGTTTTTAATTCAAGAAAGTAATTTTCACAAAAATCGCGTGTGATTTTTGCAGTTTCAAAATTCTTCCGGGCTCTGCTTATGGTCTTAAAATCTGTGAAGACAGCGATTCGATCCTGTGAAGTGTGACAGTTCCAGCCAGTGTTAGATTATCGAGATTTTCGTAAAACTCACGGAGAACCTCCTTAGTCCCTACAAGCTAAAATGAAGGGTGCTGATCCTTGCAGATTATAAATAAAACTTTTATCGGGTAGCAATCCTCACCAAAGATACATTCTGTCTTTTTAAATAATGCAAAGCTTTGTATACAAATTAATTAAATATTATGGATCAATTATATTAAACTCATTTTTTACATAACCTTTTTTTATTTACACTTCATTAATGGAGTTTTTTCAAAGACCTGTCCATTATTATTTTATTAAAACTCCTTTGATTTGATGTAGGAACTAGTACAGTAAGATCCCCAGCTATTCAAGGAGCAAATGGGAGATGAGTATGGGGAGAAGTTCTAGCAATTTTTTTATTTTTTTGCGCTGGTGCTGTCCGAGAGGGAAAGACCAAAATGGCGAGAAGGGACTCATAATCTCCCAAAAGACGGCACTTTTGATCTGTTGGAACGTGGCAGGTTTTCTTTCGAGGCATCCAGCAATAACAGAAACGAGCGCTAGCTTCTCATCGCACGAATCAAGTGCGAATCCGTCGACAGCAAGCTGATTCACGAGAGAGTGCCACCCTTGCCGAAAGTCTTGTTCCTTTTGGGCAAAACTTAGTGTACAGGGGTAAGCCCTTTGAAGATCGATACGAACATAACGAGGATTCGTGGAATGGAAGAACGGCGGGACGAACTCCGTGGATGTAAAAAAGTCGCCTGAGTCTACACTGTAATAGAGAGATCCCCTATGCTTTTGATCTTGGGGAAAATCTTGATGCAGAAAACTGGCTGAGAATGATGAGATAGAGACAAAGGCGAATGTTGCTGCAAGGGAGAACGAGGTTGTCATAACCAAATATGTGAAGGCCTGCTTCCTAAGGTTCTCGCGATATTCGACTTTTAGCAAGAGGCCATTCGGTTTTGGAACATCTGGCTAAGGGATTGCAGGAGTACGCGATTTAGTAACAACGTTATTTTGCGTTGACATCAATAGAAAGTATATAAAAAAAGAAGGATGTGTCATGGAAAAGCAATATCCATGTCTAAAAATAATTGATGATAAGTAATTTATTATCACTATGAAAATACGTTAGGAGATTGCTCTCATGGCACTCTAGAATGTGTCGTGAGTTCTCGTCCCTCTTCAGCTGGTAACTTGCCTTGAATTTCTTAAAGAGGTAGAATGCTGCTTTCGGAAGATGGGTTAAGACCAAGATGCTAGCGAAGGCGAGACGGATTCCTGCGGCGGTTTGGATCATTAGTTTTGCGTCACTTCTGTTGACGTCAGCAGCTGCGATGTCCTTCAGTGTTTTTGGACTCTCTCTCGAGTATATGGGAGTCAGCAAGAGAAACATTGGGAAGATTGATGGCATTCTAGAAGGGTTTGGCTGCTGTCTTAAGATGGTTTCTGGTTTATTGAGTGACGTTTTTAGTCGTCGAAAGGCGATTTTTGCGCTTGGGGCTCTGTTTACAACAACTGCAAAAGGGATCGTCCTCCTTACGATGTCAGCAAAAGGATTGATCGGTGGTCGTGTCATTGATCGCATTGGTAACGGCGTACAAGCCTCACCGAGAGACGCCTTGGTGGGAGATTATGCGCCGTCTGAATTGCGTGGAACCTGCTTTGGATTGCGGCAGGCTATGGGATCTTTAGGATCTGTTCTAGGCGCTATACTCGTCGCCAAGCTCTTTGCAAAGTATAACATCGAGTATCGAACTGTTTTCAAGCTGTCATTTTTTGCAGGATTAGCGGCTTTTTGCCTCATTACCTTTTGCGTCAAGGATTGTCCTCGTCTGCAAAGGCCGAAGGATGATCAGGCTAAGAAAAGCAAGTTTCGGTTGAGAGATATACCTCATTTGACGCCTAGATATTGGGTTTTGATGGTTATTGTTGGCGTTTTTATGCTAGGGAGAATGAGTGAATCGCTCATTATTCTGTTTGCGAAGACGAAATTTGCTTTGGCAAAAACAGAGTCCGTTAGCGTGATGCTGTACTACAATTTAGCTTCAGTTTTGGCAGCGTTCACAGCAGGACACATGGTTGACCGTTTACCGCCGATCGCACTGCTCATGACAGGGACGTTGACGACGTTATCGGCAAATCTTGCGATGCTCAATGCGGGATGTTTTGGGTCATTTTTGATAGGAGTTTTACTGTGGGGAGTTCAAATTGGCACAATGCAGAGCATCTTTTGCGCCGAAATCGCGAGGCTTGTTCCATTTGAATATCGCGGTACAGGGTTTGGAATTTACTCGTTAATTACCGCTCTCAGCGTCATTTGCGCTAATTTTGTCTGCGGACGACTCATGGACTCTTTTTATGCAGAAAAAGCCTTTTGGTACGGAGGCGCCATCAGTCTTGTAACCTGTATACTCGTAATCGCTTTTCGCTCCATGTTCGACCAGCACCCACGAGAAGGTGATTCAGCCAATTAGCCATGCCGAATTCCAGAAACACTCCCCATATAGGCGCCGTCTTTGAGGTTATTAAAAAAACATAAACGAATGGTCATGCTCCAATAGTGGGTGGTAATTGTCACTTTAAAATTAAGTAAGCTACTCTAGAAATACGATGTAGCCTTCTTGATATTTTTCGTCCTTCCTACGCTGATGACACATAAGTGTGCTACTCAAGCAAACCCTTGATAATATGGAAGGTGAGATATACGACGATTTTTTCCTTAGTCAAATACCTACCCTCGACAATTATACTTGTACATAATTTACAATTACTCTAGCATTATAGCTGAATAATGTAGTGGCATAGTCATGTTGTAGAAAATGATGGCTTGGCTTGTTATCATAATCGTTATGTGGAGAGAGTCGATGCGGAGGAAACGTTGGTACCTGTCCGACACAGTGGATCTGACACTTATGTCCAGGTTTCTGTGTCCGTGTAAAAAATCGATTGATCTAAATGATCCATAGGCGGGGGATCTCGTAGAGAAGGGTTTTGGTACATCCCCACCTTTTTTTTCTAGAGCTTCTGACGTTTGATGCCGCTAGTTGGCCCAGCAGACTTGCGTCTTTATATTGTGTTTTTTCGTTTCTTTCTGCGTCTTGTCAATTAGATGATTTTATTAAAAAAATGGTTTTGTATATTTTTTAATACACTGGCAATAAAGATTTTTATTCAAAATTTCATGTATTTGACCTGTATCAGGAGAAATGAGCCACGCGCTCTTGGGCCAATATCAACAAGGTGATTGAGAGCTTGCTTTTTTGGTTCTAAGCAATTCATGGTAGACAAAACGTTGAATGCATAGCTTAGAATTACTGATTTTACGCAAGAGAGTGTCTCTAAAAATGGTCCTGATCAAGCAAAATTGTGCGACACAATTGAAAAATCTTTGCTCTCTGGCAACGAAACAAATAAAGAACCTAATGCCTTAGTAAAATATACGTTCACAACCTTTAGGACAATTGTACTTGTAAAGCGCGATCTCAAATCAGTATAAAATCAACTTCTTACATACTTCATCATATTGACCATGAAAAACAGCCTCAATTCAGTTTATCCTCATTGTATACGGCCCTCCCTACGACCTAACAGTTCCATAATCCCAACGCATTCTGCCTACTTTTAGTAACGAGAGACTCAACTGTACTGTCATGCCATTTAGATTTTTTTATAAACTGCCTGATCTTAGCCCCTTGGAATCAGGCGCCTCAGGTGGAAAACTCTACAAAACTGGTTTTAAGACTCAAAAATGTTCGTCTTTTGTTTTGTACCACCCGACCTCCTGTTATATTTTGAACTCCATCCATCACTGACCTGTTTTTTATTCCCTGCATGACTTCCTAGAAAGGTAAATAAAATCTTGTAAGGACTCTGCATGTAATTGCTTGTCAGACCCGAATAAACAATGCAAAACCACTTTTGGTCTAAGATCGTCATCGAAAAATACATAATCCTCGTCATAAAGCCAGCACTCTTGCAAATATGCGAGGGCAAGTCTCACCTTTGCATCATATACCCGCATGCACCTAACGTTTTTGAAGATGGTCTTTCTCATCCCAACGCAACGATCTATTCTTTTGGATCGATTCTTGAACTATCCATGCGAACGCACGTCTCATTGATTCATACACATCAAAATCTGCAAGAGTACTCCGAGAGAAGTGATAAAATTTGAATTCATCAAACCATGCGAGAGTTGATAACGACTAGAATCAGTGTAGACGGACCTCAAGGATTTGTATTCAGCCATTGTGGAGCCAGAGGATTGAATTTTACACTCAGCTTTCTCAGAACCTATCGGGACCTCTAACGGGGGATGCATTGAAATGTTGAGAAAAAGCTGTAGGCCGCGGCTTCGTAGTACAATCACAATTTATTAATTTTCTACAAAAAATTAATCGTCAACCTAATACAAGAAGTAATAACGTTACGTGGAGAGTATCCTGGACGGTAGTGTAATAAACACAACCGATTGTGGTCAGCAGTTAAGAAGAGACAGGAGATCAATTACGCGTTTTGACCTCAATCCGGGAAGAATTTTTCTCGGCATCCTATCAAAAATCTCTCTACCAGAAGACCAGAAGAGAAGTGCATGGTCTACCTATTTCTTAGAAAAAGCCAAGATAAGTTTGTTAAGAAGTAACTCAAGACTAAAGGGGGACCTGGAATGAATAAACATCGCCCCTGCCTGAAGAAAAGTCGAACTCCCTCCGGGTTGTACTTCAATGTATTTGTCTCCCATGAAGCCCGCAGAACTGACAGCTACAGATGAATCATCCGGCACCTTGATGCTCTTCTGAATTCCAAGAGTGACTACAACTCGGTAATCTCCATCAAAATCGATAGAGGAAACAGATCCGACTTTAACTCCACCTATTTTAACATCGCTATTGAGGGCGATCCCGTCGATCGAGTCGAACATTGCCTTATAGGGAACAACTCCTCCTCGAGGAGTAGTCAACGTCGAGAAATATCCAAGGCAAAGAAAAACGAAGGCAATAGCAACGACAACACCACCAACAATGGTCTCCACAAGACTGCTCTGCATACTCTCCAGACAACAATACAACGACCCGCCTTAAGGATATACGAATCTGTAATGTGTGGGTAGATACGTTGCCACTTTGTGTAATGGCAGGGAGCTAGCTTTGATAGGAAGCATCCCTTTGTTACATTTCTAGTAGTAGGCAGTCCGGGTTAGAGTAAGTATCTACACACCGCAAGATGAAAATTAATGAATTGCCCTAGAGGATGTGATTTAATTAACGATAACTCATTAGAGATTTTACTTTCTATACTAAACACGTTTTATTTTACATAAATATTATCCAAGAGCCAAATAAAAAGGCGTTGTCACCAACTCGGGCGCACAAAACGCCACGTAAATCAAAAAAGGGTCACTCATGCACTCGTCAAAACAGCAAAACTTTGCAGTCTTTACAAGTTTTTTTCTATCTTTTTAAAAAGAGGAGAAAGTATAATATCCAAACTGCAGAAGATAATTTATTGCACATCACCCGTCATAACTTCCCGTTTTTTAAGCTGTTTCTACGATGAAAGGTCCTCCGTCACCGCTTTTGATTGTACAGCAATTCGGCTTGCTAGTAAGCCCGGGGCCATCACTCAGGTATTGCCGTTGCAATTGAGTAGTTGATGATCCTGATCGATGAGCTAAAATATAGATCACAATATCGCACTAATGTACTAGACTGCACTGTTTGAATAGTACGAGGATGATTTTTCAGTCTTGTCAGGAAAGAAAAAGATTTCAATACGGCCTGCCAGAGAGTTGAGTTTTCGTTTAGTACAGCCCCCAAATAATATAGATTTCGATCCCGAGATTAAAAAGGATTGCGGCCATCCGAAGTTCTGGGAAGACAAACCAATAACTCACAAATACATTCGTTGATTATAAAATCTCGTTAATAAAATATCCACAATCCAATAACTTCAACTCGGCTTTGAGACAACCAACGATTTTATTCAAAAACATGCTAACCGGCATTTACATCATCCATAATTGTTCTCAATTTATGCGGTATAATGCTTAAATTTCATTAGTTTTTGCTTAGAAAGAATTCGAGAATGTTCGCAAAATGATCGCCATAAACACGAGGACATTCATCAAGTTCCATGGAGTCGTACATTTTTGTTGGGTTTAAATCTTTCGACTGCCAGACACTTGGGTCATCAAGTCAGGGGACGCATAGTCAATCGTTTTTCTATCCTCAATTAATTCTATTAATGACCAAGATCGTGCTACATTTTGTCAACTTCTATATAAATTGTTTTAAAAAGACTTATATTTTGAAACAATGGTGTTTCACATAGATTATATGTATAACAAAATAAAACTATATCCATAACTATTTTATAATATTTTATCATGGTTACTTATAAATAGAGGTCAGCAACTTTTAAAAAAGTACTCCATTTCCTATGATTCGGGCCATACTCAATAATTTCTCATGACTACCATTATTTTCATTTAAATTGAGCTTTTGATATTAGAACCTAGTGTACGTCGTTGTGCCGAATTTTAAGGTAGAACCTTTCTCAAGTTTTTATACATTTTAGCCTTTTGCTAGCACCCACCGAACTTTTTGAAACTCTCTCGGCCCACACTCAACCAGTGATGAAGGTTTAAACTCACCGTACAGCGGGACGCTCGAGGACATTCGCATTAGCCTTATTATATTACAAAAAAATCAATACATTGACTCGTCCTTTGAGTCACTAGAAACAATCATCCTCTTTGTTATAGACCCCATGATATATCTCTACTGTTAGAATTTGACACAAAAAACAAGAATACTATACATTGTTAACCAATTTATTGTGTGAATGGTATGGAATTTTACGGGAGGTATAAAGGGTTCAACTATGTCAGCTCTTCATCGACACGATATTTCGGATGCATTAAAGGGGGCATACGACCAAGCTGCACTTGGCTGTCTATGGGAAAGGCGTTGCTCTCGGATGTTTGGGGGGATGTCCCCCTTCTCAATAAGTTGACTTTCTCAAGAGGGTTGCCCAAGAAATTTGATGGATCTGTGGACTTGTTTTGTAAATTCGCAAGGGGTGGTTTTTTTATAGCTTATCATGGAAACCTGTAAATCTTGTGGAAGTACGCATCTGTGGAAACACGGAGTCAAAGACGGAAGTCAACAATGGATGTGCGCGGATTGTCATCGGACTCCGTGTGATGTTGATCGTCGGATTCTATACAAGAGGAGGAAAAAGAATTGGCAATTATCATTTATTTGGATGGTGTTGGCCTTAGAGGAGTCGCTCGAATCCTTACAAAGATGCAGTGCCCTAACAGTTATGCGCTGGATGGCTCAGGCTGGTCAGAAAATTGAACAAGAAGAAATTGAATTTCAAAATAAAATCGAAGCCAATTATACTGAAAATATCAAACCACAAAACTTGACTCTCAAAAAACTTCTCTAACCAGGAAGAAGTCAACGAAATCCCAAAAGAAGATAAGAAACACATCGCCATTCTCGAAATGGCCGAGCTTTTCCGTTTATCGGAAAGAAATCGAATCCGATAAGGGTTTGGACCGCGGTCGATAGAGATTCGGAGGCTTTTGTTGGATTTTCCATTGGAAACGGAAGTGGTAAGAGCTTAAAATCCTTTTTAACTCAACTTAGTAAAAAACATACAGTTGATTTCGTCTGTACAGATAGAAATTGTTGTTACGAAGAATACGTCAATCAATCCTTCGAGGACGCTAAACCTTGCGTATCAAAAGCGGAGACAGGCCTTGTTGAGTCCTTTAATTTTGTTTTACGTCATTATTTAGGGCGTTTAAAAGGCAAATCTGTTGCTTTACTTGTTAAAAAATTTAACGCCTCGCTTCGAGGAGCCAAAGCAAAAATCCGTAGCCTAGAGATTGTTGACAGCCCCATATATTTTTCACCTTCTCTTGTCCTCTTCCTATCTTCTCTGTAAATTGGCTCTATCAGTGCGAATGATGAGGTTCATTATGCCAAAAAGTCGTGACCCTTGGCAGATCCTCTCTGACTTTTGCGCTTCCTCTTCTCACACACCCGTTGATGACCACATCTTTGATTTTCCGGACCACCCCGGGCAGCTTCATGACCCTTTTGAAGACATCCCTCTTCCCCAGGAAACGTTAGACATTAAAGCGAAATGTCTTGACGTTACTGTCTCGAGCCCCCTGGGCGATAAGCTTGTTTTTGACTGCATGATCGGTAGTGACACCCTTTCTTCCTTATACATCTATCATGTTCGATTGTACTCCACTTCAGCAGATCTCGACCTCTCAGCCATCCTTGGTAAAAACATGACCGTCTGCGTGGCAAGTATGGACGGTAAAAAGAAGCGCTATTTTTCCGGGCTTGTTACTCACGCTCGGTCTCTTCCAGTATTCTCAGAGGACCCTGACACGAAAACCTATCGTGCCTATTATTCTGTTATTCTTCAGCCGACGCTATGGTTGGCAACTCTCAACAAGAATTTCCGTGTTTTTATGAAGAAAAAAACGAAGGAAATTATTGAGTCCGTTTTGAAAGAAGATGGTATTTCTTTTACCAACAAAGCCTCCTCTTCTGGCAATACTGTTCGCGAATACTGCTTGCAGTACAATGAATCTAACTTTCATTTCGTGTCGAGACTCATGGAAGAAGAGGGAATTTTCTACTTCTTTGAACACGGCTCCTCCGGCGAAAAGATGATTTTGGCTGATGCCAACAAATCGGCTTCTGTACTCGATGATGTCTCCATGATGACGAATCCAAGCCTTTTCATTAACTCCATTTTTCGTTTAAATTCACAAACTCGTCTTGTTACCAAAAAATTCTCAGCGGTCGATTACGATTACATGAAACCCGATACAACCTTGAAAACCAGTGGAGCCGGCTCAAGCAAAGCGGGGGAAATCTACGAGTATCCCGGCCTTTTTCTTGATAGTGGTGTTGCCAGTAAAGTCGGTCCACGTCGGATTCAGTCTATTGGTTGGCCTGAAAACCTTATCTACGGCCGAGGCTCCGTCATCGACTTCGTCTCGGGCTCCACTTTCAAGCTTACTCAGCACACAAGAAAGGCTTTAAATCAAAAATACCTCATCTACTCTGTTCGTTTTTTCATTCAGCAGAGGCCCAATACTCCTCCTTTCCAAAGCGCCGACAATCTCCCCTACATTAATTCTTTCACAGCATTACCGAACGATATTCCTTTTGTTCCCCTCCGAAAGACTCCTAAAACGCGGATTGATAGCGTCCAACCAGCTGTTGTCGTTGGTCCACAAGGTAAGGAGATCTATAGTGACAACGAAGGGCGCGTCTTCGTGCAATTTCTTTGGGACCGAGAAGGTAAAAAAGATGGGAAAAATTCATGCCCTGTTCGATGCATGCAGGGCTGGGCTGGGCCTGGATTTGGTCTGGCCTTTGTTCCTCGAATTGGCATGGAAGTCCTCGTCGCATTCGAAAATGGCGACCCTGACCGTCCTGTCATTGTTGGGTGTCTCTACAATGGCAAGAATCCTATGCCAGAAACTGTTACAAAAGAGCCACGTATCGCTATGCTCAAAACTAAAACTTCCACAAAAGACGGAAACAAGGCAAATATTATGAGCTTCGACGATACGAAAGATGCGGAAAAAATCACTTTTAACGCTACAAAGGATTATGAACTTTCGTCAAAAGCTGATGATAATCTCTTCCTTTTGCAACAAGATGGCAAAAACACAACGACGAAATTCTACGTTAACGAAGGCCTTGTCGCCTCAACCATCAAAAAGGGAGAAAATACTTTTACGATCGAAGAGGGAAACGACTCGATTCTGTTAAAAAAAGGCTCTCGAACGATTACTCTCGAAAACGGTGATTACGTTCTTAAAATTTCAAAGGGATCGCTCACTGTCACAGCCAAGAAGGATATTACGATTTCAACCGACGCCTCTCTGACCGTTTCGGCAAAAAAGGATATGACCTTTAAGGCTAATGGCGGTATCACCATCTCGGCACAAAAAGATATTTCTATTAAGTCAAACAGTAACATCACAACAAGTTCTCTCAAGGATACTCAAATCAAAGCTACGAAAAATATTGATATAAAAGCCACCATGGCCATCAACATAAAAGCAACGACAGACGTCAAGATTTCAGCTCTGAATTGCTCTGTGAAGGCCACGTTATCCGCAAAAATCGAAGGATTAACAACAGACGTTAAAGCCACTCTCCAACTCAACTGCTCTGCCCTTATGGCTAAGTTGAGTGGAACTGTAACAGCCGATGTTTCAGGTCTTTCGGCAAAAGTGAGTGGGGCCGGTCTCGCCGCTCTTAGTGGCGCTTTAACGGCTATAGGATAGTTTTTTATTTTATTATTATTTTGATTTTGTTGTTTGCTTGTCACAAACCAACGAAATACTTTTCCACTTCATAAGTCTTCCCGCCTTGGATTGTATCTCCAGTAAAGTTTCTTACCCTTTACCCACTTGTTTTGTCATCGTTTATTTGCCTACAATGATTCTAGGGGGAAGAGCAGATAGGGGGATTGGACACTGAAGGTAAGTTGTTTTATTTGTGTTTCAGTTTTGGCGTCGGGTGTTGCTGTTGGCAGTGAACAGGAGAATCATAGTTTAGTTATTGATCGTGCATTTCGAGCTCGAGCAGGTCATTGCTTGGACAGATTGTCATTGCTTGGACAGATTAGAGAGAAGTTGTAAGGAGGCACTAAGCCATATAAAATATGAGGTCGTCCGTTATATTCGAGAGTGGACTGATTACAATTTGGTGAGAGAGTCTCCTGACATTCCGACGCTTATCGCCAAATTAAATGAATGCGAGCAACTAAATCAGCAGATCGAAGCCATGCGTAGCAGCATAGAAAAATTCACTGTTCAACAGGAAGGACAGCCGGATAGTGAGGAGTCCGATGATCCTCTGTGAGGATAAGACCTTGTTGGCTCTTCGCACGTCAAAATCAGAGGTTTGAATTCTCGGCCCGGGGATTTGTTGCATCCGTCTGCCTGTGTAGGAGCCAATTAGGAGGCGCTAGAGCAAGAAATCATCGTCTTGTCGAAAGATACAAAATGTTGAGAACCCTGGGAAGAGGGGATGAGCGATGCCGCTCCGCGATGACTCAACGAGATGAAAACCTCATTCTCATGGATATTCTCTACGTAAACCACATAAGGGAGCTTGTTGGATATCCAGAAAATAGTAGCGAGAGAATAGACTATGAAGCTAAGTATGTATTTTGATGGTTGTTGATCTGAGTGAGAAGGTTTGGCCAGCTCTCAAGAGAATGAGGTTGACCTCCTCGGTTCTTTTTGGGTAGCCTACCGAATAGGGGGAGGATTTTTTAGGGGGATACGATGAGAGTTGCCGTTTTGGCGTGGTCGCTGTGTGGTCTTATTTCCAGTATCGCACTAGCTAGCGAAGACCAGGAAAACCAGCCATGGATATACCAGATGGGGGTCGGACACAAGGTAAATGAGGAGTTTACACGACTTCATTCGAAACTCGATGAAATAGCAGGAATACTACAAAATAACATAGAAACAAGAAAAGATGATGCTAAAGCATGGAGAATAGATTTATTACTCAATGAGTGTCGCTCAATCTTGAACGAAACTCAGAACGATTGTCTTAAATATTTCATGAAGTTGGAGGGGGCAGTCGTGAGAGCCCGAACTTTAGACGTGCCAACTCTGCCACTAGAACCCCCCTCAGATCTCGGAGCAGATCAGAAATAGAAAAAATGATCCTGCTCCTCCATTTCGTTGAAGGAGGAACCGCGTTATCCGGTTTAAGGTGGGTTTAAATGGAAAATCTTATGTGTCTCGCAGGAAAGGCCCGCATCGGTTGTGTCTGTATCCCTCTCCTTGGTAGGGGCAATTTTAACATGGATAGTCTAGCGTTTACGTTAGGTTTATATTGGCGATCAATAATGTTCAATGCGTGTTTATCAGAATACTTAAACTTTCAAAAAATCAGAAAATGTATTATCTACTACTTAACTTTTTTCTATTGTTAACAGTCGCAGTTTATGCAGCACCTTGGTTTCATAATAATCAATAGGTAAGTTTATCAGTTGATTTGATGTGCGATAAATACTTTTCCTTATATAAGTCTTCTAAATCGTTTGTAACTCCTTTCCAAGCAAGACCACAAAAAGAAAATGAAATCAAAGTTATCGATAAATTCCTGTCTAAGCTCCACCCTCGGGGCCGTTTAGTGTGTCGGCTGGAGAATTGCGCGCTCAGACTTTAAGCGGTGGCAGCGCGAACGTCCTGTATGCTTCTCCAAAAAGTAGAGAGAATGAAGTCTCCGCAAAAAATTGTGGATAAAATTATCTAAAGAAAAAATAAATTTTAATGTATTTTTTATTGTTGGTATAGTTAATGTTTAAATATGAAAAAATGATTATATTTATTTCATAAAATTACTTATCCCTACGGCTTCAACAATCTTTCCGGGGCTGCTCCAATTCCGATGT
The DNA here is from genome assembly GCA_041200185.1 of Alphaproteobacteria bacterium. Classification (GTDB taxonomy): domain Bacteria; phylum Pseudomonadota; class Alphaproteobacteria; order BNTO01; family BNTO01. Next base: position 43,828 of record CP165730.1, read on the forward strand.
TTTCCTGATCTAGGTCTTTTACCCCTACGGTCTAGACCAAGTATTTATACAAATTAAAAGATGATACAGATATTTTGAAATACTTCTATTGACAATCCATATACAGATTACAGCGTAACTCCCTCTTTTCCGATTTCCGACTGATGTGTGCTTTTTGAATATAAAGCCAAATTACAGAAACCAACTATAAAAGATAATCAAAAAAAACATAATTACTTCCTGGCGAATTATAATATAACTAGTGTGTAAATATAGCAGTGCATTATTTTTTTACTTTTTATCCATTTGTTACCCTATTTCGAAGTAGTAGCAATATTTTTTTCGATCTTCATTATTTCGCTAGGAGCACCAGATGCTGAAACGACATCATTTTTGACCACCACCATCCCAAACGTCCAACCACCTCACACATATGCTACAATGAAACACTTGGGATTCTCATAAATTGGGGTTGTGGTGTGCAAAGGTTAAATGCGTGGTATTTTGGACTGGCCGCCGTAGTGACGGGGTGTGTAACTTCTGTGCAGCAGCAGGGGCAAAGCCTGAAGGCTATTAATGTGCACGAGATTAAGCCAGGAATTGACACCATGACTAGCATAGAAGCGCGTTATGGCCGTCCTTCGACGGTTTCTCTATTTCCTGGATCAAGTCATACGGAGCGTTGGTACTATACGCATAGGATTCTGCAGGAAACGCCTGTGAAAGGACGTCGATCCGTTACGCATCGTAGCCTTGTTATCACTTTTGATAAATCAGGAAAAGTTGTCCGCTGCGAAGGCATTGCCGGTGAGCAGAATGTGTCAATCAAAACGAAAACGACACAAGAGAAAGGATACGAAACAAACTTCCTGAAGGAGACGTTTAGAAATATTGGCAAATTCGGCCAAGGTGGAAGTCTTACACATGAGTAAGCTAGCCGAGAGAGGCTGACAAGGATGGTCCTTTAGACGCCTTCCTCCGTGGGGTTTGTGCGCGGTTCTTTCGGGTCAGCAGTGTTCCCCTTGCCTTTGTCATACTGCTCTAAGAAGGAGGAGAAAAAATATGGGTCTTCCTACATCTCTTAGTTTTAAATACTGCAGGTGTTTTTAAAACTTACGTTTAAGTGTTTGACTGCGCTTAGGACTATTAGGCGTGGTTTCATGATTTTCTCAAGCATCGAGTTGCCAGTAACTAAAGGTCTTGCGTCATCTCGGCCTAACCGAAGGTTTGTTGAGGAAATGAGACTTCCAAGCAATGTAGTAATTTGACACTTTCCTTGTTTGTGTGCCAGGACCGACCTTGGGTTCGGGGCTTAGGGAGATTACGTATGCAATTTATGAGATGCGCCGTTGTGGCGATGGTTTTTGGATGTTTAAACGCTTCAGGGAGTGATCATAAGGATGGATGTGGTTTCGAGAATAATCCCTCTTGGCGAACTTTGTTCGGTTCGAAAATAGAACGCAATTCATCGACTCGGCAACAAGTCTTACAAGAGGACACAAATCAAGGCGATGATAAGAAGGCTAGAGCGAAGACTAGACAACTAAAACGGACCTTATCTGTGTCTCGGAGCGAAGAAGTTGAAGAGGCCAATAAAAACGCTCATTCTTCACGAGAGGTATCAACGCCAAACAAGGAAAAGGATTCGGTCGAGTCTAGTGAAAACAAATAAAGGAAGAGTGTTACTGATTTGATATCCGAGAGAAACCTCTTCTTGTAGTAGGCAGTGTTCTGTGGAGCACCGCCTTTTTGTTGGATTTTAATTAGCTCGCTTATATCGATTTTTGAAAGTGCACGGGGGAGTGGAGGTACGATCAATTCTGCCCCCTCCCGCTCATGAATCCTTATTCAGGATTGGATGATTTTTCCATTACCTCTTTTCCCTGTTGGTTGTTTTGCTTCGCTTGAATCCAATTATCTATGCTGTCACATACTTCATCGTTATCATCAAGTGTATATGTGCAGTCTTTGCATAGTTCGTTAACAAAGTCATAAGCTTTTTGATAACTCCAACCGCCAAGACTATCGCAGACGATAGGATGAAGTTGAGTGAAATCGACCCCCACGCTATCTATAAGTAGATCCCCTATCGTCTTGGCAAGCAAGTGCCTATTTTTCTCGTACTCATCTTTCTGCGCAGCTAACTTGTTCGCCGGGACAGCGTGGTCTGATTTCTGTGGTTCCACGCTTTCAGTTTCGGAAAGGGACCCAGAGAGTTGCTGAATATTCGTGTTAATATTCTCAACTTGCTTCTTTACTTGTCGAATAAGTTCTTTGATGTTTTCCGGCCACGCATCCTCCTCAGTCAATTGCTTGATACGCTGATTGCTGTACCGTCTAGAGTTTCGGTTCAGAAGTTGGAAAAAAATGACCGAATCTCTTCCTTTGGCCCCCAAGATACACGCATATCTTCGTATTGGATTGGTTTATATGCCTCAATCCACGGCTGCACCTTGGCATAACGACTACACAGTTGGTAGAATTTAGCAAGTCGATCAGGTTCACGGCTCTCTAATAGGTCGTAACCCGTTTTTGCTAGCGCCTTGAAGGAAGCTTTAACGTCTTCCAAATTAGTCCCACAGGGGGTCAACAAATTCTCGTATTCCGATGAATGCGCACTCGTTAGTGCAGCCGTCATTCCTAAAAATAACGAAGAAATTTTCCTAACTATCATAGATACCTCCAAAAAATAAAATTAACGACATCAACAACCCATTGAATTATTGCGCATTCGCATCTGAATGTAAACTTTGTTATTTGTTAATGTGTTCAAATGCGTTCTCGGCTTTAACGAATTGCAGGTACAACATCGATCATTTTTTGATACTCTGAGCCGAGCTGATGCGATCGATTGCTCCGCGACATCCTCGCCAGCTACGGAGGAGCTTATCCTTCCGTACGGGACCGTCCACGTCACTATGTAAAGGCCTCATTCCCGTCACGTACTGCAAGAACCACTGTAATCCCCATAAAATTTACAATGCATCCACTTAAAATTTTCGACAAATACCTCTTGAATTGCTACATGAAGGGAACTAACTCACACCTCTAAAAGGCGGTTAGGCGTCTATTCTTGAGTCTCGGAGCTGAATCTTTTTGCTCTTCATTTATAGGATCACTCTGCATTTGTGAATGTACTCGGAACGGACCGACTTGTAAAATATAAACAGCGATAAAGATAACCTGAGCATTTCGAGAGATGGACTGTAACATCGAGTTCGCCGATGCAACCGGGCCAGAGAGCGCCTTAAACTCGAGCTAAAACTTTCAACCAAACGCGTCTCGGGTTTAGAAACAATATGTCGAACATTTTTACAGTGTTTAAATTGCTTTTTGTAAGAAAAATTGCCATACAGACAATGATTAAATCATGTCTACCTCCTTTTCTGATGAGCCTTTTACACATTTATCCTGGCCCGAGGTCGATGTCAAATGAACGAAGAAGCAGTCTATTCCGATCTGCAGCCGTCCAACCTCGAGTTGTACAGTCTTTTTTAACGTACGTATAGAGCTCGTCCATCTTGCAGACATCGATCGAATTCTGAGGCTGTCTTTCTACAGCCCAACCTTCCTGGCGAATCCAACGAAAAATCGTTTGATTTCCATACGGTTTTCCAATAAATAACGTAAAAATTCGAGCCATACTCCGAAGACCAAAACTATCAGGTCGAGACACTCATCCTTTTCCCTGTCTGACTCTGGATATTGGACCCGGCCATCTTTTTCGATCTGATGTCGATGACACTTTCGGCACAAAAATCGCCGCTGGCCACCCGAAAATCCATCCTTCCAAAACTGTTACCTCTACATCGTCGACACTTATGGGTCCCTCATTTGCTTCACTCCAAATGCGTGATAGAATAACGCTAAGTAAGCCACATTTTTTAGTCATTGCTGGATTGATGTTAATCAAAAATATATTGTTCAACATGTTCCTCTAATGATACACTAACGACAGGTCGAGGTTTTTACGTATTTTTACAGGAGTTCTTTATGATACACAAAGGTTTGTGTGCAGGGGTCATGGCGTCCAGTTTTTTGGAAGTCTGGTGGGATCAGCCGCCAGTCTGAGCGATGGACACAGTATAGAGTTCTATACTTTGGGGCTACACGCTCGTCATGGCGTCCAGTTAGGAGATGTACGTCCTTACTACCATCCATCCGCAAACGGACAGCCTAGTCAGGAGGATTTAGAGGAGACTTGTGTTGGTCATCTTTTGAAAAGCGTTGACTCAGCAAACGACAGAGATCACGTAGGATCCATTGTTAACTGCTACCTAAACTCGCCGGAAGCTAAAAGTCGTTGGGAAAGAGCAATAACTGCTGTCAATAAAGCAAAATCAAGATTTGATCAAAAAATTTATGATCGGCGCAAAAAAATGATGATTGAGCCATTTTGGTGCACGGTAACGCTAGATGGGACGGAGTATACGTTAACACGAACTGAATTGGAACTTTTCCTAAAAGTCGAGAAAAGATTAAAATCATTTCTAGAGAAGGAAGTCTCGATTGAGCAAGGGAGAGATTCTATAAACAACAAACAAAATGATAAAATAATCGAGTTCGACAAACCACTTCTATTGTGTGATTTGTACGAAAACGCTCGTTTGCGGATTCGTGCAACCATGAGAAGACAATTCCGTTTGGACCCTAAAGAGACAATTATCATTTTTACCAAATTTAGTCCTGAAGACATCAACATCGGTGAGATAGCTCAGAGTACCACCAAAGTTATTAAAGGACCTTGTTCTGCAAGGGATTGTCAATCTAAGGATGGGATAAGAGGGTTCTCTATCCCGTTTGGTAAAGACATAAACTGCTTTGTGTTCGATAAGAAGTCTGATCAGAAATAACGATCTGTTGTGAATGCGACCAAAAAGGAGGGTTTATCAAGAATTAGGTAGAGTCGCTGTCCTTTTAAGATGGTGACAGAGGCTTAGTCAATCTTCCTTTTTTGCGGGACACATAGGTCACTTTCATTCGTTGATTTCCCAAATAATCTGTCATCGTGAAATTTGTGGCAATCCTCGTTTAGGTTGGGTGTGTTCTGCGTGCGGTTGGCAGTTCAATAGGTTATGAAGGTTTCAAAGGTATTTTATTAAAATTAAAATTCTCCATAACAGCCTTAAATCAGCTCAATATTTTAAATCAAATTTTGGAGAAACTTGATCATCTTGGCGCGAAACGTATCGATCAATCGGAGCGTACAGCGAAGAATAATTGACTTTTTATTCGTGACGTTCTATTCGTCATTCGGGAAGGAGTTTCCTGGAAGAAGTCTCCCCTCTGAATAGAAAAGATGGAATTTCGTTTTTCGGCGTGTTCGACGATGGAAACAACGGGGTATTGGGACAAAAGTCATGCAAATCATCGCCGGCGATTCGGAACCTGAGGAGATCATGATTGACTCAAGTTTTATAAAAATAAAAATGCAGTTGTCGACAGCGGGGGGCCAAAGGCAGGAATCAAGTGTCAGAGCTCTCAAAAAGGGTGATCAACACCCAGCTTCATTTCAGATTTTTGATCATCGTCGACGTCATAACTGACTGCAATATGGCTCTTATGTTGATCTATGAGCTGAAGGTCAAGGTCCTTTTGGCGGATAAGGCTTAGAATTTCAACAAAATCATAGAAGCGACAAAAGCAGCGGGTATGGAGGTCTGCATTCCTTCGAGGAGGCACCGAGAACTTCAACGAAAATCGATGAAGACTTAAATGTGTGACGCGGCGACTTATCGAACATACTTTTTTAAAACTTAAAAAGGTTGGGGAGTCTTTCGACGAGATTTTGTAAAACGATAGCCTCCCTTGCAGCACGGATGTTTTCGGCTTGTGTGGACATTCGGGGGGATAGAGTCAATGTCAACAGTATCTAATATTTGTAATCTGAGTGGAAGGAAAAATGATGTAATAAAAAGTTTTTTTGACATTATTATAATATGATGTAAACCAACAATCCTCCGTAAGCCTCCCTCTACTTGGGGACGATAACGGCGCGAATATTTGAAGCCTTTTTCTTCGTACGAAGTCAAGTTTTTTGTAGACAAGCTATTATGGAACCTACAAGTAAACATTCAACTAATCCCGAACGTGTATGCCAATCAAAGCAATCGATTGAGGTGCGAGCCCTTAAAATTTTCGACAAATACCTCTTGAATTGCTTGAAGGGAACTAACTTACGCCTCTAAAAGGTGGTTAGACGTCTGTTCTTGAGTCTCGGAGCTGAATCTTTTTGCTCTTCATTCATTACTGAGTGGTGTATTTGCACGCTTGAAATCAGGGTTTTCTTCCGTATCGGCCCCCCAATGCTTGTTGGTATAGCTAACGTCTACGGTCGATTAAAATCGATAGAAATAGGATAAGGAATTCTTAAAATTTATTTTCAATAGTAAGTATTTATTCTTCAAATTTCTTCAGAAAAGCTGCTAAAACCACCTATTCGCACTATGCTTCCTTTTCATTGGGCAACTTGATACCCTTCAGGTGCGAGGTTGGTGACGCCTACGAGGAAGGATGTTGCAACAATTGGCGGACTGGTTGGCGCTTCAGGGTGAATTTGATGAGGAGTGGGTTCTGGCTGTTAATCCTGAGTCTGTCAGAAGCGTTTTGACAAGGTCAGAAGAAAAAGCGAAATCAGCTCTCCATGCTTCCAGCAGAAAAGCGCTAGGTGCATTTGCAGAACCGGCTACTAAAAAGCGAGAGCGAAGTGCAGTGACCATGCAGGCTTCTTCTCGTCCAGACGTCAATCGTATAACAACTCTTCAGGAGCTTAAGGAGGCCGTCATGTCTTTTGAGGGGTGTGCTTTAAAAACGACGGCAACCCACACCGTATTCGCTGACGGTGATCCTGATAGTGACCTCATGTTCATCGGAGAGGCTCCTGGAGCGGAAGAAGACCGGCAAGGACTTCCATTTGTGGGACCAAGCGGTCAGCTCCTAAATAAGATGATTGCAGCCATCGGTCTAGCACGCAATAGGGTGTACATCACAAACGTCGTACACTGGCGTCCGCCAGGAAATCGTCCTCCAACCCCTGAAGAGATGGCAATGTGTTTACCTTTTCTGAACAAGCACATTGAGTTAGTTTCTCCGAAGATTTTAGTGTTGTTAGGAGCTACAGCCATGAAGGCGCTTTTAAAAGCACCAACAAGTCTCTCCCAGGCACGTGGAGTATGGCATGCCTATGCGCCACGCCAAGGGATACCCCCTATCCCGACGCGCGTTACATTTCACCCCTCTTATCTGCTGCGTTCTCCAGGACAAAAATCTCTTGCGTGGGTTGATTTTATGACCATTCAGGATGCGTTGGAGACTGGAGATTTTTATGGCTAGGTCTTTGTCTGACCAGAAGGACACTTCGGAAGAGAATAAAGAGAAAACTCACAGCTCTGAGGGAAAACAGGATCTACAAGCGAACAGGGAAGATGTGTTTTCTTCTATGACAGAGGCGGCTTCGTCTGCTGAACGGTTTGGTAGTTCGGATCTTCCTGTCCTCAACTCCCTTACTTCGGAAGAAACGGCTGCATCAAAGACAGAACTGGAGCGCGGTCGAGATATTTTACTAAAGGCCGTTCGCCGCTTCCCAACAGCCCCAGGTGTATACAGAATGCTCGATAAAAACGGCGAAATTTTGTACATCGGCAAAGCCAAAAACCTTAAAAATCGTGTTACGTCCTACACCCATATCCATGAGCTCAATTACAGAATTCGGCGCATGGTCAGTTTGGTATTCCAGGTTATTTTTACCGTCACAAAATCTGAGTCAGAGGCTTTGTTTCTGGAGGCTGACCTTATCCGCTCCATTAAACCTCCCTATAATGTATTACTCAAAGAATCGACACCTTTTGTGTCGATTAGCATCAGTAAAAATCACCCCTTTCCACGTATTGCGAAGCACCGTGGACCAAAAGATGAAGCAAATGAAGAATATTTAGGTCCTTTTTCGTCAATCAAAAGTGTTGATGAGGCTATGCTCAATATTCAAAAGATTTTTAGACTACGAACGTGTTCTGATACCTATTTTTCTAAACGCACGCGCCCCTGTCTTCAGTATGACATTCGTCGCTGCTCGGCTCCATGTGTTCATAAGATTTCTGAAGAGGAATACCAAACGGCGGTTCAAAATAGTCGTGATTTTCTGGCTGGGAAATTAGGCCTTGTTCGTGATTTCTTAAAAACAAAAATGGAAGCAGCTAGTGAAGCTCTTGATTTTGAACGAGCAGCACGCTACCGGGATACAATCCTTCGTCTGGAAAAGCTCCCCACAATCGAAAAGATTTCAACAGGTTCTTTCGTAGATGCAGACGTCATTGCTATTTTCCAACCTCGAGAATTTCCAGACCAAGAAAGTGCGGAGAGCGCGAATCCTTTTGAAAAAACGCCCACAAAAAATCCTAAGGATCTTCCTCCTTGTATTCAGGTTTTGTTTATTCGAAACAGAGTTTATCTTGGTGGAGATACATTCTTCCTCAATAAAAATGCAAGTTTTTTTTCAAAAAGTGAAAATATGAGTCAATTCCTTCAGCAATTTTATTGGACGCGTGTGCCACCTGCGCGCATTTTAGTGAGTGAGGAGCCCAGCGGAAAGGAGACGCTGCAAGAAGCCCTAAGCCAGAAGTATCAAAAGTCTGTACGTATTGAGAGACCTCAGAGGGGAACAGGAAATCAGTGGATTTTGCAGGCGTCGCGCAATGCTTACCAGCAAAGTCTTTATGAAGAAGCTAAACATGAGAACTTTGAAGACAATCTTGAAAAGTTAGCTCAGGTATTCGTTCTGCCGAAAGTCCCCAAACGCGTCGAAATCTACGACAATAGCCATCTGCAGGGTTCATATGCGTATGGGTGTATGGTCGTCGCAACTCCCGAAGGATTTGATAAGAAATCCTATCGAAAATTTTCTGTAGCACCGCATAAACCTGAGGATCCTAATGCTCGTGGAGGAAGTGATTTTGCCATGATGGAAGAGGTCATGAAAAGACGTTTTCGTGATGTTACCACCGACGACATGCCTGATCTATTGATCTTGGATGGCGGAGCCGGGCAGTTGTCATCGGTTATAGGTATCCTAGAGTCTTATAGTCTGGATATACCCCTCCTAGGAATCGCCAAAGGACCCGACAGAAATGCAGGGCGAGAGAGATTTTTCCTTCCTGGATGGGCGCCTTTCTCTTTACCTCTTCATGATCCTGTACTACATTTTTTGCAGAGGTTGCGAGATGAAGCCCATCGTTTCGCCATTGGAACACACCGGCATGCACGACAGGTTGGACTCACAAAATCGCAGCTTAGTGAGATCCCCGGTATCGGTGCTGTCCGGAAAAAAGCTCTTATGCGAAATTTTGGATCCGTCGCAAATATCCGCCGGGCTTCCCTTGAGGATCTTCTCGAGGTTAAAGAAATCGATAAAACTACAGCGCATAATATCTATCAATTTTTTCATGCCGAGTAATAAAACGCTAATGGCCGCAAAATTGCCATTACTACAGGCTGTACAATAGATTGGCTCTTTTTGCGGGTTCTGATTTGCATTTGGCTGTTTCCCTCTCTACAAAATTTTTGTAAGATTTTCTATAAGCTCTTCTTGTTTTTGTAAGGTCAGTTCTTGGAAGTGAAGAATTTTTATTCGTGAGGCTAATCCCGACTGGATTGTAATATGAGCCTTTGCGATATGCCACGTTTTTGCTAAAAAAGCGATGAGAGCTGCATTGGCTTTTCCGTCTTCAGGAACGGCAGACAGGTGAATTTTTAGGGCTACTCTGAACGGATAATCAACAGGCTGACATCCTCCAAATTTTGTTGAGGATGATTTCGGAATAACCTTAACGCACAAGTCGAGTGACGTTGCATTAACAATTCTCCACGGAACCCCTAACTGTTCAGGAGAAGTCATAGGATGGAGTTCTAAGTTGAGTTGCCAGAGCCTCAAACTCGGCAACGCTGAGCGTCTCTGGACGCCGTTCAGCTTCTATTTTGCATTGATCAAGGACTTTTCCGAGTTCATCTTTAGGCCACAAGCTCAGCAAACTTTGGCGTAACATTTTTCGTCTCACCTGGAAAGCAACCTCGGTGACTTTCTCCAGATAAGGAGTAAGCGACCTATCGACATCGGGCTTAGGCACAAGATGAATCACGCTAGAGAAAACTTTCGGGGGAGGTGTGAAAGCTCCAGGAGGAAGGGTCATAACACGCCGACCTGTTGTTAGATGCTGCACAAGAACGGATAAACGACCGTACTCCTTCGTGCCACAGGGAGCAAGAATGCGCTCAGCTACTTCTTTCTGAAACATCAGTGTAAAAGCCGCGAAATGATGAATCTTTCGAAGGAGACGGATCAAGATCTCCGTACCTACGTTGTAAGGCAAATTCGCTATGACGTGCCAAGGGCGGTTAGGGGAGAGAAGTAGGGATGAAACATCAAGCTGTAGAAAGTCAACGCCTATGAAGAGATAGTGAATAGAGGGGTAAGCATCCAAAAGAGGCTTTAAGGCAGTCCAACAGTCTGGATCCTTCTCCACGGCGATAAGATGAGAAGGATTGCGCTTGAGAATCTCTCTTGTTAATCCTCCTGGCCCAGAACCAATCTCCAAAACAGCCTTACCTTCTAGAGGTCCGGCCAAATCCACAATCCTCGACAGAATGGAAGGATCCGTCAGGAAATGCTGACCCAGCGATTTAGCACGTCGCTGATCCCGTAAAAGAGAGGAGTCTCTAATAACTTCTGCTAGCCTTGGTAGATGAACGTTCGTAGTCATGGATAGCAACGTGGTGTTTGAAGTCTTTGGTAATTTTCTCAGTCTGTTCGCTTTTGCGTTGGTGCTCAAGTTGACGTAGGGCGTCTTCCTTTGTGATTGTCTCTATGCTTTTGGGAGTTGACTGATGAACAAGCATATAAATCACAAAAGCGTTGCCAGTAAAAATCGGATGTAAGCATTTATTTTTAGGAGTTCCCCTTATGAACTCAACTCTTCCCAGAGTTGTATCAATGTATTCAAATTTATACCCGAAGTCTTTGGCAACATTGTTGAGTTCTTCTGGTGATGTGCAAGATAGCAAAGTCGGGATCCTACGTTTGATGATTCCCTCCTCATCTTTTGATATTTGAGGAGAATAGGGGATTGTTACGGTAGCGACACGTACAGTACTTTGTCGGAGAGAGACGAAACCTGGATTTTTGACATCATTAAGGTAGTACAAGCGGCATTCCTTCCTGTGGGTTTGTACGATAGCGGAGTAGGATCCAATCTCCATCTTTGCTACGGCGCTACGAGAATTTTTATCCAGTTGGTCGAAACTAACCCATCCAACATATCCATTTCGTTTAGACGAGGGTCCCTGAGAGTAGAGATCAACAAGCTCCTGGAAGGCACGAACGGGAGGCATCTCTTTGCACATGGCTTCAAGTTTTTCACGAACTTTTTTGATCTTTGAAACAGCATCCCCCTTACCGTCGGAATAACAAACAATCTCAAGGATTTCGAACTGCTTCTCTTTTTGGCCGACTTCAAGTTCCTTTATTTTCTTCTGAATCTGCTTTTCAGAAAAACGCAGTAGATCCTTGGGAACAGATGACGTGTAGATATACGAAGCAATGATGTTGGAACGAATAAGGGCTAAACACGAATCATAACAACCCAACTCTCTGAGCTTGCTTTCGAAAGCGTCTAGCGTTAGTTTCATTGACTGAGCATACTCCTCAAACATAACGCGGATGTTAGCTGTTTCTGGCAAAATCTTAAACTGTTCTGCCATTTGCTCGTATATGGTCTCGCCAACGAGTTTCTGCTTGATTTGGTCGCGCACTTCGTTGATAAATTCGTCACTACAGGGCATGTGCGATAGAAAGGCCAAAAGGCGACAGCGAGTGAGGATGTCGAAATCGGTAATAACGTCCTTCCCAACAGAAACAACCTTTTTAGGGTGGATATTTTTTGCCGCATGCTGATTTGATTTTTGGCCCGAAGACGCTGAAACTGACTCGTTTGACTTGGCAAGGACTGTCTGCTCTCCTACGAACGAAAACCCCAGACACAGAAACAGCGTGAGCGTTACCGTGGAGAAGACGTGCCGGCTCATGAGAAGTTAACCTCGAATAAAAGTGCCTAAGGAAATCATAGCGAATTGTAGAAGGTCTCACCACACCTGTAAAGGTGGAAAATCTACCAACCCGGAGGATTTTAACTCTTCCGCTCCGCTAAACCTTTTAGTCTTCTTCTATCTGTGCCGAGAATTCGTGGCTGGGGCCGATGATAACAAAGGAGCGAGGAAATTGCTCGTGAATCTTTCTTTCAATGAGAAGTTGCTTTTCTGCAAATTGTTCGAGCGTAAGGGAGGGATCTTCAGCCAATTGTAGGACGACAAATTCTCCTCGTCCTGAGCTGTGAGTCCTGAGTGAAGTTACAGTTCCCCCTGCAGCTACGACAATGTTAAGAATGTTCTGAACAACAGCGGAAGGCAAACTGTGATCAAGGAGCGTGAAAACCGCATGGCGGCCGATATTCCAAGCTGAAAGAATTAAGTAAATAGCCAAGCAAATACTAATAACAATATCAAATACAGCAGATTTGACAGAGATAAGAAAGCAAAAAACAATTCCTATATTCATAAAAACATCAGTACGGTAATGAATGGAATCTGCCAAGACCGCCATCGATTTTGTATGGTGAGCAACATAGGATTGAATTAACGCTAAAATAAGAGCCAGAATTATAGAAATGACAAGTGAAATCAGGGCAACAGAAGTGCACATAACGCTGTGATCATGGGCTGCAGCTCCTTGGATCGCATCAAAAACGATCAATCCACCCGTTGCAAGCAAAAAAGCCGATTGGAACAAGGCAGCGAGAGCTTCAACCTTACCGTACCCAAAAGGAAAAGATGAACTGGCAGGCCGAACGGACCTCAAAATAAGAAAGGCATTAACCGATGAAACAAAACAGTCCTTAACGGCATCATAAAGGGAGGCCTCTACAGTCAAAGATTTGGAAGAAAAAAAAGCCGAAAGCCGGCAGATGACTAGAAGGAACGTAATAACGAAGGCGCTATAGGCTGAAAATTTTAATAATCGTCGGTCTTGCACACTTACAGCGTCAAAGGCCTCCACTTGATGCTGACAACAAAACATAGTAGCTCCTTAAGCAGGTTTAAATCCGCTGACATTCTTCTGAAGAGGAGTGTTGGGATGAAGATAACGTTGGATACTGTAAGCCGCCACAACTGCCTCGTGAAACCCCGTGGTGAGAAGGTTGATTTTCCCTTCGTAAGTAACAGCATCTCCAATGGCAAAAATCCCTTGTTGATTGGTAGCCATCGTCAGAGGATCCACAACAATGCGCTGACGTTTCATGGCAATTCCCCATGAGGAAACGTCTTCCAAGTTAGGCAAGATTCCAAAGAACACGAGCAAGTCATCAGCAGGTAATTTCTTTTCACCCTCTGGCGTTGCAACGATAACTTCTTCCAGATGTTCTTGCCCCTCAAGCCGGAGTAGTTGGCTTGATCGTAGGATGGTAACTTCCTCGCGCTGAGCTAGCATCTCCAGACGTTCTAAGCTTGAAGGGGCACAACGAAAGGTATCCCGACGATGAACGAGTGTTATAGACCGAGCTAAAGGTGCTAGCGCCAGAGTCCAATCCACAGCAGCGTCGCCGCCACCTGCTATAACAAGAGACCTATCTCTGAAGTTAGCAACATCACCAACGTGATAGTGCAAGTAACGTCCCTCGAAGCGGTCGCATCCTTCGATATCAGGCTTGTTAGGTAAAAAAGACCCCATGCCAATAGCAACAAGAACGGTCCGAGCAACAACATCCTCCACCCGCCAAAAATCGTCTTTCCAACGACTCACCTGACAGATCCGCGTACCAAGACGGAACTCGGTTGCGAAGGAAAGAGCCTGCTCGGCCAGAGCGCACACAAAATCCTTAGCGGAAATACCCACGATGCCAGGGACACCATAGACCGCCTTTTGGGGGTACAAAGCCGCGCACTGACCACCTACATGGGAAAGAGAGTCAAAAACGACAGCAGACAACCCCAAGAGGCCGCACATCGTCGCCGCAAACAGGCCAGACGGACCGGCGCCAATGATTGCCACGTCACACGGCTCTCTACGTGCCTCCGACTTATGCATCTCTAACACGAAGAGATCCTAAGACTGCAAACACTCCCCCAAAGCCTTCTTAACCTTGTGAGTCAGGCGAGATACCTTCCTCGATGCCGCATTCTTGTGCATAACCCCGTGCTGCGCACCACGCATCAATTCTCTCTCTGCAGCAATAAGCATTTTTTTAACATTATCAGGTGCGCATTCAGGGTTCTTTCCTATACCTAAGACAGCCTTCTCGACCTTTTTTACAAAGGTGCGAACCCGGCTCAACCGATTCCTATTAATAGCAGCTCTTCTTGCTGTTTGCCGGACAGCTTTTTCAGCAGATTTGTGAGATGGCATAGACCACGACAACCCAATCTAAAATCAAGGACTCCATTAAGGGTAGTCGATTTTTATGGGTCCTGCAAGGCTTGGATCTTATGAAGAGGTAGTCTGTTTGAAGAAAGGTTTGCAGAGCAACGCTAGTGTCTAGCGACTTATTTGATTTTCTAAGCAAAAGGGGTGATAAATTTACACCAAGGTTTATCAATGTAGAAAACTTGATGTATTAACGGATCTATTCTTACAACATACACGACAATTGTAAAGAGTTTAATCAAAAATATTTTGATTAGGTAGGATGAGGGATGGTTTTTCTCCTTAAAAATCGAGCAATTTCGATTTTTAGGAGAGTAACTCCTTAGCGCGATGCACATTTCTGAATTTTTCTTGAAAGTCAAGGCGTCCAAAGCAGAGGGGTTAGAGGGAGATCGCTTATCACGTAAGTTGTGGAAGCTTTCTATAGTCCCAACCAAGAAACAAAGTGAGCAGAGATCATAGTGAACTCAACAAGGGATTCGCATTAAGAGAGGTACTTAATCGTGTTCAAAACGAAAGTCTTTCCTGCAATGGTAATTAGTAGATGACGCATGTAGGAGAATTAGAAAGTGTTGACCAATTCATTTTCATCTCCAAATTTTGTGGTTTTACAATATCTCGTGGAAAGACTTCTGGATCTTTTTAATTTTAAAAATGCATATTCGACAAGTTGACTCATCTTGTATAAATCTTCATCAATTTCTCGTTGGTTTGTTCGATCCCTCTTTGATGGAATACAACCTTTCATCTTCGTTTCCCCAGCTGCATCCACTATTTTGTCGGAATCATGGGTCTTATCAGCCAAATGCTTTTTAGCATGAAATCCTTGAATCAACGGTAGAGCCATCTTGCAGTCCGGGGTCACCCCATCGGTCATCAAACATCGGGGCTGTCATCAATCTCTAGGCTACGGATTTTTGCTTTGGCTCCTCGAAGCGAGGCGTTAAATTTTTTAACAAGTAAAGCAACAGATTCACACGGAGTCCGATGACAATCCGCGCACATCCATTGTTGACTTCCGTCTTTGACTCCGTGTTTCCACAGATGCGTACTTCCACAAGATTTACAGGTTTCCATGATAAGCTATAAAAAAACCACCCCTTGCGAATTTACAAAACAAGTCCACAGATCCATCAAATTTCTTGGGCAACCCTCTTGAGAAAGTCAACTTATTGAGAAGGGGGACATCCTCAAATATGTTGATCTTTAGCGCTGGACAAATTTGTACATCATGTATAAAATTACTCAGGTTTAGGCATTTTAGATTGACACGAAACCGAGGAAAATATGCAGAAAGCTATAGTGGTGGTGATGTTCGCACCGCTCATGACGGCAGTTGCAAGTCAAAAGTCATCGATTCAAGAGAGTATGGAAAAAATGAATGCGGAGCAAAGGCATGAAGACATCCAAGCTCAATGTGATGAAGTAAAAGCAATGGTTATGTTGCATGCGGAAACGTTGCGGCGAGGAGGAGTTGCGCCAGGACTGCAAAACGCACTTAATCAATTAGAAGCTACAGAAAATGCGGTTATTGATGGCCAGAGAATATCGCACACTATTCTCATAGCAGAAAAATTGCGGAATCAAAAACTACTCGGAGAACCAGAATGGATGTGTGCGGCAAATATTACAGAAAATATCAACACTGTGTTGAATGCAGGATTAAAAAATACAACAGCATTAATTGATTTTTACATATCAAACAGACAAGGAACAGAGAGCGCATCAGAAGTCCTATTTGCAGTGGCAAGGTATAGCGAAGCCCTAAAAAATGGAGCAACGGTAGGTGAAGACTTGTCGGAGCAGGATGCAGAAGATCTGATAAACAAAATAACACGTAAGTAAAAATTTAATAACAAAAACATAAAATATCGGCAGGTCCTCGTTCATGCCTGCCGATTTTGTGAACATGGACGTGATTCACTCAATTAACCCTCTCCGACTTGATTCAGATTAAGATGCAGAAGACATCGCCTCTGCTTTCTTCAGAACGCTATCGATATTACCAGCCATGTAGAAAGCCTGCTCGGGGATGTGGTCGTATTTACCTAGACAAATATCCTTAAACCCTTGGATAGTATCCTGAAGTTCAACGAACTCCCCGGGAATACCGCTAAAGGTTTGAGCTGTTTCAAAAGGTTGAGAGAGGAATTTCTGGATTCTCCGAGCGCGAGCAATAACGCGTTTATCACTCTCCGAAAGCTCATCCATCCCCAAAATCGCAATGAGATCCTGAAGATTTTTGTAGGTTTGTAGGATTTTTTGCACTTCGCAGGCAACCTCGTAATGTTCTTCTCCAACAATGCGGGGATCCAAAATACGCGAGTTAGAATCCAATGGATCCACAGCCGGGAAGATCCCCAATGCAGCTATTTGCCGGTTGAGAACCGTGGTTGCGTCTAAGTGAGTGAAAGACGCAGCCGTTGCAGGGTCAGTCATATCATCGGCGGGCACATAAACGGCTTGCACACTTGTTATGGACCCTTTCTCCGTTGTCGTAATGCGTTCCTGAAGAGAACCCATCTCATAGTTCAGCGTCGGCTGATACCCGACTGCAGAGGGGGTACGCCCAAGAAGTGCTGAAACCTCCGCTCCTGCCTGCGTAAAGCGGAAGATGTTGTCGATGAAAAAGAGAACATTACGATGCTCAACATCTCGGAAGTACTCTGCCACAGTTAGACCTGTAAGAGCGACACGAGCACGAGCCCCAGGGGGTTCATTCATCTGGCCGTAGACGAGAGCAGCTTTTGATCCTTTCACGTTGGGCGTATTAACTCCTGACGCAATCATCTCGTTGTAGAGGTCGTTCCCCTCACGAGTGCGTTCACCAACGCCGGCGAAAACGGAATATCCTCCATGTTTTCTCACAACATTGTTAATGAGCTCCATCATAAGGACGGTCTTACCAACGCCAGCGCCCCCGAAAAGACCGATTTTACCACCTCGAGGATAGGGCGTAAGAAGGTCTATAACCTTGATGCCTGTTATAAGTACATCGTTTGAGGATGACTGTTCTGTAAAAGTAGGCGGAGCTCGGTGAATAGGAAGATATTCGGTTGTTTCAATAGGACCTCGATCATCCATAGGCTTCCCAACGACATTCATGATGCGTCCCAAAGTTCCTGAGCCTACAGGAATGGAAATAGGGCGTCCTGTATCAAAGACGACATCACCACGTCGAAGGCCTTCGGTCTCGTCCATAGCGATTGTCCGAACCGTGTTCTCACCCATGTGCTGGGCAACCTCGAGGATGACCTCTTCTGGAGTGCCATCCTTATTCGTGCGGTCACTTCTCTGAACCCGGAGGGCATTTAAGATAGCAGGAACCTTGTTGGGAAAATAAACGTCCACAACAGCACCCACGATTTGGGAAATGACTCCTTCAGATAGACTTCCTTTTTCCTGCACGATTTTCACCTCTTCATTTAACTCTACTCTTTCGCCAAAGCGCTTGTCCCTGCAATAATCTCGATTAACTCATTTGTAATATTTGCCTGTCGCGTGCGGTTGTACTGAAGGCTTAGCTTGTCGATAAGCTCTTCAGCGTTATGCTTCGAATTTTCCCATCATCGTCATGCGAGCAGCACATTCACACGCCTCAGATTCAATAAAGGCTCTATATAGCCTCAAAAGAAGAAGGTGCCTCAGAATCTGAGACAACCATTGATCAAAACACGGCTCAAGTAAAGGCTGTTGAACTGAATCACGCTTACCCTTGTGAGTTAGACGGCTTTCTAGATCTTCCCAAAAAGGAAATACGGATGTCGTTCCAGCGGTTTGCGTGAGAGTGTTCACAAAACGTCCGCTAACCAAGCCAACAGAACCTGCTTCGTGGTTCTTAAACCATCTCTCCATATGCTCCAGAACGTAGCGGGCCTTCTCCAAAAAGTGGTCCCCCTTCGAAAAATGACCAAGACCAGCAAGAGGTTCTGTCTGGTTAGCCTTATGCTTTAAAAAATACTCAGATGTCTTCGGTGTCAGAGGTATAAACGTCGCAACCTGTTGAGAATGCCTCTTCTCTTCACTTAAGGCTTCGTGAACGACGAAGAGGTTATATCCACCACACAAACCTTTGTTGGCCCCTAAAACGCAAATAATGTGAGGCTTAGTGAGATCTTTCGAATGGAAAAACCAAGGCAGTTTGTTTCGAAGATTCTGTCGTTGGTCAGCATCTAGAGAGTTCACAACATTTTCGAACATCTGTAGGAGTGAATTCTCATAGTTCCTAGCCCACAACAGACCGCGATGAGATTGGCGCAATTGCGCCGCAGCGATCAACTTCATTGCTGAAGTCAGCTTGTGTGTCGAAGAAATACTTCGAATCCTCTTTTTGATTTCCTGCAGACCGTTCATCAAAAACCTCAATCCAAAGGATGTTCCTGCCGCCAATCAAAAAGACAAGACCTGATAAAGACATCAACCGCTTGACTTTGATCCTCCGTCAAAGGGGTATCTTGATCAAAAGTCTCTAATAAATCAGGACGAGTTAACCTCAGCATCGATAGGTATTTATTTTCAAAGGAAGTGATTTCATGGGTCCTTAATTCGTTGAGATAATCGTGAACACCAAGATAGATAACCGCGACTTGCTCGGCATTTGAGAGAGGATGGTACTGAGGCTGTTTAAGAAGCTCAACAAGTCGTTCGCCTTTGGCTAAAAACTTTTGAGTGGTTTCATCAAGATCCGACGAAAACTGAGAAAAAACAGCCATTTCCCGATACTGAGAGAGATCAAGTTTAATGCTCCCTGCAACGCGTTTCATTGATTTCGTTTGAGCAGCCGACCCCACACGACTGACGGAAATCCCAACGTTAACAGCCGGGCGGATTCCCTGAAAGAAAAGGTCGGTCTCGAGGAAGATCTGTCCATCCGTGATGGAAACGACGTTCGTTGGAATGTAGGCCGAGACGTCGCCAGCCTGTGTCTCAATGATAGGGAGAGCTGTCAAGGAGCCACCTCCCAGCTCATCACTCAGCTTAGCAGCCCTTTCGAGAAGACGAGAGTGAAGATAGAAGACATCTCCCGGATAAGCTTCGCGTCCTGGAGGACGCTTGAGGAGAAGCGACATCTGCCTGTACGCAACGGCGTGCTTGGACAAGTCATCGTAAACGACAAGGGCGTGCATACCTCGATCACGGAAGAACTCGCCCATAGCACACCCCGTATAAGGAGCAAGGTACTGCAGGGCCGCCGAGTCGGATGCCGTTGCTGCGACGACAATGGAGTACTCCATAGCCCCAGCGTCCTCGAGCGTCTTAACAAGACGAGCAATAGAGGACTGTTTCTGGCCAATGGCGACATAAATGCAGTAAATCTTATCAGCCTTTTGGTCGGATGTGTGAGCCGCCCTCTGATTCAAGATAGTATCGATTGCGATAGCCGATTTGCCCGTCTGACGATCCCCAATAATAAGCTCCCTCTGCCCACGCCCAATAGGAATGAGGCTATCAATCACCTTGAGCCCCGTTTTCATCGGCTCGCAGACCGATTTACGGGCAATAATCCCAGGAGCTTTCCGTTCAATCTGCGCCATCTCTACGTCGACCAAGGGGCCTTTTCCATCAACAGGTTCACCAAGGGCGTTCACAACGCGGCCTAAGAGCCCCATTCCAACTGGCGTGTCTAAAATGCGCTGAGTCCTCTTAACGATATCCCCCTCTTCGATGCTATGACCGTCACCGATGAGAACGACACCAACGTTGTCCGTTTCAAGGTTAAGGGCCATACCCCGAATAACGGCTCCTGTTCTGGCCGAGAAGCATTCGACCCACTCGCCTGCTCGCACATGATCGAGCCCTTGAACGCGCACAATGCCATCACTTATAGAGAGAACACGCCCATTCTCAAAAACACCTGCCGACGGAGCAAACCCTTCAATTTGTTGTTTTAGAAAGTCAGAAATTTCTGCGATTTTGGATTTCATAACACTCTCCGCGTTTGAGTCACTTCAAAACCTTCCCGTGCCCTCTGAATGAAGCAATCGATATGGTGCCTGGCACTCACATCGATCGTTATCGTATCGGACTGGACAATAAAACCCCCTAGGACACGTGGATCGATGGAATAAGTCATTTTCATCTCTTTGCAAAATACTCCACTAAGATGTTGCTCCAGGGCAAGCTTCTGAGAGTCAGTGAGAGGATCGGCGGAAACAACCTGTAAAGAAACTCGATTCAGCTCGGCATCTGCAAGCCTCTTGTAGAGACGAGAAACATCTTTGAGTGCTGAGAGTCGATTCTTGTCAGCAAGCAGCCTTAAAAAGGATAGAAAAAAGGGCTGAAAACCAAGGATTTCAATGAGCCTCTGAGTCCAATCCTCCGGATAACACCCCTGCAAAGCACTTGCAATTGTCAGGCGCAAGGGGCTGTGAGAGGACAGCAACGAAGAAGCTAGAGCGCAATCCTCATATGTTCTTTCGAGGGCCTTGCGCTCCTTTGCAACCTCAAAAAGAGCCCACGCGTACCGTCCCCTCACGGACGTACACATAGCTCTCAAGGCCAGCGGGCTCACAAACCCTCCATTTCACAACACCTTCAAAGTCATTGTAACACGAATTTACCTCTCCGCACCACGCGATTCTCGATTTCCTTCATTCACACTTTTTGTTAAGTAGATTCCCGTTCTAACCGCCCAGCAGCTGCTGTATCTCCAGCTTTTGTTGCAGAGGCGAGGAAGTTTTTGGTACCATGACGCCGGTCTTCGGTGAGCGTAGAAGGGTGCAGGGGGTCAGATTCGGAAGAAAGCAGCCCACACATGGAAGCGCGTTGCCGGAGGCCAGTGGAGAATCCTTTAGGAGGACCTATGGAGTTAGAGTTTACAGGCAAAGAAAACAAGAGCGCTGTGCGGCGTGTATTAGCCCGGAAGTATCGTCCGAAATTTCTTTGTGATCTTATTGGGCAAGACCTGTTAGTTCAGGCTCTTGAAAGAGGGATTATTGAAGGACGACTACCTCAAGCCATTTTGCTTCATGGGATCCGAGGAACGGGAAAAACGTCGACAGCTCGTATTTTGGCAAGAGCTCTGAATTGTACGGGTCCTGATGGCCAGGGAGGACCAACTGTCCACCCTTGTGGCCAGTGTCCATCATGCAAAGCCTTTGATGAGGATCGACATCCTGACGTTCTAGAGATGGACGCAGCCAGTCATACAGGGGTTGATGATATTCGTGAGGTTATCGACTCGGCTCAATATCGTGCGATTTTGGGGCGTTGCAAGGTCTTTATCATCGACGAAGTTCATATGCTCTCAAAAAGTGCATTCAACGCCCTCCTTAAGACATTAGAAGAGCCTCCGGCGCACGTATTGTTCGTTTTTGCGACAACGGAGATCAATAAAATCCCTGAAACGATTCTATCACGCTGTTCGCGTTTCGACCTGAAAAGGGTCGACTCAAGGATTTTGATGAATCATGTGAGATCTGTTGCAGAGAAAGAGGGGTATGCCCTCGAGCAAGATGCCTTGGCTCTACTAGCCCGAGCAGCAGACGGGTCTGTGCGTGATAGTTTAACCTTGCTGGACCAAGCGATGAACCTGACAGATGCTGAGCATAAGACTCTTATTACGAGCTCTGTTGTCCAAGGTATGGTTGGAGTGTCAGACCGCCAGAAAGTCTATAGCATTTTGATGAAAATCCTTGAAAGAAAGCCTGAAGAGGTGGTAACTGAGGTGCGCTCTCTGACGGAGAAGGGAGAGGATCCTGTAGCTTTCTTTCAGGATCTGATGGAGAGCCTTTACAGGGTTGCTTGCCTCAAAATGATGCCCCGTCTCTCGACGGATGAAACCGTTCCAGAATTTGAACGAAAATCAGCTCATATGATCTCTGTTCGTGTGGAGGTTATTCAGCTGCTTAGTCTGTGGAAGAAGATGTTAAAAGGATATGAGGATGTTAAAAAGGCACCCTTCGCTCAACAGGCTCTCGAAATGACGTTGCTTCGGCTGTGTTATGCGGCCTCTTTACCATCTCTGGAGTCCGTCTTGACAGCTCCCCCTGCTTTAGACCCAGATAGTCCGTCCAGGAGTGGCTCGGGATTCGGAGAAAAGGGAGAAGCTGAGACTGGAGTAAAGGGGGAGACGCAGCTTGTTTCTGAACCGTTAAGTTCTGAAAGTCCGCAGGCCGATTTGAAGGATCTCTATCATGAGCCCAGTTCAAAACAACTTCAAACCTTTGAAGATCTCATGAAGATTCTAGAGGAGGAACGCGAGGTCCTGTTACTGAGTTATCTCAAGCGAGATGTAGCTTTCGTGTCCTTTGATCCTGGGAAGATCATTGTCCAGTTGAAAAATGATGATGCTGCTAAGGTTTTGCCTATGCTTAAAACATTTCTTCATAAGGCAACAGGGGAAACCTGGATTGTTCAGGTTGATACGACGGGTAAGCCTTGTCCAAGCTGGGATGAGTTACAAAAAGAATCTCAAAAGAAACTTCAGGAAGAAACTTTAGAAACTCCCCTCTTTAAGTCCTTGCAAGAAAATTTCCCAGGGACGACAGTAGAGTTTGAGTTCGAACCATCCTAGGACGTCCAAGAGGGCCAGATCACTTGTGCGCTGGGGAGGCAATAAGTGGCTGGTGTTCTAGGGAGCGCCTTATAGCTGCCTACTAAAGATATTGTGCTATAAACGTTCTCATGGAACTCGAGGCGTTACTTCAGTATGATTCGCGATTTCTCTAAGGACTGCCTTCGTCGTTTCAAAGGCCCTCTTCAGAAGGGGCGGTTGACGCTTGTTGTTCCTGACGAGATCAACAAAGGTCACCTTCAAAGAGTGTTCAGAGAGTCTATCAAACTGGCAACGGGAATTTTGCCGGAAATCTTAACAGTTAGCGAACTAGCAGCAAAGGTGAGGGGAAAGCCGAATCCATCGTCCTTTTCGCTATGGATATCTCTTATGGAGAAAATCTGTGCATTGAGACCAAAAACGTCTTTCCATGCTGCCCTCCAGAAAGCTCAGCTGCTTTTGAGAACGGCCCAGTTTTGTTTTCAAGATGGTGGATCCATCCATCACCCACCTCTTCCTTTTGTGTCTCTTCGAGGACAGGACAGGGATCTTTTTGACATCCTTCAACGAATCGAACAACAGATAGAGGGGGATGATATATTATTGAAGAGGTTTTTAAACGACCATTTTCGCGATTTTTTCGTTTTTCTCGATGCGTTTCCTCATAAGGATGCTCCTTTTTTGCAATGTTTACGTGCAGTTTTTTCCCATCATTCTCAGGCGTTCGTTTGGAATTCTGGCGAAATAGACAGACAACGCAAGGGTCCTCTTTTTGTGAGTGAATTTGCTAATACAAGTCAAGAAGCTGCGTTTGTTGTCCGGGAAGTTACTAGACGAATCCAACATGGATGTAGGGTTGCTGTTGTGTGCGATGAGGAAAACATCCTCCAAAAAATTGAAGCAGAAGGACAACGTCAACATCTCATTTTTCAGCGTCCCAAAGGCACAGTTCCTCTCAAGGAAACGATCGTTGGAAATGTTGTCTCGAAATTGGCCCTATGGTTGGCTCATGACTCCGTTGAAGATTGGACCTGCTTATTGGGTGTCTTGGCAGACCAAGCCTTTATACCCGAATCTAAAAGGCGCTTTTTGTCGAAATTTTGGGAAAAAGTAACTCATGCCCCCGGGATGACTGTTGGAGGCAATTTCCTCATTCCTAAATTTGCTAAAGGACACGACATAAGAGTTCTTATTGCTAAGACTTGCGCTGATATCCCAGAAATTATGGAAATTTTTGACGCTTTAGCAGAGATCCAAAACGGATATCGTTTTCCTCAAAGGTTTCAGTCCCTTCGAGAATTTTGCTGGCTCCACCAAAGCGCCTGGAACGATTTGTGGCAACAGTTCGAAGTGGCTAAACCCGAAATTCCTCTATGGGAAAATATGACGGCGTCATTAAACCATTCTCCTCTCTTTGATGAAAAGATTACTGCAGACGATTATCTCTTTTGGCTAGATGCTTTCCTGCACACAGAACGAGTGTCTGTTCCCTCAGGGATACACAAGTCACAGCAAGACGATCCTTGGATTCTTCCCGTTCAAGCTTCCATCCTGCACGACGTTGATACCGTTTTTTTGGTCGGAACGCAAGAAACGTGGATGAGGTCAAATCCAACCCCCCCTTTCTTTCAGCCACAGTCGAGCACGAGGCAATGGGAACCCATTTTCCGGAGGCTTGTAAATCAGAAGATTGTCTACATAACGTGTACGCAGGGAGACGAACCTCATCCTCTTTGGCATGCTCTCTCGAATTTACCGATAGAAAAGGTCGACGTCTCTTCCGCTTCTAAGCAGGTTGCGAGCAACAACGATGGCATGAAAGTCGCCTCAAAGGCTCATGCGTGGGTAGAGCCTCTTTCTCGGCCACGTCAATTCTCGATTTCTGATTGGCAACTGTTGCAAGATGATCCCTACGCCTTTTACGCGAAGACAGTACTAAAACTCTCTCCCCTACCCCAAAGAGATGCCATGGCGCGCGATTATGGTCTGTGGGCTCACTACCTTCTTCAACGGTATTTTACTCACCCCTTTCAGCAAAAGTCCTTGATGGCATTTATCGATGAGGCAACCTTGCAAGCTCCACGGTGGGTCACCAAGATCTTCGTTCCAAGGATTCTTCCCGCATTAAAGGCAATAGATGAATCATGGAAGGTCGAACAACCGAGTGTTCTCGAGGTTCAAACAGAAACGCGGCAAAGCGCCTCTCTCCTTGTGGATGACGTTGTTTTTACTTTTTATGGAATTTGCGACCGGATTGACAGACTAACCTCAGCTATAAGAGTTGTCGACTACAAAACAGGGACCTTACCAAAAGAAAAAAGTCTTAGAAATTGCGAGGCGTGGCAACTCCCTTTAGAAGCTTGGATGATTCACCAGTCCGCCCCTCAGCGTAGTACCGTAATGTCTCCTGTCTCTCTGAAAGCAGAAGGCGTACGACAGAGGGACGTACCCTATGACTCCGAAATTCAAACGAGGTTAGAGGGTACACTTCCTCAGCTTTTGCACGCATACCTGGACCCAAGCTTCATGTTTGAAACGGCACAGGAGAACAAGAAAAGACTGCTGGCCTACGCTCCCCTCGCCCGCCTGCCTCGGCAACGGTGCTGATTTGAGGACTTGTTGTGGTGGATAAAAAAAGAAAAGTGCCAATGTCGTACATATACTTGTGTCATAGAGTAAATGTTTATTGATGCACATTTATGAAGGCAAGAGGAACAGGAACACCTCAAGAGTTATCTCTAAGTTCTAAAGATTGGTAAAAATTGTTGTTTTTACATCTTGATATTTTGATTGGTCTTTATTAATAATTGTTTTTCCAAGGATATGAGGCAAAAAATAGAGTTGGGAGGAAAGGTAAAATTTTTGTTTTGATAAAAAGGAGAACGAATATGTTAAGAAAATCTTTAAAAAAATTGTGATACCGGTGTGGTCAAAAGACCGCCCAATTGATGGCGGGTTCTTGACAATACTTCTTGTTTTCTGATATATATATGTTTACTGTATTGATGTCTTTTATTTTTGGAGTTACTTATGTTATCTATTCGTCATTTTTCAATAATGCTTGCTTGCGGCTCAGCGTTATGCTCCCTGGCTGGTCAAGCGACCGTACAAGAACTGATCTCTTATTACGTCGAAGAGTTGGATAAGAGATACAATTCAAAAGCTGGAGGCGCCCTACCTGAAGAGAAAAAACTCTCTGAGCTGTTATTTTCTGATGATGAGAGCGAAAGAAAAGCAGGCGCAACACTACTTTACAATGCGTACAATAAAAGTTACGAAACTGCACTTAACCTTGCTAAAAATGATAATCAAAAATTTTTGCAGTATTTGAACCGACCTATTCTCGCTCACTTCTTTGGCGGCTGCGCTCATTTTTTGCGGTCCTGTCGTGATCTAACACCTAGCGAAAAGCTCATGGGTGACGAGATCCGGTCTATGTTCAATGTCGACAAGATTCTCGTCTTGGACCTCTCCAGTCTTGCCCAAGCCGCAGATTCGAATTTTTCGTCAGAAGCCAAACTTCTTGCTCAACTCGGCCTATCGTATTTGTCGGACCCGCAGTCTTTGACAGATGAGCAAGAAACAACAACTACAAGATACGTGGAAGACCTATACGGACGAATGGACGGCTCAAATGTCGGACAAAGGGACGAAGAAGATCGTGTCCGCTGATATCATTGAACCCTATCAGAAATATTTTTCAGGCCAGCATGTCGATAGCCCGATTATCCCCACGCCTAGTTTTTTTGCTAATGTGCTCGCATTCTTCGAGTGTCGACATGAAAGCCCCGATGGCGTTCGCCTGTACCATTATATGGAGCATGAAGATTACGGAAGACAGTCAAAAACACATGGAAAAGTTGACGACTTATTGGCGTCTATCAATAGTTCGCGAGGTGGCGGGCCAAAGATTTCATATTCCAACAGCAGTACAACGGACCCTATCACCCACTCGGTGGCACTGCGTGAGCGTCAGTCAAAAAGACAGGAAAAAAGAGCAGCCAAAAAAGCCACCACAACTAAGACACAAACACAAGAGCAGGTATGTCAGTATAGCGATTGGGCCTTTAACGACTGCTCGAGTTCTATGACTGAGCTAGATGACTTGTCTCACGAAATGGGTCACATTTTCCAAAGAAGCATTTGTGTACCGAACGATCGCTTAGCGGGAATGCCCAATATACTCTCTCTTAATCATGTTGTGCCCGCCTTGTTCACTTTAAAGGGCGCTGCCCTGGTATACAGCCCGATCGATAACACGCAAATGGGAGCGCGTGAAAACAACTTTCAAAACTATAACTCTCTCTTCACTGATAGCGAGCCTACCCAACAGATCCGGCCACGGCAACTTTTGTTTAATGGCGCGAGTGAGGTTTCGAATATGTACGGTGGGAGCGTCCTGCCAGGGCAGCTTGTGACGAAAAAGATAAATAGTCAAGAAACCACGGTGAGGGAGAAGGTTCTTGTGGTCTTTCCTCACTGCGAACTCATGCAGAGGAAGGAAGCTAACCTACCGTTTAGGAAGTCTCACTCATTATTCTCTGATCCTGGACAACAGAAACTTGTTAATGAAGGTATAACTCTGAACAAAGAGAATATTAATAAGTTTATAAACTTTATGAATGAAGTCAAAAAGTCCGAACTCGAATTACTTAAAAATTCGCAATAGGTGTCTTGCCGTCACGCGGGGAATCCCAGCAACAGCTGGGGTTCTCTATGATCCTTGAAAGCTTGATTCCATTCTAGAAATGGCCCTTTCCCTTTTCTAGTGAGAATCCTTAAAGCGAAATTCTTCCGTTGTGGACAGACCTTGCCAGAGGCGTCCATCCGACCGGTAGGTCTTGGTCTCTGTCGAGCCGTCATGTTTCGTATACAGGATCATAAAAACTTGACCTTTTTGAACCACCGTAGGGTAGTTGTCATCAGGCAAGACATCACCCGTTAACGGCAGGTTTTTGACGTCCTCGTAGGCGTTCTCGAGCCTCCAAAACTCTCTGAAAGCGTAATCCCTGAGTTTGAGGCTAAGTTGCCCGAAGTAAGAGGCTTGGTAATTTTTGCCGCCAATGGTAACTGTTTCAACGCGAAGGGGCGATGTCATCAGTCGGTAGGGGCTGAGATCCTCTGTGTGGAGTGCCAAACCGTGTTGTTGGACCTTAAGCCGAGAAGCCATCGTTTCTAAACCGCTCTGCTTGGCGTCTTTTATATGGTCAACGCCATAGATGCCCATTATTGGGGCACCGTTGAGCTTCGGAACTTCACGGAGGAAATTTTCTGTCATGGCTTGTTCTCGCATGGCTTCAGCCTCCTGTGGTGACCTTTTCCAGGTTTGGTAGTAGGTTTTGCCCTGCTTTATGTTTTCGAGCGTACGAGTGTAAGCCTCTGAGTCCTTCAGCCCTTTAGACTCAAGATACTTGAGGAACCTTACGCCCGTTGTATTGTACTGATGGCCAACATCCGTTCCGTGAAAGACGGTCGCGGGACAATCCTTTTTGATCTTCTGGTAGAACTGGACTGTAGCCCGGTTGTGACTCAGCGAGCCTTTCCAATCTTGGTAAAGTTGCTCCAAAATATTGTCGTCCGACTCCTTCATCCATATGTTGAGCAACTCTGCCGCGGAGTAAGGTAGCTCGACAAAAAGGTCCCGATAGCCCTTCTTGTGGTAAAGATTAGACCACAGTTCAAACTCTTTGTTCAAAATAGGTTCGACGCCGTGCTGCTCGCCGTATAGAAGGATCTTCTTCTCTTTTAACGTACTTTCCTGTTGAACGTCCTGATGAACGCAAGAACTCAACAGTAGGCTCGTAATGAAGCCTATGTATTGTAGGCGGTGTATTCTCATAGTGGCTCCTCCTTAACCGTTTTATGACGTCGGGTATTTCGAACGAATAACCCCCTGATGATTTCATCATAATTTCTTTCATATGTGTAGGTTACCTTAAAATCAATAACTAAAATGCATAATCATGAGGTTAATTGTACGGATAAATACTTAATTATTATTTTTTAACAAGACAGTGTCAAAAAGAAGACTATTGAGGACTTTTGCAACGTGAAGAAGGAGTGGTGGAGACCATGTGTGTTATCATCTCACGTTAAATGGGTGGTTGACTCTTCCTTTTTTAAGACGACGCGATACCGTCTTGCGTCGTCGTCAGGTGTACGGGCTTATTTTGCGTTTGGGGTATCCAGCCATTCTTGCCCAGGTAGCCACGGTTGCTATGCAGTACATTGACGCCATGATGGTAGGTCACCTTGGGGCCTCCGCCACAGCGTCCGTCGGAGTGGTGATCTCGTCGACATGGATCGCTGTAGGGTTGATTCACGCCGTGGCTATGGGGTTTTCTGTCCAAGTTGCTCACGCTTTCGGCGCGCAGAATTTTGAGCAGGCCAAGAAAGTCTTTCGAGAAGGCGGTCTTATCTGCCTCCTTTTTTCGTGCCTTCTTGCCATAATTTGCCTGAAATTAAGCCGTTATTTGCCTTGCTGGTTGGGGGCAGAAGAGGGACTCTGGGCAAGCTCCTCAACGTACTTTTTCATCTATGCCTGTTCAATTCCCGCTGTGCAACTAAGAGTTTTTTCTGGAGCTGTTCTTCAGTGCATGGGCAACACAAAAATACCTGGTCTACTGAACGCCGTCTTGTGCTTGATGGATGTGATTTTTAACAGTCTTTTGATCTTTCCAAGCCGGATGATAGCGGTAGGAGGTTTTCATGTTACCCTTCCTGGAGCTAATTTAGGGGTTGCAGGAGCCGCCTTAGGAACAGCCCTTTCGGAGGGGATTGTTGCCATAGCGATGTTAAGGATGGCCTTTCGAGTCCCCCAGCTGCGCTTCGAGTTCTCATCTTGGTGTCCCTCAAAAAAGGTTCTCAAAACAGCCTTCAAAATTTCACTTCCTATAGCCGTTGAGTCGGTCGCCAAAGATGGTGCTCATATTTTTTTGACAGGTCTTGTGGCTCCCCTCGGGGCTATGGCCCTAGCGTCAGATACCTTAGCCTTTACGATTGAGCAATTTTGCTATCTGCCTGGGCTTGGAATGTCCATTGTGGCGACAACTCTTGTTGGACAATCCCTCGGTGCTGGTCGGTGCGATCTTGCTCAAACATTGGCTTGGTCCACCGTCCAGTGTGGCGTTTTGCTGGTGACAGCTGTGGCCATTTTCATCTACGCCTTCGCCCCCATGCTCCTTTCTCTTTTCACAACCGATGCAGCCGTCCAGCGGCTGGGTGCCCAGGTTCTTCGCATTGTTCTTCTTGCCGAACCTCTCATTTCTGCCTCGGTGGTCATAGCGGGCGCACTAAGAGGAGCGAAGGACACCTTCATTCCCTGCATCATCATTATTTTGTGCAAGTGGGGGATCGTCCTGCCTCTGGCTTCACTTTTGGTGAAACAAAACGGCTTAGTCGGCGTCTGGATAGGGATGGCTACTGAGTTTTGCGTACGTGGTGTCCTCTTTCTAACCCGGCTAAAACATGAAAAAAGCTGGCTAAAAAGGGGCGACTAAGAAAGGGAAGGATAAGAACGTGCCCTTTTCCCTTGGCTTAGCTTGCGCTTGTCGTTGCTAAAGCCGTGCATCCTTTGAACGCTGTGGGGTCGTCATTAACATCTCCCATGTTCGCCATGTTCAGGACCAAATTGGGACACCCGTCAAACGCCTTGGAGTGGACTTTGTTGCTGGCGCCGCCTATGTTCGCCACTTTCAAAGACGAACAGCCTGCGAAAGCGTAATCCTCTATGTCTATCGCGGTCCCGCCTACGCTCACAGCCGTGAGTTTTGGACATTGATGGAAGGCACGAACTCCCACGACAATTCTCGAACCGCCTATATTGACTGCTCCAAGGTTAGGGCTCTGGGGAAAGGACTCGTCGCCGATGCTTATATCTGAGCCGCTGACTTCAATCTTAACCAGCCCAGGGCAATTAAGAGTCACATTCTTTTCTATGTGAATCCCTCTCCCACCGAATTCAATCTCAGCCAGATTGGAACAGTCTTGGATCGCGTTCGTCCGGATGAGAGGGATGTTGACGAAGTTCAATTCAGCCAACGAGGGCAGATTCGAAAGGGCACCTGTTTCAACAGATCCGATCTTGTTTTTCTTTTTACCTTTGTCTTTGCTTTCGTCCTTGTTTTTGACCTTAGCTTTAACTTTGGCTTCTGGACCATATTGCATTTCTATGTCGGCAAAGGCTTGGTTGACCAACTCTGCCTGCAAAACAACAGGCTCGTTTGTCGACGCCTTTCCTTTGGCTTTAAAGGTGACTTTGATGAAGTCATCTTTTTTCTTTATTTTGTATTTGATGACGCTTGTCTCTTGGACTACTGGAGGCTCAGAGACATCACCATGACACTGAAACCCTCCGACACTCAGTAGTAAACCTAATAAAAATTTTCTATTCATAAAATCCTCCATTGGTTATTAAATAACAAAAACTCATAAAAACGTTTATTCATTCTGGTCTATATTAAATCATAAGTACCTCCTAATTTCCTTCTGGGTTAACCCCCTCTGTGACGGGGATCCAAGATATTCATTACCATCAGTCCTGTAATATTCCCGCATCATGGTTTCATCCTTTCGCCTTGACATGACTACAAGGATTTGATGCAGGTCGATTTTCATTGGAAACTTACTGATTGTATCGTCATCCTCCTGGTTCTGCATCCAAATCTTAAGCTCTTTTTCTAAAATTCGCTCGTTGGAGGGAAGCTCTTCATACAAGAAGATTTTTCCGTGTTGAGCACTTTCGTGTCGAGTGCTCCGGTGAACGCAAGAGCATAACGGAAAACCTACCGCGAGCTTAAGATTTGTTTGGCAATATGGATTCATAATAATTCTCCTCTTTATTTTATAAACTCTTTTTCGTTGATTGTTTTGTGTAGTATCATCGGTGATTTTAGGTATCTTGATGTTACCTTTGTGTGTTAGAAATCTCCAAAACATGGGACTCGTCGTACCGATACTACGACCGACTCGCGTTTGGATAATGACATGACTTTCGAGGCACGAATACGTATTTTGTTCGAATGATGTTTGATCATTTTATTCCACTAGAACGACCTCTCTATCAAAGCAACTCCGCTTCGGCACGCGGAGACGACTGAGGCTACACCCCCCTCACAATTTGCAAAACAAGGCAAAATGACACCGCCTCTCAAAAAGGCACGACAACTACGCTCGCCCATCAGACCAAGGCCGCACCCGAGAGACACGCAGTTTTACTCTTTCATCTCACTGCCGAAACCCTTCAGTGGGTAACGAACTACTCAGCTTCAGGCAGGATTTCCTTTACCAATTCATCCAGCTCCGCAGGGGTCACCGATTTACGAGTGACATCAGCAAGCTCCAAGATGCGAGCGACGACAAGTTCCTCTAAAACGGGAGCAACTAAACGCTCGACGGCCTCTGGATGAGCTTGGAAATAACGAGCCATGGCATCCGCCTGCGAAGGATTTTTCATCATCTCTCTGGCGACGACATTCCGCACATGTTCCTCAGTAAGCTGCACCTTGTGCTCTTGAGCGATCTTATTCAAAACAAACCCCAATCGAACGCGCCGGATTGCCAGATCTCGGTACTCTTTCTGAATCTCTTCATCCGTCTTTCCACGGATATCCTCGTCATCTTGTTCACGAGCCTGCTGAAGTTCCGGCTGAACGATGCGCCAGATCTTCCCGAATTCCGTATCTGTCACGGATAGCGGAACGTCAAAGTCATAAACATCAGCCAGGGCGTCAAGCACAGCGCGCTTACGGCATAACTGAAGAACCTCATTTCGGCGCGACTTGAACAACTCGTCAAACTGCTCCCGGAATTTATCCACAGAATCCGCGCCAAGCGTCTTGGCTTCATCCTCCGTAAAGGTTGTATTCGAAAGGGGAAGAACATCCAAAATTTGAACTTTAACGATAACCTGCCTTCCTTCACAGGAACGCAAAGGAAAGTTGCGAGGAAGTTGAATCTTAACATTAAAAACCTCGTCCTTAGACTTCCCCATAACCTCGCGCGTTAGAGTATCCCAAAAGATGTCGTTGCGCCCAACGCCAGCACGAACACGGACCTGCTCGCTGGAAAGCTCCTTAACCGACCGCCCCATGCACGAGGTGTGAAGGGAAATATCAACGAAATCACCGTCTTCCACAGCTTTGTCCGCCGATATCGGCTTCTTGTAATCTTCGGTAAATTTCTTGTAAGCCTCATCCATCTCCTCACGAGAGGGTTCGCACTCAATCTTCTCGATTTTGAGCACATCAAGAGGTTTTAGCTCAAAGGAAGGAATCCGCTCAACGATAAGAGTAAAAGCAAAATCATTACCTGGTGAATAGGAATCAATGCGGTATTGAGGACGGGAGTATAGAGGCTCTTTTTCATTCTTCAGGATCTCGCTTGAGCGCTTTTGCACGAGGCGCTCCAGAGCTTCTGCTTCGATTTTTTCACCAAAATGCTTTAGCACCAGGTGCCGCGGTGCCTTCCCCTTACGGAAACCGTCAAGTTTTGCACGCAAACCCCACTCGCTCGTGCCCTTCTCGATCTCTTTGGCGACTTCCTCCTTGGGAACGACGCAAGAAAACTCTGTAACAACCGGCGAAATATCCTTCCTCTCACACTCCATGATTCAATCCTTTATCCTCTTAGCCCCGTTGCCGAATTGGTGCGGTCGAAGGGACTTGAACCCCCAAGGCTTGCGCCACCAGGACCTAAACCTGGCGTGTCTACCAGTTTCACCACGACCGCAGTAAATACATTCCCCACACTCCTTTCATTTTAGCAAAACAAGAGACTCGCAGCAATGGGCGCACGCGCCACACAATCCCCCCTCGTTTAGCTACGCCTTTTCGACTTGCGAAAACTCCAGGTCAATAGGCGTTGGACGCCCGAAAATCATAACAGAAACCACCATACGTTCACGTTGATCATCAAGCTGCTCGATGGTGCCTGTAAAGGAGGTAAACGGCCCCTCACACACCTTAACGACCTCACCAATCTCGTAAACGACCGTACTGCGAGGCTTTTCCTTGGACTCGTTAACCTTGTCGAAAATGCGAGCAACTTCCGCCTCGGAGACCGGTAGAGGGCGCTTCGAACCGAGGAATCCGTTAACACGCGGGACATTGCAAATCAGAGCCCATATCTCATCACTCATACGCACTTTTACGAGGATATACCCCGGGAAGCATTTTCGCTCTACCGTAACCTTTGCATTGCGACGAACTTCAACAACTTGCTCACTCGGAACGAGGAACTCCTCGAACTGGCCCAACAAGCCTTTACGGCTAGCCTGTTGTTTGATCCCCTCAATAACGCTATTTTCGAGCCCAGAGTAAACACTAACGACATACCACTTTGCTTCTGTTTCCATGGTTTCCTACCCCATAATGGCTTGGATAGCTACCAGGATGCTACGGTCGACAACCAGAAGGTATAAGGAAACGACAAGAGCGAAGATCCCAACAATAACTGTTGTCACGACAACTTCCCGACGTGTCGGCCAAACGACCTGCGAAACTTCCTTACGGACTTCGGACAAAAACTTCCGACTGCGGCTGACAAACGACTCTTTTTGCTTCTCTGGCATGAATCTACCTCATCTCAAAAAATGGCAGGAGAGGTAGGACTCGAACCCACGACACGCGGTTTTGGAGACCGCTGCTCTACCAACTGAGCTACACTCCTAGCGTTGATAATGCTCTATAACAGACCACTAATTTTCCTTATAGCAGAAAACGCTTGTTAGGGGAAGGGAGGGAGCTTTTCTACTAGCCACAAGAGGCGTCCTGTGGGACGCCTCTCTGAATCATGGCAAAGAGGAAGCATTGTGTAAGGTTAGCTTACTCTTTGGTAACTTTGTGGGGGGCAAAAGATGATAGGCCCTCTACCAGTAGATTTGTCGCTTGTTAATCCTTTTATAAAGCTAGGCAAATCCACTTGTGAACCTTCTGGAAGTTCAATGATGAATTCATGACAGCAACCATCAAATATGCCCTTTCCAAAGGTCGACCCTTCGCCGAACGCAACAGATCGAAGATTCCTGTTTATGGCAAGTGCCCTGTCTCCGAAGTAGGTCTTTCCGGACAAAAGAACATATTTCAAATTTAACATACTGGAAAATGCTCCCTCACCTACTTCAGCGAGATTCGAGCCTTTCACAAGAGAACGGAATAATGAGCTATAAGCAAAAGCGCCAGGTCCAATAATTTTCCACGTATCAGGTATGTTTCCCTCTAAACTGAAGGTCCAATCTCCGTCCTTCCAAAACACTGAGTTAAATGCTGACTCTGGTACTTCATTCACATCGATTCTCTTCTTATCAAAGAGTGGAAAATCCTTTGGAAGAAGACAGCCATAAAAACAAGAGTTCCCAAGGCTTTGAATAGGTCTAGAAATACTTATGTTGTCTATGGTGATGTTCGAGCAGAAGTGGTTCGGGATTGTTTCCATATCCTCTATGACAATATTTACAGGGTCTTTGAGCCATTGAATGCCTTGATTGTCCGGGGTAAACTTACAGTTTTGAAAAGCGATTGTATGGATAGAAGCCTGTAAAGACGTCTCGTCGTCAGGTGTTGGAAATTTGATAAATGCCTGATCTTCTATCTTCAATTTTTCGGTATTGCGAAATGTTATTTTGTTGAACTTTCCAAGAAAGGCTTGCGGTTTAATAGTTAATTTGCCGTCTTTTTCACTTTCCGGTTGAGTTCGATCAATGATCACTTGATCAATTGTTGGTATTAATGCTTGGTCGTTGTTGGTGGTTGGAGTCGCTTTGTCAAAAGCATGAGAGGCGATGACATCAAAGTCATTTGGCACGGCAAAGATGCCTCGTTGATTCTGCTGAGATGGAGTTTGAAGAATCTTTTCCACTTTTGGCTTAGTGAGGTGAGTCGTAGTGTCTTCTTTCGGTTTTGCATTGGCTTCATTGGAACTTGTAAATCCTTTTTGATTTATTAGAATTACCCCCCCCCATTAGTAATACAAATACTTTGGAATAAATCATTTTCATAAGAAAAACTCCTTTTAAAAAGTTAAATAGAAATTAAGTACTTTATTTTTTTGAATTCGTATAATTTTTGGTCAATTCATTGTTTTGTTGATCTTTGTTTCATTAATGATGTAAAGGTACCCTTTATCTTAGTTTTTGTCAATATAGATTTGTATAAAAATACACATATACATTGTTTTTTATGTAAATTCGATGAAAAATACAAATGAAGAATATAATGCTGTTGCTGGCCAATCATCTCATTGTGGCCCTAGGCTTTTACAGAGGAAATGAATTATCAAGACCCCAGGAGGCGTGCTTTTAAAGCACCTTGTCTTTCTATCCTCTAAAATCCCTCGCCACGATATAAATCTCTGCAGAATCAGCACGACTTGCTGGAGGCTTAAAGTGGTCAATCCTCTGAAATTGCTGCTTGAGAATGGCAAGAAGGGCGGATGGTGTTCCTCCCCTTAAGACTTTGGCAACAAAGACACCACCGGGTGCAAGGACCTGTAAGGCAAAGCTCGCCGCTGTCTGAACAAGAGTCACAATGCGGATATAGTCGACTTTGGGGATCCCACAGGCTGAAGCAGCCATATCACTGAGGACAACATCAACAGCACGTGATTGAAGATGCTGTTGTAGAACCGCGACAGTATCCTCCTCCGTGAAATCGCCCTTAAGGAAAATAACACTGTCCAAAGGAGAAATATCCTGTAGATCAACGCCCAGTATAAGACTCTGAGGAGATCGCTTGGCTGCGACCTGCAACCAACCACCCGGCGCACAACCAAGATCAACAATGACCTGATGGGGTTGAAAAATGCGGTATTTCTCATCAATTTCGAGCAATTTGAACGCCGCTCTTGAGCGAAATCCTTCAGCTTTGGCTCGCACCACGTAAGGATCGTTGAGTTGGCGTAGCAACCACTTTTTGGATGAAACGGTCCTCTTTTTTGGACTGGTAAGAACCCGAACGTGTGAAAAACGAGCCCCTACTGACGCGCCCTTCCTGCTTCCTTGGGCAGCTACTGATTTCGAATAAGGGGCCTTCAGCGTCATCCTAAACGGCAAGAATATCCTTCTGCTTCTTTTCGAGCGCGAAGTCGATGTCTTTTATGTGCTGGTCTGTTATCCGCTGCGTCTCGTCACTAAGTCGGTGTAGGTCATCTTCCGTTAGGGTTCCTTCTTTCTCGCCCTTCTTAAGGCTCTCCATAGCGTCACGTCGAACGTTCCGGATAGCCACACGGGCCTCCTCAGCATAACGAGCAGCCACCTTACCCAGCTCCTGACGACGTTCTTCCGTCAGAGGAGGCATAGGGATTCTCAAAGTTTGACCATCTACAGTCGGGTTAAGACCAAGGTCCGACTCTCGGATAGCCTTATCGACAGCCTTCACCATCGACTTATCCCAAACCTGAACAACGAGCATACGTGCATCAGGAGCGCTGACTGTACCGACTTGCTGCAAAGGCACGAGGCTCCCATAGGCATCAACGCGCAGAGGGTCAAGCAACCCAACAGAGGCACGATTAGTCCGGATTCCTTGAAATTCCTGCAAGAGCGCTTCAACTGTTGCCGTCATTCGCGCATCAAAACTCACAAGCCTTTCGTCAACAGAACCCTTCGCCATACAACCTCCAGCCTTGAAGAGATACCCCCTGTCATAAGATCATTGTACAAAAAGTGTCTGAGGAAATCTACGGGACTCACAAAGGGACTACGATAACGGCCCATTCATCTGACTGGAGCTCAGAGCATATCCTCGTATCCATATCTCAAAGTCAGTTGGGAGTTGCCTCTTCTAAGTTACCTATTAAAGTCGGCGGATTTTGTCGAGCCACTGTTTTCTGAGAGAGACGCAGTTGGCACGGTGAGAGATCTCGTAGACTGTAACTCGGGCCACGACGCTATCAACTCCTTCACCAAGAGATCTAGCGTAGAGGATCAAAGGACAGCGATAAAGAATTAAGTCCCTTCCTTTTGAGTTTTTGCGCAATCGATAGAGACCGAGAAGTTCATTCCTTTTTTTAATCTTGAGTTCCTGTAAAACGGCTGACTCTGCAAAATTCTCAACAATAATCTGAGTTTCATAGAGCAATTTCTGGATTTTAGTTGGACAGCAAAGCAACGTATTAGATGCATATTCGTGGATTTGACGGAGCGAAGGCAGCGCCTCAATAGCCGCATCGCTGGTTGCTGGTAAAAGATCTGGATGGCTCTGTTCCATGAATCCCTCGGTTTATCGTTTACTGACAGTCCCATTATAGGTTCCAAATGATTAAGAAAATGTTTTCAAATCCTCAGATAATCAAACTTTTTGTCATTTTTTACACTTGAAAGAATTGACAAGTTATGCGTTCGAGTATTACTTATACAATTATGAAAAATTAGAGAATAAAAGATGGGCTATTTAAAAACTGGACTTCGGAGTACCTTTTAGGTGATAATGTGACTATAAGAAGAGATGAGGCGGGCCGCCCAGCGGTGGCGCCGCGGTTGGTTAGTCGTTGGATTTTAATGCGAAAGTAGGTATAAATAAGCGGGGAGCATATAAGGCTCTCGGGAGGTTTTGTGTGTTGACTGTAGAGGGTTGCTTGTGACAAGTCGGAAAATTAAAACTGTTGAGAAGCCAGAGGTTCGGCAACCACGGCCAGAGCTCCTTCAGGTCGCGGAGTCCGTAGCGCGGGAGAAAGGCATTACCAAGGAAGAGGCTCTGGCTGCGGTTGAGGGGGCAGTTCAGCGCGCGGCGAGCGCCAAGTATGGCCTGGAACATAATATCCGCGTCCGCATTGACCGAACAACCGGGGAGATTGATATTTGGCGAGTTATTACGGTTGTTGACGAAGTAACGAACCCTTTGTGCGAGGTTTCGCTTGAAGATGCGAAGTTGCAAGAGCCGGATGCTGAACTGGGTTACGAGTTCACAGAGCTGCTGCCGCCTCTGGAATATGGGCGAGCTGCTGCTTTGGGGGGACGCCAGATCATTGTTCAGAAAATCCGTGAGGCGGAACGCGAGCACCAGTACGCGGAGTTTGAGGGGCGCAAGGGTGAAATCGTGAGCGGTATTGTCAAACACGCTGACAATCGCCAGGTTATTGTCGATATCGGCCAGACAGAAGGTGTTTTGTATGCAGAAGATGGAATTCCTCGTCAGGCGTTTCATGCGGGAGAGCGTATCAAGGCCTTGTTGGTGGATATCCGTCCAGAATCGAGCGGGCCGATGCTGATTTTGTCTCGAGCACATAACGATTTTTTGGCGAAGCTGTTCGAGCAAGATGTTACTGAAGTCTATGATGGTCTGATTAAGATTGTATCTGTGGCACGCGATCCTGGGAGTCGTGCAAAAATGGCGGTGTATTCGCCTGATAATCGCGTCGATGCTGTAGGAATGTGCGTGGGCGTACGGGGAAGTCGCGTTCAGAGCATTTCAGCTGAGCTGCAAAACGAGAGGATTGATATTATTCCCTGGTCAGCGGACCCTGCGACTTATGTGATCAACGCTTTGTCCTTGCAAGAGGTAGAACGCGTCGTGATTGACGAAGACGAAGAGAAGGTTGATGTGATCGTCGGTGACGATTTCCTTAGCCAGGCTATTGGACGACGTGGTCAGAATGTTCGCTTGGCGTCGTTGCTGACGGGATGGAAGATTGTTGTCGTTCCGGCCTCGGAGGACTCAGCGCGTAGGTCAGCGGAAAACACAGCAAGGGTTAGAGTTCTCGTGGAAGTCCTTGGTATCGACGATATGATGGCCCAGCTATTGATTTCAGAGGGGTTTGTTACGGTTGACGATATAGCTCAGTCAGAAGTCGAAGATTTTCTGGCCATTGAGGGAATCACGGAAAGTGTCGCGCGGGATCTTCACCAGAAGGCCGTTCAGTTCGCAGAAGAGCAAGAGCAAATGTTCTTTAAGAAATGCGAAGAGCTTGGAATTCAAGACGATTTCCTAGAACTTCCTAATCTAGATATCTCGATGTTCAATAAGCTTCTGGATGCTGGTATTCGTACCGTTGAGGACGTTGCAGATCTTTCGACGGATGAATTGCTAGATATCATCCAAGACGGCAGTCTACCGAGAACAAAGGCAGAGGCGGTCATTATGGAAGCGCGAAAAGGATGGTTCGCCAGCGATTCATCAGAGGAGAAGGTTTTGGAGACCTCTTCGAAGAGGTAACTACAGTTAGAAAAAAGGTTGGGGTTTTAAATAGGTTCTTATGACTGATTCGGGTCCATCAAATTCACAATCTCCAAGATCGGGTTTTGGAGGAGCACAAAGAGGGTCTCGTGCGCGGACCGTCACAGTCGAGGTGCGCCGAAAGAAGGTGAGTCTTCTCGACCGTAAGAAGGCGTTGACGGGAGGAGCGGTAGCTCCTGACCCAGCTC
Organism: Alphaproteobacteria bacterium; assembly: GCA_041200185.1. GTDB lineage: Bacteria > Pseudomonadota > Alphaproteobacteria > BNTO01 > BNTO01. The sequence continues at coordinate 84,121 of CP165730.1, forward strand.
GCGCGAAGGAGTTGGTAAAGTCGGCAAGTGGACTAACGGATTCTGAAGTTGATGCCAGAATGCAGGCTTTAAAGAAAGCTTCACAAACACCTCCTCGTCAGGAGCGAAGAGTTTCCTCGGAGCTTTCTGAGGACGAACGGCAAGAACCAAAGGAGGTATCATCGCCCTCGTCAGATGAGGTAGTTCAGTCCGAAGCAAGTCATCTTGAAAGGGAACCTCGCCCTTCATCCAAACCCGAAGAAGGGGAACGTGAAGAGCGAGTGAGGCTCGAAAATCCGGCAAGAATGCCTGACCGTAGGCCGGGAGCACCTGGAAAAGATGGTCGCGTCGTGTCAACGAGGCGCGTTCCTATGTCACGTCGCGCTGCTGAGCCGGTTTCGCCCAAGCGCACAGCCCCCGTTATCTTACGAGCAGCAAGCTATGGACCCAGTCCACAGCAAGTGGCACGTGAAAAAGAATTGGCTCGTAAGAAGGCTGAAGAAACTTCGACTTCCTCGTCGCGTTCGAATGATAAGCCGAGGAGGGATGCACCTTTTTCGCCAGGCGCTGGCCGGGCGGATGCTCTTTTCTTGTCAGGCAAGGATTCTCACTCACGGCCTGCAAAAGCGCGTAAAGTCCTTGAGGATTTGGATCGCAACGAGACGTCAAGGACGAAAAGAACGACCATGGAAACTCCGCGACGCCTAACGAAACGCGTTTTGACGCGCTTTATGGATGACGAAGAGGAGACTCGCTTCCGCTCAGAGGCGTCCTTTAAGCGGGCGCTAAAAAAGCGTTCGAGAGTAGCCAAGACGGAAGCTGCAAAGGTTATTCGCGATGTCGTCATTCCTGATACTATCACGGTGGGAGAGCTTTCTAGCCGTATGGCTGTCAGCAGCGCTCTCGTCATTAAGTCGCTCATGAAGCTTGGCATCCTCGCTTCAATGAACCAAGTCATTGATGGTGATACGGCGGAACTCATTTGCGTTGAATTCGGGCATAGGCCTAAACGCACATCAGAAGAGGACCTTGAAATGGGGGTTCGGCGCGCAGAAGATCGTCCGGAGGATATGCTTCCTCGACCTGCCATTATTACCGTCATGGGGCATGTTGACCACGGGAAAACATCACTGCTGGACGCCCTCCGTAAAACGGATGTGATTTCGACAGAGTTTGGCGGAATTACGCAACATATCGGTGCTTACCAAATTGTCACACCATTTTCCGATGCAAGGATTACCTTTTTAGATACGCCAGGACATGCAGCTTTCAGTGAGATGCGAGCACGAGGAGCGAATGTAACGGACATCGTCGTGCTTGTGATTGCTGCGGACGACTCAGTGAATGCTCAGACGGTTGAGGCTATCGCCCACGCCAAGGCTGCAGGCGCGACGATGATTGTAGCGATTAACAAGATCGATAAACCAACAGCGGATCCTCAACGTATTCGAACAGAGCTTTTAAACCAGGGTGTTGTTTTGGAAGAATATGGCGGGGACGTTTTAGCTGTGGAGATTTCCGCAAAACAGGGGACCAACCTCGATAAGCTGGTCGAAACGATTTTACTGCAGGCGGAAATTTTGGAGCTCAAAGCCAATCCAGAAGGGCCCGCAGAGGGAACAGTTATCGAGGCGTCTGTTGCCAAGGGGCGTGGCATTGTAGCCACCGTTTTGGTGCAAAAGGGAACTTTAAAACCAGGAGATATTTTCGTGGCAGGAACGGAGTTCGGACGCGTGAAAACGATGCAAGATTTCCGTGGACAAAAGGTCACGCATGCAGGGCCATCTTGCCCTGTAGGGGTCCTTGGATTCAATGGTGTACCAAGAGCAGGAGATTCATTCCTTGTTGTCGAATCTGAACAAAAGGCGAGAGAAATTGCTGAGCATAGACGTCAGGTTCGCCACGAAAAGGAGATGGTGGCTATTCGGCCTATGTCGGCGGAGCAGATGATGAGCCAGATTGCTCAAGGCGAGGAGAAAGTCTTTAACATTGTCCTTAAGGCGGATACACACGGGTCCCTGGAAGCCATCACGAATAACTTGTCGAAGTTGTCTGTTGAAAATGTTACAGCTGAGGTTGTTCATGGAGGGGTGGGTGATATCAATGAGACGGACGCCATGTTAGCTAAAGCGTCTCAGGCCAGCCTCATCGGTTTTAACGTTCGGGCAACACCACAGGCAAAGGTTTTAGCGCACAGGGAAGGCGTATCTATCAGTTACTACACCATCGTTTACGAACTCTTCGAGAGCGTTGAAAAGAGGATGCGTGGCCTTTTGGCCCCAAAGTTCGAGGAGAATGTTTTGGGGCAGGCGGAGTTGCGTGTCGTTTTCTCAAAAGGAAAAGTCACCAAAATTGCTGGGTGTTATGTGCGTTCAGGTTTGGTTCGTCGGTCAAATTCACAGATCCGCGTGTTGCGTGGGAATGAGACGATCTTTACTGGGAAGATTGAAACCATGAAGCATGAAAAGGATGATATCAAGGAGTCGCGTGAAGGTCATGAGTGTGGTATTATCCTCGACGGGTTCAATGATTTAAAAGTGGGAGATATACTCGAGTGTTTCGAGATCGTCGAAGTTAAGCCAGAGTAAGCTAGCCTTCGAGGTCTTTGCGCTCAAATTTATTCGTTAGGTTTTATGAAACAGTTAAGATTCATGCGGTTAACTCGCATCTCGCCGGCGTTTTACCCAAAGACGTATACGGTGCTTAGAGAGGGTTATTCCTTCTCAACATTCATATGTGATTTACAGGCTGCTTTATCGGTAGCGATTGTATCGTTACCGCTCGCCATGGCTTTGGCAATAGCGGCGGGATGTACACCGGACAGAGGGCTGTATACAGCGGTTATAGCCGGTTTTCTGGTTTCCCTACTAGGGGGATCTCGTCATCAGGTTGCTGGACCGACGGCGGCTTTTGTTGTTGTTATTTTTAACATCATCCACAAATTTGGCTATGACGGTCTGGTCGTTGCAACAGCTATGGCAGGGGTTATGCTCATTGGCGCAGGAATGCTGCGATTAGGGACAATCATTAAATACATTCCCTTGCCAATTACGGCTGGCTTTACAACAGGAATCGGACTGACTCTTTTTGTAGGACAGATTAAGGATTTATTGGGATTAGAGATTGGTGAGGTGCCGGGGCCTTTCTTAGAAAAGATCGAATGTTTAGGAAGTCATATAGCTTCCGCGGATATGCAGACATGCATCCTGAGCGTCATGACTGTTTTGCTTATCTTTGGCCTGAAGAAGTGGAAACCCCGTGTTCCCGGTTTTCTCGTAGCGTTTTTATTCAGCGCCTTTTTAACAGCTTGGTTAGATTTAGATATAGCAACCATTGGCTCGAAGTTTGGAGCTCTGCCACACTCTCTGCCGAAGCCAACGTTGCCACACGTTCCGTGGTCAACTATTGTACAGTTGTTTCCTTCGGCCTTCACCATCGCTTTTCTAGCAGGCATTGAGTCGTTGTTGTCATGTGTCATCGCTGATAGCTTAGCAGGAACGAAACACAGGTCAAATTGCGAGCTGATTGCTCAAGGTGTAGGAAATATTGCAGCAGTTATGTTTGGTGGTATCCCAGCGACAGGAGCCTTGGCGCGTACAGCTACGAACGTGCGTGCAGGTGCCAAAACGCCTATTGCAGGGATGTTGCACGCTGTATTCATTTTGTGCCTTATGTACTTTTTTGCACCTTATGCTAAAGGAATTCCCTTGTCGTGCTTGGCGTCTATCCTGGTTGTTGTTTCTGTAAATATGGTGGACTGGGAGGGAATCAAATACATGATCCGAGCCACAAAGAGTGACCGCACCGTATTTGCTGTTACGTTTTTCTTGACTTTGTTTGTTGATATCACGATTGCAATTGAAGTTGGAGCTTTGCTGTCGATGCTCTTTTTCACGAGCAGAATGATTGAGATTACTGAGAAGCGTGTGGCGCAACTGGAGGAGCACCATGTTGCCACAGAGGAACCTCATGAAAGGCACGCCGACTGGAAGCCATATGAACACGGCCTTTCTCAGCTGCCGAATGAGATCGAGATGATCCACATTGCCGGTCCGTTTTTCTTTGGCGTGGCTGCACGAGTGAAGGATATTCTCGATAAATTGGCGGCTTCCCCACGCGTTATTATCCTAGATATGCGAAACGTACCGTTCATTGACGCAAGTGGGGTCCTCGTTCTTAAGAACTTTATGTCGCAAGCCAAAGCTCGGAGGATTTACGTCATCCTGACTTCCGTCGAAAAGAAGGTTAAGAAAGTCCTCCTTAAGATGAGTGGGCATAATGACCACGCCTACGGAGAAATTGTGGATGATCCTGATGAGGCCATCCGTCTCGCGTACGAGATCCGCGAAAAGCAACTGACATCGTAGCCAGTGGCCTTTCGCGGTTGTTATCCCCTAGCTGTTACTTGAATCGTCATCATCATCTCCGCGAAGATGATGGCCCGCCTGAAGGGTTAACAGATCAAAGTACAAGTGGAGGATGTCCCCAAGGCTATCCTGTTCGGTTGAATCATCCAACAAGAAGGCCAGGTAGGCTTCTGCCGATAGGCTGTCATCCAGAAGGAACGCGATATCATTAAGGAACTGAGCGTAGTGTTCAGGTGCCTGGATGTTGACGCCACGTTCAGCTAGAATTCGCAAAAGTTTCCCCTCGGCCTTGCTTGAAGGAGGAAGGGTGTACTGAGAACTTGCGACAACATCCCAACGTAATGATAAAATCCGGCTATACAATGAGAAAATATCGTCACAGAATTCATTGAGTTTTGTGTATTCCTGCTGAGCCCAGAGAAGCGCCTGGGATTTATAGAATGGAGCTACCCCATCAAGAAAAGTGTGGACCATCTCCAGCCAAGCCAGAATGCGTGGTGTTTCGACAAGGTTGAATTCCGGTAACCGCGCTAAGACAGAATTTGGCAAAACATTATCTGGGGTGAGTTCAACAGCGTGCAAATTAAAATATACGGGCAAAATAGCCTCTATGTTTTCGATAACATAAGGTACAAACTGTGCGAGCTGGACCTGACTTCCGAGTAAAAAGGCAACATCCGACCAAAAGGCGCGATACTCTTCAGGCAGGTTGATATGAAGTCCTCGCAAATGCAAGGCTGTTATAAGATCATGCGGTCCTTGTTTTAGACTCGTGTGTATTGGTGGTTCGACGGTTTCGCGTAACAATCTCATTTGATCATACAGATCAAAGAAGGCTTCGCAATTCTGATCGATCCGTTCTTGGTTGTCATTGTACCAATCCAAGGCAATATTTGGGAAAAAAGGCTGAGTTTCATGACAAGCGTAGTAGACCATCTCCAACCAATGAATTTTTTGAGGCGTATTCATCCTACGGTCAGACATGTGTTCATTGACTAAATCAGAGAAGGCGTGTTTATGGAATACCGGCTGAGCAATAGAACGACGAAGTTCGACGTTTTGGCTAACAGTTCGAATGAACTCCTTTTTTTCGGAAGGAGAAGTTACCTTGTGAGGCATTGTCGGAGACATCGGAGACAGAGGTCCAGAGTTTGACGGAAATATGGGTAAATTGGGTTGTGAAGAGGCTATCCTCGATGAACTATAAAAATTTTGTTTTTTGGGCCGTGGACTTAGAGTCGCTCGAATATGATTGCACAGTTGAGTGGGTCGTATTTTTGAAACAAAGGCATGCTGGTCCAGCAGCTCGCGTGTACTTTTGACGAGCTGGTATTGTTGCCGCGAAGGTCTCTGAACGGTAGTCATTGCTCCACGTTGCTGCTGAACGCCGAGTGCTATCTGCCTAGGTTGCTGTACTGTAACTTCAGAAGGCAAAATAAGCCGTACAGGTCGCTTAGAAGCAACAGCTGCGCTACAAACAAAAGTGCCGAGTAAAGATAATTGAAAAATGCGTGAAATAGTTTGAGCCATAAGGCCCCTCCCCCTTTGGAAAAAATCATCTGGACCTCAGTTAAACGGAAAAAAGTTAAAAAGAGGTTAAGCGTCCGCTTGACCTGAAGATAGAGGAAGTATTTTAAGAAGGGAGGAGATAGATAAAGTTAGTTCTTTCAAAAATCGTAATAATACCCTTAATTTAGTATTAAATAATTTATGTTTTTAACTTTATTTTACACAAAACCAAGGAGAAAACACTATTTTTTACTCGCATCATACATTCACTATTATTTAATAGATATTTTGTAATTATAAGGTGGCTAGTGCTAGTATATAGTCAGGTCTTTTGAAGGAGCGTCGACTCAAACTTGTTTATGGTTTTGAACACTTGCCAAGAAAGGATTCCTGCAAAAGCGTGGGTTCGTTGGGGTAATTGGCTTCGATTCTGTGTTTTCGTGTTTACTGTGGGATATGTGCTTTACAAAAGTATTTGCCATGGCATTGTTACAACTCCAATTGGAGTTTATACTATGGCCTTTGTTGTTGCCTTAGCTGCGAGGCATCTAGGTTCACAGGTTATACCAGTGAACCCCGATGCCAACTGGGTGGCACGAGTATGGTTTGAGGTGATGGAGCTAAGTGTTTTTCTTTCCTGTGTCGTCCCTTTGCTTTGGTGCATTCTAAAAAATCCTGATCTCTTTGCAGAAGAAATAGGGCCTGACGGCCGAGCCTTTTATATTTGTCAACGCAACCTCGCTGTTTTCTTTTGTAGGTTTGGTATCCTTGCCTTCTACCCGTGGCTCCGAGAGCGTCCTCTTACAGAATGCTTGCTACTGTCCCTATGGATCATGATGTTTATTCACTGAGTAGACACATTGAAATGTATAACGGAAGGGGATTCGTAGTTGTATAATTTAGGTGAATGGTGGTTCAAACAGTAAATATGGTGTCCTATAACCCCCTTGTGTGGATGAAATCGAAGATTATCAAAAAAGTCTTCAAAATTTTTAAGCGATTTCGGGAGAATTTTGTTAAAAACTCGATTATAGGTCTATAAGAGTACAAAATGGGAAGGTGATCCTTTTTGAAATGGGTAAATACATGTAAAATTTCATAGATCATCTTTTCTATGGCGTAGCAATGACAAATAAAAAAATACTTTCTGTATTTATTAAATAGGTTACGTTAGACGTTTCGCAATGGATTTAATGATACGTATAGCCGAATCCTACAGCGAGAAAAAAGAGAGTCTTTGCTAAGATGCTAGAATAGATCGGTTTGAGGCCGGGATTAGCTATCTAAGATGCCGTCGTTAGCAAAGCAATCCCACCTTGTCTCAGGTTCTTAGGGTTGGTAGAATACGCCAGGTCTATGGCGAGGAAGAGAGGGTATATGCCAACAGAAGAGGAGATGGGGCGGTTGGCCCGTTTGGCGGGTTTAGCTCTACGTCCCGAAGAAGTAGCCTACTACACGAAGGAAGTTTCGGCGATTTTGCACTGGATTGAGCGACTGCAGGAGGTTGATGTGTCGGCAGTAAAGCTTCATGGGGGAAGTGTGTCGGTGCCTGAGCGAGCGGATCAGGTAACAGAGGCGGATCGTCACGATGAGGTTTTGGTTAATGCTCCGGATTCTCAAGACGGCTGGTTTGCTGTACCTAAGATGATTCAAAGTGCGTAAGAGGCTCACTTGGCAACGAATCTAGCGTATTTCGTCAATCAGATGGTTCTGGAGTCAGAGGCTCCAGTACTGAGCGTGTCAGACTTGTCGGCGCTAATCAAGAGGCGAGTGGAAGCTGATTTTTCAAAAGTTCGGGTTAGGGGGGAGATCTCTGGTTTGAAGAGACATTCTTCAGGGCATTCATATTTCTCACTTAAGGAGCCAGGCAAGGAAGCGGTTCTTAACGCCATTTGTTGGCGAGGCACAAATACGGGGATTGCCCTGCAGGAGGGATTGGAGATCATTGCAACAGGGCGGATCACAACGTATCCAGGGCGCTCGAACTACCAGCTCATTGTGACGCAGGTGGAAGTAGCTGGAGAGGGAGCTTTGCTCAAGCTAATGCAGGAACGGCGCGTTAAGTGGGCTGCCGAGGGATTGTTTGATAACCACCGTCCTCTGCCTCTTTACCCGGGAGTTATTGGTGTTGTCACTTCTCCGACGGGAGCTGTTATAAGGGACATTTTACACAGGATGGAGGATCGTTGGCCGTGTCGCGTTGTGGTATATCCTGTAGCCGTTCAGGGGACGGTGGCAGCAGATCAAGTAGCTTCGGCTGTACAGGATTTTAATCAAGTCCAGGGTGAAGAGCGACCGGATGTCATTATTGTGGCCCGCGGAGGTGGTAGCATTGAGGATTTGTGGGCCTTCAATGAAGAGTCTGTCGTTCGTGCTGTATTTGGGAGTCAAATCCCAGTTATCTCTGCAGTGGGGCATGAAACAGATACAACGTTATGTGATTACGCTGCTGATGTACGTGCTCCTACGCCAACAGCTGCTGCGGAGATAGCAACTCCTGAGCGACATCAGCTTGAGGAGAGAGTCCTGACGTGGGGTGAATTTTTGATTCGGGCTATGCAGAACCACATGTGGAGGGCTCAAGAAAAGGTTAGCTCCTTGAGGGATCTTGCGTCATCTTTGGACAAAAAAATCGATTCATTCCTGCGGCTAGCAAAGTGGTTACAATTGACCGAACAAAACCATCAAAATGAGATGACCTTTACGGAGCGTCGACTTGGATCCATGAAGGATGTTATGCGTCAGCGTATGAGGGAGAAGTTTAGGGTTTGTGCACACAACTTAAAAGAAGGTCTTACCAGGATGGAACTTACAGGCCGCCAAGTATTGTCAACGAACAGCCTCGAAAAAATGGCACCGGCAGAGTTGCTAAGATCCTTTGAACAATACAACCTCCCTTTGCAGCTGAAGAGAGGGTATAGCGTGGTTTTGTCAAAATGCTAGCCCCTTAAAAAATTGACTTAAACCTCTGGAGTAGGTATGATTTATCATCCATCCGTTACCTTAAAAGCAAAAATATTACATCTTAGAGATAGTTTTATTAATTATTGAATAAATTCCATCTAAAACCTTTTGTTATTTATATGATTTAATGCCTAATCAACGGGAATTCGCCCTCAGAAGAGGTCTCGATCATAGCCTCCATCTTCGCAGCTTAAACATCCGCATTTTCGCTTTCGAGGGAAGATTGTTTTTATGAGTTTGGTCAAAACCTCACTTTGGTAGTCTAAATTGGGAGTTCTTCGTTTCCCGAATCAAATTGCTGTGTGTTTAAATCTTAAGACCTGGTACAGATCCTAAAAACCCTAGAAACTTCCCTTACTCTTACTAAATTTTGCAAAATAAGCAACTCAATTTTTAGATTCTGTTTATTTTTATTCGCAAATAACTTATCCATTATTTATAATAATTTTTTTGACGTTGTTTTAGTACCTCAATAGTATCGGCAATTTCTTGTTTTTAGCACAATCACTCGTTCCGTCATTAACGTGGGAAAGTTGGATTGAGGCACAGAGTATGTCGACGAACACAAGAAGCGTCAGAATAAAAAAACATTGAACTAGGTCGTATTCACGTGCGAGGGAATAAATTGTTCATCCTAGATGTTTAGCGAACTCCGCATCTGTTTGTTAGGGAGGTACAAGTTGATTTTTCATACTGATCATGATCAGAAGATTATTTTGTAAAAATTTAAAATTTGGGGAAGATACGCTACACATTAGATGAAAGTTTTCAAGTCAATGTCCGATTGGTGAAATAACAAAATACTCTAAATTGAAATTGTATTTCATTGAAGTCGCACGGAGTCCCCTTCGCCTATTTCGAAGAAAAGGATGAGATCCCACTCTTCAAGTCCATTCAATTTCACAAACTTCCACAGGCCCAGTGTTTATACACACCTCTTCTTTTCAAGTGAGTCGTTTATTTTCTCTACATACGAAATAAGAATACAAATATCAAAATGGAAAAAGAGGACTTGAATACCGAATATATCAAAAGAGTGGATAAAAGAACGCTCCCTCCACCTGATTCTTGTCATCTCTACCACATGCGGTACAATGAGCTCTGTTCTTTGGTAGAATTGAGGTTTTGCGATCGTGACACCGGACAGCACGCGAATGTCTTCACCACATTTTCCTCGTCGTCGAAGAGAACGTCAGAAGCTAAGGCGCAAGTCTGTCACGTCGATTTTGCCTAACCTGCTCACGTTGAGTGGGTTCTGCTGCGGGCTCACGGGAATCCATATGGCTTTTCATAGAAACCTGACTGCCGCTATTGTAGCAGTTTTGCTGGCCTCCTTTTTTGACGGGATCGATGGCCGAGTTGCCCGAAAGTTAGGCATGACCAGTCGATTTGGTGCTGAGCTTGATTCCCTCGCAGATGCCGCAACCTTTGGTATATCTCCTGCTGTGATGGTCTATTTGTTTTCTCTTAATACCTTGGGAAATTTCGGTTGGTGGGTCTCCCTCCTCTTTGCTTTGTGTATGTCTCTACGACTTGCTCGATTTAACACCTGCAGTATTGAGAATACAAATCCGGCATGGATGGGTGGTTTTGCGACAGGTGTACCGGCGCCTGCTGGAGCCTACCTGTTGCTGATGCCGTTGATGCTTCACCAGTGGCTTGGTGTTTCTATTCCAGCTTGGTTTTATGCTGTCTGGACGCTTGTCGTTGCCGGCCTTCTAGTAAGTCGCCTGCCAACGTTTCTTTTAAAAGGGAAAAAAGGACCTATGTCTCTCCACAAAGCCATCGGTGCGTCGGTCGGAGTTCTTATCTTTCTAGGCGGTGTTTTTACTTTTCCTTGGCCTGTTATGCTGTTGATTGGAGTTATTTACTTAGTTTTACTCCCTGTTAGTGCGCGTAAAGCCTATCGGCGCCGAGATATGATGAGCGAGATGTCTGACGAATCGCCCGAATCTTTGTAAATTACTCAATAAAACGCGAGTTTGTGGTCTTTTTGGCAATGGATCTTCGAGGAGCTCTTTGTCAGCATTTTGATGCCTAAAACAGACAGAAGCTCCGCCTCGTAGCATTGGTAAAAGCCATCATACGCAAGGGTTCTATACTTGAATTAATCTGAATTCGACCTAGAAATTTCCATCCAATACGTAACGCATCTTCCTTACAAGATACCCTTCTGATTCTGGTCAGTATGGAAAACAAGCTCATACACCCCTGGCAGACAGTAGTTCGCTAAACATCAGGGAATATTATAGAGTGAACGATTGACATTTTTAATTACGTGAACATGATCTAGGTTGATGCTTTTTATTCTAACTTTTTCAGACAACAACCAAAGACCTCACAGATAAGACCCCTTCGGCTATCTCTTTAGTAAGTAATGATCCCAGAATGTTTGGAGATGAAATTGACCGAAATACACATACAAAGCTGTGTTCAATCATCAAAATCTTTGACACAATGACATGCTCTGCTTCAACCAAAATATTAAATAATAAAAACACGTTTCATATACAAATATAAAATTATTTTTACACTAAAAAAGCATCAGTGCCCCGTAACACGCGCTATTCATTCTCCGGCAATGCAACACCACGCGACTCTATTTCTCACCCTCCATCAGGAATTTTCCGTCTACGCAGCTTGTTGCATGGACTCCTTATACCACTTACCGTCCTTGGTTTGCTTCCACATCTGAAGATTGAAGTGAGGGTGGAGGGCGCCATAATTTTTGTACTTCTCAACGAGATCGTCGTAGACGCTGGAGATTTCGAGAATTTTTCGCACTTCGGCCGTAATCAGAGGGCTTTCTCGCTTTAAGTTAAGAATCACACTCGCGTGATTAGCTTGGCTTGAAGTAGACGAGATAAGCAACGGCTGCCGACTTACCCAAGCGCCGTCTTTCTCTTGGTCCTCCCTGGCATGAGGCAAAAAAGACGCCGTTGAATACGTCCATAACAACTGGTCCCACCGCAAGCACTCCCGGTTGTCCTCAACAAGGAGGAGACCCTTCTCTCCACTTGTAACCACCTTTTCTGCAAGCACAGGAACGATCTTTTCGAGAGGCTGGACCGTCAGATAGAAAAGAACCTCAGTCAAGTTTCTGACCTCCCAGGACATGGAGGTGAAAATGAGGAACCTCCTGCCCTCCATCGATCCCGCTCCGCGTTACCAATTTATATCCCGAGCTTTTCACGGTCCCGAGAACGTGCAAAACTGCCTGATAAAATCCCTCAATCTCTAGACTCGACGCCTGAGCATGAAAGGTATAGAAATCCTCATACGGACCTTTAGGAATGACAAGAATGTGAATCTTAGCCTTGGGATGAAGATCATAAAAGGCTAACGCTGTGTCATTTTCATATTCTTTATGGCAAGGCAGCTCACCCCTCAAAATTTTGGCAAATACGTTTTCGTTATCGTAGGCCATGGCGTCCATCCTTTCTCTACCCCGCTCAGCATGGAGCCATTTTAACATTTTGAGAAAAGGTGTCATCGGAAATTATCATTATCGACGCGTCAGCATCTACCTTTTCTTAGAGGCACAATCTACCTTTGGTGAATTATGTATCACGGACCAAAATTTCCTGACTCTGTGAACGATTTAAAACGAGATACAGGACCAATGGAGCCCCCAACGTTTTTTGAGATTTTAAAAACAATACATTCGTCCCTCGCCTCTGCAGCCCTCACAATCATTCTTTAAACGATTCTATCATCTCACTACCCAACATTTCGTAGATTATCAACAAAGTGATGTATGTTTAGATGGATTCGTCGTATGTAGAAATTCAACTTGTTCTAAAGATTTTGTGTATCTCTCATCTTATTCCAACAAGCTTTCTGGAATGTTTTCTCCGATTTTAGTTTCTTACAAAGACAAATTAATACAACCTTTTCATCCGCGGATCCCGTCCGTGCTATAACCTAAGCCCTCGCACAAACTTGGAACTGAACACTAACCTTACTCTCTAACTTTTTGGCACCTTAAATAGGTCTGTTACGAAAGTGCGTTTTTCACTCTTGCGCAAATATTGCTTTAAATTTTTGCAAAGGTTCGATGGTGTCCTGCCACTCTCCTAACAAGTCATGGCCATAAGAATCTCAATTTTTCCGCGTTGGCGAACACATCCGAAACATTTCTAAAAACTAAGTAACTTTTCCCTTTTTCAGTTCCTAGAAGTGGTTAAAAAGTTACGCCTGTTTTGAAATCAGATCATCGCTTACCCAAAGGTCCTAGAACGGCCCTCTCTAAACCTCGAAGATGAGCTTCCCATACTTCTCATGCACTACCGAGCCTGTGTAACCATGGACGGGTTGGGGTTTGCTTTTTGCCTGGATCACGCTAATGTTCTTGGCCTTTTAACCTGATTAAGCCTTTTGTTGCATCAGTTTTTCACATCAAAAACGACCGCTCCTTGCGCAAACAACACGCCGAAACTTGGATAGTTGATGCAAAGGGAATTCCCTTCCAAAGGTCTCAAAATCGCCGCAATCAACGAAAAATCTCGCCAGAAAAAAAGAAACGAACACCTATCACATGAAGCCATCATCGACCCCAAAACAGAAAGGAGTTGTAAGCCAACCCGAGCCTTTTTCAAGACCGGTTCACGATGACAAAATCCAATAATGCAGCGGCCCCATCCCTGTATTCACGGCAATCCTAGCCGAATGTTGGATTAAATAAAATTCATGCCAAAATCGTTCTCCCCCCAAAAACGAAGGCGATGGGAATAGCCGAGTGCTGGAGACCGAAACCACAATCAGGTGGTAGGAACGAAACAAATCAGCTGTAAAGATATTGTTTTTAAAAACATAAGATTTTCGCGACAAGTCTGATATACAAACAAAAATGATGAGAAATAGGTGTTTGCAGATACTCTACTAATCGATAGGATAGCGTCTTTGCCAGCTCAGTCTTTGTTTTCCTATTCTCCCTGAGTATAACAAATCGATTAATAAACACAGATCTGCTCGAAACTTATTGACCACCTCCGCCTAAAAAGCATCATGCTGTTTATAGGACGGGAGCACCCAACCCAAAATACCGAGTAGTCATTTCTTTCTTGACTGGCTTTTTTCATAAACTTCGAGAATCGATCTACCTTACCTTGTCAAACCTAGATATGAAACAGCCTTTTCACATGAAATATATATTATGGAAAATATAGTGGAACGGTCGCTTATGAATTGGTTATGAGTGGTGGGGTGGGTTTCGTTAAAGTATCGAGAAGGTCTTCCATCTGACTAAAATCCTCGAAATAAATTTGTATATATCCACCAGCACCTCTTAGTCGGATCTTCGCTGGGACCTTGAAATAGTCCGACAACATCTCTTCTAACATGAGTGTATCAGAAAGCTGTTCAGCGTTTTGCTGACGCTCTGCCACTCGTTGTTGACGCTTTAACTCATGTTTTTGTGATCGCGCTAAGTCTTCAGCATCCCTTACTGTGAGTTTTTCGAACATGATTTGACGTGCCAAAGCATCTGGATCATCCGCTTCGATAATTGCTCGGGCATGGCCAGCCGAAATTTTCCCCTTTTGTAAAAGTTCTTGAACTGACGGGGGTAACTTAAGAAGGCGCAAAGCATTACGAACATAACTCGTGCTTTTACTTAATAATTGAGCAATCTCTTCTGGCTGTTTGTGATACCGCTCTATTAATAATTTTAAGGATTCTGCCTCATCGATAGCTGATAAGTTGTCGCGCTGGAGATTTTCGATAAGTCCAAGCTGTATCGCCGTTGAATCATCGCACTCGATCACAATTGAAGGAATTCTTTCAAACCCCAATTCTGAACTCGCTTTCCAACGACGTTCACCGGCTATAATTTGATATGCCTTTCCCTCTACTGAAATAATTTTGCGAACTAGAATAGGCTGAAGAACCCCCTCTTTCTTTAAGGATGCCTTTAATTCCTCAAGGGCCGTCGGATCAAAATATTTACGAGGTTGATCTGGGTTGGGTTGAATATCTCTCACGGGGATTTCAACGGCAACAACATGCTGTTCTAGATTTTCTTCTTGTGTAAGGTCACGCCAAATTGACGAAAGACCTTTCCCAAGTCCGCCTAACTTTTGGATATCGTCGCTCATTGTACCTCCTTATTAAACATCTGTCGTGATAAAAACTCTTTTGCCAAATCCATGTAGGCCAAGGATCCAGGGCATCTAAGGTCATAAAATAACACGGGTTTACCATGGGATGGTGCCTCAGCAATTTTTATATTGCGCGGAATTTTAGTATCAAAAACCTTACTTCCTAAATTCTGTCTTACATCTTCCTCAATCTGACGAGCAAGAACGCTTCTTTTATCGTACATAGTCAATAGAATTCCGCTAATAGTTAGCTGTGGATTAAATGATTTTTTGACCTTCAAGATGTTATTGAGCAGAAGGACAAGCCCTTCAAGGGCATAGTACTCACATTGAAGAGGAATCAACACCCACTGCGCCGTATTCCATGCGTTCAAAGAAAGGGTTCCAAAAGAGGGGGGACAATCAATAAAAATAAATTCATAATCTTGAGACGATTTTAGAAGGCGTTTTCTCAGAAAGTACTCACGTTGAGATGTCTGAGCAACTTCCAGTTCAAAAGCAGCAAGATCAACAGAAGATGCCATAAGATACAAGTTCGGCACGAAAGTCTCAGTAACAACTTCCTCCAATGAATGTTTACCCACGAGAAAAGTATAAGTGGTGTGTTTGCGAGGTGAAACAGCAACGCTCACACTCGCATTGCGTTGTGGATCTAGATCGATAAGGAGGGTTTTGTACCCAGTAGCCGCCAACGCCGTTGAGAGATTCACGGCCGTCGTTGTTTTTCCAACTCCTCCTTTTTGGTTGCTAATAGCTACTATTTGAGTCACCTACAAATACCCCTCACTCAAAACATCTAGGTCGCTTTTATTTTCCATAATACGCATTTCATGTGAAATCGCTTCGGCAATCAGACTAGCGCATCAACCCTTTTACGCATTCTCGCTTGTTACGGACAGGTTGTCAAATTGTTGGTAATAGGCGTTTGGCGGAACATACTGCTTCCAGAACTGCTTGTTGTATTATCAATACCAAAGCGTGTTACCACTTGCCGGGTTGGTAGATAATACAAATTTTATAGTTACGAGAATATTTTTATACCTCTCAACGGAATTTCTTATCTTGAGTGCGATTTTACGCATCAGGGAATACAACCTTTCTAAAAACCGAGCCTTGTGTGGATCAAAGTTCTAGAGTCATAGCAGACGTTAAACAGTTTTTGCTCTGACAACTCTCTTTGATTATTCCGGTTATGACTCTGTATTGCCATTCTTGATAACTCCGCGAACCAAACGTGTAGCAAACTTTTTATAAATAGCCTGATCAATTGACGCACTCATCTTGAATCACTGGATGAGTACGCTGTTTCCTTTTACAGCGGCTATGATTTCTTGAAGAATCTCTCCCCTCTTTTGGTAATCGTCTTAACGAAATGTTCCTACACGAGGACTCTTATGAGACCTCTTGCCTATCACTTCCTCAGACTTACCATTTGTTACCAATATAAATTCGTTGCCGTTACTAAGAATCTCATTTTGTAAGCGGTTTACCTCCTTACCCTAGTCAAAAAATTTTTGGCGTATTACACCACAATTTCAAACCAAGAATTGTAAAATTAAATCCAAAAAGAAATCGGCATGTATTTTAGAGAGGTCACTAAAATTAGTATTATTGATGATTTCTGTTATAGCAAAATCATGGACTTATCCAAGACACTCCCAGGTTTCTATTCTCGCTCTTGTGATTTGGGGTTGCAGCTATCTACCCCCTCCCCAAGCGCAACGATTTTTTTATTATTCGAAGTGCACAGTTTTAAAAACTCGCGAAGAAATATTCTCAATTCGAAGTAAAATTGGTATTTTGGCAAAAATATTATGAATTTACTTAACGATTTTCTGTGAGTCATTCCATTATGGACTTTCTTTTGTAGTACTCCGTTTGGGTTTTATAATGCAATTAAACAATATGGAATTATTAAAGAGCTTTTTATGACACTTACTTTGTGTAAAGTTTTTTGTGTAAAGTTTCGCGGCGAACTTAGCAGAAAATATTGTGATGGTGCAACGTGAGAAGGATGTATCGCATTCTCTAAGTATTTCTATCCATTATATTCATCAAACTATTGTGTTGTTAAATATGTAAAATTGATTAGCTTCTATTGCTCTACGTTATTCTCCTCATATCTCTTTCGCATAATTCCCCTGGCTTAATTCACAAAATATTTGTATCCTCTGGATGAGGAGTGTTGGAGTTACAAATGAGGGTATGGCGTTAAAAATAAGGATGGCACGCGGTGGTGCCAAGAAGAGGCCTTTTTATCGCATTGTCATTGCGGAAAATACGAGTCCACGTGACGGGCGTTTTGTGGAGAGGATTGGGCATTATAATCCCCTTTTAGAGAAAGGACATGCGGATCGTGTCGTGCTCAATCTAGAACGGGCGAAGTACTGGCTCTCTCAAGGGGCCCTACCGAGCGAGCGTGTAGAGCTTTTCCTGGCCCAAGCTGGGCTCGTTCCTACCCCTAGTCCGGCTAACCGTCCCAAGAAGTCAGCTCCTAAAAAGAAGGCTCAAGAGCGTTTAAAGGCTGCTGCTGAGAAGGCAGCTGCTCAGGCCGAGTCGTCTGCAGCCGAGACAGAGTAGCTTAGGATCTCAAGATTTATTCATGGTTACCAATGTTTGTCTTCGCGGTCTCTTTGGGGCCGCGTTGCTTTTTTCCCTGGTGGGGTGCCGTCATACGCGTTTACCAGAGTTACTTGGCCAGGGCCATCACGTAGAGTATCATCCAGGTCAGAAGCCACTAGAGTCATGTTCCCAACGACTGACACCCAAGGCACACGATCAAGTACAACAGATGTCACAACCATCGCAAGAACAGTTAGGACGCGAGTTTCAACGTTGGTTCTTGGAGGGTCTCGAGCGGTTTGGTCAGTATGGAATTATACCTAGGGAATTCCCTTTGCATGAGTTCGGAACATGCCAAATTCAACCGTATGTCATGATGGCTCATAATTCCCCTGATGCTTTCAGGCCGTATGCCAAAAAAGTGACTCTTGTCTCCAAAGGAAAAAGGGGGCGAGCAACGGTCTACGAGATTGAAACAAAGACCGGACAAAGAATTTCTTACATCATACCCGCACAGCCCTACGTATACGATGTTGCTGAAGCCTTACTAGCTCTGTCCGCAACTTCTTGTCAAACGGTACTTTTCCTAGGTAGTGCTATCTCTGCTTCAAAAGACGTCCAGTGTGGTGATTTAATGATCCCTGAAACCACTATCTATGGCCATGCTGCCAATGTCTATCTCTCGCCTGATACTTCCTTTGTGCAAAGGATCAACGCCAAAGTGTACGCGTGTAATTCAGACGTTTTTGACTATCTCTGCCAGGAAGTTCAAGGTTTTTTGGAGACAAATCCTCAGTTCAAGAGTCGTATTTTCCACGGAAAGATCCTAAGTGACACCTATACGGATGGTGTGTGTTCATCCACTAAAAAGATGGTCCACTCTCTCCACTGTTGCGCTGTCGATTTGTCCGTTACAGCTGTTTATCATATGGCAGAAACATTAGGAATAAATGCCGTTGCTTTGTTGTACATCGGTGGTCGACTCACGGAAGCCGGCAATCCTTCTGAATGCGCTCGGTTGCGTCTTGTCCAAAAGGAAGTTATTCCTCAAATTGCTCTAAGTTTCTTCCAAAAGTTACCACGCTCAGTCTACAAACCTCATACAAAATTTCTTGGATCAGGTGGCGTCTTCGAGGCGGAGTCAACCAATGATTGAAGTCGAAAGGAAGTTTCTTTGTTCGGATACTCAGGTGGCTCGTCTTATCTGTGGCGCTACTTTTCTCCATAAAGTTGTTAATGTCGATCAATTTTTTGATTTCTCTGATCTTCGTCTTGCTAAAAACGATTCTTGGTTACGCCGTCGTAATGGCCTTTGGGAACTCAAAATCTCAAAAGATCCTTGCTACCGTACCCGGCAGACTGATATCTATGAAGAACTGATAGATAAAAATTCTATTCAACAGTTCCTATCTCTGGATCTGGATGACACTGTGTCGAAAGGAATTCTCCACCGTTTTACGAATCTCCAAACAACACGTTCTCACTACACAGCCGACGGTTACGGAGTGGATGTCGATGACATTGTGTCTCTCGACGACGATTTTCATTACCGTATCTTGGAGATTGAGGTTCTTGTTTGTTCTGCTGACAAATGCAAAGAAGCCACACAAAAAATCCTCTCTATCGCCCAAAAGCTCAACCTTAACCTTACTCGTCCACTTGGGAAAGTCCTTGAATATTTCCGTCAGAAAAAACCATCCATCTTTTCTGAGCTTGAACAGTATTGGTATAGACAAAATCGTACCATGGATAATCCGTAATAAACCTTGCAATAAGTCCTCCAGCACGACTTCCTTTTAGGCACATACACCGCTAAGTATTGAAAAAAATTATTTGTAAAAATAAAGAGACGTATCTTAAAAGTTCAGTTTACTATTTTAGAAATCTTGAATAGATGGTTAATTTAATGTGACATATATGCGTCTTTTTGAAATAACCTCATCTTTGTCACGGAGATTTTTTGATCTTTTTGGGTTCGAATTTCCCTTGCATCAACGATCCATTATTGAGCTTCCTTGACAAAGACTTTGTATTTGCCCAAGATGCGAAACTTCTTGATATCGAGAAGTTCAAGATGCTGAAGATAAACACAAACACTGGTTACATCGAGCTGAAAAACAGATTCACCCACGCCAGTTAGACACAATATATGCGAAGTAATCGGCAAAACAATCTTGTATTCAAGACTTGATAAAGACCTTACATCGACTTCTTTTTCGCTGATGACTTGCCCCTCTATCGAGCACATGAATCATTTGTTTGAAATTCAACTAAGAGACTTTTTCAGATAGTCTTTGCGTCCAAGTAGTTCTATGTATCCCCCAACTCGATCTAAAATGTCGCAATGGTGAAGAGCTTTCAGAGGAAAACACTACCTTAATGCCCCTCGAGGTCTATCCTTGCCACATTCTCTCAATGCCAACCGTATCTAGCGGCAACTTGAAACTTTTGTCCTAATAAATAACTGTTCATGGTCACGACTTCCCGGGTGACTGTCGGCGTTGGTGCGCGGTAATCCTTGCTCTTTCAGCGTTCCACTGTTGAAGGAATTGTTGTTCCATTTTTATAAAACTCTGGATAACAAAATTGGCGTGCTGAAGGTTGTGAACGAGGTTCACGTAAGTTTGATGGCGTCGTTTTTGAGAGTCGGTAAGATATTTCATTATGACCTTTCCGTGAACAAAGTCGTCCATGGACTTAGAAGAGAGGGCTAAAAGGATCGAATGACCATGTTGAACTAGATCGGATCCAGGAAGGGATACTGCAAAGGCTGACTGACGATTGGCGAACTCAGCAAGCAGTCCCTGCTTGTGATCTTCCCAGCGCCGCCGACTAGTTCGGACCTGATAAATCTGAGTCTCAAGTCGACGCAACAGCGTTAAATCTATCTGAGACTCCTTAGAAGCAACTTTGTTGAGAGTTCTTGTCTGTTTGTTTTTTCGCTTTACCTCTTTTTTTTTCTGGAGTTGAGCTTTTCTCTTTGCCGTTGTTTTCTGTGATTTGTAAGAAGTTGATGAACGAGACGTCGACACAACAGGAAGCATACCAGGGGCGGCCTGCGCAGGAGAAAGTTCGACATGACCCAAAAGTGCAAAAAAGGCGAGAAGAAAAGATCTGCGAGTTACGCATTTCGCAGACTCTTTAAGATGACTATACAAGGAATACAGCAACATCGTTAACCTCGCAGAAGAAGAGAACGCCCCATCATTTCTTGTGGGACAGGAAGGTGTAAATAGGACAAAATCGTGGGAGCTACATCAGCTAAAGAGCCAAGTTGGGGTTGTTGTAAAGACGCGACTTTCATCGGGTCAACCAAGAGGAAGGGAACAGGGTTCGTCGTATGATAGGTGTGGGGAGTTCCCTCTGAAGTAATCATTTGCTCTGCATTGCCGTGATCCGCTGTTATAAAAACACCATATCCGGCTTGGCTAGCTGCAGCAACGAGGTGCCGAAGGCATTGATCAAGACACGCAATGGCTAGCTCTGTAGCCTTAAAGTGCCCCGTATGTCCAACCATATCTGCGTTGGCATAATTGATGGTGATAAAGTCATAAACTCCTTTCTGCAAGGCTTGAATAGCCTCACACGTTATTCGTTCTGCACTCATAGAGGGAGATTGTTGGTATGTCGCCACCTGAGGAGAGGGCACGACAATCCTATGCTCGCCAGGAAAAGCCTCTTCACGACCTCCGTTCAGAAAGAAAGTGATGTGGGCATACTTCTCCGATTCTGCCAAACGAAGTTGCGTTTTCCCGTGATCGCTCAAAACCTCACCAAATGAATGGATGTCAGAATCACGTTCTAAAAGGGGTGTACAAAAAGAGCGGAAAGATGTTGCGTAGTCAGTCAAACTGAACATAGCCGAAAAACGAGGGAATTCTTTACGATGAAAGTGAGAAAATTGAGGAGCGCCTAGTGCCTGTACCATTTGTCGAGCTCGGTCGGAACGATAATTAAGACACAAGAGAATATCATCAGAAGAGGATGCATAAGGAGCGCCAATAGCGACGGGCTCCATAAATTCATCGCTTACAAGCAAATTATAATACTCATCATCGAAAACAGCCTGCCAAGTCGGTGCTGTTAGATAGCCCTCATGTTCAGCTACAACTCGGTAGGCATCCTCTGTCCGATCCCACCGTTGGTCACGATCCATGGCATAAAACCGCCCGCAAAGAGAAGCAATGCTAATGTGAGGTGGTTGATGATCCATGAGTGTCTTAAGACATCCGCGGGCTGTCTTAAGTCCAACATCTCTTCCGTCGAGAACGGCATGAATAAAAATAGGAAGACCTGCCGGAGCGAGATATTCCAAAATTTTCAGAAAGTGCCGTAGGTGAGAGTGAACCCCTCCCGTCGACACAAGTCCCCACAAATGCAAAGCAGATCCTTGGTCTTTGGCTCGCTGGATAGCCTCTTTCATAGGAAGGAACAAAGTCCCACTCTCAAGAGCACGATCTACACGAACAAGATTTTGAAGAGGAACTCGCCCCAGTCCCAGGACGGTATGTCCTACTTCAGAGTTCCCAGGCTGACCTTCTGGAAGCCCGACATGCTCTCCAGAAGCTTGGAGCTCAACATGAGGGACGGTCCCCCACAATTGATGAAAAAAAGGACCCTTCCTTGTAGCATCATCCTCAGCGGAGGTTTTCCGCAAACCCCAACCGTCAAGAATGCAAAGTAAGGCCTTCTCATTCATAACCAGCCCCTTCCACTAACCTTTGTCACAAAAACGCCCCAAAAGGGCATCCCTCATTTCCATTTCAGCTTCAACGATCCCGGTTTTGAGCTTAATTTCTCGTTCAACTGATGCCAGAAAGGTTGCCTTTTGGGAGGAATCCGATGAGGAAGTTTGCAAAGCCTTAGCGGCCTGATTCGACAGAATCCTCAGAGTGAGCATGGCGTCGGATTTAGCACGGCTACGCGAAAATCCATGACTTAGCGAAAGAGATGGAAACCCCGCCTTAGGCGCCGGCTGGGGAGTTACAGGCGCAAACAAAGACCTTTGAGAAGGAGCGTCAGAGAACAGATTCGCCTCACGAAAACTAGGAAAATCTTTAGGATCCTTCTTCACCATCTTCTGCTGCCACGCTCCAGTACGACTGATCTGGATCATTATCCATAAAGAACACCCCCCCGACAAGAGGTGCTTAAAGGAGGGTCCCGGCAAAGGAAGAACCCTTCTCACACGGAAGATCCATCCTAAGCGTCTCTTAAAAGATGCTCGCAGCAAACGATCCGAAATACTAACATCCAAAAATTAATGCTTTTACTCTAGAGCCAAAAGAAGAAAAGTAAAAAAATATTGCAGAAATACATACGCTTCCTAAAGGAATATTTCTGTAAATTCCTCTCTTAAAATCTTGCAATATTCTAACAAGCCAAAGATCAGTAAGTATTTTGCCCTAGACAAGCTTTTGGTTGTAGTTGTAGGCTCTTCGGCTCAAAAAACTCGCTTTCTCATAGACTTCACCGAGAGCTTAGTAGTCAAAATCGTCACACTGTGCGGGTACTGATCACCTTCTTTTCCTCGCCTTGGAGTTATGAAGAGTCAGAAATACCTTAAAAACACCTATGATTTAACAAATTTTATTTGAACAAGTCCTTTTATTATCTATTTATATTTTATTTATTAGATGAAATTTCTGAAATATCTTCTGAACCGCTGGAAAATGAGGTACTTAAACAGCAACCTTTCTAGCATTAATGGCTGTGATCGCAACCCTGTTTATTTCGGACAGAAAATCGAAAAAGTGCAGCGGGTTTTACCCCTCCCCTATCCTTCCTCGCCTCAAGGAAGCCTCGCGTGGTACAATGAAGTGTTGGACGCTCGTTTGTGATTTTGGCATGCAGTATAGAAAAGGCCTTCTTTTGCTTTTGGTGTTTGTCTTATGTGACGGTTGTTCTGCTGCACGGGCTGATAAGGTGGACTCTGGGTTTGAACCAAAGTCAGCCATTAAGAAATCAGATGATTTGTCTTTTTCAAAGGGGGAGGGGCAAACTCAGAATATTTTGATGATCCAAAACGGCATAGAAGCTTTCCTCATCAACATCAGCCAATACATCCAAAATGTCAGCGTTCTAACTTGCTCTTTTCAGCAGACAGTCACCCATGATCAGCAAAAGACTCGTCGTTACCGGGGGCAGCTGTTTTGGCAGCGCCGGGAAAAAGAAGGGGTTCTTGTCCAGATTGATGTTCCTGACTTGCACCAGAAATGCGTTGTCAGGGACGGGATGTTTTATGTGACTAACCTTGATACAAAGAAAACCTCAGCATACAACCTGGCTCACACACTGCTAGATGCTATTTTTGCCGACAACCCCCAGCTCAATAGGCGCTTTCCTGCTAGCCAGGTGATGTTGCTGTCTATGAATTCTATTCAAGAATCCTCACGGCATCGTCACTTTGATACCGCCTGTGTCATTCTGAAAAAGCGAGAAAACAGTGCCCCGACTCTTTGGCTTTTCTTTTCGCTTTATGATGATAAAGGCCTTTCTCTTCTCAACAACGAAATCAAAGGGAGTGATCTCCGCATAAAAGCTTTCATGGGGTGGAGCGTTAAGGATCCTCAAGGGACGACGACACAGGTTAGTTTTGATCCCTCAAGCCTTCGGGTGAATGATCCCTCTGTTCTTGCTCGCATTCCTGGTCTGTTTATACACAAATTTCAGAATAATGACTTAAATCATCCTGCATCCTCGGCGCCTCAGGTTTCTGTTCAACGATGACAGATCTTCAATTCTCTGCAGCGAATCCTCTAAAAAGCAGTTGGGTTTCTGCCTCTGCTGGATCGGGGAAGACGAAGGTTTTGATAGATCGACTTCTCCGATTATTGCTTCTGGGAGAAGATTTTCGGTCAATCGTGGGGTTTACCTATACGAACGCAGCAGCAACGGAGATGAAGTCCCGCCTTCACGATAAGCTCAAGGAATGGGCTGAGGCGACGCCCGAAGCTCGCGAGAAATCACTGGAAAATTTGCTGCATCGTCCTCCTTTTCCGGAAGAAAGTGAAAAAGCTACAACACTTTATGAGACTTACCTTTGTCAACAACACAACCTGCGCATACAGACCCTTCATAGCTTCTGTAAGGACTTTCTCGAGCAGTTCTCTCTCCTCACGGAAATGTATGTCACACCTACAATCCTTGATGGAGGGGCTGCTCAGAAAATTTTGCAGCAGATTCAGGAGGAAAGCTTCCTCGACGAGACGGCCCCGGCTTTTGTCACTCACCTCCAGACTCTCCTCCAGTCGTTGTCTCTTGACCAGATTGATGAAGCCTTACAGGCCCTCTTAGCCAGGCGACAGGATTTTGCTCCTTTTATCCAATCTTTTGATCAAGACTCCTTTGATCGTTTTCTTCACCAAAAGCTTGATGACACTCAAATGTTCTTCCCTTTTGATGCCAAAAAAACTTGTCATCTGGCAGAACAACTGTCTGAAAGTTTGGCAACTTCATCTGCCGACAGAAATGTACTCAAAGCAGCGAGTCAGGGGCAGTTTTTGACGGCTTTTTTTACTCAGAGCCAAACTCCAAGAAAAAAGCTCCTCAGTTCGTCCCTTCAGAAGAGTGAACCCAGGCTTTGCGGAGCGTTTGTTCAACAAGCCGAGTCTTTCGTTGCGCAAACTATGAAGGAAAAGACGGATAAGTTGATTCAACAAACAGAGGCTCTTGTCCAGATGGCCGATGTTCTTTTCCAAAGGTATCAAGAAAAGAAAAACAGACAAAATGCTTGTGATTTTGAGGATTTAATCTTCAAAATGCAGAAATTATTAGATCTTTTAAGTACGGATGAGGAAGCACTCTCTGCCTGCCAAAAGATTTTTCCGCTCAAACACCTTTTCTTGGATGAGGCGCAAGATACAAGCCTTCCCCAATGGCAAATTGTGATGCAGTTGGTTCATGTTTTCTTTAAAGAAGCGCAAAACACCGTCTTCGTTGTCGGAGATATCAAGCAATCCATCTATAGTTTCCAGGGAGCAAGGCCCTGGCTTTTTCGAACACTGCCGGACGTTTTCCAACAAATGATCAAGAGACGAGGTGGAACATTCCAACAAATTTACTTACAAACGTCGTACCGAACAGCCCCGGCTATTTTGCGCGTTGTAGATTCCATTTTTCAAGATAACCCGCAGGGTATTGCTTTTGATGAAGCCTACCGCCCCCACCGTTCTGCCCGCTCATCAGAGGGGTTCGTTAAGTGCTGTTCGGTCTCCTTACCCAAAAATACCCCTGAAGTAACAGCACCGTCTGCAAAACTGCCGGCTAGCGGAACATCTGCATCTTCTGACGACGGAGAGCTTGATTCCCCCCTTGAGGCTCTCGCAACAGCCGTGGTTCAGGAACTCAAGACCTTGCTCGATAGAAAACTCTTTCTACCGTCTGTTGGACGAAATCTCCTTCCAGAAGATGTTCTTATTTTGGCACGAAAACGCAGCGATTTGTGGACAATGATTCGCCAAAAGCTTGAGGATTTAGGGATTCCTACCGCATCAGCTGGACGATTCCACTTACAGCGCACACTTGTTGGAGCTGATTTGCAGGCTTTTGTGAGTTTTCTCGTGGATCCTTACGATGACTACAATTTAGCTTGCCTCTTGAAAAGCCCTTTTCTTCTGGATGCCACTTTTTCGGAAGAAAGGCTTTTCACAGCGTGTCATAACCGGGAAGGAAGCCTTTATGATCGGATCCTGTCCGACGCGTCATTTTCTGATGTAAAAGCCCTGCTTGAAAGCTATCAGAATGAAGCTCGGCGCAGCACGACGAAGGATGATTTTTTCCAGTATTTTTACAGAATCGTGAAGTTCGTCGAACCTTTCTGGATCCGCACCGAACGCGAGACACCCGTCATTTTGGAAGGATTTTTGGATATTTTATGGGATTTTTTGACAGAAAACTCCCCCTCACTTATGGGATTACACGACTTTTTGCAGACGTACACGGGAGCCATCGCTTCTCCGACTCAATCGTCAGGCGTGCGTTTTATGACTGTACATGGATCCAAAGGATTGCAAGCGCCTTTGGTTTTTGTGGTTGACCCTGCCGAACCGCTTTCTCTCCAAAAGGAAAAATGGTTTACCTTTGAAAGTCACTCTCATCAGAAGATTACAGGTTTTCTCTTGATGCCTCCTACAACACTGACAACGAAACCAGCGCAAAAGATCCGTGAGACCGCTACATGCGGACTTCTGGAGGAAAGTCGACGTCTTCTTTATGTCGCTCTTACACGTGCACAAGACGGACTTGTTGTGGTAGGGTACCGCAAACCTGATAGCTGGACGGACTTGGTCGATCAGGCTCTCTCGGCAAAAGAAGTGGAAGGTACCATGGAGTTTGATCCCTCACCCCTTACAAGAGAACCGTTATTATCAGTTGCGCCGCCTAAGAAGCCTAAGAAACAAGCCTCACCTGAACCTCTTCCATCCACCCGCACTCTCCCAACCGTGCTTCCAACACCGTCGTTTCCACCATCTTCGCAGCCAAAATTCTCCTTTCCCGATCTCTCATCAGGTTCTGAGCCCGCGGCTTCATCAGTCCTTCAGGTGTTTCCTGCTAAACTGCGCCACCTTGCTCCAAGATCGACGGATGACGACTCCGCTCTCATCGGCGTTGGTGTGCACAGGTTCATCCAAGCTTTAACAGAATCTCCTTTTGATGAAACCTCCGCTCTCACTTGGTTCGACGCCCATACAGAGCCCGTCGTAGCTGAAACGCTTCGGCAAGACCCCCTCTTCTTGAGTCATCTTCTGAAAATTCCACGTTGTCCAGAGTTTACTTATCTCAAGCTCGGTAAATCTGAAGTTTCGCTTTTTCAGGACGATCACGTCTACCGCGTTGATTTCCTCTTTGTGGATGATAGTCGCGTCGTCGTGACGGAGGTGAAAACAACAGCCGAGTCCCCCGGAAAGGGTGCTGAAATGTACGGACCTCAGCTAGCTCGCTATTGCCGCATCTTGCGCCGTATTTTCCCTCAGTATGATTTGTCTGCCTATTTTCTGTGGGCCCGCCACGGAGCTTTTTCACTCCTTCAGGAGTCGATTCATGATAACGGTTCACAATGATCGTTTTGTCGAGAGGTGCCGGCAAATCCTCGATTTTTTTCAAATCGAACAGCTCCGAAGCATTCCACCGCTTTTTTTTCTCAATCTCGGTGCCATCTTGAGCTTTAGCTTTCTTCTACTCTACTCCGCAGGAGGAGGTATCTCGCCTTGGTGTGCTCGCCAATTCATACACCTCCTTCTCGGCATTGTTGCCCTGCTCGTTGTTGCAGCTACGCCTTATCGTTTCTTCTATAGTTTTGCGTATATTTTCTATGCGATGGCGTTAGCCTGCCTGCTGGCCACAACTTTCCTTGGGGTGGTGGGGATGGGAGCTCAGCGTTGGATAAACCTAGGCTTCATCAAATTTCAGCCCTCTGAGCTTATGCGCATCGCCCTGATTTTGGCTTTGGCGAGGCGCCTTCACGATGTTCCCTTATCTCTTGGTTGGCGTGCTTATATTACTCCCCTTCTTCTCGTTACCGTACCTGTCCTACTCACACTTGAACAGCCCGATCTCGGAACGGCGATTCTCCTCGTTCTCAGCAGCGGTGCCCTCCTTTTCTTTGCTCAAGCAAAATGGCGATTTTTCGGAGGAATCCTCTCGCTCGCTACTTGTGCTTTGCCGATTTTCTGGCATTTTTTGCACGATTACCAAAAAAGTCGGATCCTTATTTTTCTTCACCCAGAAAGCGATCCTCTCGGCAGAGGCTACCACGCCCTTCAGTCGAAAATAGCCATCGGTTCGGGGGGGGTACTCGGCAAAGGATTCCTAAAGGGCAGCCAAGGAGCTCTCGATTTCCTCCCGGAAAAGCATACAGATTTTATCTTCACCCTTCTTAGCGAAGAGTTTGGCTTTGTTGGAGCCCTCCTTTTGCTCATTCTCTATTTGGGGTTAATTTTGCTGAACCTCCTGGCCGCTCTTCATACGCGCAGTACTTACAGCCAACTCCTCATCACGGGCCTCACAGCGTCTTTCGCCTGTTACATCATCATCAACATCGCCATGGTCGTTGGCCTGTTACCGGTTGTGGGAATCCCCCTTCCTCTCGTCTCCTATGGTGGTTCGTCTCTGTTAACCCTGCTCGCCAGCCAAGGACTCATCTTCTCTGCCGCCTATTCTCAAAACAAGGAAGACACTATAGATCTATTTCGGAAAAGGGGTTAATGACACACCTCAAAATACATAATATAGACTTGTAGCAAACGACAACCAACGAAGTAAGGTGAAATAACTTGAAAGAAAAATAGAGAGGTGTTACCCTGAAGAGGGTGAGATGGTTGTGTGGAGCAGGCGAGCGATGAAGTGGATAAAGTTGAGGAGAGACGGGTTGATCCCAGCTGTGGTCTCATGGGTCGTAAGCGGAGGAGTAGCCATGGCTTCAGGTCTTGAGGAACTACCCCAGGCTGTTAAGGAAGTTGTTGAAGCTCGGATTCGTCCACTGGATAAACAAGCTACGGAGTGTCTTACAAAAGCGCTTCAAAAATTTAATAGCTGTTTGGATAATGGAAAGGCTAAATACCCCACAGATATGAGTGAGTCCTTGGAGTCGCAGCTAAAGCAAGTCTATGACAGGGTTGCTTATGTGAGGTGGGGTGTGTTGTTCGCTGTGAAGAGGACTGGTGAGGATTTGAAGCAATTATCAGAGACATTAACTAGAACTCATGAGGTCATAGCACAGGTCATGTCTCAGTGAAATGAGAGTTGTGGATAGGTAGTAAATCAACAAGGGGGAAGATATGGTTTTTTATGCTGTTAAGGAGACAAAGTTTTGTGTTGCTTGTCTTTTGACGATGACGATGTTGACGCCGTCTTCGTTGCGAGTCCAAGCATCAAGTGTTGGAAGCAAGTTGGTGTCGTGTAAACCAAGGGTTGTTACTAAGTCTGCAGATGAAAAGGTAGATGATGCCGTACAATCTTCGGCGAATTATTTTGCAGAATTATTAGAAAAACAGATCATCCACAAGATTCCTTTGGCGAAGGAGCTAGGGGCTAAGTGGCCCCACGCAATACAGGAAAAACACATCGTCTTGGAAGTGGATGGACCCCAGACAGAAGGGAATAATGACAAGGAAAAGTCGGCTTTTGTGATGACACAAAACGTAATTAGAACGTATAATAAAAACGAGCATCCTGATTTTATTATAAGGGGAAATTCTGAAGAACAACAAATCAAAATCCTAAAAGGTATCCTGTACTGTTACCAAAAAACAGATCCTAAAGTAACATACCGACAGGAAATAATTGACGAGAATGGATCAAAGCAATACAGGTTAGCCGTATTTATGTATCCAAGAGAATGTCCAGAAAAAAACAAGTTAGAATCGGATCAAAATGCCCCAATATTCGCTAAAGCAGATGTTTTTAAGGATTTGATGATAAGGCCAGGTCGAGGAAGAGGTGATGTTCCCTTGATGCAATCTCACTTAAAATTGATAATAGTTCCTTCTTTTCAGTCCAAAAAAACAAGTAATCAAAATGAGACAGATGAGTGTAAAGATGAGTGTAAAATAGAGATACTCACTCTTTACCCCAAAGAGAACCGTCAGCAGACAAGTTTCAATGAAGAAGAATGGGGAGAAGAAGAATGGGGTGAAGAAGAACAAGAATGTGAAGAGGGTATGGATTGAAACGAGTATAAGACCAGGATGCGATTTTTGGGGCTTTGGATCAAAGGCCCCAAGGTCGGTCATTTTTGTGAGAATCGATAGAGGCGCATGGCTCGGATTACCTTACAAACAAAGAAAGATCACACCCAATCAAAGTTAAGTCCGTCGTAAACTTAACAGAGGTGACTTATGTACCAGATCATTCATTTACGAAACGGGATTTTGTTAAGAGATCTTATGAAGAAAAGGCAACGTCGAACTGCCATCTTGGCCCTTGCTGGTGCGGGGTGGGCGTTACCCTCCCTTCTTTTGGCCGAGACAGATTCATCCCCTTCTCGAATAGCTTTGACGGAGGATGAGCGCCCGTGGTTCAGGGTTCCTTGGCCAGAGATGACACCTTATTTTTACCGCGTTGGGGATGCTTTTCCACAAGAAGTTGAAAAGGATTATATCAATCACTGTCGCCTTTATTTTTCACAACATTCAACGACAGCTTTGGAGCGACTTCATTCCGATATCTTTATTGATCCTACGACTTACGGAAGTGACATCTCTATGTGCAATGTCTTGGCTTGCCCTGTCTTTAGCAATGCAGGTCCTTCCTCACCTAAAAGTTGCCTCAGATTTAAGGACTTTTTTAATAAAATTCATGACATATCTTTCTTCAAACAGTTTCTTGACGCAACTGTAGGCCGCACGGAGGATCGTTTCCGCGTGCTAGCAACCCTTTTTATGTGGGGATATGAGGCAACGATTCTGCCTGACCTTTGTGATCCAGCCCTGCAAGTCAAAGTTGGTCTCAAGACCATGACGGCTCTCATTCGACGAGAGGGAGATCACTGCGGGATGGTCGTTCACTCGCTTGCCCTTATCGCCGATGCCGATCTTCTCAATGCTCTTCGCAAATTTTATGTGCACTGGCTCTCCGTTGACGCTTTTCTGAAAGATTTCCCTGAGTTATCCCCCTACAAAGACGCTCTGCGAGGCTTGATGTCCCCTGACTTCCTCCGTCTCATGGTGAAAATGGGTCTGATCTCACACAAAATTAAGAGGACTCATTGAAAAGCTTCATTCGACAAAACCGCTTGAGCTACTCTGTCGAGGATGCCTTTCGATAAATCTTAGAATCCAAATCTTATCGCACTAGGTTCGTCGAGTTCCACGAAGTAGGAAATGAACAAAAACCTCCAAAACCGCAAATACGGGCGAGAACGTAATAGAAGGCTCTTCCACTAAATCAACAAAAATTCGCTCAAACAAAATAGAGCCTATTTTATTTTAAAACATCAAGTATTTTTGCCTCAACAAGATGGGCTATTTAAAAACTAGATTTCATTCTTAGGTTCAGCTTATCCTGAAAATAGGGAAAGAACTTTAACCAACAAGGAGGGCACGATGCTCAACACATTTTTACTGAACACTTACCGTCAGGGGTATTCCCTTACGGATCTTTGCAATGACTTTAACGCTTGGCTACAGGAAGGTCCTGCGCCAAAGGAAGGTCCTGCACTACAGGATGATCCAACCCTACAGAATGAGCCTACAGGGGTTGTCTTGCATCCCCTGATAACTTCACAAAACAGCTATGCTTTAACGCCTAAAAACCCGTTGGAGGCGTTGGTAAAAAAGGTTGTTTCTTCCTTCTGCTTGTCTCAGGGAACTCAACAGATCTCCCAAAAGGAGGATTTTCCCCGCCTTGAGGAAGAAACCTTACCGCAGCCAATTCCTTCAAACACTCCTGCTTGCAGAGCTGCTTACCAGAGTGTGAATCCACCGCTGACTTCGATATCGCCACAGCAAGCAGACCAAAGCAACCAACAATTGGAGTCCCGACAAAATCCAGCCTCCAACAGCTGTCAAAATCCTCAAGTGGTGCATGACCCCAACAGGCAAACCAACGACGAGGAGCATTGTCAAGATTTTGACAGCCGTCAAGAAATAGGTGTCTCCCCCCGCATTCAGGATCCCCACCAGACCTCCCGAAGTGAAAACAACGAGGACCAAGGAAACCCACAACCAAAACAAAACAGGTTGCCCCATGCTCAGCAGAAGAGGGTCTTGCACATGAAAGAGGAGACTCAAAACAGGTTTATACAGCCAAATCAACGGAATGGACATGAACACAGCCCCCCATACCGTCAGCCACCCCATCGACCGCAGCAACTTTTTGACCCCCTGGAGTTGTTGAGCTCCGAAGCAATTGGAGGCCAGAGCCATAACACCCTTTTGAAACCCCTCGATCACAAAAGTGAAAAAGATCCAAAGAGTTATAGCAATATTGTAAACCGTCAGCTCAACCGGAGAGATGTCTTCCAAGAACCACAAAACGGAAAACCAAACCGACATCTCCACAACCTCAGCCAGAGAATAAGGCGCTCCCAGGGCAATATTCTTCTTCAAAAGGGAGAGATCCAACCTGATAGCCCGAGTCGCGTAATTCGAGGCGTTCGATTTCGAGAAGAAGAACCTCAACATCAACACGCACGACAAAACGGTAGCAATCATGGATGCCAAGGCCGCTCCTTGCGTTCCCATGGCTGGGAAGGGACCATGGCCGAAAATCATCAGCCAATCCAGCACCAAGTTCAAAGTATTAGCTACAATCATGCAGGGCACAATCACGGCTGGCCTCCGCGTCCCCATGAAAAACGCCGAAAGCGAAGAGAAGATAATGTAAAACGGCAACGTGAAAAAACCGACGCGAAAATAGGCGCCTCCATCAACCCGCAACTCTTCAGGAAAAAAGAACTCCTGCTTCCACAAGACCAGCGGAAGGATCATCGCCCAAATTCCGATCAAAAAAAGGGCCATCTGCACGACCGGCGTGGACGTCCTTTTGAATTGACGCGCTCCGTTCAGCTGGCCGACAAAAACCTCCGAAACAGTGGCGAACGACAGCATAGGCAGCAAGAAAAGATCCAACAATTGCGAAGCGAACGTCGCCCCATCCATCGCATGAGAACTGAAATGAGACAGCATGGCGCGGTCCAACACTTGCATCAATGTCCCCGACAACATCGACAAGATCACAGGAAGAGAAACCGACAGCAAATTTGCAACGGAACAGTCAATCCTCGTCTGTTCAGTTCCCGTCGCGCCCATCCTTCCTCGGCCTTTCTCGTTCCTCAAGCTACTAAGGCCCCAAGCCTCGCGTCAGCTCACAGGCCCATTCTACACAAAAATCAGTAAATGCCTAGAGGAGGGGTTGTTGATATAAGGTGGCTCTTATCTCGTTCTTCTACTCATTTACAAATCACCTTCAAATGATGGGGTACGAATTGATTCATAACTGATCATTTTTAACTTTTTAAGTATTGCACTTAGCAAAAACAATGCTAATATTGATCGTTCAGATGGACAATCTCTTAAGTAAGATTTAACTTAAATGCTGTTAACTTCGTTAAGCGAGAGGTTGCGGATCTGGAACGTGTTAAGGTTCTTAATTTTTAGTAAAAAAGGAGTTTTTATGAAAACGTTATCGAAAATCGCTTTATTCAATTGTTTATGCCTAGGAATAGCTTATAGCTCAAACCAGGACAATCAGCAGGATCCGTTTGCAGCGTGCTTAAATGCGCTGAAAGTAGCTGCTCAGTCATCCATCCAGGACTTGAAACAACGGATGGATCAGACGATCTCCCTGAAGGAGGCAACCATCTCAGAGAAAGAGGCTGTTATTATTCAACTGCAGAAGCTTATTCAGGGTCAAAAGGAGCAATATGAAGCGATACTGCAACAACAGCAAAAGACAATTGACAATCTGGAAAAATACAACGGCTCCTTGTGGAAGGAGTATAAACAGGACAATGAAGCACTTGTGGAGCAACTCAAGCGTTTGGCAGATTTGAATGATACTCTTTCAGAGACGCCAACGACACACGATTTACCACAGGACAAACAAAAAAAGATTGAATGTAGTTTCTCTATTATTTATCCAAATAGTAAAAAGTCACTCGTTTTGCTGCAGCAAGAAATTGATACTCTTGAGGAAAACGTTAAGCAACAAAAGGAAGCTGGAGATTTGGGGTGGCAGAGGTACCACGAAGAAGAGCAGGAAGTTCGACGTCTTCAAAATGAAAATTTCGAACTCAGTAAATTAAAGGATGAACTGGTTGGTTATGAAAATTATAGAAATAATACAAATCGTGAGATCGATGAGCTGAAGCAGGAACTAGAGAGAACTCGCCGAGAAGCGGAGAATTTTCGTAAAAAGTTCGATGAATGCGAAAGCGACAGGAAATGTACTGAGTCAACAATCGAGTCTCTCCGTGATTATAACCAGAGGCTATTTGATAAGTTGGAAACGGCACAAGCAGTACTGGAAGATAGCGAATCTGATCCGGAAGATATTAAATCGCAATTGGAAGGTATTTGCGCTGTGTTAAAAGAAATGAAAGACGATCCGTGGATTTAGTCTCCTTTGGTGACACGGTAATTTTAGCTTTGAAAAGTGGGCGGGGTTTCCCGCCCCTCTTGGTGTCTGAGGGAGTTTGTCGTATCCTTAGCTGCTAGCTTGTTGAGCTGGCGAGGGTGATGATCCTGCGGGGAGGGCCTCCTTTTTTTGAGAGGCGTGATCATAAGTTTTTAACGTTCAACTTAAGAAAGGGGTTGTTATGCAAACAGTTTCAAGAATATTTCTCATGTCATGGCTGAGTTTAGGGTGCGCGTTCAGCATGAAAAAAGAGTACCCAGGAGTCCAAGACATCCATCTCATGATTGATCAATTTCACAAGCGTTATCAGGAAGAGATTGCAAAGACCAAACAGCAAAATGAGGTTCTTAACAAGACATTGAGTGACGCAAAGAGTCAAAATGCAAGCCTCCAAAAACAGATTGATCAGCTAAGAAAGGAATTGGAAGAACGTCAGCAAGCCTCCACGGAGTCTCTTGAACGGCTTGCCGCACACAAGAATGTCTTTATCAAAAAACTGAATGAAAAAGTTGAGAAACTCAAAAGTAAAAATGAAGAACTCACAAAAAAGCTTGAAGAAATTGATAACCTAAACGACGAGTACTTAAAGCAAATTGGCCAACCTGGTTTTGAAAATCGCAAACTTCCTATTGTTGATATCATCGATCGGAGCAAGACCAAGGATGCCGTTATTGCGAAGCAGATGATGCAACTAAACAAAGCGGCACAGCAAGAACGTGCTTTCAAGGCCGCTTATGAAAAACTTAAGAATGATTATGAAGAACTTAGCAAAACATGCGATGATTACATGAAACAATATATCTTTGTTGAACAAGAAAGAAGAAAACAACAAGAGATCAACGCCATGCTCGATCACAACAATGCGCAACTGGCAAAGGAGCTAGATCAGTATAAGAAAAGCAATCTTAGCCAAGTCGTGGAGCTCAAAAGGCAAATATCCATAATGCAGTCCGCCATCGACAGCGACAGTGCACAGAATAAGGCACTTGAGGACATTATTCGTCAGCAGGAAAAAGATCATAAGGCTGAGGTTGAGAAACTGAAGAAGAAGCATGGTGAGGAGATGGCAAAGTTAAAACAGGCCTATGAAGCCGCAATGACCGATAAGATCGCTCAGCTGAAGAAGGAATATGATCAAAATCTGATTCAACAACTCGATCAACAAAAAGCAGAACTAGACACGAATAAATTGACCGGGACGATTTGCCGGCTCAACAAAGAAATTCTTGAGTACGGTAACTATATCAAGAAAGTAAAAGAACAACTTGTACGAGCACAAGAGAATTCGAGAAGAATATCAATTCGATATAGAGATCTTCTCCTAAGCCTTTCAGTTTTTTCCGAAAAACTAGAGAGCTCGTCGAACCAGAATTTGAAGAATCAATGGAACGATTTAGTTGCTCCGTACCTGTCGAATAAGTAATCCGTCTCCTCTCGACAATGGCAGCAACAACGTCTAGTATGAATTCGAAGAGCAGAAAAGGAGTGAAAAACGTGCGGATTCAAAGTCTTTGCTAGTTAGCTTGGCCAAGCTTTGGCGGGTCGAGTGTTGGAGAAACCCTAACCAAAGGAGAGATGATGAATCCGAATCCGTTAACTGTGTTTCCAATCCAAGGCTGTGAGGCTGTCACAAACGTGAAGCCGACTGTGAAAAACCCCAATATTATTGTTGGGGATTTTACCTATTTTAGTGATCAGGACTTTGAAAAACACGTTACGCATCATTACGATTTTAACGGTGATAAGCTCGTTATTGGCAGGTTTTGCCAAATTGCGTCGGGGGTTGAATTCGTGATGAATGGTGCGAATCACCAAATGAGTGCGGTGTCGACGTTTCCGTTTTATATTTTTGAAGGATGGAATCAGGCCGTTCCACCTACGGAGGCAATGCCACTCAAGGGGGATACCGTCGTGGGGAACGATGTGTGGATTGGCCAAAACGCAACGATTTTGCCAGGAGTGCATATTGGAGACGGGGCCATTGTCGGTCTGAGCAGCGTTGTGAGTCGATCCGTACCGCCGTATACTATCGTTGCGGGAAATCCAGCCCGGCCTATTCGTTGTCGGTTTGATGATGAACTGGTGGATCTGCTTCTAAAGCTTCGCTGGTGGGATAAGAGCGTTGAAGAGATCCAAACATTGATCCCTCTTTTGACGAGTCCCGATCTGGAAGCTGTCCGGCTAAAACTCCGTGAGTTGACGCGGACTGCGCAAAAGTAATCTATTGAGCTGAAAGGGAAGGGGAGTGCAGCCTCGATAGGGTGCACCCCCTAATTTTCCCACATTTATCCACAAAATAGCTGCCTGCCATCTTGACACCCCACGACGCGATGCGTAACACCATCCGCTATAGTCCCGCCAGATGGAGAAAGCTCCATCCACCGCACCCACCCGGGTGGTGGGAGTTCTCGGAAAGTGAGGAGGTTGATATGATCTCAAATCGTTTAAGAATAGGGTGCATGGCGTTGTTTATGACACCCATATTGTCGGAAGCTTCTCAGGATCAGCAGATCCAACAACCGCAGTTGATTCCTTGTTCTTGCCCAGAGTGTCAGAAACTCGTGCAGGATTTACAGGGAAGCGAGGAAGAAAAGGAGTTCGCTCGTCAACAACAGCTCAACCATGCGGCTGTTCAAGAGGTTATGAAGTTTAAGGAGGAAACGAATCGTCCCTTGAAGGCTCTGTACGAACAAAAAATGGCTCAAAAACAACAACTGGAAGACGAGAATAGAACATTAAAACAAGAAGTACAAAAAATGCGGCAACAGGCTATAAGATTTGGAGCCATTGATGTCAGAAGATCTACAGAGCAAGACTCTGTTCCTCAACGTCCTGCCCTTAGCCAGCAAAAGATGGCAAAGGAACTAGGACGGTTACATACAGAATGGCAAACTGAAATGACGGGGCTCTGGGCGGCAAACTGGACGAGCTCCGTAGCTAACGATAAAGATATTGCTAAACTTACCCAGAAAAATTATGACCTTCAGCAAGAAAAAGAGATGTTGTTAGATGCTGTCCGAAAACAAAGAGACAACACTAACAGCCAACACATAGAACCTTTGGAGAAGTTTCTAGACGAATATGATAAGTAAATTAAAGGCTTAAACCTGCTCTTGACACCCTCACCGAAGGTTTGCAACACCAAACTCAGGTGAGGGGGTACTTTGATTTCGACACTCTGACCGGCCCCCGCCGTAATAGTCAACCATTTCCCCGTTCTGATTTCGCTGTGGATCTTTACTCTTTTGCGTAGAGTCCTTCAACAAGTCCATGCTGCCTTTTCGTTAACGCCAGAATCATTCCCATACTTAACCCAACTGCTAGCATGGACGACCCACCATAACTCACAAAAGGCAACGTCATCCCTTTGGTAGGAATCAGCTTGATCGCCGTCGACATATTGATAAAAGCCTGTAATCCCAACTGAACAGCTAACCCCGTTACGCTAAATGTTGTGAATAAATCCTGTTTTTTGAGCGCCAAGAAGAGTGAACGAATCACCAAAAATGTGAACAGAATTACCAAAAAGAGGCAAAAGAGTAAGCCATATTCCTCTCCTGCTACAGCAAACACAAAGTCTGCATGAGCATCCGGGACAAGCCTCTTAATTACGCCCTCTCCTGGGCCACATCCTAACCACCCTCCGTGGTGAAAAGCCTCCAAAGACTGGCGAATTTGGTATAGCTGGTCGGGGTCACCAAGTTCAGGGTGAAAAAAAGCGTCGATTCTACGCGTCACGTGTGGCACCCAAAAATAGGCAGCTGACACTCCCACAACTCCCACAACAAACGCCACAGCTCCCCACAAAATCGGCATCCCCGCCACAAAAATCTGCACCAAACACGCTGCGGTCAAAACAAACGTCATTCCCATATCCGGTTGGGCAAGCGTCAAAACGGCAACCACCGCCAGCAACCCCAAGGCCAACTTAACGCCAAAAAGATCCCTCTCTTCATGCTGCCCGCTCAAGAGGGCCCCTACAACCACGGCAAAAGCCGGTTTCACGAACTCTGAGGGCTGCACTGAAAAACCACCGATCGTCAGCCATCGACTGGCCCCTTTCACTTCATGCCCCATCAACAGAACCCCTAATAAAGCAAGAACTCCACCACAAAACAACACAATCGACAGTGTCTTCAGGTGCTGAGCCGACATCAGGGATGTTGCAAACATAACCATCAGCGCCAAGGGAACCCAAAACAAATGACGTTTTACGAAGTAAAATCGTTCAAAACCAATCTTTGTGGCTACAAAAGGACTCGCCGATACGCTCAACAGAATTCCTAACGCTACGAGAATCACGACGGTTCCTAACAAACTATGGTCAACCGTCCACCACCACTGCCCCACAAGGCTTGTATCACGGCGAATAAATCGTGTGTCATCAAACCGCGGCATCCCCCCCCCTCTCCTGCTCTCGTCTTATTTCACGTTGAACTAAGCCTTTAAAGACCTCACCACGATCCTCATAGCTCCTGAATTGGTCAAAACTCGCACAAGCTGGCGACAGCAAAACAACCCGTCGGCCCCTATATTCCTTCAGGGAACGCCGTCCAAAAGTCTCCCCTTGCTGAGCTGCTTTCAACGCCTCCTGAAGAGCTGTTGCAAGATCTCCACAGGCCATATGCGGCACCTCCGCTCCCAACTCCTTCGAAAAACGATCCGCCGACTCGCCAATTAAAAACACGCAGGCCACCCTCTTCATAAAAGGCACCGCCGGCGTCAATCCGTCACTCTTTGCCCTCCCCCCGGCAATCAAGTAGATCACATCATCAGGAAAACTCTCTAGCGCCTTTGAGGTCGACTCTGCATTCGTCGCCTTGCTGTCATTAATGAAAAGGATTTCCTCTTCTGCGCCTCCTGTCCTACCAACCTCTTCCAGTCGATGCGGCAACCCCTGAAATGTCCTCAATCCCTCGCGCAAAGCGTCCTCGGCAACGCCTATTTGCCGTGCCATCATTGTCGCTAAAGCCATATTTTGCCAGTTATGCCGCCCAACCAGATTTTTGAAGTCCGAAAAATTCAACGTCCCCCCCGCCGAGCTAATCTGACACTTGTCGTGGAACACCCCATCAACGTCCACAAAGGCATCGCTCGATTCAGCATCCCCCTTGCCAGGCGCCAATACTGACACACCCCTAACTGGTCTTTTCCGATCCTTCAACGCCTTCCAAGTCTGACGCGATGGTACGTCATCCACCCCCATAATGGCTAATCCTGCTCCGTCAAAAACCTTCCTTTTCGCCTCCACATACGCCTCAAGCGATCCATGCCGATCCAGATGATCCGGGGTCAAATTAGTCCAAAGAGCCACGTCGAGCCCTAAGTTATGCGACCAGGCCAACTGAAAGGATGACAATTCTAATACGTAGACCGGAGGGACATCCTCCTGCCCTACCCCACTTTTTTGAGCCGCTTCTATCGCCTTCTGAAGGTTTTCGCGCGGCCAATTCGTTGCCTTAGGATGTCCTTCCGATTCCCCTCGCAGGGACGCCAGCCATGTTTCCACCCGCTGCCTCATCGCCGCATCACCATCCGGCAAATCCAGTACTGGAACACCGATATTTCCCCCCAACTGGACATGAGGATAAACCTGCTTGAGTAAATGATGAACCAATGCCGTCGTTGTCGACTTGCCATTGGTACCCGTCACACCCATGAAAAAAGCACGCCCCACAGCCGCTCGGAAAAGGTCCAAATCACTCACGATGGGTACGCCCTTCTCTCGAGCCTTCAGAACAACGGGATGCTGAAAAGGAATCCCCGGACTTGCCATCACAGCCGCCACAGAATCAAAATCGAGTGTCTCAAGAGCCGGCCTCCACGCATACTCTTCCCAGAAATCATCAAATAACCTCACGGCCACTCCAAGACGCCCCCAAAAATCCTGTGCTGCCCTTCCCGTTTTTCCGATGCCAAGAATAATCTCTTGCTTCAAATCCAGCCTCATTCTTGCCGACCTCTCGCCCCATTTTCCTCTTTTCTCTTCCTTTTCGCCAAGGGTTTTTTCTCCAGTTATCCCGTCGACGACAGAACACTATCCCCACCCACCTTTCAATGGCTCTTTTATCAGCAAGCTAACAACAATCCCTCCTTGCAAAATCAGGTTTAAGCTGGCTTCATCGTCGGTTTTAACCTTCTCATCTCTAGATCATTTTGATCCATATCCGTTAGAATTGTTGGGACACCTACCTATTCGCTAGAAAAATGAGACCCCTCGCACAGTAACTTTCTTGAAATCACAAGCGGTCACCTCTGCCTATTTCGGACAGAAAAGCTAGAGGGTAACAGCCGAAGTGGGCATGAGAATCCACTGATAAAGACACGCTCTCTTGTGGGTACAACCAGGTCGGATGCTTTACACTCTCTCTAATTCTTTTTTGATTCAACATTGGAGTCTCTTACACACCTGCCCAGGTCCCGCAGATACCTCCTCCAAAACAGCCTCTCAAGCCCGCCAGCAGCGCCCAACCCTGATGGGAGTTGTTTCCTAATCCTCCGAGTACTCCTTCTCGTGGCGTTCGTGGCGTTCCTGAGCCTCGATGCTGAGCGTAGCAATGGGTCGCGCTTCAAGGCGACGCAGGGAAATAGGCTCGCCCGTCTCTTCGCAGTATCCGTAAGTTCCATCCTCGATGCGCTGCAAAGCCTCGTCAATTTTGTGGATCAATTTGCGCTCGCGGTCCCTTGTTCTCAATTCGAGAGATTGACTGACAACGCCGCAGGCAACGTCAATTGAGTCCGCCGCCGCCAGAGCGCCCATCATGTTGTCGAGCGTCTCCTGTGTTTCCCCTAGTAGTTGTTTTTTCCATGCCAACAACTTGCGCCTGAAATAAAGCTGTTGTCTCGCGTTCATAAAAGGCTCATCTTCTGAGGGCTTATACCCCTGTGGCAAATCCCGAGACTCAGCCTCCTCCTCATCTTCTTCTGAAACGTCCTGCTGAGAGGGGCTATCACGCCACACTCCCCACTGAGTTTGTTGTTTTCCCTGTTGGAGCTTTTTGCGATCCAGCCTCCCCTCCGTTAGGCCCCGATCTAAAACTTCTACAGCCTTTTTCCTAGCTCCGAGCATTGCCTTCCTTTACTCAAATCCAGCCCTATTATGTCCATTACAGACAAGTTCGAAAAAAAAGACAACCCCACCTTCGCACCTCTTGCACATTTTGAGTATCACCCTCTTGACGCACATTTTAAAATCTGCCACCCTGTTACTGGGTGTTGGGGAATACTCCAACTCCTTTCTCTTCAGTCCAGATCGATGTTGACCGTAAGGTCTGCTGTTGCGTGTCTTTGAAGAGATCCCAAATTTCTTCTGCAGATCGAAAAGTTGGAAATTGCAGCGCTCGTGTACTCGGTTCGTCTCTCTTGGTTGATCCGGGAAGGCCCCACAAAAGATGCTACAAGGGGTGTTGGTTATAGCACATAAATAATAAATAAAGACATGTGTTCTCATCGTACAATGAATATAATTAGACAAATATATCAAGATAAACACGCATCGTTTGTAGCATGGATACG
Source organism: Alphaproteobacteria bacterium (assembly GCA_041200185.1). Taxonomy (GTDB): domain Bacteria; phylum Pseudomonadota; class Alphaproteobacteria; order BNTO01; family BNTO01. The sequence continues at coordinate 126,191 of CP165730.1, forward strand.
GCGCCATTCCGTTGATCCTGGACGCAGGTCACTCAACGGAGTTTGGACCCAGGGTCCCGGGGCAACGCCTCTTTTCATCTCTTAAGAATAGATCTGTTGCGAAAAAGGATAATCCGCCTCAACCCTCAACGGGGAGGTAAGGACATTCGTAACGGATTTCATTTCTTTTTTCATTCAACAAACAAAGCTCCCCTCTCTCAAGGCCTTGGAGGGAGCGAAGGAGGTCACTATGTAAACATTCATCACATTTCAATAATCGTCAGGGATTTCGTTCAGGAATTCTCCTCGTGAAATTCTCCTCGCGGAATCCCTCTGTTGAGCCCGCATCAAGCTCGACTTTTCTTCAACTTATCAAACAATTTAAGACTGAATTTAACGATAGGAGGAATTTTATCATGAATTTATGACGCATCTTCTCTGTGAAACAGATGGCTTCAAAACAGCCGAAATACCTTTTCATCAACATCCTTAAGGAGGACACCATGACTTAATCAATATTGCCGACATTTGTAACAACCCCACGGACGGAGGGGGACTGCGCCCAGCGATTCTCCCGCATGATGAACTTCTCTGAACACTGAAGTTTTCCCGTCCGTTATGTTTGAGGAAGGTTTTAAAAAGAGCTTCGTAAGACCCACTCTAGATTTTACGTTTGTGATTTTTACTTTAACTTAACTTAACATTAATAGCAGGGTCTTACGAACTCTCTGGCGAACTATTAGGCAAATGACTCGTCAAAGTCGCGGGTGATCGCCTAGGCAAGAACCCTTGAGGCTCCCCTTCGCGGAAAGGGCGCACTCTTCGGTGAAAAACAAATTCAATTCACCAAAAGATCCCTCAAAAATCTCTCCCATCAACTCAAAAGCTTATGGAGAAAGACCAAAGCCAAGGCGCAACACTTCGTGTCGACGAAGTACAAGTACAGAGGTTTCTGCAACAGGCTTCTAACGAGGCTGCCCTCAAATGAGGACACCCTAAAAATATTCGGCCTTTTTTTCTGAGGAGATATACAGGAATTCAAAAAACCAAACACGAGACGCAAGAAACACCTTCGCAAGAAGGTGTCGTACTCTTGCGTCCGAAATCTAAGACAACTAACTTGTACCACCCCGGGGTCGAAAAACCTCGGGGTTTTTGCGTTGTCTTTCTTCTCCATAAGGTGAACCATTTCCATAAGGTGAACCATTTGTGGGTTATTCCTATTTTCTGCTATAAAAAATGAAGGTTAGGGTTAAGAATTAACGGAACTTTTTATGTTAACTTCTTCTCAAATTATCACCATCGTCGCAGGTTGTGGCGTGGTGGGGTTGCTGTATGCCCTGTTTTCCATGCGAGCCGTTTTCGCTATGCCGAAGGGAAACGAGAAAATGCAGGAAATCGCTGAAGCGATTCAAATCGGAGCAAGGGCTTTTCTATCTCGCCAGTACGGGACCATCGCCATTGTAGGCTTGGCTTTGATGGCCCTCTTTTGGTTTTTCATGAGTCCCGTTGTGGCGGCGGGATTCGCCGCAGGCGCCATTTTGTCAGGCTGCGCAGGGTGCGTGGGGATGAACGTTTCCGTCCGCGCTAACGTCCGGACGGCTGAAGCGGCGAAAAATGGCCTGGGAGCAGGACTCGACTTGGCTTTTAAAGCCGGCCGCGTAACGGGGTTCCTGGTTGTCAGTTTCGGGTTGCTAGGCGTTGTGATCGCGTATTACCTTCTCACGTCTGTCTACAAGGTTGAAAACCGCCTCATGCTAGAAACCTTAGTTTCCTTGGGGTTTGGTGCCTCTTTAATTTCCGTATTCGCTCGTTTGGGAGGCGGTATTTTTACGAAAGGTGCCGATGTCGGTGCTGACCTCGTAGGTAAGGTTGAGGCCGGTATCCCTGAAGACGATCCCCGCAATCCAGCTGTTATTGCCGATAACGTTGGTGATAACGTTGGTGACTGCGCAGGGATGGCTGCTGACCTCTTTGAAACGTACGTGGTGACACTGGTGGCTTCCCTCGTCCTGGCTTCCGTTTCCTTTAAAGACTCCCTCAAGGATATGCTGATGCTCTACCCACTTGCCGTTAGTGGCGTTTGCATTCTGGGAAGTATGTTCGGAGCCTACTTTGTGAAACTCAACACAGATACGAAGATTATGAAGGCCCTCTACAAAGGTGTTATTGCAACGGCTCTGATTTCCGCCGTCTGCATTTACCTTGTGACGAGTTACCTTTTTGGCGGAGAGACTTTAGCCAACGCTGGTTTCACAACGCAAAACCTCATGGTGTGTGTTGCAATAGGCCTTCTCATCACGGGAGCCCTCATGTGGATCACAGAGTACTACACGGCAACCGCTTACCGTCCTGTGAGAAGCATCGCTCAGGCCTCCGAGACAGGGCACGGCACGAACGTCATTCAAGGGTTAGCTGTCTCCATGGAAGCAACAGCGCTCCCCGTTCTTGTGATTTGTGCTGGGACGATTGTTGCCTACAAAAACGCAGGCCTTTACGGTGTCTCCATTGCCGCTGTTGCCATGATGGCCTTAGCAGGAATGATCGTGGCCTTAGATGCTTACGGCCCCATCACGGATAACGCGGGGGGAATTGCTGAGATGTCCGAGTTGCCCGAAGAAGTCCGCACCGTAACCGATGCACTGGACGCTGTGGGGAATACAACCAAGGCCGTTACGAAAGGGTATGCCATTGGTTCCGCTGTTCTGGCGGCTCTCGTTCTTTTTGCTTCGTACACGGAAGACTTACACCATTACTTCCCAGATCTTAAAGTCGTCTTTAATTTACAAGATCCTTACATTCTTGTTGGATTGCTTATTGGTGGGCTTCTTCCTTATTTGTTTGGGTCCATGGCCATGAAAGCTGTTGGCAAAGCAGGAAGCGCTGTCGTCCTTGAGGTTCGTCGGCAATTTGCCATGATCAAAGGCATCATGACGGGAGAGGCTAAGCCTGACTATAGCGCAGCTGTGGACATGCTGACGAAACGGGCCATCTACGAGATGGTGATCCCTTCGTTGCTTCCTGTGTTGGCACCTATCGCCATTTACTTTGCTGTGATGGCGATTGCGGGGCAATCTGCTGCTTTCTCAGCTGTCGGAGCCATGTTGCTTGGGACCATCGTCACAGGTGTTTTCGTTGCGTTATCCATGACTTCAGGTGGAGGAGCTTGGGACAATGCTAAAAAATACATTGAGGAAGGTCACCACGGTGGAAAAGGATCAGAAGCCCACAAAGCTGCTGTCACGGGCGACACAGTGGGAGACCCTTACAAAGACACGGCAGGTCCGGCCATCAACCCGATGATTAAAATCATCAACATTGTTGCTTTGCTCTTACTCGCCATTTTGGCGCACTAGAGTTGTTAAGGGGGGGCTTTTGCTCCCTTTTTTGTTGGCCTATGAATGTTCCCGTCGTCCTTTTCGCTAACGGCGTCCTGTTGTCCATTTTGGGCGTACTGATGGCGATTCCTGTCCTTTGTGAGTTTGTGTTAACAGGGCTCTTTCAAGTCAGTGATTTTTTGCTTCCCATGGCAGGGTGCGCTTTTGTTGGACTGGCTTTAGTGTTCGCCAACAAGAGACCTGGTGCCGCTAGGCTTGAAACTGTTGATGCTTTTTTATTAACGTCTTTAACGTGGCTTATCCTGCCTTTATTTGCTGGCCTTCCTTTTTACTTTTGCGTTCCGGCACATTTAACTTTTATTGATGCCTATTTTGAAGCTGTAGCCGCCCTGACAACGACGGGTTGTACAATGATCCAAAGCCTGGATGACCTCCCCAGGTGGATCATCCTTTGGCGATTCCTTCTGGCCTATATCGGCGGTGTTGGCATCATTTTGATGGGAATGCTGATTTTTCCGGCTTTGCGTATTGGGGGAATGCAGCTTTTTCGAACGGAATCCTCCGAGAAAAGTGAAAAAATTCTGCCAAGCGTTGTTCAAATGGCTACTTGGATTTTGAGTGTTTATTCAGGTGCTATTCTTATATGTTTTCTTTCCTTACGCTTTTCGCACCTCTCCACCTTAGAAGCTGCTTGCCACGCCATTTCAGCCGTTTCGACGTGCGGTTTCTCGACCCACCCTGACTCTGTTGCAGCCTTTCACAGTTTTCGTTGCGAGCTGATCCTTCTGTGCGGAATGCTCTTTGGTGGGACTTCTCTTCTGCTGATCATCAAACTCATCCGTGGACAATGGTTTTTGCTGAGAAAAGATATGCAACTTCGTGGATATTTTAAAACAATCTTATTCTTTGTGATTCTGATTACCCTCCTTCGCTGGGTGAAAAACGATGCTTCCTTTTTGCGGAGCCTGCGTGACGGAGTTTTTTATGCTGTTTCAATGTTAACAACAACGGGATTTGTGAACGATGCCTATGAATCGTGGGGAACGTTCACTCAAGTCCTTTTCCCCGTTCTAGGTCTCATTGGAAGCTGTACAGGCTCAACCTCAGGGGGGATTAAAATTTTTAGGTGGCAAATTTTACTGTCTTCCCTCAAAGTTCACATTTTTCAATTGCGCAGGCCTCACGGGATTTATATCCCGACCTATGATGGCAAGGAGATTTCTCCAACAGTTGCGATGTCTATTTTTATTTTCGTCGTGCTCTTTTTCGTACTTATCATCATAGCGGCCATAGCGCTCTCCTTTAGCGGATTAGATTTCCAAACATCGTTTTCCGCGGCCATGGCAGCTTTATGCAACCTCGGTGTTGGTGTTGGCAATTTGGCAGGGCCCTCGGGGTCACTCGTCAGCATCGCTATTTTCCCGAAGATCATCCTCATGGTTTGCATGATTTTGGGGCGTCTTGAAGTCCTCACGCTTTTGACACTATTAGTTCCTTCATTTTGGAAGAAATAAATATTTAATTCACTTATTGATAAATAAAAATATTAATAAAAAATTAAATATTATTTCGTATATTCAGTAAAAAGATGTTTAATATTGGATGACAGGTCTTATGGAATCTATCTACTACAACATCATGGGCAGTGTTGAGCGCTCTTACCGGCTTTTTCTTGAGCTTATTAAGAAGAGGCTGGAACAAATACCTGCTTATGATATCAACAACGTACAGGCTATGATGATCTACAATATAGCCGACCAAGAGGTCAGCGTTGGGGAAATCACTTCGCGGGGAATGTACCAAGGATCCAATGTCTCCTATAACCTCAAAAAGCTCATTCAAATGGGGTATATTGTCCAGTCTCCCTCCCCGCATGATCGTCGTTCTTTCTATGTGCGCCTGTCAGCCAAGGGATTGGGGATGTTTAAGGTTATCGACAACTTCATCCATGAACAGGATTTAGATATTGCGAAATTCTTCCCTAATAAAAAATCTGTAGGGACGATTTCTCAGAACCTTGAATCGCTTGAAGGATTTTTGCGCTACCAAAGCGTGAAGAAGTAGGTTTTGCTAGAAGAGATCAGGAAAACGAATAAAAAAGGCTCGGAGAAAACCGGGCCTTTCAAGTATAAAATCAGTGAACATCATAAAATTGAAGAACCTTCTTGAGTTTTTTATGGGTTGCGTCGCAGTCGGTATATAAGTGCGACTCCATTTTGGGGAGGGGGTTTTATGCAATCTATAACAACTACCGAATTTAACAGATTTGTTACAACAGCCTTTTGCAGACCATGGTCAAGAATGAGAGGAATGGTGGAGGTTTTGCCGCCTGAGCCTCTTAACCCCATTACGAAAATAAACTGGAAAAATCAATCAAGGAGCACCGCGGCTTTGGCCAAACATCTGCAAAACGCGTACCAAACCATCTGCCATCCCTTTAACAGAAAGGGCTCCTACCCGTTAAAAGAGCAAGAACCCCTTCCTTAAGTACACAACACCGATTTTTAGTTGCGCACTCACCCCGCTAACTACTCAAGATGGATTTAGTACCATGAATTAAAATGCGAGGTGTCTTTGTCGAAGAAATACCCGCCGCTCTCCTTGATTTTTGAACTTTTTACCCAATAGCGTAGATCATCTCTGGCATCAGCATTCCCAAGGGCTTTGGCAACTTTCTGTTCGTGTATGCTGATTGCATGAAGACCCTCTTTCAATCCGAGCCGACCCAACCGCTCATCCTGATATTCATCCAGGGATGCAGACCAAATTGGGCATAATACGCAACCTACAGTCTTCACGAAATACCAAGGAACACACAGGAGGTTGAGACCATACCAATCTGTGAACTGTGCTGCCCAGTTTGCCCAAATAACCGAAATGTTAAGGGCAGTGTTATGCGACAACATGCTCGTCAAATATGCAACACCGCGTCCGAATCCTTTAGCACCATCGGCAATCTTTTTGGTAAGGGAAGGATGCTCCTCCTCGAACTTTGCTGTTTGATAGAGTTTGGAAACATCACTCAACATATACTGATGAGAATCTGTCTCCGAGACAAACGATTTTATGGCCTTATCGCTCAGTTGGTCGAAGTGTTCCAAAATATATTCATTCCTCAACAGCCCATAATAGACATCCGTTCCAATCGATAAAATCCGTCTGGCTTTATTCCACTCAGGATGATTGGGATCTCCCTCTTCCACATAATTCTTGATCGCCGGGTTGACAATGTCAGCATAATCAACGTCAGCTTCAGGATTTTGCTTTAATACCTCACTTTGCTGCCCAGTCCACCTATTTAATGATTTCCAGTAATCTCTGATATTAATGAGCCGCGTCGCTGCGATAGCTCTCTCCTCTTCAGTCGTATAAGCGACAGGTCTCTCTGCTTTGTTCGCGTACATATGAACCGCGGATAACCCCAGGACTCCTCCCAGGAGCATAGCGGCTTTTCTATTGTTTCTCATAGAAACTCCTTTTTACAAAATTAACCTCTTCCTAGCATTCATTGTATGGCATTGCACTAAGATAGCACAAGAAAAATTAACTTATTGTCTTAGCGTTGGTTTCTGACTCGCGGGGCTTAGAACTTTGGAGGCGCCTCTTGAAGTTCCTTTTGCGAGAAAAAATCCTGCATGATGGCGTTGATGGCCTTGGGATCCGTAAGGGAATTAACGGCGAGGCGAAACTCGGCTGCGTTAGGGAGGCCTTTGCTGTACCACCCCAAATGTTTTCTAGCCAGCAGAACGCCTTGCTCTTGGCCGTAGTACTCTAAAATGCGCTTCCAATGCCTCTGAACGGTTTCCAAGCGCTCCGCTGCTGATATTGCTGGAGGAGTCTCTTGGGTGCGAAGGTAAAAGTCCAAATCTCTCAAGAACCAAGGACGTCCACAGGCACCCCTTCCTACAGCAATACCATCCACACCGCTTTCTTCCAACAACTGTGCAGCATCCGCAAAGGTTGTGACATCACCGTTACCAATAATGGGGATGTGTGCTCCGTCCTTGAGGGCCCGGAGAGCCTTCCAGTCTGCGTGTCCTTCGTAAAATTGAGAGCGCGTGCGCGCATGAACCGTGACGGCGGCAGCTCCTTCCTCTTCGGCTATTTTAATGAGGGAGGCGGCATTTAAATGTTCCCCATCCCAGCCGAGACGCATTTTGACGGTTACGGGGATGTGGACAGCCTGGACGACAGAGCGAATGATTCGGCGGGCAAGGGCTTCATCCCGCATGAGAGCTGCTCCGGCATCCGTTTTGACGACTTTTTTGACAGGGCAACCCATGTTGATGTCCAGTAAGTGAGCGCCAAGGTCCTCGTTAAAACGTGCGGCCTCGGCCATGATTTCAGGGTCATACCCCACAAGTTGGACCGAGACAGGAGGTGACTCTTGGGTGGGGTCAAACAGTCGCAAACGACGACGAATAACGGGATTACGAACGGAATCCACAACGGCCCGGCTGGCGACCATTTCGGAGACAACAAGCCCTGCGCCGAACTCTTTGACAATAGTCCGAAAGGGCCAATCCGTCACACCAGCCATAGGCGCCAAAATAACACGCGAAGACAACGTGACGGACCCTAAAGTTAGGGGTTCCTGAAAAAGACGTTGATCCCAAGCCATTTCTCTATGATTCTTCTTCGACGGTCTTCCTCTCAAGCATGACAAATCTATCACCAAATCGGCCATCTGCAAAAAAGAACGTCATCAGATCATGGAGATAGTCGACGGCCCCCATTTTTTGGGCTAGAGCTTCGACCTCTCCTTGGCGATCTTGCGGTGGCCTCCTGCGAGAAGGGTCGTTGAGAGCGTCTATAACAGCACGACGCGGGGAAACGACCCACCGAGGAAGAGGAGAAAAGAAATTTTCGTCCGTTGTTACTGATGCCGTCAGAGCGAGGGCTGGGTACTGCCTAACGTTGTCTTTGCAAAGCATCATGTCGTAGTCCAGCTCGAGATAGTTTAAGTATTCTGGAGTTAACGACGAGGCGGATGTAAAAATGCGCCCTGATGCCGTTAGTAGAGGGTCTAATATATCCACTTTCCCAAGGCCATCCACAAAATGAAAAGGAGCGAGGAGTTGGCTTGTCTGTTCGTTAAAGATCAGCGACCAATCATCAAAAATAAGGCTAATTTTCTCCCTCAGTGTCATCTGAACGTCGTTGTGGTTACGGATAAACGTCACAAAATCGGAAAAAGTCCCACTAACTCCAAATACATCACGGAGAGCCGTGTAGGGGTCGTCAGGAGAAAGGCCCGAATCAACAAAAATGAGTCCTCTTGCGGCTTGTTCGAAGTCCTGTTGACGAAATCGGATTGAACCGCGGTCACCTAGAATCAATTGGATGGAACCATGACGGCTGACAGCGTCATGAACCCATTGGCAGAAGTGGTCCACCTCTTCCTGGGTCGGGGTGCGCTCCGTATACGACTCTAGGCCCCAACCACTCTCATGGAAGACTTTGTTTGAAAGTGAAAGAAAATGCGGAGTTTCTTGTGAAATTTGAGCGTTTTCCTCCTCTGACCCGTAGCTGGTTAAGGACAGCGTGATGCTGAGTAGGCTTTTAACAAAAATATTCTTCATTCATCCCCCTTGAAGATATGAAATCTTAAAAACAGAAACACACCTTTGTGTAGCAAGATAAAATTAATAAAAGATAAACAAGACGCCGACTGAAATGTCGCAAGAAAAAGTTAGAGATGTTACTCGCACAACTGCACGATAAGGGAACTTTTCTCATCGCGCAAAATTTGGTAAAAAGGGCCTAGTGGTCATATAGCTCAGAGGTAGAGCACTACGTTGACATCGTAGGGGTCACAGGTTCGATCCCTGTTGTGACCACCACTCCTTTTCCTCAGTCGGTTTGCGTTGTTCCACGGTTTGTGAATGTTGAGTGACTTATTTCGGCAAGCTGTTGAGGTGTGTGAGGCTTGTAAAGTGGTTTTGTGATTTTCATGATTTGTTCTAAATGCTGTTTGAGGTCTTGAAGTGTAGCTGGCAAACTTCCCTCCGCCCACACGGGTTTGCCGTCCTGTGTTGTTTCAGCCCTTCCGCTTTCATCAATTTTAGGAGAAGCTAAATCCATGAGGAGGGAGTGACCTCGAGACGAGGTAACTGCTTGTTTGAGGGATTCGTGCATGACCCTTAGAGGGCGGATTTTGGCTTGTGTTAAAAACTGATGAGAAGCGTAATTCATAGCCTCTTCAACCTCTACACATGCTAAAACGATCTTGAAAGAGGTTTGAGCCACCCCCTTTGTTTGGCACTGAGAGCAGTACAAAACTCCTTGAGAAAGCGCCTGGCGCCGCAGTGTGGCGGAGATGTCCTCTAGAGGTAAACGCAGCCGTCGAAGAGCCAAGGCTCCGTTTTTGATGCCGGTTCCTGTTTCAACAAGATCAGGCACGTAAGGTAAAAATTTATCAACCTGATCTCCGCATGACACCGTTGCTTTGGCGAGCCTTTTGAGTTCTTGGCTTATGCGTTCCACTGTCTGGGAGAAGGCCACACAGTTCCACGTTTCCGGCAAGGATTGGGGGGATTCTGAGGGAGCGGTATACCCTAAGAAAGAAACCCAATTTTCAACGGCTTGGGCAACATCCATAGCACGATAAACTCCATCAAAGAACAATTCGGAAATATTCGTAGCCTTACCGGCCCCTGCCTCCAAAACCTGAGGAAGAGCCTGTGCAAGCTTGTTAAAGGCGGACTGCAGGGCTACGAGAGATTGCTCTACGGCGAGAGCGAGGCTCCCCTTTTGCTGACAGAAAGCCTCAAAATCTTCAGGTGTCTTTTCGCGGGAGTGAACCGTCATGGTGGTGTCTTTGGCGATGCTCTCTAGCCACGCGGCACTCCTAGAGAAGGCCTCTGCGATGTGGTAGGCCCCCTCCGTCAGATCGTAGAAGGAGCAGCTACCGGGAAAAAATCTCTGCTTTATGGTTTCGAGTTCTCTCCAGCAAACCTCAGCCTCTTCGCTTTGAGGCCATGAATGTTGTTGTAAACAAAGACTGTGCAGACGAATGAGTAAACGGTGAACAAGTCCAAAAAGTGTTAGATCTTTCTCTAAGGCCGGAAGGCTTTCGAAAATGTTGGCTGAGGTGGCTCCGTCAGCAAGAGCCTGCAGTCTTGCCAGAGTTGTTATCGCGGTGAGGTCTTGGGGGGTTCCAACTGCCGTTACCAGGGAGGTCGCAAGTTCTTGATTCATAATGGGAAAGAAGGGATCGAAGGTTTCTGCTGTTTCCATCAACTTTCGGGTCAATTTTTGCAGAGTTACTTCAAGAGCTCCGCCTAGCGTCCACAACTGTTCAGCTTGACGGAGGTTAAAGGTCCCCCCTTCCATTTCAGTAGCTCTTGATGCCAATGTTATGAGGTCCATCAAGGCGGGTTTTTCAGAGCTCCCCTTTTCACCTGCCAAAGTCGCAAGGATAGTGTCCCTCGTATCGTCTTCAAGAGCTGAATGACTCTGGATTCGCATTATGGCGGTCTTTAGCTGAGAAGAAGCAGCTCGCAATTGGCTCTCTAAGGGTGAGGCGAGACATTGGTGAATCACTGCATTGAGGAGGCCAAAGAGGGAATCTTCACCTGCAGGTGAAGTTGTTTTCCCAATTTTGCGAAGTGCCCGATTAGCATGATCTTCGTGGATGATTTCCTGGACTTTCCCCCAAAAGTCGGCAGCTATCTGGCCTATTTCGCTCAGGGGAATGGGGTATTTGCGGTTCCAAAAGTCGAGCAGCATTTTTTCAACAGCTGCTAATTTCCCGAAAACTGACGGAGAACGGGCGTTGTGAGACGCTTCCCCCAAAAGACGCAAGGCTTTCAAAGCCTCAATGTCACTGTTTTGCTGAAAAAAATCTTGTAGTTCGACAACATCTTGACGCAGTGAATTTTGACCTGTCAGGTTCCATTCGTAGCAACGGTAGGGATCCATAATAAGTTCAAAAAAAGACGCTATTCCTTGAGAGCTCACATCTCTTATCTGTCCGAAAAGTGATGTGGGGTCGTTTTCGTCAAGGGCCTTTTGAATGCGCTCGCTTGCTTTGGCGTCCGCCTTGCGAGAGATGACACCGATATCTTGGGCAAGAGAATGTAACTGGGCGAGTAGACCTTTCGTTTTTTCATTTAAAAGGACGATTTTCGCTGGGTCTTTAGGCCTAGGAATTTGACCTTCCTCCATCCAAGACACAAACGCCAAAATTTCTGAGAGATAGTGGAAATGATCCGCAAGGGTTTGAAGACGTCGCCGTGAAGAGTTATGAGAGACCCCAGCGTTTTCTTGGGTTTTCCCTATTTTTGTGAGGAGATTTGAATTTTTTTGTCCTAAAGCTGAGATTTCTGCCAAATACCACTCGAATGTCCGCGGCTGAAGCGTTTCCTTTTTAAGGGGAGAGGGAGGACTTGAAAACAGCCTTTTTGTTTCCTCACCTCGGATGGCGGACAGCATGGTGTTGACAGCGCCGAAGACTCCTTTCTCTTGCCACCATGCCTGACCTAACACTGCAAACAACTCAGACGAAGGTTGTTGCAACATATGGTTAAGCGCCCTTTCGAGAATCGGCATCTTTGTATAGAGCGTCGCCAACACCTGGTCGAGACCAAGGAAAGAGTGGTGCTTGGCTAAGTCGTGGAATTCCGTTAGTAAGCGTTGAATTTGACCGGACAAAGAGTGAGTTGGATCTTTTTCGATGAGTTTTTTGAGGTGAGCTGGTAGATCTTCCCTCTGTTCTATGCGTTGAGCTTGAGCCACGAGTTGCCGTTTTGGAAAGGGGGCCCCATGCCAGCACTTCGAAAACAAGAGGTTAAGGACTCCATAAAAGGTGGCTTTTTGTTCTTGTGCTGCGAAGAAATCGGAAGGAGTCCCGAGTTGTTGCAAGACCTCATTCCACGTCGAGCTCGTTGGTTTTTCAAGCTTTCTAGATATTTTTTCAAGCACTCCCCACAAAGTCTTTGGATTTGTGCTCCCTGGGTACCCCAGAAAACTGCGCCACTCAACGTAGGACTCGTCATCAAACGGTAAATTTCGGTCCGCTAAAGTTCTGGCTAACGTCATGATAGCGTCAATGGCACTACCGCGAGCATATGTGTTTTTGGACTTTAAACCGATGAGTTCCTTAAGTGTTAAGACTTCTTTATCGGCAAAAAGTAGTTGTAAATTGTTGACTCTTGTTGCTAACGTTTGTAGTTTCTGCTGCACAGTCTCAGGTTCATCTTTCTCGGGCCACAGGCCTTGCGCTGGGACGAGACTGCTGATCACTGTTTTTCGGCAGAGGTTGTGGAGAGCGGAAAACCTATTTTTAGGTGTGTGACGGGGTTTGATATTTGTCTCACCACGAATGTACGACAAAGATTCCCTGAGGGATTGAGGCAAGGAACAACGCGTACTCCACAGCAGGTGATGTAACCGAGCAAAGGGGAGGGGTAATCCCTCTCGTTCGACTGCGTTGAGTAATTTTTGGGTGGCAATAACCCTTCCAAAGAGCGTTTTGGGGTCATTTTCCAGAGGGGTTCCAACATCACCTACAAGCTCACGCACGCGCTCCTGCATGGTTGCGTCTTCAGCGCAGGCAGCTATTTGGTGAGCCAAAGAAAAAAGGTTCTGTGTATCTTCCCTGTCCTCGCTGTATGTCGCGATAGATTGCCATTGGCTAAAGAGAGGGTTTTGTACAGCTTTCAAACAGTCAACTAATGATTTCGTTGAGCTGCCCTTTGGCGTTAAAGATAACCCCAGTAAAAATTGTAATTCCCCTTTGTTTTTGGCTTCATTCACGATTAAAGATGTCATGGATTTAAGGGTTGAGATGAGCGAGGGGCTATGGCCGGTGTCTGTGGCCCTTAAAGCATGGATCATAGCGTCGAGGGTGTCCTTTGTGAGGGGCGTTTTAGGAGCCTTTTGAAACGCCCTTACGGACCGGTAAAGGTGTGAAAATTGAGAATAAATCGTCGGCTGGAAACGATCCGACGAATCCGTTGCCGTTCCTACAGTATTGGCGTAATCGAGAATTCTTTTTGGTGATTTTTGCACGGCCTCAAAGAAGGCACTAAATGCCTTATTTGTCAGCTGAAAATTTCGGTTAAGAAGGTCCCAATCTTGCTGGCACGTGGTTGCTCCCGAAAGGAGAGGCCAAAAACCTCCTAGCATCCAAATGACTCTGTTTTGCATATTCCCTTACACCCCTCAGGTAGACCCTCTTCGACTCTATCGAAGGAGAGTTAAGATTGTGTTGAGGGAGGCAATATAAAGTAAGACAAAAATAAGGACGCCTCGTCATTGAGAACGTCCTTTTTTATGGCAGATATTTGATGTTTATTACTGGCGATGAAGTTGATTTAGAATCTATACCCAGCCCCTACGCCGTACCGATAAGAGCGACGAGACTTCAGCTGCATATCCTCAAGCTGACGGTCAGTATTTTTCGAGTCTGTTAAATCACGAAGATCGTGCTTATCCATCGACACATCGGATCCACCTGAGCAGGAGTATTCCATCCTGAGGAAGAACTGTTTCGTCACCAGAGTCTCCACTCCAAAACCTCCGAGCCACGTTGGTTTGCTTTTGTCGTAGATGGTGTCCTTCGCGGCCTTCGGGCTTCTTTGAATTCCGACCTCTCTTGTTTCCGGATTGTCATCGATAATGACGTTCTCGTACAGCACACCGACCTTGGCGTAAATGAGCGTTGATGGGGAAAGGAGATAACCGAACCTTGGGAGAACCGACAGGTGAAAAGGAGTGCGAATTGTCGGCCTTGTGTAGGTGAAGTCGACATCACCCTTGTCTTCGACTTGTAAAGAAGTAAAGTCCTCGCTGTGTTCGACGAGACTCAAATCCATACTCCGATCAGACAGCTTTTCATTAACGTTTCCAAAAACACCGTTAGAGGCTATTTCATAAGATCGCCACCCCCTTCCGCCCTGGACCTCAAGACCCAGTCGCATTTTTCCTGCCAAAACGGCATCGTACCCGACAAAGGCCTGTCCAGAAACCAGCCACGTATTTTCGTTATAGGCATAAGATCCATAGAATATTTTTTCGTATAGAAGGTTTCCGACTTTTTGACCGATGGGGGGGCGTGAACAGCTGTAGATCGCGCCATCTGCGTACATGTGGTTCATGCTCCCACTAAGTCCGCAGAAAAACCCAGAAAATTCTCGTTTTTGCCGTGGTGTGGACTGGGGTGGCAAAGAAGATACTCCATCATTTTGAGTGTGTTTGATAGTGCGAGTTTGAAGCACAGTTGAAGAATGCTCTCTAGACAGTACTTGTGTATCATGATGTTGAACTTGTGCTTCGCCTACAGCAATACTTGGATTCTCTTTAAGACTTGGGTTGACTCGAATGGGGTCTTTGTTAAGATTTTTTTGAGTTTCTGCTGTAATGGCGCCCTGTGCCTTTTGAGGAGTAGGTGCAGCGGGGGCGTCTTTGCGTTGGTTTGCCGTCTCATCCTTTTTTAAATTTTTCTCAACTTTCCGAATAAATTTCTTCTCACGTTCCTGTTGAGCGTCGGAAGTTGGGTCAAGTGTTGTCCTCGCCGCCAAGTTACAGGCACTTGCCATGCTTACCCAACAACAAGCTATGAATCGCGACTTTGTGCTCATGAGTCCTTCCCCCAGTAACTCCGTTCTCCCCCTCTGCTTTTCAAGAGTGGCAAATATCTTAAGAACTGACAAGAAGTTAATAGCATCAATTACTGATTAATAAATATTTATTTCTAAACCGTAATTTCTTAACGTTTTGTTTACCTTTGGAGTGCTATGCTTCGCCCTTGGTGGTGGAATTTTGTGCGTCCTGAAATCAACTTTCCCAAGAATTTAGTCGCACGCTACCACCTAGGGCAGGAACGACTTTCCGAATCAAAAAAAGCCTCACAAACCGTGTGTTTGAAACGAGCAAGTACCGCATCTATCAACGTAGCACTCTAGGGGCTTAGTTCTCCCCCTCACAACTCTGTGAGGAATCATGTTAGAATCGGCTGTTCGTTTCTGTCCTCAGGATAGGGTTCGTTGTGAGCTCGTCAACTTGTTTAAAAAAGTCCTTAGAGATCGTACGGCGGCTCGATTGTGGTAGTGCTCGTGTGTGCTCATTGGAAAAGGAACAGTGGGTCGTTCACGAGTCAGCAAAGCAAGCCATTTTAGACGTCCTTAAAGGGTTACCCTGTTCATCTGTCGCAGCTCAAGCTTACGACAAAATAGCTTCAAAGTTTGACGGCTGGTCGGAGTATGATTTTCAAGAAGCAGGATTACGAGTGGCTCCCACGTCTTTTGTGCGCTGGGGAGCCTTTTTGGAGCGTGGTGTCGTACTGATGCCTCAGAGTTTCATCAATATGGGGGTCTTCATTGACGCAAGGACGATGATTGATTCTCACGTTACGGTAGGATCCTGTTGTCAAATTGGACAAAATTGTCACATTGGGGCCGGTGCAGTTTTAGGAGGGGTTCTTGAGCCTCTGTCGGCACGTCCCGTCATCATTGAAGATGATGTTTTTGTGGGGGCCCATGCGACCCTTGTTGAAGGCGTTTTCATCCGTAGAGGAGCTGTTATAGCAGCGGGTGTTCACCTTACGGCCTCGACGTGGATTTTCGACCGCCATACTGGCCAAAGATGGAAGGGAGAAGTCCCCCAGAATGCTGTTGTGATTCCTGGAGCCTACTCAGCTGGTTTCCCGGGGATGAGTGTCCAATGTGCCATCATTGACCACTACAAAGACGCCCCTGAGTCCGTTATTAATGAGCAACTTCGTTCTCCTTTACCGTCCACAAGTTCTGAGAAAAGTGTCTCTTCGTATCCTATTCCAGAGGTAACGTCACCGTCCCCCAACATGCCCTCTTCGGATGATCATGCCTGAACCTCTGCTTTATCTTCTCCAATCCCTTCTCCGACAACCGACCGTTAGCGGAACTCTTTCCGTAATTGACTCGTTTTTATGCAAAGAGGCATTCGAGACGGAAATTTTGACTTTCCACGGCATTTCGAATCTCTACGCGACGCGATTTCTTGCACCCCACTTTCCAACTCTAGCTTTTTTGGGACACGCTGATGTCGTTTCCGCTGGAGAGGTCGAAATAGACGGTACCGTTCAAGGTTGGGATCATCCCCCTTTCTCTGGTTTTTGCGACGAATCGTCCGTCTTTGGGCGTGGAGCTGTTGATATGAAGGGAGCAATCGCTTGCTTCCTTGAAGCTCTACGTCAGCAGCCGCAGCCTCTCCTTAACGTCATTATCCTCATTTCAGGCGACGAAGAGGGAGATGGAGTTTGGGGGACTCCTGCTGTCCTTGATACTCTTCGGCAACAAGGACGCCTTCCTCGTATGGACTTTGTCCTCATTGGCGAGCCGACCAGCCGCAAAACTCTTGGCGACATGGTCAAGATCGGGTGCCGAGGAAGCTGCAATATCACAGTGACAGTGACTGGACAAGGAGGACACGTTGCTTATCCAGAGTTTCTAGCCAATCCCCTTTTGGCTCTTTCTCAGTTTCTTTGCCGACTTCAAAGCAATCCCCTTGGAGAAGAAGATGAACTTTTTGGTGCCTCTCATGCAGAAGTTACGCAGATATGTTCACCGCCAAGCGCCTGTAACGTCGTTCCAGAAACGGTTACGGCTCAGTTCAACATACGTTATAATCCCAGTCTTTCCCCAGAGAAGATCAAACGACATTGTGCAGGTCTCGCAGCCCAATACCCTGCTTGTTCCTTTGAGTTTGTTTACGACGTCCAAAGTCGTCCTTTCAAATCCACCCGCTCCGATTGCCGAAGTCGACTCATTGAAGTTATAAAAGATGTAACAGGCCTAACGCCGCACATCTCTGCCTCTGGTGCCAGCTCTGATGCACGATTTTTGCCGGCTTCTCAACCCTTCGCCGAACTCGGCCTACCTGTCCAACAGGCCCACAAAATCAAC
Source organism: Alphaproteobacteria bacterium (assembly GCA_041200185.1). Lineage (GTDB taxonomy): Bacteria > Pseudomonadota > Alphaproteobacteria > BNTO01 > BNTO01. The sequence continues at coordinate 143,394 of CP165730.1, forward strand.
GAATCCGTCACGATAGCCGACCTCACCATCCTGTCGCAGATCTACGAGGTTTTTATGAGGAAGATAGCTTAAGGCGACACTCCCCGCAGAACTTCCCCAACAGAGAGGCCAATGAAACCAAAGATAGCGTAAAAAAGCTCAAACGCTTACCGGAAAAGAAGTGAAAAACGAAAACAGGACAACCAGCTAAACCTTAGAGAGCCCTACTCCCCTTCCACCGCAGGCGCTGGCTTATCCTCACCTTTGGACGGAGTCAAAAAGGCATCCATCTGCGCTTGAGCCTCCTCCTCAGTTTGAGCGACGTTTATCTTGATACTTACGGTAACCTCAGGATGAAGAACGATTCTTACCTCATGCATTCCCAGGATTTTGATGGGAGTCTGGATCACCACCTGCGACTTACTTACCTCGAACCCTTTGATGCTTGCAGCCTCAGCGACATCAGCACTGCGAACGGAACCAAAAAGATGCCCCGATTCACCGGCTTGTCGGATGACGTCCAGTACCACCCCTTCCATGCGTTTCGCCAGAGTTTGTGCCTCTTCCTTGCGTCTTTGGTTGTCAGCCTCAATCTGTTTTCTCTGAGTCTCGAAAAACGCCATATTCTCCTTCGTAGCCCGCAATGCCTTCTTACGGGGCAACAAAAAATTACGAGCGTAGCCATTCTTCACGGAAACAACAGTTCCAATTGATCCTAGATTTCCAATCTTCTCCAATAAAACGACCTGCATGACCTTCCTCTCCTAACCAAACGAAACGGCCGAACGCTACCCGCGCAACCCGACTACAAAAACCACACACCCGATTGTAACATGCTGCAGGGAGAAAACTCAAGCCATCCTCGGTAACCTAGGGGCCTTCTGTTGCCCGGTGGCCCCCAAACCGCGACTCTTAGACTTTTTAACTAGCCGTTAACACAGCTAATTAAGCAGCCACCTTAGCATTCGCGGCGACACGTCTGCGACGACGCCGGTTGCTATTCACAGAGACAAGACGATTTGTCCTGTTGCTGTTCCGAGCCGGGATGCTGTTATTGTTGGCATCCATAAGTTTTTGCCCGATAACGGCGGAACAATACCGAACGAACACCAAACCTTTACTACGCCTGTCGATCCTATTTCACCCCCATGGAAGGTGGAGGTGCCGGGTACCGCCCCCGGGTCCAGTACGCCTATTCCACTTGGCATTTATCGTCATAGCTTGAACCTCAAGCGATTTCATTTTAGCAGTTATCATAGGGACATGACAATGACGCACTCGTTGAGTGGATAGAAGGAGAAAGGAAAAAGTAGTTAGCGTTCACTAATTCTTTGTTCCTAAAAACAAACATGGCAGCGCCGGCTAATTCAACTCAAAATTCCAATGCTATTCACACGTCTATAAGCGAGCACCTCCTGAGTCTCTTTTACGTCCGGCGGCAAGGGTCTGAACGAGGACAGTTATAGCTTGTCGAGTGTTTTCATCGAGAGACAGAAAGCACAAAAGAAAATCATTGAGGGGATCTCGATGCCCATTGTAGCCAGGCTGATTTGTTGAGCGAGAGAAGGGGGGCTGTTCTAAAGGAGCGTTTGGCAAGTGGGGCGCAGAAAAAATCTCCGTCGATTCTTTAAGAGTGCTCGCGGAATGCGGACGAGATTGAGACGGAGTAGTACACTCTATCTCCTGCAAGAAAAAGCTAAGAGGACACCGGAGAACCCGGCTAAAGTCAACGAGCCTCTGCAGGCGGAGAGCATTGGTACCCCGTTCATATTTTTGAATCTGTTGGGCTGTCAGGTTCATGAGCTGTCCCAGGGCTTGTTGACTCAACCCAAGCTGACGACGCCTGAAACGAATAAGGGAACCGACAGCAGGCCCTACGAAACTCCGCGTGCTTTCGGGCATGTAATTTCCGGTGCTATTTCAAGGCCTTCTTCTGGAGAATACTAGCAAATCAGTCGATTTGAGAATAGCTGGTAGCTTGAGGAGAATTCTACCCACCTAAAGCGTATCCTGTTGTTCTGGCTAGCGTCACGGGGGAGGTCCGAAGGCGTTCTGCGGCAACGACATACGCCATAATTTGCTGAGTACGCAGCGTCATAACCGCCTGCGGATCGGCATTGTCATAAGCTTTTTTGAAATAAAACTTCGCTTTTTCGTGGTCTCCTTCCGACGAGTAAGTAAACCCAATCTCTGCAGCCGCCAAAACATGACCTCGGTTGGCGGCTTCTTCCTTGAGCTTGCGAGCCTCAGCGGCTTTCGCTGAATTTAAAGGACTCTGTGCTGCAACCTCCCACAATTTTGCTGTAATGTACATACATTCGGGGTGGCCATTTTGAGCCCCCATAGCGTAAAACTGTTCGGCCTTTGCCAAGTTAACTTCTACATGATCTCCCTTCTCGTAAAGTCGAGCTACATTGTAAGCTGCCTCAGGGTGTTTTAACTCACTCGCTTTTTCCCAAACTTTGACAGCCTCCTCGTATGCTCCCTGTTCCCAATACATCTTACCAAGCTTGAAGGCATCCTCCGCATTTCCTGCGTCCATGCCCCGTATTAAAGCGTGGATTTCCGCATTTCGCTGTTTCTGTTCTTCAAACTTCTTGACCTTTTTCGCAAGCTCTTCCATAGCTATCTGAGCAGCAGCTTTATCCACCAAGGCAGCGGCTTGATAACAGCACATCGCCTGTTTGTATTGGTGCTCAGCCTCATATTTCTGCCCCCAAATCATCAACTGATGGAAGACAGCTTTATCATCCGTGGGTCCGTTGGCCGCAATAAGTCGAGCAGTTAGGAGATCTTTTTCTCCTTTCTGAGTCGCCTCCGTCTGACCTGACTCTTCAGCACCGCCTGAGGCTAAAAATTTCCCGGCTTTTGGCGTATTTGCCGTCTTGGAGGGTGTGACTATGACTTTGCGGACAAGCTTCTCTTGTCGAGCCTGAACAGGAAGGATAAGCACTCCACTCAGCCCTATACATCCCAACGTCTTAATCCCTAATGTTCTCATTATACGCATCGTCCTTCCCCCTTTCTTTTACGTTTCAACTCTTTCGTTCTATCTAATGAATGTACTGCTGAATAATGGCATGTCCTCTTTTAATTTTGATTGTGTATCCATACTGATGTTGAGCATTTGTTAAAGCTTGCCGCAGCGCTGATATACTTTTCACGGACTGTCCATTCACAGCCAGGATGATATCGTCCTTACGCAAAAAGCTCCTCTCAGGGACCTCGAGCACGACAACCCCTGTTACGCCACTTTCAACTCGCAAATCGTCTGCTAACTCAGGCGTAATCTCCGTAACGATAACCCCGCTAAGGATATGTTGTCCTCGAAGCTCAACACCCTGCGGAACTTGGCGCTCTACGGCTGTCATGAACACCCACCGCCCTTTTGGCATTGACTGAGCGCTGATATCGCTTGGCGAAAAGTAGTCCAGTCGAAAGCGTTCGCCAACAGGGACCATTTTGCAGAAGAACTCGAAAATCTCACGACTCTCAACCGGAAAACCTGCAACGGAAACGATAATGTCGCCTTCGTGAAGTTCACCACAAGATTCCATAACAACGACGCCTCCTTTTACCGAGAGTCCTTTTTCATTGAAAGCCTCCATGATTGATGGATCCACTGTCTCAACTCTCAAAGGAACGCGTGTTTCGGGCATGCTGTTTAAAGCCCTCCTCAGAGCATATTGAACAGCTAAGGCCGGGATGAAAAAGCCAACCCCATGTGAGGCTCCTGTCTGCGAGGCGATGGCACTAGCGATCCCCGCGACTGTCCCTCTCAACGCTCCTTCGAGGAAAATGATGGGGCCACCTGAGTTACCAGGGTTAATTTGCGCATCTGTTTGAATCACGACGTTTCCACCAAAAACGCGGTACCCTGCAGAAATGATCCCCTTTGTTACTGTGAGTCCTACACTAAAGGCGTTGCCAATAGCGATCACAGAATCGCCGACGTAAAATGCCTGAGTCGACAGAGGAAGGGCTGACAAGTGAAGCCGTTGCTGGCGAGCCCCATCAAGCTCTAGGATGGCTAGGTCGAGGGACTCATCAACAAAAATGGCTTTTGCTTTCATCGTAACCCCGCTGCTTAGAGTCACCTTGATGACTCTTGCGTGCTTCACAACGTGCGCACAAGTTGCAACATATCCACGTGAGTCAACAATCACGCCGGACCCACTGGCTCGCCTTAATGCCGAACGCATGCCGAAAAACATTCCGAAAAAAGGATCGTCACTGAAAGGGCTGATCGTTTCTCGTTCACCAATGGCGTTGATACTGACGACAGCAGGCATGACTCTTTGAACTGTTTCCGCTGTTTTGCCGAGCGTTCTAACCTGAGGCGTTGGCTCTAAGTTAAGCTCCCTCTCCCGACGTAGACGGCGCTCCTCATTGCCACGCAGACACCGACTATCTGAATTTCGACCTTTTGGTGCATTTTTCTCGTCAGGATTATCCAGAGTAGGTCTATCTTTCGCGATTTCCTCCTCTGCAGCTTGTTGGTCGGGCCCTGCGTTCTCGGCGTAACACGGCAGGCACATAGCCTCTATCATCCACCATGCCCATTGCCGTCTCATTCTGTTGATCATTCGTTCCCCCTATCGATTGATTGGCTGCTGCAAAACCAACCCCCTCAGTTTAGAGTAGCGGTTGACGGAGTTGTTTTCAATATCCTCGTAGATACTATCGATCTTAGATCGTGAGATAAGAAGCGATGATACCTGAATTCCCGTATCTTTATAAACCAGTTCGTGGTGTGCGTTAGCTGGTAGATTTTTGTTCAAAGCAAGTAAAAACATGGGATCGAGGAAGCTATCAAGAAGGAAACCCAAGGCTCCGCGGAAGGTTGTAGGGCCAACACCAGGAACGACCAGATAAGGCCCTGGCTTCATTCCCCAAACCTTGAGCGTTTCTGTGAATCCTGTTGGTGTTTCTCGGGTGTTCATTTTACCGGCAACATCGATGATCCCGCCAAATCCAAGGAGGGTATTCGTCGCGAATCGGCCAATGGTTTTCCCAGCTTCTTCCCAATTTCCCTGAAGAACACGGCAAAGAAAGCGAGCGGGAGCCAGTAAGTTCGACACAAAATTTGCAAGACCAGACTGTACGGGTTTTGGCAAAACCTTACTATAAGTCAGGGCCACAGGACGAACAAAGAGAAGGTCGACCCCTCTGTGCATCCCGTACAAAACACGATTCATTCTCTCAAAAGGGTCGCTTTTGGCAACATCAATTTCAGGTGCCGAGAGACCCTGAAGTTCAGCTTCCCAATCCTCTTCCAACTCACCCTCTGATGTACCTAGTTGTTCTCCATCTTGTAAGGAGGCACCAGACTGGATCACGCTTTGAAGAGAGGGGGGTGACGGGGAGTTAACCTCTTGCTCAACGTTTTTAGTCATCGTCGAACACCCAACAAAGAGAAAAGGAAGACACCACAAAATCTTTTGCATAGCTACCTCACTCTCTCGCACAGTGCTCCTTAAGACTATTCACGCTTCCTAGTAATTCGCGAAAAATACGTCGTTTTCTTATCGACTTGCACATTTTCACCCCCCCAGACAAGAAAGACTCTTTGAGACAAAGAGGATCCACCCCCGACGGCAACAACCGCCTATAGAACCCTGCGCCACGCGAGCTGAATCCCAAAATTAGCTACACTTCTTCACTTCCTCACCTCAATCTACCATGATTCACTTACCAGAAGAAATTGCCTCAACTTTTGGGCGGAAACGGCTACACTGGTCATTCGGCGCTTGCTTCATTATTGATCGTTTACTAGGTCGGAAAGGTTGATTTTTCAAAAGAGAAATCCATTCATACAATCGCAGCTCATCAGAGTTGATCTTGTTGCTCTAAGGCAACATGCATGAAGAGCAGTTCACCAAAAAACAAAATGTTCCGTTTATCCCCGTCTTAAAAACTGGCACACTCAGCATTGTGGTGAGGAGAAGTTCGACGTTAGGTCACGGTTTTTTAGATACGAGGAAGGTTACATATGAGTAAAAAGTTATTAGTCATGGGTGCGGCTTTTGCGATGGGCACTTGCGCGCCACAGTTGACAGAGGCATGGACAGGGTTCTATGTAGGTATCCAGGGTGGTTTGGATTTAAAACAGATTAAGATCTACGACGGTACGAAGCACACCCCAGGTAGCACGACCCACACAGTGAAGGCGGGTAAGTATTTCACCTACGACGCCGACAAGGGTTTGCAGGCTATCACGACAAAAGAAACGAAGGGGACTCTAAACTGCACGAGTAGCGCTCTCGCTGGCAGCGATGATTACGCAGCCACTCCTTGGGTGTACTTGCTGCGTCCATCGGCCTATTTGATGGCGGGTTACAACTACCGTATATCTAGCTTGTTCATTGTTGGTGTGGAAGCTAGAGCGGGTGTGACATTCGGTGCCCATAAGTACGATGGGTTTACGAAGACAAGTCCTGCCAGTATGTACGGAACAAAGGGTGATATTCCATCTGATACCAACAAGGATGCGACGAACTACACGGTCAAAACATACAGCGAAAAAGAGGACAGTTACTACGCCGACGCAAACAAATTTAGTACTCAAGTGGAAGTCAAGACGAACTTTAGCGCTGATGCTTCCTTGCGCCTAGGTTTTGTTATTCCTGGAGACCGCTTTGCTGTGTTCTTGAAAGGTGGAATAGGTGTTGATCGTCAAGAAATCAAGTTTAACAGAGCTGGATTTGGTCCGTGGATCTATGAAGCAGCTCTGCAGGCGGCTCAGGCTGACGCGAAGGTTGCTTACATGAATTCTAAGATCACTATGCGTAGTGCCGAGAAGAGTAATTATGGCACCCAGAACATAACGGCGGATTCGGCCAACAATGTTGTTCTCTTCGGCAATATACGTGACAGCCTTTACTTCGGATTTGGTCCTGACAAGGTTTTGTACGCTTCCTACGTTGATCCAAACAACTTCGCGTCCATCACTAAGGACGACAATCTCTATGAGGATATGGCGTGTATATTAGCAGACAATCTTGCAAGTGCGGAGCACGGTCTTTCCGAGCAGGCTCTTGCGAAGGCTAAGAGTTTGGATCCATCCTTGTCTGAAAGCAAATCAGTGTTTACTTGCCATGTTGGTGTTGACTTTGAGTACAAGGTTGCCAAGAATCTGTTGTTGCGTCTGTTCTATGAGTGGAAATGGAACAAGGGATTCTGGATTGATCAGACATCATCTGTGATGAGGGGGCAAACGTCATCTGATATGGATAAGTGGATGGACAGCGATGAAGCAAAGGATGTTGTGAATAGGTACGTTGCTGGAGCGCTTTCTAGCGATGGCAAGCCGATCTTCACAACCGACAAGGAAAAAACTGCGGCGTTCAATGGAGTATTAGGTAAGTTGAAGGGATATTTTGCTTCTTTCCCTGCTGAAGGCAGTAGCCTAGGTACTGTAGATCATCGCGTGAAGGTTAAGAACTGTAGTCATACCTTTGGTGTGGCAATAGCCTATAAGTTCTAGTGGTTGACATCGTGGAGCTGGCTTTTTGAGTCGGCTCTACTTTTTTGTTTTGTGATGCGTGGAGTGCTTGTTATTTTGGTTTTTTATGCCGAAAGAAGATATTATCGAAGTTGAGGGGTGTGTTGTTGAACTTCTTCCAAACGCGATGTTTCGGGTGAAGTTGGACAACGGTTGTTTGATTTTAGCGCACACTTCGGGGAGAGTTCGAAAGAACCATATCCGCATTCTTGCTGGTGATAGGGTTACTGTAGAAATGACGCCTTACGACCTTACGAAGGGGCGAATCACCTTCCGTCAGAAGTAGTTTTGGGGTATACTTACCCATCATTTTTTGTGGAATCGGTTCCTGCATGACCGGGATGTTTTCGAAATTTTGGGGAATGTTGTCGTCAGACCTGGCGATTGATCTAGGGACTGCGAATACGTTGGTTTACGTCAAAGGTCGTGGTGTGGCCCTTAGCGAGCCATCTGTTGTGGCCTTAGGTTCGAGTCAGGGGAAAAATCAGATTCTCGCTGTGGGAGAGGAAGCCAAGTTGATGCTGGGCCGTACTCCCGGGAATATTCAGGCGATTCGGCCATTACGCGATGGGGTTATTGCCGACTTTGAGGTCGCTGAGGCCATGATCAAGCACTTTATTCATAAGGTTCATAATCGCCGTGGTTTTGTTTCACCCCGAATTGTTATTTGCGTTCCTTCCGGGTCAACTGCTGTTGAACGACGTGCTATCCGAGAGTCAGCAGAGGGTGCGGGGGCCCGGCATGTCTACCTCGTGGAGGAGCCTATGGCGGCAGCTATTGGTGCTGATCTCCCCGTTACTGAACCGACGGGTTGCATGGTCGTCGACATTGGAGGGGGCACGACAGAGGTAGCCGTGCTATCTCTGGGGGGGATCGTTTGTGCTTTTTCGGTCCGTGTAGGCGGCGACAAGATGGATGAAGCCATCATCAACTACATTCGCCGAATGCATAATTTGCTGATTGGAGAGGCTACAGCGGAAAGGATTAAACAGAATATTGGCTCCGCTTCCATTAATAAGGATAGTCACAACATCAAAATGACGATTAAAGGTCGCAGCCTAACAACGGGCGTACCTCACGAAATAGAAATCACTCAAGCTCAAATTGCGGAGTCTTTGTTTGAGGTTGTCGCTTCCATTGCGGATGGGGTCAAAACAGCGTTGGAGAATACAGCGCCTGAATTGTCAGCAGATATAGTCGATCGGGGAATTGTGATGACCGGCGGCGGATCGCTGCTCCTTGGACTCGCAGGAGTGATTCACCAAGCTACCGGAGTTCCCGTCACGGTTTCTGAAAAGGCCTTGCATTGTGTCGTTTTGGGAACAGGGAGAATCCTAGAAGAATCTCAGTTGTTCAACAATCTCGCCGGCAGTATGTGCTGAGCATTTCAGTTCGGAATTACAAGTGAACCACGAAACGCAATCGTCTAAGTCGATAGAAGATCAAAGAAATTGAAAAGCACTACAGAGGAGATCTTGTTGTTTTCTCGACTCTCAATGCCTTTAGACAAAAACCCAAAGCCGCTCGTTCCCGTTGGAACCTACTCAGAGGGAAGCAGTAATGCTTCCTATTAGCAGATTCCAAAAAACAACCACGCGAAAAACCGCCCTACAAAGGGTATGCAACAAGGAAAGTACGCCGAGCTCCGGCGGACAGAAAAGTGACCCTAACAGCAAGCCTTTGCTAAATCTCTCCACTTTCCTGTTGCGACAAGGACTCTAGAAAAGCACGCATCCCCATACTAGACTTGCCGGATAGACCCACCGCGCCGAAAGACTCCGCTCTTCTCTGCCTCTTGCGCTCGGCGCCCCACTTCCCAAGAGCTACGTAGCCGTCATACCCCAACTGTGCTGACCGAGCCCTACCGCCCTTCCGCCCCAATGACGAGTACCCGCCAATACCGAGCTGTTCTGCCCTCTTTCTTCCGCCAAGCTTCGCAATCTGACGCCTCTTCTCCTCGGGCATAGCAGCGAACCCATAGCGCCTCGCCGGATGACCTCCTCCCTTCGCTACCGTATTTAACTCTCTGCTCATATGCCACCGATCGTCCCCTTCTCTCTACTGAGGTCAACCTAACAAATTCCAAGTGTTAGGTTGATAGTGTAAAAAAATAAAAACACAACCTACAGTTGTATAGATAAAGTAGACAGCTATTCGTTGTATAAGATAATGCTATCGAAAAGCCTTTGTTTATGGAGATTTTCGCATTCTATCGATTTCCCATCTATATGTGAAAATGTAAAGTTAGCAGCTATATTTTTGCCCCCTCTAGGAAGTCATCTTGACGGAAGACATCTCGCTGTGAAGCTTATTGGAAAGCGTTTCTCGATCCTCCTGAGCTTGCGGCTGTCTAGACACCTTTTACTCAAGTCGCTAGAATGCACGTATCTTGCACTCGTAGCTCAGTTGGATAGAGCGTTGCCCTCCGAAGGCAAAGGTCGGACGTTCGAATCGTCTCGAGTGCACTCCTAAGGTGCCTAAAATCGAGTGCTCGGGCCGCGGCACAGAAACCGTGATTACTTCTTTTCCCTGCGTTCTCTCGTGTACTCCTACCTACTCAGTCGAGGAGCTCTTGTTTTTTCAGAAATGGTAGGCGTTGCTCTCGTGCTGCTTCGAGAGCCTCGAAGTTCTACCCGTCTTTTCATTTCGCCGTCGAACAATCTTGGGGGACCAAAGTCTTGGCATATATATTTCTTTTGCATAACTTAATTAACTCCAAAATTATTCTTACAGACTCGTTGTACTACAAAACAATTAATAGACCATTAACTGGTATATATTTTTTATTATTTATTTTATTTGCTTTCCAGATGATTTGTACGAAATTTTATTACTGCATTGCCGGCTGTTTGCATTCAAGGCTTTAGGGAAGTGGTTTTCCCTGCCTATTCTCAGCAGACTGCTGGTTTTCTTCCTTTTCATGGTGCTACAATGCCGAGTGTTGAAGCAAACTGGAGATCTCATGACAACACCCTCCCCTTCCATTTTGTCGCTACGAAACGTAAGCAAGTCCTTTACTCAGGGAAAGACTGTCTTAAAGATTTTGCAAAAGGTTGAGTTTGACCTTTATCCTCAGGAGCTCGTAGCCCTTACAGGGGCCAGCGGATCCGGAAAGACAACTCTCCTGCAAATTATGGGGCTCTTAGACCTTCCTACAGAAGGTACAGTCACGGTAGGAAGTGTGGGATTCCCCGTTACGCGTAAGTCAAAAGCCTACTTACACCTGCAACAACGGGACGCTGTTCGTAGGGAGTTCCTTGGCTTTGTTTACCAATATCATCACCTTCTTCCTGAATTAACCGCTCTTGAAAACATCGTTTTGCCGCAGCTCATTGCCGGCAGATCCAAGGACATCGCTGAAAAGAATGCTATCGGTCTCCTTCACGAGCTGCACCTTGAGCAGAGAAGCCATCATCTTCCCTCTCAGCTGTCGGGTGGAGAACAACAGCGCGTGGCCATTGCTCGAGCCATTTCGAATATGCCTAAAATTCTCTTAGCCGACGAACCAACCGGTAATTTGGATGATGCATCGGCTCAACAAGTTTTTCAGCTGTTACTCGAGCTTACGCAACATAAAGGTATTGCTGTTGTTATGGCGACACATAACCTTGATTTGGCCCAGCAGATGACCCGCCGAATTCATTTGCATTTAGGAAACATTTAGCGCAGCACTTTTTACACTCCGTCTTCATGTGTTTTAAGCGTATATAGTTTTGTTGATTGAGTAATTCTTGTCGTTTTCAACTTGAAAATGAGCGATAGATGTCCTACATTTCACCTAGGATTTGTTAAATTGATTGACGAAGATATGAAATTTTCCAGTTATTTCCTGACGGCAGGGGTCGTCATGTGCCTCACCACAGGGTGCAGTAAGGACGAAAAGAAAAATGCACCAAAAGTTGAGGGGGCATCCTCCGCCCAGCAAACTCAAGCAGATCATGCAGCTGCTGACCAAGAAACACCCAAAAAGAAACCGGCAAGCTTAGAGGAAGCAGCGAGTTCAGCCGTCGCTGAGCCATCGACGCAGGGACAGCAGGCCTCGTCCGCATCTACATCGTCTCCCGGAGCCAAAGAAGTTCTCCCAACGGAAGATAAAGTAGCCGCAAGGTTCGCCGACGGCACATTCATTTTGCAGTCCGAAGTTTTAAAGCGTATGGAGTCTTTACCAAAGAAATTGCGTGATCGTCTTTCGATGACTCAGCTTTATGACCTTGTCCTTTTTGTCGTTATTCAAGAGGAATTGGCCTATAAAGCTGCCATTAAAGAGGGTCTTGATGAAAGGAAACCTTATGTTCAAGAGCTTAAGACCCTTTACACAGACTTCCTCCACCAGCAATACCTTGACGGAGTTGGTGAGGAAATGGCAACGGAAGAAGCTATACAGAAGCAATACAAAGAGTTAACAAAAGACTTTAAACCCCAAACGGAACTAGGCCTCCGTCATATCCTCGTCGAGACAAAAGAGGACACGGATAGGGTGTTCAGTGAACTAAAGGCTGGGCGATCTTTTGATGACGTCCAGGTACAGTTCACGAAAGATAAGAAAACATTACCTGACAAAGGTTTCCTCGGTTACTTCCGAAAGTCGCAACTTCCTAAGGAAACGGCCGACATCATCATGTCAACAGAAGCGGGGCAGGTCGTTTCTGTACCTGTGTTTGTGAGTAAAACAGGTTACAGCATCTTGCTTGTTACCGATAAGAGACAGTCGCGTCCTGCCCCTATCGAAAAGGTAAGGGATGGGATCCGCAGCATTGTTCAAAAACGTGCTGCTATGGAGCATCTCTACACTTTATACCACCAGTCTGGCATTAAGATGTTTGCCCCTGACGGAAGTTCTCTCGTTTATAAAACTGTCGACGAGAAACTCAAAGAAGCACGTCAACGCAAGGCTAACAAAGATCACCAACCGACAGCACTGGAAAAGAAGCAGGAAGACTCCCTGAACTCTCTAACAGATGATTTTGTGGTTATCACTCTCGATTCTGGAAAATCCGTTACTTTTGCTGAACTATCGGCTTTCATAAAAGAGAAACGGCAACTTTTCAAAAACATGCCCTTTTACGAAGTTTACACAACAGCAAACGAGGAATACGTCAACCGCGTCCTTCTCGACCGGAGGGTAACGGCGACCAACTTAGCGACACGTAAGGACGTTGTTGAAAAGTGGAACGAAACACGTCGTTCATTCCTTTATAGGGCCTATATGCAACAAGAAGCCGCAAAGCTCGCTACAGACGAGGAAGCACGCAAGCGCTACGAAAAATTGACACAGATGAAACCTGAAGTGGAAACGAGTTTGCGCGTTATTCCTGTAAAATCCGTAGAAGAGGGGCGTAAAGCTATTGCTGAGATTCGACAGGGTAAGAAGTTTGATGACATCTTTGATAGGTTCTGTTCTGATGACGATTTCAAGCAGAAGAGAGGGGAGTTGGGGTATCTCAATCAAAAGAGAATTGCCTTGCTTTCATCTGAACTCGCTGCAGCTGTGGAAAAGGCGCCTAAGGCGACAGTTTTGCCAGAACCGCTGGAAGTTCAAGGGCGTGTGCTTGTTGTGAGAGTTGTCGATAAGAAGGTTCAGACCATTCCGCCTTTCAAGGATGTGAAGGATCTCATCAAGAAGAGCATTGTCTCTGAAATGAAAGTCAAGGTAACGATGAATCTCATTAAGAATAGTGGTGCTCATGTCTTCGATTCCGACGGTCAGGAAATTGACCTGACAGATGAAAAAGCCTTAGAGAGGAGACTAGGTGGTAACCGGCTGAGCTAACAGTTGAGAAACAGGTAGAGGATGGAAGGAGATCCTTCTATCCTCTAGTCTTTTTGATCCTGTTCGGAGGCTGGACATGTTCCTGTTAAGGGTTTTCTCTGTACCTTTCAGCGAGAGGTTCGTTATACTGTACTTAAGGGGGGGCTGTTAGACGTTTGATATGTTCCAGGAGAGGTCTCAGGACGGTGAGCTCAACATATGGCCGTGCTTCGTGGACGCTCTGTCGTCTTTGCTCATTGTTATCATCTTCGTCATCATAGGGTCCTTTCTTTCTCAGACGTACCTTTCAACAATTCTAAATGATACGGACTCCTCACTGAAGAACCTACAAAATGAGTATGAAAATGCGCGTCAGAAGATCAAGAAAGATGTCCTTATGATCCAGCAACTCCAGAGATTGCTGGGGATCTCTCAAAAGTCAGAAGGCGATCTAAAAGTACAAACTGCTTCTTTAAGCAAGCAACTTGAAGAACTTAATGCCGAGCTTAGGAAGCTTAACCAAGATCTTGCTGCAGAAAGAAGCCTTTCGAAGGCCAATGAGGAGAAATGGGCAAGTGAGAGAGAAAATAAGGAAAAAAATCTTCAAGAACAATTGGACCAGATTCGCAAATTACAAGCCGAATTGATAAAGCTGAAATCAGAAATTCCCCCATCAGTCTTACAAAACCCAGAGCTCTTGCGTTACCGTTCAGAGTTTTTCGGAGTATTGCAGGATATTTTGGGAGGGCGTTCTGATATCCGAACCGTAGGAGATCGCTTTGTTTTTCAGGCAGAGGTCCTCTTTGCCAAAGGATCGGCCGAATTAGGAAATAGTGGTAAGCTCGCCCTTGATACTCTCGCCAATGTTCTGAAGGAGTTAAGCAAGAAAATTCCCTCAAACATCGCCTGGGTTTTGCGCGTTGACGGTCACACGGATCGTCTTCCCATTCACAATGACGTTTTTGATTCAAATTGGGAGTTGTCCTTGGCTCGCGCTGCTTGCGTCGTAAAATACCTCATCAGTAAAGGGATACCTGCAAAAAATCTGGCTGCAGCTGGATTTGCTGAATACTATCCGTTAACAACAGATATTAATCAAATGGCAAAGAATCGTCGTATTGAACTACGCTTTGATCATCAGTAACTTAATTATTAACAAGTAAAAGGAGTCCTTTTTATGCATTTTCTCTTTTCTTTCTGCTCTCTGCTCGTTTTAACGAGTTGTACATCCACAATCGAAGAGCCGATCGTCCCTGATCCTTCTTCCTTCACCTCGCCTTCTTCGCTCCACGTCAGTCCAACGAGTCCACAACAACCCGTTGTTTTGCAACCTGTTCCTTTACCTACTCTCGCTCGTCAACTCTCGGGGCAAGACAACCTTTCCGAATACCAGCATCTACCCCGACCACTTGTTAAGAAATTCCATAGGAAGACAAAGAAAGGGTGGGAGCATATTACACGGGTCGTTTTGACGCCTTTGCGGGAATGGCAACCTACGCTTACTACGGACACCTCAAGAATCCGAAGAATCTTTTATGCCTTTGGTGGGCCTGATGCTACCCATGTAACACAACTTTTTCCGGACGCCGACGAATATATCCTCATTGGGCAAGAGACGCCAGGCTCCCAACAGTCGGCCTTACGCTTACTTGAAAGTGTGCCCAATATGTACCTACTCATTGATTGCATGAGATCATTTTTTAAACGAGGATACTTTATCACTCATGATATGGCACAGCAGCTTTCCACTAAAAAAGCCATTGGCGTTGCTCCGTTGATCCTGGCTCAGCTCTCTCGTCTTGGTTTCAAGATTATTGCTTTACAAAACTTTTCTGAAACAGATACAGATGCTCCTTGGAAGCAAGGTCTACGAGGTTTCCGTTTGACGTTTTCAACTCCAGAAGGCAAAACGAAACAATTAATTTACATCAAATGTTCTTTAGACAATTGTAACGAGGAAACACTTCAGCATCTTTATTCTTATGTTTCTGAGGTACCTTTTGTTACGTTTATCAAGAGCGCTTCTTACACGCTTCATGATAGTAAATCGTTCTCACAAATACGAAACTTTATTCTCAGATCTTCTTACGGCATTCTTCAGGATGACAGCGGAATTCCTTATAAATACTTTAAAAACAACTTTGATGTTCGCCTTTTCGGAGTTTATGAGAAGCCAACACTGCCTGTATTCGATGCATTCCTCCAAGAAGATCTTAAGGCTGCCTATGGCCGTTCCACTCCATCTCCCCTTCCTTTCCGTTTAGGTTATGGTTGCTGGCTTTTCCCATCTAATCTTTTGTGGGCCAAGAGGCATGTTGATGCTGAGGTGGCAACAAGCGTTCAAAAACCTGCTCCTGCCCCGTCTGGACTAGATAATCCGTAAATTGGTCGATTTCCTTTGACCACTTTGGGTCTTTGCTTACAGCCAATGCATACGCGACAATCGACTCTGCATAGGTATTGGGAGACAGGCTCCATATCTGTGCAAGAGCTGTAAGAACTCTGAAAGGAAGTGCCTTTGCTGCCTCTTCGAGTTGGGTTTTCTGCTCTTTCTGCTGTTCGTCAACGTATTGATGAAACCAGGGATAAACATGTAGAAGGGCCAAGACGAGCTCGAATCGGCGTGCCTCTTGCTGGATGACGGAATCCTCTATAAATTTTTGGATTTTTGTTCGCATAGCTTCGTCGGTAATGATTGCATGCACACAGTTTTGGTACTGTCCTGGTGGGGAATCAGATGTCCCTTTAAGATTGGTAAGTTTTCGAAAGTCCTGTTCTGATAAATAAAAGATGTTATCGTCTTGTTTGTTTTGCTTTTGTTCCAAATTTTTATAATAACAAAGTAATCGATCACCCATAAATTTACCTGCCAAATAAGAGATAATATTTTTCGAAAAATTTTGGCTGTCTTGGACCCACAGTGTATCTAACTCCGTCTTGTGCAAAGAAGGTCCCCAAACGCAACTGTAGAGCCCCATTAAAAACCGCTGAATATTGCTGTATGTTAGTCGCAATTTATTCAAAAACTTCCGGTCGAGGGAAGCAGACTCGTCGGTATGACTTTTCAGAAATTTGATAAGCCAATCCACCTTCTCACACTCCTCCGAAAAGGAGCCTTGCGCAACGTTGCTGGCAGAGGGAATACACATAGCTACACTATGCATGGTGACGCTATGTAAAACGATACTGAAAATGAAGATTTTGCTATACTCTCTATGCATGATGCGCCACCTTATCAGGCCGCATTTCATCAGATTGCTTGTTAAGCCGTAAATCTCCGCCAAAAAGCAGACAACTTTGTTGGGAAGATATGGTCGTAAGTTTGGGACGCATGGGAACAAAGCGCAACAGATGCCTCCCGTCCGGAAGAGGTGAATAGGACCCCGTCAAACCTGCCGTCTCTAATTTCATTGTATATTGCTTTCTCATTTCAAGAGCTTCTTCGAGCGCCTGGCATCCGCCTAGTGCACCGTACTTCTGCGCTAAAATATCTAAAATCTCCTTTATAGGTTTTCCCTTGATATCCGATGTGTTGAACCCAAGGATGTTTTGAACGCTTTGGCTAACCTTGTGAATCCGATGGTCCAATCCCACAACCATCAAAGCTTCATAGGCATTCTCTATCGTAAACTCCCACACGGACTTGATCGATTTAAGTCGACGCTCAAGGGTTAGAATTTGAGAAACTTCCCTCAAGGAGACTAAAACATGACCGTGACCACAACTTCTCGCCAAAACTTCAAAAGACTCGCCCGATGGAAATGACCACAATCCATGAAACTCTTGAGAAGGATTGGCCAACCACCTCTGACATCTTTCTTTGAGAGCTGAAAATTCAATATACTCCGGCAGCTTTCCCGCTCCACGCAGCATTTCCAAAATGTCATTCACGTGGGCACCTTGTCTCAACCTTTCTTCGTCGATCGCAAGAATGTTCGCAAATTCCTGACTAAATGCCGCAACTGTCGCTTCAGGCGACAAAAGACAACACGGAATTGCTAAATCCGAAATACATTCTCTGTATGTATCTAATTGATCTTTTTGATACAGGAATTCCAAGAGATAGTTCGAAAGATCCACAGCCATCCCAGCCACCTGGTTTTGGGTAGATACTCCCATTTCTGCAGAAATTGCTGCTTCCGTGATGACCCAATCTTGCTCTCGCCCTTTATGGATCTTCTTAACGCGCAATGACTGGGGCTCCCCCTCTGCTAGCGTTCTTTTGTAAAGCGACTGAGCTGCTGCAGCGTCCTCACCGTCAATAAGCTCCCACTGCCAGGAAAGAATTTTGTGCGGATGCGTCTCCAATAACTTAGCGTAAGCCTTATTACAGTAGGTAATTTTTCCTTCTTTATTACGTGTCCAAATAGGAAAGGGTAATGCCTGGAGAACACTTTGTAATTCGGAGTTCTCCTTCTGTAGCTGAACTACAGTTTTTTGGATATCAGCCGCGGAGGGTTGAGCAGTTACTATCAATAGGATTCCCAAAGCTCCATTCTCCTCACTACTTACATGATCCGAGTCAATTAACGATAAATCCACGGAGTAATCACTGTCATTCCACCTTACCTCGAACGCAACGTGCCGGGTTTCTCCCAGTAAAAGGCGGCGAATTCCTATCTGAAAAGGAGAGTCTAGCGCACAACCAAAAACGGACATCAAATCCATCCACGTCACATGTCGTTGATTGAAAGTTGCTAAAAATGATTCTGAACAAACGAAAGAATTACTCGGAAAGGAACTCACGCCCCTTTCATTTAATGGCAGGAGACACCACATCAAATCGCTCTTCTTTAAGAACGCAAGTTCATCTTGTGAGTGATGTGGTCGCCTCCTCCAAGAAAAAGCTAAACACCCAGCTAGCAAAAAAGCTAAGCACCAACCGAGCCACTCACCCAACACAACACCCCCATACGTCTCCGTCCCCCAAGTTTGAGGATAGAAAAGGTAGAAATTTTTGTAAACACGAGCCTGTTAAATAATGATTTGTCATATATATTTGGAAAATGTATAAAACTCATTGACAAACTTTTACATGATTCTTACGCGACTCTATTTTCGAGGTATTTAATCGTACATGAGGTCTGTCCGGCTGGATTCCCCATTTGAGGTCCGGCCTGGTTAAACCCTTTAACTGTATTTGTCCGCTCACAAGCAGTAAATACGCAAATGCTGTGACTCATTAAGGTGTGAACTCCTACCCAATGGCACGTCAAAAAATCTATCCTCTGCTGCTCGTGAACGACATTATTTATTCGTATAAGGCGGACAATGGATACTTTCGTCGTAATTCTACCCGTCGCTGCACTGTTTTGGATAAACGTCGTGTGTTTTCCATTTTGGCAAACCAAGTAAACGTTAGAATGCCACAGTGTTCCTGACGTTGATAAGTGTCCTGCCGAGTCTCCTTGCACATGTCTCGATGACTCGCAATACCAACCAAAAAGCTCGCAGTATGATTCAAACTTGTCAATCGTTGATTCCGTATTGCCGTCCTCTATGAAAAACATCCAGTCTGGCACGCGAGTTCCCGTCGTTTCGTCTTCTGTCTTGCTTCTTTTGACAACAGGTATAAGTATCCCCGTCGAGCCAGGACACGGCAGATAGTCGTATTCGTCGATCATAGCTTATTGACTCCTTTCTTTTTAAATTAACCACTCGCTTCTGCATCTAGCGCATCAGTCGAACTAAGTCCCGTCAATGCGCTGATCTTACTTCCTGTTTGTCCCATTGACTCACCTGTTTGGCTGTAAATGTAAATATTTTCATGAACCTCAACATAACGAATAAAAAGAACGACGTAATCAAGTATTTGTCTGAATTGCGTAATATAACATATTGAAAATACTCTCTGTTCGAGTTGAGTCAAACTTGCCCCAATCCACCCCCATCTTGTAATGACAATATTATTGATAAGTGTTCCGTTATTCATGTTTTGTTCAAGAATAGGGGAGTAAGTAGCATTTTGAATCAAGACAATCAAATCCGAAAGGCGGAAAGCCGCGTTAGCAATAAGTTGATTGACTGTGTATCCAACCGTTTCTCTCTCTGTATGGTAAGAAAAGCCAAATAATTGCGTACCTTTAGAATCACCAGCATGGGATGAAACGTGTCCTGCTAAGATGTCGTCCATTCGAATCATCCACTCTGGAGTTGATTTGGAAATACCCGACAACTCATTGTTTTTATTTGTTCCGTGAATCGGGAAATGGATTAAACTGCGCCCCGCCAGTTTTATGATTTTCATATCATTCACAGACATTTCGCACCGTCGTCAAATTCTCCCCCTTTCTTCACTCTTTGATATTTACATACTTTTCAATCCAAATCAATATCAAATATAAATAAAAATATTTATATATTTGTAATTAAATTTATCAAATCAATCGTTGACAGTCTGTGGTGAAAGAAACTGCAAACATGCCTGCGATCATTCTTGAATCATCTCCATTTAATCACTTCGGTGCTTTCGCTTTAGCAAAATTGACCTCAAAACAGCCGACACCATTGGGAATGCCTTTCTGGGAAAAAGTCGTGCACTCTACCTGTTTCTTGAGAATTCGAAAACGTACCATGACACAGTCCAAAATCTGCTGCACACCCGTTACGAAACTGTCTTTATACGTATTGACCTGAATGGGAAGAGGAACTCCCAGTGGAGCCCCCGTTTTGATGAGACGGGTAATAACGATGTTGGAAATTATTGAACCTATTTACAAGTTTATTCTCAAACGTTGCTAAGTGCTGTCCGTTCGGAATAACAACGATTAATTCTGTGTGCTTGATAGCAGCCGATGTATACAAATGATGTGCAACGTCCATCCCTGTATCGCGTGCTGACTCTGAATACCAACCGTACAGGTCGACAAATAATTTCGGAAGGAAAATTGTGTCCGCTGTAAAAGTCCAGTCAACGTAATGAGAGCCAGAATCTTGAGGCCTGCGATACGAAGCAGGAACTACAGCAATTTGCAAGTTGCTCTCGCCAGGAACGGGTAAAAGTTCATAATCCCTTGGCTCAAATGCTTCCTCCATTCTTTCCATTTTTCTCTTCCCATCACGCCTTCCTCCCTCTTTTTTAAAACAAAAATACGAATAAACTCTTAAGGTGAGGCAGTTTTTAGACGACAGTATTCCCACCCAACTTTGCCTTATGCTAGTATCTGCTGTTGTCCGATGATGCGAGGGTGGTATGCCTTATAGCCAAAAAGTCTTGGATCTGTGTGAGAATACGCCAAACGCTGGTACACTCGACGACAAGGATAAGGATGTAGGAACGGGGATCGTGGGGTCTCCCGCTTGTGGTGACGTTCTTCGGTTACAAATTCAAGTTGATGACAGAGGGATCATCCAGGACGCAAAATTCAAAACCTTCGGTTGTGGGTCGGCTATAGCCGCTTCGGCCTTGGCGACAACGTGGATCAAGGGTAAGAGTGTGGATGATGCCCTTAAGGTGTCCAACCAAGCTATTGCTGAGCATCTGGCCCTGCCTCCCATAAAAGTTCATTGTTCTGTTCTGGCAGAGAATGCCATCAAGTCGGCCATCGATGATTACCGGAATAAGCAGAAAGACAAAGCCTCATGATTGATGTTTCGCTTCTTTCTCCCGTTTGCTTCACTGTTTTAGGCGTTGATGTCTACTGGTACGGGGTTGCGTACGTCGTTGGAATGATTTTGGCCGTCATGTACGCGCATCATCTTCTGCGGCGTTCGGGTGAGACGATTCTCTCTGTGCAGGACGTTGATGCTTTTGTTCCATGGGCCTGGGTTGGTATTCTTGTTGGCGGTCGACTCGGGCATGTCGTCTTTTATGGGTGGTCCTATTACGCTCATCATTTGATGGAAATAGTGAAATTTCGTGATGGTGGGATGTCTTTTCATGGTGGTCTATTAGGGGTAGGCGTTGCTGTTTTTGTATTCTGTTCTCGTCGGCACATATCAGTCCTGTCGCTGATGGATATCGCATCGACAGTTGCCCCCATTGGGCTTTTCTTGGGGAGGGTTGCGAACTTTGTGAATAACGAACTGTATGGGATACCCACTAAGATGCCTTGGGGGTGTACCTTTCGGGGTGCCGTCGAGCCTCGGCATCCGACACAGCTCTACGAGGCTATGCTCGAGGGGGTGATAACTTTTGCTGTTATGTTCTTTTTGTGGAAAAGGCACCCTAAACGGTCTGGGGTCCTGACGGCTGTATTTTTGTTGTGTTATGCGACATCAAGAATTCTTGTGGATTTTGTTAAGGACACTCCTCATCATCTGGGCCTCACCATGGGACAGTGGTTGTCGATAGAGCTGGTTGCCGTGAGTTTGGGCCTTCTTTTATCAGCACTACGGAAAAGAGAGGATTTGTTAGATTTTTTGAGCTAATGGGGCTTCTTTATGCTCCCCCTTCAAACATTAAATCCAACGCGAAAGGCTAGGCCTCACTTGCAATAAATAGTCATCAAATTTTAGATATAATTGTTGTTGACTTTGTATTTGATTAATTCAAATTAAACTTGTAATTTTATACAAAGAATATTATCTTTTAAAGAAGAGATTCTTAATCTAGAAGGGAGTTAGTTATATTCCCGATCTTCTCGGATAAAACACCCTCCTATTAAGGTCGTGTCCTTTTTCTGGGGAAGATGCGCTAAAGATTGACTATAAGGACGTGAGGGTCCTGTCTAAGTTTTTGTCTGAACGCGGAAAGATTATCCCGAGCCGTGTGACTTACGTTTGCTTTAAAAAACAGCGCGAATTGGCAAAAGCTGTAAAAAGAGCTCGGTTTTTGGCTTTATTACCTTATGTGAACGACTAGAAGGACGGGTGAGTTATGTTTGCAGTCATTAAAACAGGTGGAAAACAGTACCGCGTTAGTGAGGGAAGTCTTTTCCGCACAGAAAAAGTTGAGGGTGAAAAAGGACAAGTTGTTGAACTCGATCAGGTTGTGATGGTTGATCGCGATGGGGCTGTAACTCTTGGGCAACCGACAGTAACTGGTGCCAAGGTCCTTGTTGAAATTGTCGACCAAATTCGAGATAAAAAGGTGTTAATTTTCAAGAAAATACGCCGGCATAATTACCGTCGCAAGAAGGGGCATCGGCAGATGTTATCAATTTTGCGAGTTAAAGAGATTGTGGCGGCCTAAGCAAGGAGGAAATCACGGCAACAAAAAAAGCAGGCGGTAGTTCTCGCAATGGGCGCGACTCTGCGGGTCGTCGTTTGGGTGTGAAGAAGTTTGGCGGTGAGCAGATTGTAGCGGGATCGATCATTGTTCGTCAGAGAGGAACGAAGTTTTTCCCCGGACAAAATGTGGGCATGGGGCGCGATCATACGCTTTTTGCCCAGATGGATGGGACTGTCTCCTTTACTGTGGGTGCCAAAAAGCGGTCTTTTGTGCACGTTATTTGAAGTATCCGTTCCTTTGTGAGGAGGAGGTAGTTCCTCCTCTTTTTTTCGAGGGAAAGCATTGAGGAAAGCCGTTTTCGTTAAAAAATAAGGCAACAGCCTCCGTCGTAGTCGATGCGGGATTTTAGGAGGAATCGAATCTTGGATCAGATCAGCAATAAATGAACGACCCTGCTTCTTCCTGTCGAGGAGGAACTGTCGTTATCCGGTTTAAGGTGGGTTTTAACAGTTCACCTTCTCTTCTGAGCCTCTTTGCTAGTTTCTGAATAATTTTTTCATGATCTTCCTTTCCTCTTATAGAAAGAACAGATTAAAAAGTTATGGTTTTATTCAAATATATTCACACAAAAATAGATATGTAAATATTTTTAAATGAGCTCGGATGATTAATTATACTGATCTACTTATCTTATTTTTAAAAAAGTATTTTGACGAGAATTATTTTTGTTGTATATTAAAGACCTGATTTGGCTTTAACTACTTAGGAGATATTATGTCTTTTAAAATAATTTTATCTATTTCTAAAACATTATCACTTGCGACCGTTTTCACAGCGGCATCCTTTGGCTCTTCGCCGTGGTCAGTCTATATTGCTGATTTAACCGTAAGACAAGCACAAAACACGACATATAGAAGTCACTCAACTTGTCTGGAATCCAATCATTCCCTTGCTTGTTCTCAACTCCAAAACCTTTCATCAATTCTTCAAAACCATTTTTCCGGTAGAAGAATTTCCATACGCCACAATTACAATACAAATTCAAATTCCATAATTGTTGATGGGATCTCTCCTGACGAATTTAATCGATTCAGAAGTGAATTATTAACGAACCCAGTTCTTAACACTCATATCAATTATTCCAATAATAAATTCAACGAAATAGATTCCGAAATAAGTAGTTTAGAGAATCAAATAGCTGGGATCTGTTCAACATCTGATGATTTTGTTGAAGAGGTGGATAATAAAATCTCTTCTATAAACTCAACTATCGATCAACACCAGACTTCCATCAACCAAACACAAGCAGATGTCACGACGCTACAAAACCAAGTCACTCAACTCTCTCAACAAAATTCTCAACTCACTCGGTTAGTCCAACAGCAACAATCAGAAATTGAACATCTAAAAAAGACCGTATCCGAGAATTTATTGGTGTTCGGCGAACTAATTAAATATTTACAAAACAAATAGTAAAAAGTATCATCTATAATAATTAAAAGGAGGATAGATGTTAGTTCTATCCTCTTTTCGGCCCCCCCCCAACTACCCTCGTTTTATCATCGTCTTCAGCTCTATTGAGAACTCAAAAACACATTTGCATAAAAATACACCCATACAAATATTATTGACGTACTCAGAAACAAGTTATATATTCTATGTGAAATATTCCTCCAGAACCAACTGCTGTTTTTGTCCGCTCGAGAGCTCTTCTGCCTGGACGGTTAAAATGCCGTCTTCATCCACCTCAAAGGATATATTGATTTTAGGTTTCCCTTTCGGCTGAGGAGGGATCCCCCTCAAAACAAACTGTCCTAAAGAAACGCACCCATCTTTCTTCAAAGAATCTCCCTGAACCACGTGAATAAGCACTGCCGTTTGATTATCCTCAATCGTGGAAAACTGAACCTGAGTCCGTACAGGCGTCGGTGTATAACGCGGCAGGATATTTTCCACATACCCCATCACCATCTCAATCCCTAAAGATGCTGGAATCACATCCAGCAACAGCGGTCTTTCGGTAATGGAATGGCTCATAAGTGCCTCTGCGTGCAAAGCAGCCCCCATAGCTACAGCCCGATCTGGATCCAATGACTTGTGAATCTTCTCCTCTCCAAACACATCTGCTAGAGCCTTTGAAACTTGAGGTAAACGCGTCGATCCCCCCACCAACAGCACTCCCTGAATATCGTTTGGAGTCACTTGAGCATCGGCCAATAACTCGCGAAGAATCGCGATCGTCCTCCCCACACTTTTTTGCACAATCTCTTCAAAAATATGTGCTGGCAACTCATCATCCTCTCCTGCCTTAGCTGATAATCTCTCCTTAATCCTCTTCGCTCTCAGAAGCCACTCAGGATCATTCGGATCCTTTCCCCACCGACGCACTATGTCTTGATCAATCGTGTGCCCACCCAAAAACAGATCTCCTGTTGTTCCCAAAATCTGAAAAACCCTTTGCTGAATCCGCAAGAGCGTCACATCAAACGTTCCACCACCTAAATCATAAACAAGGTACACTCCCTCTTTATCCTTATTAAGACCGTACGCCAAAGCTGCTGCCGTCGGTTCATTGAGCAAACGCACAACCTGAAAACCAGCAGTTTTAGCAGCCTCTTTCGTTGCCTTTCTCGCTTTGTCCGAAAAACGTGCGGGCACGGTCAACACAATCGGCCCCACTTCCTCTTTTATGACCTTTTCAGCCTCCGCTTTAATGTGTCTGCACATGGCCGTCGTTAAAGATAAGGGCGTTACTCCAGGAGTCAACTCATCGAGCGGTTTTTCCATAAAGTTTTTAAAATCATGAAAACACCGATCTTTCATCTGAGGCAACAGCTGAAGGTCTTTCCCAAGCAAACTTGGAAGAAGCCCTGTTTTGGAAGCCCCAAGAGGCAAAACTCCCGCTTTCCCATTGCAAGATACAGCAACAACCGAATTCGTCGTCCCTAAATCAACCCCAACAAAAGGTCGTTGCCTAACCTTTGTTTCTTCTCCAATTTGCGTGAGGGCTACCAATCTTCCCTCCCTCAAAACACCAACGAGAACCAGAGCTAATGTTACCACAGCTCTGGTCGCTCTTTACCTCACCAGGTAATCCATAAACTTCCTTCTTTCCGCCCATGCGATGAGTTGCCCTTATGAAACAGAAAAAATCTATGCTTGATTTACACCACAAAAATAACTAAACATACATTCAAGCTCAATAATAAAATAAGTTTCTTTTTCATAATTTCAACTATTGTTTGACGTATTACCACTTTGAATAAATCTATTAACCCCGTTTAAGTGATCAAACAGACTCCAACCTCACTCAACTTGGTCCATTTCTTCATTCACTTCCTCTTCCTCATTTACAAGATTTTCAATTCGACTCAAACCGATACACATCCCGCCGTATATAGATGCCTCATTGCCTATTTGTTCTTTTGAATCTGTTTTTTGATCTTCACATTGACTAACCTTTTCTACAACTGAAGTCTCTCCTTTTTGCTGTTCCTCCTTATTTTCTTCCGCTCCTTCTACAAAAGGGCTGTTGAGTCCTACTCCAAAAACCCCCAAAAGAAATAATCTTTGTCCATTCACTCCAAAACTGATCATATCCCCCACCTCGTCACTAGGTAATATCTCTGTCCTTAAGTTCATTGTAAGAAACAAATCTTAATGAAATGTTAAATATAGCCAACACAATTCAATTTAGATCCTTGTCCCAAATTCCCTCATCTGGGAGAATTCACTCCAACTTTTACCTTAGTTCCCATAAACAACACATCCTCGACTTTATTTTTTTGAGAAAAGATTGTCTCATTTGTATTTTTACTAATCAATAAAAATGATTTTTTGTAATTACTTCTATGCTTTTGTAGTTGTTTATAAGCTATTAGATTTCCTTTTCACCCCACAAACATATCAATTCCACCTCATTCCCCCAAAATTTAACGCACCACAAAGTACAATTTACTTGCCTCCCATGCTTGATTCTTTCTCATTTTTCCAAAAACACCTCACTCTTTTCCTCAATCCGCATTTATCCTTTAAGATGACATCCCGCTTACCGTTCTGCGAACAGCTTCCACCATTTTTTCTTTATTCATAAAACATGTAACGCACAAACACACTCCATTAATTTTACTTATAGATACTTCAAACATATAAATATTAATCCACCGCATTTTAGCCTTTGTAAAACTCTGTGGAAAAACCCGCGACTGATCCTCCGAGCTCAACCCCACCTCTTCAACTTGTGGATAACCCCCTCCTCACTCCTCTTTGATACCCTTCATTCGTCATATGTGAATTCACCATCTACAGACTGTGAATAATTTCAAAAACCTCATTTCCATCTTCAATCAACTGAAAAGTACATCATCCTCTCTTCTCGCCCATCTCCGCGGCTTTACGGCAAAAACATCCCTTCAAACCCCCTATAGAATAAGGGATTTAGCTTCGACTTGCCTTTTGTACCCCGACTTCTTTCTTAAACCTATCCTCTTGATTCAACGACTCAAATATATTCTCTTAATGACGAAAATAAACACCCTTGACTCAACCTCATCACCCTCGGCGTGCTCCATCTCACAAGCTGTGGACAAATTGGTGGATCAAAAGTTGTCCACTCTTTCAACAGGGATTAACAATTTCCTCATCCTTATTCTATATTGAGAGTGTTAAGGAAAAGTTAACGTCGTGACATGCCTTCTCTCTCTGATATCAAGCTTGCCGTTATTGGTGCTACAGGCAAGGTCGGGGTCGAGATTGCTAAGATCTTACAGGAACGAAATTACTCTCTTCATAAGTTCTTTTGGCTTGCTTCAGAAAGATCTCACGGTACTGTACTGTCAATTAACGATGAAAAAATTACCATCCAAGATCTTTCTTCTTTCGATCTCTCAACCTGTCATGCTTGTATTTTTTCGGCAGGAGCTGAAATTTCCAAATCCTTTGCACAAAGAGCCGAGCAGGCTGGGTGCTGGGTTATTGACAACACTTCCTACTTTCGGCAAGATCCCGACATTGCTCTCGTTGTCCCAGAAATAAATTTTCAGGCTATTTATTCAACTTCTCGTCGAATAATTGCGAATCCTAATTGCTCGACAATCCAGATGTTAATGGCGTTAGCTCCTCTTGAGGCACTTTCTCCTCTAAGGCGTATTATTGTTTCAACGTATCAGTCTGTTTCAGGAGCAGGTCGGAGAGCTGAAGAAGAGCTTCAAAACCAACTTAGAGGTTCTACTGACGTTGTAGCCCTTCCTCGGCGGATTGCTGAGAATGTCATTCCTCAAATCGACGTTTTCCTTGAGGACGGTTCGACGAAAGAGGAGATGAAGATGGTGTTGGAAACTCAGAAAATCCTAGGGAGAAAAATTCCTGTTTCAGCGACGTGCGTACGCGTTCCTGTCGTTTGTGGACACAGTGAGGCTGTGACATTTGAACTGGAGGATGACATTCCTTTGGATGTTATGCGAAAGGCTCTTTCCTCTTTTCCTGGCGTTGTTGTGCAGGATGCCTTGGAGGGGTACGAGACGCCACTCGAGGTAGTAGGACGGGACGAGGTTTTTGTCAGTCGCCTGCGTAAGGACCCATCTATTCCTCATGGTTACCAGATGTGGATTGTAGCGGACAACTTGCGGAAGGGAGCAGCATTGAATTCCTTGCAAATTTTAGATGGCTTACTGGATAACGACCTTCTGAAGCCATCCTCATTAGATTCCTAGACTTGTGGAGGAGTGAAAATGATTGATTCTCACTGTCACTTAGACATGTTTGAAGATTTAGAAGAGGTACTGGAGCGTGCTGCTCGAGCAGGTGTTGAGAAAATCCTCACTATTTCGACAAATTTAAAGGAAATGGAGATTTTAAAGGGAATTTGTCAGCGTTTTCCTAAAAGAGTGGCGATGACTCTGGGGATCCACCCTGAGGAGATCGCGGACGTGAAGGACGAAGAAATCCTTGAAGCCTTTGCGATTATACCAACCCAGTCGTGTATTCTTGGGGTGGGGGAAATCGGACTCGATTACCACCAGCACCCCTCCGAAGCGAGTGTTGTGCGACAGAAAGATGTTTTTCGTCTTCAACTTGAGTTGGCTCGATCCTATAACAAGCCTGTTTCTGTTCATACGCGCGATGCCATCCAAGATACTTTGGAGATTGTGAGTGATTTTCGGGATCAAAAGATTGTCTTTCACTGTTTCGGAGAAAATGTCGATTTTGCGCGCAAAATTCTCGATCTTGGCTTTTTCATTTCGCTGTCAGGAATTGTAACCTTTAAAAACGCGGTACAGATCCAAGAAGTTGCTCGATTCGTCCCCCTCGATAGGCTCCTTGTTGAAACAGATGCTCCTTTTTTGGCTCCTGTTCCCAAGCGTGGTCAGCGAAACGAGCCCGCCTACGTCGTCCACACGGCGGAGTTTGTGGCTCAACTCCGTGGCATTCCCATCGAAAGGCTCGACTCTGAAACGACCAGGAATTTTCATCAAATCTTCTCATGGAGTACCCTCACTTGACATACCCATCGTTTTTCCGATAGAATCATAAATTATGCGAGGGTGGGGAACCCAGGAGGTGCCGTCGTGGCTATAACTGAGGAACAGAAAAATCCAATGACCCAGGCAGGGTACGATGCTCTTCAAGAGGAGCTGAAGAATTTGGTTGAGGTTGAGCGACCGGGGGTTGTGGATGCTATTGCGGAGGCTCGCAGCCATGGAGACCTGTCAGAGAATGCTGAGTACCACGCCGCCAAGGAACGTCAGGCTTTCGTTGAGAAGCGCATTTCCGAGTTGGAAGAAAAACTCCGTAACGCCCAGGTAATCGATATCGCTTCTATAGCGGGTGATGATGTTAAATTTGGCGCAACCCTCTCTTTGCTCGACGAAGACTCTGACGAGGAGATTCAGTACAGGATTGTCGGAAGTGATGAAGCTGACGTCAAAAAGGGCCTGCTTTCTATCACATCTCCCTTGGCGCGTGCTTTAATTGGTAAGCGGGTAGGGGATGAGGTTGAGGTCTCGATTCCAAGTGGCTCACGCACGTATCTCATTCAGGAAATTCAGTACATTGAGGGATGATTACTCTCTATGGGCGTCACGCTTGTTGGGCGGCTTTGCTGAACCCGCGTCGTGTCGTAAAGAAGGTTCTGTGTACGAGCTCTGTCGCTCAGGATTTGCAGCGTGAAGGGTTTTTATCCCGCTCTCGGTTTTTAGCGCAAAAGCGGCCGGTCGTTGTCGACAAAAAGGAACTTGAAACTCTTGTTCCCAAAGGGAGTGTTCATCAGGGCATCGTCCTCCAAGTTGAGCCGCTGGGAACTTTATCAATTAACCAGCTTGCCAGTGGAAAGGACCAGCAAATCATCGTTGTTCTAGATCAGGTGACAGATCCTCAGAACGTTGGCAGTATCTTACGATTATGCCGTGTTTTTGGGGTAAGGGCTGTCATCATGACGAAGAAACATGCTGCTCCGGAATCAGGAGCATTGGCGAAAGTTGCTTCGGGAGCTTTAGAGGTTATACCGCGGTGCGTTGTCCCCAATCTCGCTGAAGCCATTCGCACGTTGAAGTCTTTCGGTTTTTGGTTTGTTGGACTGGCCGAAGGGGCTGAGTCTTCCTTAAGGCAGTTAGACCTAACGGGGAAAGTCGCTCTTTTGATGGGGGCTGAAGGTGATGGCCTACGCCGCATGACGAAAGATCTTTGTGATTTTCGAGCTTTTATTCCAACCTCGCCGCAGTTTTCGACGCTCAATGTGACATCCGCCACAGCCATTGCCTTATACGAAACGTGGTTGGCTCAATCGAACGCGTAGAGATTCACAATTCCTAAAATAATATCCATAAAAAATAATCAAAGAACGAGCTAGAAGTCTATAAATCATTAAAAACCTTGTAGCTTAAATATTACAATCAGTAAAAACTTTCAAGAACAAGAAAGAAAAAATAAAATCTAACGTCCTTATAATATCAATAATCACTTGACGTTAATGTTAACTTATCATAGAAGTAAAAATGTAGTTTCTGAGTTTTTAGCAAAATACAAAGATGTTAACTAGAAAAACAAAGATCGCTGTAAAGTGAAGGTTTTTTTAAAGGAGGAGAACAAAATGACGAAATTTAACAAAAAATTATTGTGTCTTGGAACGTGTATATCAATATTCCATGGTACAAAACCTTGGGCAATGGATCCAAACGAAATACGGGCACAAGTAGAAAAAATTAAAGGGTTTCTTTCTGCTGGTACAGTAAAGATACTAAAGAGTAAAATCGAAGAATATGACACAGATCTTAAGAGAAAATCAGAGCCCTTAGAGTATCAAAAAATGATATCACACCGGGAAAATGATCCAGTACTAGATCAATTATGTATAGAATGTGAAAACCGTCTTCGAAAATACAATGCCTACTATAATCAATATATTTGTCTAAAATATAAGCCTGAATACAGTGAAAGGGAAAAGAGGAGAGATGAAGATAGCGAAAGACAAAAAGAGGCTTCCGAAGAGAGAATAGAGAGTGAAGAAAATCAGCACAAAAATCCTATACGAGTCATTGCAGATCAATTGTTTCGTGAGTATTTCACAATACAAACATCTATTGAAATGTATTGTGAAGAGCATTACAATAAAGATTATGAAGAGTATAAAAAGGCGCAAAAACCTTTATTAGAAAAGGAAGATTTTTATATCAATCCCTTTAATAGTTTTTCTCATGGTGCCATAAGTGAAATTCAAAAGATTATTTTTGATGAAATTGAGGAGAGGACTAAGATAGTGCAAGGGAATCCTGAAGAATATCGGTTTATCAAACAAATCTTTCCCTTGCCAAAAAACACAGAGGTGCGTGTGTTAGACCCTAAAAAATTTATAGATGCACTGCATTTAAGAACAGAGGTTGCCGATTTTTTCAAAGGTTTAATGGAAGAAAATGGCAAAGATGACTTTTGTAAAACCTTTCAAATATTTTGTGATTCAAGCAAATTTGAGTGTAAGTCAGTGACAAAAGAACAGTACAAAGAGCTTGTTAAAAAAATGGTTTGCGATGTGGCTGAGTTTCGACCTATTCGCGAGTTTTTCTCAATGTTCTTAGCTCAAAGAGTTTCCCTCCTCAGTAAAAGCGAAATGTTCGATCTATTTAATGTTGAGGATGTTCACACACGTGAAAATATAAGATATCTTTTCCTGAGGAAACAATTCAAATTTGAGGAGTCTGATTTTTCAAGCGCCGGCGATGAAAGTGTTTCACTTGCTTTAAGTAAAAACTTTTATCATACAACTTTTGAGGGGGGAGTTGTACAGGTACCACTTATCGCTCAATTGATTCACGAGTTCGGGCATATTCTTGATATTTACTTAAGTGTATTGAAAAAGTTTGAAGAACGGCAACATTCTTTTTCAACAGATACGCTAGACTTAATAGGAGCAAATCTTCAAGATGTTGAAGTAGACGTTCAACAATTCAAAAGACTTAACGTTAAGGACAAAATGGCTCTTGATGGCATTCTAATGATTTATGATAAAAAGTCGAACGACAAGACGATTTCAAATCAATCTATTTCATTTTTGAGAAACCTTTTTAACGTGCCTGAGTCATTGCTCCTTCAGAAAGTTCTTGAGGCAAAGACGCTGAGTCCGAAAGAATGGAGTCACTTCATTTACCATAGCACTGGGGAGTTTGACCGACAATTTGGTCTCCGTTACTATCCAGATCGAGTTCACGCGAAGGATAGCAGGAAGAATGTACTTGTTATCAATCAGTACTGTGATTCAGCCATGTCGGCTTATCTCGGCTTTCCAACGATTACATCACATCTAGGATTCCCTGTTAATGACAACAAGGAGGCTTTATCTTTCATCAAAATTAAAGACAGAAATATATCTCAGCAGACGGGGCAATCGGGTGATACCGTGTTTGGGAAAATGAATAATCTTTATCGTTCTATTCACAGAATTAGACCTGAACAAGTTGAGCAAAACAGACGAAGAATACAAGAAATTGTTAAATCACACACGTGGCCTTATAAAGGATTAGAAGGCTAAAACGGATAAAGCGGCGAGTTTAAATTCGCCGCCTTTTTGGAGGTGATTTATTGATGAAGAACTATAGGAGATTAACCTTGAGGAAATTTTTCTTCCCCACGGAGAGGATGACTTTTTGGTCGGAAAAGGCTTCTTCCGTTAGTAGTTGTTTAGGGTCCGAGATAGGGAGGCCATCGATTTTGGCTCCGCCCCCAGCAACGAGGCGCTTGAACTCGCCTTTACTGGCGCACAGGCCAGATTCAACGAAAACGTCATCTAAAGCTATGGGCAGCCTTGACGGGGCAAGGTCAAAGGTTGGAAGGTTAGACAAATCCGCGCCCTCTTTCGAAAAGACAGAGGAAGCGGTGGAGTGGATGCTGTCTAAGACATCACGCCCGTGGAGGAGGGTCGTTGCCTCATCAGCGAGGATCTTCTTGGCTTCGTTAATTTCCGCCCCTTGGAGCGCCTCCAGTTTAGCAATTTCGTCGAGGGGGAGCTCTGTAAATCGGCGGAGGAGTTTCCCAACATCACGGTCGTCAACGTTTCTCCAGAATTGCCAGTAGTCATAAGGAGAACGCATGTCCGGATCGAGCCAAATGGCGCCATCGACAGATTTGCCAAGCTTGCGGCCCGAGGCATCGGTCACGAGAGGGGACGTCAAGCCGAAAACAGCCTTTTGTGACAATTTCCGTGTGAGTTCCACGCCGTTAACAATATTTCCCCACTGATCTGACCCGCCCATCTGCAAGATGCAGCCGAATTCTTTGTGAAGATGGTAGAAGTCGTAGGCCTGGAGAAGCATGTAGTTAAACTCCAAAAAGCTGAGAGGCTCATCTTTGTCGAGTCGCGTTTTGACGCTATCAAACGACAGCATGCGATTCACCGTGAAATGACGACCGTAGTCGCGCAAGAACTCGATGTAGCCGAGGCTGAGCAACCAGTCGGCATTGTTCACAAAAAGAGCGTCCGAAGGTCCCTGGCCGAAGGTTAAAACCTTTTGGAAGACTTTGGAGATACCGTCGATGTTTTCCTGCACTTGCTGAAGGGTCATAAGGGGGCGTTCTGATTGCCGGAAAGAGGGGTCTCCTATTCGACTGGTTCCACCCCCGATGAGGACAATGGGCCGGTGACCGCATTTTTGCATCCACCGCAAAACCATGAGGGCGGAAAGGTTGCCGACCTGCAAGCTTTTGGCCGTGGCATCAAAACCTGTATACCCCGTAACGGTCTCCTTCTGAAAGAGGGCATCGAGCTGCTCGAGGTCCGTCGCCTGATAAACGAAGCCACGCTCTTGTAAAATGTGTAGAAATTCCGACTTGAGAGAAGAAGACATAGCATACCCTCCTATTAAATGACCACAACCTAAAGTCAGAATCACAGAATCCCAGCCGAAAAGCAAGGGGCTGACAGCGTCAGCATCGGATGGACCTCATGTCGAGGGAATTACCGTCTTGGCCAAATTTCCCGATATTTCGGAACATTTCCTTCAAAAGGTTCGTTTTGTACCCCAGATCCTTTGTCGTTTTGGAATTGAGAGAAATCTTGTGCTCACCCTCAATGATGCTGCACTGTTTGACCGTTCTGTTAGGTGCGAAGGGCATGATCCATCCAGGATGCCAACTTCTGATGCCCCAGAACCGACAAACAACCTAACAAATACTAGACACTGTTGACTCATCCATTTAATGCAAGGATTCCACGAAAAGTCCTCGCAGCATGGAAGGAGGCCATCAATTTCAGTCTTTCATCATTACGATATTTCAGACAAATTAGGGACGATTGTTGAGACCATGTATGTTGGACGAGAAGATCAAGCTGGACGACAGCGAAGGACAATCGTCTCTTCATGAATGCTGTTTGAGTCGTCATTCGGGAAAGAATTTCCTGGCGACGTCTTCCTTCCGAGTATGGAAAATAGAACTCTGTTTTGCAGAGTTTTCTTCGAAGGTAACTGAGAGGTGTTGGGGCAGAAGTCATACAAATCATCAACGGCGATGCGGAACCTGAATCAATCATGATTGACTCAAGTTTTATAAAAATGCAGTTGTCGGTCATTGGAGCCAAAGTTGGGGAAGCAAGCTCTGCGGCGTTCAAAAGAGGGATAACACAAGGATTCATTGGACCATTAATGAAAGGGGCGTTCCACTCAGATTTTTGATCACCGTGGAGGTCATAACGGACTACAACATAGCTCTTCCGTTGATACAGGGACTCAAGGCCAAGGCCCTTTTAGCCGATAAAGATTAAGAATCCAACAAACTTAATAGAAGCAGCAAAAGCAGCGAGTATGGAGGTTTGTATTCCTTCGAGGAGGTACCGAAAACTTCAACGCAAAATCGATGAAGACTTATATAAGATACAAGACACGACGACTTGAGAAAACGCTCTTGTAAAACTAAAAGACTCAGAGATCTTTCGACGAGATATTTGCCAAACGGCAGCCTCATTTGCAGCACGGGTGTGCTTGGCTTGCGTGGTCATCTGGCGGGAGACAGAGTCAATGTCAACAGTGTAAGGAATCAAACCAAATTAAAGGATTTTACCCCCTGCTTCGTATGAACAGCAGAACCATTAACGGCTGCCTCATTAGCTGAAACCTTGCACAAATAACTATCTTTCCCCGACACACTGTAGTCAAAAACCTCAATGATCAAATACCCCGACCGACGATCGAATTTGTCCTTTGTACCTCGCTTTACCAAGGATCCTAGATGATTATTATTCACTTGAATCTGAAACCTACGCATGAAAAGGTTACCACCCTGCGTTTGCGAGGAAAACAACGTCCCCGAATCATGGCAGCTCGAAACAAGGTCCAGCAGCCAATTTGCTAAATTGGCAGTGCAACTGCAGCCTAAGAAGAATGCCAATTTGGAAGAATTCGCTGCACCCTGCGCAGTCGCTGGCCAGCCATCTAAAACTCTACAAAGGTAGCGACCGAGGCTCTCTCCCTGATTCGGCCCTGTTCTAATGAGATTCTCTGTTCCCAAAACACAAGACACCTGACATACAGAACAAGCGAAAAATACACTTAACCGATTCATTTTGGCACCTATTTTTCAACGGGCAAAAGACACTCAACTCTCTCAGAAAAGATAGTGGAAATCAGCTTCTTTCCGTCATCACTCGCCAAGAGACCCTCGACAACATCCCGGCTTAAGAAGTCGACAAAAGTGCCAAAAACAGCTTGGTACCGTAAATCCTCAGGTAGCTCCGAAACAGCGGCTGTTATGGTGTTTAGACAAGAGGATTTCTTTCTTTCGGAGAGATTGTCAAACGAAGCCAACATGGACTCGTTGTGTGTCTCGTACTAAAATGAACTACGCAGGGCTGAACGGGGGGACTGTGTTACGACAATTTGAACTCGTCGATATCGTCAAATCTTATGACAGTCATACTGACGAGAATTTGCTAAACAAGGCTTATGTTTTTTCATTGAAAGCGCACGGCATGCAGAAGCGTGAGTCGGGGGATCCTTTTTTCTCACACCCCGTCGAGGTTGCAGGGATCTTGACGGAATTTAAATTTGATTATTTGACCATCGTTTCAGCTCTTTTGCACGATACGGTCGAAGATACAGTAGCAACATTAGAGGATATTGAGAGGAATTTTGGTCCAGAAGTTGCTTTCGTCGTCGACGGCGTTACCAAGCTGTCAAAATTGGAGTTGCAGTCTGAGGATACAAAACAAGCGGAGAATTTTCGCAAGTTAGTTCTTGCCATGGCAGACGATATCCGAGTTCTCTTCGTGAAGCTAGCCGATCGTCTCCACAACATGCAGACGCTCCAATACATAAAAGATCCAATTAAGCGCCGGAAAATCGCCAAAGAAACACTTGATATCTATGCACCGCTAGCGAGTCGTGTAGGTGTGCAGAAAATGAAGGAGGTCTTGGAAGACTTGGCTTTTAAGGAGTTGAATCCACAGGCTTATGAGACGGCTCAAAACCGCCTGCAATATCTTCGAGCCTGCGCAGGAGATCCCATAGGGGAGATTGTTGGTGAACTTGAGGGATTGGTGTCGAAAGCGGGGATTCCAGCGAGGATTTTTGGACGCATTAAGACGCCTTACTCAATCTGGCGGAAGATGATGGTGAGAAATACAACCTTTGACCAACTCTGTGATATTTTGGCGTTTCGCATTGTCGTGAAGACGTTACCTGAGTGTTATCAAGTGCTCGGCATTTTGCATAACACATATTGGGTTGTTCCTGGGCACTTTCGGGATTACATCAGTACTCCGAAGATAAACCATTACCAGTCTCTTCACACGGCAGTGATGAGTCCGAAATATCAGCGAATAGAGATTCAAATCCGGACAGAGGAAATGGATTTAGCGGCGGAGTACGGAATTGCCGCCCATTGGCAATATAAACAAGGAGTGGAATCTTACGACGGAAAAAAGTATCAGTGGATAAGAGACTTGTTGAAAATTGTGGAACAAACGAATAATCCTGACGATTTTCTTGAAAATACGAAGCTTGAAATGTTTCAAGATCAGGTGTTTTGCTTTACTGAGCGAGGGGAACTGATTATTTTGCCAAAAGGGGTGACGCCGATCGATTTTGCCTACGCGATTGATCTGTGGACGGGGACCACATCGGTCGAAGCCAAAATAAATGG
This sequence comes from Alphaproteobacteria bacterium, assembly GCA_041200185.1. Lineage (GTDB taxonomy): Bacteria > Pseudomonadota > Alphaproteobacteria > BNTO01 > BNTO01. The sequence goes on from CP165730.1 coordinate 180,357, forward strand.
CGTTTCGAAGCCTCTACGAACGCAATTGCAAAATGGTGATCAGATCGAAATAGTGACATCGGAGTCTCAGACTCCTCTCCCTGCCTGGGAGACGTTCGTGTGTACAGGAAGGGCAAGGTCTCGAATCCGACAGTTTCTGAGAGCTCAGCAACAGAAGCAATTTATCAAACAGGGACAAGAAAAATTACAAAAGGAGGCAGAAGCACATGGCTTGTCCTTCGATGAGGTGACGTTGAAGAGGATCTTGCCAGCCTTCGATTTTTTAAACCCATCAGAACTTTACGAAGCTGTCGGAGAAGAAATGATTTCCATTGAAGAGGTTATTCGTGAATTGGAAAAGTTGGGAGAGGGGGGATAGAAATCATAGAATGAAAACACCTGTTGTGTGAGATTTCCGCTATAGCCGCACAAGTCCAGTTGGTTTTGAAGAAGGTATAACAATTGTTTTTAGAGTTGGATTTGTCGAGGGAATTTTTGAGATGAATGTGTTGTGGATACTCGCGAGCGGAATGAGTTACAAGACCTTACATTTAGGATTTCGCCATCTTCTTTCTTCCTTAAAACGCTAGTAAAAAGCCTATTTTTGGTCAATAATGTACATGAAACGAGTTGGTGTCGACGCATGGTGACCATGAAAAACTCAGCGAGGAGTAGGACGATTGATTATGATGCTTACATTCAGAAGGCCCTGCGTCAGGTTGTTCGTGAGATTTTGACGGATGTGGCTGCTCACGGTCTTCCTGGTGATCACCATTTTTACATCACTTTTGCAACAAATCACCCCTGGGTTGAGCTTCCGGCACACCTTAAGGAGGAATACCCTGATGAGATGGTCATCGTCCTTCAGCATGAGTTTTGGGATTTGGAGGTTAAAAGCGACTCTTTTTCCGTTACTCTTTGCTTCGATGATATCGATGAGCGCATTACTGTGCCTTTCATGTCTTTGATTAATTTTGTGGATCCTTCAGTCAAGTTTGGACTGCAGTTTGTTCCTTTTTCTGGTGAGGAAGAGGGGCTAGGCGTGGAGGAACCACATAAGCCAGCTGAGGCTGTGGAGAGGCCTCCTAAACCAACCAGCAATGTTATCTCGCTTGATGATTTTCGAAATAAGTAGGTGTCCGGGTTGCTAAGTAACTTTGCTTGGAGAGGTGGGGACTGTATCGCGAGGAGAGTTGTAGCCTTTGAGGGGTGGTTATCTCAGTAAAAGCGCCATACCTCCTTGGACGAGTCCTATCAAACTCATACTACCCCAAACAAGAGGCCAAATCAGAGTTGATTCTGTGATGTTAGCGAATCGGGCTCGGGAACGTTGGAGAATCCACAGACCTATCACCCAGGAAAAGTAATAAACCCATTCAAATTGAGTGAGGAGGGGATCCGTCCGCGTTTCGCGAGAAAGATTCAAATAAAACACGACGAGAGCAGCAGCTATCGACAAATCTACAACAAATCTAGCAAGGGCCAACTTCCAGTTATGTTTCCAAATTTTCGTCGCTTCCTTGCCTAACCAAACCATGTAAAAACTGGGTATGGACGCTCCCTGTAAGTAAAGAGCTGTTCCTAAACCTCTCTCGCTTATACTCCAATCTTGGCCAGTGATAAAGTAAAGGAAGGTAGGTATAATCGTCCAGAAACAATAGATAATAAGGCTCATAGCCATGAGAGTGCAAACCATGAAAAGCCATCGTACCCATCTGGGACTGTGTTTCTCAACGTTTAGCTTACCGGTTGCGCATAAAGCGAAAAAGAAGATACATGCAGCAACAAAATTAGGTCCAACGAGCCTTTGGAAAAGAACAAAAAAACCTAAAAGTGCCAATTCTGAGTAAACCCGACGGCTGTATACGAACCACTCTTTTCTCCCTTTACGTTGGCTGGTGAATATGAGAGCCACCATGAAGGCTGCCATCCCTAATGCCATGCCTCCAATGGCTGAGGGGGTTTTGTGGGAAGGCTGAACGAGCAAGGAGTTAACGAGAGTACCTAAGGTTCCGCTGCCGACCAAGGCGAAAGGGAACTGAGCGAGCCTACCATAAGACTTCCAAAAGGCACGAAAAGGCGCCGCAACGGATCTTCCGATTCCACGTACCCTCACCGTCTTTAATTCAGACACATTCATCTTCCATTGTTGTATATTTTGCTCCCAACGTATTTTATTCTAACATGATTAAAACCGATATAAAAGTCCAAGACTCATTCGCCAAAAATAAAGACTAAATTTATAACAAACTATATTAAATATTGAGCTCATTTATTTTAAATTAAAGTTATTAATTTCTGGCACAAACTTAAATTTAAAGGAAGACTTTGCTAAAAATTTTAGTAAATACTTTTTAAAATTTCTCACTGTTTTAATGTTTCAAAAACATATGCTATGAGGAATCTTGTCTGAGCAACTGTTGATTGCGCGCTCGATGTTCCGAACTTATGACGCTTTGCCTCCTGTTCTAGAAAAGGACTTTCCGTGGTTAATTTTCTCAAGCCCTTGACCCCGATTGGTCAAAACTTCGACCTATTGAGGGATCAGAGCGCTGCTTTTACGGACGTTAAAATCTACATAGACCCCAGAAAAACATTGGATAATCTTGAAATTTTATGTGTTTTTGCTCTAATAACAGTTTCAAATTTTAACGAGTATTGTATCATTTTATATAAATAATATTCCATTTATTTAGGGGGAATTGCGTAGGGACTCGCTCTAATATCAAAAGAGTGCAACACATATTTCGTCAGATTTTCCTCTATTGATAGATTCTAGGTGGCGTTCGTCGTTTTTGCTACCTTCGACGGGTTTTATTAACGCATAAATACTTAAAATTACACAAATCTTTATTTGTATTTAGCTCAATCTCGAAGTGTTGGATAATCTCCATTCTGGTGACTTTCAGGAATTCATCTTGTGTTACTTTGGCTAGTTTCGGACTCAAAGGTAAGCGGTTCTGTAGAGGGTTTCGCAATAGGTCCATGAAGAAGGACTTACATCATAATAGAAACAGCAAGGTTAACTTGTATGTAGTACGCAAACAAACATTTTTCCTTAAGTTGCCTATCATGCTAATTCAAATACTTCACGCCCATTAACTTTAAAAGGCTGACGGCTACAACCAAGTCCATCGCAAACTTTGCAGAAGCTAACGTCCAACTGTGCTTCCAAAGTTTTCCTGCACCTTTGCCAAGAAAAAAGATATAAACGAGAGCGCAAATGTATATACACAAGGCGAAAGGTATACCAAAGATATCCCAACCACAAGGACGATCCGTAATCATTACATAGAGCAGGATACACATAGCCAGTAGGGTTGAGACAATCAAAATACCTACAGATCCAACAAGAAGTATTATTAAAAGATTACAAAAATACTCCATTTTTCTAACAGAAGAACTCAAACAATGAGTCATATGAAGAACCAGCAAGGCAACGCCTAAACTACAGATATCGCTTCCTGAGATGATCTGACACAGCCTGAAGAGTCCGAGAAGAGCCAACCCCGATGATGTCTTGCGTCCCCATACCTTCCACCCTAAATGCGTTTCAAGAGACTGCATTTTGAAAAAGGTTAGGCCGAAAAGGCTCATACCGGCAACGTACCCTAACACTGTCGACCAATCTTTGCGAAGGCTTGTGCAGGTTAAACCAAAGATGAGCGTTCCAACGATTCCACTTCCCCAAAAAGCGAAGCCGTACCGAACAAATGGACCATATTTTTGCCACGACGTTGTGCAAGACGAAACTATCCTATTTCCGGCCATGCGTAGATCTGTGATTTTAAATGAAACCAAAAGGAGACACCGTATTTATGGATCTATCACCAAGGCGATTTTATCATTCTTTTTAATTTATAAAAACTACTATTAATCTTAAATTATGTTACTTACCAAAAGGAGATTTATTTATGTTCAACCCGATTTATTCGTGCAAAACTCTGCTTGTTGGCCCGCCTACCCTCGATGGGCGCCTTGTGAAATCTGTTCTACAAACACCTTCACCGCGGAAGATGGACGTGTCTGGCCAATCTTTCTATTTCCTAGCAATCTTGACTTCGTTCGGTGGAACCAGTAGCCTCCGTAGAGGGGTTTTGGGGCGGTGTAGGCAACATCGATCAGAAAAAGTGTTTCGCCATCTTTTTACTTTTTAAGGAGGTTTTCCTATGAAACGTTCACAGTATTTTCTTCCTACCCAGAAAGAGACACCCGCTGAAGCCCAAATTATATCTCATCAACTCATGCTTCGTGCAGGAATGATTCAACAGATTTGCCACGGGATTTATGCTTGGCTACCTCTTGGCTTCAAGGTCCTTTCCAAGGTTGAAAAGATCATTGCTGAAGAGCAAGACCGGATTGGTGCACAAAGAATTCTCGTCCCCACCTTGCAGCCAGCTAGCCTCTGGCAAGAAAGTGGTCGTTATGATGACTATGGCAAGGAAATGTTGCGCATCAAAGACCGCCACGATAGAGACCTTTTGTATGGTCCAACGGCTGAGGAAGTCGTGACGTCTATCGCAAGGCAATTCCTGAAAAGCTACAAGCAAATACCTCTTGTCCTTTACCAAATCAGCTGGAAATTTCGTGACGAGATCCGCCCCAGGTTCGGGGTTATGCGTGGTCGAGAGTTTTTGATGAAAGATGGCTATTCGTTTGACCTCGACTATGATGGAGCTGTTACGACATACCAGAAAATTGTCTTATCCTATTTACGCACTTTTGAGCGCATGGGGGTGCGAGCTATACCCATTCGTGCTGACTCAGGCGCCATTGGTGGCAACCTCAGTCATGAGTTTCATATTGTCGCGGAAACGGGGGAGAGTGAAATTTTCTACGACAAAGCCTACGACAATGTTTCAGCTCAGCACATTGAATTCAGTGATCTTGAGAAGTTCTACTCAGCGGCAGATGAACGGCATCATCCCGAAACTTGTTCCGTTCTTCCCGACCGGCTTGTCGCGGCTCGCGGTATTGAGGTGGGGCATGTTTTTTACTTCGGTAAAAAATATTCTCAGTCTATGAATCTGTCACTCGTTGGACCTGATGGACAGTCGTTCTTCCCAGAGATGGGGTCCTATGGCATTGGCGTCTCTCGGCTTGTTGCGGCTATCATTGAGGCTTCTCACGATCAACACGGAATAATTTGGCCTGAAGCCGCTGCCCCCTTCTCTCTGGGTCTGATCACCACAAATCAACAAGATTCAGCCTTGCTCCAAAAGGCAGAAGAGATCTATGCATTCCTAGTCGAGAAAAACGTTGACGTCTTGTGGGATGATCGCGAGGTCCGTGCGGGAACAAAGTTCGCTGATATGGATCTGATCGGAATCCCGTACCAAATCATCCTCGGTGACAAAGCTAAAAATGACTCTTTCGAGTGGAAAGTTCGAAAATCTAACGAACGCCAAGATCTCAGTTGGAATGAACTCTTCAACAAGGTTCAACAATCAATGCTCCCATGAGCTCCTCGCACACCCCTTCCGTTAAAATTTCCTCAGGAAAGCTGAAACAAACAAATGTCGTCTTCCAACCCTACGAAGCGGTCCGACCGACAAAGACGCGTATCCGACAGGCCATTTTTAATACCCTTCTCCATAGGTTCAAGATCGACTTTACAAAAATCTCTGTCCTCGACGCCTTCGCAGGAACGGGTGCCCTTGGGTTCGAGGCAGCTTCCCTAGGTACTCCTTCCGTCTGCTTCGTCGAAATTGACCCCCTCCTCTCTCAAAATATCAGCTCCTCCATTCAATCCCTCGGCCTATCTAACGTCGCTCAGGTCCTGAGTGCGAACCTCTTCAGCTCTCATTGTGCCTTGCGTTCTTCCAACATCAACTCCTTTGACCTGATCTTCCTCGATCCGCCTTACTTCCAAAAACTCTTGCCTCAGGCTATGACCTTCCTCGCTAACGAAAATCTTCTGTCCCCTTCTTCCATCCTGGTTGCTGAGTGCCATAAACACGAATTCAAGGACTTCCTGTCTCTTCTTCCTGACTCATGGTCACCTCTCCTTGCACGTTTCTACGGTAAAATCGCCGTCTCATACTTCTGTCTACAACCACCGTCAGCCGAGGGTGAAAAGCCGGAGAATGGATAGGATAAAATAGAATCACTAATAGGAAGGATTTGTACAGCAATAATCACGATGTGAACATGCCGGTTCGTTCGTTAATGAAGAAGGAGAGTAAGAGGAGGATATAACAAACGAAAATTGGGGATGTCTTAGACCTAACCTTTGATAGTATATAATTTTTTCATTAATTATTAATAACAATTTTAAGAACTAATACTTATTAGTTAAGTGTGTTTTGCGCCTCTTGGTTACTACGTCATCAGAAGAATATTCAGTTACCATAGGTGTAAGCTACTAGTGCTGTATGTCCTTTTACCTCCCCCTTGTTGCTTTAGGAGAGGGCGTGGTAGGATGACTCGTGTTCCGGTGGGGATGGTAGTTGATTTTGACGGGGCGGTGCAAAGATTTTCTGGACCTGAGCCTTGTTGAGGCTCGTCAGAAACTCGAACGAAAAGAGATAGGTGCGGTAGAGCTTACTGAGGCGTGTATTGAGGCGGCAGAGAATTCGCGCGATCTGAATGTTTTTATTACGGAGACGTTTGATGTAGCTCGCCAGCAGGCACATGTTTCTGAGGGAAAGTTGGCAAAGGGACAAGGCGGCTTACTCGAAGGGATCCCACTTGGCATCAAGGATTTGTTCTGCACAAAAGGTATCCGAACAACGGCAGGTTCGAGGAGCCTTGAGAACTTCATTCCCCCTTACGAGTCGACCGTAACGCAGAATCTCCTTGATGAAGGCGCTGTTTTTCTTGGAAAGCTCAACATGGACGAGTTCGCCATGGGGTCTGCAGGTCTTACAAGTTACTTTGGTCCTGCGGTTAATCCGCTTCGCAGCTCAAAGAATCCGGACAAAGCTCTCGTACCAGGAGGATCCTCTAGTGGGGCTTCAGCCTCCGTTGCCGCAAGGATCGTTTTTGGAGCGCCAGCGTCAGATACTGGGGGATCAATTCGCCAGCCAGCAGCCTTTACTGGAACCGTTGGGATCAAGCCGACCTATGGCTTGTGCTCACGCTATGGCATGGTTGCGTTTGCCTCCTCACTGGATCAGGCGGGGCCTATTACTCGGACTGTCAGGGATTCGGCTTTGATGCTAAGCGTCATGGCGAGCTACGACACCAAGGACTCGACTTCTCTCAAGGTTGCCAAGACCAACTATCTAGAGAGTCTAGTTCCGTCAGCAAGGGGTCTCAAGATCGGCATTCCAAAGGAGTGCTTGGAAAATCTTCCTGCTGAGGACGCTCGTATTTTCCAGGCGAGTGTTGATCGGTTTCAGCAACTTGGGGCGACGTTTTCTGAAATCTCTCTTACGACGTTGCAATATGCCCTTTGTTCCTACTACATTATTGCTCCTGCTGAAGCGTCTTCGAACCTGGCGCGTTATGATGGTGTTAGGTATGGCTTTCGTACGAAAGATGTCCGTGCGTTATCGGACCTTTACGGAGAGACCAGACACCAGGGCTTTGGAAAGGAAGTCCAGCGCCGCATTCTTATCGGAACTTATGTTCTATCTCGTGGGGGATTTGAGTCGCATTACATTATGGCTCAGAAGGTTCGGGAGAAAATTATTGAGGAGTTCGCTGAGGCTTTTCAGACGTCTGATCTCATTCTTATGCCGACGACTATTGGCCCTGCCTTTGGTATCGACGAAGGGCCTAAGATGAGTTCTGTTGATATGTACCTTAATGATGTTTTTACCGTTATTGCCAACATGGCGCGATTACCAGGGATTTCTATTCCTTCTGGGAAAACAGATGATGGTCTTCCAATGGGGGTTCAGTTGATTGGTCCACGTCTTTCGGAACAGCTCCTTTTTAACGCAGCAGCAGCCTTTGAAGATTCATTTTTGGAGGGACATTATGGTAAGTGCTAGTATTCATTCCTCAACGACATCTCCTACGGCTGCACCAACAGAAGGTTGGGAGATTGTTATTGGTTTGGAAATTCATGCGCAGGTGGCTTCGAAATCCAAGCTTTTTAGCGGGTCTGCTACGAGTGGTGACGGGGGACCGAACTCGCGTGTTAGTTTTTTTGATGCAGGTATGCCTGGGATGTTGCCTGTCGTTAACGAATATTGCGTTGATCAAGCTATTCGGACGGGCTTAGGAATTCATGGAGAGATTAATAAAGTCTCCGTCTTTGACAGAAAGAACTATTTTTACCCTGATTTGCCGACGGGGTACCAGATCTCTCAATTTTTTTACCCTATCGTTTCGAAGGGGTATGTTGATGTCCTCGACGGTACGGAAACAAAAAGGATGGGAATTACAAGGATTCATCTTGAACAGGACGCTGGGAAAAGTATCCATGATTTAGATCCGAAGAAGTCCTTTATAGACCTGAATCGCGCCGGGATCGCACTCATGGAGATTGTTACGGAGCCAGATATGCGTTCTGTTGAGCAAGCGGTTGCTGTAGCTAAGAAAGTGCATACCCTCGTTCAGTACCTCGGCACGTGCGAAGGAAATATGGAACGTGGCAACTTCCGCATTGATGCCAATATATCCATTCATCGGCCTGGAACTCCCTTTGGCACGCGCGTTGAGATCAAGAATTTGAATTCTTTCCGTTTTATGCAAGCGGCTTTGGCTTATGAAGTCGAAAGGCAAACGGAAGTACTGGAGTCAGGGGGAGTGGTAACTCAGGAGACGCGCCTCTACGATACGCAAACGGGAGTGACGGTTATTATGCGTGACAAGGAAGATGCTAATGATTACCGTTATTTTCCTGACCCTGATTTGCCTCCTTTGATCCTAGATGAAGGGCGTATCGAGTCGATTCGTCGAAGTATGCCAGAGTTGCCTGATGAGAAAAAGAAGCGATATATCCAGTCGTTGGGTCTCAGTGAGTACGATGCCGATATTTTGACGGGAGACTTGTCGCTCTCTCGATTCTACGAAGAAGCTGTTCAGTGCTCCGAATTTCCTAACCCTCAGGCGGCATATAAGCTTATTGCTAATTGGATCATGGGGGATCTGTTTGCGCGGATGAAAGAAGAGAGTCTTGATTTCGGTGGCGTAAAAGTTACCCCTAAGGCTTTATCTCAACTGGTTGTGCTTATTCAAAAAGGGGTTATCTCAAGCAAGATGGCCAAAACAGTATTTGAGGAAATGTGGAAGCAGCCCGATCAATCTCCGCAAGACATCGTGACACGATTAGGGTTTCGGCAGGTTTCCGATGAGGCTTCTATTCTCTCTGCCGTTCGTGAGATTTTAGCGGCGAATCCGTCCCTTGTGGAAAGTTACCGCAACGGGAAGGAGTCGGTGTTTGGCTTTTTTGTGGGACAAGTTATGAAACATTTCCGCGGCCAGGCCAACCCTGAGGTTGTGAACGTCCTCCTGAAGAAGGAACTGAGTTCGTAGTTGAGGGGGCAGTGTTAATTTTGTCCGAACGGTAGAGGCGTTCTGTCGGAACAGGATGTCGACGTGTTTCAAGTCTTGGGGGAGGGTTTCGTTTATGTCGATAGCTTTCTTTCGGAGAACATGTCTTGTTCTCCTTGTCCTTCCGTCCTTTTCGAGATCCGACCCTCTTCAATCACTCATTAGAAAGCTTAACATTCGGCTGATTGCTCCCTCTTCAGGATGTTCACCTGAGATTTATTAAAAAGTAAAAGAATACCTTAAACTTCCCGTAATGGGCCCAAATTATGTTCAGGATTACCTTGAAGTTATTTTTGCAGAGCCACACCTCAAGGCGAGGCGACTTGATAAAGCTCTTCGCTCCTCGGCTGATATTCTCTGGGCGTTACGGGGTGGATACGGTTTAAATAAAATCCTTCCTCTTATAAATAGACTTGATTATAAGAACGTTAAACCAAAAATCCTTGTCGGTTATTCTGATACGGTGGCTCTTCTTCTTTACTTTTCGCAGAAGTATGGTTGGAAGGGGATTCACGGCTGCAATTTTTACGAGATTTGTACTCGGAAAAAGTCGTCTTTATCACGCCAGCTTCTTGTTAACTTCCTCTCGGGACAGGCAAACGTTCTCACTCTAGAAGGTCTCACACCCTTGAATCACTCAGCTCGTCAAGCAACTAAGATCTGCGGGTACACGACGGGAGGTAATCTTACGATTCTTCAAGATTCCCTTGGAACACCATGGCAAGTAGTAGGTGAGGATCGCATTATCTTTGTTGAAGATGTTAATGTCCACGGCCATTACCTCGACAGAGCTCTTAACCACTTGAGAAATGCAGGGGTGTTACAGAGGGCTCGTGCTCTCGTTTTTGGGGATTTTTCACAGGAGGACCTTGCTGTTATCAGGGTGTTTTCGGACACACTACCCATTCCTGTTTTCCAAACGCCACTTTTTGGGCATGGAGATGAGAACCATCCCATTGGCATCCATTTTTGGGGGCGGATCATGAGATCTTCCGGTGGAAGTTTTTTGGTTTCTATGACTCGTACGCGCTAGAGGAAGACTCTGCATCTTTTAGGCTCTGTTTTCGATGCTATGTTAAAATGACTTCGTAGGAAGGTTGATTAATGCGTGAATGATGGACTCTACTCGGCGCTACCGCATTTCAGACTTAAAGGGGCGAGCTGCCAACCGCAACTCCGTGCCTAAGCGCATTCTCATGAAGAAGGCTTTTCAGATCACCTTGGGGGTAGCCCTCGTCTTGCTATTTAGTTGGTTGGTGTGTCGATAACTTCCCATAAGAGCGTTCAGGTGCCTCTCGAAGAAAACGGCGAAAGGGTTGATTTCGCTCTTTCGCACTTAGCAGGTTTTAGTCGCTCACATGCACAGGCACTGATCGCCTCTGGGAGCGTCCTTTGTAATGGTGCCTGCGTCAAACTGGCGAAGTTTAAGCCATTTCATAAATGACAAGTGCCTCAAGAGGCATTTGTGGTGAACCATCCAGCCATGTCAACGACCTTATTTCTAAGGTAAATAATCTCCGTCCTTTTCCTCCTGGGGAAGGTATTTGAGGGGGTTCACGGGTTTTTTGTTGGCATTACGCAGCTGGAAGTGGAGCTGAGGAATTCGCACATTACCCGTTTTTCCAACACGACCAAGGGTCTGCCCTTGCCGAACGCGGACTTTCTCTCCGGGTTGGGGGCGCTTGACGGAAATCTCCTGCAGGTGACCGTATATCGAGATCATGCCGTTGTCATGCGTGAGAATCACCATCTTTCCGAACCCCAAGACAAGCTCACCGGCATCAAACACCGTTCCATCAGCAGCAGCCTTCACAACGATGTCTGCCGGAGCTCCAATATTGATCCCCTCGCTTACGGTCCCATTTGGCAATTTGTCGTTGAAACGCCTCAGCAGGCGCCCCTTAACTGGCCAGATAAAATCTGACGACGAGACACGAGGAGCCTCCATAACGGCCTCAGCAAGATCCGGCATTGACTCTTCTTGTGCACTTTCCTGGGCAACATCCTCAAACGAAGGCGAGGACGTCTCTACGGAAATCGACGGTGTGCTCATGGGCCCCTTGCCAAAATCCCGCGGTGGAATGACAAAAATCTTCTGCCCCGGCAGAAGCAACGACGCCGGTGTCAAATTATTCAACCGACAAATCTCCGAGATAGACATATCGTAGTGCTTGGCGATATCCGCAAGGTTCTCATTCGAATTCGCAACCGTGTGATAGTAAATCAGAGGACGCGCTTGAACAATCTCTGAGGGAGGTCCTTTCCGCGAACATCCCACCATGAACAAACCAACCGTGATGCCACCCAGAATCCCTCCGACCTTCCTCAGCAAACTCGCACTCATCCTCTTCCACCTCCTCTCCGAGATTGTAACATCTTTTCGATTCCGTACGGAACTGTTGAACTAGACATAGCGAGAGCCTATTCGACGTTTCTTACTCACCGTACGCTCTTTCAAAAATGCTTTAAAAGCAAGAACTCTACCCCTAGCGAAGGGCACAGGCCGAGTTTTCTTCTTACTTCTTTCCAAAAGTCCATCATAAAACGATTCTCTCACACTCCAAAAGACCGGCCTTGCGCCGCAATCGATGTATAGGTAGAGTCCTAAAGTATTACACAGCTTAGAATACTTATCTAAAATTGTTAATACACAAGCTGGACTACAAACATAAACAATATGACCTAAAAAACGATCTAGTCGCAACCCCAAAAATACTCTTAATCAAAAAGATTGATTGCCTTTGCTCGTTTTATTGTATACCTTTAATTGTGTTTTCGTGTTTGTAGGGTGCCATCATGCTCATTTTTTCAAAATTTAGTTATGGGGCGTTAGCCATCTTTACGCTCGCGACCTCAGCTCATGCTTCGGAATGCACTATCGTTTATACGAAGGGAGTTACTCGCATCAATAATAGTTCGATTTCCGTGAATCTTAATTGCAATAATTATATGTTCATTCACGATCATCCTTCTGCTAACAAAAACAAAACTCCCCGGCCTCGTAGGTCAAAACAACATTCTTCTAGCGAGCCTTCCTCCATCCATCAAGATCCAAAAACGCCACCTCCTCCTCTCTCTTTACCAAACGCTGAAACCGAACGAATACTTCATCTTCTTGACCCTTTAAATCACTCCGTTCGGGATCTCATTCATGCGGACGAGTCGCGTCAAGCTGCCCCCACAACAGCATTACACGAAAAAAATCGTCACGAATTATTCCGCGAGACACTGTCGCACATAAAGGCACTCGTGGATGACAAACCATCACTAAAGTGGATCCTTAAGGACAAGCTCAGCTTACCTTTCTTACAGGCGTTGAAAAATCTTTCTTCTGACATAAATGTGGCTGCATCATCGAATGATGAGTCGATTCTGTTTAACACTGAGGACGCTTATACGGTGCTATTTTGTTGCAGAATATGGGAAAGTCAGCTGAGTGGAGAAACGGCGTCAAATCGTTCAATGGACCCCAAATCTCTCATCGAAAGCATTCAGCGGAATGCATCAATACCTCAGGTTCCCGATCAAAATCCCACGGACAAGGAGCACCCCTTGGATAATGACAATTAACCAGCAGTCCTAGGGTAAGGGGGGGCAATAGCTTCCTTTCCTTATTTTTTTGGAAAGTGAAGACGGCCTCCCTTAGAAGCCCGTATCATGTAGTGCTCAAGCGCACTGAAAGGAAGGCTGAGGCGTAGAACCTCAGTTTTCCTTGTTTGCGTCCTAAATCCACGCAAAACAAATAGTGTTTTCCCTCTCATCCTCGTTCATCTTTATCTTCATTTGCCTCCTGCCTAAGTCCTAGAATATACCCAACGTGCCCCAAAGGACCTCGAGCGGGTACACGGTAAACCTCCTCAAAGAGTCGCGATGGCACTCCGTAAACCCGAGGAGTTATCCGAAATTGTTTTTTGCCTTGTCCTTTCTGTGCTTCCTTACCAGTTAGCTGAAACTTCTGTTGTCTCTTATATTCATCTTGCGATAGGAACGCATAGACCAATCCTGAGGTTTTGTTGTCGAACTCGTGCCAATTTAAGAGTGATTGATACCTTTCTTCTTTATTCAGCCTGTGCCAATTTGCTAAACACCGTTCAACATGGCTTGCTCCCTTTTTGTACACGCTCCATACATCCTTAGGAGAAAAACTCTCCTGTTGTAGCGCCTGATCAAGATCGAAGAAAAAGGAAAAATTCTCCGGAAAATCAAAAATATCCTCCCTTCCAATAAAAGGCGGAAGAAGAGGCCAATACGCCCCTTCTGTCAGAGAGTATTTGGGGTTGATCTTTTGAAGGGGCCACAGGAGTTTTTCCCCTATTGGCACACAGTAAATCCATTGAGATTTTGAGCCAGCAGGAGGCAGTGAACTCTCAAAATATTCGGTAACTTTCTTCCAAGACAATCGACTCTTATACCTGTTTTCGTTGTCGCATAAGAAACCAATCAAGGCGATGACTCGATTGCGAAAACGAAGGGGTACTTCTTGAGGATTGTATTTTTTCCCATTCGCATAGGCTTCACGCCAAAAACTTTCGGCTGATTTCAGCAAAAGAAGAAACCACGCGTTATAAAATTTGATATGCTCCCGCGTGCACGAAGCTAAGGCAGACAAAAAATCAGCGGGCTTGGGCGCTGCCAGCAACATAAACAGGTCGAATAAAGTGTAAGCACAACCAGGAGCTCGAATAGCCTTAAGATCTAAACAATAACGGATTTCTGAGCAGCTTTTCCCTTCTGCCGTCATGCCAACAAAGGTAACAGGTGTGCCTTGAAGAATGGGAATGTTAGAAGGTATTTCGACGCTTGCATTCGCTGCCTTCCCGCTAGGTAAAGGGCAACGGACTCCTTCGGCTTTCACTGCAAAGTCCGTAGAAAAGTATCGCCTCGATAACTCCTCTACGGACAATTCTGAAACCCTCGAAGAGGCAGACTCATACTGAAGGTAAGGAACATAGGCACACGAATTCCCCCCTATTGCTCCCCAAAGGCTCAAGCGCACCGCGAGGGAGGCTGAGGCGTAGAACCTCAGCTTTCCTCTTTGCGTCATTCGGTTTTTTAGGCAGCGGTGCATAGTGGGTTGCCTCGCCCCTGGCGGATATCCTGCTGCAAAAGGTGGATAGCCTCTGAAACAGACACTACCTGCTGTTCTTCCGTTCCAAGTTGGCGGATGGCTACTTTGTCTTCAGCCATCTCTTTCTTGCCGACAACAAAGATATACGGAATTTTCTGCAGGGAATGCTCACGAATTTTGTACGAAATCTTTTCATTACGCACATCCACCTCTGCGCGAATTCCCTCTTGCCTGAGGCGTTGCAAAAGACCTTCAGCAAAGCCGTTCGCTTCCTCTGTGATGGTCGCAACAACAACCTGAACCGGCGCGAGCCATGTTGGGAATTTACCAGCATAGTGCTCAATGAGAATGCCAATAAACCTCTCTAACGACCCCAAAACAGCACGGTGAAGCATCACGGGGTGAGCCTTCGAACCATCTTCTTGAATATATGTCGCCCCAAGGCGCTCTGGTAAGACGAAGTCCAACTGCAGAGTTCCACACTGCCAATCACGTCCCAGGCAGTCTTTTAACACGAACTCAAGCTTTGGACCGTAAAAGGCTCCTTCGCCGGAGTTGAGTGTAAAGTCCAGGCCCGCCTCGCGTGACGCCTGCATGAGAGAGGATTCCGCCAAGTCCCATACCTCGTCACTACCCGCTCGCTTGGCTGGACGGTCCGAAAACTTCACAAAGAAAGTATCAAACCCCAAAGTATGGTAAATCCCCCGTAGAAGTTCGCAAAAACGACGAGTTTCACTCACAATTTGCTGAGGTGTACAGAAAATATGAGCATCATCTTGCACAAAGCCACGAACGCGCATGAGGCCATGAAGAGCGCCCGACGGCTCATAGCGGTGGCAAGAACCGAACTCCGCCATACGCCAAGGTAGGTCTTTGTAGCTCACGAGTTTTTGGTTAAAAATCTGAACGTGACACGGACAGTTCATAGGTTTGATCGCCATCGTCCGTCCGTCTTCAAGCTCTGTCACAAACATATTCTCACGGAACTTCTCCCAGTGTCCTGATTTTTCCCACAAAATGCGGTCTACGATAGTAGGTGTATTGACCTCTTTGTAGCCATCTGCCTCAATGCGTCCTCGAACGAAATTGCGAAGGGTTCTGTACAAAGTCCACCCTTTGGTATGCCAAAAGACGGCTCCCGGCGACAAGTCCTGCATGTGGAACAAATCGAGTTCAGCACCAATTTTGCGATGATCTCTCTTTTCGGCTTCCTCGCGACGACGGAAAAAGGTGTCGAGTTCTTCCTGTGTCGGCCAAACCGTTCCGTAGACACGTTGCAAAGGTGCTTCATTTTTATCCCCTTTCCAGTAGGCTCCTGCTGTTTTTAAAATCTTCACCGCATCACCAATAAACTTTGTTGAAGGCAAATGAGGACCGCGACAAAGGTCATAGAGATCCCCATGCTGAGCATCGACTATCTTGTAGACGGAGACGGTGTCGGCCTCAAGGTCTTCCAAAATTTTGACTTTGAAAGGCTCGTTATGCTTACGGAAAAAGGCCAAAGCATCCTGCCGAGTCCAGACCTGTCGCTCAAAGGGCAAGTCCCGATGAATAATGTCTCTCATGGCCGCTTCAATCTTCTCCCAGTCTTCAGGAACGAAGGGTTCCTCAACGGCGAAATCATAAAAGAACCCGTCCTCTGTCGCTGGTCCAACGGCAAGTTGCGCTGCCGGGAAAAGCTCGGTGACAGCCTTCGCTAAAACGTGGGCCGAACTGTGGCGTAAAACCTCGAGAGCATCAGGAGACTCTCGAGTCAAAATTTCAGCGGAAGCTCCGTCGGGGATGAGCGCACTTAGGTCCTGAACAACACCGTTGACCTTGCAAAGGACAGCCTTTTTACCAAGACTGACCGAAATATCATTCGCAAGATCTTTACCTGAGATCTCGTGGTCGTAGCGACGTTGAGATCCGTCTTTTAAGTGAATCGATATCATTTTTATCTCCTTTTAAAATTAAACAACATAAACAAAATAAACTAGCCAAACGAATAACAAATAAAACAATTCAAAAATAACGAATTGTTACGAAAAACTCTTCAATACACTCCCAAAACTCCAATTTCTTGACTTCGCCCTGAGAGGCTAACCTAGAAATCAGTATCTGCTTTCGACAAACCCGAAGAACCTCGACGAGAAACCTTCCGATCCCTCTTTACGAGTTTAGGTTTCTGTATTGATAATGACTATCTTTTTGCCGTCGCTAGCGCGACGTCCATTGACCGACTTCGCTAAAACGGCCAACGTCAAATCCACGAAAGGCGCAAACTTTCTCTGCTACGGCACCTCTCGCATGAGCTCGAAGACTCTGCACTAAACAAGCTGCTCGCCTTGAGAAAAACCGCCCTTGAGTCAAAACACCGCGAAAGGTCTTGAGAAAAAGATCCGCCGAACCTTTGGCGTGAACGACCTGTTCGTCGACGTCTGCCTTTTCGCGCACAGTGAACTCACGACTTTTAGGCGAACTCTCGTGCATAAAGCTTGCGTCTGACACTTTGGCTAATTTCGCTTCCGCTGCCTCTGCCGCGTTTGCCATTCTTTTGTTGGTCATTCTCGCGTCTGCCATCCTTGAGCGCACCCTCATCTCGTCTCACCTCCTTTTATTTTACAATGAATTGACATTAAGACCAAAACAAACCTGTAACTTTTTCATCAATCTAGAGAATAAACCGCTCAAAATCAGTAGGAGTGAAATGAGGATTCATCTTCTCTTTCACCCACTCTTGTGTAACGACCAGTTTTTCTCCGTGGCGTTGATCCGCCTCAAAGTTAAGATCCTCCAAAACGCGTTCCAGAACTGTTGAGAGGCGACGTGCACCAATGTTCTCAACGGCATCATTCATCTCAACCGCCGCAACAGCGAGGGCGTCAATGGCATCAGCATCAAAAGAAATTTCAACACCTTCTGTTGCCAAAAGAGCCGTTGCTTGCTGAATGAGATTGGCTTCTGGCTCTGTTAAAATGCGGACAAAATCCTCCTTGGACAAAGGCTGAAGATCAACGCGGATGGGTAAGCGGCCTTGCAACTCCGGCAGCAGATCTGACGGAGAGGTTACCTGGAAGGCCCCAGAAGCGATGAACAAAATGTGATCCGTTTGCACGGGCCCGTACTTTGTCGCAACAGTCGTCCCTTCAATGAGCGGCAAAAGATCACGCTGGACGCCCTCTTGGCTAACACTTGCCGTGCGGGGACCGTCATGAGCAGCACAGATTTTGTCGACCTCATCGAGAAAAACGATCCCCCGTTGTTCAACGGCTTCAATGGCTTCGGGAACAACTTGGTTCTGATCAACAAGGTCTTCCATTTCCTCTTGCTCGAGAATTCGTTGAGCTTCTTCGACAGATAACTTTTTTAGAACCTTTTTGGGGCCAAGGACCTTACCGAACATATCCCCGAGGTTGATCATCCCCATTTGCGGCATGCCAGGGATATCCATCATTGGCATAGAAGGCGGGGTATCATTCACGCGGATTTCGACTTGGCTACTCGAGAGCTCACCGTCACGAAGTTTTTGCCGAAAACGGCTGCGGGTTTCACTGCTGGCACCAACGCCTGTTAAAGCGTCAAGTAAGCGCTCTTCAGCTCGGCTTTTAGCTGTTTCTTTAACCGCTTCACGTGCCTTTTGAGTGGCCATTTTGACAGCATTTTCCACAAGATCCCGAATAATCTGCTCAACATCACGTCCTACGTAGCCTATTTCTGTGAATTTCGTAGCTTCAACCTTAAGAAAAGGAGCTTTTACCAACTTAGCAAGGCGGCGGGCGATCTCCGTTTTTCCGACCCCTGTAGGGCCGACCATGAGGATGTTTTTTGGGAGAATCTCCGCTCGCAAAGCGTCCGACAGCTGCAGACGTCGCCACCGATTCCGCAAAGCGATAGCAACGGCCTTTTTGGCGTCCTTCTGCCCCACGATATAGCGGTCAAGTTCAGTTACAATTTGAGTTGGCGTTAAGGAAGAAAGTGTTTTCATCATTATGACTCCTTGGTTGTGTTGGGAGAGGTTTCAGCGGGCGATTTTGTTGCATAAGAGGAGAGATTTTCGAAAAAGTCAGCGAATCCATACTGAACGACTCGACCAAACGTCTGGATAGCCGGTGGGTGGATGGAAGCAGGCTTTTTCTCAGAAAGAGGAGTGGTTCGAAGTGGCAACTCTTTCGGTGTTAAGGGGCGAGAGGCCAACTGAAGGGTCGGTGTTTTCGGAGCTTCTGGATGGGGATCCGGCGAAGTTTCAGGAGGTGTCGTTTGGGGTTCTGAACGTTGGACAAACTCTTTGAGGGAAAGAATGGACGTATTGGGAGCTGTCACTTGAGGGGGGACAGCTTGGGAGGAGGTCACTTCGGGAACTTCTTTCTTGTTTTTTTCTTCCGCATTCTTATTTCCTTTCTCGATTGCACTTTCTATCAACACAAAGGCCGAGTTCTTTTTATCATCTCCCTCTGCTTTGTTAGATTCTTTTGCGTCCCTCGAGCCTAAACCCTCGAAGTTTTTGGAAGATGTCGCTGATACCCCCTCCGAATCACCCCCTGACCCCTCTGGGGCGCCGCCGGGTTGGTCGGAAGGAGTGGAGTCGAGTGAGTCTTTGTCACTCCCCTTTCGCTCAATCTTTTCAAGGAGGATATGGTCATTCGTGTAAATGCACAGTTGACTTGCAATCCGCAGGGCTTCACGAGCAATAGCTTCCGCGTCAAGATCGGTGTTCGCTAACAGAGCTTGGGCAGCAGCTAGGGCAAAGACGCTGCCGGAACCAACAGACATCAAGCCGTTTTCAGGACTTAGCACATCTCCCACTCCTGTGACGGTAAACGAGTCTTGTTCGTCCGCAACCAACATCATTGCCTCAAGCTTTTTCATATATTTCTCGGATCGAAAATCGCGAGCCAGCTCCACACAAGCGCGCATCAAATGACCCGAATGTTGGTCCAGGTGCACTTCAAGCCGTTCTAAGAGAGCGAAAGCGTCCGCTGTGGCGCCGGCGAACCCGACGAGAATACGTCCATCGCGAATCCGCCGTACTTTTGCAGCCGACGCCTTTACGACTTGCGAGCCGAGCGTTACTTGTCCGTCACCAGCCATCACGACGGTATCCCCCTTTCGGACGGATACAATTGTCGTGCCATAAAGGGTGGGAACGGTCATTTTCTCATTCATGGAATTATGATTCATAAAAACCTCCTTTTGGGGTGTTGTGGGATTTATAGTTGGGTTCATTTGTCGAGATCATGTTGGGTCTTCGCCAAGTTCTTCAAGAGGAACTCTTTTCGAAAAGAACTTCAGATGCATCCCCCAACGGAGTTTCTGAGTCGTGCGCTTCATTACCCTCCTCCGCCCCCCTCTCTTTCAGAGTTCTCTCCTTGAGCAACGCCTCTAATCGTTCGGCTGTTGCGAAGGTTGAGTCAAGCTGAAAGCGAAAATTTGGCACTACGCGGAAGATGGAACGGCCTGCGAAACTTTTGCGGATCAGCGGCGTTGCCAGTTCAAGGTAGGTTACCATTTCCTCGGATTTTTTAGGGTCGAGGGGGAGAACTCCTACGCGGCATTCCCGAAGGTCAGGTGATATTTTTACACTTGTAACGGTCAGCGGGCCTGGAAACGGCACAATCTGCCGATCCGCTCCCCGCACAGGAGGGATATCCTGCCTCTGAAAAATCTCAGCCAAGATGTGCCGCACTTCATGCTCCACGCGCTTAATGCGAGGAGACGGTGTTCGAGTTGGAACGAATAAATTGAGATGCTTCGTCATGCGAGCCTCCTGTGTTGGGTGTCTTTTTCCTTACCTTCACTATAACGCCGAACTTTGCTCGTCGAAAGAATTAAAATAGCCCATGTCAAGAGGGAAATGGACGGAGGATCAAAGGCCAGAAAGTGCCTATTTTACGAGACTTTAGTCTGTCAGATCCTTCGGGTTTTCATAAGACGAAAAAAGAGAGCCCTTAACGGCCCTCTTAACAGTTATTTCATCTGGAGTTGAAGATCCGGGTCATACTTCCCACAGAGCAAGTCAAGAGCGATCTGAGCGACTATTTTAGAATTACTTAAATCCATGTGTTCTGCCAAACCTTGATGAGATGCCTGCAGACCTTCAGCGTAATACATCGCTTTCTTCAAAGGATAGAGAGGATCCGTTTTGTCGAGACTGTTTATATTGTCAAACGAATCGCTTAGCTGAGTCCAGTATTCCGGCGATTTTGTTTCATATTCATTAATGCTATCCGTCAATTTTTGGATGACCTCATTGCAATATTGGCGGTCTTGAGGCGTCAAATGAGCCTCGTTTAAAGGCTGAGCCGCCGGCAAAGGCTGATTTTCCTGGACCTCAACCTCACTCGCCTCAACACCTAGCGACAACAAAGAAAAAGTTAAAAACAAAGTGCGACTGACCACGCTGCCCCCTAAAAAAAGTAACCCCTCACCTGGATTCAGTGTTGCAAACCTTCGGTGAGGGTGTTAGGGGCCGTGCGGTAGAATTATTTCTGATACTGCTCCTTTATTTGTTCTGTAAGTTCGATGTATCGATCCCAAGATTCATTCATTAACTTTACATATTCAGCACATTGTTCTTTATTATAATTGACAGATAGAGCCTGGTTCAATTTGACAGACTCTTCTTTGTACTGTGTTAAGAGTTGGCCAATGGCTGCTTGTTTCTTTTCGTACTCCTCATTGCCTTCACGATTAATCAGAGTACATTTGGCTTCTTCTAGGCTTTTAATCAGCTTATTCAATCTCTTAATTTCGGTTGAAATAGGTTGAGCCTTTTGAATGACATCCTTAATCCTACACACATACTGGTCGAAAAGATCCAGGTAAAGGAAACGCTCTTCACCCAGAACATCAGACTGAGTACTATTTGCTCCTGTACCTCCCAAAAAAACTAAACCTAAAATACCTACAACAAGAGCTTTCATAACTTCCCCCTAAAAAGAACTAACCACAGCGTCAGTCGAGCACAAAATTCTTTAGTCTGTCAAATTTTTAGGGTTTTCGTCTTTCTCAGAGGGCTTGGTCGTCCCCTCAAAATACTTCAAAATACCCTGAGCATCTGTCCGTAATTGATTTGTGTTTCTATCGTTCATTTGTTTTAACCCCGCGTATTTCTGATAGGTAGCGAAGAATTCTTCGAAGCGCTGACTAACGACCTCATCGCATTTTACAAGTTTTCCATACCAGGCTGACATACCTTGGATGTATTCGTCTCTAAGAGAGTTGAACTCTTCTGGCAACGACACCGAGGTTTCATCCGTCGACGGCGGCTGATCTTGAGTCGGTTCCTGCAATTGACACTGATACCGTTGCGCAACATTCACTAACTCGTTGCATCTTTCTTTTTCTTTCTCCCACGCCTCTTGTATTTCCTTGTGTAACAGCTCTAACCTGCTCTCAAGCCTTGAAACGTGACAAAAGCCGGCGGCGACACACCCATCTGATTGTCGATAAGCTGCGTCAGTAAAACGGAAAAGATCGGATAACTTCTTGCTAGACTCCTTGTTGGTCATTTTCTCGGCGAAGACACGGTCATGCTCACACGGACAGGGATTAAATAGACCTAGAGTCGGCCCATATACGCAAGGGAAACCCTGCGCTTGATATCGAGTGCAAAGCTCAAGAAGTATCTTTTTACAAGCTTCTGGATCCATCTGTTGAATCTCGTCAAGACTGGGCGGACTCCATTCTGATCCTCGATGGATCTGTTCGATAATTTCTGACTTTTTGAGCTTCTTCGACTTCTTATTCTCAGGAATAATTCGCGCCGACTGAGTGGACTCACTGTTCTCTTTCTGCTGCCCCAAAAGTAACTGCTCGCTCGCCGAGCTTGCACCAGCATTTCCAGCGACCCCCAACCCTAAAATACCTAAAACGAGAGCTTTCATAACTTCCCCCTAAAAAGAACTAACCACGTGTCATTCGAGCACAAAATTTCTTAGTCTGTCAAATCCTTTGGGTTTTCTGTAACATCATCGGCTTTCTCAGAGGGCTTGGTCTTCCCCTCAAAATACTTCAAAATACCCTGAGCGTCTGTTCGTAATTGATTTGTGTTTTTATCGTTCATTTGTTTTAACTCCGCGTATTTCTGATAGGTAGCGAAGAATTCTTCGAAGCGCTGACTAACGACCTCATCGCATTTTACAAGTTTTCCATACCAGGCTGACATACCTTGGATGTATTCGTCTCTAAGAGAGTTGAACTCTTCTGGCAATGACACTGGCGTTTTATCCGTGGATGGCGGCTGATCTTGAGTCGGTTCCTGCAATTGACACTGATACCGTTGCGCAACATTCACTAACTCGTTGCATCTTTCTTTTTCTTTCTCCCACGCCTCTTGTATTTCCTTATGTAACAGCTCTAACCTGCTTCCAAGCGTTGCAACGTGACAGAAGCCGACGGTGATATTCCAATCTGCTTGTCGATATGCCGTGTGAGTAAGACTGAACAGATCGGCTAACTTCTCGCCAAACTCTTTGTTAGTCATTTTCTCGGCAAAGACTCTACACCGCTCACACTGAACGGGACTTTGCTGATTCATGGACCAACCTACAGGCCCCCTCAAAGTATAAAGCTCAAGAAGTACCTTTTTGCAAGCTTCTGGATCCATTTGTTTAACCTCGTCAAAACTGGGCGGTCTCCACCTTGACTCTTCCTGGATCTGTTCGATAATTTCTGTTTCCTGAAGCTTTTTTACGCTCTCATTCTCCGGAACAATCTGCGTCGGCTGAGTTGGCACATTTGACGCCAAAACTAGGCCATGAAGACCCATCACACTACCTAAAGCAACGATAAGTTTGTTCATTGTAACCTCCTCACTTTCCGAGAACTCCCACCACCCGGGTGGGTGCGGTGGATGGAACTTTCTCCATCTGGCGGGACTATAGCGGAGGACGAAAACGAATGCAAGGATTTTAAAAAAACCCCTAATGTACCTAATATTACGCATCGCGTCGTGGGGTGTCAAGATGGCAGGCAGCTATTTTTGTGGATAAATGTGGGAAAATTAGGGGCACTACGATCAGAGATCAAAATAAAAAACAAAATAAATTTACATGATTTTATGCATTATTTGTTTGTTGTGCATGTAATAGACTGTAAAAAAGATTAATTTTATATAAAAATCTACAGGTAGAAATCAATCCCCAAAAATCTGCAGATTTGCTGGAAAAGAGGGAGCTGGGAGCGAGGTCGGAGGAAGTTTGGTCACTTAGCGAACAAGACGGTCTTTTCCGCTGCTCGTAGACTGTCAAAATGCATGCGGTTCCAACAATAATTCCCGCACCGAGCCACGTTGCTAAAGTCGGAATCTGATGAAAGAGCATGACTCCTAACAAAGAGGTCACCAGAATCTCAACGTAGCGTAAAGGCATGACGGCCGAAACATCGGCGTATCGAAACAGTTGAAACATGGCGATTTGCATGAAACTGCTGTTGAAACCTAAAAGGCCCAACCACCCCCATGAACGCGTATCTACAGAATGCCACACGAACAACGCAGGGATCATCAGCAAAAGAGCCACTCCCAGAGCAAAGTAGAAAATCAGAGTATACGCCGACTCTTCCTCAAACATGATTCGGCCTAAACACGTCAAAGCGGCATAGCAAAACGTACTCAGCACCGTCAACAGGACCCAAAATTGATACGACGCCAATTCCTCATATGTCATTAGAATGATGCCAAACAGCCCAATAATGGCGCACCACAGACGCGGAGGATCTATCTTTTCCTTTAAAATCAACACCCCCATCGGCAGGAAAAACAAGGGCTCCATAAACCCGACAGCTGTGTTCTTCATGAGCGGGACTTTGATCACCCCAATGGTGAATCCTCCCACGGCGAGGGCACCTATCACAGCGCGAAGAACGTGCCATCCTGGGCGCCGAACCCGGAAATATAAGGTCTTTTTGGGAAGCATGACCGGCAACATCCACAACATCGCAATGACATTTCGAAGGAAAGCAATCTGCAAAGGGTGGAGAGCCTGCCCCAAGTTCAGAGAGATGATATCGTTGGCTGAGCTGATGACATCGAGGACCAAAACCCACCCCACGGCTACCAAGTACCGTCGTCGGTTCCTGTGCATTCGTTGAAGAGAAAACGGCAACGCTATCCTTGACACACCACCCCCTTTGACAACACCCTCCCGACGAGCATAGCTCAGTTTTCGAGACAAAGAAAAGAGGAATGCCAACCGCTACCGCAAAGAGGGCACGGACTCAGCAACAACAAACAGTACCAACCCCTCCAGGCTGGGAGGTGATAAATCCATCATGACTTCAATATAAAGGGTTTAACATGAAGGACAGGAGGTTAGATATGAATTCGATGCCTTTCTTTTTGCCACGGCAACGCCGAAGCTAGCCGTAAGATCCCTCGTCACGCTGATGGATTGAAGAAAGGGAGATTACCTTGGGCTTTTTTCTCCCTCTTCCCTTGAGGCAAAAAGTAGGCTAAGCTGAACTCTGGGCGGGAATGAAACTCAGGAGACTTCTTGCAAAACACCCCGATTTCAGCAAGAAAAGGGCTTTATGCTCAGGTTATCGTCTGGTTATTATTGATCGACCTGATCTGCGCCTCAGATGACATTTTGTCGTTCTACCTGGATCAGAGCCTGCACCCCATACAAGTTTCTTTTATCCGGTTTGTGGTGAACGCTGTTTCCGTTCTTCCCTGGATGCTACCCAAGGGGTTAACGTACTTTCGAACGAAAAAAGCGGGGCTGCACTTTTGGCGTGGAGTGTTGGGAGCTGTGGCTATTGGCAGTGTCACCATCTCGGTCATCAAAATGCCGCTGATGAAGAATACATGCTTATCATTTACAGAACCTCTGTTTCTCCTGCCTCTAGCAGCGCTTTTTGAAGGAAAAAAATTAGCACGGCCCTCGTGTGGCTTGTTCTTTGCTTGGGATGCTGGGGATTGTCGTTGTTACGTACCAAGACATAGCGATGTACAATTTTTGGGTGGTTTTGCCTCTCCTGAGTGCTTTTATGTTCGCGGTGATTACGGTGATTGCGCGAAAAATGGCTGATGACGAACCTCTGCCGACTCTCCTGTTTTATTTTGGTTTGGTGACAAGCTTGGTCCTTCTCGTTCCAGCCATGAAGGTTTGGCAGCCTCTGACGTTGCGGACACTTTTCTTTCTGACCCTTTTGGGGATTAACGGGAACCTTGTGCAGGTTTGTATGTTTCAGGCCTTTAAGTGCTCAGATGTCTCGGGATTCATGCCTTTGCGTTACATGGAAGCGCTGTTTACTTTTTCGCTTGGCTATCTCTTTTTCCGGCAAATTCCTCCCGCGACGACGTGGTTAGGAGGCGTCTTGATTCTTCTGGCTGCCTTCCTTATTACCCGTGCTGAGCAACGGCGTAACGAAGATGAGGGTGATTCTTCTTCCTCCCAAGGTGACGAAAATCAGCTCGAGGAGACTTGTAACGCAGCTTAGCGGGGAAGGGCGGGGCGCTTGTTACCTGTAAATGATTCAGATAAATAAACCCTTTACGAGAGCCTTTTTCGGAGAAGTCAGTCCGCCACCAACATCGGAGGTTAGAAATCTGATTTATTACCGTTGCAACGGGTTTGATAAGAGACAAGATCTAAAGGATTGCTTGGCTAGGGATTTATATATGTTTAACTATGAGAACAAATAAATGGAGGATGTTAAAAAAAGTATTCACACTTACGACTACTATAATTAACCTACCAAGAAGAGCCACAACATCGATGATGGCGAAATCCCTAACCTAAACCCAAAAATCATAGTGACTATAATGATGAAAATTACATCTGATATACCTGTACCAGGTTTTTTATTTCATTCGCGGCTTTAAAGCCCGTACAAATCGGGGATTGCTCCATAAGTAGAGATAGAGGTAAACCCAAAATAAAAATTCTCGTGATCGCAAACATTTATTCTTTAATCCGGCCTGTTGAAGCTCGTAAAAATGATTCACTTGCCTAAAAATCTATAAATAGGAAGCAATCCCAAAAATCAGGCCGCACTCTCAAAATCCAGAGGTTTTGGCCGATTCGAGCTGTTAAGGTTTTTTGAGGATACCCGAAGGATAACGGACTTCCTCGCGTGAGGAAATGAAGGAGAGAGTTCGGGAAATCGGGTCGATTACCGCAAGCTTTTAAGATTAAAAACTCACAACGAACACGCTTCCGTGCCCCTCAGATTCCATATCGATCGCAACGGATCCGTTCAGCACACTACCAAGGGGGCACCGATGACATTCGGCGCCCGCTCGATGAGACCTGCTTGATCTAGTCCCACTGAGAACGCTGAAACCCTTGAGTTTCTTAGCATTGATCAGCTAAAAGATAACTAAAAAGTGGGTTTTGAGAAATTGAGACTATTTAGTAAGGCTTACTCCGCAAGAAATCTGCATACCACCCCAGGGTTGTATCCTCACCGAACATATAGTTCGGAAAATCACGGAGGCACATGCCGCTATAGTCACCACCTTTTTTGAATAGGTCCGGCAGGCCAGCGTCTTCAAAGATTTCGTAAAAGCTCAGATCTAACACTTTTTTTTCTCGATCTTTATACTTTTCAGACAGTAGACTTTCGAGTTCTTGAAAGGTCATATTCGGATCATAAGGGATCTTTTCATCAACAACTTGAACGTTTGAGCTTCTATTGGCCTTCGAATCCATCATTGGCTGACGGTCGGGTGTTGACGACCAGGCAGAAAATGAACCCAATAGGGCCATACCAGTCAACAAAACCGTACAAAATTTCATAATTTTGCTCTCCTTTCTTCTGGCTATTTACAAACGCTATATGTACAAAGCTACACGGCAAAGAGCACCTGTTGGGGAAACAAGTTATTCTATTGCTTGTCACTCATTTTTTCGCATCTATAGCCAATACCAACAATAAATACCCCATCTATATTCATAGTATCAAATATTAACAAAGTTTTCAAATAAGCGGTTTTCTGGGGTCATAGCGCGGATACGTAAAGAGTTTATGCAGTCATTTCAGTTGTTCTATATTAAAAGGGCATATTGTTTGTCAATAATATTTCGAAATCATAGACGAATTTTTTAATTTATTAACTATAGATTTAATCAATATTGACCTCTTTTATTGAGGCGAATTTTTAAAATTACTCCAATTTTTCTTAAAGGCCGACGATTCACTCGAACAACATTCGTGGAAGGTCTGTGGTGCTGAGGTTTCTAGGTCACCTAGGGCTATGATCTCCCCGCCTTGTGTGGTGATTCGGAATTATAGTGTTGTCAACTTCCTAGTATTCTAATACTAATCACAAACTTGCTGAATTTTGAGGAGGTTTAAAGATACGTAGATCAACAAACTTAAATTACAAAGTTTTTTCGTAATTTTTTGTTCTGTAATCTTTACTTAGAGATCAGTTTCTTTCAAATATTATGTAAGTTTTTAAGTGCGATTTGATCTCATACTCCTCATGAAAATCCATAGTGGCCGCAAATACAATTCACTTAACTATAATTCACATTAAAAACTCACTTACAGATTTATCTATTAAAATAAAATCACCCCTTAATAACTAACTACAGAATATTTCGCCTTTTTATCCCTAACTTTGTTAGTATTTTCATTAATCATTCTTATATTTATCATCAATTTACTACTCTATCTATATATACATATTTAATATTTATTTTACTTAACTTTTATGGAGGTTTTTATGAATATTTTATTAAAATCACTCAGTGACTCAGGGAGAGTTCCCAACTTTTGTCCAACTCGGCTACACCTTAAAAGGGATGCCTCAGGAGTCCAGTTGCGTCTTGTTGGCGTTGCGGACCAGGACTTCCCTCTTGGCGGTATCTATGAACTGGAGGATGAAGACACAGCACGCTCACTTTTCCGTGGAGCTCTTGTGTCGGCTCACGTCGTAGGGGCCCAAACAACGTTGACTTTTGTGGAGAGAACGCCGACAGAAGAGAGGGGAAGGGCGCCGAAGGAGGATTCTGCTGATATTACGCCGTTTGTTTTCGAAAAGTCTGTAACGATCAAAACGCCGCCCGCGCCAAGTTCGCTCCGCCTCACGCTTCAAACGGAGTGGATCCAGAAAAATGGAGGTCTCCTCGATTTAGGTACCTGTCTTGCTGCGGCGTTCCCGCGAGGAAAGGTTAATAGTCTCAATCCCCACCTGAGTTGGCGTTCCACGACGGGCCACCGCACGGGGTATACGGCGCTTCAGGCAAGGTTTGAACGCGTGACGCCCCCTTCAACGGGAGTCCTCGATCTTTATCCAACAACTATGCCACCACTTGCTTGCGGTAAGGAGACGGTCGTTCTGCCTCGATACTGGTTTCGGAGTATTTGGAAACTTTTGTGGGATTATGAACAAAAACGCATCGAGAGGCTGACCTTAGTTCTGCCACTGGCTCCGCGTGGGGATGCTGAACCCCTAGCTCTTTCCTTGAAAGTGCAAGATGTCGAGACACTTGAAGGATTCTCCCCTCAGCGGGCGACTCTTGCTGATGACCCGTCTAGCGACGAACTAGATCACTCAGTCATGCCCGACTCAAGGAAATACGGAAGTTGTTTCGAGGCTCCTTCGGGGCGCCCTCAGGATTCGCTTCCTCCTCGGTCTGGGTATCCGACCTACGCGACGTCCCAGACCCCGACCTCGTATGCACCAAGTTCCTCACAGACACGGCCTGGGAGTGCTTCTCCGAAAGAGTCTTTACGTGCCTTATTGCCGGATTTTCCGGAGGATATAACTCAAGAGATCGCACAGCCTTCTGCTCAGCTGGGGAGGACGAGTCCTTCTGAGGGAATAGTGAAGTCTTTTCCTACCTCTGCGGCGGCTTCCTCGGCTCACCCTTCACCAACAGGAACCACGGTTTCGCAAGAGGAGAACTCCTCAAAAAAGCCTCCAAAAGAAGGATCGGACACAAAAGGACCCGTCTCTAATTTTGGGAATTGGAGAGCTGTTTTTGAAAACTCTGATTTCGATGAGTGGATGTATCATCCGGAAGATAGGGTTGAACCGGTGCAGATCCATGGTTCGCCACCTCAGCCTCGTCATGTTGTAGAGGAGAAAAAAGAGAGGGCCTTATTAAAGGTCCCAGCGGGTGCTGATCTTCAAAAGGGTGGAGACAGCACTCCAGATAGCGTTGATACAGAAGTTTTCCCCGTGGAGAGAGGGAACGTTTTCTCGCGTACCGAAAATCCCTTTGTGGAAACGGCTTCTATTCCGAAAAATCTGCAAACGCCGCAAACGTTGTTGGACTCTCCACTGAAAGATTTAGGCACGGAGCCGTTTGTACAGACCCACCTAGGGGGGGAGGAGCAAGACTTCATCAAGGATGCGAGTTCTCATCCTTTTTCGTCGCAAGATATTCCTGAAACGCCACCCATACCACCGAATCGTTGTTTACAGTCTCCTACCCAAGATCTTTCTTTAGAGGACTTTGCCGCTTCGTTCTTGGTGACTTCCAGCCAGCAGCAAGCTAGTCAGCATCAGGAGAAACCTTTTCAGGTTCCACCGTCAGCTTCTCGCGCAAAAATTCCTTACGGAAAGAAGGGACTTTCGTTCCTAGAAGATGCGTCTGAACCTTGTTCTAAAACGACTTCTCGTCTGTGGAGTCGCATAGTAACGGAGGCCCTGACCACTCTTCAGCCAGAGCTCATGCCCCAATTTTCTTCCAAAGTCACGATGACGTTACCGTTTGATGTGGCGCAAGGGCTCCGCATTGGCCAAAAAATTCAGCTGAGCTTCGAAGGGCGAACGCTTAAAGGTACCCTTACTACTATCGATTTGTCCAGCGAGGGGCCTCGCCGAAAAGCTGCACTTACTCTCCAAGTTCCGCCTGATTGGTTGGTGGCTTGGCTTGAGCAAAAAATGACGCTTTGTAATTTACGTCATGTTGCTCCGCTGGAGGGGCTCACCGAGAGGCACCTTTCTCTTCATGATGTTCTCGTTGATAGCGTTGTTGAGAATGACGCTGAGCAGCAATTCGCTGAGCTTCAAAGTGCCCACCTCTCATCACCTCACGATGTAAAAAAATGGCTAAAGGCGCACCCGACCAGCATGATCCTTCGTCTTCGCAGCCTCAAAACAACGCGCCACCTGACACACGATCTCGTTGGCGAACTTATTCCAGCTGGGGAGGTGGCACAATGAAAAAGGAGTTTGCCTCGCAAGAGATACCAAGATATTTGACTGTCATCATCAAGCATGGTTCAACTAAAGACAAGTCTTTGTGCCCTATAATTCATAAGGACATCCGAATGCAAACCGGTCTCGACATCGATGCGGTACAATCCTTGAAAAATGCACAATGATTGCGGCCTGAGAGGATGCAGCCGATCCAAGGGCCGCCGTTGACTCTTCGGTCTATTTCATTTACAAAGAGGTCTGAGTTTAAGTTGGGAAAAAAGGAGGGAACGATGAGTTTCACT
Organism: Alphaproteobacteria bacterium; assembly: GCA_041200185.1. Classification (GTDB taxonomy): domain Bacteria; phylum Pseudomonadota; class Alphaproteobacteria; order BNTO01; family BNTO01. The sequence goes on from CP165730.1 coordinate 211,234, forward strand.
CGATTTCAAAAAACGGTTTTTGCCGTGTTATGTGCCACTTGTGCGGGAGGGAGTGTAGTTGCTATGGATAATTCCACTACCCCTGAGGATATCGAGAAGGCCTGTAATCTTGCTTTTAATATCATGAACAACGTTCCAGAAGACGACTGGTTGGAGGTTTCGATGATACAGTACAAGGTTTCGAGCGCTTGCTTGACTGCACGACAATTTGCCTCAGATCTCGAAGGTAAGTGTCCAGAGGCGCAATGGAAGGCCATCAGGGAGTCATTGTCGGGTTTCAATGAGGTCGTCGAAAGTTTTAAGAGCTTTCTCTCTGAGTTTCGAAGGAATACCGTTGCAAGAATTTTTATAACAACGAAGTCTCAGTCTGATGATCTTTTGGACGCGCTTGTTCAAATGAAAGAAAATATCTTGTTTTTGCAAAAGGGTAAAACCGAGGGAACAGAGGTAGAGTCGGTCAGTGAGAGGATTCGTGCGCTTTCAGAGAATGCGAGTCGCATTTTGGAAATTGTAAGTTCGCCAACGTTCCGGGAGCCTATGGTACAGGGTGATAGCAGAAGAGAACAGAATATGAATGATCTGCTTTGTGATACTCAAAATTTGTGAGGGGAGAGTAAGACAACTTCTTGAGGGTTTGTGAGTGATGCCGGGAGCTTTGGTCGTCGTTCTATGAACCAGCTACTGAAAGAAGAAGGATTCCAGGGGATGGGGATATTCCCCTCTACCATCCTTGCCTCCGGAGAGAAGCTGCGGGAGTGTTCCCAGGGGGTGACCAAACATCCCGAGCGTTATTCTTTCTCTTTGGGAGTCGCGGTAGAATGTGTCGCAGAAGGGGCGGGCAGAGCAGGGAAAATGCAGGAAATTGTGTTGGGGACAACGAACGAGGCGAAGATTGCCGACTTTTTAGCGTCTGGCTATTTTCAGAATTTTCAGGTCTATACCTTGCGGGATTTTACCGTTCCAGAGGTCGAGGAAACGGGATCCACATTGGAGGAGAACGCTCTTTTAAAGGCACGGGTCATTTTCAACGCGACGCATCGACCGACTCTAGCAGACGATACGGGTTTTTTCGTTCACGCCCTCGGTGGTTTTCCTGGCCTTTTTGCAGCGCGTGTGGCGGGTCCTGAAAAGGATTTCGCTCGCGTTAAGGCAGACATGCGCCGAAAGCTCGCCGCAGTGGCAGACAAGACAGCGCATTTTTCAACGGCCTTAGCCTTTGTGGAGGGAACGAGAGAACATGTCATTCGCGCCGATGTTGCGGGACTTTTCGTCTATGGCGACGAAGCCGTGAAGCAGGACCCTAATGGCTATCGCGATGCTTTTCGACCCGAAGGGGCCCCCTGCACGGTGTCGGAAATGACCCTCGAGCAAAAAGCTCATTTTTCTCCCCGAAACAAAGCGTTAACCCAGCTGTTCCAAGAATTAGGCCTGTTGAAAGAGGTCTCCGCCTCAACGCCTAGCGGGAGAAATTATTTCGAAGGCTGTTAATTGTGGCACATCCTCACCAGGATTGATTGTTTGATCATGAATAACCGGATTACGAAATATTTGATTTGATGAGAGGACCGGCCTTTTGTTCTAAAAATAGGCGAAGCTGACCCAGGTTGACTCATGGAAAGATCACGAAATGAGAGCTCATTTTTTCAGCACTTACGCTATCATCCTGTAAATTTCCATAAAATTTAAGCCTATCTTAAACAAATCTTTCTAAAATGATTCTTTAAATTGCAACCTGAGTAGGGGCGGATCACGAACGCCAAAAAACGACAGGAGGCCGCTACCTTCAACGTGACACGAGCATCTAAGTCTTTTTTCAGTATTGAACCCACTTCTTGGTAGTCCATGCTGCCTCAAAATTTACGACAAAACTCCTTTTGCTTCAGCAGGTCGATCTAGCGGAAAAAATTGGTCGCGAGAAGAGCTGCTAGCAATGTGATGACATGTGATGTGAAAGAGCAGATCAGCACTGTAATTTCAATTCTTCTGAGCAAAATCCTATTTTTAGCAACTTTAAGGAAGTAATCTTGGATCTTGATTGCAGGTTTTTTTGTTTTTCTCGGTTATAGAACAATAACTATTTTCATTTTTTTATTCTTAGACATTCTATCCTTTAACGTCAAACATCACTCTCTCTGCCAATCAACGCTAGCGAATCATTATGTGTTCTGGCCGCTGAGCTGCGGGCATTTTCAATAAATTCATTAAAAAATTTAATTAAATGGCAAATAATTCAATCATTTAATTCATTTTTAGTATTGATATTAACTTATGGATATAGTAGAAAAGATGCATAAGTTGTTCGGGAAACGAAGAAAAGGAAAGAGCTAGTGTCGTTTTCTGAATTGAAGATTAAAAGACTGGCTCTGTTGATCATAAAACAGAAATTATTATTAACTTTTTAGAATGGAGGAACTTATGAAAAACTCAAAACCCTTAACATCTGTCGCTCTTTTCCCGCTTTTAGGAAGCGTTTCGACGGTTGTCGCTATGAATCAGTCATTTCAAACCCCAGGCTTTAGCCAGAACCAGGGCGGCTTTCGAGGGTGTTTGTATTCCCTGTTTGAATCAGACAATGAAGAGCTCCCGGCAACAGCAGAAAACTCTTCGGCTGCACCTTTATCGCAAGATTTTCTTGCACAACTCAACGTGGATGTCAATTACGACCAATGCTGTAATAGTCAAAAATCTTTTTTTGATAGCTTAATCAAACAGAATCAAATTTTAGTTCAAGGTATGCATACGCTGAATGCAACATGTCAGCAACTTCAAACGAATAACCAGAAGCTTCAGTCTCAAATTACAGGACTTTTGACAACCGTTGGGAGCCTACAAAGTCAGATCATCAGCATTAACGCACCAACCTATGATTTTTCCCAATTTGCCACGAAAGAGGAGTTTTCTGAACTTGAAGGAAGAGTTGAGGCTAATAAAGAGGAAATAGAAAGGGTTTGCGAACAGCATTGGGATCTTGCCTTGGATGCTATTCCCTTCATGGAATCATCCAGTCAGTGGCAAGACGAGATGAATGACTGGAAACGCGGGGCCAGCGATGATCTGAGATTTGCTTGCACTCAAGCACGACATTACCTTAGTGAGAAAAAGAGCCAACAATTGCCAACATTCACTCAACGCCCTCCTGCAGTGCGACCCATGTCATCAACAATACTGCCTAGGATGGAAATTCCGACAACTAACTCTACGAGTAACGATTCGTCACCTCGTTCAGGCAGTGCGAATCCTTCCACAACAGGACTGTTCATGTCTGATGAACTTCGAGCTCAAGCTCAAGCTAAAAGGCGTGCTCGGGAAAAGAGATACATGCGAAAATGTTTCCCCAAACCGTGGACAGAGGAGGAAGTCACCCTCCTAAAACAAAAATATCAAGAATGTGGTCCTCATTGGGCGGTAATATCCAAGTTTTTTGTGAATAGAAGTGATATCAATATCAAGAACAAATGGCGCGAGATCCAGCGCTCGTTAAAAGAGTAAGTGATCTGCAGTAAAGGGGTACCTTTGTTTAGCATATGAAGGAGACTTTGACGGAGGGGGGAGAGACCGTTCCTCCTCCCGTCCGTCGTATTCAATGCGAAGAAGCTTTTGTGGTACCCTTAGAAGGTGTCGTTGGTGAGTCATGTTAGATGGATCTGTGGTTTGCGTTCTGAAATTTGGTGGAACATCAGTAGCCAATGTTCAGCGCATACGCCGTGTGGCTAGCCTTGTAGCTGATCGCTATCTTCGAAAAGGCGAAAAGGTCGCGGTAGTCGTGTCAGCTATGGCGGGAATGACCGATCAATTAAGTCGCTATCTTGAAGAAATGTCGTTGGAAAGGACAGCAGAGGATGATCTGGTCTTGTCGGCAGGTGAGTCAATTACAACAGCTTTGTTGTCGAAAGCTCTGACGGAGTTGGGGCATCCTGCTCGGTCCTTTTTAGGGTGGCAACTTCCAATCGTGACAGACCATTTAGCTCGTCGTGCACGAATCTTGCAGGTGACGATAGGCAACCTCCTTAGTTGTTTCGATGCGAATGTGGTCCCTGTCGTGGCGGGCTTTCAAGGTGTGACAGAGCAGGGGAGAATGACGACTTTAGGACGCGGAGGAAGTGACACCACTGCGGTAGCTTTGGCAGCAGCTTTAGATGCGGAACGGTGTGATATTTTTACAGACGTAGAAGGAGTTTACACTGCAGATCCACGGCTTGTTCCCTCAGCGAGAATGTGGTCGACTCTTCCTGTTCAATGGATGCTAGAAATGGCCAGTGCGGGCGCTAAGGTTTTGCAAACGCGTGCCGTGGAGATTGCACTTAAGCACCAGGTTCCCGTTCGTGTCTTGTCGAGTTTTGTGGAAGGACGGGGCACACTCGTCTTACCGGAGGTAAAGATGGAAAAGTACGCTCTTACAGGTCTTATTCAGCAGAAAAATGTCGTTAAGGTCGGCGTGAAGACGCCATCTTCCTTGGAGGTCCTCACACGTTTATGGGAAGCCGACGAGCCTATCGAGGTGTTGACGAAAGATTTCGCAACGCAGGCGCCGGATCTTACTTGTTTGGTCGAGGTACCGGGACTGCCAACCGTAATTAAAGTACTGGACAATTTACAAGAGGGAGGGGAAGTCGAAAGCTATGAAGTCGACCACGATGTCGCAAGAGTGTCCCTCATGGGGGCGGCTATAGGGTGGCGAAGTGAGATCCTTAGCACCGTGAAGAAAACTCTCAAGGAACAAAATATTTCCCTCCTGGCTATTTCAATATCAACCCTGCGTCTGGATCTCGTTGTGGAAAAACATCAGGCTGACTTGGCGGTTCTGACTCTGCATTCAGCTTTGGAGGCGTATTGGGAGGTGGGATAGATCAAACCGCCAAGATTTGGCTGGTTACGGCTGTTGAGTACTTTCAAAGCCGTGCTTGAAACCCTTAGCGAGAACGAGACTGGTCGTGTCGTTAGCCTGCCTCTATCAAATAAACCCCAATGATTAATTAACGAAAAGAGCTTACTTGGTTGACGACATCGCTCATTCTTTTCCTTGCTGCTTGTGGCTACGACGTAGGAGAATTTTGCTGAATAGCAATTCGTAGGTTTGAATTGTCGAAAGGTCAAGGGCTACCGTTTTTGTGGTGGAGTTACGATTGCATTCCGCTCTCATTGTCGATTTCGGCCACTGTTACGTGCAAGGCCTCATTGCTATATCTCACTAAGGCCGCTGTTCAGCCTCCTTCTGGCTATTCGTAAACTCAGAGTTGCTCCCGCGAGGGAACCTTTCTGTCACTATCCACACCCTATTTGCACAAACGACCACTCAGGTGCCTGAACGTTTCCGACACACATACGAAGGTACCACAAACCACACCATAATCCTTTCAATGACCATCCAGTGCAGGCGAAACCCAAATACGAAGCCTCAAAGCAACACCTTCCGCTAACCAGTCGTACGCCCTGCAAGGAGGATAGACTAAGCCTTGGCAGTAGCGCGGGCCGTCAAGGCTCTCTTAAGAGAAGCAGCTTCTCCTGTCAATCTCGAACGGGGCGTCGAAAGAAGAAACGCATCAAGACCGCCTTTCTTCTCGATCGTACGGATGCCGCGAGTCGAAAGACGCAACTGGACAGAGTGCCCCAGGAGATCACTCATAAAGGAAACTCTCTGAAGGTTCGGCAAAAACCGACGGCGCGTCTTGTTGTGAGCGTGACTCACGTTATTTCCCGTCAAAACCCCCTTGCCTGTCACACAACACCGTCTCGCCATCGCCGTCTCATGAATCCCACATAAACCACTCTTGTAGTTTAAGAAAACCTACTTCTATTGTCAATATCGGTTCATAAGAAGCTATTTCTGCGGCGGCTGTATTTGAATGGATGCGATCTGTCAGCGGGCAATATAGAAAAAGACAAGAATTTTATTTGTACTATCGTATTTATAATACAATTCACTTAGTGTATTAAAGATATTGTAATAAAAATAATTGTTCTTGTGGTGATCTTAATTCCTTTATGCGAAAATTTCGTTGGCGTAAGTTTTTATTAATATTTTTTTGTGATAATAAATAAAAATGCCTATTATTTTTGATCAAATATTTTGCTATTTCAAACTTCATCAGAAATAATTTCAGTAAAAATTTCTTTTAATTACACGATTTTCATCAAGCCCTCAATATTTTTTGATAGAATCATGCAAGTTATTTCCAATTTCAACAACTTCCAACTCAGCTCGAGATCAATACCCAATTACGATAAAAGGACTTAGTCCTATTCGGTCCTATTTTCTGATTTCGCTTACGCATGAAGAATCGTTATGAAATGTCGTTTACAGCAACCTTCCTTTGGAGCAAGAATCTTTTAGCAGTATGGCCGACGCCTCTGTGTTTTGAGGTGACGGCAGGACAAGCTGGTACGCTGCGCTGCAGGGCGTCTGCGGCTGTGCAGGGATATTGCTGTCAAAATTAACAGTTTTTTTATTTAGTTTTTAATAAAAATTCGAATAAATAGTCTAAAAAATAAATGCTAAACACAAGAAGGCTAAGCAAACACCTATTGACGATGACTTTCGATCCTGCAAAACTCAATGAGTAACAGTTAAAAGGAATTTTTCCGTGAGGTTTGTTAAATGATGACGGTAACCAAACGTTCGTTAGTATGTGCTTTCGTTCAGAATTGTTGGCTGGGTGTTCCAGCTCTTGTCTCATCATCTGCCGTGGGTACCGTGGTCTATCACAACTCCTCTTTTCCTTCTTTGTCTCTTAGGGCTGATTTAGGCATCCGTTATTTTACGGTCCTCCCAGAAGAGACAAACGATAACGAAGGAAGTCACAATCAGTCTCTAGGTGAACAAGCCAGGGAAAACGTGCGCCAAAAGCATTATATAGAGATGCATTTGCCGGATTTGATCCAGCAGAACCGCATCTCCTACGAAATGGGAGTAAAAATTAAAGATGGGACCCTCCCTTTGTTTATGGCTTATGATCTCGTCAAAAACAAGGTGGCCGCTGCAGAAACTAACTCCCATCGAAGAAAGGAAAATTTAACGCAGGTTATTGAGAGAACTGCTGTGTCAAATATTCGTAAGCCGGAAAGTCTGCAGGACAACCTACCAAAAGAATCCATCAAATATCGGCAGACTTCCCTCCATGAAATCAGTAGATTCCAGCACGTGCCAGTTACAACGGGGGATCAAGGCCTTGTAGATAAGATTTCCGCCTCTGGCGGGACGGAGGTCGATGCAGATCGACAGCAAAAGAGTGAAGCTCGCAAGAAGACAATCTCCTCGCGGGATTCCCAAAAAACGTCTTCTGAGAATACAACTACGGACATTACCCCTGATTCCCCAAACCACTCAGTTATCGTCGATACACCCGCTAAGAACCCTCAAAAGATTCTACGATCCGACGATCCGAGCCAGATTTATCTGCGCTTTTGCTTAGAGGATCCTAAAACGGTCGACGACGTTTATCGAGCAACTTTGAACGCAACAGTCTCCTTTCCGCACGATCGACGCCCTAAGATTCAACAATTTTTCCATTTTGGACAAACGCAAAATCGTGGTTATGTCCCTCACGAGCAAGACAACGTCTTAGTGCAAACGATTCACACCGCAACTTCAAACAAGGACTGGATAGAATACCCCGTAAACTTAGAAGAAATCATGAAAGCTTCTTGTATAGCTTTGTGCGGGCAGAATTGGTCGGTTTTTAACGGTAACGTTATCTATTTCCATCAGAATATAGTAGGTAAAGAAGATCAATTCATTTCACGAATGCAAACTCGAATACCGTCAACGCCCTTTGGAGATGTAAGGCTAAGTGCCTCTCTTGATCCACACTGTGTCTATCCCTTTATAAAGGGGTTCTTAGATGGGGCTTCGGCTATATCTGGAAGTCCCAAGGCCCCTAGCACAGTCAAGTTAAATATTTTTACGGGAAAAATGCCGCCAAAGAAGACTGATCAATTCCTTAAGAATGAGAAGCAGCCAGATATTTACCAACAGTTCCTCAACATCGAGCCTCAGCACCTGACTTTCCTTACGCGACAAGCTCTGGCTGCTCTTTTTCATGCGTACTCAACAAATAAAAAGGGTGACGATTCTCTTACTGTTAAGCAGAGTATTCATATAACCGAGAAATCTATGAAGTAAGAGCGTGACTAATGACTGCAGGGAATTCATCTGTGGAGGGGTATTTAGGTTAAGGCTTGTTTGAGCTGCACAACAAGCCGCGAAGGTCTCTGGGAAGGTTAGCCAGAAGGCCTCCCTCTAACTCGCTTGATATGTTGCTTCATGGCGATTTCGTGGTACCCGTAAAGCAATAGGTGTAGAAGAGGCCTTCTTCCCGAGCCAAGCATTAAACCCCAAGCGTTCTGGAGAGCCTAGACGAAGACCAGCAGAGTAATCGGCCGACAGACCCAGAAATAGGCGTACTTCTAGGTGCTGAGGAAGATAGGCCTGTACGAGCCGCAGCAAACGCCGGTAAGATCGTCCTTGCGTGTGAGGGTTAAAGCTTTCAAAAATTTCGTGGGTTGGCGTCTCAATGTAAATACTAATACCGCGATGAGGAAACCACGTTCTTTGCCCCAAAAAAACATCTCGACCCAGAGTTAAAGCCTGTCCTTTTGTAGAACCTATCTTCGAAATCTCGTCCACGGGGAACGATCCAAATCCCCCCTCCCACTCGTGGATAGATACTTTAACCCCAAGAAAAAATGAAAGAATCTGCTGCAAACCAGCCTTTGAACGAACCTTTTTCCAAAAGAGTGTCTTGAACGTCAGGACAAATCGCCTTTCGTCAGAGTCGAGTTCGGTCTGGGGGGTGATGCCTCCCAGGCTTTGGATAAGTCCCCCTAAAGGGGATTGATGCGGGGGAAGAGCCGCGTAACCGGGAATCCATTGTTGAGTGTTATAAAAAAGTTGTACGAAGCGGTGGTTAAAAATATCCAAAAACGTCGCGGCAGCAGCGTCTTTTTGACGATAGTTCCTCAAAATTCGTTCGGAGTATGCTAGCGCCAAAGGGCCTTGAATCCCTGCAAGGCCGATAAAATTTACCCAAAGAACAGGCTGAAAAAACGCAGATGCTCCAACTGTTTGGAGGTCAACTCGCGCTAGCGCGCGCGACGGATGCGAAAAATGAAGCGTCGAACGAAAACGAATGCTACCAAAGGCCCTTTCATATTGAGAAGGTTCGACCGTTTTTTCTCCCCTCTGGTCTCGTTGCTCGTTGCATAGTTGTCGGAGAAACCGTACAGAACTTGCAAAATCATAGGAAGGAAGGTTTTCGAGGGAGATTTTGGTGAATCGTGTCTTTTTTGAGATCCAGGTCTCTTCCTCAGCCATGGGATTCTGGGCGTCTTCTTTGTTTTTCGTCACGATAACCTCGTTCATAACACCGTGATCTCATCATAAAAAGGCAAGCTCGCCAGCCAACCCGTCAAAAGATACCACGGGGACGCCTTCTTCCGTCAACTCAAGGTCAACAAATGTATTAATCTGACAATTCATAACAAAATACCTATGTAAAACTTGAGCCAGTAAAAACCAATCATCTGTGTGATTTGATCTTTTAATATCGATACTAACGCGAAAACCTTCTTGAAAATTTGGCCACGGACTCTTGCGCTTGCGCCGAACAGTCTTTTCAACGAATACGGACCTCAGTTGATCAGCCAAAACTTCGCCGTATTCTTTGTTAGAAGGCCCCGTGTGAAGGTTGAGAATGCAGCGAATTTGGTTGGCTATATCCTTCTGATCACCGTAGGGAAACCCGAGAAAATTCCCGGACAATTGCGCAATGAGCTTAGTGTTGTTTGTACCTTTATCCAAAAAATATTGCGGGAAAACTGGTTTTTGTAGGCAAACAATGCCATCAATGGGAAGAGCCCTATCAGCCTGAAGTACAGCACCTTGGGGAATGTCTTCCGCCAGAAATCGGTTTGTGCAAAGCGTCTTTGCGTAAATAACGTAAGAAGACGGGTCGATCGTTTGATCCTGCGCATCAACGAATGTAATCCAAGAATCCACGCCCTGGATGTTTTTCTGCTGAGTCGGTTCCAAGCGACTCCACCAAAAAAGATCTTCATGCGTTCCTTCTTTCTCTAAAGAAAAGTAAGGACAAATACGTTTTTCTGTGCCTTTCTCAGTATCAATCGAGAAAACATCAAGAATTCGATAGATCTCCTGAGTTCTCTCGTGTGCCGAGTTGGGGGATAGATGGTAAAAGGTTTGCTTTCGATCCCACGAGATGGGGTCCGTTGTAACCTCATGCAAGTTTACGATGGGAGTGCAGTTCAACAAAATGTCCTCCTGTTCCAGCTGACGCTCCCAATCACTTGAAGCGTTTTGTAGAGGCACGAGAAGCTTGATTCTGTGAGTTTGCAGGAAGTTGCCTTTGCGTAAGTACTTTAGAAATTTCAAATTCTGAACTTTGAAAAACATAAATTTATCAGGAAAATGGAATAATTCCTGAAGAAGTTGATAAGCATGAGTTTCATACCCTGCAGGAGGAAGCGCCATCTCGTCGCGAGCAAAACCCATGGGTTGCAGTGAGGACGGCAACATCGGTAAGGCCATACGTTCGTCACCGCGCGAGCAGTACATAACTGCAGGGCTTGTGAACAGAGCTTTGTAGACCTGCTTCTTCCAAAGCGATGACCCCATATTTAAATAGAAAAGGAGGTGATCAAGTTCTAAATTTGCTAACAAAAACTCTGGGCTTGAAAGAGTAAGCTCAAGAAAAAAAGAAGTTATGTGCTGATATTTGCCGTAGCCAAAGTCAATTGTATTGGGGACTGAGACGAATTGATAGGCCCCTTTAGAAACGATGGCGATCTTTTCTAAGGAAATTGGCATAAGGTGGAGAGGATAAACTGTTGAAAAACGACAAATATCCGCATCCTGAGCGTAAGCATAGACTTCTGTTTTAGGCTTCAAAAACGTTCCTTCTTGAGGCGGAAGCTGGTTCCCTTGCCCCACCTGAAACTGAGCAATCGACATAGCCGGGAGAGGGCGGTTTAGATGAGGAAACAGAACATCAAGGAGTGCGTTCGTCGTTTCAGCTGCGACGTTATCAATATTTTTTTGTAGACGAGCCGAGAGGAAAGCAAACCCTTCAAGCAATCTTTCGACGTGCGGATCCGCTGTTTCGGAACCATCCAACCTCAAACGACCTGCGATTTTGGGGAATTCTTGAGCAAAAACACCCCCAGCCTCACGGAGATAATTCATCTCGCGAAAGTAGTAGTCGAGAAAATCGTGTGATGAAGTCTTTTCACTCATGAGTTTTTTGCCTTTGAAGATGATGTTGTTCTTGGAATTGCCTCTTTATTTTCCGTGCTTTATCGACCATGAGCACCTCTAAGTTGGTAATGTCCCGATCCGTTAGGGGGGCATCAACCCACTGTTTCCGCCCGTTTAAAACGAGCCTTTCAACGTAGACCTTGAGAGCGTCTGCCCTCAACTCGGACCCCCTAATGATAACGGCGACCCTTACTCGCTTAGAAGGATAATTCGGGTCAGTGTACCACTCCGTGACGATTCGTCCGTTTTGGGGTTGTGCTGATTTGACCGTCATAAAAGAAAGAGTCTCAAGGGCGGCCTGCCATAAAAATTTGTTAACAGCCAGAGGGCCTGCCACCTTCCTCTCAGTGCGCAACTTCTTGCGCTGTAAAACAAGCCGGTCTGAGCCGAAGAGAGATCCAAAATTTGACCGACTCCACTCCGTCGTCGCTTTTGGCGCAGGTTCTATGGCTCTGTTTGCGCAAGAAGTACAAACGAATAAGGCGCACAAAGTTTCCAGCAGACGCACGCAAAACCCCTTCAATACCTCACAATTTTATGTTAGGCAATATCCCGAAGGCTGGCAATTCCCCACACTAAGCGAGAAAAAGACCTCTTCGCAGCTATTTTCAAGATTCATTTGTGACTCGGCTCAAACTTAAAGTGAGGGTCTCCATCCCGTAATCCATCAATGGTTAACCCCTTGATGTTTCCAGACGAAGACAGCTGGAAAAAGAGCTGCCCTCTCTCATCATCCCCATCATGAGGGTTCAGATCATAAGCGTCAAACGAATAAACTGTTCCTCCAATCAGTGTTAAAGGAACTTTCCTCTTGCGGTAAACGAGAACGGGCTGTCCATCCTTCAGGATGATCGCTGCATTGCCGTAAAGATCATTCGTGTAGCGTCCTACAAGAGAGACGGCCTCCACAGGGGGGCCAACAATCGTTGAATCGTACTGATGAGTTAAGAACTTCCGGTGCATCCTCTGGTTCCTAAATGTCCTCTCTTGCCAATCCAAGGGAGGAAATTGAAAAGCAAGATCAATGATCTTATAGAGCAAAGCCTCAGGAAGCATATTGGAGTTAATCGAGCCTAAGTTCGTGAAAATAACGACGCCAAAGTCACCGTCCGGAACAGCTCCCCAAAGCGTACGCCAACCTGATCCAGACCCCATATGCACCAGCAAATTAATCCTGCTGCCTTCAACTCCATACTTCATTCCAAAAACTCCATTACCGTAGTAGAAACTCCCCGGTTCGATTCTTGGCACGGGAAATTGAGAATTATCTTCTCGGACATGGCGAATATGTGATTGGGGCGACGTGATCCACTTCCAAGAATCTTCGGATATCAACCTTTGTCCTTTATACGGCCCAAATTGGATCACCCCATGGTGAACCAAACAGGCAATCAGTTTGATGTAATCTGCGGTGCTCGAGTTTACGCCTGACGTAGCGGGAAGAACGTACTGATCATCGCATTCTGTAGGTTGCGGCCCTCCATGGCGCCACGAATAGCCCGTAGCCATCCCCTTCGCGTCGTGCCGTGGATCCGATTTAAACAATCCTTTCATCCACGACCAAAAACCTTTTGGATGTCGTCCCAAAGAACTCCTTGTCATATCCAGAGGGTCAAAAATATAACGCTGATAAACCTCAGATAGCAGCTGACCTGTCGCCTTCTTGATGATTTCCCCCGCCATAGCGACAAACATGTTCTGATAACCATATTCCTCACCGACTTTGTGCTGCATCTTTAACTTAGATAGCCGCTCAAAAATCTCCGGTTGACTAAATCCTAAATGCCAAAAATCATCCCCAGAAAAACTCTGTAACCCTATGCAGTGCGCTAATAAATGCTTAACCCTGACCTTCTTAGTCTCCTCATCATCCGATAACTTAAACCACGGTAACCAGTCGATAACACGGTCCTCTAGTCCTAGCTTGCCCTCCTCAGCTAATCGGTGAATCACCAATACCGTGACGATCTTCGTGCACGACATCACACAAAATACTGTCTCCTCTGTCGTGGATCCCTTCTTCGCAATCGATTGGACTCCTGCATTGATATACTGCACCTCCCCATGATCATAAATGGCTATCGATACCCCAGGAACCTTCCATTCACCTTTAGCTTGGTCAAGGTACTGTTTCACCTTAGGTAAGATGTCCTCAACCCTACGCTGGTCCATCGCCAAAAGATCACCACCTGCTGCCAGACCCAAGCAAATGAAACCAAATGACCGTCTTAACCTTCCCCACATCGTCATCAGAATAAACCAAGAATATTCACTAACTGGATCAGTCTAGCAAGTCCAGAAAACAGAGGGAAGAGAGGCTATTAACCGGACTGGAAAAATCAAAGGACGGTTTACTAATTATAATAATCGAGTTTGTTTATATTTGGAATTTCTGAAGTAATGAGTATGTGTCCATGCGAAACTAGGGCGAATAGCGATGACTGTTCGGGGTATGTAGTGGTTAGGTTCCATAGGTGATATAGCTACTAAAAATTCAGGATAGAACGAGATCAATCGGAGACGCGATTGGGAGAATACACCCATTACTTTCTGCCTCGCTGAGGTATGGTTATCGTCTTTTAGGTTTTTCACGTAGCAGCATGATCTAATTACTTGTCACCGCTTTATCGTTGGAATTTTTGTGTTACAAATAATGATTTCTTGATTGAGTTCTCGCTATTTCATTGACGATTTTTATTAAGTTCAATACAAACAGCTTCCAGCTAATTGCCGTGTTTATGCCTTCTTGCTCAAAATAAACGGAAAGGGGATCTCTTCATGGTAGATTGGCAAATCGACAATGAAGCGCACTTTCCTGTAGAGCTATCAATTATTATTCGTCAATAGTTTTCGTGTTTCACAAGGATATGAATATGACTCAAATCTTCTTGTTTTTGACGAAAAAAGAAGACATTCCGTAAAACACAGCTTTCTGACTTATCACTTCAAAAGGTGATATCAAATCAGAAATATTGTGTGGAACTTAAGTTTTTATTCGGGGCTGAGTGGAATATTAATGAGAACGTTAACTCTAATTCTAGAAATATATTTTCTAGGAATTAGGTGAAAGAAGAAATCTCTACACCCTTAGTTACGTGCAATTGGCCTTTATGGTTTAGGAAAGTGCTAACAGATAGTTTTCCTTGCTTGGTATGCATACTCTACCGAAAATCCTTAGGACTCTGTGAATTTTGGTACAAGACTCCACAAGGGACGCCGATTGCTCCTCACTTCTTAGCCGCATACATCACTTTGCATCTCAGAACGATGAGGCCGAAATAACCGTGCGATTCAAGTGTTGTATCCAAAATGAGAGCACCTAGGTATAAGGGATTCTGGTGTCTTTACACAAAGAATCAATTTCAATCCTTAATGCGTTTTGGTCTTTTGCTCAATTAACAGTTTCTCCAAATTTCTTGATGATAACCTTAATTTTCAAAATACTGGCTTATCATAAGTAGAAGCAGCTTCGGGTATCAGATTTAGACTCTCTTGAAGTGTTTTTACAAAATTTATCTTGATTTCTTCATTGTAGTATTCGTCGAAAACTCAGATAACATAAACCGTATAATATCGGGAATATTACTGGCTATAATGGTCTCGATATTTCTTGAGGGAATAGCAAGTCGATCTTTGGGAGTCTGTAAAAAATCTTCTTCTTGAGAGGCCAAGATTTCGTGTCTATCGTTCAGATATTCCCGTACTTCTTCGTGACATTTCTGTAACTGTAAGAAGGCATAGCACCGAAGCATACCTGTTTAGGTGAAGGTGGTCATGCTTTCACATGTTTTTCGACCGATTAAATAGGGTCAGAATGCATAATGAGCTCATGCGCGTCCCTTTGTGAATACGTCAAAAGCGGACGGCATCAGTGATATACCCTTGTTCGGCGAGCTTTATCTTGTCCGCAATAATCACGATATCCTCCTGTTGGAGAACCGCCTAAGTCGCCTGAGCCGCTGGATAGAAGCTGCCTAACGCTGCAGTCGTTGTAGTAATGAACTAAAACCTTCTGCTGCATGAAGAGGCGACCGAGGACCCCGAGCAAAAACACCAACATACCACCACGTATGATACTATAGCCCAAAGTAAATTTTAAATAAAAATAAGTATTACATTGGTTTTTTGTTCTTGTTGGTTGTACGTTTACAATAATTATCAGCAATCCTATTTTGAGTTGCTCATTGAGAAGAGAAATTGTCTTAATAAGACGTGTTTAGAGATCAAAAGGGTCGATAATTTCTGTAATTCTTTTAAACAGATGCTTTATGATGCAACAATTGGCGTAACGGCCGTTTTTCTTCGAATAACTGTAGTGGGACGTCGTCGGCGTCTAACATTTTTCCTGGCGACTCTTCGTGGGTGGCCAATGCGGGCGGCAACTTTCCGAACTCGGCGACGCTTGGATTTTAAACGTGTTTTTGAAGGAGATATTCGGCACCGACTTCCCAAAGTTTTGCGCCTAGAGCTCTTCGCCGCAGTAGGTGACATCCCCATGATAGGACGCATTCCGGTTGTTAAGGTCTTTAAAGAACGGTTCCAAGCTGGCTCTTCATCTAAAATTTTAACGAACGGCGTGGACTCCTCTTGGATGCCGTAATTATTTGTCGGGGAGGAAGCGTCGGCATTATCCTCTTCCACCTGTGACACGCGAACCGTTTGCCACCGCAAATCTGACATTTTTTTCTTTTTTCTCGGCTTGCGATGAGGAAAATACGGATCAAAGGAAGACGCTTTTCCCATTTCGCTTTGAGTTTCTTGACGCTCCCATAATGCCGCTGGTTGGGTGAGTCGTTTATTTTCCGGATTTTCAAAACTCGTCTGGACAATAAATATGGGATCAATATCAGTAGCATTTTTGTCCTGAGTTTTCATTTTTTCCTTCAAACTACCGTCTTCGATTTGTTGATCGATAATAGTTCCTGGGGGCAAGGGCTGTTTTTCGTGCCAATCCTCAATTGAACCCGTGGGCGCGGATAACGAAGCGCGAGCCTCATCGTCGTTAAAAACACTTTTTGAAATGTGAGAAGCGTTTCCTGTTTGGGCAGTTAATAGCATCTGAGCTGTTGACTGTGCTCCGCGGTCGGCTTCCGGCGAGCTTTCTTTGTACAGAATCGGCTTGGAAGCTTGCCATGAATTGTTTGCAGCGTTAGAAGGTACTGTTCTAGAATCGGCAAGTGGAGAGCGTTTTGGTGTGTTATTGTAATCCTTCGGTTGACTTAAAGGCGCCAAAGGCAGAACATCAAACTCGTCGGGTCCTTTGTGATCGAACCCCATAACTGACTTAACAGAATCGCATCCTGAACACAGCAGAACAACCAAGAAACTGAGGAAAATACGGATCATAACGCCACCAACTCCCTCCCCCTGTGTTCAAGGTAGCATCATCGCAGTAGCGGAAACAAGAGGGTTCCTCTAACAACCTCTCGGCGATGCAAAGAGTGGGACCAAATTGATGCTTCCAGATGAGAGCGAGCGTGGCCACAATAGCGACTCTTCGGTGCCACATCTGAGGCGAACGAGAGAGACTATCAAGGATATCCGAAGGGTGTTGATAAACGAATTCCCCCAGAATATAAGGCGCGGAGACATCGACAAGATTCCAATTGTTGACTCTGTCCAAATGATCCAGGTAAAAATCGACGATTTCTTGTTGAACACCGGGACCAGCTTTTTCAAACTGGTGCCGTAAGATGAGAAGTCCGCAGAGACGCTCCTCGTTGAATTCAGAGGCCAAGAGCAGCTCGATCTCGTCGAGAGGAAGGCTTTTGAATTCGTTGGCCAGTCGCCGGAGATCGGCTACGTAAATCCCCAAAAAGCGGTCATGCTCGCCATATTCTCCGGGTCTTGTCTTAAAAAATCGGCTTAATTGAGCTGCCTTCTGAGGGTTTTTCAGCTTCAGCAGCCGTTGATGAAGAGGGTGGCAGGTCGTCATGGTATCCCCGTGAAACTACTGACGAAGTTTACCACGAAACGGCAGTCCTTACGTTTTCTTCAACGCTAATGTTAAATTGCTCAAGACGACAGATCGACAACGATTTCATCCTCTTGAACTTCTTTTTGACTCATCCACTTCATTGCTTTTTTGATATTTTCTTCATCATCCGTTTGAACCGTCACGATAAGTTTTCCAGCTTCGTCGAAACGCACCCACAAGTAATCCTTCCTCTTCGGCAGAGTCACTCTCTCTGCTGAACGAGAATTTTTAAGGAAGAAAAGCCGAGTATTCGGGTAATTTCCGTGCTTTTCCCAAAGGATAGAATCGGCTTCTTGGGTAAAGAAATAAGGACAGATAAACTGCATCATTTCGAGGGACCCCCAATCAGAAACGAAGGGAGTGTTGTAAAAGAGACAACGAAAATCCTTCAAACTCTTTGGAAACGTTGCTTTAAAAATGTTCACGTATTCGTGAATGAAATCTTGGTCTAAAGTCTTTCCTTTCGCCAAATATGATTCTACCAGTGGGAGAATTTTGAGAGAGCACAAGTCAAAAATAGGATGATTATAGGCACCCTCTAACCCTTTGGTTCCAGGCTCTAGTAAATCTCGAACAATTCTGTTGCCGATAACTGTTGTTAAGGAATCCTCGAGGAACTTGAAGGCGAACTCAGCATACGGATCCATCTTACGACTTTCGAAGTCTTTTATGGTTTTAAGGACTTTGTTGAACAGGATATGGACGATTTCATGCGCGACGACTCCCGCCAGGTCTCCTTGAGAGCTCGGCATGTTATCCACGCAAATTGTGTTTTCTCCAACACAAAAAGCTTGTCCGGTCCCTTCTGTAAACAGAGGAAGGATAAACACGTCGTAGTTATGCTTGGACTGTTGAAGTCCGAATAAACGAACGATTCGGGTATAAGCCTTTTCAAAGGATGAAGAATGGAGGGTAGAAGATAGATCATTGGCGCTTTGTTGGAGTTTTTGTTGCTTTTCAACAGATATGACCTTCTGGTATTCATCAAAGGCCTCCTCAAAAGGACGAGTAAGATCTTCACCGGCGAAGAGAATGTTTTTACCCCAGCGAGCGTTGTTGATGAGTTGTTGAGCTTCAGAAGAGAGCATGAAATCATTAGGAACCTTTTCAAGGAGGTTCATAACACGCGTAGCAAGAGCCGAGAAGGCTGAGCCTACTTCATCAGGAAACATGAAGTCCGTTAATAGCTGAACAAAACAAGCACACCTTGGGTCGTATTGTACAGTAGCACTGAAGGCGAACGAATCCGCTTGCGATCCAAGGGTTAAGAGAAGGCCAAGAGCAGCACCTCTCGATTTTTCTATTACTTTCTCTAGAACAGCTAGCATGGCCAACTTCCAAAACAGGAAACAACCCTTCGGGAAGGTAGCATAGATCTTGAACTGAGACGATAACTCTGATGAGGCATCCGAGGAGGATTGTACCAAAATTGACATTACGGGTTTCTAGGGGTGCCTTATGTCTGCGATTTTCGAGTTGAAGAAAGAAGCAGTTAGATACTCTGCCGAAGATGTCGGCCAATGCACAAATGCATTACGCCTAATAACTAAGTCTTCGTTGAACCTTCAAACTTTTGAATCTGTAGAACACTAGTAAAAGATCTTTCTAGCATTTTTCCCGCTCAGAACATGCAAGGGTGAGCGACAATCGGTGATCTCCAATATCACTACAATGAGGTCTCGTTTTGCCGTCGTTTGTGTAAGTATTTTTGAGTAATTTTTGAAAAATTTGTGGCATATCTAGCTAAAATTTTCTGGCTATCAATGATTCTTGGTTGAACCTTAAGACGCCCCCCTATTGTTCTTTTTTTTTGGGGGTCTTTGACTGCGCGGTTGGAATCGAAGTTCTTGCCACTTCAATGTCTTACGTGTCTATCGGCATATTCAGCGACTCGAACCTCTTGTCATCCAGCATTTTCACATCAAAAGGGAGCGAAAAAGTACGGAAGAGACGGTCTAAAAAGGAGTTGCGGATGCCAGAATTCCGATTCAAAGCTCTTAGACAGGGTTGTCCTTTAATCATTAGCTTTGTTTTGTAATTTTTCAAAAATCATTTACTATTCTGTATTAAAAAGCATTCACGTTTTCGCAACAAATCCATTAAAGACACCTCACTCCTATGGCAACACAGCCAAAGATCTGGACGCGGTGAGATCCTGGGAAGGACTGATAGATTTTGATACCCGCTTCGACTTCATCATCTCTCAGAAAAGGCAGCATATTTCTAACGCCTTCGTTTTTAAGCATTTCCCTGAAAGATGCGTAATTGTGCAGAAAAGTGATAACGCCAGTCAGCGACTCATGATTAGCCTTATCAACCAGGGTGAGCCTATCACCGGGTCTCATAGACTGATAAGTTGGGGTATTCACTCGCCCTTCTGCCGTTTTGATCCCTCTGACGAGCCACTGCAAGTAAGGTCTGTCCGCCGTTTGGAGAATGGAGATTTTATGATGATGGGGCAGGGGGACCTTGCCTGAATTATTCAACTCGCCCATCGCCTCCTCCATTTTGCACTTCCTCACCCCATATTACCAGCTAAACACAGGATTATAATCATGCCATCATGGCCTTGCCAACAGGTCTTTAAAATTCAAACAAAAAAACTTTATGTGCACTTAATATTAAATTCATCCGAGTGTGTCAAATCGCAAGAAGTAAAGAATTGTTGGAGGTGGTATATCTCCTGATGTTCTAAAATCGTCATCTGTCATATGAGGTGGATTTGAAAACGCCTCTTACGTAGTGTTAAGCTACTGCCATATTGGACAATATTCGTTCTACTTTAAAAACATGCCTTGATGATATTTAAATAATATGCAAATGTTTAATATATAAATAAATTTTTAGATTTATTTCTTATATTTACTCTACAAAACGTCCTTTAATCCACCATTTTTCGCTTGTTTGCCTGGAAACACCTCAAAAAGGCATAGCTAGCGGACCTTATGAATTTCGTCTAGAATGAAGCCACGCGGATGGGTGGCCGAGCGGTTGAAGGCACCGGTCTTGAAAACCGGCAAGGCGGCGACGTCTTCGTGGGTTCGAATCCCACCCCATCCGGTCGTTTGGGAGGCTTCACCTCTGACGAGTTCTCCTCTTTCATTTTTCTTTTTCACATCCTTGCGGCATTCGAAACGGTTGGATGCCGGCTCTTCTGGACCTCTCGTTTTTGCGTTATCATGAAACGTCGATTCGAAGCAGGAGGTAGCTGTGTTGAGTGGCGTAGTTCCTTCAAAACCGATCTTCCACCACATTGGGATTCCCCTCCCTTTAGAGAAGCTCAAAGATCACAAGGATGTTAAATACAGTCCTTTGTTTGATATGTACTCTTTGAATTTAAACAATGACTTGTTTATTCCTATGGAATATCATGCTTTTGGTCCGAATTCTTCTTTGCATGAGCGTATTCGAACAGAACGGCACGTGGCTTTTAAAGTGAGTAATATTGAGGCGGCGCTTCACGGCAAAGAGGTACTGATGCCTCTTTATCAGCCATTTGCGGGGTATCGCTGCTCCATGATTACCCTTCATGATCAGTTGATTGAACTCATTGAGACAGACCTACCTGAGGAGGAAATTTGGGGTGATGGCGTATTTAAGGAAAGTCTGCTTTACCCTCAAACCCAGTGAATGGAAGTGCTTGTTTTGTTAAACGAACCGCATTTACAATGATATCCTACATGTATTACAACGAATTACTTTTGAAAATATTATAATTAGGCAATTTCGCAGCTACGAACAACTCCGTTTGTCAAAACAGGTTCATTCCGAAATTCATCCATTTCCCGTGTAAAAAGTGGAGCAAAGGTCGGAAATTCAGGAAAAATAAGCGCTTTTCCGGGAAGGTTCGGATTCGATGACGACCCCAACAAAGAAATACTGTTGTATAGTACAGCATTTTTATTTTCAGATACAGGGACAACAAATTTCAAAACAACTGTGTTGGGATTTGTCATAGGTGTATATTCATTCCGGTGGGCCCTCTGCAACCGTAGTAACCGAAACAAGCTCCAATTTCCACGAAAGACAAAGGTGGCTGTCGTGCCTTCAACTTTAAGGGTGTATTGGCGCGGATCATTGAGGGGAAGCTCAGGCATACCTTTGACATCAGGCCACCTAAAAGAAACCTCCGTCGGGCAGCCAAAGATCCACTGAGTCTGCTTGTTCTTTGAGGCTTGATTGACGCTATCATCATAATTGGTTTTGAGGGTCCACTCAGCCACATAGTTTGCCCCCATTGAGCGTTCACGATTAACGTTAAATGAGGCATCAATTGCAACGAAAGGAAGTCCCTGTCCATTATTGCTAAGATAATCATCGAAGATTGCAGCTATTTCTTCAATGCGCTTCAAGAAAAGAACGGCTTGTCTGGAAATAGCACCAAGCTGATAAATTTGGTTAAGAATTTTTTCTGCTGAACCACCATACTGTTTGAATTTTTCCAAAAAGAGCCTCAAGTCCTCAGGATCAACTTCTGCACCTTGAGAAGCATCTGTTGACGAGGGAGTAAAGGGGAACCGTCCTCGGAGGCGCTCATTAAAAAATTGAGCCAAATCGCGATAATTTTTGAGATTTTGTTGTCTAAGCAGTACTTCTGCGCGTCCTAAAATCCCTCTTTTTAGAAAAAGGATAGTCTCCAAAAAATGATCGCCGGGTTGATCCTTTAAGTCAGCTGGTTTGAGTTCTTCAAAAATATTTTCTAACTTATAGCCTTTAAGCGTTGTTGTAATAAAAGTCTCCAATGTTGCTATGCTATTCCCTGGCTGTTTATTTTGATAGGACTCTGCCTGGGCGACAATGCGTGTCCATTTTGTGAGCAAAGCGCGGTTGAGGGGATTGGCCGTCAACATGATATCACTCGTTAGGAAATCAACGACAGGCTTAGCGAGGTTGATGGCGAGGTTGATGACGTGGTGCCCTTGAATATCAAGAAAGGCGTTGAGATCCTGTGAGTCTTTTACTCCATAGGCTGGATAGGCTGGGTTAGACTGACCATCCCACCAACTAAAGGCGGGATCCCAGATGTGGTAGGGGCCCACTTTCTTCATAAGGGAATTAATTTGTTGAAGGGTGTTATAATTCGTCTTTAAAAGCAAATCACGCAAACTAATGTAAAAGAAACTAACAGATTCATGATTGAGTAATTCGAGAAGTTTTAAGAAAAGAGGGGCAACCGAACGTACGTTTGCTGTTTGACTGCGGATGGACTCTTCAGAAATTTGCTGCCTTTGAGCACTTGTCGGAGCGGAGAGGAAGTTCTGAGATCGGGCTATGATATTTATCACATTGCGTTGTAGGCCCTCTCTAGCGAGCAAGCGGAAACTCTCCTGGAGGACGACGGGAAAGTCGCCAACCTTCTTAGTTGCAAA
Organism: Alphaproteobacteria bacterium; assembly: GCA_041200185.1. Lineage (GTDB taxonomy): Bacteria > Pseudomonadota > Alphaproteobacteria > BNTO01 > BNTO01. Next base: position 233,849 of record CP165730.1, read on the forward strand.
AGCTTCGTATTGTTCGCACAACTCGCAGGCTGCCTTTAGCAGTTTGTCGTCCCAATACAGGATCTGTCCTTCTGGTACGTTATCAATGAACTGATGGCCCGACGTGCGACGCATATAAGGTTCCTCGAAAAGAGCCTTGATGGTTCGGCCCAGAATAAGGAACCCTTCGGAGCAAGGCCTTGGCTCCGCTGGTTGCGTAGGATCAACTTCAAAACGAAAATCCGTTGTCAAAAGTTTTGTTATTTCCGTTAGACTCCGCTTTAAATGATAAAGACCAACAGCGCAATTATTCACGACGGCTTGAGAGATGTCTGGCCCTAGGAAAGGTGATTTATCAATGGCATCCAAAAAATTCTCAAAATCCTCCCCTGGCTCAAAAATGTCTTTATCCATCCAATTTGGTTTTTTCTCCGTTTTTCCATCTTCACTGGTGGAAGATTCATCAAAAAATCGAAGGACATCCTCAAAATCTTTGGCGAGGTTGCGCAGTTGATCAACATCAACTTGTGCGCCGCCATCTACGTGGCGCAATCGCTGAATCATCTGCTCAAGCTGCCCTGGGAAACTCTTGGGGTAGGAGTGGATAAAGATCGTATTGAAAAAATGCTGAAAAATGCGAGCAAAGGTTTGCTGGGCAAGGCCTTTGTAGACAGTAAGGTCGATAGCTGGGAAGGATGATGTTGACAGCTTATTTTGCATTTTCCCGTAGTACTGCAGAAAAGAAGCTGGTAGTGTCATTTTAAAAGCATAGTCCACTAGTTCTGCAAGTACACGAGGAGAGGCCACTAATCGCAAATCATTAAACTTATCCACAAAATCTGATAGCTTCGTGAGCCCCTTAACAAAGTCATTCATAGCAATGAATTCATAGCTTTTTGTTGGAATGGCGAGTTGAGCCAGCGACGTTGTCTCAGGAATTTCGTCAACATGGGTGTGTAAAAGGTCGCGTGCTTTGAGAAGGAGGTTAACGTAAAGCGCTCGCATAATTACGTTTTGATAAGCCAAATTAACGGCATTGTTAAGTTGCGATCGAAGGGGACTGAACCAGGAAGCTGGCACAAAGAACGAGAAAAAGTCAGCTGCAGCCATGTGTTTCATAACTGTCGTCAAACTGCGGATTGATTCCTCAAGTTCGTCATTCTTTTTTGTTAGCTCTGACAAAGGAATTTGTTGGGTTTTCACAAGAAACCGATACATGGAGTTGAGGGAGGGAGCTACCATCGCTTTACTTTCCTCAAAAGATTTGTAGGCAAAGTAAAGTCCTATTCCTCCCACAAGCAGCACAGATGTTGAAGAGATTTTGAGGATTTTTACACTCTTATTTCCAGCAAAATACTTATTTTTTTGAGGAACACACAGCGTAGATTCCATTAATATTTTGTTGTAAACCAAATCGCCGAAGAAAAAGATTCGCTTTGATCGGTCGCTTTTATCTTCTGGTAAAGATGGCTTTTCGTCAGAGGCTTTGTTATTGGCCTTTTCGGCATCAGTTTCACTAGAATCAGCCGCCTCAGGTGCATCATGAGAAGAGCCAATAAGTTTTTCGTCAATAAATTCAGCCTGTGCCAGCTCAAGTGGCTGTCGATCGCTATCACCGCAAAAATAAATCCCCCTTAAAAGCAAAGGCGTTCGGTACTGTCCTGTTTGAAAGATCTGATTGAGATAAATCGTCAAATTATCAGCAATTTTTTGCAATTCGTAAGGGAAAACAAACAAGCCGTCCTGTATTTGGTTAGACATATCTGCATAGAAAATATCCATATTAATGCGCCGTATTTGGCGAGTAACTTCCTGAAATGTCTCGGTGATCCACTTAGGGGAGTAGGCCGTTTCAGCTGTGTAGGGCGATGACCACCCCAACATGTTTTGCTTTGTACTTAAGGGAAGGTGTTGGCAAAAATCTTGGAATCCCGGGACGACATCCGTTTTAGTTATGACGACATAAATGGGGAGCTTAAGACCTAGCTGGTCCTGGAAAGCTGAGATTTTCTGAGCCATGAATTTTGCGCGTTCCAGGCACTGAAGTGACGAAAGTCTATTTTTCCCGTACAAATCTTCCATAGAGAGCGTCAGGATAAGGCCGTCGAGGGGCCTGGCCGAACGGTAACGGATCAAAAGGTTTTTAAGAGCATTCCACCCTACCTCGTCAGCCCGGATGGCTTCATTTTCTAAAAAAAGCTTCCCTTTAACATCCAGAGCAACGCCATTACGGAGAAAAAACCAATTACACTCCGTATCGCTCTGGTCGCTGCGTTCGGCTTGCCACTGCGCCTTGATCGATTGCAACGTACGAAGAAGTGTCGTCTTCCCGGATCCCTCGCTGCCGGTTATCAGTAGCCAGGGGTTTTTGTACTTGTATTGACGGCACTTTAGAGTTTGTTCAAGAAAACTAAGGCTGTTTAGAAAGTCAATTGAAAGTCTTCCGACTTTAAAAATGCCTTTTTTACTTAAAAACTCACTTAGCCACCCCCCAACAGGTGGTAGCTTATACAGTACTTTCTTAGGATCTTCTTCGACGGGTTTGGACTCAGGCCTAGTCCGCTCCTTCTTGATAAAATACTGAACAAGGTAATAAGATCCAACAATAAGTAAAAAGCCTAAGAAAAGACAAATCCATGCAAGATAGGGGATACTACCCAATAAATCCTGTAACCATCTTCCAAAAGGGCGGAAAGTTTCTCTAATTTGCTGCAAAGTAATGCCAACGCTCATGCTCTGAGAACTCCGATCCCTTTCTTTTCTGTGGCGCTAAAAAAGCTAGCAGCCTTTCAGATTATAGGCAAATCCTTAACATTTCGTAAATACGGGCCGGCTTCGTGGTCGAATGAGATCCATTATTAAATGAGAGACATTAGTGACGATAATACTAATAATTACAAATACAACGCATATTTATGTTTGAATTAAATGTAAAAATAAGTGTATAATCAAGTATGAGGAAGTATTCAACAAATAGTTAGTCATGGCGGCACAAAAGGCAAAGATGTATTTATTAGGAGTTGTTCTCCCTATATTTGGGTTTGTAAAAGAAAGTCATGGCTCTTTTATTAATTACGGATTTTTTCCAAATAATCAGTTCGTACCTCAGCAGAATTCGTTTCTTTTCCCCTATGGGAATGCTCAGCCCGCACCAGGAAGTTATCCTCAGCAGCCTGCCCAAAATGGAGGACTGAATTATAACAATCAAATGTCTCAGTTCTCGAGCACGCCAGCAAATATGTACATGTATATGCCGGGAATCGCGCAAGGCTACCCCATGTATCCGCACTTTCCGCAAGATCCTAACCAACCTCAGCAGGGACAGTTCCAACAAGGTCCAGCACTGCAACAATACCCAACGGTAGCACCGCAACAGGTCCCAGGCCAACACCAAGCGGCATCACAGCCAACTCAGCAGCAGCCTTCAACCCCTGCAAAGCAACCTGACTCCTCTGCTTCTTCTCAAACACCTACAACGCAGTCGACTCGAAGACCGTCGCCAAGCACCGGGCGCCAATCGACAAGCACTTCTTGCTTTAAAAAAGGGTATGTCTTCGATTTAAGCCTGGCCTCGTATGACGAGCGAGAGTGCGCCGAAGTACTTAGCCAGCTCGACGAGGAGAAACTGACCGATTTCTGTAAGAAATTTGAGGTGCGGACTCCCCCTATCTTGAGCCTAGATTTTCTGAGCAATATCGAAATAACTTATTTGAAAAAGCTTTTTGAAACTTTTGATGGCGCAGGAAAAAGCGACATCGTTGCCAATATTTGCCGTCCTACCAGTTCTGAGTCTTTACTTCTGAAAGCAGTCGAAAATAGAGATCTGGAACTTTTCCAATTAGTTCTTGAATACGTTGATCCGCGAGAACACGTCGTTAGTGGCGAAAACGTCCTGCATGTTCTAGCTCATCTTCAACCTGCAAAAGCTTCTTCAAGTGCAGCGGGCAAGACTTCGACGACGCCTTGGGTAATGGCAAAAAATTCTACTCCAGAGCCGTCGTCAAACTCCTCCAGGAGGTTATTACGCAGGCAAAAGAACTCGGCAGCATCAAAGGCATCATCCGCGGCAAAGTCAGCTAAAGCTAAGGCTACGCACCCAACAGCGGCGGCTGATTCCTTCGAGGAAAAAGCCATTTCTGCTTTACTCAACCTTGCAGGTGGAGAAGGCCTGGTTTGTGATCTTGCTTGGCAAGAAAATTTCGATGGAGATGTCCCATTCTTTGTAGCTCTTAGGGCAGGGAATAAAGCTGTTGTCAAAAGCCTGCTGAAATATACCGACCTGTATCGAACGGATAGAAGAGAAAACAATATCCTCCATATTTGCGCCTACGAAAAACAGGCTGCCGGATTACTACCTTTTATTCTCGAGCAAATCTCTGGCATGTTAGCTGGGGCTCTTGCGACATCTTTCAATGACGTTGGGTACACACCGCTTATTGCTGCTTTTGCACAGGAAAATTATGACGCTGCTGAGATCCTCGTCGACATTGTGTTGGAGTTTTCATCGATCAGTGCCAGCGGTGACAATATTCTCCAGATTGCTATTAACGATCATTGGACGAATTTTAATTCGATTATCAATATTTTAAATCGCTACGAAAATATTTTAAAGCAAATGTTAGTTCAGCAGGATAGTGATAATCCTTGTGTACTTGTTCTTGCCTGTGAACAAAAGCGACCAGAAATTCTTAGATTGTTGCTCCCTCTTGCAGACGAGGACACGCTTATGGAAGACTCAGGCGGAGGGAAGACGTTCCTGCATTACGCAGTCCGCGATATTGATACCTTAAAGATCATCCTCCCCTTTGCTCAAGATGCGTGGAAGCCCGTGATGCATCAGCTTTTAAGGCGAATGGATGAGGATAGAGAAACACCACTTGATGTTTTACTTAGTAACGACTGGATTAGCAACACTCAATATCGTTGGATACTCACGAAATTCTTATCTTTGGGAACGGATGCTATCATCTTTGCAAAGCTGCTCGACGACGAAAGGTTAGAGGATCTTGCCTTCTCTGTTCTTTGTAGCTGCGAAGGAGCGATTATCCATCAATTTTTTGGACAGTCCTATGACGATGATGGGGCAAAGGTCCACCACCTAGCAGCCGAGTATGGGTGCTCAAAAATTTTAAGGAAGATGATCGAAATGGGCGCACCTCTCTTTGATGATGATCAACGTCAGCACAGCTGGCTTCCTCTATACCTTTACTGGATTGAGGAACAGGTTGAACAAGCTGGAGGTAATCTCTCGGCTAAACGTAAGACGGAACTTCGCTCTGTCCTGCAGGCCTACATTTCTGAGCTTTACGACCGGTTCGGTAAAAGGATGGAGGTGGTGGAAGATTTCCTCAAGAGCGAAAGCGATGATGGACGTACCGTATCCGAAATCATCAATGATATTCCAGGTGGGGCTGGCGTTCTTAAATTGATGCTGAGTAACCTTTCCACCAAGCACGGAGGAGGTGAGGCGTATAAGACAACGAAAGTAAACGACGCAAGAGAGAGCGACTTAAAAGCAGAGAAAATGAAATCAAACCATCTCAATAAAAACAAAGAAAATAATATATTGGACGAAAAGAAGGATATGCACAAAAAAGGTAGAAAGAAGAATAAGTATAAGTATGAAGAGGGCTGAGGAAATTAACGAATTAAATCCAGAGGATAGCATCGTCTTCAGGGTGGAGTAATATCCTCCCCCTCCATCCCTTGACACCCTCACCGAAGGTTTGTCACCCTGAACTCAGGTGAGGGGTACTTTTTTTATGGGGAAGGCATGGTCAGCCGTGCCTTGTTTTTAGGTTTTGTTGGTTTGTATTTTGTAGGAGGTGGGGTTGCGGCTAGGCAACGTCTACCTGTGGGTTTTTGCCAATAAATCACATACCCGTCCACAATGAGACCGGCTGCAATAGCGCCTTGTATAGCTACTTTGCACGAATAAATACCAAGGAGCCTTCTGCCATAGACCACTGGAGACAACACGTTTAATGTAGCCAGAAAAACCCGACGAAAACAGAACAGAACAACAATCCAGCCAGCACCGAGTAAAAAACACGAGCCAACGGGACAGGAGGACTTCTCTTTTCTTTAAGCCAAAGTGTGATGACATCGTTATACCGGCAACAACCAATTGTTGCTAACCCCGAAAGGAGCAAAAGGATAAACGCGCTAAGAATCTCTTGGTTGGCCAAAAAGTAGTAACGCCAGATATCGAGATACCCCCAAAAACCGCAGGCACAAGGCAAGCCAAATAAAGCCAGTACAGTAAGTTGCCCTCTTCTTGTCGTACTCTCCTCGGAATTTTTCTGGACCAGAGGTAGTAAAAATAAGCTAGATATACCTAACGTATAGGTTGTCGTGATCAACAAACCTGCCTTGTTGTTATCTTGAGCGAGCAAAACCCACCCCAGAGTCGACCGCGCTAGTCCAACGAGAATATCCACTTTTCTTCTGTTTTTCTGCGCAGCTAGTGTTCCGAGGGAGGTGGCTATTACAATGAGAGCTATCATTTGAATCCAGTTCCCTGAAACTGTACCCCTCACCAGATCGTGCATTCGAAAGGCTAAAATCAATTGGCTGACAAAGATAGGCCCGAAAAAAAGGAGTAAGCACGCTTGAACATCCTGAGCTTGAGATTCTAAAAGTTTTGCATGCTGAAACAACTGTTCCATCCTCAGAACATAGGCGAGTACAAAACTCAGACCTAAAATTTTCGGAAAAGACGTGGTTTCGTATCGGATAATTTCAAAGGAAGAGGCTCCTGTACCGGAAAGACTTAGAAACGTTATCATTAAAACCGCTGAACTTGCGACAAGCAGGGTTACACGCATTTTGATGCCATCGTTTGAATGAGGCCTCAGTAAGAAAAAAGCAGCAAAAAATGATGTTTCTAAAACAAGATAAAAAAGAATTAAATTATTCGCGCATAAACAGCCTAGTAGTAAGAATTCGAGTCCTAAAGAAAAAAGAGCGTAGGTTTTGTAGCGTTCGAGTTTATCTGCCTGAGATAAAGCAGTCGTCACAGGAAAAAGAAGAGTAACAACTCCCATGAGGACAAGTGAAATCGTGTCGATTGCAACGTCGTAGTGCAGTCCTAGGCGATGTGTCCACTCCGCCTTTTCCGCGCACTGAAAGCCTTCGAGATTCGGGTCGAAGATCTTTGCAATAACCCCTACAAAGAGAGCAGCAAAAAGGTGGATCCACAGTGTGCATCTTTGGATATTATTGACCCGTGCTTCATTAATCTGACTGACGAAAATTGCGCCAACTAAAGGTATGCCTAGAAGGATGGAGATAAGAGGGAAATCGTGATAGCTCAGAAAAATCATATTATTTCCTAAAAATAAAGACCAGGATCATAAAAATAAGTAAAACTAAGAGTCCTTGAGATGGATTTAATCCTAAGATAAAGCGTAGGCCTGTAGCAAATCTTGTAACAAGCCGGCGCAAGCCTCTACTTAGAGCTTCCTTTATAATCTGCATCTTCGAGAGGAAAGCTTGCATGATGCTTCGCTGAGATAAGGAAAAGAACGCCTCAGATTTTTCGTGCGCGTCATGGCCTGACAGGGCTATATCCGCCTCAAGTCTTTCCGTCCATCGGTTGTTTGTTTGTTTTCTTCTTAACCAAATCTTAACGCAGTACCACAGGAAGAACAAAATGACACTAGTTGCAAGAATAGGGGCGCCACGAATTCCTATCAGAATCATTTGAAAGGGTAATAGACGCAAAAAGTCCGTAGCGCTGATTCCGAATAGAATAATCCCAGCCGCCACTACCCAACTGAGGCGAAAGAAGGATACTTCTTGGACATAAGCTAAAACCTTTTCGTGGATACGTGACTTTTGAGAGAAGACTAATAATGCTAAACGAGTACTATGATGATTAAATAATGATAGGACTATAAAGAAAAGTATGATTGTAAAATATGTATTTATCCGAGAATAGTCGCCTGAGAGAGCTAATTTCGGTCCCCAGCAGGTAAAACAGCAAAGAATGAGGAGCATGGCCCCCCAACAAAAATTAAAAGTTAGAGGTATGTATGAGGAAAGACCTCCCATTTTGCGTAAATCTCTCTCTGACGACAGTGTCGTTGAAATCAAATTCACAACCAGCATGATGAGGAAACTCGACCAAAGCTGCTCTACAATGTTTCCTATCGCGGTTTCGGCTGTCCACAGAGTGAGGGCCATCAACGCAGAGCACGTAACGAGCTTCGTTAACAGATCCGCGACTTTGTACAGGTCCCACTCGTTTTGTCCTTTTCGGTTTATCAAAAAGGCAGCTGTACTTCCCAGTAACAGTAGACCCCATTCGTAAAAGGGAAACAAAACCCAATAAGAAGAAAAGCGACACAACAAGACTTGAACAGAGGGAACAAAACAAAGTTGAAAAATGAAAACGCGGATCCAAAATGGCCCGGGAAGAGCAGTCGATGATAGCGCTGATGGCCCCAATCCTAGCTTTAGCAAGCCTCCAACTAAGATCAATCCACCCGCACCGAAATGCCACAGGCTAGCATCAGGCAGTAAAAATTCCATCCTTCCAGCCAAGATCGCTGATACGGACGTCGTTCCTCTTAGAAGGGAAAAAGCTTGAAGACCCAAGAAAATGAGAAGATCTCCTAAGAAACTCGGCAAGAAAACCTTCGTTTCTAAAGGCTTTTTTGCCAAAAATTGCAAACTCCACACTACCCAACTCATGGCAAAAAAGGTAGTTCCTATCCAAAACACGTTATCAGAGCACGATTGAGCTATTGTCAAAATCAAGAGGCATTTTATAGCAACGAAATACCAAACTTTTAATTCATTAACGCTTCTTTGATTTGCAGTAATTATTGAAACAAACCCTGCTACCCCGTACAAACTCCACAAAAGGAGAGGGAACGTCCTCAATTCGGCTACCGAAGTCGGTAAAGCCTGAAACATATGAAAGGCCCACCACACGACAGAGATTAGCCACCCAGCTGCTTCCATAAAAAGAAAGGTGCGCGTTTTTCCTTTGGCGAAAAAGGCCAAATCTCCGGCGAAAAGAAGGACTAATCCAATCAGTAGAACGCTCAAAGACATTTTTAGTTATTCCTCCGCGAACTCATTACATCCATCATCTGGAAGGCTAAGTCCAAGCAAAGCATATCCAAGAACAAACAACAAAAGCCCGCAGGCTGTTATTTTCCCCGATGAATCTCTGAACCAATAAGCAAAAAAAACAAAAGGAATTAAACTCGCCAGCAACCCTCCACATACGGTCAAGACAGAGCTTATCGACAAGCACCGAGAGCATAATAACCGACTTGTTATGCAGAAAAAGAGGAATAATGACGTAAAAATCACAAGGCGTGGTAGACAGGTAGTTATCTCAACCATGGTTTTCTTCCTTTTTATGGGCTCGACTCTCCGTCAAATGGTGGAACGCCGTCATCAAAATTAGTAGAAAGAGAAAAGCCATGATGACGACCAGATAAGGATCAAGTTCAAGCTGGTTCGCACTGACTCTGCGTGGAAATTCAAACTTCCTTCCCCAGTACAGGAGGAAGCCAGCCAATCCCAGGGGAATCCATCTCTCGATCCGCAATCCTCCTTGTTTGCGGGAAGAGGAGTGCAACTCTTCCCAGGAACTGGAGTTCGTCCACAACAAGAAGCTTACAACGGCCAAAAGGAAAACGAAGAGAACCCCCAAAAGAACCTGCCGGCTCGCAATAGCGAGGACCAAAAACTGCATACACAGGCCGTTTAAAGCGGCAGCAGGCTTTCTCGTTGCGGTCAATGAAAACGTAAAAATGCACAAACTTACGAGGCTTGTAGCCAATAACCAGGCCCTTGCGTCCTTAGCTACATCGACGATCATGGCGCGACTCCTCTAAAAAAGGGGTTATAAACCCAACCTCCCACTCAGAAACATCAGGGTAGCTCCCCTGGTCAAAGGACGAAGCTACAGATGCGCCATCAGCTGCATCTTCTACTTGTAAGCTTTCGTGCTGGGAATCTTTATACACCGCCAGTGCTGCCTCTAACTCGCTTTCGAAAAGCCTTTGTCGCTGTCCCCATCTTCTCCTGTAGAGAAACGTACTGGACCAGCTTCGAAAGAGATGTCGTAAACATAAAACATCAAGCATCTTACCCCCTGAAAAATTTTGCCAAAATAAGCACCCATAAAAGGCTTCCAGCAAGAGGTCCTAGAAAGCGGCAAAATAACCTCTGATACTGGTCTGTTCGTAAGGAGGGGAGAAAGGGAAAGCTTACAAGGCAAAAAAGGAGTAACACTGCTAATTCGCCTCCAAAATGGATCCAGGTTTGCCAGTTCATGTGACAAAAAGCGTAAACCTCAGGGCGTGAAAGAACCAAAACGAGAGCCATAGAGAACGTTAGCTGAATAAGGCGGATCCATTGATCGAAAATAAGTACCTTTTGAGGGATAGGTCCGTCTTCGCCGTCACACTGAACGGTCATCGAAAACTTAAACGGGCCAAAACCGCTTTGGCATACAACGGCCACAAACGCTAAGATAAAAAGACAAAAGTAAAAAACGGCATGATGTACCAGAGGAAGAACCCAGCTGGCCAAAAAAACGGGGATCAGAACGATTTGGCTTGCCAGGTGTTGCACAATTCCCCTTTTGAATCGGAGCTGCGCCAGGAAAGGAGAAATGAGGGCCTTAACCCAACAATCTAAAATGAACCTTACCTGAAAAAGAAGCACCAACATCACTACAGCCATCCACGGACGGATGGGCAGAATGATAGGCAAAAAACTCCACTGCGAAAGCGTAACAACAAACAGGCAGACCTGCATCTTCACAAGAAGTGGCGCTGCATTGCCCCCTGTACTGGGAAACTGCTTTTCAAAAAAATCTCCCGTCCACGGTAAGCGGCCACCAGCCGGGCTCATTTCAAGCACAGTCAACAGCAAAATTCTCTTTAAAAAGAACAGACCCACAGAGCCCAGCACAACGCCGCTCCATACCAGCACCATTCTCCATAGAGTCGTCATTCCGTAACAGTGTACAGCCAACCCACGTGGCATCTTAACACATGAACGTATAAAACGAGTGAGGGGGGATGCAGAGATGCGGGGATTACTCCTCTATCAATGTTTTCTCGTTCAGGTCATGTATCCTTTTAGTCTAGTCTAAGCATTCGAAAGTTTATATAACAATTCGGACGTTTAATAAGCGCTTCAAGCACCCCTCATACATCGATTGAGGGCCAATCCCCTGTTACAGAAAGAGGAATGAGGGCCCATAAAACTCTGACCACAAAATCTGTTTGAATCTTTACCGATCCCACGGTGTCGTCTTTTTCCTCCTATCCTTACGAGGTTCTGCCAATGTACGATAGATGGAGATCGAGCCTTTGACGCCATCGATCAGATTTTGCCAGGCTTGTGCGCAAGGGAGCGTCAGTATTTTTGCGGGAGAAGAGGACGAAAAAAACGTTTTATGGTTTGTAGTTGTTTATTATTACGCAACCTAGTAGAAAGAAGTTTCTTATCCTTAAGTAATTTGTACAAAGACGACGCTTTTCTAGCAGTTCTTAATTGGCAAAGTTACAAGTGTAGAGGTTGATACTCCTGATCAGTGGAGAGCAGGGTAGCTAGGTTTTCAAGGATCTCCAGGCAATCAAGGCTGAATCTTTTCCCAAATAACATCTGGGGGGCTCAAGTCGCTTGTCATCGGGTATTTGGAGGACATCAAGAGAATGAAGCTTGCCATAATGCACCCGAAATTCATAACGGATTCATCGCCCCGGTGTTGAAAACAGAGGGGCGAATATGAGTTTGCCTACAGGCGCTAAGAGAAAAACTCGCAAGGATAGTATCGGACAGCTAGCGAAACTTGACCAAAAATCCTATCCAACTTGGCTCCTGCCTCACTGACCAGCAACATGAGCGACTTATCAGCGCCGGATTTAGACTTCTGCAGAACGACTATTTACTCATCAAAATCGAGCTCTGATTCCGGGCTCGAAGATCCAATTTCGCCTTCCCAGTCGTGTGGAAGACCTGCTTCTTCCAAACAACGCAGGAACGTCTCTACGTTACGATAATGTTTGACTAAGTACTGCATTCGAGTTTGCAAACTTAAATCTGAAATGCCAGGGTGGCTCTCTTTGATTTTAGAATAACCCCCTCCTTCCCCTCCTTCATAGAACTTAAGCAGTCTTAGGTCGTCAATATATGTCCAGCGTTGACCATCTAATGTAATCTCTCGCTCGATTGTCGTTGAACACCAGACAGGCGTTCCAATACTTCCAAATGACATTAATCCGATAATCCATTAGTTAGAACCTCAGTCCAGGGGTTGACACCCTCATCGAAGGTTTGCAACACTGAACCCGGGTGAGGGATTACTTTTTTAGGGGGAAATATGGTCAGTCGTCCTTTGTTTTTAGGTTTTTCGTTGTTGTCGTGTGTATCACGGGAGCATAGCGGCGATTCTGAGGTCAATGGGTTTTCTATACCTCAAATGCAGAAATTACAAAGCCTGATGAATGAATGTACTTCTTTGTATATTAAAAGTTTTAAAAATATTATTAATATAAAATGAAGAACTCAAAATTAACTGCCCCAATCGACGAGCACGTCTCTGGTGAGCTCCTCTACCCAATTGGCTGCTGTTTAGCGGAGGTTCAACTTGAACAAAATCGTGTAAAAGAACAAATCGAAAAACAGACTGTCAAAGAAATGGGTGATCTCATTGTGGTTATTACGAGTTATTTTACAGGTGATCCTCAAGTGAGCGATTTGTTTGAGTGAAGTTCCGCCTTATGCACACGCTGTATAGGCAGGCCGCTTGTTGTATCTTGCTGCTTAGGCAGGGTATTTTTCCCTATTCTTAGATTTTGTAGGAGAGTTCATCCTGGCCTTCAGCAGGCCTAATCAACGAATAAACACTTAAAACCAGGCAAATCTTTATTTTAATCAAAGTCATGAGCGGCAAAAGTTCGCCGCTCATTTATACAGAGTGTTGCTTATTTACCAAACAGATCGTCCAGATTTGTGAAGGTGGACTGTTTGATGCTTTCCCAGACCTGTGGTATGTAGAGGCCTATTTCCCATTTAAATTTTTCTTTACTAACAGTGTAAATCAAACCGCTTACAAAATCTTGTAACAATGGATCCGTCCTTATATTGTTTAGAACATGAAGAATGTATTCAACAAATTCATTTGCCGATGGAGCTTCCGCAGTGTTCGGGTCTCCTCCGCTTGATTTTATATCCCTGTAGTGCAACCGAAGGAATGTGTGAAGACACTGTTCAAAAATCGTTCTCCAACACCCCTTTCCTTCAACATCCCCTAGTTCTTCAAGGTAAGGAAATTTACCTGATAGTTCGCCTACAACATCATTTAGTTTACTCTTCGATACGTTATCGGTCGCTTGGCAACTCGCAATGACGCTCAAGACAGCTATGATAGGGCTACATAGAAACTTTCTCATGTGAAAACTCCTGAATTAACCTCAATTACAACTAACATTGTATAAATAGTAGTAATTCAATGTCAAGTATATAAACAACTCGAATAATATAAAGAATGGTAAAATTTAATGGTAAAAATTTTTTGTCCCAGAGGATGATTCAAAGATGAACGGCCTTGACTAATTTTTCCCCTACATGCAACCCGCTGCATCGTCGTTTTTGTATCGGCCTATTTCCCTTCTTTTTCATCTTTTGGCGATTTTTATGCTTTTGTTGGGAAGCCCGTAAATACGGGCTTTAAGCAGGCCTTTCGTTGATAAGGACATGGAGAGCTGAAAGTCTCGAGCCTTTCAACTCCCCATAAAACAGGCACTTCAAACTGCCAGAGTTCTTTGCCACTTTGCTTGTAGAGTATGGGCTATTTTAACTTTTGCTTTTTATTTCGAGATGGCGTTAACATGAACTTAGAGGGGGTGGGGACACGTCGACGTCCCCCCTCTCAAACCTCCTGCTTTAGGGGCAGCAAGGAGGAGGACCACAGCAACTGTCCCTCATTAAGATAACCATCACCTTCCTCGTCGGGGGAACCCGAGGTTGGCCAAGCTTTATCCCCCGTCCTTATATTTTTTCAACTTTTTTCCTAAGGAGGATACCTATGTTAACTTTACTTGAATCACCTACGGCCTTGCCCGTAAGCCTTAACAAAGTCAAAAAATACCTACGCATCGACCACGATGAGGACGACGCTCAGCTAAAACTGCTGATCAGTGCCGCAACAAGCCTTGTTGAACAGGAAACAGGACGCAGCTTACTCTTAAAAACTTGGCAGCTTCGTAGCAGCGGTCAAGAAACGCCGGAGGGACTGACTCGACTGACTTTGTCTTTTCCACCTCTCGTAAGTGTCCAATCCGTTGGAACGGTCGTAGGGGCCACCAAAATTACCCCTCTCAAGCGGTACGTCGTGGAGTGGGAAAGGACGATTCCCGCCGTTTTACTTCCAGCATCAGGTCGTACATTTGAAGTCGTCTATAAGGCCGGGTATGGCGAAAAGCCCAGCGATATCCCTCCGCCTCTTCGACAGGCCATTATGATGCTTGTAGCCGAAATGTACGAGCATCGGTCCTCAACGGCCAAAATTGACGACACCTCCCTTGTGAAGGTTTTTATCAAGCCTTTTTGTCTTCAAACCTTTATCTAGGTTTTTATTAACACTTTTTTATCAACTTTTTGTTTTGATCATGGAGGAAAAGATGACACATTTAGATCAACTTAAACATCGCGTGACGTTACTTCGAACATCAACAAAAGCCGACTCAGAAGGGAAGCCAACGGTGTCTTACCAATCTCTGGGGTTCGCTTGGGCGGATATTCAGATTCTATCTCCTAAGTCGAGGACTTATCTTGCTTGGGTGAAAAGCGCCTTGAAACAGCCTCCGCCACCTCTTTACGAAGTTTGGATCCGCGAACGAAAAAAAGATATCCATTCGTCCGGCACGTTCGGTCGACATGAAGAAATAAACGCGCTACGTTGGAAGAGTAGGGTTTTTGACGTTATCTGTCCTTTCACTTCGGCTGGAAGGGAAGGAACGTATTGGAAGGCCTTATGCAAAGAAAAGGGGGAGAACTATGGTTGAGTTTGGAGTTTTAGCGGCAATTCGTTCTTATCTTGTCGAAGAGGGCGTCGGGGAATCCGTAGGCCTATCTCTCGATAATATCTACGTCTTGACGCCGCGGGAAATGACCCAGTCCGGCCCGGCTGTTATCTTGGATTTGGAGGAGGCTTGGGCTCCGTCGGCCAGTCTTCATCCTCATTTTGGAAAGGTCACACTTAAAATTTCTATTTTAGGAGATAGCGATGACGGATCGGAGTCGTTAACGATTGCGAAGGAACTGAGTCATAGGTTAGATGGAGCAACTCTTTCGGTGAATGACGCCTGTGAGGCAACCTTGCGAATGGGGTCGAGCGTTTTGGATCTCAAAAAGGTCAAAGATGCTCCTCGCCGTGTCGACCAGTACTACGAGGCCTTAGTCCACCGCAGTCGTTTTCGGAGGCTCAAAAATCGCCGTGAAACGGTTTCGAAAACACCTTGCCAAGTTCACCCAGATACGGAAGGGCACTCTTAACGGACCTCAAGGTCCGCAAATTATCTTGAATCTCGAGAAGGGATCTGAGAAATCTTCGTAAGTAGCAGTCCCCTGCTAAATCCGGCCGCAGGGTTTGAGAAGGTCTGGGGTGGTTTATGGCTTAACAAAACCACACGATCGCGACGTGTGCCCCTAACTACAGAGTCCGTTGCAAAGCCGGTTTGCGGACACACTAAAAAACAAGAGTAGCTGAGTCTCGGAATTAAAAAAGAAATTACGAAGTGGCTCGTATAATAAAACCAAAATTAAATCCTTCGTTGAAGTTGAAAATATACTTAAACCACTAATATTTATATAAAATCCCCCTCCGAAATCGGATAGAGGTTAGTTAGATTTTGGATTGTTCCTATATCGATGTTTTTTATCTATATCTTTTACATTTACAGTTCATGCCAAGTATTTATTGGTATTAATGATAATTCATATATTTGGCAATGCTTCCTGCACCCCCCCCTACATTGATGGCGGCGCAACCCCCTAGATTTTGGGAATTGCGCCGTATCGATGCCTCAACCGATGGTTATTCAGCTAATGACATCAATTTTATGCCAAGAATACATGTCTTTATTTGAATTATGTTTGATTGTTATTGCAAGCATCCTTCGCAACATCTTTTGTTTGGCAATCTCAGATTTTTCACTTACGAGTGCCCTAGCGTTACAATCCACCGCATTGGACTAACGTTGTTAATTTCTGGCACTGTTAATTTTCAAAATCGTTAATTTTCGGGGTTTGTGCAGCAACGGATACATCATCATTTAAGACTTTGAAAAGGTGGTATTTAGGCTGTTTCATAGCAGCCTTTTTGCTAAAAAATGGGTCTTAAATCCGTGGTATATTTGATGATTCAACAAATAATATAAATGCGAGAGTATAGTGTAAGTTCATCCAGTATTTGTGTCATCTAGTCATGGGCGGCGTGGATATCGGCATCATTTAGATGACTTTGCTATGATAAAATAATGATTCCGCGTTTGATGTTAGGACTTCGTAGTCCCATAGCCTGCAGCCGTTGCACGCCGTCCCCACGTGGATTTTCATATCGGCTTTTGAAAACGGGAGGATAGCCAAACGAGATCTTGATAGGGGACCTTGATGAGGGTTTTTACCTTCGAAGGGAGTTTGAGAGGTTTCTTTGTACCAAAAAACGCTATGACAAATCGATCGCGGAAGGCATTTTCTGAAGAACATAGCTTCCCATAGGTACTTGGCGAAAAAGTCAAAACTTGATCAACCACTCTATGCTTATGGGCTCCAAAATGGCACACGAACACCTTTGCATAAGGAATCTTGCACTTTTCGCACTCCCTGAAAAAAGCCGAATTCCGAAGAACCCGGCCCTTTTTGACTCTGGTAACTGTTGTTGGAGGTTATTCGTCAGTTGATGCGAGTTTTGACAAGTCTATGGACTTTACGTATTTAGATACTTTATTTATAATTTCTTCGCTAAGTTGTATTTGTTTTAATTGATAGCAATATTCAGCAGCTTTTAGAGCCAAACTTGTTCGCTTTTCAGGAGGAAGGTTCAGAATATCTTTGAATCCTTCGAGGTTAAAATCACTAAGATAATCCATATGCCCATTGTAGGTCGCGATTATACCCGGGAAAAAAATTAGACTATATGAATTGCGAAATTTCCAATGCAATGCCTCATACTGGTCAAGAATTGCCTGGTAATTAGGAGCATTTTCTAATCCTGCTTTTTTGAGCTCTTGGATGCATCTGGCCTTAATCTTGGCTTCTATATCTCGAGATTCAAAGCCTTGACTTGCCTGAACTGGTAAAACCGAAAAACAAACGCACGCGCTGGCGAGCGAAACTAATTTTGCAAACATACCGAAAAAACCTTGTTAAACCCGAATCCATTTCATTGTGGCAAGAAAAAGGTAAATAAACGGTTAAAAATCGAATTATTGGTATTTTCTTCTTAAAAAATCTGTTCGATGCAGCAATTAAAATTCATTTCACAACGCAATCGTGTTCAAAAAAAGACCGAATTCCGCAGAATCCAGTCCTTTTTGACTCGGGTGACTGTTGTTGGAAGTTATTCACCGAACAAATCTTTTTTCGCCTTGTTCTCGGCATCCTCTCTTACTCTTTTAAGAATTTTTTCTTTGACTTCTTGCTCGATGCGAGGTGTGGCTTCTGCGAGGACTTTTTCTCGGATCAATGAATCCGAGTAGACGGAGAAGCACCGACCCAACTCGTGAAGTAGATCATCATTCAGTTTAAATAAATTTGGATAATTTTCTTTATTGAAGTCTACATGAGGATTGTCGACATCATTACCATTATGAAATACCACAGGAATAATATGGAGATGGTAATCACTGTTTTTCATGCGCTCACACAGCTCCTTAATCTCATTAATGATGGGCGTAAAGCTATCTGAAGTTGCGACGTCAGGTAGCGTGAGGAAAGGTTCAAACGCCGCCTTCATTTGAGGACCAAGCTCATCGATGATCTCCTGCCGCCTCTCTGTAATTTGAGTTGAGTGAGCTGGAATAACTGCCATAGAAAAATAAACACACGCGCTGGCGAGCGAAACTAATTTTGCAAACATACCGAAAAAACCTTGTTAAACCCGAATCCATTTCATTGTGGCAAGAAAAAGGTAAACGAATCGTTAACAGAAGGTTTTTGGTATTGTAAATGCAAGAAATTCTCCAAATGAGTCTATGGCAAAAGCCTTTTCATCTTCACTCTGACATGAAGTCATAGAGCTCTGTTTTGCGGCTTTCACCCTGTACCTATTTTTAGGACGGTATCTCAATTATTTATACCGTAAGACGCCGTCATACTTTCCCGTCTTATTTTAAAGAGAAAATATAAAAAATGGCTTAAATACAAAACAAATGCATGACAATTTTAGTAATAATACTTTATAAAATCTTGTTTAATTACATTTAAAAACTCACAACAATCCATCAAAAAATCATAGCAATTATTGTCAAACATCATCAAAAAATTAAATAAAATCAAAAAAAATAATTAATAATATTTATAGATTTATGAACTTATTTTTTTATAGGAGGTTTTTATGCAATCCGAATTAACTCTTAGTGTTGGCGGGCTTCCGCCTCTTTCGGCTCGCGGTTGTGTTCAAAGTTTGCAGCCCATTCCCCAGGGTGAATTCGTTCGCACGCTAAACGGTGACCTTATTTTTGTCGGGCAAACGAAGCACAAATACCGCTCTACGGTGAAGTGCGCTGACGAGAATGTGTTGGCTACAGGTGGCCTGGCAGTGGGGACGGAGGTCACCGTGGGGTGCATTCAGAAATTATGCCAAAAGGTTCCGGCTAACTCGTCGCGCGAGACGATTTCTCTTGAGAGACCACCGGTGCCGGATTCCGTTTCGGTTGTGGACGACGCCAAGAAGGAATTCACTTCATTTCAGGTGGAGGGTCAAACCGTCACTTTCACGCCGCACAAGCAGGATCTGTTTCTCTTTTACGCTCCTTTATTACAGATGCGCGTTTTGTCGTTTACCCTGACGACAGACGAATGGAAGCTGAAATCCACCTGGTCTGTTGACCTGGAGGAGATTTAGAGGACGACATCACTCAGCCCTCCCCAAAAGATTCCAGTCGTTCAAGCGGCGTTGGGGTCTTCTTGTAGAGGTTCCTCAAAGGAAGAATTCTCAGAAATGAGAGATTTGAGAGAGCTTCTGAGGTCCATCCCCGCGGTGAAAAGAAACTCGGCGCATTTATCACGTTCACTTTGAAAGTTGAGTTCTTGAACATGGAAGGATTCATTTTTAAGATCAAAGATTGGATTTTCTTTTTGACTAGCACTCCGTTTTTGGTGGAGTTCATCCAGCGCTGTTTCAATTTCTGCCTGTCTTTGTCCGTAGGTGACGAAGTCTGTAGCATAACGCCGGACATTACCCAAAGCGTATTCGAGGTCGATTGTATGAAATTTCATTTTGGCGCTCAGCTGTTCTAACGATGGTGACAAATCGTCTTCAGGTCCGTATTGAACTCGATTCAGCACTTTTTGGCAAAGAATGACGAATTTGACGCATCCGTTTTGAAGCGTTTCGATTTCGGAGAGGATCCGAGCCCAACGCATATCGAGCCAGCCCCCCGAGAGGCCAACGGTTGTAGAGCCTGAGTCCATCTCCTTTTGGAGGTTTTGAATTTTCTGAGCCGATGTTGCGATGATATCGACTTGGTTCAAAATAAATTCCCCACACTCCTGATGCGAGACACTTTTGTTGAGTTCGCTCGCCTCAACACCCAACGACAACAACGAAAAACCTAAAAACAAGGCACGACTGACCATGTCTTCCCCCTAAAAAAAGTGCCCCTCACCTGAGTTCAGGGTGATAAACCTTCGGTGAGGGTGGCAAGGGATGTCCTATGGTTTGTGGTAGAATGCCGTTTCATCCAGTGCTTTAATTTGGTCTTCAAGTTCGAGGTGACGATCCATCGCTTCATCCGTTAATTTTGAATATTTAACACATCCCACTTTATCGTATCCAGCACGCATCGATTCTTTTATTTTTTCAAGTTCGTCGGAGTACTGTTTTCTTAAATCTTCAATGTCAGCCATTTGTTGCGTCATGGCTTCGGTTTTCTCTTCTTTTTGTTCAAGAGTCTTTTTGTCGTCGCCAAGTTTCGATAACAAGCCACCAAGCTCTCGAGCTCTATTCAACAAACACCTAACAGGTTCTAGCCTCTTCTCGACCTCGTCCAGATTATCCAAAAAGCTTTGAAGCGCTGACAACGATTTTTCGTATAGTTCATCCCTTTTTTGACGAATAGCATCCCACCTATTGAGCGTGTCATTCCCCTCCTTTAATAGCTCACTCGCCGAGCTCGCACCAGCATTTCCAGCGACCCCCAACCCTAAAATACCTACAACAAGAGCTTTCATAGCTTCCCCCTAAAAAGAACTAACCACGTGTCGTTCGAGCACAAAATTTCTTAGTCTGTCAAATCCTCCTGGTTTTCGACCAACACAAAAAGAGGGGCCAGCGCCCCTCTGACAAAGGATGTCACGCAGGTTTGCAACGTGTTTAGTGTATGTCCTCGATGCGTACTCCTGGGGATCGTCCGCAGAACACATCAAAGGCCATCTGAACGACTATCTTGCAATTTTGTTCAGTGATACTGGCTGCAAGATGTTTATGAAATTCTTCCATACTGTCTGCATAACGGATAACCTGCTCTAAAAAATTCATGGGATTCCTTTCGTCGAATTGAATCGAATACATATCATTACCCCGTAGCAACTCTTGACTCTTAGCACCATGAGTCCATGATTTCGTATCTTCAGTAAGTGACTTTTCTGAATACAGTTGAATAATCTCCACACATCTCTGTTTTTGCGAAGTCGTCAAGACTGTAGGTAGAGAATGCGACGGCACTTGGCCTTCCATCTCACTCGCCTCAACACCTAGCGACAACAACGAAAAACCTAAAAACAAAGCACGACTGACCATGCCCTCCCCCTAAAAAAAGTAACCCCCCACAGGATCCGTGTTGCAAACCTCCGGTGAGGGTGTTAGGGGCCGTGCGGTAGAATTATTTCTGATACTGCTCCTTTATTTGTTCTGTAAGTTCGATGTATCGATCCCAAGATTCATTCATTAACTTTACATATTCAGCACATTGTTCTTTATTATAATTGACAGATAGAGCCTGGTTCAATTTGACAGACTCTTCTTTGTACTGTGTTAAGAGTTGGCCAATGGCTGCTTGTTTCTTTTCGTACTCCTCATTGCCTTCACGATTAATCAGAGTACATTTGGCTTCTTCTAGGCTTTTAATCAGCTTATTCAATCTCTTAATTTCGGTTGAAATAGGTTGAGCCTTTTGAATGACATCCTTAATCCTACACACATACTGGTCGAAAAGATCCAGGTAAAGGAAACGCTCTTCACCCAGAACATCAGACTGAGTACTATTTGCTCCTGTACCTCCCAAAAAAACTAAACCCAAAACACTTAAAACGAGAGCTTTCATAGCTTCCCCCTCAAAAGAAAAAACACCAACCCGAGTTAACTGCAGCATCAATCAAATCGGGTTGTCAAGAGCCGCTTACTGACTTTCTGGCCCCTCTTGTAAATCACTTAACGTCTCCTCTAGTTGGTGTCGCATCTGAGATATTTGAGAATTATAATCATCATTGATCTTTTCAATTTGCTCAATTCGTTGACCTAGTTTGATGATCTCTTCAAGTTTTCTAGTAGCCTCTTGATCGTAATTCAAAAGTTCCGTATATCTTTCTGAAATATTTTTAAAACGCTCATCTTTTATTTTTGTATACTTTTCATTGATAATCGGTGGCTCGGGTTTGGCCTGAGCATTCGGCTGTCGATTTGGACTCGCAGGTGGTTGTGGCTCTTGAGGTAATTCATGCAATTGACCTTTATACTTTTTAACACCAGCCATCAAACGGTCATGACTCTTTTGCACTTTTGATAATTGCTATTGCTGCTGAAGATCTTTTATCCGATGTTTTCTCTGATCGTCTAACATCCCAAGGCGGGATCTTCCTTCAAGAACAAGAGGTTCTATGGATAGGTAAGCTGAGTGCATAAGGCGACCTTGCTCAGCTAATAGACAACCCGACGGTAGACTTCGTACTTCTTTTTCGAATTGATTGCATTCACCGCATGTACATGGATTGAAATAGTGGTCTTTGTTAAAGATCCACTCCTTTGTGGATTTGTTGATCACTGACTTGTCATTTTTGGGAACCAGACGGTACAACTCTGCCATGATTTCTCGGCAAGTTCCTGGATCCAGCTGCTGAATCTCCTCAACGGTAGGAGGAGTCCACTCACCTCTCATGACTTTTTGAGAAAGTTCTTCTCTGTTGAGCTTTTTTACGCTCTCATTCTCCGGAACAATCTGCGTCGGCTGAGTTGGCACATTTGACGCCAAAACTAGGCCATGAAGACCCATCACACTACCTAAAGCAACGATAAGTTTGTTCATTGTAACCTCCTCACTTTCCGAGAACTCCCACCACCCGGGTGGGTGCGGTGGATGGAACTTTCTCCATCTGGCGGGACTATAGCGGAGGACGAAAACGAATGCAAGGATTTTAAAAAAACCCCTAATGTACCTAATATTACGCATCGCGTCGTGGGGTGTCAAGATGGCAGGCAGCTATTTTTGTGGATAAATGTGGGAAAATTAGGGGCACTACGATCAGAGATCAAAATAAAAAACAAAATAAATTTACATGATTTTATGCATTATTTGTTTGTTGTGCATGTAATAGACTGTAAAAAAGATTAATTTTATATAAAAATCTACAGGTAGAAATCAATCCCCAAAAATCTGCAGATTTGCTGGAAAAGAGGGAGCTGGGAGCGAGGTCGGAGGAAGTTTGGTCACTTAGCGAACAAGACGGTCTTTCCGCTGCTCGTAGACTGTCAAAATGCATGCGGTTCCAACAATAATTCCCGCACCGAGCCACGTTGCTAAAGTCGGAATCTGATGAAAGAGCATGACTCCTAACAAAGAGGTCACCAGAATCTCAACGTAGCGTAAAGGCATGACGGCCGAAACATCGGCGTATCGAAACAGTTGAAACATGGCGATTTGCATGAAACTGCTGTTGAAACCTAAAAGGCCCAACCACCCCCATGAACGCGTATCTACAGAATGCCACACGAACAACGCAGGGATCATCAGCAAAAGAGCCACTCCCAGAGCAAAGTAGAAAATCAGAGTATACGCCGACTCTTCCTCAAACATGATTCGGCCTAAACACGTCAAAGCGGCATAGCAAAACGTACTCAGCACCGTCAACAGGACCCAAAATTGATACGACGCCAATTCCTCATATGTCATTAGAATGATGCCAAACAGCCCAATAATGGCGCACCACAGACGCGGAGGATCTATCTTTTCCTTTAAAATCAACACCCCCATCGGCAGGAAAAACAAGGGCTCCATAAACCCGACAGCTGTGTTCTTCAT
Source organism: Alphaproteobacteria bacterium (assembly GCA_041200185.1). Taxonomy (GTDB): domain Bacteria; phylum Pseudomonadota; class Alphaproteobacteria; order BNTO01; family BNTO01. The sequence continues at coordinate 257,323 of CP165730.1, forward strand.
GAGCGGGACTTTGATCACCCCAATGGTGAATCCTCCCACGGCGAGGGCACCTATCACAGCGCGAAGAACGTGCCATCCTGGGCGCCGAACCCGGAAATATAAGGTCTTTTTGGGAAGCATGACCGGCAACATCCACAACATCGCAATGACATTTCGAAGGAAAGCAATCTGCAAAGGGTGGAGAGCCTGCCCCAAGTTCAGAGAGATGATATCGTTGGCTGAGCTGATGACATCGAGGACCAAAACCCACCCCACGGCTACCAAGTACCGTCGTCGGTTCCTGTGCATTCGTTGAAGAGAAAACGGCAACGCTATCCTTGACACACCACCCCTTTGACAACACCCTCCCGACGAGCATAGCTCAGTTTTCGAGACAAAGAAAAGAGGAATGCCAACCGCTACCGCAAAGAGGGCACGGACTCAGCAACAACAAACAGTACCAACCCCTCCAGGCTGGGAGGTGATAAATCCATCATGACTTCAATATAAAGGGTTTAACATGAAGGACAGGAGGTTAGATATGAATTCGATGCCTTTCTTTTTGCCACGGCAACGCCGAAGCTAGCCGTAAGATCCCTCGTCACGCTGATGGATTGAAGAAAGGGAGATTACCTTGGGCTTTTTTCTCCCTCTTCCCTTGAGGCAAAAAAGTAGGCTAAGCTTAACTCTGGGCGGGAATGAAACTCAGGAGACTTCTTGCAAAACACCCCGATTTCAGCAAGAAAAGGGCTTTATGCTCAGGTTATCGTCTGGTTATTATTGATCGACCTGATCTGCGCCTCAGATGACATTTTGTCGTTCTACCTGGATCAGAGCCTGCACCCCATACAAGTTTCTTTTATCCGGTTTGTGGTGAACGCTGTTTCCGTTCTTCCCTGGATGCTACCCAAGGGGTTAACGTACTTTCGAACGAAAAAAGCGGGGCTGCACTTTTGGCGTGGAGTGTTGGGAGCTGTGGCTATTGGCAGTGTCACCATCTCGGTCATCAAAATGCCGCTGATGAAGAATACATGCTTATCATTTACAGAACCTCTGTTTCTCCTGCCTCTAGCAGCGCTTTTTTTGAAGGAAAAAATTAGCACGGCTCGTGTGGCTTGTTCTTTGCTTGGGATGCTGGGGATTGTCGTTGTTACGTACCAAGACATAGCGATGTACAATTTTTGGGTGGTTTTGCCTCTCCTGAGTGCTTTTATGTTCGCGGTGATTACGGTGATTGCGCGAAAAATGGCTGATGACGAACCTCTGCCGACTCTCCTGTTTTATTTTGGTTTGGTGACAAGCTTGGTCCTTCTCGTTCCAGCCATGAAGGTTTGGCAGCCTCTGACGTTGCGGACACTTTTCTTTCTGACCCTTTTGGGGATTAACGGGAACCTTGTGCAGGTTTGTATGTTTCAGGCCTTTAAGTGCTCAGATGTCTCGGGATTCATGCCTTTGCGTTACATGGAAGCGCTGTTTACTTTTTCGCTTGGCTATCTCTTTTTCCGGCAAATTCCTCCCGCGACGACGTGGTTAGGAGGCGTCTTGATTCTTCTGGCTGCCTTCCTTATTACCCGTGCTGAGCAACGGCGTAACGAAGATGAGGGTGATTCTTCTTCCTCCCAAGGTGACGAAAATCAGCTCGAGGAGACTTGTAACGCAGCTTAGCGGGGAAGGGCGGGGCGCTTGTTACCTGTAAATGATTCAGATAAATAAACCCTTTACGAGAGCCTTTTTCGGAGAAGTCAGTCCGCCACCAACATCGGAGGTTAGAAATCTGATTTATTACCGTTGCAACGGGTTTGATAAGAGACAAGATCTAAAGGATTGCTTGGCTAGGGATTTATATATGTTTAACTATGAGAACAAATAAATGGAGGATGTTAAAAAAAGTATTCACACTTTACGACTACTATAATTAACCTACCAAGAAGAGCCACAACATCGATGATGGCGAAATCCCTAACCTAAACCCAAAAATCATAGTGACTATAATGATGAAAATTACATCTGATATACCTGTACCAGGTTTTTTATTTCATTCGCGGCTTTAAAGCCCGTACAAATCGGGGATTGCTCCATAAGTAGAGATAGAGGTAAACCCAAAATAAAAATTCTCGTGATCGCAAACATTTATTCTTTAATCCGGCCTGTTGAAGCTCGTAAAAATGATTCACTTGCCTAAAAATCTATAAATAGGAAGCAATCCCAAAAATCAGGCCGCACTCTCAAAATCCAGAGGTTTTGGCCGATTCGAGCTGTTAAGGTTTTTTGAGGATACCCGAAGGATAACGGACTTCCTCGCGTGAGGAAATGAAGGAGAGAGTTCGGGAAATCGGGTCGATTACCGCAAGCTTTTAAGATTAAAAACTCACAACGAACACGCTTCCGTGCCCCTCAGATTCCATATCGATCGCAACGGATCCGTTCAGCACACTACCAAGGGGCACCGATGACATTCGGCGCCCGCTCGATGAGACCTGCTTGATCTAGTCCCACTGAGAACGCTGAAACCCTTGAGTTTCTTAGCATTGATCAGCTAAAAGATAACTAAAAAGTGGGTTTTGAGAAATTGAGACTATTTAGTAAGGCTTACTCCGCAAGAAATCTGCATACCACCCCAGGGTTGTATCCTCACCGAACATATAGTTCGGAAAATCACGGAGGCACATGCCGCTATAGTCACCACCTTTTTTGAATAGGTCCGGCAGGCCAGCGTCTTCAAAGATTTCGTAAAAGCTCAGATCTAACACTTTTTCTCGATCTTTATACTTTTCAGACAGTAGACTTTCGAGTTCTTGAAAGGTCATATTCGGATCATAAGGGATCTTTTCATCAACAACTTGAACGTTTGAGCTTCTATTGGCCTTCGAATCCATCATTGGCTGACGGTCGGGTGTTGACGACCAGGCAGAAAATGAACCCAATAGGGCCATACCAGTCAACAAAACCGTACAAAATTTCATAATTTTGCTCTCCTTTCTTCTGGCTATTTACAAACGCTATATATGTACAAAGCTACACGGCAAAGAGCACCTGTTGGGGAAACAAGTTATTCTATTGCTTGTCACTCATTTTTCGCATCTATAGCCAATACCAACAATAAATACCCCATCTATATTCATAGTATCAAATATTAACAAAGTTTTCAAATAAGCGGTTTTCTGGGGTCATAGCGCGGATACGTAAAGAGTTTATGCAGTCATTTCAGTTGTTCTATATTAAAAGGGCATATTGTTTGTCAATAATATTTCGAAATCATAGACGAATTTTTTAATTTATTAACTATAGATTTAATCAATATTGACCTCTTTTATTGAGGCGAATTTTTAAAATTACTCCAATTTTTCTTAAAGGCCGACGATTCACTCGAACAACATTCGTGGAAGGTCTGTGGTGCTGAGGTTTCTAGGTCACCTAGGGCTATGATCTCCCCGCCTTGTGTGGTGATTCGGAATTATAGTGTTGTCAACTTCCTAGTATTCTAATACTAATCACAAACTTGCTGAATTTTGAGGAGGTTTAAAGATACGTAGATCAACAAACTTAAATTACAAAGTTTTTTCGTAATTTTTTGTTCTGTAATCTTTACTTAGAGATCAGTTTCTTTCAAATATTATGTAAGTTTTTAAGTGCGATTTGATCTCATACTCCTCATGAAAATCCATAGTGGCCGCAAATACAATTCACTTAACTATAATTCACATTAAAAAACTCACTTACAGATTTATCTATTAAAATAAAATCACCAATTAATAAATAAATACAGAATATTGCGCATTTTTATCAATAACTTTGTTAGTATTTTCATTAATCATTCTTATATTTATCATCAATTTACTACTCTATCTATATACATATTTAATATTTATTTTACTTAACTTTTATGGAGGTTTTTATGAATATTTTATTAAAATCACTCAGTGACTCAGGGAGAGTTCCCAACTTTTGTCCAACTCGGCTACACCTTAAAAGGGATGCCTCAGGAGTCCAGTTGCGTCTTGTTGGCGTTGCGGACCAGGACTTCCCTCTTGGCGGTATCTATGAACTGGAGGATGAAGACACAGCACGCTCACTTTTCCGTGGAGCTCTTGTGTCGGCTCACGTCGTAGGGGCCCAAACAACGTTGACTTTTGTGGAGAGAACGCCGACAGAAGAGAGGGAAGGGCGCCGAAGGAGGATTCTGCTGATATTACGCCGTTTGTTTTCGAAAAGTCTGTAACGATCAAAACGCCGCCCGCGCCAAGTTCGCTCCGCCTCACGCTTCAAACGGAGTGGATCCAGAAAAATGGAGGTCTCCTCGATTTAGGTACCTGTCTTGCTGCGGCGTTCCCGCGAGGAAAGGTTAATAGTCTCAATCCCCACCTGAGTTGGCGTTCCACGACGGGCCACCGCACGGGGTATACGGCGCTTCAGGCAAGGTTTGAACGCGTGACGCCCCCTTCAACGGGAGTCCTCGATCTTTATCCAACAACTATGCCACCACTTGCTTGCGGTAAGGAGACGGTCGTTCTGCCTCGATACTGGTTTCGGAGTATTTGGAAACTTTTGTGGGATTATGAACAAAAACGCATCGAGAGGCTGACCTTAGTTCTGCCACTGGCTCCGCGTGGGGATGCTGAACCCCTAGCTCTTTCCTTGAAAGTGCAAGATGTCGAGACACTTGAAGGATTCTCCCCTCAGCGGGCGACTCTTGCTGATGACCCGTCTAGCGACGAACTAGATCACTCAGTCATGCCCGACTCAAGGAAACACGGGAGTTATCCCAAGGCACCTTCTTCGGGACACCCCCAGGATTCGCCTCCTCCCCAGTCTGTGCACCCGCCCCGCGCGACTTCCCAGACCCCGGCCTCGTATGCACCAAGTTCCCCACAGCAAAGAAAGAACTTGTTGTACCGCCTCAACAACGTGCATCCCTCCGCGGACTTCTTTTGAAACCAGATGGACAATAAGCTCTGTGTCCGTCTGACTTGTCAACGTTACTCCCGGCAATTGTCGTCGCAAATCAGCCACATTCTCCAGAATGCCATTATGGACAACTGTCGTATACCCGTCTGACTGAGGGTGGGCATTAGCCTCCGTCACAGCGCCGTGAGTCGCCCAACGTGTGTGAGCCATCCCAAACCACGCCGACTCCACCCTAGCCGTCTCACGCCCTGCCGCGGCATCCTCCTGCAAGGCAGCTCGAAGTTGATCCACCTTGCCGACAGCCCGCTTTCTGTACAATCCCTCCGGTCCAAGTAGCGCCACCCCAGCTGAATCATATCCTCGATATTCTAGACAGCTGAGTCCATCAACAAGGTTTCCAAGTACCCCTCCACCTGACTGAGCTATCCCAACAATTCCACACATCACAACCTCAACATATTTATAAATTCTTCGCGGCGATTATAGCGTAAACCACCACCACACTTGCTTTGCTTTCTGAGCAATCTCTAAATTCCGGCCCTTCTGCCTAGGTAGGTTCACCCTACCCCAGTCTGGAGTGGAAAAGTGGGTTAAAAACAAATTCCCGAATCAACTAGTAAAAGAAAAAATATTGTCTCTACCATGCCCCAGTATGAGAAATATGACACAAGCAGAATTTAGCTCTTATGACTTTATTTGTGAGAAAAAACATGCCTCAATGAGAAAAATCAACGAAGATCGACGATCGCGGTGAGAAATGATTAATCTTCAAGATAAATGTAATAAATTTTCACATTACAATATTAATTATACCAATAATAAAAATACTTTACTTCGTTTTTTCTATAGATAATTTTAGATAAAGCTTTCGAACGAAGTTGAGTTCTCTCCTTTCTGTAGAGATGCATATAGGGCGCCATCGCTTAAAGTCTGGTCACACAACTCTCCAGCCGCCACACCAAAATCCCACCCCAGCTGTTCACTTAGAAGGAGGGGCTACGGTCCTTTCTCTCCTCTCCCCCTATCACTGGATCGAAACTGAATGGCTATTCCAGAGGTGAGGATCACGAAATAGAGAAAAATTTTGAGAGGCCCCTCAGGGGCCTCTTCTCTTGGTAAAACTGCTTACGAAAGCTGACAATTGATTTTTTTCATTGGCCCTTGCGGACATCAATTTGTTGACCTTGCCACCGCAAATTTTCGAAGAACCTTCGCTTGAAGCCAAAAACATCAGTGTCCTTCGGTCTCAAACTCTATGTTAACAGGTCTCAAATTCTATGTTAACAGGATAGTTTAGAAAACAAGGAACTAAGTTTTGGATTGATATTTTATAATACTTAGAGACATACATTTCTTTTTCGTCGCATTGGATAATTGGTAAACTACCCCCAGCCGACGGCTCAGCTTTCTCAATTGTACTAACCCGGATTTTACTGTTGCAATCGATTAGTATAGAGCTAAGTCTGTTTTCTTCTTGGAAGAATTGTTCATTCGCTTCAGAGCGAAATTCTGGAAGATTTCGCCCGTACAGATGACTTGGAGTAAGGTCCTCGGGGCCAGCCCAAAAAAACAAGCCCAAATTACCTTTTGCCCTAACGACATGGTTAAAGGATCGGATAAGCGAGTGTGCCTTACGTTCCAGTAGAGCACAATCTTCTTGCTTTATTTCCACCATATATTGAGGGAATACATCCTCTTCATCCACTCCTCTCAGGACCCAAGGTGCCTCAGGGAAAACACCAACCAAGGTGTAGTCACTATCCAAATTTTGAGCGGAGTATTTTTTTTGCGTTTTGAAACTTTCTAAAACATCAAGGAAGCCGCTTACCGGCAAGCGCAAGGAAAGAGGTTTATCAAATCTTGGATCCAATCTTGCAAATACAAAAGAACAGGAATCTACAAATTTTTTCAAGTCCTGTTTATCTCCTTTAATTGCGCCAACGATCGTGGACATAGAAAAATCATTATACCCTGTATCACCTAACGGCTTTATATTATCCAACGAGACGATTGGACAAGAAAAACCTCCCCTTTTGTACACGTTTTGCTGGGAGCCGTAAGAGATAAAGGGGGCCTCTTTCTCAGCTTCCATAGATATCCCCGGAACGGCTGTGGCTACAGCCGCAACGCAATACAGTAATTTTTTAGATGATTTCATATTTGATCTCCTTTTGGTTAAAAACAAAAATGATTGTTAATTTAATTATGGACGCCTAGGGGAATGGTACATAATGAAGTGCTTGATTGTAAAGGATTTTTTGAGTGAGGGGAGATTGCATTCTATTAGTAGAAGTTGTTATCACCTGTTACCGTTTTCAACGGATCTAATCGAAGAACAATGACTTGCAATCATGAGAAGTCTCGGATTTTGTGCCAATCTCGTATCGTTGCATAACCTCCTAAAAATTCCTGATGAGTTGGGTATTGGATCATGCTGAAATTAAGAGTTAATATTTTATCTAAAATTTACTCGTTAATTTAAATAAAATTAGTTCAAGATGATCATAACTTCCCTACATAATTTTACTTTTATTTCAAACAAGATCGTCTATAACTATTCGAGATGAGTTGTAATCAACCTGGGAGAGCAGCCTTAGCGCTTCCAGCTGCTCTTGATGGTTTTTCTTCTTTCTTACCAAGGATTAACAAAAGAAATTATTGTCCGTTGGCGTAGCGAATACAATGGATTATCGATTTCTTAGTTATATTCATGTAAGTTTTTGTATCGTTGATATAAACGAGTAGAACACGTTTATCGTTCGCAGAGAAACCATTCTTGTAGGGGACGTATTCACGATCTCCTTTTAAGCCCATCCCAGCGTCGCTGATAGCAGAAATTAATGCTTGAACTTCTGCTCTACCCAGTAAAATCTGGTTATTTTGCGCCTGTTGATTCTGACCATAGTGGTCATTTAATGCGTTAAACACAGCCGAAAACGGCGTGAACTGCTGCCCCCATGGTTCCATCCTGATTGTTGGACGTCAACGACGTTAATCTGTGAGACATTCCCCCTATAATCTCTCACTGTCCGCTGTTCAGCAAACGCACTCAATTGAAGTTGGTTCTGAGCAGCGTTTACCTGAGCAACCGCCGTTATTGCCGCTACAATAACCGATATTTTTTGCATTTTTGCACTCCTTCTTCTAAAATTTTACTGACATTTTATCTATTATGTCAGAACCCACAACTATAAGCATAGTAATCAAAAAAGCACTATTCGTAAAGACCCTCGTCCGTACATCAGCACGAAATCTCTGCCTCCACCTTAATTCTATCTGAGTAGCATACCATCCATGCAGTTCAAGAACCTCGAACTATGCCCTTCAATAGCTCCATATAGCTGCCTCAGACAGCTCTCCAGAGGAGATTATTCCTAAACGATTAATAACACTCAAAAAAGAAGGGAGAATGAGGTGGAAATTCAAACGCAAAGACCTTAAATTTTCTAAAAAACAAAGGGAAAATTATTCTTGAAAAAAGAGATAAGTTATATACATTGAAATTTGTGTAATTAATAAAATAAAGACTTGTGTATGTCGAACATAATGAACCTTTTTCATGGCCCAAATACTCAGGGGTGGGCGTATTCGATTTCAATCTTGTGATTACTTTACACTTGGAAACCTTGGCGTTTCATCATGAGTTTAGTAGAAAGAGAGGATAGCGAAAAATCCAAACTGAGCAAAAAACAGTGATTATTTGGCGTGAGATCGATGCGAAGGTAGGGGAGGGCGTTGCAGGAGGAAGGATTGTGGGAGTCAAAGAGAGGCATGACGTGTGTACTCAAGGCAAAGTCAAGAAGAGGGTAGGGCGATGAAGGGAAATGAAAGGAAACGATCTCGACAGGAGCGGGAGCGGCCTTTTGTGTTGGTCGCAGGTGGCACTGGAGGTCATGTCTTTCCTGCGATCAGTGTGGCTGTTTTACTACAAAAACTGGGGAGAAGGGTCATTTTCATAACGGATGAACGGGCGCAGACGTGGGTCAAAGGTGTGGATCGTTGCCTTGTTTTCCCTTTGCGAGATCAAGGTCGACCAACACCCCGGTGGAAATTTTTCTTGCGTTTAATCAAAAGTGGCCTTAAGAGTCTCATTTTGTTCTTAAGGGAGAGGCCAGCTATGGTGGTAGGATTCGGGGGATATCCTTCAGCACCACCTGTTTTGGCTGCGCAGCTGTTGAGGATTCCGACACTTCTTCATGAGTGTAATAGCCTTTTGGGGAGGGCAAACGCTATCTTAAAGCCTTTTGCGAAAGGATTAACATCGGGATTTCCTCATGTTCTGACGTCATCCGGAGAGGAAGTGCAGGGTTTTTCTTTTGTGGGGAACCCTCTAAGACGAAATCTAGATCTGCTCAGTACTCGGCCCTATACGCCTCCCCACGACAAGGTTCGTCTTTTCGTGACGGGGGGAAGCCAAGGGGCGGATTTTTTTACCAAGCTCATTCCTGCGACCCTTCGCTTTTTGCCCGAGGAAATCCGCGAGAAAATTGTGGTTACCCAGCAAGTCCGAGAGAAGGACATCGCGAAGATTGAAAAGGCTTATGAGGAGATGGGGGTTTCGTGCGAGATCCGCCCTTTTTTCGAAGATATGGAAACACCGCTACGAAAGGCCCATTTGATGATCGCTCGGTCGGGTGCGCTAACACTGTCAGAAATCGCAGCCGCAGGGGTTCCTTCGGTGCTGGTGCCTTTGGCGAGTTCGCGAGATGGGGACCAACTTTACAATGCTCTACAGTTTCATCGTGCAGGGGCAGCGCATTTCTTTGAGGAAAAGACGGCGACACCAGGGGCCATTGCTAAGATCTTAGGGGAGACTGTGAAGTATCCACAAGGCCTCAAAAGTATGAGTCAAGCTGCACGGACTTTTTACGTTCCCTTGGCGGCCGAGCATTTTGTAGCAGCAATGATGGCGTGTCTGGAACGGCTTCGAGAAGAAAAATTAGCGAAGTTGGAGAAACGGCGGAGAGGTACATAGCGGTTACATGAGGCTTTATTGCAGCTAAATTTATGGGCTTTGTACAAGAGACTCCTCAGCAGAGAAAGAGCATTGTAGAATGAATCTAGGGGAGTAGAACAAGTGGAGACTGCGGTAGAGCGAGGTGGAGGATGGCTAAGGCGACGAAAACAGCGGCAGCGGAGAACTATAAGACGATAGCAGAGAATCGCCGCGCTCATTTTGACTATATCTTGAAGGAGATCATGGAGGCTGGACTTGTTTTAACGGGTTCTGAAGTGAAGTCATTGAGAAAGAACCGTTGTAGCTTGGTTGAATCATTTGTAGGAGAGATGTCGTACGGGCCTGACGCCGGCAGTCTTTTTTTGTTTAACGCGAATATTCCTGTTTATGAGCAGGCGCGTCTTTTTAACCATGAGCCTAAAGCGCCAAGGAAACTTCTTCTCAAGCGGCGGGATATGGTGAAGTGGCTCAATGCTCTTCGTAAGAAGGGGATGACCATTGTGCCGGTTCACATGTACTTCAACCATAAGGGGCTTGTTAAAGTCAAGATTGCTCTGGCGCAGGGTAAGCACACGGTGGATAAGCGCGAGTCGATGAGGGATAGGGATTGGAAGCGCGATCAGGCGAGGATTTTGAAGGCGTATCAGCATGGATGAGAACGAGTTGAGGCGATTGAGGGTGAATTGAAAGAAGACATTTGGCGGCTTATTGCGCTGGTGTGAGGCCGGTAGTAAAGGTCGGGTGCTTCGTGGGGGGCGATGTTGTTGACAAAAAAGGCCTCCGAAGAGACCTTTTTCCTTCCCCCGCAACTTTGCCTAAGGATGCGGTTGGAATGCAGCGTTAATTTTTTCTTTGAGCGTCATAATGTGATGATTCGTCTCATCTTGGCGGCGTTGATTATCGTGAATATTCATCTCAAGCATGCAGAGCTCATGCTCTGTGGAACGAATCAGGTCGGTTAATTCCTGCTGTTTGGCTGCAATGGTGTCTTTGCTGATTCTCCGTCGTTCCTCGAGAGTGGCGCGGAGATTGGCTCCTTCAGTTTGCAGTTGAGCTAGGATGTTTTGATGTTCATTAAAATCCGTTTGGATCGAAGCTAGAATCCGGAACGGATCTTGAGCCGCCGCACACGAGCAAGCTGGATCTCCGCAAGGGTGTGCACACGCGCCGGTGCAAGCTGGGCAGGGTGGTATAGCTCCTCCAGCTGGTAGCATGGTTACTGACGCATTGCAGAAGTTCGTTGTCCCCAAAGACGTAAGAGCCAAAATAGATAAAGATAGTTTCTTCATACGAGTAATCCCCCAATAAAATAGATAAAAGATAACAACTAAATGATAATAAAAGTATTTAAGACAATGAATTTACATAAAAATGATCCCCCCAAAATCTTTCGAGCTGTCCCTCTGGATGGGCCGTTCTCGCTTCCCTTGCACCTGATGAAGCATAAGGAAGGAGGACTTAAAAAATCGTTAATAAGGGAAGGAGATAAAAATGAGAGTGATCAGTGTCGGCCATGAATTGAGAAAAAATTAACGATGAAAAAGGGAGGATGTGTTGAAAATTGTGTACACTCAATACGGATTGAGGAAATTAATGGAAAGGGAGGAATGGCGTTCTTCAGAGGAAGGAAAGTTCCAGGCCTATTGGGACTCAGCATGCTTTTTAGCGTAGGGGGGTGACGGCTAGTGAGCGATACGATAACAATTTCCATGAAGAGGAGGAGGAAAGGGTGAGGATTGTCGATCTGAATTCTCTTCATTTTTCAGTTTCTGTGCCTTATAACGGTATGGAGGACAACAAGGTTACAGAAGTGCTTGTAGGGCATGACCTCATTGGTGATGATTTGGACCCAACAGTCGTCTGTTATAAACTAAACCTTCTGAATCAGTATATCCTGCCGGCTGTGGAAGGGTCGTATGAGCTCACAAAAGGAGTATTGAGAAGTCTGCATAACAGTCCTACAAAACAGGACTCCGTTATCTTGTATACAAAATGTCTTGTTGAAAAATTATTAGATTGCTATGAGTATACGAACGAAAATGTTCATACTGAATTAGCCGATTTGAACAACCACCAAGCACAAGGTTCGAAGTTAAGTGACGAAGAACTGAAATCGGTGGAGGCAGCTTTTACGTCAAGGGACGGTCAAGAGATCAATGGCCTCCATGTCACAGGCTTTCTCAGAGCTTTTGGCGAGGCCCTTGAAAATTATTATAACGATGATGCACCTCGCACATTCGGCGTAGCAGCTTAAGGTCATTGTTAAAAAGGGAGTGGTTTGTTTGATGTTTTTTAAAAGATGCGTATAAAAAAGTAATAATAACGATATAATATATAATTATAAAATATAATTTTGTAGGTTTTTATTTCATTGAAAAGGAGTTGACTATGAAAACTAAAAAGGTGATTGTTTCCGCCATGATGGTCGGAATTGTGGGCATGAGTGCCGAGGCCTCATACCTAGGCAGCTGTTACGGCGCCGTGCCTGGCGGCGTGTGGTTTAAAACGCCAAGTCCGTGGATAACCCAGCAAGGTGTAATTTTTGTACCGTTTGAATCGAGATGTGATTGCGTGTGTGAGCCTATCGGCTTGAAATTTGCTCCGGGATTGATTGATCCTGAAAAAGAGAATGAGGCTTTACAGGCAATTTTGCCCTACGTTGATGGCGTCCGGCAGCGAGCACAAGCCACTATAGATGAGACCTGTAAAAAGTATGAAGCTCAAGGTAAAAATGTCGAAGAATGGAAAAAAGCGGCTTTCGGCACCATTACTCTCTATCGGGCGGCACTGAACCTCATGATGTGGTCGAAAATGATGACGGAGGAGCAGTGGAGGAGATTCCCGAACGATATACATGTCGCACTTCCTACGGAACTCCAGGAGCGGATCGTGCAGGATATGGTCGACCCTAATCCGAAGAGAATCGGTGAAAATGATTTGTGGGGTGTGAACCAGGCGACCGAGAAGTTTTGGAGCAAGTGGGAGCGTTAAAGCTGGGAGGCACGCGGAGAAGATCCTGAGCCTGGAAGTTTACCGTTTCAGGAGTGCAGGACGACCTGAGGGAAGGGTGGTGATATCGATCTCACCAGTCTCTCTCAGGGCTTCTAAGCGTGACAGAATGAGGCTATCACCTAAATGGTTGAGTCCAGGGCTCATAAGAGCTTGTCCAACAACGTGGGAGAGGAGGAGCTCTTGTTGTGGGATGTTCTCCAGGAGGCGTCGCAAGAAAGGGTCGTAGAAGTCCTCAGACACGGAAACCAGCATCCCGTTAACGAGAGCGCGGAGAGGAGCGTTTTCCCTGCAGAGAGTTTGCCAATACTGGGCAGCCATGTGTTGGGCGGCTCGTGGCAACTCTTTTTGAAGAGAAAGATAAGAAAGAATCTTTTCTGTGGGACAGGCTGACCAACACGCAGATGCTTCGCTGTCCCACGCTTCAGGTTGGGGGAAAAAGCAAAGCAAAATCTGCCCTCCGTAAGGGGCCAGAAGACTCAGGATCCAGCACGCACCACACAGTTCTGTGGGCGTTGGACTCACCCAGAGTCTTGCGGGCTCACCTCTTTCAAAGCGCTGCTGCAAAGTCTCTATAGCCGTGCGCGTTTTTTCAATCTGATCGAGGTAGAACGCTCGATCTTCCTTATCGAGGTGCGAAGCGGACTCAATCCAGTTTCGTCGAGTAGCTAGAAGATCGCCGGAGATCGGTCCTCGTTGCAGATCGATGCAACAGCAGAAGATATCTTCCAACGTAAAGGGAAGCTCGACCTTTTTGACTTTCGCTTCTCGGGTTAAGAGCCTTAAAGATCCACCAAAACTCTGTTTAAATGTTACCTCAATCACGCTCAAACGGTCCTTACCAATACTTCACTTTACTTCATTTGAACACACAACAAGGTCATGCGCAATATTAGGGGCTTTAAGAGGACTCCACTTTTTTAGGCTTTAGCCAAGTTATGTCAGCTTCGTTAAGCCAGTGGACAACTTCCGCAGGAACGCTCCTACCAGCGGGCCAGGGCCGCCATTCGACGAACTCTGCTTCTTCAAGAGTGTCTGCAAAGGCATTAAGTTCTTCCTGGGTGACTTGTTTTTCTCCTATGAAATGAAGAATCTCCACCTCAGGTTCTCCCGACTCTGTGTTCCACCTACATTCGCCAGATTCGTGACGCCACACGCAAGCCTCTTGAATTCCTGTAGGGAGAAACTGGTTCACCCGATACTCTCCTACGTCAACAGCGCTGCTGGCCCCCTCGTATGTTCCATCTTTTCGCAAACTTTTGAATCCCCGGAAGGGTTTGATGTAGCCATAAAGACAGTCTTTCATTCGGTGAAGGATGAGAACGTCGCCTCCACAACCTGATAACTCGAGTATAAGTTCCTGCTGCCCATCATGGTTTAAGTCCAGTAGAGTGAACTCATATACACCAACAGGAGAATCTTCACCATTTAGTTCGGAATTTATCTGGCTGAACCGTATAGTTTTCTTGGCGTTGACAGCGAAGAACTTAAAGTCCATTCCCTCTGCGAAAGGATGGTCCCTTTTCGCAGAGGGCTTTGCCCATCCCACGAAAAGAGCGACGCACCCTGCCAGAGCAAGGAAGACTAGCTGTATTTTCCAAGTTGAACCGAATAAGCGCCTCTTCAACGACTCAACTTTCCCGCACTCCACCGTGCGGATGGTATCATCTTTTGCTCGCGCGCCGTGCAAAAAACGATAGGGCGGTGAAAATTTGATATAGTGAGCCATTCGATTTGACTTTAACGTTATTCCTTATGTCGGTATTGAATGATCAATGGATTCGTCGACAATCCTTAGAGAATGGAATGATTACGCCGTTTGTAGAAAGGTTACACCGCGAAGGAGTGGTGTCGTATGGCCTATCGTCCTATGGTTACGACGCTCGCGTGTCGGATGAATTTAAGATTTTTACGGACGTCAACAATGTCATTGTCGACCCAAAGGGTTTTTCACCAGATAGTTTTGTCGATAAGAAATGTTCGGAGTGTATTATTCCTCCGCACAGCTTTGCTTTGGGACACACGGTGGAGCATTTCAAAATCCCAAGGGATGTTTTGGTGATTTGCCTCGGGAAATCAACTTACGCGCGCTGTGGAATTATCGTCAACGTGACACCGTTAGAACCCGAGTGGGAAGGGTATGTGACCCTAGAGTTTTCAAACACGACCCCTCTTCCCGCTAAGATTTACGCGAATGAAGGTGTGTGTCAGTTCTTGTTTTTGAAGGCGGATGAGGTTTGTGAAACGTCTTACAAAGATCGGCGTGGAAAGTATATGAATCAAGCGGGGGTTACACTTCCTCAGGTGTGAGGTGCTACGAGCCTCCTGGTGGTTTAAGGAGCGAGACGGAGGACTGTGTAGTCAGTCTTGGTAGGTCTCCTCGCCAGAGTGAGGGGGAGAGGGGTTTGGGGAATTTAGAAGGTGGAGCATGAAGAAAATTGTTATAGAAGGGGGAACGGCTCTCCAAGGACGAGTTGAAATCAGTGGGGCGAAGAATGCGACCTTGCCATTGATGGCGGCAGCATTGCTAACGGATGAACCTCTCGTGCTCAAAAACATTCCTCATTTGAGTGATATCGAGCGTATGAAGGAACTGTTGGATGGGTTAGGTGTGATCTTGTCTTTACCAGAGGATGATAGGACGGTGGTGTTACAGGCAGAGACACTTACATCAACCTTGGCGCCTTACGAAATCGTTAGCAAAATGCGTGCGTCCATTTTGGTTTTGGGGCCTTTGTTGGCGCGCTGTCACCAAGCAGAGGTGTCGTTACCGGGAGGATGCGCCATTGGTGCACGGCCGGTGAACGTCCATCTGGAGGGATTGAGACTTCTGGGAGCTGAAGTTGAGGTCGAGAACGGGTATATTCGAGGAAGAGCACCCAATGGGCTTAAAGGCGCAACAATTGTTATGCCGGTGGTCTCAGTGACAGGAACAGAAAATCTCATTATGGCGGCAACGCTAGCGGAAGGAACAACGGTTCTGAAGAATGCAGCAAAAGAACCCGAGGTGTGTGACCTTGTGCGGTGTCTACAGGCGATGGGAGCAAAAATTGCTGGGATGGGGACGGATACGTTAACCATCGAAGGATGTGCTCGCCTGAAGGGAACACGATATTCTGTCTTGCCGGACCGTATTGAGGCGGCAACCTATGCCGTAGCGGCTGCTCTAACGCACGGCGATCTTTGGCTGGATAATGTCGTTTATGATGATTTATTATCCTTTTGGGCGCACCTTGCAAAGGCGGGGGCTGTTGTAGAGCAGAAGAAAGGCGATTTTTACGATGCTGTTCGTGTTTCTATGCCTTCAGATATTTTAGGTGTCGATGTTATGACGGAGCCTTTCCCAGGGTTTCCAACGGATATTCAGGCGCAATTTATGGCGTTTATGACACTGTGTAAGGGGGCTGCCATGATCACGGAGACGATTTTCGAAAACCGTTTTATGCATGTTCCCGAGTTGTGCCGCATGAGTGCGGATATCACCATCCACAAAACTTCAGCGCTCGTGAGGGGAGTGTCGCAGCTTGTGGGGGCGCACGTTATGGCTACGGATTTACGAGCCTCTGTATCGCTCATTTTGGCGGGGCTTGTCGCTAAAGGAACAACAACAGTTCACCGCGTTTACCATATTGATCGAGGTTATGAGCAAATTGAAATGAAATTACGACGGTGTGGTGCGGTTATTGAACGTCAGGAGGATAACTAACCCCAGCAAGGTAAAGTCCGTGGGGCGGGGCTGTTGGACCGGCCTTTGTTCGGTCGCCGGAAAGAAGAGTGTCACAGATGGTTGAGGCGGGGAGTTTTCCTCGACCGATCCAAACAAGAGTTCCTACCATAATACGGACTTGATTGTGCAAAAAAGAACGTGCTTTAACTGTGTATTCAAGATTTTCTCCTCGGCGAATAATGTCGAATTGGTCGAGAGTTTTGACGGGGCTTTTACTTTGACACTCAGCAGCTCGAAAAGCACTAAAGTCGTGTGTACCGAGAAAATCATGAGCGGCAACCATCATCAGATCAAGATCGAGAGGGTAGGGGACATGCCAAACTCGTTGTTCGTCGAGAGCCGAGGGGGCGCGACGATTAAGAATCTTGTAAAGATAGATGCGAGAACGCGCTGAAAAACGGGCGTGGAAAGAGGTCGAGACGAGCGATGCACTCGTGATGATGGCTCCTGTAGGGCGTAGATAGAAGTTCAGACCAGGGATTAACTTATTGGCGTCATATTCTTTTGAGAGGTCAAAGTGTGCTGTTTGGGCGAGAGCGTGTACACCAGCATCGGTTCGCCCTGCGCCTTCAACAAGGACTTTTTCCTGTGTTAGGCAAAACAAAGCATGCTCTAAAGAACCTTGGACGCTGGGTTTGACGAGAGGAGAAAGGACAACTTGCCCTGCAGCAGAAAAATCGTGCTGCTGCCGCTGCCACCCACAAAAGCGAGATCCATCGTATTCAACGGTGACTTTATAACGAAACATGAAATAACCTCGGTAATGTCGTGGACGGTGGAATTGTAACATGTTGAAAGTGGATATGACGCCTTGGCATTGAGGTGTTTTACTGCGAAAATGAAAGCAACAAAAGGAAGGGAGACGGAAATATGGGGTCGGATCGATTGGATCATAACATCGTTCCTCAAATCCAGTGGCATGATGGCATGGCGCTTTTGCCGCAGCATTTTCAGCAGATGGAGCTGAGGTGGAGTCAGGTCCTAGCTCATCATATTCACTTGGCCTCAACGAATCACTGGGGAGTTCAGAGTTTGGTATTTGACGAAGTAACACTCCCTGATGGTTTGCTGCGCTTGCTGGAGGCGGAGCTTGTGATGCCAGATGGCCTCATTTTTTATTATTCAGCAAAGGAGGAGAATTCGCCGTCCGTAGAGATAGATCTTTCAGCGCATAAACCTTTATCTAGTCGGGAAGAGATAGCTATTCAAATTGCACTTCCTGCGCGTTTGGAAGGGATTTCTCCTTTGCGCGCAGCTTCTCCTCGATTTCGTCCGCTTGAAGGAGTTACGGCAACAGATGACAACACGGATGACAACCCTATAGAAATTCCGCGCTTAGTGCCGTGTTTTCAGTTGACAGTTGGACAGCATCTGCCGCCTCATCACGTGGGTTTTCCATTGGCAAAGATTTACTTTGTGGACGGAGCTTTTAAACGCGGTGACTATACTCCTCCCTGTTTTTTCATTGAAGAGACATCACACCTTTGGACAAAATGCCGAACAACAACGCGACTTGTCCGCGAAAAGGCGCTTGCCTTAAGCGAAAAGTGGCAGAACCAAATGGGAACCTCATTGCTGAGAGAAACGGCTGAGATGCTTAAACCGCTTGTAACAGTGTTGCCTCCTCTTGAGGCCTTGATCGGCAGTCAGCACGTTGGTCCCTTTGAGCTGTATCAAACGTTTTTGGATGCTGCAGGGGTGATTGCTCAATTGGATCTTGCTAACGTACCTCCGAGGTTTCAGCGTTATGATCATAATGACATTGATGCTTGTTTGTTGCCAGTTTTGGCCTATATCGAGCAGAGCCTTGAACGGCTTTCAACGGAGTACGCTATTTTCCCGTTTAAGAAAAACGACAAGTTCTTCTCCTTCAAGCTTAACCCTTCATATTTTACAGCGACAAAGGAATTGTTCGTAGGACTGCGAGCAAAACCAGGAATTCAAGCGCAACACATTGAAATGTGGATGAAAGATGCTGTTATCGCTTCGGACGAAGCCCTGCAGAAAGTTCAAACGAAAAGGATCACAGGGGCACCACGACAGCTGGTGGAAGGCGATAAACTTTATGAGATGTCTCCGCCAAGGGATGTCACCTTGTTTGTAGTGGAACTGGATCCACAATTTGTTTTTGCGAACCAGTATCTTCACATCTTTAATCCATCTGACACGGATTATGACCGTCCAGCGGATGTCATTTTGTACGTCCGTAAGGATGGACGGCAGTCGTTTGATGAAGCTGCTTAGAGGAGGTAGAGAAAATGAGCTACGACACTTCAGCTTCCTTAGATTTTTCACCACTCAATTCAGCGGGACTGCTGGAGAGTTTTTTTAAGGATTTCTACTACGAATTACTAAGGTGCAAGGAGCTAGCCCTCAGAACAGTCGCCCTTGATGACCAGTTAAATCTTCAGGAAGAAAAAGTAAAAGATGGTGAAGAATCTTCAGTTGATGAGAAGTCTTCTGATGAATATTTGCAGGAAGGAAAAGTAGAAGAAGCGGCAAATAAAAACCAACATCCTCTTGAGGCCATGAAACGCCCACCCGTTCCTGTGCACGCTGTGAAGTCATTAGAAGAGATTCAAAATTCGCTGAAAAAAATTTGGATAGCGCAAACGAATAAAGTCGTTCACCTTCTCGATCAAACGGATTCTTTGCAGTTTAAGGATGCTCAGTACGCGATGGTGGCTCTGGCAGACGAGGTTTTTCTTAACCTTCCTTGGCATGGTCGAACACTGTGGGCTCAACAATTATTAGAAAGCCAGATTTTCCAATCGCAGTCTTCAGGGGCAACACTGTTCCAGAAAATTGACGAATTATTGTCTAAATATGACCCCGCTCGTCAGAGTTTAGCAACGGTTTACTTTCATGTTTTAGCGTTGGGTTTTAAAGGAAACTACACAGAATCCGAACATCAGAGTCTTTTAAAGAATTACGAAGCACGGTTATATGCGTTCATTTACGGTAAAAATCCGGCCTTAAATGATTACGGATTAGATAAGCTTATACCTGACTGCTATGCCTCTACGGTTCAATCCGAAGCTCAACCCGGTTTGCCAGATGTTCGTTTTTGGACCTCGGTTATTTTGGGAATATTGCTGTTCCTCTTCCTTATTTCTTACGTAATCTGGTACGACACAGCATCAGAGTTACACAAATCACTTAAAATGATTTTTGACCAGTTTCAGGTTTACCTGAATACGAGCTGATCTTTCCACAACCTCAGCGGCAACAGGGCACCAAGGCAAGGACTTCTTATCGAAGAACACATAGAAGATTGGGAGCTTTTGCTTTCTATCAGATCGTCAGTGTACTCTCCTGATACTCGCGCTGTTTGAAAATGTGCTCGGACTAGGCGTTTGAGCCCGCGAAAAGAGCGATCAAGTCGTTTCTTAAGGCCGGGAACTTGAGGAGGGGTCACTCAAAAGCCCCGTAAGAGACTCATTTTAGATCGACTTTTTCAACCCAAACTGTTGGACCTGTGGGGAGTGGATAAAATTGCTTAAGAAAGATATTACCTTTTGTAGAGATCTTTGCCTGGCCTTTAGCGGCATTCGAAAAGGTCATGAATAATTGACTGTTGAATAAATCGAGATGAACTGCGTCTGTCGATTTATTGAATTGAGTACAAAAGTATGCCCTATCATTAAGCGAGTATTCCACTCTTGTGCCACCATTTTCTTCAGCTAACAATTGACGCAGCCTACCTTCATCAAGATCGATAGAAGTTATGTTGTATCGAGGGAAACGTAGCCAATCGTTCTCTACAGCCTCGACCCTTTTTGCATTCTCGCTGTTCCACAAGATTTGTGCCAATGCAGAGGCTGATGCATGGATTTTGTCCTTAGCTTCTTGTTCTAGATTTCTTAGTCGAGTTAGTTCCTGATCGATTCCTTGATCTTCGTGCAATTGCTGTTGTTTTTGCAACTCCTGTTTTTTTAAATCCCTGGTTTCCTCCAATTCAAGTATTTTTTTTGATAATTCTAAAGATTTGACTTTCGTACCTCCTCGTACGTTGGTTTGGTGAATTTGCTTCAACTTGTTGAAAAATGAAAGTTTGTTATCGATTCGCTCTAATTGCTGATTCATTTCTGCCAACTTGCTGGCCTCTAACTGGTTGTATGTCCACGGTCGAATCATGCAAGACGAAAGCCAGTAGAAACTACCGACATTTTTCCGAAAATTACCGGCTAGATTCAAAGTAATCCCCATCAACACGCCGCTACTTTTTTTATGCTGGGGGCTTATTTCTATTTTTGTCTCTTTTTGTGTTGGTGAGTAAATAGCTTGAACATCAAAAAAATCTGGTAATTCATTTAGTATTGATTCTGTACAAAATTTCTTGTCGAACAAAATCGTATCGAATTGCATTAAAAGTGCCCACAAATGGTTTGAGCACGAGGTTATAAAATCTGTTGTAAATTGACTATATTGTTGTTCATTCCACTCGAATAATTCAGTTAACTTCTCCTTAAGAGGCAATGCTTCGCTAACACCCCCATCAGCAACGATTTGCTTAGGACTCGGACAAACTGAGGTAAAAAACCATCTACCTCCTATTTTCTTAAAAATCAAATCACATGCATTCCAATCTTTATTAGTGCGGCCCATTACGGTTCCATTTGAATCTTCAGAACCTGTGGCTTTCTTACCGCCTTTATTAATCCAAAACAAACTACAAGCGGGTAGGTTCTCCCAATGATTGATAGTCCCCGCTTTCTGTAACAGTGACTTGTCACAAAAACAGCGGATGATACAAGTTTCGTCATCTTTGAAGGCGAACTTGTTGTCGATGGTATTCGATGATTCATGAAACTTCAAACAGCTTAGTAGTTCCCCGTAGGCATCATCTATTTGCTTTTGTACGACGTCTGCGCAATAAGCCAATATGCGTTGACTTTCTTGCCATACATTATTTTTCTTCGTTCTCTTTTCAAGGTTGTTGAGACACGATTGAAAAATACTTCCGTTCAAAACAGGAAAAAGAATTCTAGGAACAAAGAGTGAATTAGCTACATGTGTCACGTTAGGATGTGCTTGTTTAGACTCTTCAGTCAACCAGCACCAGACATCTTGTTCGTAATCCGAAGAGATGTGCGCCATGATTGATTCAAAGTGCTTTCCTACCATCTGAGGCTGTAGCTCAAAACGAGGAAGAATCTTGTCTCTTTGATGATAAAGGTCGTTTAATTGAGTTTCTATGTCGTCTAATTCTTTATTCAACTGTACGATAACTTCATTTCTATGCCTCTTACTTTCTATATCCAGAATATTTTTTTGAATATTTAATAAAGATTGTATTTTGTCTTTGCAACACTTAAACAATTCTTGTTGTTGAGGTATCAAAAGGTGATCGTAGTCCTGAAAATGCTGACAAGCATCCTTAAAAATCTGGAGTGTAGGTTGAGTCAAGGATATCGATAAACGGCTTTCAACCTCTTGCGGTGTTAAGGAGGCGTTTGTGGAAGCTGAGATGGAAGCTGACCCGATGAGACAAAGGGGTGCTAGTCGCATAGGAGAGGCTCCAACTCTCGTAAATAAGCTAAATAAACGTGGCATTACAGCTCCCATTAGTAACAATTCTTACTAACTACATAAGGTTACTATTTATAAGTCTGCTCTGTCAATATAACTAAGTACAAGCAATCTAGGAATATGTTGAAGATCAAGTACTTTTCTCTCTAAAACCAAGCCATTGCTATTTGCGATACGTTGCACTTCTGGATCTTGCCCTAAACCAATTTCGACAAAAACACGGCTATGGTTGTGGAGATGCGCTGGTAGTTGCTCAAAGATGCAACGGTAAGCATTGTATCCGTCAGGCCCTCCGAATAACGCTGTAGGAGGATCATACAAGACTTCAGGGGGTAAAGGGGTACTGTCGGCAATGTACGGAGGGTTACACACAACGATGTCGAATTTTCCATTTACGTTTTCTAACCAACAACTCTGAAGGAAAGTGATGCGTTTATCGAGATCCAAACCGTGTTTTGCGGACAAACCGGTAGTATTTTTCTTGGCAACGTTGAGAGCTCGCTCACTTATATCAACGGCTATTCCTCGGGCGTTAGGGTACTCTCCAAGGCAAGATAGAACGATGCATCCCGTTCCCGTTCCTAAATCTAGAAAGGAAAGATTCTCTCGGCGGTCTGGATACGCGCGTAAAATCTCATCGATAAATAGTTCGCTTTCGGGACGTGGATCTAAGGTGTCCTCCGTTGTGAGAAAAGTGTACTTCCAGAAATTTGCGCATTGCAAAATTTTCGTAAGAGGGCGATGCATTTCTCGTTGATGTACCCATCTATCCAACTGGTCCATTTTGCTTGGAGGGAAAACCTTCTGCCCCGTCCAGATCTCCTCATAAGAACACTCAGCAAGACGAGCAGCCATAAGGCGGACTTCTCGCCACGGCTTATCCACACCCGCTTTCTTAAGTCTTTCAGCGAAGGGAGCTAGAACTATCTCAGAAGAAAGCAACGAACGCTCTCAGATCTAACTAGCTAAAAAACGGTCAAATTCTGCTTGAGAACAAAAACCCAGGGCTACCGGACTGTGAGGTTCCAACCCTGGTGATTGCTGGTGAGTTTTGTTCCTAATTGCTCGGACAGTAAGCTTTGTGGTTCCCAAAAACTGACTAATTTGCGCATCTGTCAAATCGGGGTAATACTTTGTTAGCCAGAGAATGGCGCTTGGCTTGTCTTTCCTCTTCGCTAGTGGCGTGTATTTAGTACGCTTTGAGGGAATAAGAGAGTTAATGTCGACAGCGGGAAGAATTCGAAGGCGGGTAGATGGATCTTTTTCGCAACGGTGGATTTCCTCCTTCGTAAGCTGAGATGAGGCGATAGGGTCAAAACCGGTCATACAGTCCTCTTCCCGGTCTGCGAACGACTCGACTTCCAGGACGTGCAGACCACAAAAGTCGGCAATCTGTTCAAACGTCAAACAAGTATTATCGATTAACCAAATGGCCGTAGCCTTCGGCATGAGCGGCAGGGTCATGCAGGCCTCTCTTTGTCTGGAGAACTCCCTTCTTTTTCTCATAGAGTGGCGGAGTTTTCAAGACTTGTGGCCCTTCAAGGGGTATGCCATAATCCTCCTTGTCGGGGTTGTGTTCCCGTGGTTGTGCGCCGCAATGGCTCAGTGGTAGAGCACGTCCTTGGTAAGGACGGGGTCGAAGGTCCGATTCCTTCTTGCGGCATGCTGTCTATGGCTGTTGTTGTGCGGACCTGATGAGCTTTGAGTCGTCGGATGAGCGCCTGGGAAGGTTAGGGAACTAGGTGCGCTGCGCGGGCGAGTCCAAGGACGAAGCTGACAAAGAGAAGACTGTCAAATCGGTCAGATAGTCCACCGTGTCCTGGGATGCAATGTCCCATGTCTTTGACATTGAGATACCTTTTGACGGCGGATTCGAGAAGGTCACCGAGGTGAGCACAAGTGGCCGTTATGCCGACAAAGGCAACAACTTTAGCAGGGCTAAGTACATGAGGAACAGCGAGAAAAACAATGCAGGTTCCAGTAAGGGTAGCAATGGCAATGCCCCCCCAAAAACCGACCCACGTCTTTCCAGGGCTTATCGTTGGTGCAAGTTTCCTTTTTCCCCATATTTTGCCAATGAAAAAGGCCCCAGAATCTGCTAACCAGAGAATAACGATCATCCATAACGTGAAAAGCTCGCCAAGGGCGTTATAGAAAAAAACGATCGAACTTAAAGAAAAATAAAGATAAAACGACCAACTCAGGAAGACACATCGTTGTCCCAGAGAAAACTGGGGGGATTTGATGCGACTCAACCAACACACGAGTGGTCGCAGTAGCAGAGCGATAACGAAAACGATGCTTCCGCTTTCAAGAGCCTCCGTGCGCATCATTTCCCAAAGAGCTACAGTTAATGTAATCCCTACGTAGGTGGCAGGGGGAGCTTTTGATGCTCTTGCCCACTCGTGAGCCAATCCGAAGCCGAGAACCAGCACGTAAAGACGAAAACCAAGGGGCGAGAGCACAGCGCCCACCGTCAGAAGGACAAGCACAAGGGCGCTCATCGAACGCTGACGCAAGGGCGAAGGCGGCTGAGAAAACTGTAAAGGCGTCGTATTAGGCAGCATGCTCTGTCCGTTCTGCACCAAAGTTCCTGTGGCGCTTTTGATAGTCCTCCAAGATGGCGTCAAACCTCTCCACGGTTAAATCAGGCCATAATTCTGGAACAAAAGCAAGTTCTGAGTAGGCGAGATGCCACAGCAAAAAGCCACTCAGACGCATTTCACCCGAAGTGCGAATCAGCAAATCGGGGGAAGGAATGCCTTCAAAGTCAAGGTAAGTTTCAAATTCACTCGCCGTTACAGGTGTACTCGACCCCGCCTGAAATCTTTCTTGAAGGAGAGCATTAACGGCATCGAGGATTTCTTCTTGTCCCGTATACCCCAGAGCCAAGGTCAGCGTGAGCCCTGTATTCGTCTGGGTATTTTCGACGAAGTTATTGAGTTCCTTTCGAAGGGCTAGCGGGAAAAGGGAGAGATCACCGATTAGCCGAAGTCTGACGTCGCGCAAAAGAGGATCTTCCCAAGAATGACGGAGCGTCTTGCTGATAAAGGTAAAAAATTCATTGCACCAGCACGAGCTTCTGCGTCGGAGATTTTCCGCTGAAACGGCATAGGTTGTAATGAAAGGAATGCCAATATCTTGAGCTCGTGCGACGATAGCTTTGAGGGTCTGAACACCGGCCTTATATCCACCGACAGGAGACTGGCCTCGTGCCGTCGCCCACCGACAATTCCCGTCAGGGATGATGGCTACGTGATTTGGAAAAGGATTATCCATCAAAAGTCCGGATGCCCGCGACACCTGAGCAAGTAGAGCACCTTTTGGCTGTCATTGTCAATGAAGGAAGTGGGGGACTTACATCTAGTTCCTCTAGTCGCTCTTTCCAACAAGTGGAGAACAGATCCTTCTTCGTAAATGCTGATGAAAAATGCAGGCATTCAAGTAAAATCTTGCCAACTTATAACGTATGTAGAGATTTTCTTACAGACTTAGTCGAGTCCAAAAACATAGCGATTCGATTTCGAAGAATAGGATAACTTTGTACAATTTGTATTACTGAAATTTTGATAAAATCTACAAAACGACTCTTGCCGCTCGCAAGCAAAAACAGGGGTTCTCGAGTCGAGAAAATCGGAAATGTGATCAAAGACTTTCCTGAGAACGAATCTTCGTCGAACATGTATTTAGTTTTTTAAATAATGAAAAATTTTAGATAAAAATTGATCAAAATTTTAAAGACAGCAGATCACTAATTAAAAATATTTAAATATGTCTTTATAATACCATCTTTATAACTATAAATTATTTATGAATTGCAAATTTGTGCAAAACTTCTTTATTGCTTTTGTTAATGAGTGCTTATTGTTTGCAATGAAGACGATGGGTAGGAGGATGTTACAAAGGAGATATTGCTAAACGGGCCGATGTTGGTGGTAAAGCCATGACGACGAAGATTTCTCGAGACAAGGGCTTATTTTTCTTCTACTCTGCGAAGAGGTGTCATGGATTGTAACAGGTTGTTATTTGGCTCATTTTCAGCTGACTTCTCCTTTCCGGCCAAGTGGTGACCAGCCTCAGGCCATTCGCTTTCTTCTCGACAGCCTGGCTCAGGGGCACAAAGACCAAGTCTTGCTAGGTGTGACGGGTTCGGGGAAGACCTTTACTATTGCCAATATTATTGCTGAAACAGGACGACCTACGTTGATTTTAAGTCCTAACAAAACCCTAGCAGCACAGATGTATTCGGAAATGAAGGAGTTTTTCCCCAACAATGCTGTTGAGTATTTTGTTTCGTACTACGACTACTACAAACCTGAAGCCTATGTACCGCGGACAGATACATATATCGAGAAAGTGGCCAGTATTAACGATGACATCGACCGAATGCGTCACTCTGCAACGCGTGCTTTGCTTGAACGACGTGACGTCGTTATTGTCGCAAGTGTGTCGTGCATTTACGGTATAGGCTCGCCAGAACTATACAGCGACTTATCTTTCTCCCTCGCCGTCGGGGAATCAATCGCGGAACACGACTTATTCCTGAAGCTTACATCTTTGCAGTACCAACGTAACGACGTTTTTCTCCAGAGGGGTAC
The DNA here is from genome assembly GCA_041200185.1 of Alphaproteobacteria bacterium. Classification (GTDB taxonomy): domain Bacteria; phylum Pseudomonadota; class Alphaproteobacteria; order BNTO01; family BNTO01. The sequence continues at coordinate 284,030 of CP165730.1, forward strand.
CTTCCGTGCTAAGGGGGATACCGTGGAGATTTTTCCTTCTCACTACAGTGACCGCGCTTGGAGATTGAGCTTTTTCGGTGAAGAGATAGAGGAGATTTTTGAAATTGATGCTCTAACAGGTGAGAAAATCACGTCTTTGACCTCCATACGCATTTTTCCTAATAGCCACTATGCTGTTCCTGGCCAAACGATGACTCAAGCTATTGGGCGCATACGTGAGGAGTTAGACCTCCGCCTAGAGGAATTGAGAGCGAATGACAAGCTCCTAGAGGCTCAGCGCCTTGACCAGCGCGTACGTTTTGATTTAGAGAATCTCGCCGCTTGCGGAACCTGCGCAGGGATTGAGAACTATTCGCGTTATTTCAACGGACGCCAACCAGGTGAGCCGCCCCCAACCCTATTTGAATACCTCCCCGAAGATGCGCTGCTTGTTGTGGATGAAAGCCACGTCGCCGTTCCTCAACTCGGAGCCATGTACGTTGGTGACCAGGCCCGCAAAACGACACTATCAGAGTTTGGGTTCCGACTACCTTCTTGTAAGGATAACCGTCCTCTCCGCTTTGAGGAGTGGGATTCTTTCCGCCCACAAACACTGTATGTATCCGCAACTCCTGGACCGTGGGAGCTGGCTCAGACCCAAGGAGTGTATGCTGAGCAGATCATTCGACCTACAGGTCTTCTTGATCCTCTTTGTGAGGTACGTCCATGCGAGCACCAAGTGGACGACCTTATTCACGAGTGCCGAGAAACAATCCGTCAAGGTTTTCGAGTTCTCGTGACGGTCCTAACAAAGAAGATGGCTGAGCAGCTCGCAGAATACTTTGAAGAGGCCAATATCAAAGCAAAATACCTTCATTCAGATATTGTAACGTTAGAGAGAATGGAGATTATTCAAGATTTTCGTGCCGGTGAGTTTGATGTCCTCGTTGGGATTAACCTATTGCGAGAGGGGTTAGATATCCCCGAATGTGCCCTCGTTGCGATTTTGGATGCAGATAAAGAGGGGTTTTTGCGTTCAAAACGATCTCTCATCCAAACTATTGGTCGCGCGGCGCGTAATGCTAACGGCCGAGTTCTTTTTTATGCTGACGTTATGACGGACTCCCTGAAGGAAGCCTTAGCTGAAACAGAAGATCGCCGCCGTCGCCAAGAAGCGTACAACCAAGAGCATGGCATCACGCCTCAATCTGTTCAGAAAAAAGCCATAGAAAAGAGAGTCAAGAAAGAGACGAAGAACGAGACCAAGACAGGCATCCAAATCAAGCTCAAGAAAGGGCAGGAATACGATGTTGATATTATTCAACGCAAGATAGATGAACTTGAGGCTGCTATGAAAAAGGAGGCCTTAAAACTTCACTTCGAAAAAGCCGCAACCCTCCGCGATGAGATGCGCCAGTGGCAGCAAATCTTGTTAGAAGAAGGGTAGTAGCCTCCAACCCAGAGATCACAAAAAGATCAGGAGCGCATCTCTATATCTGCACTTATCTGAAACGCTTCCTTCCGAAAACGAAGGAGGTACCTGAGGCGGATTCTGAGAGCGCTGAGGGTTTCGGTATTTCGTTGATCAAGAGCTTCCTGCACCTGGAGCTGGATCTTCTCTTCCAGTCGGTCGAGTTTTGCTAAAAACTTGGGTGCGCTCTGTGGCACTAGGTGTGAAAGTTCTTCGTATATCTCCAAAATCTCGGCAGGTAGCGCTTCATTTACTGCTAGTAGCTCAATGCTCATCCTCTGGCACAGGAACTCAAGGCGTTGAACGGGGTCGAGGAGGGCCTTGTACGCCTTGTGTAATTTGGCGAGGATATCTGGCTCCTTTGCATGCTGAAGACAAGCTTCAAAGTAGCGATTACGTAGATCGTCTTGATTGATCTTGTAATTATCGGAGAGGTTGAAATACTGAAAGGGATCGTAACCACCACTTTCCGCCGTTCCAACGTCCCCTCCTTCAGCCTCTTGAGGAGTGTTAGGCAAAAGGTCTTTGTCCACGGCAGGCTCCACGGCAATTAAAACAGCTGCGTCCCGAACAGCCGCTTTGAAAAACAAAACCACTTCCCGCATCAGTTGTCACAAAATCCATAGTCATATTGTTGAGAAAGAGAGCTGACTGCGGGTCTGTCACAAAAGTCACCCCGCCAATTTCAAAGATCTGGTCCATGGGGGTGATATCTTCGACAAAATTCAAGCCATGCTGGACACCTCCCGGCGACTTCTGGACGGAAACCCTAATCCCCAAAGGGGTTGGTTGGCGATCCTGAAGGAATTCGTGGATCTTGTCCAAGGCCGTTGTTGTCACAGAAAGATGAAAAGGCTCGATCATAAAAGCCCCAACCCTACCGAAACACGAGCGCAGCATAGCACATCACAAAAATGCATTCTATGATGAAGGAATTCCTGATAAAAACCGAATTTTCAAAAATTCGGGAGATATTTATAAAGGGCGTTTAGTCTTTTCATGCATAGCGCAATATTCTCAAAAGAAAAATTAACTGTTAGAACGTGATCGAAATTCAACGGTGAACCTTATTAAGGTTATATATTCTTATCTGAGTAGTAGTTAAGGTAAACATAAGAATTGAGTTTTTATTGTGTATGAATGATAGTCAATAAACAAACTATACGCACAGGGGGGTCGAGTGAGTTTAGTTCTCATATGAGGAAGATGGCTTAGTGCGATTAAGTGCGTAAGCGAGAATGTATCAAGAACGATGGAATCGCACTTCTTGAATTAAGGGCAGAATTTTACAGTGAAAAGCAACAGATCTCGCGAAAGATCTTCATCCGTACCATTTATCAATTCTAAGGCGTGCTCGCTAAGAGGGGAACTTGAATGGGAGCGGTTGCTAGCGTCGTTTCTTGAAGAGAATAATGAAGTAACTTAATTTTCTTTTTATTATTTTTCGTATCCTGTTTTTATATCAAGAATTTCGGTTGAAAGATCAAAATAAGCGATATATGCGAATGTTATTCTTAATAACATTGGAGATTTTATCCGATGTTGCGCAAAAACATAATTTTTACAATTTACGCCAAACATATTTTAATTATCTGTATTATACATAAAATGTAATCGAAAATTCTTTATCGATAGCCGTGTGGCACCATCCTTTTGGCAGTTAGTCGTTTCTGTGCCAAAATGAGGAAAGGGGGGAAGAATCAGGGGGATGTAGTGGCACAACAATGCAAGCGAAAAAGATTCTTCCGATGGCTCGTAAAAACTTTGTGGTGCAGAGCATCGGCGGTGGGACATGGATCCGGTTCAAAACACGATCAATCCACCAGGCTTCGTACGAGATGGTCTAGATGTGGCGGCCTTTTGTTGCTGTTGGGGGGCGCGATTGTTTCAACGTCACTCTCAGTATGGGGACTGCCGGATGAACCTTCAAACAAATCAGAAAATCTTGTGAATTCGGCTGAGGAAGTGGGAGACAATGATGATACTGACCTTATTGAAAGGATCTGTGGAGGCGATGACTGGGAATTCTCGAATGATACTGTTGTTCTCAAAGGTATCTTGTATATTAGGGAAGGTGTGTGGACAATATGGCTCAACGACCAAGAAATTGATAGCCTCTCTTCTGAGGAGCTTCTTATGTCTACAGGTGCTTTACCTGAGACTCAAGTAACAAACAGAACTCCATCAACTGGCTCCAAAGCCCTACCATCAGCGTCACGCTCATCACTCCACCCCTCTGTTACTGTGGGACCATACCAGATCTTCATACTTGCGGTCCAACCGCGATCTGTGACCTTTTGCTGCGGTGACCGCCAATTTTTTCTTCAAGTCGGACGATCTTATGACTTAAAAACGCATCAGCATTCAACGTTTGATCCTTGAAGGAAGACGACGCAGTCATTCCAAATTTCCTCGTAAACGGCAGCAACAGGACGATCCGCCTCAAGCAATCGACATCGACTGGGATGCAAAGCGGCGAGTTTTTGGTAACCAAGACGAACCTTTTCATGAAAATCCAGGTGGATCCTTTCAAACCGGTCTTCCTTTTGAGAATCTTTAGACTGACGCATATTTGATCTCTGAAGTCCTACTGTGGGGTCAATGTCCAAAATATACGTTCTATCCGGCCAAAAAGATCGATCCGGCGTTACCTTTGACATCATGGTGTGCATGACATCAAAAAACTCAAAAGGTAATCCACAGCTGAATCCTTGGTAAACCCAGGACGAATCGAGAAAACGATCACAGAGAACGATTCCACCTTTTTGTAAAACAGGCAAAAGAAAGCGAATCCAGTGATCATACCTTGCGGCGTAAAAAAGAAGAAACTCCGAGAAAGGAAGCCAACGATCCTGTGCCCCCGTTGTTAGAAGTTGGCGGATACGTTCTGCTCCCTCTGAACCTCCTGGTTCCCTTGAGAGCACAACAGGGAGCTTGGGGAAAGACGCGCGTAGCTTGTCACAAAGGAGGCGACTTTGAAGGCTCTTGCCTGATCCCTCTCCGCCTTCAAAAGTAATAAAAACTCCAGAAGAAGGAATGTGCATAAATTCAGAAATCCTCCACTTTTAGAAAAAATGCCTCACTTCAAAACGAAAGGCAAGGGGAATACCCCTGCCGAATTGCCGGATTTGCAAATGATGGTGATCGAGTCAATGAAAAGGGAGGGCTGAAGAGGAAGAACAGAATCAGTGACTGACAATCTAGGAATGAACGATTGAGTATGTATATATGCCTGATCATCGAAAGGTGGAAGGTTTTATGGTTACTGAAAAGTGTAAAACAAAGGTTGCATATTATATTTGCTTTCTTGTACTGCAATCAAAAATCTTCTTTTGCAAAACTACTCCGTAAAGCCGATCACTACCATTAACTCGCGAACTCAACAGGTAGTCTACATCCAACGCTAACTCTTTTAACCTAATCTTTTAAGGAGGGCTGGAACACCCAACAAAGACTCTCCTCCTCTACTCTACCCCTCACCGATCTCCATCCGCCACATCGGGTTCTGTAGCTTAGTGAGCATGTTCTCAAATGCCTTCAACTCGTCTTGGCTAGGTGGAAAATACCTTCTAGGGAAACATCGCGTATCTGTTTTTGCCACTTCCTCGTGAACGATTTGAGCCTCATCAAAAGTAAATGCTCGTTGTCGCCCCCCCGTCAACTCAATGTACACTTCGACGAGAATCTGCGCATCAAGCAAGGCTCCATGCTTAGCTCGAGTCATATGTACATTGAATCGTTTGGCAAGAGCGTCAAGACTAGCAGGTGCTCCAGGAAATTTCCGGCGTGCCATCAAAAGGGTGTCTACGGCCCGAGAGAGTGAAAATTCAGGCCTATTCATACGGCGGAATTCGGCATTAAGGAACCCAATATCAAATGGGGCATTGTGAATCACGAGAGGCGAATCCTGCAAAAAGTCGATCAAGGCATCCGCTTGCTCTTCAAATCCAGGAAAACCCTTGAGGAAGTCAGAATCCAGTCCTGTTAACTGCACGACCTCCTCCGGGATAGTGACTTCACCTGGATTGATGTAGGCATGATACTCCTTTCCCGTCGGTAAGCGATCTTCCAATTCGACACATCCTATTTCGATGATTCTGTCACCCGAGGTTACCGAAATGCCGGTCGTTTCAGTATCAAGAACAATCTCTCTCACGATTCATCCGTCTCAAAGCAGAGCCTGACGGATTGTAGGCGAAAAGTCATTCCATAGCTAGTAAGCAGAAAAAATCGCAGGTAGTGGCAAAGATAACCATACTTCATAATGCAGAAGAGTAGTTCTGCATACCTGATATTCAAAAATTAGTAAAACTAATCAAAACTATCTTGGTAAGGTTTGACATATTGGTATCCTCACACTTCGATATGAGACGTCAAATTGGAGTCATGTACCAATGAAACACTCTTTTCCAAGTTAATGGCTTTCATTCAAAACGAGAGTACCTTACTTACTGCGTGAGGGTTGCATCTTTCGAAAAATAAGAAGGTGTTCTTCAAATTTCATTCAGAAGGGAGCTATGGGTCTTGAAAGGCATGTAGTTGATTTTGCTAGGATCCGATGGCGAGCTTTTTTCTCATAAACTGCAGGGTCTGCGCTAACACGATGGGAGTCGTTGTCCTCTTCCACTTTGGTACCTTAAAATCTCTCAGTATAGCAAGGATCGACGTAGAGCTTTTGCACACCCTAGGGGATCGAATAATGACGCAACGAAGTTAGTGGACCTGTTGAGAAAAACTTTGACGATAGCCCTCCTATCACACTGATTAGATCTTCATTGAATTTCGCGGACATGTGACTGTTTGAGTGATCTCCTAATGTCTTTTGTCCTGCATGATGATGTATTTACTCATAAATATTTATCAATGCTTAATTGATCGCTAAGATAATTGACGCCACCAATGCTAACCATTACCTTTTTCAAATTCTTTCTTACAAGTCTTCTACCATGCGCTCGTGTCACATCATGAGTCACTGGGCGGTAGGCGTTCTCATTGGTCCCAATACTAGAGAATATAAATTGATAAGCAAAAGGGTGGGGCGTTTTCCTATGAGAGAGTATTCATCTACGCCAGAAGGTATAGGGCAACTCATGCATCATGACGGATTCACAGATCCGATGAGTTGTTGTTGCTAACGTCATTTTTGGATGACTTACGCGCTAAAGGATGATAAGTCTCGAGGAGGTGTTTGAGGTGCCCCATTTGAACGTGCGTATAGATCTGGGTCGTTGAAATATCAGCGTGACCAAGCATTTTTTGAATGGCAAGAAGATGGGCGCCATTCTCCAGCAGATGAGTTGCGAAGGCGTGACGAATAACATGAGGAGAAAGAGTGGATGGATTGAGCCCTGCGTCAGCGGCTGTTTGCTTTAAAATCTGGCCGAGTCTTTGGCGCGTAAGGTGTCCGCTCTTTGAGGTGGATGGAAAGAGCCAAGGAACGAATCCTTCCCCTTTTGGACAATAACTATCTCGAATCTTCAGATACTCCTGAAGGGCGATGAGGCATGTCTGGTTCACAGGAACGCACCGCTCCCTACCTCCCTTGCCAACCACGCGCACAAAGGGCATCAGCTGCCCTTCTTCAACAGAAAGATTCGAAACCCGCAAAGAGACTAGCTCACTTGCCCGGAGGCCTGCCCCATAGAGAAGCTCAAGGAGTGTCCATCGACGCCGATGATCGGGCGTCTGTCCCTGAGCAGCGTGTTGGAGGAGTTGAAGAACGTCATCTTTTGATACGATCCGAGGTAATTTTCGGGCATTCTTGGGCAAGGTAAAACGATGAGTTGGATTATTTTCTAGCCAACCTTCCTGAACGCAAAACTTGAAAAATTGTCGAAGTGTGACGATCTTCCTGGCGATCGTTGAGGGCGCTCTCCTCTGGGCCTCAAATCTTTCACGATAACTCATCAGATCCTCTGCCGAAGCACTGAGTAGTTCGCATCCTAAATACAACGCAAATTCATTTAAATCTCTCCGATAGGCCTCTATTGTATTCGGAGCGGCATTGCGTTCGGCCACAAGTGACTCTAGGAAAGCATCGATCCACAAATCATTTCTTTTAGCGATCGCCTCAATGGAGGGCCCATGTTCGGTAGGCTTCAATATGAAAGAACGTTTTGAGGACACACCCATCACATTGCCGTCCGGGTTCTCAAGAGAAGATGAGCGATTGTCGACTCCCTTACTTCCTCGAAATGAATACTCAGAATCCGACACAACTTCAGCTTCCCACAGCAGACAACCAACTTACTTTTACCATCCGACAAAGAAAAGGCCAAATAGATAACCCACCCACCGCCAAAAAACCTGCCACGGCTCCAGCCAAAATGTCATCGAGGACAATCCCAATGGCCTGCCACTTAGGCTCTTTCGCCATGCTTCGATCCACCCGGCCAATGAGGCTAGGCTTGGTAATATCCAAAAATCGAAATAGAAGAAACCCCATCAGCAACTTACCGATCGTTAAAGGATAAAACCGCACCATAATGACGTAAGCCAGAAGCTGTCCAACAACTTCATCCAAAATAATATAAGACGGATCAGAAGACCGGCCCCGAAACGTATACGCAGGGGGATGAGCCAAGACAACCTCAACCAAGGGGGCGGAGACACACCCAAGGATCAGAAACGCATACAGTAAAGATGCAGGTGTGACTCCATAGTGCAGGGATAAAGCTACCCCCAAGAAACACACGAAACTCCCTACCGTACCAGGTGCAAAAGGCAGTCGTCCCAACCCTCCTAGGGTCGTCATTACCCCAGCAAATCGCCCAAGCCATGTCTCCATCCCATCTACCTGCTTTTAATGCGTTGTAGACTCCTCTGTCGGCTGAGGGCCTTGCTTCTGCTGCTGTGATTTGTTGAGCGCCTTAAAATTAACAGGTTGAAGCATCAAAGGTGGGAAACCTGTTTCACGCGTGGCGTCAGCTACAACATTTCTGGCAAAAGGGAACAAAAACTCAGGGCAATCTTCCAACAAAATATTCCGAATCTGTGGTTCTTGGATATCCTCTCTCAATGAAACCAGCCCGGCATACTGAACCTGGCAAATAAACATCTTGTCTTCACCACGCTTGGCATCAGCAGTAATCTCTAAGACGACCTCAAACATATGCTCAGTTAAATGCCGAGCATTAACTTGTACATTAATGCTGATCTCCGGCTTGACCTCTCGCTTGTCCGTCAAATGTGCTAACGGATTCGGGTTCTCAAGTGATAAATCCTTGAGGTACTGAAAATGAAATACAAAAGGTGGCGGAGTCGTCGCCTTGTCCGGTGTCGTGTTCTCTGTCATAAAAATCTCCATTAAAAATCCCTTCTACCAGGATACAAATTTCCTCCCCTTCCGTCCAGATTAGCGACTTGAAAGAAGGGAAGTCACAAGAGATGAGCTCTAGCGACCCCTAACGACTTATGAGATAAACGAGGCTTCCCGACTGATGGTACCTCTAGCTGTTGAAGCTAATGCCTTCCATTGAGCCTGACTCGTCACGTTTTGTCTCCCAAAAAAGGCTCTATCGTAAGTTCTCCTACCGTTATGTTCACGCTCGTACGGCAGAGTTGAGCTGCATCCCCCCCTTGACAGTTATTCGACTTTTCCGGCAGGATTATCCCTGGGGGAAGGATTTTTTAGGGGAAAAGATGCAGCAAAGGTTCAAAATGATAGGGCTGTGGTGTGTTTTGGGTTTAACAGGAGTGGCTTCGGAGAAGCCGCAGGAGAAGCTAGATTTGCCCTCGAACGTGGCTCGTCATCAACAGGAAGAGCTGGAAAACGTTGCTATGAACGCTATCAAAGAGTTCTTGGAAGACTCAACACAGATCAGCCAAGAAAACAAAGGAAAATCTGTACAGGATTTGGAAAGATCTAACTACAATCCTTATGATGACCCAGGAAACTGGATGGATATCAACCGAGGTACCTTTACGGACGATGGAGTCACTTATGTCATGTCTGAACGCGTATTCTTGCCGACTTACCGACCTCCAGAGGATAGCTCATCGAACCATCACAATAGCCTACGGGATTAAGTTTTGAAAGCCGAGGAAACCCTTTCAGCGCTTTGAGAGGGCTTCTTCATCGAGATGCCTGCGTAAGGTAGTACGTTGTAACTTCATGGGCTCCGGCTTTCAGGAGTGTCGTCTGTACTCAGGAAGAGTGGCCTGATTCGGCAACATCATCGACGGGAATTAGACTCCTCCCTTTGATGACATGAGAAGCATCCTCTGGAATAACGGTAAGGAAACAGACAGAGAGTAGAATTAGCCCTCCATACGGAGGTAGGGGGGAAGGAGCCCCCTGGTTCATATCTTATTTTGGTTCGTTTGTGTTGTTTGAGCCTTGAGAGGCCATTTGTTCTGTCTGATTTTGCGCCTGGGTTTGAGGTGCTAAGAGGGCCGGTTGCTGGGCAGACATGATCATAGCCTGAAGTTGCTGAACGAGGTTCTGATTTGCGGCTAGCTGGTCGATCTTCCCACGATTGTAGGCCGTTTGTTTCTCTTGATCGAGCAAGGCAAGGCAGGTTTGCTCTTTCTCATCAAGTTGTTTCTTGGCTTCGCCTTGCTGCTGTGCGAGTTGTTTTTCAAAAGCTTCTTTTTGGGTGGTAAGCTGGTCCTTCAGATCTTTGATTTGAGCAACCAACGTTCTTATCTCAGCCTCGTTTTTTTCATTGTCGTGCTGATGGTTCAACTTTTCCAGGTTGAGATTGTTTTCAAGATCCTTATTCTTCAGCTCAATCTCGTGATTCGTCTCGAGAGCTTTTTTGATTTCCTCGTTCAAACGGATTATCTCTTTATGAGCTTCGGATTCTTTGTTGGTGAGTTCGTTAATTTGTTGTTTTTGTTGCCCAAGTTCCTGGTCAGCAACCGACATTTTTTGCTGCCAGTTTGCCGCCTCGGCTTTGGATTGATCCAATGCGTTCTGTGCATCACTTGTTTCCTTTTTCGAAGCTTCGAGTGACTCTTTCAAATCATCGAGTTGCTTCTTCAAAGCCTCAATTTCGGTGTCTTTTTGTTTGACATCTTGCTCTAATCCTTCGACTTTTTTCTGCAAAGTTTCATTACTTGTCCTAACGGACGCAACATCATAGTCGTACAATTTGCGGTAGGAGTTACTTATTTTGGTAAGATTTGGATCATAATCCAAAGTCGTTGTCAAAGCCTTAATCATTTTTTCCTTCAGAGTTTCGTCTCCCTTATCATTCTTTTTAAGGTGGAGGGCGTTTGAAGATTGGCCATAAGCCCCACCAAAATACGTCGGTGGTAGAAATCTGTTTCGGCAGACTGGCCATACGCCTGAATAAAGGGAAGGATTTCGGGACTTATGTCAACAACAGGGTAAAAGTAGATACCTAAAGCCTGTCGGAACTCTTCAGCAGGAGCGTCAAGCAAATGCAGAAAATAGCCGGGATCTTTTAACCCACAAGTCCCGAGCCCCTTCTGATAACTCTGCGCATCAACAATCAAAATCTTGGATCCCGGAAAGGCAGCTTGGACAGGAGCTAAAATCCGAAGCTCTTCCTCGGTTGGAGGTCGGGAAAAAGAATCGATTAATTCTGGGCCTTCTTCCTGAGTTCGTACGAGTTCGGCGATTTGGCGACGATGAAGTTCAAACATGGTGTCGTAAAGTTTTCGAACATCAAATATTTTATCATCAATTTTTTTATTAAAATCATCGAAATAATTTTCTATTTCAAACAAAATTCTATAAATATCCTGTGTTGCGCGTTGTAATTTGAAAAATTCAATGATGTCCGTCGTCGCGTTGCTGCACCCCAGCAGTGTATTGGCTGCCATAAAAACTAATTTGTTTTTGCAAAGACGAAAATCCTCGATCGGATCAAATTTAATAAGACCAGAATTAAGGTACATCCTGAGATCTTCAATGCGCTCGGCGAGATCACCTTGAGCAAAGAGCTTAATTTCTTGGACGACATTGAGAGCATTACTTTGAGTTAAATTATGATGAATATTATTTTTGAAAGTTTGCAACCTATCCATAGTCGACTTATTGGAGTTCATCAGCTGCCCTAATTTTTTTGTTAAAGAATGAGGGCCATCGAGATCTGGAATCTGCTTTAGAAGATTCTCAAACCGCGTATACATGGCTCGAGTGTTGCTAATCCTCTCTTCGGCGGTTAAGGGAGTCGGGCCGGATGCTTCCAAGCTGGAGATGGTGAGAGAGCTCACACCTCCCAACAAAAATGCATAATGAAAAAGGGAACGATGGCGTAACATGTCTAGTCTTTAGTAAGTTAGAACCAAGTAAGTGTATCTTGGAAAAATCTTCTGAGCAAGAGGGATTAAGGGGAAAATTAAAAGAGTTGAACCCATGTCGATGTTTCTCATCAAGGTCTTTTACACTGACAGTTTCGACCATGCCTTCATGAACATGTGGTTATTATTCAGTGATTTGGCATACTTCAGACGCCACCCATAAATCGATAGCAGCGCCCCCGACAAAAACAGGCCCGGTTTCCCGGGCTTGTTTTACGCCTTCCGTATCATCAACTCACCATTATTAAAATCCGCGACGAGTTTCTCGCCGGGGGCCCACTGGCCTTCCAAAAGCTGAGTCGCGAGAGGGTCTTGGACATACCGCTGGATGGCCCGTCTTAGAGGTCTCGCTCCGTACAAAGGTTCGTAACCTCGCTCGACGAGACCTTCAATGAGTCCCGGAGACCAGGTGATATCAATCTTCTGGTCAGAGAGGCGCTTCGACAGGGCGGCCAGCTGGATCTTGACAATCTTCGCCATATGGGCCTTTCTCAACGGATTAAACAGGATGAGCCCGTCGAGGCGGTTGAGGAACTCCGGCCGGAAGGTCGCCTGCACCACGCCCATGACCTGCTCGCGGATGCTAGGCGGAATTTGGGTGGCTTCCTCCGAAATCTGGTTGAGGTACTCCGCCCCGAGGTTCGAAGTCAGAATAATGATGGTGTTCTTGAAATCGACCGTGCGACCCTGCCCGTCGGTGAGGCGGCCGTCATCAAGCACTTGTAGGAGGATGTTGAACACGTCGTTATGCGCCTTTTCGATTTCGTCGAAGAGAATGACAGAGTACGGATGTCGGCGGACAGCTTCGGTGAGTTCGCCCCCTTGCTCATAGCCGACGTACCCCGGAGGAGCACCGATCAACCGGGACACAGCGTGCTTCTCCATATATTCCGACATGTCGATGCGGATCATGGAGGTTTCATCATCAAACAGGAATTTGGCGAGGGCCTTGGTCAGCTCCGTTTTTCCAACCCCTGTGGGCCCCAGAAAGAGGAACGAACCCATCGGGCGGTTAGGATCCTGCAAACCCGCTCGCGATCTTCGAATGGCCCGGCTGATGGTCTGGATGGCCTCATCTTGACCGACCACGCTTTGTTCAAGCTTGGATTCCATGGATAGCAGTTTTTGCTTTTCGCTCTGCATCATCCGCTCGACGGGGATGCCCGTCCACCGGGAGACAATGGTGGCGATATCGCTTTCCTTCACCTCCTCGCAGAACGAACTTTTCTGTTGCTGTTCTTGCAGGGTTTTGAGCTCGGCCTCTAGCTGAGGTAGTTTTCCGTACAACAGCTCGCCGGCTTTGGCCAAATCTCCTTCTCTCTGGGCTTTCTCAAGGTCAGCTCGGGCCACGTCAATCTCCGACTTGATACGCCGGGTGGAGTCTAGAACGGCTTTATCTTCTTGCCAGGCTTGGGTGCGGGTGTCGCACTGAGCCTGAAGGTCAACCAGTTCCTTCTCCAGCTGAGCCAGACGCTCCTTGGAGGCCTCATCATGCTCCTTTTTCAGGGCTTCGCGCTCAATTTTGAGCTTAATGATTTTGCGGTCGAGCTCGTCGATGTCCTCCGGTTTGGAGTCGACGACCATTTTGATGCGGCTGGCGGCTTCGTCCATGAGGTCGATGGCCTTGTCGGGCAGGAAGCGATCGCTGATGTACCGGTGCGAATAGACGCAGGCGGCGACGATAGCGCTATCGCTGATGCGGATGCCGTGGTGGAGCTCGTATTTCGGCTTCAGCCCGCGGAGGATGGAAATGGCGTCCTCGACGGAAGGCTCATCCACCATGACGGGCTGGAATCGCCTTGCCAGGGCCGGGTCTTTCTCAATGTACTGGCGGTACTCGTCGAGAGTCGTAGCCCCAATGCAGTGCAATTCACCCCGAGCCAGGGCAGGTTTGAGCATGTTCGACGCGTCCATGGCTCCATCGGATTTTCCGGCACCGACCAAGGTATGGAGCTCGTCAATGAACAGCACAATGCGCTGGTCGGACTTGGCAACATCATTCAAAACGGCTTTGAGACGCTCCTCAAACTCGCCGCGGTATTTGGCTCCAGCGAGAAGAGCCCCGAGATCCAGCGCCATGAGGCGGGAATTTTTCATGTTCTCGGGCACGTCCCCGTTGACGATCCTCTGGGCAAGACCCTCGGCGATGGCCGTTTTCCCTACGCCTGGTTCGCCAATGAGCACGGGGTTATTTTTCGTTCGGCGGGAAAGGACCTGGACCGTTCGGCGGATTTCCTCGTCGCGCCCGACAACCGGGTCGAGCTTGCCTTGGCTGGCCGTCTCGGTCAGGTCACGTGCGTAACGCTCAAGAGCATCGTAGGATGATTCGGCATCCTGGGTGGTTGCTTTCCGCCCCTTTCTCTGCTTGAGCACGTTGAGACGGACCTTGAATACATTGGAATCATGCCGGTCCAAAACCTTCCCTATGGCCGAGTTGTCGGAGAGGGCCCACGCGAGGATGTCGAGCCCAACGAAAGTGTCGCCCAGTTCCTTGGCGTGCTGGTCGGCGGCTTCAAAGACCTTTGCAAGGTCCGGATGCAAATAGAGCTGGCCGGGCTGTGAGGACTCGACCCGCGGAAGAGTCTCGCATTGGGACTTCGCCTCACGAGCCAGATCGACGACCAAAGCCGGTGGCCAAATTTTCGTGATGACCTCGTCCGGAGAGTCACAAAGGGCCCCCAGCACGTGCCACATTGTTAGTTGCTGATGATGCTCTGCTAAGGCCATTTGCTGAGCCTTTTGCAAGATTTCTTGTGATTTTTGTGTGAATTTGTCGGCGTTCATAACGACCTCCTTTCTTTAAAAAGTCCAAAACATTGTACGCTCGGTTGGAGCGAAAAAGCAAAGTGATTGTGGTAGCCTCACGGGTTATGAATGATCGTGTGCGTGAGGGAGATCTTTCAGTGAATGATTAAACTCAAGCGACAGGCCCTGCGTGCCGAAAAATACGCCAGAGATTTGGTCAAGCCTCTGCGCAAAGAGCCGGCGCCCCAAGCTCTCTTTTTTTGCCTACCACCTTAGTAGGCCACTGAACTGCAGTGAACCCTGGTGAAGTGAATATTCCTCACCTACTTTCTTTCATTCTACATGGGAATGAAGGGGGTGTCAACAGGTTGTGTGAATTTTTTTGGGGGTCCCAACTTTTGCTCATGGTAGCATAGATGTTGGTTGCGGGTCAAGGGGTTGGATCGCAAAAATATACCAAACACGTTTTTGGGAAGTGTAAAAGTTAACGGGGGAGTGAGGCTGGCAGCTGAAAAAAATTACGTGAGCCAGCCTCGGTGGTCAAGAGTTATTGATTGTCGTTATGGGGTTGGTTGTTATTGGAGAGCCCTGGATTGTCCTGAGCTATGACGACGAAACAATCTTTAGAGCTGTCTCCAAAAACCTTCGAGTCTATAGGGTAGGTGGGGGTCGTGACCTCTCTACGCTGACTCGCGATCTGAATAATCATTGGGTATGTGAACTCAGGTGGTGCAAAATGCCGCACATACTCATTATAGTCACTCTGTGCAGCTTTATTGCCGGGCTTGCAAGGAACAACGATGATCTTGTATCCAGTTTGGCCCGCATTAATCTGATTTAGTAAGTCGCGTGCTATTTTAGACAGGTCTAGCCACTGTTGAGAGTACTCGAGGTTGCGACCGTTTTGAACGTTCCACTCCATTTCTTCAATCATGCTCTCCACGTTGTGACGGGCTTGATTTACGGAAAAATGCTGCATAATGTCGTTGACTAAGCTAGGCCTATCATTTTGTCCAACCGTGGGTGCCCGTCGGGCGAATTCGTCCAGGAAAAAGGAGTAGTCATCAGAATAATATGCCCACTTTTGGTAGAAGTCCCAAGCGAAGTCTCTTATATAAAACGTTGACGAAGCTTCTCTCGCTTGTCTATCTGGATGCATTGATAGCTCTACAATATGGTCCAAGCTTGGTACCACGAGTGGGATGATCTCTATGTTAGCACTAGATGCAAAATACCTACTGTATTCAATAGACTTTTTAGCGGATTTGCGCAACCAGTGACATATCGCCATGATTTGCTTGACGGTATCATCGTGGAGCTGACTGACTAAAGTTTTAAAAGCGTCGGGGTTTTGTTTGGGTAAGCACAATATTTCGCCCAATGAATACGTAAGTTGGGAGCCATCTTGCAGACTAAAATCAAGGGGTCTCCAGATGTCGAGCTCACTAAAGCCCTTATTCCAGTAGGGGTCATTGTATCGGGCATAGATGTTGGGATTAGTGCCAGAGAAAATAACCCTTCCATTGATAGTCAGATCGTAGAAGTAAATTGTTCCCCCGTACGGGACGTTGAGGGGGAGGGTGTTGTAGTCTGATTCAGGAAAAGCAGGGACTGGCACATAGGACGGCAGATGCGCTGCCTTCAAGACTGGACAGCCGCAGCAACACGCGGCCATGAATAAGAATTTTTTATTCATAAAAATCTCCTTTTGTTAAAAATTGAGGGTAACTATTACCGAAAACTCCATTTTCTCGTTACATCTACTCAGATGTTTGAGACAACGACAACCATGAAACGTATAAATTTAACAAATTTCGATAGGCGCAGCAAGATAATTATGAGCAACATTTGTGCCAAAAGATGATCTTCCACTGTCCATATCGTCGTTGGCTCCTCACCGACGAGTAATCCATCCATTCTCTTTACTAGGCAAGATCGTAAGTATTCAGTTTCTTGGCAAAAAAGGCTCATTTTGTCTCGTATCACGCCTCTCGGAGTGCTTGCCTTTTCAAGGCGAAATCGTCACAACGGGCTGGGTTTGTCTTGGTGTAAATTTGCAGCGCAATCCCCTTTTTTCGGTCTTTGACGGCTGTCGTCCCGCTCGAACTGAGAGAACCTTCACGGTTACGCTGTTTGACCTAACAAGAAAAGCCCTTCTGGGCCGGAAAATGTGAGAGCCCCTAGACGGGGTCGTCACGATTGAGCTAACATCACCAGCTCTCCTCCTGAATAGCAGGTGAAGCGATAAAATTCATCCCCATTACCTTCATGGTATATTGTGATGATCTGCTTGTCAATTGATTGCGCACGAAAGAGAGAAAAAATTTGAGCCCCCAAAGGAGGGCTCGTGAGGGGTTATTCGTTGTTGTCCTGAGTTTGTTGTGGAGAGATTTGAGACACGAAGGCCTCATAAAGGTCATTTTTGTTCCAGTTTTCTAATAAAACGCTTCTTGTAATGCATAGACAAAAGGCTCGCTCACCTTTTTCAAAACTTTGTACTCGTCCCTCGTCATTTCAACTGCAAAATATTCACTGTGGCTCTCATTAATCCAAAGGTTTTTGTTCGGAACAGAAACGTCCACGATGCTGATTGCCTGGTCTTTTGGGAACAACGTTTTATTAAATCCTTTGAGCAATTGGATGGCATAGGCCGCCTCCGTAGAACGCCCGGCTCTTAAAATTTGTTTAATCTTCTTCAACTGTTCTGTGTCGCCGCGTCCGGCCTTTAGCAGTTCGTTCAGGGTGAGCCTCAAACCGTCCGGATGCTCCTGACGCTCATAACCAGTACCCCGTCCTCCGGAGTAATAGATGTGCTCCGGGAGTAAAACCACTTCAGTCGGCGTGACGAGAGGGAAGGATTTGTTTCTGTCGATATCGAAATACATCCTACCTGACACAGGCTCGCCTTTCTTCAGGCTTGAAGCGTTCATAACCCCTGGCACAGCTGTTGCCACTAGCAGGGCTAAACTTAAATTTTTAAAAGCTTTTATTCTTAAACTCCTTTGTGCTGAAAAAAATAAACTTTGTGAAATCGATCAAAGCATAAATGCAATTAATTGGTTCTTAGTATACACGACGTGATGCATTCTGTCCAGAGTGTTTTAGCTAATAGTAAATTGAGGATTGCGCACTGCTTAGAAGGGAGTAAGGCGCAACACGAGTAGCTGAAGTATCTGAGCGCTCCATCCGTTCCAACAACCAAACACACAAGTCTTGAATATAATTGGAAATCCGTAAGTGCAATACATCCTCGTCCTTGACTAAAACCCGAGAAACCCGGACACCCAAACAGCTGAAGGGAGAGGAGTGAAAAACACACCCGTTTCATTTGGCGTGATAGAAAATTAAGCGGGGGGTCAAGGGTCGGGACCGGATAGTGTTGAGTAAGTCCTTAGGAGAGCTTTTGATAAAATCGACAGTATATTACTTAACGTAAGGGGGTATATTTTTGCTTTGAGAAGCGCAGCGTTTGTTTTAGCCTCAGACAACATCTCTCTTTCTCGGCCTATGGATAAAGTTTCTTAGATTAAAAACGAGTATTTTTGTATACTTGTCTTATTATTACACATTGGTATTCTAAGTTATTTCGTTGTTATTGCATTAAAAAACAGGGCTTTTGTATTTTTGCAAGTATTATCCAAAACACGAATGAGTGGATGCGT
This sequence comes from Alphaproteobacteria bacterium, assembly GCA_041200185.1. Lineage (GTDB taxonomy): Bacteria > Pseudomonadota > Alphaproteobacteria > BNTO01 > BNTO01. The sequence continues at coordinate 302,159 of CP165730.1, forward strand.
GGTTGTCATCATTGTAGTCATATTTGACATCTTTGCTGGTCCCTGTTCATCATTGAAAATGAATAAACGGTCATCAAAAGGGCATAAAAAGGTCGGCGCGAGCTCGGAAACTTCGTAAACCAAATCGATGTAGCTGCTCTTCTAGCCTATCACTCTCTCGGTGCTTAAAGTTATTAGTTTGAGTTAAATGGTGGAGGTCTAAGATGAGTACGCGAGTCAAATAGAATACCCGCATTTCGGTCTTATCCAACTGAAAACTCAATGTCTTTTTATCAATATACTGTAAATATGTTCAATATATTTTTGCATTCTTTGCAATCATAATTTTAAGAGACTCGAAAGTACTTAACCGAAAACATTGAGCAAAAAACATCCCTGGGGCTATTAAGTTTTTTTGTGATGTATTCTTGTGCAAAAAAATTTATATCAGTACTTGTATTGCAAAATAATTAACAAATTGTTAACATAAAATAAAGAAAGGGTTAATAAATTGGCGTCAAATGAATATTTTGTTGTATTCCGAGGTTAAGTGTCTCCTTTTTGGTAGGTGGTGTGATTGGTGGAGATCGGTGCAGAGTCGTCTGATGCTTCGTACGAGCCGTAGGAAATGGGGCGGATGCACGCAAAAACTTGCCGAGATGATTATTGTCAGTCTTTATAGCGTGTCATGGCAAGGGTACTACTCTTCGCGTGGGGTATGGTCCATGTTTAACCCAGAATCCGCGGTTTCGGATTTTGTAATAACTCCTCAAACTTGCGAACGATTCTTCTTCACGGGATTGGGCGACCAACATTTCCCTAAGCATTTCATGTCAGGCGAGTTGAGGACGGCTCATGAGGCGTAATTTTGGGCGAAACAAGATGATTTTGGCGACAGGGAAATAAAAAGATTAGGAGGCAAAGATGTTTGGTAAGTGCACAAAATACAGGCTTTTTAGAGGTTTTAGCTCCTCTATTAGGATGGAGTGGGGCTGGATACGAAAAATAGTTCTTGCAAAGCCTCCCAGAATTTTCTATATATTCTTTGTGAATACTTTGTTGGTAGGTTGAAAACATGACGGAGAGTACGGAGATGACGCAGACAGAATTGATGCAGATGGCGACGCGTTTGGCGGCAGCCTATATTGAAGCGAATAAAACACCTCTTGATGAAGCGAAGCAGGTTTTGGCTTCGTTCTATCAGAGCTTGTGTGATATTCAAAAGACGGCGGCGGGGATGAAGGGGCGTTTGCCTACTTCGCCAGCGGTTCCAGTGGAGGATTCCATTCATGATGACTATATCGTGTGTTTGGAAGACGGTAAGAAGCTACAGATGCTAAAAAGGCACCTGAGTACGGTGTATCGCATGACGCCGGAAGAGTATCGTGAGCGCTGGGGATTGCCGGCAGATTATCCTATGGTCGCTCCAGGGTATGCTGTGCGAAGGAGCCGTATCGCGAAGAATACAGGTTTGGGACGATCAGGTCGTCGCGGGATGAGAATTGTTGAAGGACGCTCAGGCACTGCCGCTATTGCCTAGACGAAGCGTGTTGTTGGGGCTCCGTTTGCGGGCCCCGTGATACTCGGGTTCTTGGAAGGGGGGGCTTGGGGGTGAGTGGTAGGCCTCTTTCTGTAGGCGTTTTCTGGGGTGTCTGTTTTGCCAAACTCCGGTGGTTTTTGGGGACGTTCGGTGTCTATGTGGTAGATGGCATTTGCCTGCCGGGGGACTTGTCTGTCAGTGGGGGGGGGATACTTGACCTTGTAGTCAAAGAAGCTACTGTGTAGCTTACTTCCGTTATCGCTAGTTTCTGTTATGAAGTGCATCCCTGTTATCTTTACGGGCACTTCTAAAGCTGCGAATACCTTGTTTCTTTTTGGTATATTTTGCGCTCAAGACAGTCGAACTAAAGAACCCTAAGGTAAACCGACATTTTTCTCCTCCGCAAAACGTATCCGGCCTGTCCTAGCACCTTAAACTCTGTAGTAATCCGCTGTCGCTCGCTTCGGGCTGATAGCGAATGACCTTTTCGTCGCAGAAAGTCCCTCTTGATGCATTTTCAGGAGCTTCAAAACACCGTCGGCGAGACCTTCGTTTCCCTATCCTAGCGCTAAGCGAACTACAGCTTCATTTCCTCTATTGCCTGTTATTGGCGTACCATAGCGATGAAACTGCCGCTTAGCATAAGGCGACTCATCCGCAGCCGCTGTAAAACAAACCTGTCTGGCGCCACCAAGCCGACAAGCGTATTTGCTCCTACGTGGTGCTTAATCATACTCATCGTCTTGAGTATTACTTACCCCAAAATGTCTACAAAACCTTCTTCATCGTTTAATTTGTCTGGATATTCAGAGAACCTACTCCCAGAAAGAGATGGAAGTTTTGACTGGTCAGAACATCACTTTGAGTAAAGTTCGCAAAAATCATCATTCCTCTTACACAAAAAGTGGAGATTTAAAAATTAATGGTAGTTGGGTTTGGAACGTCGATTGCGTGCACCTCTCTGGGAATGCCTTTGTAGTAGTTATGCCGACGACATAAGGCTAACGTATGTCCTGGAAGGGGATGAGGGGGGCGGACCTTAGAATCTAGGGCTGCCAGAACTCCCCCTTGCCGAGGCAAGTCTTGTCGTGGCAAAATGGGGGACGAGGTTTGAGAGTGGCGGATTGGGCCAAAGGAAAATGTCAGGACACTCGCAATTCAAGAATATTATGTACCGAAAAGGCGCGCAGGATGCTAAGCGCGCCAAGACGTTTGCTAAACTCGGGAGGGAGATTTTGGTGGCAGCCAAGATGGGCGGCGTCGATCCTCAATCTAATCCGCGTCTCCGAACAGCCTTGGCTGCAGCTCGAGCCGAGAATATGCCAAAGGACAATATCGATCGCATCCTGAAAAAAGCTTCAAGCGTGGATGATACAGAGTCTTATGAGGAGGTTCGTTTCGAAGGGTTTGGCGTTGGAGGTGTAGCCGTCATCGTCGAGGCGCTGACAGATAACCGTAATAGGACCGTCCCGGAGGTAAGGTCGACTTTTTCGAAACACGGAGGCAACCTTGGGGACGTTGGAAGTGTGAGTTTTATGTTTGAGCGAGTAGGGCAGCTCCTTTTTCCCAAGGAAATGACCACATTGGACACCTTGTTTGAAAAGGCAGCTGACGCTGGTGCAGACAACGTTGAAGAAATGGGGGAGTTTTTTGAGGTTTCCTGTACTCAGGACGTTTTTGGGCAGGTGCGGGACGCCCTTACGGAGTCTGTGGGAACACCTGCTGAAATGGGAGTTGTTTGGAATCCTTTGAATACGATCGATTGTGATTTGGATACGACAAGGACAATTCTGAAGATGGTCAACGTTCTCGAGGATAACGACGACGTCCAAAAGGTGTTTACTAACCTGTCGTGCAGTGCGGATGTCCAGGCGCAAATTGACGCTGAATTTGCCTGAAGGCGGTAGCCCGGAGGTCGTTACTGTGATCCTTTCGCCAACGAGGAACCTCCTTGCGTTGGTGGGGATTTCGTTTTTTTCGACCTTCGCAACAATGATGGTGTCGAGTGTCCTTCCGGCTTTCTTCACTCAAACCTTAAAACTGACGCCCATCCAAATGGGAAAGATCGAAGGAGCAGCCGTTCTGACAGCTTATTTATCAAAGTTTTTTGCGGGAATTTTTTCCGATCATTTGCGAAAAAGAAAATGTATTTTGGTGTGGGGAACAGCGTTAAGCGTTCTCTCTAAGGCTTGTTTTGCCCTAGCTACAGGCTTTTTATCCGTCTTTCTTGTACAGGTTGGTGACCGTTTGGCTAAAGGGCTGCGTTCTTGCCCGGCCGATGCGATGATCGCAGATCTAACATCGATGGGAGGGATGTCGTCGCGGCAGTACTACAATCTAAAGCATGTTGCGATGTTGTCTGGAAGCGTGGTAGGGGCAATCGTAACGCGTACGGTTCTTTCCTCCCACTTTTTCACACACGTCTTGGGTGGGTCTTATAAATTCATATTTGCACTCGCGACCCTCCCTTGCTTGTGTGCTTTTTTCTTAGCAAGCCGAGCTCTTCAAGAGGCAACCTCAGTAGAGCCGCAAGAAGAAAAACAGCCTTCTCTTCCCTTTTGGCGGTCACTGAAGTCACTGTCTTTTCCCTTCTTTTGCATATTATTGGTTTGTTTTTTACTGATGTTTGCTCGTTTTAGTATATCCTTTGTTGGAAGGCGAGCTTTGGATATAGGAATCCAGCCAAAAGATTGGGCTGTACTGACGGTTATGTACGATAGCTGTGCAGTCATGATAGCCCTCCTGTGTTGCTTGTGGCGAGGTTGGAATAATGGAATCAAGATCTTCAAACTAGCTGTCATTTGTCATATAGGAGCTCACACTTTGTTTTTCTTAGCCATATCCCCGTTGACCTTTACGTTGGGAACTATTCTGGCTGGGGTGTTCTTGGGAGCTTCACAAGGCGTCGTCCTCTCTTTTGTAGCAGGATCCGTTCCTAAAGAATGCCGTGCAACAGCCTTTGCCCTTTACTACCTTGTCGTCGGGTTCGGAGGGCTGTTAAGTAACCGTTTAGCAGGGAGAATGTGCGAAATTCTCCACTCCTCATCGGGTGCTTTTTTAGGAGGTTGTGTTTTTAGCATTCTGACCCTCTGGTTTTTTTCTCTCCTCATAAAACCCAAAGCTGACACTGATCATCCTCAAATCTGAGGAACCCCTCTTCGTGAATTTGAATGGTGTGCCATTGTCGATCTTCTCCTTGGTAGGTAACGCACGGAGGAAGGATGGCAGCACAGTAAGACTCGTGGCCGGGGCGAATTTCAACGCGTCCTCTCGCTGTTGAGAGGCCCAAACCACGGATATTACCGATGTTTTCATCGTCCTGCCGGAGGTGCCGAATCTTAAGCGAGATCATGTCAGAAAACCGTTACGAAGGACGACTACTCACATTATAAACGAATTCACCTATATGTAGCAAAGGTGGTACATCCGCGCTTAACTAAGTATTAATGTCGACTTTGTACAAAGAAAAAGGAGTCCATAACAAGTCAGTACAACCAACAGATCGTTTGGAATGTCTGATTCAATTTTGATTCAATAAGGAGGAATCTATGAAAACTATCTTTAAATTAGCCGCTGCGTGCGTTTGCGTAGGGCTTATTTCACCAGGAGGAATGGAGGCGAGTTGCCCAAGTGGCCCTCATCCTGGGCGCCGCGTAGGGCCGCCACCTCATCGAATGCACAAAGAACCACCGGCATGTCCAAGTTGCGGTTACAAAGGGGCGCCAAAATGTGGAGGATGTGGCACAACATTCGCTCCACCGCAAGGGAAATACCATCCTAAGGGACCTAGAGGAGCGCACAAAGAGCCACCAGTTTGTCCAAACTGTGGGCACAAGGGACCACTAGCGTGCGGGAAATGCGGCAATCCTCTCCCTCCACCAGACAGGGCGAAGCGTCATTGTCAGACGCAAAGTCATGTATAAATAGTTTTGATACTTGAATTAATTTTTTGATCTTGGAGGAAGATTTTATGAAGAAAATATTTTTAGCAACATTGATATCGATAACAACCTCAACGTCGTTGATGGCGTCGGAGGAACAACATTCGCAAGGGTCCAGGAATACACCGGGACAGAACGTCCAGCAAGAGAGTGCGCAACAAGGAGATTCACAACAAGAAGAGAATTATTCGCTTGATGATTATCTCCTATATATCTACGAAGGGCTCGGATACGCGGGATACTATGCTCTCGATGAAGTATTATGGTATTGCCGCTATTTGGTTCCTGATGAAGATAGCCGAGAAATATTCCCGACAAAACAACTTGAATTAGCAAAAGAGCTAAAAGAAGAAGACAGAGAACTTCTCAAAAAGGCTATAAAAGCTATTCATGAGCTATTTGAAGTAGAAGAAAAAATTGCAGCCAGACATGGTTATAACGTGCAACAACAAGAACAGACGGAATAATGTTAAATCCATCAAAATATCTATGGCTTCTAGCTGTAGACATTTTGATGCATTGTTGCCGCTTAGTAAGCCGGTTCTGAGAGCATTAAAGGCTCCCAACACTGGGCCCAAGTTGGATCCATTAAACCGACGAAGCTCAACTTTAGCGTTCTGCGGTGACAATGGATTGAGCGCAAAAACGTATGAGGTGAAACTCCACAACGGCTTCATCGATACCAGTCAGATGTCCAGAACCTAAGTCTGCTGCTGTTGTATAAGCCACAGGCACAGCTAGTCCCCAAACTTCACAACTCGACACGCTGCACAGCATGCCGGTTACCAACATGAATGTCTTTCTACCCCATTGAAACATGAGTTCCTCTCTAACTTGAAGGCTCTGTTGTCGCTAAATGGGAATCGCCAGTTCCCTCTGGCTCAGACTTATCGTTTTGAGGTAGGAAGACCACCATCTCCTTTAGGTTCGTAGTCAACATCTGGCAGAGAAGATATGGAACTACCGCAATCATCAACGATAAAATAATGGTTTCCTTCGCTTCTCCTGGTTAACATTAAGAATTTTCAACCGCAGAGTTTTTCCCAGTTTTTGTTGAATTCAGACATACTCTGTTTTTGATGAGCTAACACCTCAGCCATTTTGCTTTCATCAACGTTATTACCATCCGGGGTAATTCTCACACTTGCTTGCAGTACTCCCGTAGCTATGCAAGGCACAAACCAAAGGACCAACAATATAATGCATGAATGACTACCATTGATAAGAACCAAGCATTCACAGCGTCCTAATTAGGATTGAACTCGTTGTCAAACGCAGGTTTCAACCCTTAACATATACTCGTTAATTATTTATTCTTTTAATACAACTCTACATTACGAAATAGCGTGTATTTATGGCAGTAGGATCTTTCAAATCGATTCGACCTTTGTACAGGAGAGCGCCATTCGGATCGGGGTTTGGAGCTATGAAGACGGCTTGAAGGCTCAGCTCGAAGATGATCGTTTTAGCGGGAGCGCTTCCCCAAAGTTAATGGACAGGTGGTTAATATCCGCCTGGCCTCGTAGAGAGAGACCGAGGGAGCGTTAAGAGCCAGGTTAGGAGCTTTGACGTTATCAAGAATGACGTCGGTGAGGGACTGAACGTGGAGCTCCGACGAATTTTTGGCAGTCTGGTTGATTTTGACCTTACCGTCCCAGGAAATTTCAACAGACGTGCCATCTCCCAAATCGATAAGTTTCTTCTCTTCGAGGAGATCATGAAGAACTAAAGGTTGCTTCAAGCGCTGCTGGATCTCAGCTTCGGACTTTTTCAGAAGTTCCTGAAGGGCGAGGAAAGGCGTAAAGGCCACGGAGATGACGGTTTGGGCCGTCTCAGCCACGGTCGCCCATCACGTTGACAGTCCAAGAGAGGTGAGAGAGAGCCGTTAACTCTGTCAGAGCCCGTTGAAGATCCTGCTCTTGTTGGATTTGGAGCTACCGATAGGCGAGGAGCTGAGAAGCGGGGACAGGCAAAGAGGACTCTGCTGGAAGAACGGAGAGGTCAATCACTTGCGTAACGGCCCACACAGACGACTGGATCTGGAGATGGAGGAAACTGCCCATCAGGAGTCGGCTGATGCCTGACATAACGGTTTTAGAGAACACTTGGCCTCCTTATTCGAGGTGCTCACGGGTTCTAAAGGCGACGTAGAGGCTCCGAACCCAGAAGTCAAGAAAAATGAACAACGGGGCCTCCGCCTTTTTGCGACCCCAAAAAAACATCTACATCGTTCGTCGCAGAAAAATCGGATTTGCCTCATATTTAGGAAGAGTTTTATCAAGTATTACAGGCAAAAAAGCCCTTCTTGGACACCAAGGACCAAGATACCAATGTAGGTGTTTTCATAATTTTTGGCATTTTTAGGGGCGATTTTTGTCATCTAAAATCCCTTTTATTGTCCAGCTTAAAACGTGCAGAAGCCCATAGAACATAGGGATTTGAGACTTGTTTGAATCATTCTCGGATTGGTTAAACTTCCCGAACTTGGCGGAGAGAGGGGGATTCGAACCCCCGATACGGTCACCCGTATACACACTTTCCAGGCGTGCGCCTTCAACCACTCGGCCATCTCTCCAGGGCACATCCCCCATTCTACAAAGACGGTTAAATGGCGTCAACTGACGCGGCATCACGCCACCATTCCTGAAGTTTAGGCTCGGAGCCAACTTCGTAAGGTTCTCCAATCTTGGGAACCGTTACTTTTATTCCTTCTTTAAGCCGCATCAAGCGCTGAATCGGCTGATTCCACGCGTGATCACTCAGGCAAAATCGCCCCCAATGGACAGGAAAAAGCATCTTGGCCTTTAGATCTTGGACTGCTTGCAACGTCTGCTCGGGGAACGAATGATTTTGTGGCCAATTAGCATTGTATTGGCCATTTTCTAGGAACGCGAGATCAAAAGGTCCAAACCTCTGGCCAATGTCCTGGAAGTGCTCTCCGTAGCCGCTATCGCCTCCAAAGTACAAATTTGAGGCCGCTACTGTTACGACATACGAAGCCCATAAGGTTCTCTTTAACAAAGGGCTCCTACCAGACATATGTAAGGCGGGTGTTGCTGTTATCAACATTCCTTCCATTCCTCGGTATGAATCGTACCAACCCAACTCCACAATTTTTTCGTCTGGGTATCCCCAATAACGAAGATGAGATCCAACACCCAGAGGAACAACCACTTTGCAGACTTTATCTTTTAATGCCACGACTGTAGACGCATCCAGATGATCATAATGATCATGCGTCACGAGAAGGATATCAATTTTTGGAAAATCCTCCGGCGTATACAGATTCGTGCCTGGAAACGCTGGCACAGCACCTGGAAAAGGGGCTGCATAATCGCTTAAAACTGGATCCACTAAAACCGTTCGCTGGAGCGTCTTCAAAAAAATTGAGGAATGCCCTAACCAAACAACTGCCACACCCTCCGAAGTTAATGCCTTTAAATCTGTTTTAACGACTGGAACGTGCACTGGCGAAGTGGCAACCCGCCGAAACAGCAACTTCCTTCCTGTCCTCAGGATAGCCTTCTTACTAATACGCACAGGCCTACTGTGGAGGTTATCAAAATGCCGGCCATCAAAATAATCCAACCCATGAAAGGCATGCCGTTCACGCCGACTTGGCACCTTCCCCATGGCCTTCCAAAAATTCATATCCCCTCTAAAAAAAGACGCTGCCTTGCTCAGCAAAACAGCGCCAACAAATCCGTATTGCTTTTTAGTTCTTCGGCGCTTCCTCACCTTTGCTAGCACCCGAAGGATCAGCATCTACAAAACCAATCACCGCCATGGGGGCATTGTCCCCGTAGCGGAAGCCCGCCTTAACAATCCGCAGATACCCACCGGGACGGTCCTTAAAGCGTTCCGCCAACGACGTCAAAACCTTTGATGTTGTCTCTTGACATCCAACCTTCACCAAAGTCTGACGACGGAGATGCAGTCTCTCTGCATCGGACGATGCTTTCTGATACCGCTTTCCAAGTGTCACAACTTTTTCGACGAGAGGGCGAAGCTCCTTAGCCTTAGGTAGAGTCGTCTTAACCGTTTCGTGCTTCAGCAAGGAACAGATCATATTCTTAAACATCGCCTGACGATGCTCTGAAGTTCGATTTAATCTCCGATGTGCAAAACCGTGCCGCATAACAACCTCTTCAACTTCACAAGGGCGTCCCGCCCCACCCTAAAACTCACCAAACGGATTTTCGTTCCGCTTCGCTAACTCCTCAATATTCTCCGGTGGCCACCCTGCCACGTTCATACCCAAACCAAGTCCGAGTTGCGACAAGACCTCCTTAATCTCCGTCAAAGACTTGCGCCCAAAGTTTGGTGTCTTCAACATCTCTGGCTCCGTCTTTTGGACAAGGTCGCCAATATAGATAATATTCTCGCTCTTTAGGCAATTCGCTGAACGAACCGACAACTCCAAATCATCCACCTTGCGTAACAGGTTCCGGTTAAACGGCAACTTATCTCTATCAGCCCGCGAACCCGCCAAAGTCGGCTCATCGAAATTGATGAACTGTTGCATCTGGTCAACCAAGATACGAGCCGCATAAGCCAAAGCATCGTCCGGTTTCACAGACCCATCAGTCTCAATGGTCATCGTTAATTTGTCGTAATCCGTCCTCTGGCCGACACGCGTTGGCTCAACGTTGTAAACAACGCGACGAACTGGCGAGAAAAGAGCATCCATGGGGATCACGCCCAGAGCCTTTTGTGCCTCAGGGTCACGCGTTGCCTGGACAAATCCCTTACCAGATTCCACCATCAGCTCCATGTTCAGGGTCGTCCCCTCACCAACCGTGCAGACAACGGCATCGGGATCCAAAATCTCGACCCCCGTCACTACCTCGATATCGCTACCCCTTACTACCTTCGGGCCCGTCACTGAGATGTGAACTTTTTTGGGTAACTCCGATGTAAGCTTCACGCCAATATTCTTCAAGTTGAGGACGATATCCGTAACATCCTCCATCACACCTTTGATGGATGAAAACTCGTGCAGCACGCCTTCGATTTTCACTGAGACAAAGGCTGCACCCTGAAGCGATGACAACAAAACACGCCGCAAGGCATTTCCCAATGTCGTACCAAAACCACGCTCCAATGGCTCCGCTACAATCACCGCAGAGCGCATCGTCGCGTCAACGTACTGAACATCCAACTTCGAGGATTTAATCAATGACAACCAATTCTTATCAATCACGACCGACCTCATTCACTCCCAAAACAGTTACCACCATCCCCCAACTACACACGACGTCTCTTAGGTGGACGACAGCCGTTATGCGGGATGGGCGTCACATCAGAAATTGACGTCACTACAAATCCAAAACTCTGAAGAGCGCGCAAGGCCGTCTCGCGTCCTGATCCAGGCCCCTTAACAACAACACGCACATTTCTCACACCGTGCTCAGCCGCTTTCTTAGCCGCCAACTCTGCAGCAATCTGCGCAGCATACGGCGTCGACTTCCTCGAGCCTTTAAAACCAACCATCCCCGAAGATGCGGCCGCTACTACATTTCCCGCCTCGTCGGCCACCGTGACAATTGTATTATTAAACGACGCATTAATGTAAACCACAGCGTTTGGCACACTCTTACGATCTTTGCGACGCACTCTCACAGAATTATTAACAGCCATACAACACCTAAATCCAATAACCTAACTACCTTGTCGCAATCTTCTTACCCGCAATAGGAATAGCCTTCCCCTTACGAGTTCTTGCATTCGTGTGCGTTCTCTGGCCACGAACAGGTAACTTCTTCCGGTGACGCAACCCACGATAACACCCCAAATCCATAAGGCGCTTAATATTCATAGAAACTTCACGTCGCAGATCGCCTTCTACCTTAAACTCACCAGCATCAATGATCTCACGAATATGCAGTACCTCAGCATCCGTTAATTGGTGAACGCGTACGTCCGGCGAGACTTTTGCTTTCTCCAAAATCTCTAACGCGTTCTTGGGGCCGATCCCATAAATGTAACGCAAAGCAATCCCCACCTTCTTCTGAGTTGGTATATTAACGCCAGCAATACGTGCCACTTTCTTCTCCTCAACAAACCAAACCTAACACATCCGAGACAACCGACCTCAGTTGCAAGGAAACCTCACTCACAGATCGCTCACCTTGGATCTCAAACAAGCACTTCCTCTGCCTATAGTAGTCGAGGAGCGGCTCTGTCATTGTCCTATAATTCGCAAGACGCGTCAACACCGTCGCCCGTGCATCATCATCTCGCCGCACAAACTCCTTCCCGCCACAGACGTCGCAAACACCCTCAACCTTGGGAAGAAGATACTTGTCGTTATAACCGCGGCCGCAGGCCTTACACGAAAACCTTCCAGAGATTCTGTCCAGTACAACATCGTCGGATACATTGAAAAACAGACATACTATATTCCATTCTTCTGAGGGCATTAGACGCCCCAGGCCTTCCGCTTGCACCAACGTTCTCGGAAAACCATCAAGCAAAACGCGCGGAGCATCTAACGATCTCAACGCATTCCCAACCGTCTCCAGAACAATCTCGTCCGGAACCAAATTCCCCTGACCGCACAATTCCTTCACCTTCTGCCCCAGAGGCGATCCTGAAGCAATAGCCGCACGGAAAGCGTCGCCCACCGAAAACGAAGCAAACTGAAACTCCTCTTGCAAGACAGGAACCTGAGTCCCCTTCCCCGATCCCGGGGGACCGACAAAGATAATGGCTGTTCGAGAAATCACGACAGCCTCCCTTGGGCGCGCGCCTTACGGATTAGACCTTCATACTGATGCGCCATCAAATGAGACTGAATTTGGCTGATCGTATCAATGGTCACACTCACAACGATCAAAATGCTCGTACCACCTATGAAGAACGGAAGAGAGAACCTCACAACAACAAATTCGGGAATAACGCACACCGCAGCCAGGTAAATTGACCCAACTGTTGTTAACCGCGTCAACATATAGTCGATATACTCAGCCGTCTGCTGACCAGGACGAATCCCGGGAATATAACTGCCTGATTTACGCAAATTATCCGCTGTTTCTTGAGGGTTAAACATTAGTGCCGTGTAGAAGTAAGCAAAGAAAATTACCAACCCTACAAAGCAGAGGATATACAACGGCTGGGTCCTCTCAAACAGACGAGTAAAGGTTCTCAACCAAGATGTCTCCGAAACACGCACGAATGTCACAAGAACCGCCGGGAAGGAAATTAACGACGACGCGAAGATCGGCGGAATTACACCAGCACTATTGAGTTTCAACGGAAGGTGTGTCGTCTGCGCCACTGCCGGCATACCAACTGCCATTTGACGCTTTGGGTACTGAATAGGGATGCGTCTCTGGGCACGCTCCATAAACACCACAAAGTAAACGATCCCAACAATCCCCGCTAGGATAAGAAGAATGACCGGCACAGAAACTGTCCCCTGACGCCCAACCGCTAAAGTCCGTCCAAGCGCCGATGGTAGGTTCGCAACAATACCAGCGTAAATAATAAGCGACGTTCCGTTTCCTATACCGCGGGATGTGATCTGGTCGCCAACCCACACAAGGAACATCGTGCTCCCCGTGAGAGTAAGCACCGTCATAATGCGGAAAAAGGCACCTGGAATGGTCACTGCCGCTGCTCCGTGTTGCCCACTTAAGTGCTCCAAGCCAGCCGCCACACCAAAAGCTTGAATGGCAGCCAAACCAATCGCTCCGTAACGCGTATAAAGACCAAGCTTCTTTCGGCCTGCTTCACCTTCCTTTTTTAAGGCCTCAAAAGAGGGGAAGACGGATGTCATCAACTGAACAATGATGCTGGCTGAGATATAAGGCACGATACCTAACGAGAACATCGTCATACGACCAATAGCACCACCAGAAAACATATCTAAGACGCCAATGAACCCACCCTTGTTCTGACTCAAAAACTCAGCAATCACACTCGGGTTCACACCCGGCAAAGGAACATACGTTCCCAAACGACAAACAATAAGCGCCAACAGGGTAAACCAAACCCTCTTTTGCAAATCTTTAGCCTTACCTATAGCTTCCAGCGAGACGCCCGCCGCAAATTGTTCCATATCTGAAGCCATAAGCAACTCCCCTTTTCTCGAGCCTTAACCTATCGTAACTGTCCCGCCAGCCTTTTCAATAAGCTCTCTTGCCTTCTTTGATGCGCGCGTTACAACAAAGTTCAATTTCGCTGCCACTTCCCCCTTACAGATTAGCGACACACCCGCACAACTTTTTGAAACCATACCGTTATCGATTAAGAATTTAATGTCAACGGTTTGACCTTCCTTCAAAACGCCACGCTTCATGAGCGGCTCAAGCTTGCGATAATGCAGCTCATACAAAGGCTCAAAGTGCGACTTAAAACCACGCTTTGGAAGACGTCGATAAACAGGCATCTGACCGCCTTCGAATCCATTCAAAGACACGCCTGAACGAGCCGTCTGCCCCTTACCACCACGACCTGAAGTTTTACCTAATCCAGAGCCAATACCACGACCAACAATCTTGCGCCGTGTCAAAGCCCCTTTCCTATCGCGAATCGTATTTAACCTAAAAGACATAGGACCCTCTACTCCTTAACACGAACCATGTGGCTCAGCCGCTCAACAAGCTTCATAACAGACGGAATCTTTGGTAAAACCTTCGTCTTCCCAACCCGTCCTAATCCCAACGACTTAAGCTGAAGACGTTGGACACCCGGCCGGCGAATGGCGCTACGGTACTGCTCCACCACAACGGTCTCATCCGTCCAATCCGCGGGTCTTTTCTTTGTTGCCACGCTCACCTTCTTCTCATCTCCAGGCATCTCACCCTCCACACTTACTCGCGAATAATATTCTCACCATTAGCCGCTGGCGTTTTCTTTGTCAAAAAGGCCTCGCGACGGCTCACGACATCACTCAGTTTCTTACCTAAACGGTTTGCAACACTACGCGGTGACGTCACCATTTGCAGCGCCCGAAATGTCGCCCGGACTACGTTATGGTAGTTCGGACTCCCTAGCGACTTTGCTACAATGTCCTGAATTCCTAGGGCTTCAAAAACAGCACGCATAGGCCCACCAGCAATCACGCCCGTACCAGCAACAGCACTACGCATCATCACGCGACCAGCTCCAACAGAACAAGTTACATCATGATGCAAGGTACGTCCTTCGCGCATAGGAACACGGATCATCTCGCGACGCGCTTTCTCTGAAGCCTTACGGACAGCATCCGGCACCTCACGAGCCTTTCCTGTTCCGTATCCAACCTGCCCCTTACCGTCGCCAACAACAACGAGTGCAGAAAAACGCATCGTCTTACCACCCTTCACAACCTTCGTCACACGGCGAACGCTGATCAATTTCTCGACTAACGGCTGCGCTTCTTCGCGTCCACGTTCTCTATTGCTATGTTCCGCTCTTGCCATAATCTTCCCTTAAAATACTAAACCGTTTTCACGCGCACCATCAGCCAAAGCCTTAATACGTCCATGATACAAAAATCCAGACCTGTCAAAAACGACCTCAGAGATATTCAGGGCCTTAGCCTTCTCCGCGATCAACTTCCCAACAAGAGCCGCCGCCGCTTTATTGCCTCCGTTCTTGACGCCCTGTGCCTCCTTACTAAGAGTCGAGGCTGCCGCAAGCGTCTTAGCCTGCTTATCATCAATGATCTGAGCGTACATATGCCGCCCCGTTCTGTGAACGCACAAGCGATAACGATCCCCCAGCACGCGGCGAATCTTAGCACGCTGCCGAATCTTTCTTCTTAAACGCAACTGAATGGATGACAACATATTACTTTTTCTTCCCTTCTTTTCTCACAACGAACTCACCAGCTCGAATAACTCCCTTCCCTTTGTAAGGCTCGGGGCGACGATACGAACGCAAAAGAGCCGCGATAGCCCCCACTCTCTGCTTCGATGACGCCGTGATAGAAATCGAAGTTGGTTTCTCACACTTCACAACCACTCCTTGAGGAATGGCATAATCGATGTCATGACTATACCCTAACTGTAACGTCAATTTTGATCCTGACACCGCTGCCTTATAACCTACACCCACGAGATCGAGGTTGACTGTGAACCCCTCAGACACACCATGAATGATGTTCGACAAAAGCCTTTGGACCGTCCCCCACATCGAGCGAGAATGACGGGAGTCATCCTTTGGACGAACTCTCAACCCACCTTCTACTTTCGAAACCTCTACGCAATCAGGAATTCGTAAGGAATCCTCACCTAGCTTACCTTTAAAACTGATCACATCCCCGTTCTGCGTCATGGTAACGGCGGCTGGAATATGAACATCATGCTTACCAACTCTCGACATTATGCCTCCCTAGAAAACAGAACACAAAACTTCGCCACCAGCCAAGACTTCTCTCGCCTTCACGTCGGACATAATACCCTTCGGTGTTGACAAGATGTTCATTCCCAAGCCGTTCTGAACTGGCTTGAGCCGACGAACAGAAGAATACACCCGGCGCCCCGGCTTAGAAACACGCTTAATCATCTGTATCGCCCCCTGGCCTCCAACGTATTTCAGTGTAACGCGCAGACGATCGTAAGTTCCCTCTTGGTGTTCACGAACGACCGAAGAGATATACCCCTCCTCCACCAAAACATTCAGAACGGCCTCGCGTTCTTTTGATGCAGGAACGAGAATAAAAGCCTTTCTGGCCTTCTGGCCGTTGCGAATCCTTGTTAGCAAATCACCGATAGGATCTAGAATTAGCATAACTTATTACTCCCTCACCAACTCGCCTTCGTAACACCCGGCAGCAAACCTGACAACGCACATTCCCTTAGCGCCAAACGCGACATATGAAACTTTCTGTAGAACCCGCGAGGACGCCCTGTGATCTCACAGCGATTCCTATAACGAATACGCGACGAATTCCTTGGCATTTCAGCGAGCTTATGGACCAAACGCAATCTCTCTTCAAAATCCATCGACTTGTCCGCAATCTTCGCCTTCAAAGCTGCGCGCGTCGCTGCCTTAGATTGCGCGAGCCGCATCCTCTTTTTGTTATTCTCTATGGAACTTAACTTTGCCATACACCCTCTACAGATCCCTAACTATCGGTAAATTAATCGCCTTCAGCAAAGCCAAAGTCGCCTTATCATTTTTAGCCGTTGTACAAACCGTCACATCCAACCCACGAATCTTATCAACGCGGTCGTAATTGATTTCTGGGAAGATAATCTGCTCCTTAATACCGAAAGAGTAATTCCCATGCCCATCCAAGCTCTTTGCCGAAAAACCGTGGAAGTCTCGGATACGCGGCAGAGCAATATTGATTAAGCGGTCTAGGAACTCATACATCCT
Organism: Alphaproteobacteria bacterium; assembly: GCA_041200185.1. Classification (GTDB taxonomy): domain Bacteria; phylum Pseudomonadota; class Alphaproteobacteria; order BNTO01; family BNTO01. Next base: position 318,929 of record CP165730.1, read on the forward strand.
ATCCTTACGCAGCGTCACCCTCGCACCAATCGGCATCCCTACACGGATCTTGAACGTTGCAATCGACTTCTTCGCAAACGTCGGCACAGCCTTCTGGCCAGCAATCAACGTGAGCTCCTCGAGGGCAATATCCAGCTTCTTGCTGTCCTGTGCAGCCTCGCCAACACCCATGTTGAGAACAACCTTCGTAATGTGTGGGATCTCATAAGGGTTCTTGATCTCCAAACTCTGCTTTAAGAACCCAACGATCTCATTTTCAAAGCGTTGTTTTAATCCGTTTTTTAATACGTTTTCCACTTCCTTACCCTCAATATTCGACGTAACAGCGTCAGAATCAGATAAACTCCTTAAAATAACTACCTCTTAGGCTCCTCCACGACCCGGCCTGACTTTTTGAAGTAACGCTCCTTTTTGCCAGCCTCGTTGAAGCGATACCCAACACGCCCTATTAGGTCTGATTCAGGATCTACCAAAGCCACATTCGAAATGTGAATAGGTAAATTCTTAGCGATCCTTCCGTTGGGGTGAGCCTGACTTGGGCGAATAAACCGTACAACAGAACGCACGCCCTCAACAATCACCTTGGCTTCATCCAAGAGGACCTTCAGTACGACACCCGTCTTGCCCTTATCGCGCCCAACCATTACTTTGACGAAATCACCTTTTTTGATTTTAAACCTAGCTTGCGTCATTATAACACCTCCGGCGCTAAGGACATGATCTTTGTCTGCCCACAGGCACGTAACTCTCTTGTCACAGGGCCAAAAATACGCGTCCCGATTGGCTCATTCTGCTTGGTAAGCAACACGGCTGCATTTGAGTCGAAGGCGATCAACGATCCATCAGGCCTTTTAAGCGGTTGGCGCGTACGAACGATAACCGCCCTTAGCACTTCGCCCGGCTTCACCTTTCCGCGAGGAATGGCATCTTTAACTGATACCACAATAACATCCCCCACCGAAGCATAGCGACGCTTGGAACCACCCAAGACCTTAATGCACATAACTTCCTTCGCACCGGAATTATCAGCAACTTCCAAACGGGTCTGAACCTGAATCATAACAACCTACCTAACCAAAACTGCATCACTCAACAACGACCCACTTCTTCATCTTAGAGATCGGCCGCGACTCCAAAATCTTCACCGAATCCCCCACCTTGAAGCGGTTGTTTTCATCATGAGCGTGATACTTCTCGTGACAACGAATCTTTTTTCCATACAGGGGATGCAATACACTTCTCTCCACACGCACCACAACGGTCTTATTACCCTTATCACTCACAACCGTTCCTGATAACATCCTACGTGGCATAATTACGCCCCCTTCTCACTTTTAACTTGCGCCAAGCGCGTCAGGATCCTTGCGATATCGCGACGAACTTCGCGCATCTTGTGTGGTTTAAACTCTTGCCCCGTCCGCATTTGAACCCGCATACCAAACTGCTCTTTCTTGCGCTCCTCTAACAACTTGTAGAGCTCGGAAAGATTTTTCTCCTTCAAACTTGAAAATAACATACTCCCCTCTAAGCTCCAATACGCGCCACAAACTTCGTATCAATCGGCAACTTCTCCGAAGCAAGACTAAAGGCCTCACGAGCCACCTCTTCTGAAACACCATTTAGCTCAAACAGAATCCGTCCAGGCTTAACACGACAAACCCAAAACTCTGGCGAACCCTTCCCGCTACCCATACGGACCTCAGCAGGCTTCTTGGAAACGGGAATATCCGGGAAGATCCGAATCCACAACTTTCCAACACGCCGCATATGACGAGTGATAGCGCGACGGGCTGACTCGATTTGCCGCGCCGTAATTCGCGCAGGCTCAATAGCCTTTAACCCATACGTCCCAAAAGCAACCGTCGCACCCGACCTGGCATTGCCGTGAATACGCCCCTTAAAGGCCTTTCTATATTTTGTCTTCTTTGGCGATAACATGTTAAAAACCCTCGACCTCTAACTACGCTGTCCTACGCTCCTTGCCAGCTAAATCATACCCCTTCTGGTCACCTTTATAGACCCAGACCTTGATGCCGCACGTGCCATACGTTGTCTTCGCAACCCCTAAGCCAAAATCGACATCCGACTTCAGGGTATGCAAAGGAACACGCCCTTCGCGGTACCACTCCATGCGTGCAATCTCCGCGCCACCAAGACGCCCCGAGCAATTCACGCGAATCCCCAAAGCCCCCAAGCGCATAGCCGACTGCATAGCTTTTTTCATGGCCCGACGGAAAGAGACGCGTCTCTCGATCTGCTGTGCGATACTATCCGCGATCAACTTCGCGTCCACCTCAGGCTTGCGAACCTCAACGATATTAATCGAAACTTCCGCATCCGTCATTTTCGAAAGAGCTTTCTTTAGTTTCTCAATATCAGCACCCTTCTTACCAATCAAAACCCCAGGTCTAGCCGCGTGGATATTTAAGAGAATCTTCTTCTCCAAGCGCTCAATAACAATCCGCGAAATACCTGCCTGAGACAACTCCTTACGGATATAATCGCGAATCTTGAAGTCCTGGTGAAGGAAACGAGCGTAATCCCTATTACTAACCCAACAAGAATCCCACGTTCTGTTAATACCCAGGCGCATGCCTATTGGATTTACCTTTTGCCCCACAGTCTACTCCTCTACTTTCTTATCTTCAATTTTGTCAGCCTTTGCCGCTTTTGGTGCCGACTCAACTATCCGCTCAGCCACTTTGATGCACAGGTGCGAAAACATCTTGCGAATCCCAGCACCACGCCCCTTAGCGCGAGCTCGGAAACGACGCAAACACATCCCCTTACCAACATAAGACTCAACGATCACCAAGGAATCGATATCCATCCCGTGATTATTCTCCGCATTGGCCATAGCCGAAAGGACTGCCTTTCTCACATCCACAGCCACCCTTTTAGGGCACACCGTCAGATAATCTAAAGCTGCCTGCGCAGACATCCCGCGAATACGCGCCGCGACAAGGTTCATCTTTTGCGGACTCACGCGAACCATTCTTAAGTTGGCCTGTGCAATGACTCTACTCATTTTTCTAACCCTTCTTTACTTTCTTGTCGGCCCCATGACCGTAATACGTACGCGTCGGAGCGAATTCGCCTAACTTGTGCCCCACCATATTCTCCGTCACAAAAACGGGGATGAACTTGTGCCCGTTATGAACACCGAAAGTCACACCCACAAACTGAGGGATCACCGTTGAACGACGAGACCAGGTCTTAATAACGTCCTTACGCCCCGAGGACAGCACAGCCTCAACTTTCTTTAACAGATACCTATCAAAAAAAGGCCCTTTCCAAACTGATCTTGCCACTCTATCCTCTCCTCAAGACACCTGACACTAAACTTCCCCCAGACAACTCTTAATTCTTACGCGTTTCCGCATAAAAAGTCAAGGCTACCTACTTCCTCCTCCGAACAATGTACTTATCTGTCGACTTATTTCGACGGGTCTTATACCCCTTCGTACTCACACCCCAAGGCGTACAAGGATGGCGACCACCATTCGTACGACCTCCATGAGGGTGGTCGACTGGGTTCATGGCAATACCACGCGTCTGAGGTCGAACACCACGCCAACGCATACGCCCTGCTTTGGCATCGTTACGGTTCTGGTTGTCAGCATTTGACACCTCGCCCACCGTTGCACGACACTCACCCCGAACTAAACGTACCTCACCCGACGGAGACTTCAAAATAACATGAACCCCGTCACGCCCAACAATCTGAACACTCGTTCCTGCGGAACGCGCCAACTGACCGCCCTTGCCAATCTTCAACTCGACGTTGTGAACAACCGTTCCGAGCGGAATATTTTTGAGAAGCATGCAGTTGCCGACTTTAACATCCGTTTTTACCCCGGAGATAACCTGATCTCCAGAAGCCAAATGATTCGGTGCGAGGATATATCTATACTCACCATCCTCATACTTAACCAATGCAATAAATGCCGTCCGGTTTGGATCGTACTCAATGCGCTCCACAACGCCCTTAACGTCATCTTTGTTGCGAACAAAATCAATCATGCGGTACAGGCGCTTATGCCCCCCTCCGCGGTGACGGCTGGTAATATGGCCGTGATTATTCCGCCCACCTGTCTGACTCATACCGTGAGTCAAGGCCTTAAAGGGGCGCCCCTTCCACAGACCCGAGCGGTCGATGTTCACCAGCTGACGTTGTGACGACGTCGTGGGATTATATTGCTTCAAGGCCATGATTCTACACTCCCGTCATAAAGTTAATGCTCTCACCAGGCTCCAAACGAACCATGGCTCTCTTTTTATCCGACAACAAAGCGCGACGTCCGCGGAAGGTTTTTAGCTTTCCCTTCCGAACGGCCGTGTTGACCGACTTAACCTTGACACCAAAGACGCGCTCGACGGCTTGCTTAATATCCTGTTTCGTCGCCGTATTTTGAACGACGAAAAAATACTGATTCGACTCACCTACAAGCGTCGACTTTTCTGTCGTTACCGGATAGCGCAAAATATCGTAATCCGAAAAGACCACCCGGCCGGCCTCCTGCTTTCCCTTCACAACCTGCTGATTTTTCATGTTATAGCCTCGCTTCCAACATTTGAACCGCCGACTGAGTCAGGAACAAATGCTCTTTTCTTAAGATGTCAAACACGTTCAAGCCAATTTGCGGCAAGATATCGTAACCACGATAGTTGCGGATCGCCTGCCTGGCATTATCCCCAACATCTCCATCCACAAACAAGGCGGAATGAACCCCTTTTGTCTCAAACGCTGGAGCAAAATCGCGAACCTTACAAGATTTGAGATCGAGGTCTTTCAGGATGACCAGCTCATTCGAGCGGATTTTATCAGCAATCGCCATCCGTAAGCCGAGCCGACGTACCTTTTTCTGAAGCGAGTATCCATGATTACGCGGCGTAGGACCAAAGACGATTCCTCCACCACGGAACTGAGTTGCACGCTTCGCACCGTGACGAGCGCCACCCGTGCCCTTCTGACGAACGATCTTCTTACCCGAACCACTCACCATACTGATTGTCTTGACTTGATGTGTACCAGCCCGGCGTTTTGCCAACTGCCAGCGGACAACACGACTCAAAATATCTTCTCGCGGATCCAACGCAAACAGCGCATCGCTGAGCTCCATAGAGCCGCTTGGCTGATATTGGTGATCAAAAACCTCGACTTTCATACCACTTATCCTAACCTTCTAAACCTTCGCCTTAACGGCATCGCGAACATAAACCAAAGAACCTTTCGAACCCGGCACACTACCGCGAATAAAGAGCAAACTCCTCTCCTTATCAACACTGTAGACTTGTAAATTCAATTTCGTGACGCGCGTATCACCCATATGCCCCGCCATGCGTTTATTTTTAAAGACGCGACCTGGCTCTGTGCGGTTACCCGTCGAACCATGACTTCTGTGACTCACAGAAACACCGTGCGTTGCCCGAAGACCGCCGAAGCCGTGACGCTTCATGCCACCAGCGAATCCTTTACCTTTCGAGATGCCTGTCACATCCACCAGCTGCCCGTCCGCAAAGAAGTCAGCATCCAGCACCTCTCCAACCTGCGCCAGAGAATCTTCCGTAACTCGGAATTCCTTAGCGATCTTCTGCGGCTCTATACCCAGCTTAGCATAGTAGCCACGCAACGGCTTCGTTAATTTATTAGCACTCACGGGACGGGCCCCGAGCTTCACAGCTACATAGCCGTCTTCCGCCTCTGTCTTGTGTTCAAGGACTGTACACTTCTCTACACGCAAGACCGTGACGGGGATCTGAACGCCGGACTCCGCAAACAGCTGAGTCATGCCGATTTTTTCTGCGATTAACCCTGTTCTCATAACACCAACCTACAACTTAATTTCGACACCAACACCCGCCGCAAGATCCAGCTTCATGAGGGCATCAACCGTCTGCGGAAGCCAATCCACAATGTCGATCACCCTCTTGTGCGTACGAATCTCAAACTGCTCTCGAGACTTTTTGAGGATGTGTGGCGAACGGTTCACCGTAAAACGCTGAATACGAGTTGGTACGGGAACAGGGCCAAAAACACGCGCCCCCGAACGTTCTGCCGTTGTTACAATCTCCCGAACGGACTGGTCAAGCAAACGATGATCATACGCTTGCAACTTTATGCGGATATATTGGCCTTTCATACTCAACTCTCTTCTTTCGCCTTCAACTACTTCAAAATCTTCGACACAACCCCAGCACCTACGGTCCGACCACCCTCACGGATAGCGAAGCGAAGGCCTTCATCCATAGCCACCGGTGACAGCAAGTTAACCGTCATTTTGATGTTATCGCCCGGCATAACCATTTCAACACCATCCGGTAGGGTCACTGTTCCGGTCACATCCGTTGTTCTAAAATAGAACTGCGGACGGTAGTTGGAGAAAAACGGAGTGTGACGTCCTCCTTCTTCCTTCGTCAAAACATAGACCTCTGCCTCAAAGTCGCAATGCGGAGTAATGGTTCCTGGAGCTGCCAAGACTTGTCCACGCTCAACTTCTTCCTTCTTGGTGCCGCGGAGCAACACACCGATGTTATCACCCGCCTCACCTTGATCGAGAAGTTTGTGGAACATCTCAACGCCCGTAACAACCGTCTTCGCCGTTGGACGTAAACCAACAATTTCGACCTCATCGCTTACCTTCAAGACACCTGACTCCACACGGCCCGTCACAACAGTTCCACGACCCGCGATAGAGAAAACATCTTCAATTGGCATCAAGAACGGCTTATCTTTCGGGCGATCTGGTTGTGGGATATAAGAATCCACAGCATCCATCAACGATAAAATAGCCTTCTCCCCAATTTCCGGCTCACGATCTTCCAAGGCACAAATGGCTGAACCACGAATGATTGGAATTTGATCTCCTGGGAAGCCATAAGACGACAAAAGCTCACGAACCTCCATCTCAACAAGGTCCACGAGCTCAGGATCATCAACCATATCCATCTTGTTCAAAAAGACGACCAAGGCTGGCACACCTACCTGACGAGCCAACAGAATGTGTTCACGCGTCTGAGGCATAGCGCCATCAGCTGCTGACACGACCAAAATGGCACCATCCATCTGAGCCGCACCGGTGATCATGTTCTTCACATAGTCGGCGTGCCCCGGACAGTCAACGTGAGCATAGTGACGCTTTTCGGTTTCATACTCAACGTGTGCTGTTGTGATGGTAATACCACGGGCTTTTTCTTCTGGCGCTTTATCGATCTCATCATAGGCCGTAAAGCTTGCCTGACCCTTTTGAGCCAAAACTTTCGTAATGGCCGCCGTTAATGTTGTTTTGCCGTGGTCAACGTGACCAATGGTTCCAATGTTGCAATGAGGCTTACTCCTCTCGTATTTTGCTTTCGACATCTCGTCCTCCTACTCTCTCAATAAACCGCCCAACCAGGAGATCTTAGCTCATTTTCGATTTAATTTCATCAGCAACCTGCTGAGGAACCTGCTCGTAATGATCAAACTCCATACTAAACTGGGCACGGCCTTGAGACATCGACCTCAAAACATTAACGTACCCAAACATATTTGCCAATGGCACCATAGCATGAATCACGCGCGCATTCGCTCGCTGATCCATACCCGACACCTGACCACGACGACTGTTCAAATCGCCGATAACATCACCCATGTAATCTTCAGGCGTAACAACCTCAACCTTCATGATCGGCTCAAGCAACTTTGGCTGACAACGACCAATCCCCTCACGGAAGGCCGCTCTCGCCGCTATTTCGAAAGCCAGCACACTCGAGTCGACGTCGTGGTACGCACCATCCACCAAAGTCGCTTTAAAGTCGACCATGGGGAATCCTGCCACTACACCTGTTGTAAGGGCTGACTCCAACCCTTTGATAACACCAGGGATGTATTCTTTCGGGACGGCTCCACCTACGATCTTGCTCTCAAATTGGAACCCAGATCCCGGCTCTAGAGGCTCAAAAATGAGCTTTATGCGTGCAAACTGACCAGCACCTCCCGACTGTTTCTTGTGGGTATAGTCAATTTCGCCTGTTTTTGTAATGGTTTCACGATACGCCACCTGAGGGGCGCCGATATTCGCATTAATCTTATACTCGCGCTTCAGGATATCGACCTTAATATCCAAGTGCAACTCCCCCATCCCTTTAATAACCGTCTGACCTGTCTCAGGGTCGGAGCTGACGCGGAAGGAAGGATCTTCAGACGCCAAACGCGATAGAGCCAAAGCCATTTTTTCCTGGTCGGCCTTGGTTTGCGGCTCAATGGCGATCTCGATGACCGGATCAGGGAACTCGAGCTTCTCAAGGATAATTGGTTTGCTTTCCGTGCAAAGCGTATCCCCTGTAGTGGTGTTCTTGAGACCGCACAGCGCGACAATGTCTCCCGCACGAGCAACTTTGATATCCTCGCGGTTATTTGCATGCATGAGAAGCATGCGCCCGACGCGCTCGTTTTTGTCTTTTGTCGAATTCAAAACAGACGTCCCCGACTCAAGAACACCACAATAGACCCTCAGGAATGTGATCGACCCCACAAAAGGATCCGTCGCGATCTTAAACGCCAAGCCAACGAATGGCTCATTTTCACTAATCTTGCGTTCGATCTCAGCACCCGTGTTCATATCAACACCATGCACGACTTTCAGATCGAGTGGCGATGGCAAGTAATCTACAATGGCGTCTAGTAGCGTTTGAACGCCTTTGTTCTTGAACGCCGTTCCACACAGAACGGGAACAAATTTGCTCGCTAAGACCCCCTTGCGGATACACATCTTGATCTGGTCGACCGAGACGTCTTCACCGTTGAGGTAGGCCTCCATCACACCATCATCCATCTCAGCGACGGTGTCTAACATCTCCGTATGATATTTTGCGGCGAGCTCTTTCAGATTTTTAGGGATTTCAACTTCCTTGAAAGTAGCCCCATTCTCGTCACCTTCCCACACGATAGCAACTTGTCGGACGATATCTACGACACCCTTAAAATCTGCTTCGGCGCCAATCGGTAGTTGCAAAACCAACGGCTTCGCTCCAAGGCGATCCACAATCATATCCACGCAGCGCAGGAAATTCGCGCCCATGCGGTCCATCTTGTTAACGAAACAAATACGTGGAACGTGGTATTTATCCGCCTGGCGCCATACAGTTTCAGACTGAGGCTCCACACCAGCAACACCATCAAAAACGGTCACCGCTCCGTCAAGAACACGCAAGCTGCGCTCGACTTCAACCGTGAAGTCGACGTGACCAGGGGTGTCGATAATGTTGATGCGATGATCTTTCCAGAAACACGTTGTCGCCGCCGAGGTAATGGTGATACCGCGCTCTTGCTCCTGGACCATCCAGTCCATCGTCGCCTCACCTTCATGCACCTCGCCGAGGCGGTGCGACTTACCCGTGTAAAATAGAATTCTCTCTGTTGTTGTTGTCTTGCCCGCATCAATGTGGGCCATAATCCCAATGTTGCGGTATTTATCTAACGGAACAACGCGTCCATGATCGTCACTCATACAATCCCCCTACCATCGATAGTGTGCAAAAACTCGGTTGGCTTCGGCCATCTTGTGCGTCGTCTCACGCTTTTTAACGGCTTCGCCTTTCTCATTAGCGGCGTCCAGAAGTTCACCCGCCAAACGTTCAACCATGGTGTGCTCAGAACGCTTACGCGCTGCCGCGATAATCCAGCGAATCGACAAAGCTTGCGCTCGGTCAGGGCGTACTTCTGTTGGAACCGGATACGTCGCACCCCCTACACGGCGCGAGCGGATCTCCACAGACGGCTTCACAACATCCAGCGCCTGGTGGAAAATTTCCAACCCAGCTTTTCCATCCTTGCCATGAATCTTATCTAAAGCCTGATAAACAATCCTCTCGGAGATAGACTTTTTACCTTCGTACATCAGGCTATTCACAAATTTCGTCAGAACGACATCCCCGAATTTTGGGTCCGGGTGAATCTCTCTCTTTACGGCTGCGTGACGTCTCGACATTCTTTCACCTCATCAAAAATCTTATTTCGGTCTCTTTGCGCCGTACTTAGAACGCGCCTGTTTACGGTTTTTTACACCCTGGGTATCCAACGTCCCACGGATAATATGATACCGAACACCTGGCAAGTCCTTTACGCGCCCACCACGAATCATAACCACGGAGTGTTCCTGAAGGTTGTGTCCTTCACCGGGGATATACCCCGTCACCTCGAAGCCGTTATTGAGGCGGATACGTGCTACTTTTCGCATAGCCGAGTTTGGTTTTCTTGGCGTCATCGTAAAAACACGCGTGCAAACACCGCGCTTTTGCGGACACCCCACCAAAGCCGGGACCTTATCCTTCGAAACACGTGAAGCCCTTGGCTTACGGATTAACTGATTTATCGTTGGCATACGACTTCTTCTTCCTCCGACCGAAATAAAACCATTGTGAATACACTCCTCCTTATCTTCGTCTCGTAGGCACGCAGAAAGCCTTCCGCACACCGCAACGAGTCTGATTCTACAAACAAACCCAAAAAGAGTCAACCGGCCCCCAGCGCACTTTCCTCTCACGAACTTTTGCGTTGGGGTGGAATCCGTGTCTCCCCCTCCTCTTACTTTCAGTATAAAAACTCCTTCTACCTTTTTCAAAGGGAAAAATAGCCCATAAACTCACTGCATTTCTCTTCAGACGAGTACTTAACGCTGAGGATGACATCATTTTTCTCCCGAAACTCCTCCTTTTCGCCATAAGCCTGACTTAAAATTATCGAAATGCAGATCTGAGCGGCTTGTCCGTGCCTCATTTTTTTGCGGATATACTTCATTTTTCGCACTTATACATTCCAATCCATACACTTCATTATCCTCCTTGAAGACTATTTATCACCCTTCATTTCTTTATCTACACTTGTCGATACTTAATTTGTGATTGGCGTCGATTTGATTTTTACTATTCTTGCGCTATACTTACTACAAGACTTGAGTATTTGACGTAGGAACAATAATGGCAATAAAAATTTCTGCAATAGCGACAAAAGCTTGTTTGGGATACTTAGCATGTAGCGCGGTCGGCGTGTACGGATTAGTCCTAAACAAATTTGACAAGATGTTTAGCTCTAGCTTTACTAAGGAAAAGAAAGATAGCCTCAATATCGCACATGCTACCTCTGACGAAGCCAAAAGGCTTGTCCAAGCCCTTGTTGAACTCCAAAAACATCCTGACGAAGTGCTGGAAGACGCTGATATTCGCGTGGCAACCTTCATATACTCCAATATTTTCCCTCTCGTATCTTCAGCTCAACATACACTCGAAAATCCATCTTCTCAAAAGAACATCGAACTTGATTCAACGAGCTTTGTTAGACTTAGATTGTTTTTTATTGATGAAGTTAATGTTAATATTTTTAAATCACTACCAAAACCATTGTCCTCTGCCCTACTCTTCTTAGGTCAGAAATTTGAGACTCAGAAAGATTTTTCTCCAACATCTTCGAATGCGGATATTCGAGCCGTTTTAGAGGCTTTGTTAGAATCTCTTCGAGAAATTCAAATTTTGCCCCGGGAAAAGCAGTTTTTGGAACTTTTCCCGAAGTTCATTTCTTATTGTAAATCGTTTCATGTAACTCGCGAATTTGCTCTTGGAGTCGCTAACCTGAGAACCGAGCTTCTCATTCTAGGTGCTGACGCTGTTGATTACTCAGACGACCCTCAAAAGCAAAAAAAGTACATTCGGAAAAAATTCGTCAAAATAGCTAGAAAATATTCAGCAGATAAAAATTTTTATTTGCCACCTGAATTTATGTTTGTGAAGCAAAGCTTGTGGTTACTTGCTGAAACACTATTATCTAAACAAGAGGATATCCGAAAACTCGCCAAAGAACTCTACACCCCTTTTACTAAATTGCTTATCACGCTGCCCTCGGATAATGAGGATTCGAAACAGTCATCTTCGAAGAAGAACCATAAAGACAACCGATCCTCAACTCAAGTTCAGGGCCGGCAGATTGCCAAACACACCTTTGGCCTTCTACAGTCCATTTTCGAAAACTGATAACATCTCAATGCAGTCGCAAGCTGCAAAAAAAGAGCGAGAGCCCTGAAGAGGGGCCCCTCTTTGCTTTGCGCAAACCCGGGCGGCCTGCCAGCGACCACAGGGATCGCGTCGCAATGGATGTATGGGAGATCTTTTAAAGAGTTACTACTTGGAGTGTTACTAAATATACGAATTGTTATATAAATTTGCAAATACTCTAATCTAGACTACACTGGTAAACGACCTGAATGGGAAACGCCGATTTGGCGCAACCATAAACCCAAGGTTTCCTACTAGATCTAACTTAACTGGGCTCTTCCGCTTTTGTTATCCCTCACCTTAGGCTTGGGATTGTTCCCTATTGGTAGATTTTAGAGTGAATCATTCTTACAGGCTTCTTCAAAGCATAAATACTTGCTATTACGCGGCTTTTTATTTTATGTTTACGTCAATCTCTAATTACGAAGCAATCCCAGGTTTGTTCGTTTTTTGGCAAGGTAATAGAGTCAAGAAGAAGAGCTCCGCCAACCGTGGCTTCGCGGCTTACCGCACAGAAGCCACTCGTTTTGACCTCATTCTGCCTTGTTATTTGACCTCATTCTGCCTTGTTATTTGACCTCAGAAGCCTTCTTTTGGCCGGACAGTTCTTCTCTTAAACGGTTTGCCTCTTGCATCATCTTAAAAATTTTCTCAAACTGCCAAACATTAACCGGTATACAGTAAGTCGTGCTCATCCAAGACCCTTCCCCTAAAAGTTGAGACAAAACTTTTTTCCCTGTTGGGTCTTTAACGCACAGCTTAACCCATTTGTTCTGGACATTAACGGGGTATGTTTCAGGGACCTCGACTTCGACTGTATGCCAGAGTCCACTTCCTATCAGAGAAACCTTCACACCATCCTCGCACATATTGATTTCTTGGGCATGATCAGCGGCTTGAAGGACTACTCCTGTTGAAAAAACTAAACTTGAAACGATGCAGAAAAATCTATTAAACACGTGATATCTCCTCTTTAACTTCACAAAACTCGGAGAAGTCGCCTCTAAATTTAAAACAAAATCTCCGCCACAACTTTCAATATATAGAATAAATCTGTTTTTGTCAAATATCAGCAAGTTAAACTATTTTCTCTCGTTAAGTACATTTTCCGAGACTTTTCTGAATATACAGGCAACGTCGCATCGTAGCCCCTGTGCTACTGGATGGCTCCGCGCCGATGTCCTGGTCAACTTACATCGTGACAATATTATGAATTATTTTTCACACATACATGCTTCTATTTAAATCAATTTTGATGGTTAGTATACAAAAATTGTTCAGACATTCCTTTCGGAATCATCCATCTTTCCAGTCGTTTCTCAGTCGCTAGCTTGAGGACGACGACCGGTCGCGTTGAGCATGCGAGCCGTACCTTTTTTCTAAAAACCCAACCTTGCACGTGGAGGAAAAGGAAAAAGAGTTGTCAAAATTATTCAAACATCTCTTGCAAAGTAATCTCCACTTTCCACTTTTGTGATGGTCTGACCGTAACAGTTAGAGCCTATACTACAACAAAACCCATTATCCAACGAATTAACTCTTTGAGAAGAGTCGAAAATATGAACTCAAAACATCCAGTACTTATGAACCGCGGAGTGGTCATGCGGGAGCTGCACAAACAGGTCCCCCTCAAATCAAAGGCCCCTCAACAGGCCTATTACAGACGCACAGCCTCCATTCTCTGAAGCTCTTCCTTCTTTTGCTCAAAAGCAGCGGCATCCTTCGCCCATTCTTCCGGTTTTGCCTTCTTGTAGGCTTCGTTGGACAGCTTCGCCTTAAGACGTTGGACTTCGTTTTCGCGCTCCTGGATTTTTTTAGCAAACACTTCTTTCGCTTTTTGAAGATCTAATTCTTGAGGATACTTCAAACAAAACTCACAAGAACCTTTAGCAAAATAAAGGCCCGATAAATTCTTAGGTAAGGCCTTCACACATTCCACCGAATCCAAACGCGCTAAGGCTGCAAACCACTCCCGATTCTCTCCCAAGAAAGAGTCTGGAACCGCTGCGACAAGATGCAGTTTCTCCGTTGCAGATAACCCTACGAGCCCGCGCAAAGAGCGGACCTCCTCCGTCACCGAAATATAAAAATCCTCCTTTTCGGCAGGGTCTGCTGCCTCTAAAGGTCCTTCACACCAGGGCTCTGTCAAAAGCATCCCCGAACAGCCGAACTGCGTCCAAAGCGTCTCGGTTATGAACGGAATAACGGGGTGTGCCACCTTAAGGAATTCTAAGAAGACGCCTCGAGCTACCCCTCTGATTTCCGCAGCCACATTCGGCGAAGCGTTAGCAAGTCCGGCCTTCATGCCTTCAATGTAAACATCACAGTAAATCTCTTTCATAAAGCGATACAATCCTTGTGCAAAGAAGTCAAACCGCATATCTTCAAGATCTTGTTTCGCTTTTTTCTTGAACGCGACGGCTTGCGCGACAATCCAGCGATTGAGAGCAAAAGAGAGCTCTCCCCCTGTCTTCTCCTCTTCGCGCAACTCGAGGCACTGATTACGCTCGAGGAACTTTGCCGCATTCCAAATCTTCGTCATGAAGTTCCGGCCAATTTCGACGGACGACGCCCCCACGCGAATATCGCGTCCAGGGATCGCCATCTGCGTCAGAGTAAACCGCAGGGCATCCACTCCGTACTCGTCCGCCAAAAACAAGGGATCAATGACATTCCCCTTTGATTTAGACATTTTCTGTCCTTTTTCATCACGTACAAGTGGATTGATATAAACCTTACGAAAAGGAACAGAATTTGTGAAGTAGAGACTCATCATAATCATCCGCGACACCCAGAAGAAGATGATGTCAAAACCAGTTACGAGGACATCCGTTGGGAAATAAGTCCGTAGGTCCGCTGTCGCTTCCGGCCACCCCAGCGTGGAGAAAGGCCACAAAGACGAAGAAAACCATGTATCAAGCACATCAGGGTCACGCGTGAGGGCGGGAACACGGTCACGATCAACCCCAAAGTACTCTGCTGCCTGAGCTATGGCTTCATCCTCGTTCATAGCACAGAACATTTTTCCATTTGCGGTATGCCACACAGGGATCTGGTGTCCCCACCAAATCTGGCGCGACAAGCACCAAGGTTGAACGTTCTCCAGCCAATCAAAATACGTGTGTTTCCAAGCGTCAGGCACGAATTGAACCTCCCCGTCCTTCACAGCTTGAATGGCTCGAGGCGCTAATTTTTTCACATCTAAAAACCACTGGTCTGTCACGCGGGGCTCGATCACACTCCCTGACCGGTCATTGTAAGGGACAGCATGCTGGATAGCCTCAGCCTTCTCCAGGAAACCCTGTTGTTCGAGGGCCGCCAGAACCTTTTTACGAGCTTCCGTCACCGAAAGTCCCCGAAACTCTGCTGGAACCCACTCATTAAGACGTGCAGACTCGTCCATAACGCTCAATACCTCTAAACTGTGGCGCTGCCCCACCTCAAAATCGTTAAAATCATGTGCCGGAGTGATCTTGACCACACCCGACCCTTTCTCGGGGTCCGAGTACTCATCTGCAATTACAGGAATGATCCTTCTCGTCAACGGCAGTCTAACATTGCGTCCCACCCACTGCCGGTAACGTTCATCATCAGGATGAACAGCTACAGCTTGGTCACCAAAAAGGGTCTCGGGGCGCGTCGTTGCCACCGTTAAGAATTGATGCTCATCACCTTCCAGGGGATAGTGGATATACCACAACGTGCCCTTTTCTTGACGGTTTGTAACCTCCAAATCCGACACGGCAGTTTTTAAAGCTGGATCCCAATTCACAATGCGCTTGGCCCGGAAAATCAGTCCATCGTTGTAAAGCTGAGTAAAAGCGTGAAGCACCGCTCGCGACGACTTTTCGTCCATAGTAAAACGCAAACGATCAAGATCAATACTCATCCCCATGCGAATCAGTTGGTGAACAATACACCCTCCGGATTTCTCCTTCCACTCCCATACCTTCTTGATAAACGTCTCTCGGCCGATCTCTTGCCAGTTAACCCCCTGGTCACTCAACTGGTTAGCAACAATGATCTGCGTCGCAATCCCAGCGTGATCAAGCCCCGGCTGCCCAAGAGTCACATCCCCATGCTGCCGATGGTATCGAAGCAAAACATCCTGCAAGGTCGACGTGAAAGCGTGCCCGAGGTGAAGAGATCCTGTCACGTTAGGAGGTGGAAGGGTGATCGTGAACGTCTGCGATTTGCGATTTTTCACCGCTGTCGCGGCAATAATCTCCTTGGATCTTTTGACAACATCCGCCTCAGCGGTTTTAAAATCAAAATTCTTCTCCAACATACAACACCCCACTTTTTACCGAGGAAAATACTTTAAAATAATCAATCCAAAGACGCTAATAAAATAGCGCAAACAAATACATAAAATAATGGGTGATAAATCTAAGAATCCAACCGTAGGAACAATGCGCCGAATCGGTGCAAGAACGGGCTCAATAAGCCTCGCCAGAGAGCTGTAAGTCGCGTACACAAATGCGCTGTTACGGTTTAAAACCCCGAATGACAGCAGAATACTGATGAGGATGTAGATAAAAATCAGGACGTTATAGAGATTCAAACAGGCCAACAGAACCTGCAACAACGGCACAAAGAAAATTTCTAACATCGCATCACCCGACAGCCGGTCACTACGCTTTTCCCTTGTAGCACAAAAACGACGAACTTCCGAGGTCTTACAGCGTGTCCGAAGGGTCGCTAGGACTGAGCCCTCCTTGGTTTTTCTCCCCTCCCTTTTTCACAGCCGAAGGCCGACGACCCCGTCTTTTAGGAGCCGTTATAGCTTTCCTCTCTTCCTCTTCACCTACTGGACTTCCACTCTCCCCGCTCAACTTCTCGCTGACAACTGAGGATTCGCCATCCTGTCTCTCCTCCTGATCAGGAACTTTCAATCCTCCTGACGCTCTCTCAGAGTCTCCCTTCCCAACGTTTGGTGTTTCTTTACTTGTGTACCTTGTCGCTTTTTCACCGGTTTCTCTCTTAACCTCGCCAAGTTGACTCTCCGAAACCGGGTAAGTACTAGGTGTCCAAGAAGTTCCCTTACTCGAATTCGGCACCCGTCTTTCCGCACAAGCCTCGTTGTTTTCATCACTCTCCTGAGAGGCAGCTGCGCCACCCGTCCCGCTCTTACCAGGAGAACCATCGGTGCGATCCTGGTTATTATGTCCCTGGTTTTGGTTGTTCCTGCGAGCAAAGTCATTATCACGATTCATAAGGCGGGCGTAATGCTCAGCACTCTGAAAGAACCGCTCAGCCTCAACAGTATCACCCTGGGAGGCGGCTTCTCGAGCTTGGTTAATATACTTCGCATACTGTGACTGATTCTTGGCTCGCTGCTGCTCTGAGTCGGCGTATCCAAACTTCGGACGTACTTGCACTTTGTTCTTTCCAAACCTTGATATAGCCATTATTCCTCCCTCAGCCCTCTCTCGTTAACTCAGCTACGCATAATGTGGAAAACACCCCCGGCGCACTCCCAGCGCCGCCCTCAGTTTACAGATTCCCCTCGTGAGAATCAACCGTTGCCTCCTCCACGCGTATGGATAATGACTGAGGTCTCCGACTCTATGGCAACGGACTTTCGCGAAAACGGGTCAGCGCTTCTCCTGAGCCTTTTTACAGCGAAATTTACTACGGAAAAGAGACTTTGCCCCACCAAGCAAGTACCATCAAGCCACTTCGCAGTTAAATCGTGCTATAGTGAGGCGTCGCGGAGCTGAAAATCATGTTTCATGTCCGACCCCCAGCCACAAGAAACGTCCTCATCGACGGGAGGGTCTGCTGTCTTAGGTGCCGCAGCCGAGGCAGCTGATAACGCTGTCCCGCACAATGAAGAAGCCGAGCAAGCCCTCTTAGGGGCAATTTTGCTTAACAATTCCGTCATGGAACAGGTGGGGGATTTCCTTCGCCCAGAGCATTTCTATTACCCCATTCACGGTGAAATTTTCCGCGCTATTCAAGCACTTCTCGACCGCAACCAAGTTGCTGACCCCATCACCCTTCGCGACTTTTTTGACCAAAGCGACACTCTAAAAGAATTTGGGGGCGCGGAATACCTTATTAATCTTACAAAATCTGTAATCTCCGTTATGAACACTGTTGATTACGGACGGATTATTTACGACTTATTTATCCGTCGGCAGCTCTTGAGCCTAGCACAGGAAACCGTCAACGAATGCCGCACCTATGACGTTGAGGTTGCCGCTGTTGATATTGTCGAGGATGTTGAAAAAAAACTCTATAACCTTGTCACCCTGGGGCAAGGAATCCACGCCGAAACCACTTTTCGGGATGCCCTCACGCAAGCCATTGAAACAGCTGAAACAGCCTTTAAACGTGACAGTCACATCGTGGGTGTGACATCAGGTCTCGTCGATGTCGATCGTTGGCTTGGTGGGCTTCATCCCTCGGACCTCCTCATCATCGCCGGCCGACCTTCAATGGGGAAAACCGCATTGGCCACCAACATGGCCTTTAATGCTGCTAAGGCCTTCACCTTCAACCCAGCGGAAGGGGCACGTGTCGCCTTCTTCTCCCTAGAAATGTCGGCTGAGCAACTAGCTACACGCATCCTCGCCTCTGAATCTGGCATTTCCTCTGATAAAATTCGCCGCGGCGTTATCCGCAAAGAGGACTTCCCAAAGTTTGTCGAAGTCAGTCGGCAAATTAACGAGCTTCAACTCTTCATTGACGATACCCCAGGCCTTAGCCTTCCTGCTCTCCGGAACCGCGCTCGACGCCTCAAACGGAAGCATGATATAGGCCTCATTGTCATTGATTACTTGCAGCTGATCGATGCCGCTTCTAAGCGTAGCCAAGACAATCGCGTTCAAGAGGTCTCAACAATCACCCGATCGCTTAAAACTCTCGCCAAAGAGCTTAATGTCCCCATCCTCGCTCTTTCTCAGTTGTCGCGCGCCGTCGAGCAGCGTGATGATAAGCGGCCTCAGCTGTCGGACCTTCGTGAATCTGGATCCATTGAACAAGATGCTGATGTCGTTATGTTCGTCTACCGCGAGGAGTACTACGAAGCTCGAAAGGAACCTAAGGATGGAACTGAGCAACACAGCGCTTGGCAAAAAAAAATGAATGAAATTTATAACCAAGCTGAACTCATCGTCGCCAAACAAAGGCACGGCCCCGTCGGGACGATCAAACTGTTTTTCGATAGCCAATTGACGAAATTTAATAATGCAGCTGCTTGAAAAAAGTGTGTAGGTTGGGGACAAGAAACATGAGTTGAGGAAGGTAGAGAGCACAAAATGGAGGAGGAATATCAAACCATCCCTCTCTCTGTGTTCATAATCTAAAGGTCCTACGCCTCCAAGGAGTGTTCGCTGAGATGAGTTCAACTGAACATCCAGATTGAACTTTTAACATCAAATCCAGGCTAGAAACACTGACCTGCGCTGAGGTAGAACTGAAAAGCGCGGTCAGCTTTCTTTCCAGGTTTCTTTTGGCTAGCTCGTCGTTTGAATGGGAAGGCGAGATCGAAACGAATTGGCCCGAACCTTGTGAAATAGCGAATGCCGAGTCCGCCGCCCCACAGTCGGGTATCGGCCTTTGAAAACTTCGGCCACTTCGAGTCGGAGACACAACACACCTCTCCGAAAAGGACAACCCCCACATCTTTCGAAAGGCGAAGCCTTGGTTCCAGGCAAGCCGCAAAAAGCGAGGCTCCCCCTGTCGGCTTATCTTGGCTGTCGAGTCGGCTACACATTTGATATCCATAAGATCGCATCAAACCACGTCCTCCACCGTAAAAACGTTTGTCAAACGGAATGTAGGATACGTCCTTAATTAGAACGGTGGCGACAGCTGCGTAAAGAGCTATACCCGAAACGTTTAACTCATCCGTTTTCCGATCAAATGCGTAATAAGCACGGACATGTCCCGACAAAATTGTCATTGAGTTCGGTGTTTCACACTTCTTGTCGCCTTTAGTTAAAGAAATTGTATGAGAATTCTGAGATACAGTATTTAAAGAGCTTATTTCTGTCGAAGTTTTGTTGTTGCCTTCATTCTTTGAACTTGTCTGAGCCCCTCCTTCTACCGCTGGGTTGGCGGATTCGACCTCCGGGGTACTCTCGGCAGTGGCCTTAGAGTCGGAAGAATCCGACTTGACTTCTCCGTCAACCTGCTCAAACGAGCCAAAATAAGGTTTGCAGGTTAGGGAAATTCCCCATCCTGACGTGGGGGAATAACGATGGTTTGTCCGCTCCAGATTGAACTCAAGAGGGATTCCGAACAAAGTACTTTTGATAGACTTGTCCCTTTTGAGGGCCCCGTACTCCGCGGTGGGTAGTATCGAGCAGCTCATCCTTTTTCCTCTGACACGAAAATCTTGGATGATTCCCACCGATAAAGCGGCTTGGTTTCCTTCATAAGCCAGTGTGTTGAGATGGCGAAAGGTTACCTCAGTGCGCAGTTTTTGCCGTCGTGCAAAAATATCTGGAATATCAAGAAAGGCACGTGAAGCCATTTCTTTTTTACCTCCCCGCGCAGAGACACCAACATCCCAAGCTCGGTTCAGGAAGTTTTTGTTTTGCCACAGGACAGAACCTAAGAATCCTTCTGAAGCCGAAATATAGCAGCCAAGACCCACAGCACGAGGAGGAAGTGGCTTAACCTTAACGGTAACGTGAGTTGGAATGTCCTGGGCTTGCCGCGCATATTCGCCTTTTGTTGCTGAAATCTCAATATTCGAAAAAAGACCCGTTTGCATGAGACTTTCTCGCGCCTCTTTTGTATCGCACTCGATCAGCGTTGCCCCTTTCTTCAAGGGAAGACGGTTTACAATAAAACGCCGTGGGACGTTACCCTCGCCTTTAACCGTGATGTCGGCAATGGTAGCTTTAATAGCTTGAGCGAATGTGTAGACGACCTGAGCTGTCTTGTTCTCACGGTCGATATAAACAAGAGGATCGTCCACAACAACAAAATAATACCCATGATTCACTAAAACCGTGCGGAGTCGGTGCTTTTCCTCGAGAATAGTCGCGTAGTCGACATACTCCAACTTGCTTACTGCTAGGAATGTAGAACGTTCTGGAAAGTCGGACGCTGAACCCTTGATAGACTTGTCGCATACCCTGTAACGTTCTCCTAGACGGACCTTAAAGGTGATCGTGAGCCCCTTTGTTTTCTCACGAACTTCAAAGGTGACATCAGCATCAAAATACCCTTCCTTACAGCAAATGTCTCGAAGAACCTCGGCATCTTTAGAAGCGTTGACTTCAGCAAGTTCACGGCAAGCAACAGTTCTTTTTTGATCAAGAATCAAAAGAGAATGAAGGTTGAAAGATTTGAGTAAATTCGGAGGAAGAGGTGTCGCAAACTGAACTTGGTAAGGCTGCGGAACAAACATGGAGGTATTCCTGAAGGTAAGGTCACCCGTGGAGGAATCGTCAGTTTGCCCCTCCTCCTTGCGATGGGTATAACCCGCCATGTTTGATTCTTCCTGAGATGAGTTAGAGGAGCGAGGAAGCAGGCTTTTGCCAGGGGGTAGCGCTTTATCTTCAGGGCGTGGTTCTATCTGTTCCAATGATAACTGAGGCAAAGGCGTTTTTTCGGTGGACCCAGCTGACAGCACTAGCAGAAGGCTACACAATATTCCTCCAGAAACTCTATACCACCACGCTCGATGCAACACTTTACTAGCACTACGACTTACCCCACTTCAAAGATAGACAATTCTTCACGAAGTTTCCACATCGCCTGCTCACGAGGGTTGCCGTCCATGCACCACGTGGTGGACGAACACTGCGAACGGAAATTGTTGAGTTACAAACACGGTTGATATAATTATATTATAAGTATTGATAGATTTGTATCTAATAATTTCAAGTAGATCAGAAATTATTCATGAAGCGTTCTCTCATTTCCACAAGCATGATTTGATGGATATTATAACATAATACTTATCAAATACATCTAATCACACACCTTCTCTTCACACTTTCTTAACCATTACTTGTCAGAATGAGTGTAGTGCAAAACTAGACTCAGGTGCTTCATGCATTTGACTTTCGGGAAATGTCTCCTGCTCACACCAGCCTTCTGCTGTGGTTCTTCCCACTTCGAACATCTTGTTCAAAACGAAACTTTCTCCCTCCTCAAAGAGGTCGGATTGGTCAAGGATGTCACTCCTTCTGACGAGCCTTCTGCTCCTGTCGTGGCGCCTGAAATGGCTCTGGGAGGCCATTCTGCGGATAAAACCGTAGCTTCTTCCCTCAACTCGGTAGAGAAAACGATGACCTCTATCGATTGTTGGATGCACAGAATGGCCAAGCAGCTCTCGATCCTTGAAGCAGAGAGAAAACGTCAAATGAACTCCCTAACCCAGGTGCTGAACTCCATCATGGAGCATTATCAGCAGCTTCAGGCTCATCTCATGGCCAGTGGAACTCTGTTGATCTCCTCCTTCGAAGAGCAGCCAGACGTTCAAACATCTCTGCAAAAACTCCGTGAGAAAGTGGCGCTCTTTATGGACCTTTGCGCTCAATCTTTCACGCCTTTTCCTCACACCTACAGTGGCAAAGAGCTGATTCCTCAACCGATTCATGGGTTTATCAGCAACGTTCATCAGTGTCCGGATGAGTTCGATTGCCTTTGCGGGAAACTTAACCCGGGTGCCTTTTATTGCGATAAATTTAACCGGTGCTCTTGTGCAAAAAGGAGCATTTGAAGGGCGTTCTGTGCGATCGTTTTCAAGTGGATGATGACCAAGAATCTGTCGATTTAGCACCCTTTGGTTTTACCTCTTATGCGTGTTCATGTGGTCAGGAACATGCCTACACGTACGAATGTCCAGAGAAGAAGCCAGTCATGCTGACTCAGGCGCAGGATCCTGAAACTGCAATTGCTACTCTTTCGCTGAATGAAACCCTCTCTGAGGGCGTTCAAACTCGGGAAATTAACCTTGAATCGGAACCCGTCATCCAGAATGTCATTCCCGGCTATATCGCCCCCGATAAAACCTGGCACCGGTTGAATACTGTGTGGAAGGAACCAACAGAGCAGTATAACTCAAGAACAGGTTACCTCTGCAAATGTGGTGATTGGCATACCACAACTCCAGCTTGTTCCGGTCAAAATGGATCGTTGTTTCCAGTGTGCAAAGGAGGTGTGAAGGGTTATGTCAGCGATTCTGGAGTCTGGCATCCACTTAATACAATCACGACGGATTTGTCCTATCTCTGTCACTGTGGCCAATGGCACTGGGAAGCGTGGCAATGCTCTGGGAATCATGGTGAACCTTTTCCTGTAGTTCGCGATGGTGTCAAGGGATACGTCTTCTGTGGCCCAGGTTGTCATCATTGGCATCCACTGAATACCATTTGCAGTTCATGCATTAATAGCTACACCCTCAGGTATCAATGCCAATGCGGCAAGATACATACTTCGGCAGAGCAATGCGAGGAGAGTTATCCTCTCACGGTTGTTTATCCCTGTGATGTTTGTGGGGCTGAAACGGTTGCGAATCAACTTTGTGACCGTGCGGATTCTCACGAAAACCAAAGCCAATACTGGTGTCGATGCGGGGCCTTCCATACGACAACGTCGGAATGCTCAGAGCATCACGCGGTCTTGAAGGGATCCGATAAGGGATACGTCGATGATTCGGGGACATGGCTGCCGCTGAATGCCATTGCAGGTGATTTCGGTCCGTACTTGTGTTCTTGCGGTGGTTGGCATGCCAAGTCATCGGAGTGCACAGGGAACGGTGGTAAGCCTTATTCCGTCTTTAAAAATGACGTCGAGGGGTACGTGTGCGACTGTGGAGAGTGGCACCCTGCTCATTTCTCTACTTTAGTCCTAACTCCCTTCCAAAGAGGGATACAATCAGGAGGCCTCTTAAATAAATTCGTTATTCATGAAGGTGAAGAGCTTGTTGATTTTAGTCAAACATGCTTTGACTCTTATCGTTGTACTTGTGGAGATGTCCATGAATCAACTTATGATTGTTCGCAAGCCTTACCCGTCTATGTTCGATGCGTTTCTGCTTCGACGGGTGAAACCTTATCTCTTGTTGCTGGATACATTGCACGCGACAGAACTTGGCACAAGCTAAATACCCTTGCAGGCGAACCTATTTCTAGAAAATCTCCTTATCTTTGTAAGTGTGGGAAATGGCACGTGTCAACTCCATCCTGTTCTGGAATTCATGATAAGCCCTACTCCGTTTGGAAAAATAATCAACAGGGTTATGTTTGTTGTCATTGTAAGTCGTGGTGTCCGCAAGGGACGCTTTGTTGTGAGGGACACCCTTACTTGTGTAAGTGTGGCCTTTTTCATTTATATTCCGAGATCTGCCTTTCTAAGCCTTCTGATGGTTACATGTCCTACGATGTTCAAAAAGAGGGTCAAACTGGCTACGTCTGCAGAGCATGCCTTAAGTGGCACCCTAAAGAGACAAAGTGCGAAAATATCCTCTATATGGATCATTATCAGGATGGTTTGACGAGTGAAAAAATTGTTATCAAGAATAACCAAAGCAATGTAGATTTGTATCATCTTGGTTATAGGTTCTATTTTTGCCTTCATTGCCACGCTGGATACAACAGATGGAGAGATGCTTTTACATTTCTTCATCGTTCCTCTCTAGGTAGGCCAGGGTGCCGGAACGTGATTTATCTTAATTTTCAACCTGTACAAGATGAAGCTGGTGAGGTCGTCACTCCTTCCGAAAAGATTCCTGGCTATATTGACCGCAACATGGAATGGTGGAGGATAGGTACCGTCGGCGCATACGATAATCGCGGATACATATGCAAATCGGGTATTTTGCATCATTCCACGTATAATTGTAGATGCAATCATTCGAGACCGTACACCATTGTTGTTTCCCTTGATGGTAGTGGTGCTGTTGAGGGATACACTTGTTTGCATTGCAAAAGGTGGAAACGACAAGGACAAATCTGTTGCGATACCTACCCCTACCTTTGCCAGTGTGGACAGTTTCACTGGACGACAGACGCCTGCACAGGGAACAATGGAGGAGCTCATCCTGTCCGAAAAATTATTTCGATGAATAATCTTCAAGAAGGATACATTTGTAATAATTGTTACTTGTGGCACCCGCTCGGGGAAGATTGTCAGGTCTCTCCTTCCTTCATTGCTTTTAACGAGGGTGACTTGCACGGTTCTTTCTGTACGGCTGTGAAACTGCCTAAAGATAAAGACTCAGTCGACTTATCTGGGCTTGGTTTTAGGGCTTTTCCCTGTTCCTGTGGAGAATTACACCGATCAACTCGTAACTGCCGTTCGATGCTACCTGTTTACCTTGATTCTCAACCGGAAGTCGGTGAGGATGGTCATATCATTTCTCCTTCTGAAAAGATCGCGGGGTACATCGACAACAAAAAGGTTTGGCATAAACTCAACACCGTCTCAACCGACGTGTGCTATGGCTATCTTTGCCAGTGTGGATGGTGGCACAAGGCCACTCTTGATTGCCAATCTCGCCATTGTTTAGAACAACACATTCCTAACAGTAATGATATGTGTGTTCTCCCCCATCCAGTCTTTAAAAATGGCCAGCCGGGATACATCAGCAGGTGTCATAAATGGTGTGCGCAAGGGTCTTTTTGCTGTTCAAAACATCGTTATTTGTGCCGTTGTGGCCTCATGCATAAGTTTTCTGATGACTGTCGCAAATACCATGATGATCCCTCTGAAGTCTTTGAGAAAGTTATGAAAGATGGTCAACCTGGATATGTGTGTTATTACTGTAATGACTGGCATCCAGAAAATACAAAATGCAAAAGGATACTTCAAACTACTTTATACACCGAAAACGGAAAATCAGGGGCTTTATGTGACGCTATCGTACTTCCTAGAAAGGCTAACTGTGTTGATTTATACGCCCTTAACTTTGTGGCTTACTCGTGCCCTTGTGGAGAAATTCACCGTTCCACTAAAAAATGCAAACAGCTTTACCCTGTTTATCTGAACCTGACTCCGAAAGAATTTCCTGGAGAAGAAAACACGCAACCCATGGAAAAAGTCGCGGGTTACATAACGGGGACTAGAGTTTGGTTTCGCTTAAACACGGATTCCGTACAACATCAACAACACAGACCATGGGATGATGGTGTATATCTCTGCGCCTGTGGACAGATGCACGTGAATGCTGAAGAATGCCCCGAGGGTCACCTCCTTAGAGTTTTAAACGACGAGGAATTCGCTGCAGAAAATCGCGATGTCTACTTAAAAGTAGAACAGAACTCTTGAGGTGTGTACAATGGCGG
Source organism: Alphaproteobacteria bacterium (assembly GCA_041200185.1). Classification (GTDB taxonomy): domain Bacteria; phylum Pseudomonadota; class Alphaproteobacteria; order BNTO01; family BNTO01. Next base: position 345,211 of record CP165730.1, read on the forward strand.
TGAGGAGTAACTCCCTCATCGTCTCGTAGGGAAAAAGTTAACTCTCCGTTCTATTCCTTTTCCACAATTGGCTAGCTTGACAATTCTCCTAGAGGCAGCATACTGAAAGTGTGTAGAATGTTGGCAAGGTTCATGTCTTAAGGAGGGATGGCTTGCAGGTCGCTCAACCGCCAAAGGAAATTATCAGCCTGGAGCACGTTGGCCTTCAGTACGCGGAGGATCGCACGGTCTTCTGGGACCTCTCCTACAACGTCTTGATTGGGGACTTTTACTTCTTGACGGGACGCAGTGGGGCCGGAAAAACCTCCTTGTTGAAGATTCTTTACCGTGCCGTTCCTCCTACGACGGGGGCCGTTCGCGTTTTTGGGTATGACCTCAGGACGCTGAGCCGATCGGATCTGCCTATTTTCCGTCAGCATATCGGCCTCATTTTTCAAGATTGTCGGCTGATTCCCACTCTGTCGATTGTCGACAATGTTGCACTGTCGATTCACATCAATGGTACGGCTTATAAACGTTCGTGTACTTACGCCAAAGAATTGCTGGATTGGGTTGGATTGGGGGATTATCTTGACGAATCCCCTGATGCCTTGTCGGACGGCCAAAAGCAGCGGGTAGCTATTGCTCGTGCCGTCGTTAAAAGGCCAGCTCTTTTGTTGGCAGATGAGCCTACGGGGAATTTGGACGATGAGAATGCCTTCCGCCTTATGGCCTTGTTCGAGGAACTGCACCACATGGGAACAACGGTTGTTTTGGCGACTCACAATAACGAATTGGTAAGGGGCTTCAGTTACCCTCAACTGATCTTGCGCGACGGTTCCCTTTCTGTTTGTCGTCCGGAAGCCCTCAAGAGGAAGGCATAATATGGAAATTTTTGCATTTGCTCGCCGCACTTTACCGATAGGATCAAAGCAAAGTGGCCACAGTTTGACACTTATCTTTAGTGTTCTCATTTTTCTTCTCTCCTTTGTTGTGGTTTGTGTCTTTTTGTTCAGTCATGGTTTTCATTCCTGGGGACATAAGCCTTATAAGATCACCGTAGAGGTCCCTTTGGGGTTCCAAGAGGTCGATACGCAAGCCACTCAAGAACGTAAAGTTCAGAACGTCATACAAGATCTCAAAAAACACCCTGGGGTTGTAGGTGTTCAGGCCGTCGATCCCGAGAGGCTAAAGGCGATGTTAAGGACTTGGTCCGGAGAAGCAGACGGTAATTTGAATTTCCCCATGCCGACACTGCTGGATGTCACCTTGGATCCCAGTCATCACCTTGACCTCGACATTTTGAGACAACGCCTAAGAAAGATTTCGTCGGATATTACCCTGGAAGATCATAACGCTTGGTCTCAGAAGCTGTTGGTATTTGGTAAAAGCTTGAATTTCGTGACGCTCTTGATAGGCATATTTATTGTGCTGTGCGTGACGGTAATCGTAGGGCTTGTCACCAAGGCTGCTCTGCAAGCTTACCGCGAAACATTGGATATACTGCGGCTGCTTGGAGCGAAAAACTCATATATAGCAAGGATCTTTCAGCGTCAGATTTTGAAATCGTCGTTCTGGGGGGGCGTATGGGGGACCCTCTTTTCGATTCCGACGGCCTATGCCTTTGTTATGGTGCTCAAATATCTCGGATTGGATGGTTTGGCGTGGAACGGGATCATTTGGTCTGTGTTGGCGTTGGTTCTGGCTGTACCTATAGTGCTGACTTGCATCAGCCTCATGGTTTCGCGCCTGACGATCGCGTTTCACCTGCGCGCTTTGGATTTGTAAAAGGTAATTGTAATAGGTATCTTTCATATTAACCTCCCAACTCGTGTAGTGTAGTTAACAAAAATGAATAGTATTATTTAATATTAAGTAATTGGTTATAATTTTTGTTTTACTTGTGTTAGTATCTGTATAATAATGAATATTAGATTGGATTGAATCAACAGGAAAAAGAATTTGAGAATTATTATATATTTTTAGAAGAATTACAGAGATTCAGATATCTTGTCTAAATGCTGCAATCATGTATTCCGAAAAATATTATATAGTCTTTTTAAGCCTCAAGTATAATTAATTATCATGTATTGACTCTATAACGATTGGTATCACTATCCCTGACAGGCTATGCTTGGTGGATGGAAGAATATGTTTTGAATTCAAAGAATTTCTTGAATTTGCTGTGATAATACAGGTTTTTTTATTGCAGGCAGATTTCGATTGATTGCCTTTGTATTCGTTCGGTTGTAAGCTGGATCCTGACATATCTGCTTCGAGTTGCTCGAATTGCTAGTCTAGTCGCGCAGTCCTGTTGTCTTTAATGGTTGCTCAATATGACAACGGCACTCATTAACTCATTCTTAACGGAATTCTTATACATTTTTCTCGGGAAATATGATTTCGATGGCATCGGTCTATGAATAGAGTCATCAAGAAAATTTGCTTGGTGTTGCCTGCATTGGAATGTTCAGCCACTGAATTGAACCTCGTTCGACAATCTCTTGAAGAAACGCAAACAGTTTTGCGACGGCTGAATCGGCCATAGGCCGGGGGGGGAGAGACCAGTTGTCAGTAAAAGTCCTACTCAACGAACTACGAAACAAAAATCTTCGATATCGATTGCTGACTGCACAAAATAGCCAAACAGGTATCGATCCTAGAGGCAGAACGTAAGAGGCAAGCTAACGCAATCGCGTGTATTCTCAACAACCTCGTTGAGCACTATCAAAAAATCCAATCGAAGCTTATGGCTAGCGGAACGCTTCTTGTTGAGTCAATTGAAGACCAACCCGACACAAACCTGAGCTATCAAAAACTTAAAGGAAAAGTCGACATGTTCTTGCTGCTCCTTACGGAAAGTTTTTCGCTGTATCTACACACTTACGATGATGAGGATCTAATCCCGCTGCCAATTCACTCAATCTTTGATCATGTTCATAAATGTCCGCCTAATCCTCCAGTTACAGATAAATGCGAGACTTGTGGCGGCGAGCACAAAACGGATCTTTGCAAGAGGCTCTACTATTCTACAAATAGGAAACAAATCGATATCAATCACTTTAGAAGAAGAACAAACGTCTGTCTATTTACCAACCGACTACGAATCGTACATTTGTTCTTGTGGATCCGGTCATGTTTATTCCTGGGATTGTACTGGGAATAACGGATTTCCATTGCCTGTTTACTTTAAAGGAACAGCTGGGTAAACTGTCCATCGTCCCCGAATCACTGACATCCTCTCAACACTATCTACCGCAAAGGGTTCGATTCCCCAGATAACTGGGCTCTACAAAAGGGATATCCCTGCGCCTGTGGCAAGCTTCGTACAGACGCTTCCGAGCTGCCTTCAGTACAGCCTCATACCTTCTCATTTCCCCGTTTGGAGTGTAACTCTGCTAAGTGCGCAGCGCTTTATAGAAATTAACCATCCGGAATACATTGAGAGGAAAATACACCCCCTAACAAGACCATAGAGAATGCATAAGACGATAACTCACCCTTTGACACCAAAAAACTCAAAACTAAAAGACTAAAACGCGATTCTGACCTACAACGGTACCAAGAAAACTACCAGTCTCGCTGTAATATGCGATATGAGGGCAAAAAGTCGTACAGAAATGAATTCTCGCATGAGGAAGCTGCGGGGGCCGCTAGTCGTTAAGTGCCGTCCTCAGGTCTCGAAGATCCCTTTTTAAAGATCTGTAGCGCATATTGATAAACGGATTTTTTAGAAAGGTGAAACGTTTGGGCAGCCTCCTCAACCGCGTTTTTGAGGGAAATTCCTTGTTTCAAAAATTCTTGAAGAAAAGAGACCACCTCTGACCAGTCAGCCTCTTGCGCTGAAGGGGGAGATAAGACAATCACAATCTCGCCTCGAGGAGGGTTTTCCAAAAAGTGTCTGTAAACTTCTTCATAACTCCCTGTAATACGCTCCTCAAAGACTTTCGTTAACTCACGCAGAATGGCGACTTTTCGCCTTGGAAGGTGTGTTTGTAGGAGCCCCAACGTCTCAAGAAGTTTGTGAGGAGCTTCGAAAAATGCCAAAGTCGAAGGCAACTCTTCCCAGACTTTTAAAGCCTGTGCATTAAGGCGACTTGCAAACCCGAGGAAGGTTAGAGGGGCCGTCGGAAAACCTGACAACGAACTCGCCGTGAGGAAAGCCGACGCTCCAGGAATTGACGTCACACGGATGCCAAGAGCAAAACAATCCCGGACAAGCTTAAACCCCGGGTCGGCAATAAGCGGCATCCCCGCGTCGCTTATGAGGGCCAGCGTCGCACCTCTTTGAAGCTTTTGGATGATTTTCGGACGTGCTGCATCCGCATTGTGATCATGATATGTCGCTAGAGGAGTTGAAATGTTGTAATGAGCTAACAACTTCCGGCTGACGCGCGTATCTTCGCAATAAATCTCGTCGCACGAACGTAGGACACGTAAGGCGCGAAGAGTTATATCCTCTAAGCAGCCGATAGGAGTCGCGGTCAGATACAGCCCCGGCTCCAACGTCTTTTTGATGTTCATTTTCTGCCTCCTTTGCGAGATTTTACCAAAATATTCATCCGCAGCCCAATCAGCGAGCTTGCAGGTCACGCTCTGAGTAGAAAAGTTAAGAATCCCTGACATAATATCCTCCCGTAGATAGTCAATAAAATAAAGAATTATTTTTTTATATTTCTTAATCATTCCCTATTTATTATGTAATAGCTAGTGCTATTTTTTTGTAATTAGATTTTATTGGTAAATTTTCTCGAGATTTTTTTTATTGATTCTACTTTACAATTGCACCTACACATAAAAAGGTATGTACTTAGAGGTTTTCTTGAAAGTCAGAATTGATAATTTAAAGTTTTAATAGATCCATTGCGCAATCTACCTATATTTTGAGCTCTTATCCTTTAGTACAAAACGAGGGCGACTTCTCAAAAAGATACGGGTAGAGTCGTAAAATACAATTATTGAATTTGGTATTGCATCAAAAAAGCCCTATCCTGGATACTTTCGAGCCTAGGATGGAGACATGGAAAATACCGATGCCGAAAGAGTGTGCAAAAGTTGTTTTGGGGACGTTAGGAAAAGGGAAAGAGAGCGAGGTGAGCGTGGAAAATTCCTGTTCTAGAGAAGAGGGGAGGTCACTACTTGTACCTACTGAGAACACAAAGAGTGGGAATCTTTTATCAAAAATAAAGCACAGCCTAGCATTGCAAGGTTGTGACGTTCTGGATGTTTCTGAGTTTGCACGCGAAAGAGTTCACCAGGCCAAGAGACATAGAAGGAAATTCAACGGCATTCCGATAAGGAATATGATCAACATCAAAAAAATTTCAGTTATAAACGGGTAAATTTTCGGTGGCTTGAGGTTGATTTTTGAGTGTTGTTGAGGATTGCTACAAAACGTTTCGCGGTGGTTTAGCTGGATGCGACTCCAGCGGTTGCCGGCAGAACCAACTGCAAATTCAAGAGCGTCATTGGTAATATGCACCTCCTATTCCGGCTATCTTTTGTTGAATAGATCTTCTAGAAATCTTCTGTTCCAGCGGAGCATTGTAGCTATTTCTATGAAGTGCACCTGTACTAAGTTGCTTTGTTGGTATCTATTGATGACGAGGTTAGCGAAATTCTAAGAGGCATCCCAGGATTGGGACTGTGCTCTGACGGATGTTCCTACATCAAGGGTCGTGCCTTTAGTGCGCGGTTAGAATCTTAGAGACAGGGAAAACAAGCTAGCTTGTGCCGCAAGAATGCTGGGTACCTTCTAGTGTAACTCTTGGTAGATCTACGTACGTAGCGTCTTCCATGATTGGCACATAGAGGAATGTGCGCCACATGATAATATTTCCCTCTCTTCTAGCTACTTGCTGTGAATCTTGTGTTTTGTCATTCAGGCTCATTGGGATTGTTAAAGTTTTATAATCTTCTTTTAGTTAGTTCACAGGTCTTCCTGTAGAGGGCAAGTGTAGGCACCACATTGGGGTACATTTGTTTTTTTTGCCCAAGGAATTCGCGCTTTCCGTCAACTTATGCCGCAGATGTCCCTTTTGCAGGTTATATATAGGTGAATTTTTTTAAGAGGGGGGTGTTGACGATGCCGGTCAAAACGCGGTATAAAGAATCTGTTGGTGCGGAACGGAACAGCGGATCGCCCCGGGTCTTTGAGAGAGTCAACTTAGTTGAAGTGGTACATCGGTTGCGTCGGTGCTTAGCAAGAATTTTTATGCTGACGAACGCGCAATCCTGTACAGATAACTTCTTATCAGTGATTTGTGAAAGTTCAGTCAGTTCTCGTGTTTAACATGAGAGTTTGATCCTGGCTCAGAACGAACGCTGGCGGCATGCTTAACACATGCAAGTCGAACGCTCGCCGCAAGGCGGGAGTGGCAGACGGGTGAGTAACGCGTGGGAACATACCCTCGGGTGGGGAATAACTTTTGGAAACGAAAGCTAATACCCCATAATCCTGGGAAGGCAAAGATTTATCGCCTGAGGAGTGGCCCGCGTGAGATTAGGTTGTTGGTGGGGTAATGGCCTACCAAGCCTGTGATCTTTAGCTGGTTTGAGAGAATGATCAGCCACACTGGGACTGAGATACGGCCCAGACTCCTACGGGAGGCAGCAGTGAGGAATATTGGACAATGGGGGCAACCCTGATCCAGCAATGCCGCGTGAGTGATGAAGGCCCTCGGGTTGTAAAGCTCTTTTCCTCGAGACGATAATGACGGTATCGAGGGAATAAGATCCGGCTAACTTCGTGCCAGCAGCCGCGGTAATACGAAGGGATCGAGCGTTGTTCGGAATTACTGGGCGTAAAGGGTGCGTAGGCGGCTTTGAAAGTTCGATGTGAAAGACCTGGGCTTAACCTGGGAATGGCCTCGAAAACTTTAGGGCTGGAGAGCGAGAGAGGAAAACGGAATTGCACGTGTAGAGGTGGAATTCGTAGATATGTGCAAGAACACCAGTGGCGAAGGCGGTTTTCTGGCTCGATATCTGACGCTGAGGCACGAAAGCGTGGGGAGCAAACAGGATTAGATACCCTGGTAGTCCACGCCCTAAACGATGAAGGCTAGACGTGGGGTGCTTGGCATTCCGTGTCGTCGCTAACGCATGAAGCCTTCCGCCTGGGGAGTACGGTCGCAAGATTAAAACTCAAAGGAATTGACGGGGACCCGCACAAGCAGTGGAGTATGTGGTTTAATTCGACGCTACGCGCAGAACCTTACCAGCTCTTGACATGGAACGTTTGAGGCTCAGAGATGAGTTTCTTCAGTTAGATGGCGTTCACACAGGTGCTGCATGGCTGTCGTCAGCTCGTGTCGTGAGATGTTGGGTTAAGTCCCGCAACGAGCGCAACCCTCGTTACTAGTTGCCATCAGGTTATGCTGGGCACTTTAGTGAGACTGCCGGTGATAAGCCGGATGAAGGTGGGGATGACGTCAGGTCCTCATGGCCCTTATGGGCTGGGCTACACACGTACTACAATGGTCGTGACAAAGGGGTGCAAAGGGGCAACCCGGAGCTAATCCTCAAAAGCGACCTCAGTTCAGATTGTCCTCTGCAACTCGAGGGCATGAAGTCGGAATTGCTAGTAATCGTGGATCAGCATGCCACGGTGAATCCGTTCTCGGGTCTTGTACACACTGCCCGTCACACCATGGGAGTTGGTCTTATCTTAAGCGGGTGCGCTAACCGTAAGGAGGCAGCCCGTCACGGTGGGGTCGATGACTGGGGTTAAGTCGTAACAAGGTAGCCGTAGGGGAACCTGCGGCTGGATCACCTCCTTTTTAAGGATAAGCAGTAGGCGCCACCGATGGACCATTTCAAGGAAGCCCTTGAGGGCTAGTAGCTCAGTCGGTTAGAGCACACGCTTGATAAGCGTGGGGTCGGAGGTTCAAGTCCTCCCTGGCCCACCAAATCTGGGGGTGTAGCTCAATTGGTGGAGCGCAGGCTTTGCAAGTCTGAGGTCGTCGGTTCGATTCCGTCCACCTCCACTTGAAGGGTTGTGAAGGGGGGTGTAGCTCAGTTGGTAGAGCGCATGCTCCGCAAGCATGAGGTCGTCGGTTCGATTCCGTCCACCTCCACTCGAGAGGCTTGGAATAGGGCGCTTTTGGCTTTCTATTCCAGGCTTTTTGGAAGCTTTTGGGTTCTTTAGAATAGTGTGAAGAAGGAAGAGAGAAAACGGTTTTCTGTTCTTTGTGAATGGAAAATTTGGGTTTTTTCGAAAGAGAAACTCTTGGGATTTGAATGGATCTTGAGAGTGAGACTGAGAAAAGAGAAATCTTTAGAGAATCAAGCGCGAAAGGGCATTCAGAGGATGCCTTGGCATTGAGAGGCGATGAAGGACGTAGAACGCTGCGAAAAGCTGCGGGGAGGAGCGAGTATCCGTTAATCCGCAGATATCCGAATTGGGAAACCTCCTGCATGTGCAGGATCTTAAGCTGAATACATAGGTTTAAGAGGCGAACCTGGGGAACTGAACCATCTAAGTACCCAGAGGAAAGGACATCAAACGAGACTCCGCGAGTCGTGGTGAGCGAAAGCGGATGAGGCCAGTCGTTTTTGAAATATCCAGGAGAAGAGAGTTGGGAAACTCCGCAAAATGAGGTGATAGCCCTGTATCCGACGGAATTTTGAGAGCGCTAGAGTAGAACGGGACACGTGTAATCCTGTTTGAAGATGGGGGGACCACCCTCCAAGCCTAAGTACTACTCAATGACCGATAGTGGACGAGTACAGTGATGGAAAGGTGAAAAGAACCCCGAGTAGGGGAGTGAAATAGATTTGAAACTGGATGCTTACAAACTGTTGGAGCGGCATTGGCCGTGACAGCGTACCTTTTGCATAATGAGTCAGCGAGTTCGTGTTCGTAGCAAGCTTAAGCCTGTAGGTGGAGGCGTAGGGAAACCGAGTCTGAATAGGGCGTTGAGTTACGTGCATGAGACCCGAAACCGGGTGATCTAACCATGAGCAGGCTGAAGGTAAGGTAACACTTAACGGAGGGCCGAACCCACTTCTGTTGCAAGAGAAGGGGATGACTTGTGGTTAGGGGTGAAAGGCTAATCAAACTCGGATATAGCTGGTTCTCCGCGAAATCTATTTAGGTAGAGCGTCGAGGTTAGGCTGTTTGGGGTAGAGCACTGAATGGACTCGGGGGGAGCGATCCTTACCACATCCAATCAAACTCCGAATACGAACAGGCCGTTCTCGGCAGGCACACGGCGGGAGCTAAGTTCCGTCGTGGAGAGGGAAAGAGCCCTCACCATCCGTTAAGGTCCCAAAGTGATAGCTCAGTGGTAAAGGAAGTGGGATGACCAAGACAGTCAGGAGGTTGGCTTAGAAGCAGCCATCCTTTAAAGAAAGCGTAATAGCTCACTGATCTAGTTAAGTTATCCTGCGCCGAAGATGTAACGGGGCTTAAGCTATCCACCGAAGCGATGGGTTGGTGAATTTTTTGCCAGCGGTAGCGGAGCGTTCTTTAGGTCGACGAAGCGGTGCTTGTGAGAGGCCGTGGAGATATAAGAAGTGAGAATGCTGACATGAGTAACGATAAACGGTGTGAAAATCACCGTCGCCGAAAATCCAAGGGTTCCTACGCCATGTTCATCAGCGTAGGGTGAGTCGGAGCCTAAGGCGAGGACGAGAGTCGTAGTCGATGGTAATCCGGTTAATATTCCGGAACCCGTGGGATAGGGACGAATTCTGGTGGAGGTTGAGCCTGATTGGATGGGCAAGGCCTTAAAGGAGTTCCAGGAAAGACCGCCCACATTAAGGACCGTACCCGAAACCGACACAGGTGGATGAGTAGAGGATACTAAGGCGCTTGAGAGAACGATGTTGAAGGAACTCGGCAAAATGCTCCTGTAACTTAGGGAGAAGGGAGACCTTTTGCGAGGCAACTCGGAGAGGGTGGCACAGAAATGGGGGTAGCGACTGTTTACCAAAAACACAGGACTCTGCGAACACGAGAGTGGATGTATAGGGTCTGACGCCTGCCCGGTGCCGGAAGGTTAAGAGGAGGGGTGCAAGCCCTGAATTGAAGCCCCGGTCAACGGCGGCCGTAACTATAACGGTCCTAAGGTAGCGAAATTCCTTGTCGGGTAAGTTCCGACCTGCACGAATGGCGTAACGACTTCCCCGCTGTCTCCAACATCGACTCAGTGAAATTGGAGTCCCTGTGAAAATACAGGGTACCCGCGGTCAGACGGAAAGACCCCGTGCACCTTTACTACAGCTTTGCAGTGGTTTTAGGAAGTTGATGTGTAGGATAGGTGGGAGCCAGTGAAGGGTCTGCGCCAGCAGATTTGGAGGCGACCTTGAAATACCACCCTTGGACTTTTTGAGACCTAACGGACTCCTTGAAACGAGGAGCCGGACCCTGCATGGTGGGTAGTTTGACTGGGGCGGTCGCCTCCCAAAGAGTAACGGAGGCGCGCGATGGTAGGCTCAGGTGGGTTGGAAACCCACTGACGAGTGCAATGGCATAAGCCTGCCTGACTGCAAGACGGACATGTCGAGCAGAGACGAAAGTCGGTCATAGTGATCCGGTGGTCCCGAGTGGAAGGGCCATCGCTCAACGGATAAAAGGTACGCCGGGGATAACAGGCTGATCTCCCCCAAGAGTCCACATCGACGGGGAGGTTTGGCACCTCGATGTCGGCTCATCACATCCTGGGGCTGTAGAAGGTCCCAAGGGTTCGGCTGTTCGCCGATTAAAGTGGTACGTGAGCTGGGTTCAGAACGTCGCGAGACAGTTTGGTCCCTATCTGCCGTGGGTGTTGGAAAATTGAGAGGAGCTGTCCCTAGTACGAGAGGACCGGGATGGACGTACCTCTGGTGGATCGGTTGTTGCGCCAGTGGCAGAGCCGAGTAGCTAACGTACGGATGAGATAACCGCTGAAAGCATCTAAGCGGGAAACTCTCCTCGAGATAGATTTTCCCTGGAGAGCCGTGGAAGACGACCACGTTGATAGGGGGTGTGTGTAAGCATCGTAAGGTGTTCAGCTAAACCCTCCTAATAGCTCCCTTGGCTTGATTTTCGTTTCAGATCTCACTTTCAAGACCCGTTCAAAGCAGGAGGATTTTCAAGGGAGGCGAGAATAGCGAATGTGTACCACCCGATCCCATTCCGAACTCGGCCGTGAAACTGTTCAGCGCCTATGGTACTGTGTCTTAAGACATGGGAGAGTCGGTCCCCGCCTTCCCTGGAAGTCCTTTTGGCTATTTGTATGGATCGAGAACTTTCTTCTCTTTTTCATTCCTGGTTGGAGTCTCTTCGTTTTGTTGATTCCAGATCGTTTGCGACGGTGGTCGCTTACGATGGGGATGTCGTTTCTTTTTTACAATTTTATCAAACGACCTATCAGGTTGTACCTTCATTGGACTCGTTAATATCCGTTCAGTCACGGGATTGGCGGGCGTGGCTAGCAGATCAGAAATTGAAGGGGCTTTCTCCTAAAACATTGGCGCGGCGTCTGTCCGCGTTGAAGAGTTTTTATTTGTTTCTTGTCCAAAAGGGAATCATCGAGGATCATCCGATCCTGGTGGCTTGTCGACCGCGAATTCCAAGGTCGCTTCCGCGTCCAGCGTCAGGTGATGCTATTGAGGAGATGCGCGAATTAATTAGGCACGAGAAGACATTCGAATGGGTGCAGTTGCGTGACGAGGCTCTACTTCTACTGTTGTACGGAGCCGGTTTGCGGATTAATGAGGCTCTTGCCTTCAATGGTCAGGATTGGACTGAAGATTACTTAGCTGTTTATGGAAAGGGGGGTAAGTTTCGACAAGTCCCTATTCTGGAGCCTGTTCGAGAGCAGATGGCTAAATATCGTCATGGATGTCCTTATAATACCGAAGGGAGGTATCCACTGTTTGTGGGGGTGAAAGGTAAAAGGTTGGTGGCACAAGTTTATGAGGCACGAGTAAGGCGTTGGAGGCGACAATTAGGACTTCCAGAAGATCTAACTCCTCATGCACTAAGACACAGTTGTGCGACCCATCTACTAACGCAGTCGGGTGATCTGAGAGGGATTCAAGAGCTTCTTGGACATGCTTCATTGTCGACAACTCAGATCTACGCAGACCTTAATAACGATTCGCTTTATGAAGTTTACCAGCAAGCTCATCCACGAGAGGATAGGAAAACGAATAAGAAATGCGAGTGAAAGTAGATAATGAGCTGCTTTTGCAGCTCATCTACACTAGGGCCTATGCGAGCATGGCTTGGATGGACTTGTTTTTCAGCTCGACGCACCCTTTATTTTTCGGTATTTCCAGCACCTTGAACCCCCTCGTTATCCAACGTTTTCACATCCAAGCGTAAGGAGAAGTGAGGGGATGTAAGGTCAGGGGAATGCAGTCATAACTGCAGGCTTTTCAGGTTAGGAGTTCCCATTGAGCATGTTTTGGGAAGTGAAAACGATAGAAAATTTCGGAGGGTTTTATAGAGATTTTTATAAACTTCTGGATCTAAGGATTTCTTTGCTATTTTGAATTTATTGCGTATTTTTAATGCTGAGAACAGTGAAAATGGCGCATCACGTTGAGTTTTATTCTTTTAACATTCAGTTTAAGCTTTTTACAAGTCGGAGTGCCTCGCAATGAGGTTAATTAACAAGTATTCCAAACGCAAATAATTGATTACTAAATATCTTATTCAGAATCGAAATAAGACCTATCGATCAATATCGATACTTCTTCTCACAAACTCCGCTACTGGTGCCGTCACAGGTTTTGCTTACTAGGTTTTTTAATAATATGACTTAATTATTAATTCAATACATGTTTTGTGCTAACAAATAAAAACTCGAGTTTACTTATTAAGTATGTATGTAATTAATACTAACCAGAAGATTGATGCTCAGGGTGGTAATGGTCGCCCGTAGGTTGTTGTTTCAACTAACAGGTAATTGAGTCCAATAAATATTGCGAAAGGTTCCACGAAGAACAACAACAGTTTTTAATCGATTTATTGGGCTTTATGATGCCCAATGAGTCTAGGGTTCAACTTGCAGAACGATTAAGACAATCTGATTCGTCGGATAAGGCAACGGAAGTGTTCAGTAAAATACGAGTAGATCTCATGAAAGACTAAGGAGAATGAGTCTCTACGCTCTTAGGGAGAAGGAAGGCAACCCTAGTGGAACAGCGTAGAGGTTATGGTGCTTTTTTGAAAACGTTTAGGGGGACAGCTTGCGGCCTTCGACTCGCGACTCCGGCGCAAATGGCCCCATGTCGACATACAGCAGAGTCTTTTACTCAGCAAGCTTGTTTTGAATTAGCTTCATCGTGTTGTCTCGGCCAAAAAGGGCAATAAAAGACCCCATACGAGGACCTTCTGATTGTCCTAGCAGAACCTCATACAGGGCCTGAAACCAATGACGTAGAGACTCAAAAGGGTAGTTCTTTCCAATTTCGTAGACGATTGTTTGCAGGTCGTCTGATGAGGCGTTATCGGACGATTCTTTTAGTCGTTCCAGCAACTCTTGCAAAGCCCTGCGTTCGATATCATTTGGCGTGCGGAAAGACAGCGTTGGTTGAACAAAATCTCGATAGTAGGCAAGCGCATGGTGAACGAGTCGATCAAGAAGGGAGGAATTCTTCGGCGTTGTCCCCGGCATATACTTCTGGACAAATCCCCACAAAACGCCAGGACTGGACGATCCGCAAACCGTGACTAGATTCAGCAAAATGTTAAAGGGAAGAGTGCGTTCTCCTACAGGCGGATGACCGTTGTGGACGTGAAAAACGGGATTCTCAAGTTGCTTCTCGAGCGACTGTTTGCCATAGGCTTCGAGCTGCTGTAGGTAATCATCAATGGCTCTTGGAATAACGTCGAAATAAAGACGCTTAGCCTTGCGAGGTGAAGGATATAGATAGTACGCCAAACTTTCCTCAGGCGCATACTTTAACCACTCCTGAATCGTAAGGCCATTTCCTTTAGATTTGGAAATCTTTTGCCCCTGCTGGTCCAAGAAGAGCTCATACGACAACCCCTCTGGAGGCTGCCCACCGAGGATTTTACAAATCTGACTCGATAAAACGACGGAAGGACGAAGATCTTTTCCCGACATCTCATAATCCACGCCGAAAACTGACCAACGTCCTCCCCAATCAACCTTCCACTGAAGTTTGCAGTGGCCGCCTGTGACAGGAACTTCAACAAATTCGTCTGTTTCTGGATCTCTATACGTTACGGTTCCGGCGTCCACATTTCTTTCTTCCAAAGCAACCTGCAGGACGCGGTGAGTGCGAGGACAAATGGGCAAAAAGGGACTGTAAGTCGCTCTCCGTTCATCGCGCAAAGTTGGTAAGACTACCGCCATAATTTCATCGTAATTGCGTAAAACGTTGATCAGCATGGTGTCAAAGTGACCTGATTTATAGTGCTCTGTCGAACTCTGGAATTCGTAAGTAAAATCAAATGAATTTAGGAACTCACGTAACATTGCATTGTTGTGATGTCCAAAGCTCTCGTATTTCTCATAAGGATCCGGAACCATTGTCAATGGTTGCCCCAGATGCTCTTCGAGCCATTCCGGGTGGGGAACATTCTCAGGAACCTTTCTTAGGCCATCCATATCATCCGAGAAAGCGAAAAGACGCGTTGGAATAGACGACAAACAACGAAAGGCATTTTGCACCATGACCGTCCTTGCCACCTCTCCAAATGTACCAATATGAGGCAATCCTGACGGGCCATACCCTGTTTCGAAGAGGACATACCCCTTATCAGGTACCTTCCCTTGGATCTTCTGGAGGATCGTCCGAGCTTCCTCAAAAGGCCAAGCTTTTGCCACAAGGGCCGCAGAACGACGAGAATCAGAAGAGACTAACATAAACCAACTAGCGTGAGCAGGACATGGCTCAGTTTAGGAAAGCCAGAAAGAGGTGTCAACAAAACAGATCGATAATCGTAGGATCTAGTACATCAATATTATATACATGTTCATTAGATATTTATGGTATTATTAGATAGTAAGTAGAAACAATAAGTGCTATGACTATCCAGCGTTTAGGACAGGAGCGTTAACAGGAAGGAGAGGAGCATGAAGAAAACAGTATCACTGGTAGTATCCACCATGTTGGGTACGGCACTAGTCGTGGGAACAGAGACTCAGAAGGAAAACGACGAAAATCTATTTAAAGTGACAAAGATCGACAAGTCAAAGAAAAACAAAGAAGATATTTTTTCTAAAAAACTTAATAAAGATGAGAAATTGTTGGAGGATATCGGTAAATTTTATGCAGAGGATGGAAAGTTAAATGCACATACTTACGCCCGCGCTCTTTTACTCGTTGTCAAAAGGGGCGAAGAAGATAAACAAGCCTTTTTCGATTTTGCGCGTGCCTTGTGCAGCCAATACGACGTTAACTACGTGAAGGGGATCAGCACTTTTATGATGGTACTGTCTAAAGCACGTTTCGTCAATTTCGACAGTCAAGACCAGGTTCAACAACTTAGGGAATCTCTCCAACAACGTTATGGTCTGCCTTTCGCCGCAGATGTCGTTTCCCAATTGGTGACAATAAGACAAAGCCAAATGAATTCAGCTTTGGATTGGGCGATTGAGTGGCTTGAGGATCACGCGTAATAAAAGCTATTGGTGATTGGGGTCGGGAATAACTGACCTCATCTTGCAATGTTTTTCAAGGAATGACAAAATTAAGCAGGCTACAGGAAAGTATTGGTGTTAATTTATTTGAATTGCTTAAGTATAGATGATGTGGCAAGGAGAGTGAGAGATGATGACTAGAAATGACGATATACAGAAAATAATTGCTCGTTGGGGCACGGAAAGTTACTACGCGAATGTTTTCCCCAAAACAAGTGAAGGAAAGCTAACATGGAATTGGGCGGCAGCTCTTTTCCCTTTCTACTGGCTCGTTATGCACAAAATGTACCGTCAGGCGGGGTTGTTGGTACTGTTTACTCTTGGAGTGAGCTGTTTCGGAAACTTGTTATCCGTCTCGCTTGGCTTGTCAGCTAACCCAGTAGAATCCGTTCTTGATGGCATTATTTCGGGAGTCCTTGCCTTGTACTTCGGCCTACAGGGGAACCGATGGCTTTTAAAGGACCTTACCAAAAAGCTGCAGCGAGGAGCTGATCCGGATACTTACGCTTTCGTTAACAACATGTGGATTGGTGTCGCATTTATTCTGCCGTATCTTGTGTCCTTTGTTGAACTGTGCCAGAAAAAGGAATCGATCGGTTCCCAGGTTGCCTCCTCAATCCTGAGCGTTCCTCTCGTCGTCTTTGGCATAGGAATCCCATTTGTTCTCTTCGTGCTTCATTACCTCGAGACAAGAAAAGCGAGAACGAAGGAATAATTCAGTACCGCAGGTGGCTTGGTGGTATGATTATCCTGTTCCTTGTTCATGTCTTCCTGAGAGGAAGGTGAGGTCCCACAATTCGGAATCAAAAAAGATTATTAAAAAAAGACGTTGTAAATCCTGGAGAATTTAAAAATGTTAAGGATTCTTTTGAAAAATTTCCTATTATTTCAAGAGGCTAAAAGTTGCCCCATGGGGATTCGTTTTTAGGAAAGTTCCCGGCCATCATGAGGCCTTTTCTGCTGCAAAACCTCTCCCTTCCCCCTTTTTCTTTTCTTGAATGACCGTTTGTTTAAGATATTTAATAAAACCCAGTGAATCTAAGTCATGCAAAACCGTATCGAAGGAATCGAAACACTATGTTTAAGGACTTCAAGATCAAAACGGATCTAGGGAACATCTTTGTGAGGCCTATATTTTGACGAGATCCCGCATGAAACAAGTACCTCAACATTTAAAAAACGCTCTGGTCATAATTTTATGAATTTTCTATTAATTATACCGATATTTTTATAGTGTAAATTATTTTGGATTTTTCTCGCCGAGATTGTTTGTTTTTGGTTCGAGAAAATTGGTTAAAACGCTGGATGTTCCGGCAGACACAGGAAACACCGGAAGGGGGATAGCTGCAATTCGAACTGTACAGTCGGAAATCTTGCAGTTAAAGGGAACAACAAGTTGGCTCCTCAAGAGCTAATACAGGCCTTCAGTAGGCCTTTTGGTACTCATGAGTAATCCTACTCAGGATGCAACTCAACGACTTATTGATGAAATGTTTAAAGGGATACACCGCAAATTTTCTAAAATTTTGCGGATGATTACGTAAGCATTTAAAAAAATACTCCCACGACAATGCTGTACTATCAGCTTAATAAGCCCACTTGAGTAAAGAGGAAAGGGGACTTAATTGAAACGAAATTTTCCCGTGAGACGAGTAAATCGGATTTAATGCACAAGCCTCATCCATGACAAAACGCAGCAAGGACAAAAAGTGATTTCTGAACACTCCGAGTTATAGCTATTCAATTATTCTCCACACCAATTTCAGTCGTTGTGAAACATGGCTCCTAACACCTATGGGGATCCACCGTCGAAGATCCCACACTTCTCTTTGACTTATCTGCCTGGAGACTGAGGGGAGGCTCCCCCTCTTACCTATCTATGCTCGAGAATGGCGCACAAGTGATCGACAACGGTTCCCCTTTGCTGGTCGCTCATACCTTCAAATTCCGAGCTTATGCTGAGAGCGTGATCTACTACTCCCGCCTTGATGACACTTTTAACTATCGTACTTTTGTCAGTCGTCGTTCCATCTCTTATTGCATCGCTCAGTCGTCTTTCGGATTCTTGGAGCATATTTGATAACGTCTTAACGAATAAGTAATCATTCTCTTCGTCAATTTCAAACGCTCGCAAAATTGCATTGAAGTTAGCTTCCACGAAACCAGAATTTTCTCTCGAGCATTCGAAGGACACATAGCACTTTCCTTCTTCTATACCCGCCTTAACGAACTTACTTTCATCCGCAGTGTTAAGAGGATAAAGTCCGATCAGTTTTACCTGTAAAGGCTGAACAACCTCAAGAACCACTATCACTTGCTCGCTTCCATGTCCCCTCGACGCATTCAGGTTCATGACACCCAGGAATAAACCAAAACTTAACGTTAGTCTCCTCATTGACTTACACTCCAGAAAAACATCACATTCAACTTCCTACCATATAAGCATTCATTGTCGCAAGTCTCCAATAACCAATTTCGCGGATGATGACAATTTGTGTTTGGGTTAATTTCCATCACGAAAAGGTACTATTGATGTACATCCAAATCATAAATGTCCATAAAAAATCTTAGCATCGACTCTGCTGGTGATTTCTTTTTGGAAGATTCGTATCGCTGCTCTACACTAGCCCATACAAGCGTTCGGTTCTGACTCGACGCAAAGAGTAGTTCGTTGTAAACCTTTTGGAGCTCGTTCAACAGTTCAGGTAGTGTGAGAAGTTGTTCTTTGTTTTGTTCACTTTCATAGTTTTCAACGAAGTGAGGTAGGTATTGTTTAAATTTTTCTACGTCTTTCCTGCGAATCATTAAAACTGCGGCTAAACGTTTCTCACGCTGAAAAGTGCCTAAATACCAATTTTCACAATGACGCGTATCTGGCGCGACGACATACGTCCAAGTTTCCTCCATAACTTGGAAAGGCACACCGTGAGGAACCTTCCAGCCATGCATATCGGAAAAAGTATCTTCAGAGGAAATGCCTATTGCTGTGCCCATGAAAAAAATAATTAAAGATGAGATTTTTTCATGTATATACATATAAAATCGTAAAACTCGAGGCGTCAATTATCTGCAACATTAGTGTTTTAAATACTCATTAATTTCTTAATTGCCGTCTGGGTCTTAATTGAGGCCAGTGAACGTCTCCTACCTACCCGGAAGACTACGTTATCATTCTCAAATTTGGAAGGCTCTACCCCCTATCAAATCCAGCATTTGTGACTTAAGTTGCAGATCTGTGCAAAAAAGGATACTCTCCTGGCAGTGGTTGGTAGCAAAAATCTCTAGGGCTTATGTGAGTGCGTGGTTTGTCTACTGCGCTGTTACGGGTCCGAGAGAGGAGCATTGTGAGCGAGAAAAAAAAAGACATTGAACTCTCGGAGGTTCGTTCAGGTGTTGAGGTTGCGTCGGAAGCGAGCAAGTCAGCCGTGGAGGTTAAGAACGATGCTAAGATCGTTGGAAGAGGTCAGATTTCGTTAGACGCTCTCGTTCAGGCTTTGACGGAGAACGGCCTAAGCGAGATCGAGTACGAGGAGAATGGTTGTAGGATTCACCTTTCTCGTCAGGTGTCGCAGATTCCGGCTTCCGTTCCTCCAGTGGCCACTCCTGTTGTTCCGCCCTCTTCTGAAGTTCAGGTTACCCCGCTACCATCGGCACCTATTCCGGAGTCAATCAACGCAAAAACGCACCCAGGTACCGTTCGTTCGCCTATGGTAGGAGTTGTGTACGTTGCCCCTGAGCCCGGAGCGGAGCCCTTTGTTCGCGTGGGGGATAATGTAAATCCGGGCCAAACTCTCCTTATCATCGAAGCCATGAAAGTTCTGAACCCCATCAAGGCGACTCGTGCCGGAAAGGTGGTTGAAATTATGGTACACAACCAAAAACCCGTCGAATATGACGAACCGCTTTTGATTATCTCCGATTAAAGAGAGGGCCTATGGCAAAGTTATTTTCGAAGATCTTGATCGCCAATCGAGGGGAGATTGCTTTGCGCATTCTACGGACATGCCAAGAAATGGGGATCAAAACTGTCGTAGTTCATTCCACGGCTGATGCAGACTCTATGCCTGTACGGCTTGCTGACGAAAGCGTTTGTATCGGTGCACCGACCGCTAGGGAAAGTTACCTGAATACACAAGCCATTATGAGCGCTGCGGAGATCACGGGAGCGGACGCCATCCACCCTGGGGTGGGCTTTCTTTCTGAAAATTCCAATTTTGCTCGAATGACAGCTGAACATGGTCTAACCTTTATCGGTCCCTCTCCGGAGCATATCGACCTTATGGGTGACAAGATTACGGCAAAGAGTACGATGCAAAAGCTTGGAATTCCAACCATTCCAGGCTCCAAAGGCAGCGTATCTTCTGAAGAAGAAGCTCTCAAGCAAGCGTGTGATATCGGGTTTCCAATACTCATTAAAGCTTCATCGGGGGGTGGCGGTAAAGGCATGAAGGTCGCTAACAACAAGGAGGAGGTTCTGCAAGCATACCGCCTAGCCCGGGCAGAGGCTCGTGCTAATTTTGGTCACGATGAAGTGTATATGGAGCGATATCTGAGCGTTCCGCGACACATCGAATTTCAGATGTTGGCCGACGCGAAAGGACACGTCGTTTGCCTAGGGGAGCGTGATTGTTCTCTCCAGCGCAATCACCAAAAGGTATGGGAAGAATCTCCCGCGCCTCTGCTTTCCGAAAAACTTGCTGATAAGATGCGAAACCTTCTAATCAAAGCCCTTAAAAAACTTAAGTATGTTGGCGTCGGCACCATTGAAATGTTACTTGAAGATGGGAAGTTTTATTTCATGGAAATGAATACCCGATTACAAGTTGAGCATACAATTACTGAGATGGTCTTTGGAATCGATTTAGTTCGTGAGCAGATTCGTGCGGCAGCGGGTTTCCCTCTTTCCATGACTCAGAAGGATATTGTTTCTGGGGGGCATGCCATCGAGTGTCGGATTAACGCTGAGGATCCTATTACGTTTTTTCCCTCGCCTGGGAAGATTCTAACCTATCACCCGGCTGGAGGATTGGGAATCCGCGTTGATAGCCACGTCTACAGCGGGTACACTGTTCCCTCATACTATGACAGCATGATCGGTAAGCTCATCGCTTTTGCTCCAACGCGTGACGAATGCCTGGAGAGGATGCGCCGTGCCCTTAACGAATTTGTTGTCGACGGTGTTGCGACAACAATCCCTCTTCACCAAAAGCTGGCTTCTGCCCATGATATTATCCAAGGGCGGTACAATATTCACTGGCTCACACGTAATCTTGATGTCTTGAACGCCTCAGGAGGCAAGGCCGGCTAGCCTTACCTTGCTTGCTCTCGCTCATACCCAGAGCCCACCTTGCTGTAAGTGATGTGGTGTCATTGTAAAGAGTGTGATTCGCGCATTCTACAGCTTCAGCTCAAGGAGGAGGGTTTGGTGCTGAAGTATAGTAAACAAATTCGGCAATACCACGCAGCGGTGAGCCGAATCATGGAAAGTACATTTGTGCAAATAGATCGAGAATTGCATGTCCTTTACAACGACCAGTTCGAATTGATCCAAGAAATCATTCAAGAAAGACAGAACGTTAAGCAGGAAGTTGAACAGGTGCGTCAAGATACTCGAAAACATATCAAAATACTAAAAGCAGGAGTCGAACAAATCCCTGGGCTCATACTTGATGACTCTCATTTAGGAGGTCAGGAGTTGTCCGACAACAATGACATAACAAGATTAGAGGATTACGTTTCTGAAAACGACGATCCCTACGGAATCATAAAAGAATTCGAAGAGGGATTACTCGAAACCCATTTATTGAACAATCTTCGTGGCTTTGGGAGCCGTCTTGAAAGGATGATGGAAGAGCTAAAAAACTTGAGAAAGATAAAGAAGACCAAAGAGAAGTTTTAGCGAGCCTTCAAATAATTGGACAGTATAAGAAACAACCTGAATAATAAAAAGTCTTCAAAAAGATCTTGAACAATAAGAACACCTTCCCGAGTGGATTCCGGAAACCACTTAGGGAGGGTTGACGGGGTTCGTCAGCGTGTGCTCGAACGAGAGTGGGGGAAGGATTTTTTTGAGGAGTGGGACATGGAAACCACGAAATTTCAGGGGAGTGGACGGCCTTGGCCATTATAGGTGAAGGAAGCTTAGCACAGGTACCTGTTTTGGGTTCAACCCCTGACAGGGTTGATGAATCGCAGATCAACCACCCCTGCGGGTCTAATGAAGAACAGATCCAGGAGCTACAGCGAGTCTATTGGGAGCTAGTTGACTACGAAAAGCGGAAAAAATAGAGTAAGAAGAACGCCGAAGATACGACCCCGACGGCGTAAAAGGGATTGATACGGAAAAAAAGGAAGACAGTTTCTTACTGGAAGCTTTCCACGAATCGCGCCTAGGTGGTTTTTGGGATCCGCCTTATGAAATGGATCAGAGTGTTAGAAAGGAGGTGAGCAAGTATCAAAGTAAGTTACGCATTATCAAATCAATTGTTGCGCATCTATATTACTTACAAACCCAAATAGTTATTAAGGCAAGGGAGCATGGAGAGGAGCCTATTTTCCCGCAAGATTTCTCAACAATACCGCCGGAAGTTGTGGAAGGAAGTAAAATTTTTTACACTTATTATCGACTTAGACATATGCATCAATTCTACAAAGATCTTAATATTCCTTCAGACATTTTTAAACTTAACTCTTACGAAGAGCATGTATTCGATGATGACTAGGATGGGTGATTTAAACTAGTGAAGGTGAAACATAAGAGAAATGAAGAGGATTGTAGATTTTTGAAAAGATCATTGAGTTCTCGGCTTGAGCGAGATCGTGGGAGGAACGGCGGCCGTTCGAGACGGCCAACCAACGATGTTTAAAAACCAGTTCACATCAGTAGAGATTAAGGATCAGATCTCCTTTAATTAACTCTAATTCCTTCGGCTTCTTTTTTAAGTTCTAGAGGGACATGATCCATGAACTTAAAACTTTCTGGATTCGCTTCTTCTTGATTCGACTCCGTACTTTTAGGGAAAAGATCCTCTATCTCCCTGATCATGTCTTGGTAGCCTTCCTCCTTCGTTGAGCTCTTAACCAAATCAAGTACCTGCTTCGCATTTTTGACGACAATTGAATCTTTCAGAACCTCCACTGACTCCAATTTGTTTTCCATGAGTATATTTTTATGTTCTTCTGTCAGAGGCTGAGAATTCTCTTAATAACTTATGATTTCTATGATCGTCTCACAAAATTCAATGAATGTTGTAAAATTGTAAGCACTTTTCAGAATAATCGTGCTGAGCTGGTTGGCAATATTGGCGGGAATGGGGCCTTGCTCAAGTAAGGATAACTTAACGTAGTCGTGGAAACACTCCCAATAATCTTTAACAGTAGGTTCATCGACTTTGTTTCTGTAGGCAGGTGAGTGAACAAAATCATGCCTAGTCTTATTGAGCTTATTGAACTGCTTCTCCGAAAGTTTTGTGAAACAAGCTGGTTCCATCTCAATCGAAAGACGTTCAAGTATCGCAAGAAGATTTTGTATTAAGGTAGAGTTGATATCGAAATCGTGCTCATCATAGTGAAAAGATATCCACCAATCTCTTTGGATTTCATCTAGTTTTTTTCTTCTTCGTTACGTCATTGCACATGGGTAGAATGCGGTAGTTGAATTCGTCAAAAAATCCATAAATACTCAGGATGAATGCAAAAACACTTAACAATTTCATCAATTTCTTGATCCTCTAAGAGGTTATTTTTAAATTTTGTTAAGCCATTGGGATGCGATAACATGTACCCAAGCTCGTTGTTTTATGACGCTGATGCGGATAGACAGCACACAAGTGCTGCACTTAAACTAACTAGATGTC
Organism: Alphaproteobacteria bacterium; assembly: GCA_041200185.1. Taxonomy (GTDB): domain Bacteria; phylum Pseudomonadota; class Alphaproteobacteria; order BNTO01; family BNTO01. Next base: position 368,651 of record CP165730.1, read on the forward strand.
TCATGAGTATGCCTCCATGTTGATGTGTTCATCGAACATGCAAAACTTCTACACATCCCGTTTCGGTTATGTGCGGATTATACTTCCTACTATCAGTATAACACAGTATTAATTTTTTATTATAATTAATAAATTACTCATTGTTATCTTCTTGTTTTTTTAATAATGATTATTTTGATGACCTAGAAACTTTGCGACAAGACCGATAGCGTCGAAAACAGGATTTTTGATTTTGGGAAAACGCGTGGCGTACGTTAGAGCCGAATGCATGTGAGAACATAATGAAACACTTGCGACTATACCTGAGTTGGTAGGGGAGTGATACGACGCTTACAAAACTTCAAAACAGAACTTCTTTTGACAACCCTATGAGCGTGAACGGAGGTACTGATGGATAGAATTTTTCGGTCTTGTAGATTTCTGTGACGAACTTGAGGAGGATGTTGCCTGTTTTTGGGCAAAAGAAGCTTTAACATGCTGGTGCGCTCGTGCGTGAGCGTGACGTTCAGAATGAGGCAAGGGAGAGAGTTGCGCTAACCCAGAGCGCCATCCAATTTCTTGGCGGTAGACCTCCTCCCATGTGCGACGGTTCCCGTGGCGATCTTTTGTGCCGTACTTCTTGAGGTACATTGAAAATTCATGACTTTCGCGGGGAAGAGATTCAACGCGCACTTTGCTAACGCCTTTTCTGTGAAGATCAAGGACTTTAGCTGCAGACATCGACAGGTCAATAATGCGGTTCTTGTATTTGTACGGTCCTCGGTCATCGACAAGAACAACAACAGATTTCCCGTTAGCAGGGTTCGTGACTCGGACGATAGTGGGGAGAGGTAGCGTTTTGTGGGCAGCTGTCATGCCATGTTGGTTGTACGGCTCTCCCTGGGCTTTGAGGGCAAGATGAAAACCAGGGCCATACCATGAAGCAAGGCCGACTTCATCGTAATCGTAATAGTTTTGAGGATAGTGCCATGTTCCGTGGAGATAATAAGGGCGATTCGAACGTGAAACCCCTTGGACGGGATGTCTGTGAGCGCATTCGGTAAAGAACAAAGCTAGAATAGAAAGAAGAAAAGAGCTCATTCGACAATTCAGAACAAGACTCTTCGTATGTTTATAAACCTGTGAGCCCACAGGAGTGCTGCTAAACCCGCAAAACAAAGCCCCCCCTCGCTTCTGAGATCTGGATTTTAACGCCATTATGCACGACAAGGAGAGAGAAAACCACGTAGATATTTTCGCACGCTCAGAATAACTTAGCAAGGCCGTAGGTGGTGTCTTCCTTTTACAACCCCAGCTATACCCACGCCCCTCACCTCCGCGGTCCCGAAGCCAAAAAGTCTATTTCTTCCCTTCAGATGGATGTATTCTCTTCCATACTTTACGCCAAGCAGACAAGAAGTCGTCCTCACTAACTTCGACGCGCCGATTTTTTTTGTGTGTGTACTCAATGCAAAGTGGAGCAATCCCTGGATAACGTTCGGGCAGGATATCTTGAACAGCCTGCAGATGCCTTACCGTATCATCGACGAAAACGATTTTCTTAGGCAGAGGAGCGTCAACGCGATCCAGAAAAGCGCAAAGGACATCGCCCTTATCAGCACCAGGTTGCGCATCGTTAGCAAAAAGAATGCCTTGGTGATAGCAAGTACCGTTACCACGAAAAGTAGCTAACTCGGAGAATTCCATAGAGGAAGGAGAAAAACTCGAGAAGGCGAAGCCAAGTTTACGGCACTGGCGAGCGCGTGCTACCTCAAAACGGTCATGTGGCGGCAAAGAACCTGTTATCGTCGCTGTAAGACCAATGAGCTTGGCCCCCGCACTTCGGATGCGCTTAAATGCTTCCATCGTTTCAGGTTCAACGAACTGAAGTTCCGTGTCGATAACAGCGCTGTTAAAAAGAGCGGCCTCCTCTTCAGGAGAAGGCGGAGCACCATACTGGTCAGTGAGTTCCTGCCGAAATCTCGGCCAGTAGGCTTTTATGGTAGCGTAGATAAAAACGGGATTGCTCGGACGTACGAGAGTTTCGTCAAGGTCCCAAAAAAACCAAGTCTCCTCCCAGTCGCTTCCGATAAAATTCGATAAAAGCGGCCACATCTTCACAAGAGACTTAGCCTCGACGATACCGTTAGTAGAGGAGGCTTGTTGTTTAACTAGGTTTGCCATACGTATCACTCACTAGAACCGACTTTTGCTGCAGTCTTCTCAGATGTCGCCTTCGGCCGTTCCTCACTCCTAGCTTTAGCGGCTCTCACGTTCTTACGATTTATATCCTTTTTGCTCCCTCTTTTTGGTTCGTTTTTAACTTTATGACTCCGTTTCTTGAGTTCGTTAGAACCATCCCTGGTTATTGAAGCATCCGGCAAAGTCGAGGCGTTACCTTGAGAATCGGGTAGAGAAGAAGGCGACATAGATATGGAAATAGACTGCACAGCAGGAGCCGCTTCATCGAGCTCAGGACGATCCTGAATCGATTGAATCAAGAGTTGGACACGCAGCCGCATGTGCTGAGGAGCGTTTTCGTTGCGGTTAATGTCATCGAAGGCCTTCCGTGCCTTTTTGAGTTTACCACGTTGGAGATAAATTCGCCCTTCTAACTCCTTCGCGAGTAGAGCGACTCCTGTTGCACTTTGCCCTTTTTCGACTTTGATGCGATGCTTTTTGAGAATTTTGAGCGCCTTCTTAGCTTGTTCTTCGCTAAGAGGCGTCCTTTCTGTCTCTCGTAACAGCGTTGAAGCATAAAGAACAGAAGCGACCTCAGCGTAGTATGCAGGGGCTTCTGATAAAAGATCTTCGTAGAGAACGAGGATCGTATCAACGTTCTTCTCAAAATCGGACTCAGCTAAAAGAGCTGCTTGTGAAAATTTAGCAAGGACGGGATAAGTTCTAAGGTGTTTTGTGGACAAGAACCTCACAATTCCCAAAGCTTCATCCGTCTTTCCAGCAGCAGCGAGATTCTGGGCTCGTAATAACTCCGTAGAGGCCTCAGCTCGCTGTCCTCTTTCATAGCGCTGCCACAGCGCGAGAACAGCTAGCCCTCCTAAAATGAGTGTACCTACAGCACTGATCCACTTACCGTGCTTATTCCAAAGCACCTGATAGCGTTCCTTTTTAAGATCGTTCTCAATGTCCGACAGAAACTCGTCAAATATCCTCTCGCGGCAATCGCACTGCCCCTTCCCCTTGTCGCAACCTACTTTTTTGTCCGCCATCAATTTCCGATCCTACAACACGCATACTGCCATTCTACCGAATGGTTATCGACGGCGCAACTTAAGGCCCATTAGGCTGCTAGAAGAAGGGGTGAGCCTAGTGGAAGTAGTTGCACAATTTGTCTTTTTTCGGACATGAGTGGGTTGATGAGGCGATCACCGACGAAATTTGCAATTCCGTAGTCGGTCGTGTAGAGTGGAGGGGCGTCAGTGTGCGTCTTTAGTGATTGCAGGGAGGCGCTTTGGCCTTTCTCTTAGGAAGAGTATGAAGAAGAAAAAGAAGGTTAGTAGTAAGCCGTCTGGGATTTTGACGGGTTTTGTACCGGCGGCGAGCGATCTTGTGTTCGTTCCTCTAGGGGGAACGTGCGAAATTGGCATGAATTGTGCGCTCTTGGGGCACGATGGTGAATGGCTCATGATCGACTGCGGTCTTTCATTTTACGATCGTTTAGGGGTTGAGCTTTTGACAGCTGACCCTACATTCATTGTTCAGCAAAGGGATCGGCTAAAGGCTCTGTTAATTACGCATGCTCATGAGGATCACATTGGAGCAGTTGAGTATCTCTGGCCTCTTTTGAAGTGTCCCGTCTATGCAGCACCTTTCGCAGCAGCGGTCTTGCGCCAGAAAATCCAAAACAAATCGTGGAAGGACGAACTGGATCTCCATGAGGTCGCTTTTAAAGGCACAACGGATATCGGGAAGTTCAATGTCGAGTTCGTGAACATGACTCATTCCATTCCTGACCCTTCGTGTGTCGTTGTGAGGACTCCTTTGGGGACTATCGTTCATACGGGAGACTGGAAGTTTGACGCGACTCCGGTGATTGGCAAAAAAGCTGATGAAAAAAGGCTTAAGAAAATTGGCGACGAGGGTGTCTTAGCATACTTGAGTGATTCGACCAACATCTTCACCAAGGAGGAACCGGATTCAGAGAAGCATGTTCGCGAGTGTTTGACTCGGCTGGTTGAGAGCTATTCAGGGAAAAGGATTATATTTGCCTGTTTTTCTTCTAACATAGCCCGTCTTGAAACGGCTATTTTGGCTGCTCACCAGGCGGGACGAAAGGTGGCTATTGTTGGACGATCCTTGCAACGGATGATGGCGGCAGCAAAAGAAACAGGATACATGAAGAAAGTTCCTGAGTTGGTTGACAAAGAGGAAGCCGCTTCGATGCCACCCGGGAAGGTGATGCTGATTTGCACTGGATCTCAAGGAGAGTCGCGTTCGGCCTTGGTACAGATAGCCCAAGGAAAGGATCCTGTTCTTCAACTTGGGGAGGATGACGTCGTCTTGTTTTCATCGCGAGTGATACCAGGGAACGAGAAAAGCATTGGAGCCCTGCATAGCCTTCTAGCAAAGGCGGGTGCTGATATTGTTACGTCTTCGGAAGAGAACATCCACACGTCAGGACACCCTGCAAGAAAGGCGATTAAAAAAATGTACGATATCCTTAGGCCCAAGATCGTAATTCCTGTGCATGGGGAGGCTCGTCACTTGGTTGCTCAATCTCATTTTGCGAAGGAACAAGGGATTCTACAAGTTGTGACACCGACGGATGGCACGCTGCTTCAGTTAGCAGGGGAAAGTCCTGAGGTTCTAGGCCAAGTGGAACATGGCGTTTGGGCTGTTGATGGCAAGAGGATGATTTCCTTCGACGGGGCGACCCTCAAAGAGAGAATGCGTCTTTCCGAGGAGGGATCTGTATTTATAACAGTTTTGGTTTGTTCAGAGGGTGTAAAAGAAATTTCGGTGGATATGCGTGGCTTGCTGGATCCAGGCATCCTATACAAAGGTTTGCAGGATCACGTTAAACAAGCCGTGTTGCATCTTTTTGAAGGAGCTCGGGGAATCCGGGAAAATGAAACAAACTCTGCAGCTATCACCCAACGCGTTCGGCAAGTTGTTAAACAAAAGCTTGGTAAGGACCCGGTGACCAACGTGCACATTATGGAGGTTGGTGGATAGTCCGAGGTGTGTTCTAACTCTCGGATGATATAATAGACCTAACATGAAGACCTCTTTTTAATCGTTCTGTGGCTGATAGTTGTGAGATGCTTGAGTCCCTTTTTTCGAGTTTTGTGGGAAAAGCTGTTCTCCGCTTTCAGCGGGTAGGGTTTCTGTCATTAGACGTTTTCGCTTTAAAGAGAAGAGGATTCTGCGGAATCTGTTTTAAAATTAAGGTTTCGAAATTATCTCTTTGAAGTTGTTTCACTAGCCATTTTACGAATGCGGTACCTGCGATGGATTCTCCTGATCGCAGTGTCTGATCGTTAAAAACCAACAATTTCTCCTCGTCTCCCCCCAGCCTCCTTGCATTAACCTCAACGACAGCTGATAACCTTAACAAAGGTTAACAAAATTAACCTTTCAAAAATGATACACAAAATTCACCCCTCTTGCAAGAAGAAAAGAAAAGCGCTAGAAACGGAGAAGAGATGGTTTTTTTTAAATGAGGTCAGAATGATCGCAATGTGGAAAGGAGCCGTTTTGGCGCTAGGTCTAATAGCTGTTGTGGGAAATGCGAGTAAGGTTGAGGAGTTGAAAGAGACGTTGGGTAGTGATAAAAGAGAAGCGGGGGGATATGTCAGTAGATGCGACAATCGTGGAACAAAGCGTGTTAGAGTCAGTAGGGTGTATAACCCAATGAGTGAGCAAGATGCTCTGAGGGGTATAGATGAAGCGTTAGAAGGTGTTGTGCGTAATGATGATTTTTCACAGGAAACTTTGGCGAAGCTAGTGAGTGGAGCAAAGTTTTTTGGTAAAAAATCGAGAAGGGTAGTTGTTGGCAATAGGTTAATGGAGTTAGCTCTAAAAGAGGAAGCAAATCAAAAGTGTCGTTGTATGGAGTTCTTCTTAACAATGAAGCGTAAGCTGCAAGATAAAGGGGTATGGGATGCTATGGAGGAGAAGAAGTCAAGTCTATGTGAGTGAGAAAAGAGGATGAAAGGTTAGCTATGTTTTTTTGCTGAAATATAAAAAGGGGGGAGTTATGGGTTTTCGCGAGTTGTTTTGTGTGAGCTTGGGGTTGTTGTGTAGTGGCGGTGCTGTGACTGGGGCTGCGAATCCGCGGTCGTTGGCGGGGGATCCGTTTATGAAGCAGTTTGTTCCGGACATAAGTGGAAGAGATGTTATCAATTTTGTGATGTCGACGGGACCGTGGAGAGCATCAACGGGTCTGATGCGTAGAAGATTGTGGAATGAATTGAGAGAGCTCTTTAGGCAACGGACGGGGTGGATTTGCGATACAGTAAACCAGGAGCCGGGTGGGTTCATTAAAAGGTGGAGGTATCCGGTGGCGGCGATGCAGAGTGAGGGGCTTTTATACCACGAGCAGGTTGAGGTGCAGGGTGGCGTCCATCACAACAAAGAACTAGTGGTGGATATTGCGTACGAGTGGGCATACAGCACAACTGTGAAAGGTGGAGCAGTAAAAATTGGAGGAAGTAATTACGTCCCTGATACTTGCAGAATCTACGTTCGTGAGTACGTAGCTTAGGATTGTGGTTATTCGTGGTTAGCTCCCCTTCTCTAGGCGCCAGGTCTGTCCTACTGCAGCGTTGACGACCAGGGGGATGGAAAGCTGGGGGTGGTCCTGAAGGATGGATTCCATGGTCCTTTTGAGTTGAGGGAGGGTGTTGAGAAGCGCCTCCCTCGGTCCCTCAAAGACGATTTCGTCGTGGATTTGAAGTACCATGTTAACAGAAGAGTTTCGGAGAAGCCGGTCGATTTGGATCATGGCTTTTTTCATAATATCCGCATTGGTCCCTTGTAGAGGGGCGTTAATGGCCTGCCGTTCAGCAAATTGCCGCTGAAGGGGGTGAGGGCTGCGGATGTTAGGAAGGTAGCACCGTCTTCCAAAAAGAGTTTCGACGTACCCCTTGGCATGAGCCTCAGCTTTGCGCTGATCAATATAAGCGCGAATTTCCGGATAACTTCGAAAGTAAAAATCAATGATTGTCTTGGCCTCAGCAGCTGAAATCCCAAGCTGTTGAGCGAGACCAAAAGGGGTTTGACCATAAACAATACCGAAGTTAACGACTTTCGCCATGCGGCGGAGATCGGGCGTGACGCCATCCGCAGGTTTTCCAAAAATGAGGCTTGCCGTCGCTCTGTGAATATCTTCATGCTGTTCAAAAGCACGAATAAGACGCGGTACTTGCCCCATATAAGCGAGAAGGCGAAGCTCAATTTGAGAATAATCCAGAGAGGCAAGGTCGTGCTCCCCCTCACCACGGAAAGCTTCGCGGATTTTTTCCCCTTCCTCAGTTCGCACAGGAATATTTTGAAGATTGGGGTTTTGAGAAGCTAACCGCCCTGTATTCGTGGCTGTAACAAGAAACGTCGAATGAATCCGATGCGTATCGGGTCGGATGCTCTGGACGAGCGTTTCGGTGTAAGTCGTTCGAAGTTTATGCAATTTTCGCCATTCCGCCAAAAGAGGGAAAATGGGGTGGTTTTCTCGCTGAGCCAGCTTCGTGAGAGATTGACTATCTGTTTTGTAGCGCCCCGTTTGTTTGCTGACGGGGGTGGCGAGACCGAGGGTTTTAAGGACTTCTCCCAGCTGCTGAGGGGAGGCCAAATTAAATTCCTGACCGGCGAGATGGAAAATCTCCTGCTGCAGATGAGTGAGACGGGCATCCCACTCCTTTTTAAGTCTTTCAAGCGTTGAGGCATCAACAAAAATCCCCTCTTGTTCCAGACGGTAAATAACGGGAAGAAAAGGCCTGTCGAGCGAACTGTATAGCTTTGCAAGATTGGGGATCTGTTGAAGATGATGAGGTAAAGACTGAGTTTGCTCCACAAGGTGCAAGGTCAGGGCAAGAGTTGGCAGGAGAGCTGCCTTAAAGTCCTCCGATTGGGGAGTTTCCGACCCAGAGGGAGATGGGGAAGGCTCGGGGAGCAAGCTCCGCAGAAAGGCAGTGTTGCTGAAGACGTCGATTTCTGAAGGAAAGGCGGTTGTGCTTTGAGGGCTCTCCTCACTATCTTGACCGTCAGCCGAGGCGTCCCCTGGTCCCGAGAGCAAATAAGCCATGAGGGAGAGGTCGATGAGATGCGATGGAATGTCTTTCCACGCCAAAGTATGCGCTAAGGATTTCGCATCGTGCGCGGCGCAAGGGGAGCGCTGGACAAGGTCATAGAGCCCTGTTGAGAGGTCCGAAAGCGTGAGGTCGCCAGACAGGGAAATGAGAAAACCAGAAGGTGAATGAAGAGGATTCAGAACAACGACGAAACCATCCAGCGGGATTTTTTTTCGAGCCCGCCCCTTGAGAGGCACCCAACGGTGAAGAAGGAGGCGCGGAGGGGCGCCAAGTGTAAAATCGGCATCTTGAAAACCTGATGTGGGCGGTGCGTGAGGAGGACTCTCTGGGGAGTCGGTGCTATCGGGGCTTCGTGTTGTATCCCCTGAAGGGTGAGGATGAGTAGGCGTTTCGTGGGGAGATAATTGAAGTTCTATTTTTTGAGGGACTTGCTGTAATAAAGAGGCGCCATTCTTCACGAGTTTGAACCCATTGAAAAGAGGGCAGGGGAGGGGGAGCTGATAAGGACTTATGCTCCGAAACTCTTCCTGGAGTCGTGACCTCAGTTGGGGAGGAAGCTTTTGACGGATCGGTGGATTCGGCCTGGGAGACGACCTTCGTCTGGGTGACGGGCCCCGTCTGGGTGGCAAGCCTTGCCTGGGAGGTAACCTTTACCTGGGTGGCGACCTTCGTCTGGGTGGCGAATTTGGTCGCAATTCGTTTTTTGAGTGAGTGAAATTCCTGAATTTCACAGAAATCCTGCATTCGCTTTACGGCTTCTTCGGTAAGGAGACGTGGAAAGGCCATGGATTCTTCATCAAGAGTGACGTTGACATCTTGGCGCAACGTAGCGAGTTGCAGGGAGATTCGTGCTTCTTGTTGTTGCGATTCGAGGAGTTCACGGCGGTGAGCAGGCTTAACAGTGTGAACCTGCGCTAAGAGGGCTTCGAGTGACCCGTAGCGCTTGATGAGATCTGCAGCGGTTTTGATGCCGATGCCTCGAACACCGGGGATCCAGTCCGCATGATCTCCCGCAAGAGCCTGAATATCCGGGACTTGTTGTCCGTTGTAGGTTTCGAATTCGTCGTAGATATGTTGCTCTCGAATCCAGTTTCCACGCCGATAGATTTCGACATCAGGACCGTAGAGCTGCATGAAGTCTTTGTCATCGGAGAGGATGACGACCCTGTAGCCTTGAGATCGAGCGAGAGCGGTGTAGCTAGCAATAACGTCATCAGCCTCGAAATTCGGTACTTCTCGAAGGGGGCAGCCAAAGGTCTGACAGGCCTCTCGAACAAGAGGGAACTGCACAACGAGCTCTTGAGGGAGCTGGCGGCGTTGCCCTTTGTAGTCGGGGTAGATATCATGGCGGAAATTTCGGCGAGCAACATCGAACACACCGGCCCAGAGGACGGTTTCATCGTCTTTTGAGTGTTCGAGAATGAGATCTCGCATACGAAAGAGCGTAGAGCAAAATCCAAAGACGGCGCCGATGGGCATTTCGTCTGAGCGTTTGACTTCAGACATAGCGTAAAAAGACCGGAAAATGAGTCCGGAAGCATCAAGTAGATAAAGTGTTTTCATGAGTTATTCCTCCTAAAAGTTGACGAAAAAGAGTTTCAATAAATATTTTTTGGTCATGAACATCGTGATGAGTAAACTTCTCACCTTGTCGAGGACGAACTCTCTGAGGGGCATTGTAACATGACCTGTCGTCAGAGAGACGGTTCTCTTGAGGCAAGAAGCGCGAAGTGAAGTTGGTGGGGAGTGAGAGGGGAGGATTTCAGCTAAAGAAAGTTGTAACAAAGCACAGGAATGGAGCGGAGACGAGGACGACCTTTGGGAAAGAGGAGTATTCGAAGGCGTCGAACATTTCGAAGGGGAAACGGAACGATCCGCACGCAGAAGGGGCGATATGGTGGATAATGTGAAATCAGCCTCGAGGGGAAGCGGGCAGGGTAGGGCGGTGCGCCTGAAAGAGGAGTGCACTGGCTTATTGTGCGACGAGTATGACTTGAATGAGTCGTGAAGGTAAGTTGGCATGATGTGTCTCCTTTTTGATAATTAACAAGATGAAGTCAAATTCGTAGATTTTTTGTGAATGTTTATTGATAGTTTTATCGAGAATAGAGTTGATGTATTGCAATGAATGATGTTTGGTTCAAAGAATTTTGGTGATTAAAGTTGTTTTTAATATGCTTTTATTTAGAGATTTCCGTAAATATAAATTGAGATTTATCAATCAAAGAGTATAGGAATTAACGGAGTAGAAAGGAACCGAAAGAACCAGGGGGTAGGGAACCTAGTTAGGAGTGAGCCTCTTCAAGAGCCGGTGTAACGCGCTTTCTGTCATAAACACCACCGTTTTGGTAGCGCACAATGGTAAGGGAAGTGCCCTGAGGACGCGTTACCGTGGGGCCTGGCTTTTGAGAGTTGAAATCAGCTCGATCAATGTGCAACTCCTGAGTTTGACCTAAGGAAATTTCTTCAAGTTTTAGACAATTGCAAAAAGCGTTGCGACGGATACGAACTTCCTTAACGGAATTTTTAATGGAAACCTTGCGCAATCCAGGGCAGAGGTCAAAAGCAGACGGTCCAATGGTGATGGAGTCGGCGGGTCCTCCTGCCGTGAAAATGACCTCGTTGAGCGAAGAGCACCCTGAAAAAGCGAATTCATGGACCATTAACGACGGCAGTTGAAGCTTTTCGAGGGAGGTGCAGTTAGCAAAAGCGCTGGGGCCAATGTTTACCTGGTGAGAGGACGCAGGGAAGATGACTTCACGAAGGGAGGGGCATTCGTAAAAAGCTTTCTGCCCAATGGACCGAAGTGTTGTCGGGAAGGTGACTTTTTTGAGGGTTAAAAACCTCGAAAAAGCATTTTCAGCAATGCCTTCCGTATTTGAAAGGTGGAGCTCTTCAACAAGGCACTGCATGGAGGGCTCAATGTATTTATTCACGAAAGCCTGATCAACGACGATTTGGTTGGTGATGGTCAGGATCCCACTTTGTAAACTAACGCTGGACGGGGAGTGAGGGAGGATTGAGGCACCGCAAGACAATGGATCTGAGGCAGAATCCGGTGAGGGATGAACGGGGAGAAGGGAATACCCTTTTTTCGAAGCCAAAGCCGACGTGGAGCAACAGGCCACAAGAAGGCACAGAGCCCCTTTCAGCATGCGTCCCTCCAAAAAGATGAAAACCCCCTGTATAATTTCTTTGTAACACCGAAACCTCTGGGTGACAAGAGGGGGCGTAAAGGCCACGATCCGAGGCCAGTTTGAGAGATGGTTATCCTGGGATCAATTCTCAGGGTTGTGTCGCAAGCGATCCCTGAGAGGGATTGAAAGGAAACTGCGACTTTGAACAATCCTCAAACTTTTGAACGCATAGTTTTATAATCAAACTTATTTCGAAAACAACTTGTGCACCGCTTTAAAAAGCTCGGAAAAGGAGGTAAACGGATCGGGAAATTTTCTCAATTTTGACTTTTTTCGTGTAATCTTGACCCGCAAAGGCTTTTTGAACACCCCTTCGACTGCCTTTGAGTCTTGAGGCCTGTTCCCGAATCAAAGAATCAGGAGACTTTCATCATCGGTAATCTTTGTAGGGGGGCGGCGAGGAAAGGTTATGGCGAGAGTTTGACCTTTTTTCACCAGATGAACCTCTGTTAAGACCGCGGATCGATAAATGACGAATTGATCTGCCGTCTTTAGGTAGGAAAGACCTACTTGATGTATTCGGATAGTTTTTTTAAAGCAATGCATGTATCAAAGTGAATCCACAATATCGAGGATTTTGCTGAAAATTATCCCAGAAAGAGACATTCATAACCCTTTTTCATCTTTTTATCGTTGCCAAAGGCGGTTGTTATTGAAAGAAGTTGGAGTATAACGCAAAGGATCCATGACAAGACCGAGGAGACATAGAGAAAAGCGCTCCACCTTTATTCAAGGAAAGATAGTGGGAAGTAGAGACGAAGAAGGTTGAGGTGTCTATAAGCCGGGTTCTGTCTGGAATGTCTTCCTCTGTGGCTATTCATCTAGGCCTTTTGTTGCCAAAAGGCTCAAGCAGCCAACCCGGACCCTAGCGACAAACACGCTTTCCTTACGGAGGGGGTCTCTATTCGGCCTTGCTCCGGGTGGGGTTTACAATGCCGTCCTTGTTACCAAGAACGCGGTGCGCTCTTACCGCCCCATTTCACCCTTACTCACGACCCGAAGGTTGCAAGCGGTATCCTTTCTGTTGCACTTTCCCTAAGGCTCTCGCCTCGCCGGACGTTATCCGGCACCCTGTTTGTAGGAGCCCGGACTTTCCTCCCCAGCACGCTCGCTGGAGCAGCCACACAACACCTCAACCTGCGGTGAGAGTAAAGGAGTTTGGCAAAAGAATCAAGAGTTAGGTCAAGAGAGAAAGTAACGTTCTTTTAATAATGATTCGTTATATTTAAGTAAAGAATTTGGCGTAATAGAGCAGAGGCAGTTCAGTGAAGTCCATAAAAATTGTCAAACATATTAAATATTTAGTAGCGCTGATGACGTTTGGAAGCCTCGTGTCGGGTGCCTTTTCGGAAAGGCAAGAAGACGATAACGACCAACCCGAAACAGGTGTAGAAGAAGGTTATCCAGAATTCTGGGACAATACGGATATATTTGGACAAAATAACAGCGACTTAGAAGAACCAGAGGAAGAGGAAGGAGAAAGAGGCTGTTTGAAGGTGTAGGAGTTCTGGAATCATGGGATTAATATTCAATCAGCATAAGTGACAATCAAAGCTAGTAGGAGTGAATCTTCGCACAAGTACAAGAAAATCGATGTAGGTGAGAGGGTCGAAGGCTGGTGGAAAGAGATTCCGCCTTTTGTTCGGCGGAGATATCGTGTATCCTGAAGGGAGCGGGAAGTAGCGTAGCCTGGTATCGCGCCTGCTTTGGGAGCAGGAGGTCGGAGGTTCAAATCCTCTCTTCCCGACCAAGTTATTGCTGTCGGGGTGTAGCGCAGCCTGGTTAGCGCGCCTGTCTCGGGTGCAGGAGGTCGGAGGTTCAAATCCTCTCTCCCCGACCAAGCAGGTGGACTTGGAAGCGAGGACTCGGGAAGTGGCGCAGCCTGGTAGCGCATCTGCATGGGGTGCAGGGGGCCGGAGGTTCAAATCCTCTCTTCCCGACCAGGATAGTAGGGGAGATGGCTTAGTGCTTGCGCATACGTTTGGCCTCATCATGTGGTCTTTTGTTGCCCATCAAACGCTGGGAATCAGTAAGCTTAGGGATATTTTCAAAAGTGAGAGTTTTAGAGAACCGTTTACCGCTATCTGTGGTAATGAATTCTGTAAGGTGTTGTGTCGTCACGTTGGAGCGTCCGGGTAAGTTGATAAAAATGCCGAGGCCAAGATGATGATTCGGGTCGCCGAAGATAGCAGCTGTAGAGGGCTATCAAAGGTTGCGAGACTACAGGGGATGATCTAAAACGTCCACCTCCAACGGGGGGCAATGGATCCGGACGAATTTGCAGTATTTTAAGCGAGAATTTATTTTGTGAAATATTTTTGAATTTTATGAAAGTTGTAAATTGAACTTGGAAAAACTTTGGGCACATTGCTATTTGACAAAATTTTAAGAAGATCAAATGATTTTTTCTTGAAATGTATTTCTTGTTTTTTCGGATCAATTTCATCTGATAAGTGGGAATTTTTAGGATACTATTCTAGTCTAACCTAACCTAACGATTATAGTTTCTCCTCCCTTATTAATTCGATTCCTTGGAATGTGCTTCACAACGAGGAGCTTAATATGCCGGTAAATATTTTAGGAAGGTGGAAGAGAATGCTAATTCTGATCGTGATGACGAAGTCGTGGAAAGCCATTTTTCTCCTATTTCGTGTTAAAGCGAGAGCTAGGGCAACCGACAAGAGGTTTTGCAATAAGGTCCAGCATGTCAAGCAAGAAGTAACGCGCGCATTTTCCATTTTCCTCGACTTCCCATTCTGAACAGACGAGTACACCAAATATACAGCAATCCTCACAGGGGCAATCTTGAACAGGGCTGGTTGCGACTTCCGATTCGGATAATCTTTCTACAAAAAAAGAATTATGTCCTGAAAACTTTGTCTTTCTTCTCTGTTTTGTTGGATTTTTTTGCTATTTTTGCTGTGCATATGGGTTTTATTAATACGATTAATACCCTTATGAACACGGCCTATGCTCTACTCATGGACGCCGTTCTTCGTCTAACAGCCATCTGCGTCCTCATGTCCGCTCTTGCCTCTCTTTTCTCTGAATTCGGCGTCATAGCGATAGCGAACAAAATTTTAACGCCTCTTATGAAGCCTATTTATGGCCTTCCAGGCGCGGCTTCTGTTGGTGTTGTTGCGACTTTCTTATCGGATAATCCTGCTATTTTGAGCCTAGCTGAGGATTCGTACGTCAAAAGCCTCTTCAAGCGTTACCAGCTCCCCGCCTTAACGAATTTAGGGACATCTTTTAGAAATGGGTCTACTCGTTTGAACCTACATGTTAGGTCTTAACCCTTCCTACACTCAAGCCGTCGTGGTTGGTCTTCTTGGTGCCATTATTGGAAGCCTGGTCAGCACGAGGATGATGCTTTTCCTTACCAAAAGGTTTTATGGATCCGTCGGTGAAAACTTTGTAGTCTCCGCCTCAACCTCGGAGAAGCCAGCTTTTCGTCAACGTCCTGTCCGTCAAGGTTCCGTTGGTCGTCGTTTTATGGACGCCTCTTTGGAAGGAGGTAGGGACGGGGTCAAAATGGGAGTGTCAATCATTCCCGGCGTTTTAATTATCTGCCCTTTTGTTATGATGCTGACCAACGGGACAGGACCGGATGGTATTTACACGGGAGCTGCCTACGAGGGCATTCGTTTATTGCCCGCTTTAGCCGACAAAGTTAATTTTCTTCTATCTCCTTTGTTTGGATTTTCGTCGCCTGAAGCTGTCGGTGTCCCCATCACAGCACTAGGGCCAGCGGGAGCGGCAACAAGTTTAACAGCCCAACTCGTCACAGCAGGACGTCTGGCTTCAGGGGATATCGCCGTCTTAACAGCTATGTGCATGTGTTGGAGTGGCTATTTAAGTACGCATGTTTCCATGATGAATAACCTCCATTGCAATGAACTTATCGGAAAAGCCATTGGGAGCCATACCTTGGGAGGACTTGTTGCTGGTGTCAGCGCACATTGGATTTACGCCCTTTTCTCCTATTTTGGTTAATTTTTCAAAGTTATTAAGTTTTTGCTCAAGAATTTCTTGGATAGACTCCTCAACAATACTCGCAACAACAACGATGAAAAAACTTCGCAGCAAAAAAATATCTCAACTTTCTTAAACCACTTAAACTAAGTTATTTTTTAAAGGGTAAGGAAAAGGTAGCCAAGTAGATCATGTTATTTCTTAAACACTTACTTTAAAAAATGATTTAGTTTGTTGTGGAATGTCACTATATTTGCCGAATGGAAGAATTGTCATGATAACATCAGCAGCGATTGAGCAGTGCTACTGGAACTACCTAGAGAGCCTCAAAAAGAGGCCAATGCTATGAACTTGAGGTTGTGAGTAAATGATACCTGCAGAGATCTTATAAAAACCGACTTATTCCTGCTAAAGGTCCTGTGTTTCGTTTGTCTTTTGCTTGATGCTGCTACCGAGTTGCACTATGGATATTGATTTGGAACTGAAGACGAGGCTAAACTGACCTGGGGTGTCGTGCGAGGGGGGTCTATGTCAAAATCACTCATTCGTCGGCGTAAGATTCTTGATTGGGAGCACTGGAAGGTTCTGACAGTTCCGAATATGCTGACCTTTGTGCGTATGGGGGTACTGCCCTTCCTTGTGGGAGCCTTTCTAACGGATTGGCCATGGCGAAATTGGGTAGCTCTCGGGTTATTCGCAATTGCCGGGCTAACGGATTATGCAGACGGTTATATCGCACGGCGATATCAGCAGGCGAGTAAATTTGGAGCTTTTCTGGATCCTATTGCAGATAAGTTGCTTGTTTCGACGACTCTGTTGATGATGGCCGGAACAGGGTTTCTGTCGAGTTGGCACCTGATTCCTGCAGCGGTTATTTTGTGTCGAGAGTTCATCATTTCGGGATTGAGGGAATTTTTAGCGGCATCAGGACAGGAGTTGCGAGTCTCTCGCTTGGCGCAATACAAGACGACGATTCAGCTGTTGTCAATTGGCTTTATTTTGTCGGATTTGACACCATGGATTGTCGCTATAGGGTTGACGGCGCTTTGGACTGCGGCCATACTAGCTCTCGTGACGGGTTTGGATTACATCAAACTCAGTTTTGGTTTCGTGAAAAGACGACAGAGGCTGAGTGAAAGGTTACGGTGGGCGCGTCACCACCTACGTCAGGGAAAAACGGGGCGGAAGAGCAATTTTTGAGGGCTTTGATGGGGGAAGGATTAAGGAAGGTTGTTATGAATGTGATAAAGGTTATGAAATGTGGCGTCTATAGCTTAGGCGCTTTTTTAACTCTAGATGTATTTGGAGCTGATAGAAGTTTAGAGGGTGAAACTCCCCTGGCTGCAGTTCAGCCCGTTAATCAGGCTACAGAAGTTATGGTAAGAAATGACACTGACTTCATAGAACAGGCGCTTCACCGTTCGATTTACAATTTTCAGCTACTCAGTGAGGGAGCATCACTAGAGCAAATATCGTCCAGCTTTGTTGCTGAGTCTCCTTGGCGTGTAGCGCCTTATGCTGCTCCAGCGGGCGGATCTGGTGGCGGTGACGATCCCGCAGAGAGGTTGCTAAGAGAACTGCGCGTACGAGAGAATAGTGCTCATCTACGGCCATGGAGTAGCAACCTCATCGGGATGGCTCATAGACTCAACGAAATGATTAACCCGGTACTGGAGTTACAAGACCAGTTAGCGAGATTATCGCGTATTCAACAGTGGGCGGTAGATGCCTGGGCCGATAACAGCCGGATGGGCCTAACTGAAGTCAACTCAACCGAAGACGATTTGCCACCCGATGAAGAGAAAAATCGCTTCCCCGGAATGAGTATCGGAATCAATCATCCCTGCCCTGCCTATTCACGCCGTCTCGATAATCTAGCCGATCTTCGTGATTCCTTTAGTACCAATCTATCAGGTCCGTTACTTCATCGACCCGACATCGAAAGCTTTTTTGTGCACTTTGATGAAGAGGAAAGCCCTGAGGTGATCCGCGGTAGCACCGATATAGTGGTCCTCCAAGTCTCAGCAGGTGGCCACCGGGTTGCGTATCTTACTGACTTCACTCTGCCCAGTAATTTGAATTTCATCATTGCAACGGGAAATGATGAGACGGCAAGTAGTGAAACAAGTGAGGCATCACTGGAGAGCTCATCTCCTGTAACGGTTTTCGAAACGGAAAGCGAGTTATAAGACTGCATCTCCTAGAGTTTCTCGAAAATAGACAAGGGGTAATTGCTAGAGCAGGTCACACATTGTTACCTGCTCCTTGACGTAGCTAACTGAGCTCTTCTCTAACTACGGAAAGAACGATATACCCCCACGATTGACCTATCTGATCTACGTAAACACGACCTAGGTCTAAAGCTGATTCAAAGAGGCTCCAACGGTAGGAGCGCGAATACGAAAGATATCCATGATTCGACTGGCCATAATTTTTAATGTCGACGATATTCAGTATAGCGCTTTTGCCTTTTTTCTATGTCACATCGTACGTTATGCTGATAACGCTTCCCCAACACCAACAGACTGAACATCGCCAAGAGATCGCTACATCGTTGTTGATGCTGGAGCCTTTTGGACAGGCGCTGAAGGATGAGAGGATTTTTTAGGAGATGGGGAAGTTGTCTTGGTAGTCTGAGCCTCAGCAATGAGCGCGACACGCGTAATACCGCTATCAATCAGGAAGCTCATCAGTTCCATAACCCTTTCATACTTTAAGTTCTTATCCCCACGGAGGTAAACGCAAGCAGTGGGATTGTTCTGTAAAATTGCCTTAAGTCGTACGACAACATCTTCCTTAGCTATCTTCTCGTCTTGAATATAGAGCTCCCCTTTCGCGTCAATGGAAAGAACAAGTGGGTCTTTATCATTGCTTGTCTGAGCTGCAGAAGCTCTTGGTAGCTCGACTTTTACCCCCGTTGTCATCATCGGAGCCGTTACCATAAAGATGATCAGCAGGACCAGCATAACATCCACTAAAGGCGTAACGTTGACGGCACTATTTTGTCGGAAACTCCGTTCGCGTTTGCGGGGAATCGCCATGATTATTGATCCTCCAATTGGCGAGAAGCGATGGCGTTGAACTCATTCGCAAAAACGTCCAGACGGTTAGCGTAACGATTTAAATCACTTGAGATAGAGTTATAGGCAACAGCAGCTGGGATAGCCGCGATCAAGCCAATGGCTGTCGCAAAGAGAGCCTCTGCAATTCCTGGAGCAACGACAGACAGATTTGTGTTTTGGAGAACAGCAATCGACTGAAAGCTATGCATAATCCCCAAGACTGTTCCGAACAATCCAACGATCATGCCATTCGACCCCAACGAAGCCAAGAACCCACAGTGTCGTTCTAGAGACGCCACTTCTCGGCTGATGATGAGCTGCATAACACGGTCGATGCGCTGCTCGAGATTGCCTTGTGGACTCGTCCTGGGCGATCGCTTGGATACGGCGTGGTTCCACTCCTGCATGGCGGCACAAAACATAGCCATCAACGGATCCGTAGGCTTGCTCGGAATGCGTTCAAAGAGCGTCTCGAGAGAGCCGGACGACCAAAACATTTCTTCAAATTTGTCGGCTGCCGCATTGAGGTGTTTAAGACGCCGCGTCTTGTCGATGATGATCGTCCAAGACCACACGCTTGCTATAAGTAAACCGACGATGACGGCTTGCACCGTGAATTCCGCTCTCCAGAACAGTGAAAAAACAGACATATTCACAGCCGATGTAGACACCGAAGTCACTGCAGCAACGGGTTCCGTAGCCATCAAAGTTGTCACGAACATGGAGCAAAAACGTTCAGCAGACCACGGGCCAGTATACGACGACCCCAAGGTCAAAAGCAAAGGTTTTAAATATGGGGGCCCTCTTCCCAAAAGTATGTAGCAACCACTTGCTCGGATAACATTCATTACATAAAACGAACAATTTATTGAATAATGTGTTGGTTGGTGGACAAAGATAGATATATCAGTCACAGCTGGCTGGAGGGTAGGTAAGGAGGAAGAGTTTTATTAATAGACGAAAACAAGCGAGACAATAATGATTTCTTTGGCAAATATTCTTTTAGTGGAAAGGAGATGAATATGAAAAATTTTAAAGTGGGTAGTTTTTTCTTGAGTACCGTCCTCTTGAGCAGTGTGGTAAGGGCGACAGTCGTGATAGTCACGACCAAGCAATTCTCCCGACAGGAGGTCAGCGATCATTTTCAGCGATCCTTGCGATAAAGGTCAACAGAGATTAACGAAGGAGACGGAAAGGATTCTTGTGGCGAAGGCTGAAGGAAGAGGTGAGATGCTCGTGCCTTATCACTACGAGATCCTAGAAGGTGCGTTCGACGTTGCGGAGAAGCCCGAAGATCCGAAGAGTCCCCTTCCTATTCGGCGTGTCGTCATGGATGTGCAGAGTGACGAAGTTAAAGTAAATATAGAGACATTTCCTTGGGATATTTATGAAATAGAATTTGCAAGTATTAAGAAGCTATTTGTTGACAAGGAGGCTTTTGAGGTGTGTGAATACAGTGCGGGTAAGTCCACATACAGAGATCCAAAAATTAATTGCATAAAGATGGATGGCTGTAAAACAGGCGGGATGATTTACTTATCGCATTATGGTCCATTTCAAATTCGATTGCAAAATGTAGAGACGTTGCCAGAGGGCTTTTTGAAATACAACAAACCGCATGACCTGGAGTTAGCGAGTGTGGAAAAGATAGGCACTGAATGCTTCATGGGTTCGAAGTTTAAGAATATGGGGTCTGTTGTGAGTTTAATTGAAGGGCTCGAGAAAATCCCGAAAGGTGCCTTTTACATAACGAAAGACTTGAAAGGCAATAAGATGGCTGTCAGCATTGCAAAAATGCCGGTACATAGGATCGCAAGCATTTATGCTGTGCCAATGTCTGGATGAATCAAAGAGTGAGACTGCAGCGTTGGGGAAGATAGGGAGTCTTGCATTTTTAAGGTCTTCTGTTAGAGGCATCATCGTTGAGGCTTTCGCTGATCAGCTGGTCATCAGGTACCAAGCCTTTAACTATTGCCTAGCGCTTCAGTCCGTACGTTTGATTGGTGCAATTTAGGCCGACACATCTTTGTTTCAAGAAGTCGGAACCGAAAAGCGGTGCGTGATTGAGCTTTCGTATGTTCCAGAAGAACAGTTACGTCAGATTTTCATAGGTGCTGGTGACAAATGTGTCGTGTACGTCCATCTTCAAGAATAATTGCCATGTATTAAGTGCCGTTTCGGACACTTTCAGAGAAAAGTGGCAGGAAAAGGCCACAAGTTTGGGGTAGGAAACAGGAATGCCGCAGGTTAACGGAAGACATCGCCTAGAAGGCTCAGCAGATTCAGCAACTTGAAGACGAGATTCGTGGCTTAGAGAGGCAGGTCGAGCGGCTGGACCATTGCATAATTGGCCATGCGCGCGAACTCCAGCAGCAAATAGAGGAACACCCCTAAATGGCGTCGTGCACGGGGAACAAAATGATTTGCCTTCCGACTTTGAAGAAGGGAAGATCATGAGGCTTATCTCCCACTAAGGTCAACATATCGTGACCTTAGTAAAAGGTTTCCCATAAAAGAATGGGAAATAATGGCTTGGATCGATCCGTTGATCTGGAGGTGCCTATGGTAAACTACGGAAGGTGGGGTTAAAACAGAGCAAAGGAATTTTATAGTAAGGTTGTGTTTCTATAAAGATTCAAATGCTGAAAAGATACTGCAGTGGACTCCAGGAGAAAAAGCGCTTTACCAGTGGCCAGTCGGTGTTCTAGGTGCCTTCCCCGTTACAAGCATCGACCTCACTTTTGACGACACTCTCATGCCTTTTGTGGCTTTTAATGAGGATGAGGTTTTTGGCTTTTTCACTTTAAGAAATCTACGGAATACACCTGATGAATTGCGGTTCGGATTCGTTATTATTTCCCCGCGCAAGCGTGGGTAGGGTTTTGGCAAGGCCATGCTTCAGCAGGGGCTCAATTTTGCTTTTAGGATCTATGGCGCGCAAAAAGTGTCCTTAGGCGTTTTTGAAAAGAATCTCCCCCGCTTATTACTTCTATAAATCTGTTGGGGTTCGAGATGCTGAACGGGCTGTTCCTGAGACTTACAATATCTTGGGGCCGACGTGGACATGCAAAGAATTGAGTCTGGAGAACGGTAGAGAAACTTTTTAAGGGGCTTAGAAAGGGTCCTTTGTTGGAAAAAGTTTACTCCTATAGACCTCCAAAAAGGCTCGGTCATCCCTTTACCTCTACGGTCTTCCGTCGGGACGACATTTCGAACGCTTCCGTTTCTTCAATAACCTCCCTCCGTAGGCCGATGAGAGAGACAAGATTAGGCATAACCATAAGACCTGTGACAATATCGGCCAAAATGAACACATGGCGGATGTTGAGGAATGGGCCCAAAGCGACAAAGAATAAGAAGAGACTCCTGTAGATGACTATAGATTTCTTTTTAAACAAATAATGGACGCATGTTTCACCGTAATAGTTCCAGCCAATAATTGACGTGAAAGCAAAAAAGATGAGGCTGAGGCGGACCAAGTGCGCTCCCCAATGAGGGGCGCCAAGACCGAGCCCGAAGGCTGTGGCTGTGAGAACCGCGTCGTCGACAGTGCGGGCGCTCCAAAGATGCGTTTCAGAGGCTGTAACCATAAGAACCAACGAAGTTACACAGCAAATGAGGACAGAAAGGAAAGCGCCAATCATAGAGACCAAACCTTGTTCAGCAGGCCATTTCGTCTTGGCGGCCGCAGAGGCAATGGCAGCACTTCCCAGGCCAGATTCGTGGCAGAAAAGTCCGCGCGTGATACCCATCCGGATAATAGCGAGTGTAACCAAGGCCCGTGCCGCCTCCCAACAAGGAGGAACTCGAAAAGGCTTCCGTCACGATGAGTCGCAGAGCCTGACTCCATCGGTCAGCCTTCAGAACCAAAATGACCATGGCGGCCACGAGGTAGAGCAGGACCATGAACGGAACGATTTTCTCGGCTGTTTCAGCAATCCGGCGAAGGCCACCCCAAATGACTAGAGCAGTTACGAACGTGACGACGGACGCCGAGGCCAACAGAGGGACTCCAAGTGATTGAGCTGCGGTCGCAATCGAGTACGTTTGAGCCATCGTGCCTATTCCCACAAGAGCGACGGCTGCACCAAACACGGCAAACAGCTTAGCCAAAAAAGGACTTTTTAAACCCCTCTCGAGCGTGTACATGGGCCCGCCAGCCAGGGTGCCATCGGCTCGTAAGACTCGGTATTTGACCGCCAAGGTGCCTTCTGCGTATTTCAGAGGAAGGCTGAAAAAAGATGACAAAATCATCCAGAAAAGGGCACCAGGGCCGCCGACTTTGAGGGCTACAGCAATACCTACAATGTTGCCTGTGCCCAGCGTCGCTGACAAGGCCGTACAAAGGGCCGCGAAGTGAGAAATGTTGCCGACGAGGTCATGCTCCGGTCCATCTTTTCGAAGGCAACGAAAGGCGGCTCCTAACCCCCGAACCTGCACAAAACGAAGGCGCCAAGAAAAATAAATTCCAAGAGACACGAGTAAAGTAATGAGGGGGAAGCCCCAAATAAACTCATAAACAGAGCACAAAAGTTCCGAAAAAAGCATACGAGTCCTCCTTCAAAAGAAATGGAGAGCTCCTTCGAAAAACGCTAGAAATGAAGAGGTTATGTACCATTTTTGCACTCCTTTGTCCTTTTACCTGAAAGTGTTCAGCTGAAAAAAACAGCCTTGCTTCCCCGGTGCTCGTAACGAGTCTCTCCAAAGTTCTGTCCAGTAACGATACCTTTGCCTGAGATTGCAAACCCTTCGGCGGCTCCTTTTGGAACTCTCTCTCGTTACCTTCAACCAGATGAGGGCATTGTAGCAAAGTGTTGGAGATAAGGAAAGAGGGCTTGCAAGCGTTATTTATAAAAACTTGGATGGATAATTTATTAAACAGAAACCTGCTCACGCACTGGAAGTGATAAACAGACTCTATCTTGAGATAGATAAGTATTAATGAGATCAACTCTTGACGAACGAATCCTTGGCAGGAGCGGCTAGCTGCCAACCGTAAACTTCTGAAGGATCTGTTACATCAATACTTTCCTATCTATGTCCTTTCCGCTACTAGCCTAGAACAAAATGCATTGAAGTATAATTCTGATATTTTACAACATTTTATTCGCTTCCTTTTTATATCGATTGTGGCGCAACTCCAAATCTCTTTCTAGGGGCGAGATATTGATTGAGAGGCAAAACTTTTTGTGCTCATGGAAGGATTCGTCTTGAGAAGTTGTGACGCTGGCCTTAAAAGTATGTTGACAACATTGCAATATAAGCATAAATTCAATCATAGAAATTTTGTTCTTAGAAATATGAGGCACATCATGCGTAAAATGAATTTTTCAAGCTTTGTTTCCTTGCGGCTGTTGTGGGGATGACGACAACACTGTCTGCCAGCCAGCCTAACAAGTTCGAGAAGGCTTTGGCCGAGATGGGAGGAGTATCTGACTCCGTTAAGTCGTTGCCTATCTATGGTACGATCTCTAACAGTCGTTACCTTCAGGAAGTGTGTCGGGTCGTGGGGGCTCGTACTCCGAACGAGAAGGAAGCTGTAGCTAAAATCATGATGAAGGCACTTATGGATAAGTCTTGTTCACCACACGTTGGGATTGTTGTAAGAAAGGACTGCGGATCAGAGTGGATGAGTCATGAAGATTTTGCCCGTCGTATTCTGTGTGACTTCTTCTTGGAGTATTACAAGCAATGGGAGGCACCAAAAGCAGAAGATCTCTGTGAACAACTTACGAATAAGAACAGTCGACTCCGTAAGACTTATCTCGAGGATAAGCCCCTTGAAAAGGCTGTCTACGACTGGTGCAAAGAGAATAATGATTAAGCCTATTCGTTCTGAGTTTGGGAACTAGCCCAGTCCTTCCCTCAGGGACGCATTCAAAAGGCAGAAGTCATTCTGCCTTTTGAAGGAGGGCTTTGGCCTCGTCCTAATAACGCAGCTCTACGGTTTCGAGTGTGAGAGACGAGATTTCTTCGTCGTCCAGGTTTGGTGCCTCGCTAATGTTCTCATCTTCATTTTCTGACGGTTGTACTTCCTCTGACGGTTGCATGCTGCCCATTTCCTGTTCTGTCCAGTCAGCAATGGTTTGTAGGAGATCTTTCTTCATGTTGGTGTAGAAATCCATTTCTCGACGCAGATAGTCGATCTTGTTCAAGGTCGCGCCAAGAGCACTGTTGAGCCTTCGGTGCCGGCAGAAATTTCGTGGACACTCTCCCAAGCAGAGAGGAAATGGGCTTCATAGGACTTGACGCGTTGAGTGTAGGCTTCCGGGTATCTCTGTCTTGGCGGAGGAAGAAAAATCATCGACAATGTAGAGGTTCTGCGTTACGGAGTCTTTTTGAGTACCATGTTTTCCGTTTCAGGCAAAAAATGGATATTTCCATCTTCGCGTCAAAAGTTCCGAGGCTCTGTATCGAGCGTCTTGGCTCAAATCTTAGAAACAAGGCATATTGCTACTAAGGATATTCCGTCATTTCTCGATCCAAAGCTGCGCACATTGCTACCGGATCCATCGCACCTTTTGGACATGCAGGCTGCTGTCCAACGAGTAACAAAGGCCTTATTGTCAGGTGAGAAAATGGCTCTCTATGGCGATTACGACGTTGATGGAGCAACCTCCATTGGCTTGCTCGTGCGATACTTTCGCTCCTTTGGCCGTAAAGTTGCTATATATAAACACCAGCCTTGCACTGATTATCCGCTCTCCGAACATCTTGAGCCATCGGGAGGTTCTAATGCTATCCCCTTCGAGGAAGTGGGAACTTCATCTCCCCAAATGAACTCTCTGGAGGTTGAGGCGCTTACGCCCTCAAGCATTGAGTCTTTGAATAGCGCGGCGAGTGACGCTCCTTCTCGCTGCGATATTGAGGTTTATATTCCTGACAGACTTGCTGAGGGATACGGGGTCAATTTACTAGCGATCAAGGGACTTATCGAACGAGGTGCTCGTCTCATTCTCATGGTTGATTGCGGGACAACGTCTGTTTCTGAAGTCGATTATGCTCGAAGCCAAGGTGTCGATACATTGATCTTTGACCATCACGTTACTTCGTCTCAAATACCGGAGGCCGTGGCTTTGGTGAATCCTCATCGACTTGATCACCCTACGATTCCCTGGACGAAGGATCTTTGTTCAGCAGGCCTCGTGTTTTTGTTTTTGATCGCCTTACAGAAGTATCTACGAGAAAATGACCTCTTTGTAGCACAACACCCTGACCTTATGTCTTTTTGCGACTTTGTTGCCTTGGGGACCGTTTGCGATGTTATGCCTCTACGTGGTCTTAACCGAGCGCTCGTGCGTCGCGGCCTCGAAAAAATACAAGAACAGTTAGCTAACAGTTCTCCTTCAACTTCTGTTGCGCAAGGCAAGTCTTCTACACAATTAGATTCTTCAGGAGATCCACTAAACTCTCCTTCTGTTGTTTCGAATCCACCTAGTTTTGGGCTGCAAGCACTATGTTGCGTTGCCAATGTGAAAGATTCTCCTTCTGCTCATCATTTGGGGTTTGCTCTGGGACCGCGCATCAACGCAGGTGGACGTGTAGGAGCCTCTACTCTTGGTGTCGAGCTTCTTACAACAACGGACCCTCATGAGGCTTCTGCCCTCGCACAGATCCTTAATCAACTCAATGAAAAACGCCGAATTCTGGAGCAAAAAACGTTATCTGAAGCCAAAGAACTTATCCAACAGCAGAAACAAGACCTTGATTCATGCCTTTTGGTAGGTACGGACTCTTGGCATCCGGGGGTCGTCGGTATTGTCGCTAGTCGGCTCAAAGAAGCCTATCAACGACCCTGTTTCGTGGCCGCATTCCAGAACGATGTCGCTAAGGGGTCTGCGCGTTCTGTGGAAGGACTCGATGTCGGACAGCTGATCCACTCAGCCTTGCAGGAAGGTTATCTCATTGGAGGGGGAGGTCACCCCTTGGCAGGTGGCTTCACGGTCGTTCGCGATAAATGGGAAGCGTTTCGTACATTCCTTATCGCTCAAACGAAGGAGTTCATGGCGACGTACACTCCGATATTATCCATTGATGCTGAACTCTATGTGGAAGAGGCATCTCTAGAACTCATCGAACAACTCGAGAAATTTGAACCGCTTGGGGCAGGAAATCCACAGCCTCGGTTTTTTGTCCGCAATATTCTTCCACAAAATATTCGCAACGTCGGACAAGGGCATGTACAGTGTCATTTGACAGATGCTGAAGGCCATTCACTTCGAGCTATCGCTTTTCGTAGCCGAGACACCCCTCTCGATGAGGCTCTTCGATCAGGCCGACGCCTCTTCGTTGTTGGAGCTCTTAACAAGAATACTTGGCAAAATCGGAGTACGCCTCAATTCATTCTCGAGGACGCTGCCTGGGAGTAAGATAGAGAAGGAAAAAGTTATTATTAGCCTCTCAACACAATTTTCCGAGATGTCCATGTAGGGAGAGGATATTAGATTCCGGAGAGCCAATACCGATCTTGACTTTGTGATGCATGTGGTAATGTAACCTCGTAATCGGTTGACTGTCGTGATGATCAAAATCAACGGAGCCGAGCTGAAAGAGTAGCTCTTGCTACCGACAATAATACGGAAGGCTTGTTCTTATCACATAGGGATAAATCAGTTTTTGGGGGGAGATACGGTAAACGTTTGTTCACAAGATAGATTGATTGAGAAAGAGACAGTACACGCATACGGTGGGGGTTAGACAAACTCTACAAAGACCCTGAGAGGAAGTGCTAAACGGAGGTTAAGGATTGCAAGTAGCAGGTAGGAAAGAGGTGGGTAACGACTTTGCTCCAAAAATCGCAATAAATATTGGGCATAAAAATATATGCAGTTTATTTCAAGTAAAGAGTAAAAATTAAGTTTTGTCTAAGATTAAGATGTTGAGTTGGTGTACAATGCTACGAGCTAGTTTCCTCACATCCCACAGTAACATCCGCGAAAGTTCACGACTATTTAGTCGAAATTACAAGCGATTCACTTCTTAGAGAATCCTTATTTGTGTTTGCGATCTTCGTACTATGTTTACCTTGCTCGTTCTTCTTTAGAATAACTGCTTTTTTTAAAGAATTTTCCTGGGTTCTATGTGTACATACAATTCCATGAATTATTGCGGATTCCTTGCGAAAAAATTGGGTTCTTAGATATGTCTGTATAATGAAGTAAAAGGGTCGAATTATTGAAATTCTTGATCGGCTTAACTATCAGGGGGGTGCAATGCAGATGCTAGCAAAATTTAGTAACGCTATGAGATTCCATCTTTCTCAATTTGCATGACAGTTCAAAGGATTAATTTATTACGAAAGGCTCGCATTTGAGCGCGTCGCTGTTGGAAATAAGCCTGAAGTAAGGTTCGGCATTCTGTCTCCCTCACCCCACCTATAATTTGTTTGCATTTCCAACCGGAGTTTGGGGTGAAAGAGAACCCTCCTTTCGTTGGGTCGTAGGCTCCGAAAACAATGCGCCGAGGACGAAGCAATCGCAGGGCTTCAGCGCACATGATGCAAGGTTCCAGGGTGACGTAAATATCGCATCCTTCCAGGCGCCCCAAATTGAGATTTTGGCAAGCTTGAGCTGCTGCAATGAGCTCAGCATGCAACCAAGGCCGGGGCCAGGCCAAACGCCATACTCGATCAGATGGGGACACGGTAGCCGGCTTACAACTGTCAGCCCTTTCTTTATAGCTATCCCCCAACACACCGTCGTTATGCGCGACAGCTAAAACGCATCCATCTCTAACAACTACTGCTCCAACGGGGACAGAACCACATCGGAACCCTTCTCTTGCCTCTCGAAGAGCTTCTTCCATAAAAGCGGTCTTGAACATGCTTCCAAAACATGGCGGGAGCGACGAGACTTGAACTCGCGACCTCCGGCGTGACAGGCCGGCGCTCTAACCAACTGAGCTACGCACCCAAAGGCACCACTTGGCACGTCAGTGCCGTCATTCTCCTTTGTACTAAATCCTAGCAGCTGTGTCAAGTTGGGAGGATGGCAGAAATAGGCAATGGAGTTGATTAACTCCAGCATTACCCCTTGACTTTTTCTGCTAGGTTGGAGAGGGTGATGTATGAGGCTACATTTGCGGAAGATAGCTGGATTTGCTCTTTTGGAGGCATCTTTGGCTTTGTGCGTTCTCAGCGTTGTGACGGCTGGGTCGGTAGTCTGGTTGCGCACTCATCTTGCTGCTACTAGGGTTGAAAAAACGCAACGAGCTTTTGACGTGGCCATGCGAGCCTTGGCTTGTTTCGCAGAAGTCCAGGGGCGCCTGCCTCGTCCAACTGTGGATGCTAGCGGACGAGAGGATGCTCACGAGTCGCGATGTGTTGGCCTCTTGCCCTATGCAACCCTTTGTTTGGATGTTTCTTCGGTGACTCATGGCTTCGGACAAGTTTTGGCGTATGTGGTAAACCCTGATCTCACATTTCCCCCAACAACGAGTGCCTTGGACGACCTCCTTCCAGAAGGGACGCCTACGGGTCTGGCCGCTGTTCAAAACAGGCAACTGTTGCGATTAGTGGACGACAAGGGGAGTCCTCTTTTGCAGGAAACAGTAGCGGATTTTTGTGCTTTGGTGGTCATTAGTAGCCCATCTTTGAAGGAACTGCAAAGGTACATTCAAGTTGATGGTTCGAGAGTTGTTGTGACAATCCCCTCAGAGCCTTCCCGAGTGCGCATGCGCTGGATAAGTCGCAATAACCTATTGGCCTACCTTCGCCGCTAGCAAAAAAGAGGCGCTCGGGTCGCTGACGATCAGAGTTGCTTCATTAGCATCACTGTTAGTCTGTGATTAGTCTGCGAGTAGAATAGTAAGATCATTGCGAAACTTTTAAATTAATTTACTTAAATAAACAATTAAGTTTGATAAATTTTTTATTGCAGATGATATAAAACCTTGCCTAGTAATCAAGAAAGAACACTCATTCGCAATTGGCAATCCTTGCTCCCACATTGGGGCGTGTTTTTTGAGACATAAAACCGAAATCTAAAAGAAAAAAATCAAAAATTCATCAAAAAGAGCAGTTTTTTCGTCTGAACTTCGATAGTACCGACACGTGGGGCAAGGCGCCGATTTGCCCGTATTACGTCAATGCGTCATAGCGACGGTATTTTATCTCTTTTCATTTCGCAATGAGTTCAATTAAATGTGATTTTATCTATAAATATAATTATTGGCTTAACAATCAGTCCATTCTCAAAAACATTGCCTCAATAACTACAAACATTATATAATTAATTAAAAGGATTTGCTTAGACTTATGCACAAGCTATGTTCTCAACACTTTGTAGGATAGAAAAAGTATTTTTTACACTGTTGATATTACTGAACGGGAATGTTCCTGCGCAGGACAAGGCGCCGCCACTTGACGTTCATCGATTTAAGGCTACCATAGAGGATGATTTATTTGCCGATCATATTAAAGGCCATCATCACCTACTTCACTGTTCAAAAGAACTGTATGAATTATCTTCTAAGTATTCCAAATTAACGGATGAATTGCCACCTGAGTTACTGGCTGAGAAAGAAGAAATTTTAAATAAGTTTTATAAAAACGGATCAAGCACAATTCATGGAAATTTGATAACTAACCCCGATAGTTCTCGAAAATTCTTGTTAGGGAATAAGCGTGGGAATACTCACGCTTATGCTCTCTTAACGACCGAACTCGACGCCCTTCTCTGCAATATTTTGGACAAGAGTCAGATACATATGCACTTCGGTTCTCCTGAAATTTCTTCGCGTTCAGCCGATGATCTTTATGGGCAAATGAAAGATCTGCGTCAAGGTCTTTTGTTATGTTTGCTGGACGTTTTCCAAGACGCCAATCAGTGGAAGTGTCGAATTTTGTTGGAGAAGGATGATGCAGCTGGAGATCTGCAGGTCCTTGTCCAACTGCCAATAGATGCACAAGAAAAGATTAAGAAACGGGGGCTCAACTTCAAGGATTGTGCCATTCTTGAAGATCAACTCGAAGTCGCTACCGAAGACTATGTTTTGCACCTTACGCTGCTCCGTGAACCGGATCGGTTTGTCATTACCTCGGCTCTTCTTGAGTCAAATACTTCTAAAGAAAAATTTGAGAGTGCACCCTCTCTAATCGATCTGTTATCGAACACTGTAGCTCGTGCCAATATGCCATCCGACCGGACAAGCCTAGAGATCAGTCAATGGCTTATGAATCAGTCTCTTCTCATGATTTACTATGAACTAATAAAATTACGTGGTTATGCAATTAATACAAAAATCAGTGTTTTCCCAAGTGAAAATTATCTAGACATGAAGAAGAAAGTCGAAACTTTATTGGAGAAACAAAACAGAACACCAAAAGAGCAAAATCAGCTAAGAGACTTTCAGGCTAGATTCAAAAGCATAGAGAAAGAAAATCGCAAAGCTATCCTTGCGGGTATTGCAAAGATATGCTTTGCAAGCGCGGCGTGCCTTGATATCCGTGATAAGTCGCTAGATTCTTGTCAGGAAAATTATGCCAACCGCTGGGCAGATAAAATTTTAGTGTCGGAAGAATCAAAACAACAACTTATGGGGAAGCAGCTGTTATGGTTCCAAAACGATAACGGCCTTCGACCGGAACAAGATGCTTTTGGTTGTATCTACCATGGCTCGGGGGTAACGTCGGTAGTGGGACAACTACCTTCAGGAGAGCTAATTGACGTGAACTCCTGTCGAATTGCCGTAAAAGCCTGGTATTACCAAAAATTCCCAAAAGAGGCTCAGTTCTTTCCACGTTTTGAAACTTTGATTGATTTTATACATGAACCCCCTGCTTCTGAAACTGAACAGAGCCCAGAAGTAGTCTCTGGGGATCCTTGGCCTGGATACTCTCTACAGGAGAGTGAGGTAAAAAAGTATATAACCTCAACTAAAAAACAGAAAAAAGATGTTATTAAAAAATTAAAGAATAAAGGATTACAAGAGCTGAATTTTTATACTATCGACGATATATTGAAAAAAGCTGAACGTGAGCAAATCACGATGCAATATTGGCCTAAGTTCGGTTCTGTTCATGAAGTCGTCAAAGATCAAGTTGAAGAAGCCTATCAAGATACCCAACTTGTTGTGAAAGTCGGTAGTGTTTTGCAGAAGTGCAAAGAAGCGCAAGCCCAAAGTCAAAAAGAAGAACAAGAAGGACACGAAGCTTTGCTTCAGTGCGTCAGGGAGACATTGGAGGCTGAGCTGGATGAGGATTCGGAGGCCTTTATCAATCAAGGAAAGCCATACACAAAAACAGGATGGTTTGTCACGGATCTTCAGCAATGGAGAGAACTCTTTACTTCTCACAATATAAAATCAATTATGCTCATTGAATCTCAACCCTGGGATGATGAAGATACAAAACGCCATGTTTATTATGTTTTAACCGAAAAAACAGCAACTTATTGGATTTATAAAAGATATTTTAATCTCGGTAAACTCACGAAATCTCTTGATGTGAAGCGTACAAATACCTTCTGTTTTGTCATGGACGAAGATTGGAGTGGAGCTCTTAAGGGTGTATCCCTGTACCCCGTTGAGCAGAGTAACTAACGGGGTGTATTGATCAAGAATGCTCAAATGAGTTTGTCTCCAGCATTATTAGAGAATGGGAATGTAGAATTCGCTGCAGTTTAGTAAGGAGAAGGGAGAGTCACGCATGACAACATTCGCTTGGGGATCGAACTCTATTTGTAGATTTTATGAGGGAGTTAATCGTTTTTACTGTCTTTGGCGTACTTTATCAACAAATCAATAATTGTAACAATACGAATTTTCTTGATTTTAATCTTAATCTCTATTCGGGAGTTGCTCCTCTATCGATATTTACTCGTTCAAGTCACTGCCCCTTGTTGTTTAGGCGAAGTTTTGGAAAGTTCATACAAATAGTCTAGGCATGTAGTAACGCTTCAAACGCCTCCCCTACATCGATTGCGGCACATCCCCTATTTGTGGTGCGATTCCTTACTTGAGTCATATTTATTAGCCCGAGTCATAGTTATCGCTATTTTGCTGCTTTGGTTGCGCAATAGATTATTGTAACATTGCCAATGTGCAAAGGTTTCGCTACCGTGGTGCAGCGTAGAAGGGAGAGTGCTTATGTCCTTTTCGTTTACCTTTACACCGAGCCCGAACTCTGCGGCACGCACGGGTGTCTTAACAACGCCGCACGGCAGCATCGAAACACCTGCCTTTATCTTTTGCGCAACAAAGGGAGCTATTAAGGGACTCTCTATGGAAGATATGCGTGCGGCTGGAACGCAAATTATCCTCGGGAACACATTTCATCTCATGCTTTCGCCAGGTGCTGACCGTGTGAGAGCCTGGGGTGGCCTAGCCAAAATGTCAGGGTGGCGGGGTCCTACGTTGACAGATTCGGGAGGATACCAGATCTTTAGCATGGGCTTTGGGTCTGTCGCAGAAGAAATTAAGGGAAACCGTCACTTCGTAGCTGCTCGAGCGAGCGTTCAGCTTTCCGAAGAAGGGGCCACGTTTAAATCTGCGATTGATGGATCCAGATTAACTTTAACGCCAGAAAGCTCCATTGAAATCCAAGAAAAAATTGGGGCTGATATTATTCTAGCTTTTGACGAATGCACACCGTACCACGTCGACCGGTCTTACACGGAGCAGTCCCTCCACCGAAGTCATCGCTGGGAGCAGCGAAGCCTGGTTCGATTTAAGAATCTCGAGAAACAAAAAGAGGACAGGTATCTTCCTCAAGCGCTTTATGGAATCGTCCAAGGCGGAGTCTACGATGATCTGCGTCTCGAGAGTTGCCACTTCGTTAACGACACTGATTTTTTTGGACAAGCTGTAGGAGGATGTCTCGGCGCGACTAAAGAGCAAATGCAGGACGTAGTTGCTTATACTCTCCAGCACCTTCGCAAGGATCGCCCGATCCATTTGCTTGGAATTGGGAAAATTGCCGATATTTTTCACGGTGTCGAAATGGGGATCGACACATTTGACTGCGTTCACCCTACGCGTTTAGCTCGCCACGGAAGTGCCCTCGTTCACCCTACTGAGAGACGGAAGCTTAACAGCCAGCCTGATAGAGAGCACATCAACCTGCGCAATAGCATCTTTCGCGATGATCCAAACCCTATCGAACAGAGCTGCGCCTGTCAGACGTGTCGTCATTACAATCGCGGCTACATTCATCATCTGCTCAAATGTCAGGAAATTGCTGCCTACATTTTGCTTGCAAGGCATAACGTCTTTTTCATGAATTCCCTCGTGGACGCCATCAGAAAAGGAGTGAGAACAGGGACCCTGGCAGAGGTCCGCTCGGATTGGCTGGAGTGAGCTATGGCGGCTGATACAGTTGACACTTCATGAGTTTTGTTTGGGAAAGATAGTAGAGGCTTTTAAATTTGTTGGCTATATTCATTCCAAGTTTTGTAGTTCTAATTATTAATTCTTCTGAACCATTTTACTTACTAGTCGCCACAAAAGACCTACGCAGAGTGATGGAAAGAACATAAAAATTAGGCAGTTATTGTCGTCTATTGCAAAGTATCGTGATTTAGAGAACGCTTGCTTTTAAGTAGGCCTTTTGAGGGGTTTATTGAGCTGGCTACTTGACTTGCCAAAAAAGTAAAATGGTGGAAAGTATCTCATCTCTATTGAAGTATAGTCTTTGTAAAAAATATTGTTTTATTAAATCTGTTTATTGATTACTATCATTTTGGCCAGGCCAGAATGCGCTATAGCAAATACTTTTGTTATTAATTCATCACAGATGTAAATAAAACCATCACTTACAGTATCTCTTTGGTTAATGCTCAGCATTACCCTTACCATACCTGTTAGAGACGGATTTTTCACACACTAGAAATGTATACAATCAAATAACAAATAATCCCTTATGGTCTTACTTTTCTGCTAGTCTGAGGAAGGATTTGTGAGGGATTTGGCTTATTTCTGGTGGACGTTTTAGTTGTCGATGACGAAGCGGATATATGTGATCTTGTTGCTGGTATCCTAGCCGATGAGCACTATGAGGTCCGGACTGCGATGACGGGGTTTGATGCGCTTGATTCGATTAAGCAGCGTCAACCGAGTCTGGTACTTCTTGATGTTTGGCTTGGCGACGGGTCAAGAGATGGTCTTAAGATTCTTGAAACCGTTCGAAAGGATCACCCTTATGTTCCTGTCGTGATGATGAGTGGCCACGGTACGGTTGAGACGGCTGTAGCTGCGATTAAGCTCGGCGCTTACGACTTTATTGAGAAGCCTTTTCAGGTTGATAGGCTGCTTCTTGTCGTAAGCCGCGCCATTGAAGCATCGAAGCTCAAGAGGGAGATTGATGAGCTTAAAGTTCACGCTCCGTCTGTGTGTTCGCTTGTTGGGAGTTCTCACAAGATCCTCGATATTAAACAGGACCTTGAGTTATGGTCTCCTACCCAAAGCAAGCTCTGTATTTATGGTCCCCTTGGCAGTGATCGTGCTGCAGTTGCTAGATACATTCACAACCTGTCGACGCGAGCTGAGCAACCCTTTTATGCCATCAATTCACTTTCCTCTGGACAACAAAATATTGGTGTGGAGGTTTTTGGTTTAGAGACTGTCCAGGTTGACGACAAAACCCCTCGAAAGATTGGTTTGCTAGAACACGCCCACGGGGGGACTCTTTTTATCGATGAAGTTGGTTCTCTTCCTCTTCCCATCCAAACAAGATTGGCCGCTTTTCTACAACACGGTTGTTTCGTGCGTCTCGGTGGCTCTCAAGCTATCCATGTGGATGTCCGTATCTTGGCCGGTTCGAGCCAGTCAGAGGAGGAATGGAGGAGGAACGCAGACTTTTCTGAAGATCTCTTCTATCGGCTCAACGCCTTTTCCGTCAACCTTCCCTCCTTAGCTGAAAGATCTCGTGATATCTCGCTCTTAGCAAAACAGTACTTGACGGCTATAGCAACAGCCCAAAACCTTCCTAATAAGAGCCTGAGCGGACCCGCGCTGGCCCTTCTAGAGAATTATCCTTGGCCAGGGGATATCCAGCAACTCAAAAACGTTCTAGAGTGGAGTCTGATTATGTCCTCGAATAATCATTCTTCAAATATCGAACTGGAAGACTTACCACCCGAGATTTTGCAAGGGAATGAGTTTTCTAAGGTTTGGCACCAGAAGAGTTCAGAGATGGCAAGTTTGCCAATTAAAGAAGCACGTGAAGTTTTTGAAAAAGAGTACCTTCTTTCCCAAATCAAGCGCTTTCGTGGAAATATTACGCAAACAGCTAAGTTTATCGGTATGGATCGAACGGCTCTTCATAGGAAGCTAAAATCGCTAGATGTTGCAAGCGAGCTAACGGATACGACTGACTATGATTTGTAATTTTGCTGAGGAGCCACTGTGAAAATCCTTATCTTGGGTGTCGGAGAAGTCGGCTACAATATCGCCAAGCACTTAACCTCTTCTGAAAATCAAATTACAGTTGTTGATCACAACGAGGACAGGTTGAATGCTATAAGTGACCTCTTGGATGTAAGACCTATTTTCGGCCATGCCTCTTATCCAGATGTTTTGGAAAAGGCCAGGGCAGAAGAGGCTGATATCCTCATTGCCGTCACGAATTCTGACGAAGTTAATATTGTCGCTTGTGAAGTATGCCACTCGCTCTTCGATGTTGAGGTTAAGATAGCCCGCATTAAAAACACGAACTATTTAGAGAACAAATACAAATCAACACTTTATCAGCCTCAAAATCTATCTGTTGATTTTATCATTTCTCCAGAACTTGAAGTCGCAAAATTTGTTAGCCGTAGCTTGCAGATCCCTGGGACAACCCTTGCCCTTGATTTGACAGATAACATTAAGCTCTTAGGGGTTCGCTGCTTAGAGTCCTCTCCGATAACAAACACACCTCTTCACCTCTTAAAGGGAATTTTCCCGCAATTATCGATCGTTGTTGTCGCTATACAACGTTGTGATCAGACAATTATTCCAAGTCCCCAAGATGCACTCCTCCCCAACGATACGGCCTATTTCATTCTTGTAGATGAGCAGATTACACCTGCCATGGAGGCTTTTGGTTACACTGGACACCGTCGTCAGAAGATTATGATTGCAGGAAGTGGGCGAGTTGGCCTAACTCTGGCTCAGGAGATTGAACGCAACCAACCTGATGTTCAGCTAGTCTTGCTAGAAAAAGACCGTCAGAGATCCGAAAACGCTTCTCGCTTACTAACAAGCGCTACAGTCCTTCATGGCGACGTACTCAACGATGAAATTTTGCAGGAGGCCGGGACAGATTCATGTGATGCCTTCGTATCAACAACTGCTGATGATCACGTCAACATCCTAGCCGCCCTCCTTGCTAAGGATCATGGTGCCAGACGAACGTTAGCGCTCCTCGAGGTCGTGCGAAATACGCAGTTTTATATGCGCCTTGGAGTTGACTCATTGATCAACCAAAACGCTATTACTGTGGCTTCAGCGCTAAAAGCCATCCGCCAACACAAGATTCGTTCTCTTTATACTATCGAAAACGGTGTGGAGCTTGTCGAAGCTTACATCAGCGAATCAAGTCAAATCGTTGGAATGTCAGTTCGAGATGTTTTTATCGCTGGACAAGTTTTTATTGCTATTCTCCAGCGCCAGCATGAGATTTTTATTCGTCCTAAAAACCTCATCATCACCGCCCATGATCATCTGATCTTTGCCGCTTCCCAATCTGTCATTCCTAAGCTAGAAAAACTTGTTTCAGGACGTTCTCTTTATAGTTGACGGAA
This sequence comes from Alphaproteobacteria bacterium, assembly GCA_041200185.1. Classification (GTDB taxonomy): domain Bacteria; phylum Pseudomonadota; class Alphaproteobacteria; order BNTO01; family BNTO01. Next base: position 405,853 of record CP165730.1, read on the forward strand.
GTACTTATCTATGATCGAAAATAAAAGAGATTATGCTAAAAATAACCCGAGAACGGCTGCAGAACGGAGAGCTCGCCAGTCTCCTCGTCGCTCCCCTCAGGTTCCAAAGGAAGCCTGGTTTAGTTTAGCCGCGGCCCTCTTCCTTTTGATCTACTCCCTACGTCCATCTTCAAATGGAACCTGGAACAAGATAAGTTTCTTAACGTCATTTTTCTCATCTTCTCGAGAAGCTATTCATTCGAAATGGGCCTCTGTAAAAGGTTTTTTTGCTTCCAAAGATAACCTCCTTGCGCAAATTTCCCATCTTGAAAGCCATCTTCTAGGTTTGGAAAGGCAAGTCGTGGCCGCTGATTCCCTCAGAGCTGAGAACGAGTACTTGCGCCAGCTCGTTCCCCTCGTTAACGACCAGATGACAGCAACATTGTCTGTCATTCAAACTTCCTTGCCAACGGATCCTTTTGTCGTCCTTTCATCTATCCCGGTTGACCAATGTCTGCGTGTACGAATCGGTGATATCGCATTTTCACCTCAGGGCTTTTTTGGAACAGTCGTCGCAAAAGATAAAGACAATATCACGGTCCTCTTGGCGACACATATCCGATCACGTATTGCTGTTATATCTCGACAAAGTCGCAAAAGAGCCCTTCTTTTTGGCAATAACTCATCGACTTTTTCTGTGCGTTACGTCGACGACCTCACAGACGGCTCACTCCCGTTTACTAAGAAACCTCAGTCTTTAGACGACCTCGTTGAAGGAGAAATTTTAGATCTGTATTCTCTTCAACATGATTTTAAAATTCCAGTCGCTAAGGTGGTTAAAAAGAATGGAAAAGTCTTTGCGGAGTGGCTCATAACGACACGAACGCGTTATATGACCCTCTTGGTCCAACGCCCTTAATCAAGAGGAGGGGGGTCTTCTCACTCGCTTTACCCATTAGCAAAAGATCCTCTCCTCAGGATTCTGGGCGAGTCTAGCTTCCGTAGCTTCGAATCGATGTTTCAGCGAGTGACAGAAAGTTCAACACACTGTCTGTTCGAAGAGCAAAGGAAAACATAACAGCAGTTAACCCCACCGGGAGCCACGGAAACGAAGATGAGGACTTACCAAACCGCTCGAGGCGTCTTCGACTCGTGACAAATATATGAACCGCCTTAAGGCCTACACCTATTGATAACATTTTGGCAAGAACAACAAAGGTCAAAATCCAATACGCATCATGCGCCAAAAGGTTTTGGGTAAAGGCCAAAAAACCCATCATTCCTGGAAAGGGAGGAAAACCAACGAGACTCAGGAAGCCACTACACAGCAATAGAGGAACGCCCCGAAAACAGTGAGATGCCATTGCTAAATCTGTCCATAGTCGAATCCTGCATCCTTCGTGTTGAGCGTACATAAGTACTCCCTGCAAGGCGAGCAAAGAGAGGGTTGTTGACAGAAAAATCAGAAAAATACTCGGCAAGGCTTCAGACCCTGCCACGGCAATGCCTAACAAAAACGCCCCCATGTCTCCTATCGAGTAGTCGACGAGTGAAGCTACAAGGTTTGGTTGTTTCAAGGCTCCTACCCACCCAACAACCATGTTGACTGCCCCCAAAAGCACGAGGAACAAGCCTAAGTAATTTTTCTCGAATAACGACAATAATTTTACTATCAGTAGTAAACCTACATATCTTGTAATGAAGTTCAGAAAAAAAACGAGAGGAGATTCGACTTGGGTCGCTACATCAACGATCTGCTTATGAAAGGGAAAGAGCAGCGTCTTGCAGCACAAGCCCAGGATAATCAACGTTAACCCTACATGAACTAAAGGCCCTAATGGATGTGAACCTCCAGGATGAATCAGCATTTTTGACCATAAGGCAAAATCTGTTGTTCCCGTTGCCGCGTACAAAAATGACGCACCGAGGATAATCAGGGCACTACCAATTCCCACAATGACGTAAGTCTGAAGGACTACACTTTTTCTCGTTATCTGAGAAATGAGGAAAAGAATCGCAATGCTCGCCAACTCTAGAGCCAGGAAGAATAGTCTGAAGTCATTCGCAGAGAAAGAAAGGAAACTTCCCAAAATGGCGGCAGAAATTCCAACAAATTTCTCATGATTAAGCGCAAAAGGCTGGAACCGGAAACAAAGGACAAGAAACGACAACACCCACAAACTCATCACCATCTTACTGGTTTTAGAGAAAACATCTAAAGATAGCATGCCAGAAAAAGTCGTTTCTCGAAAAAGAGGATCTAAATCCTCGTGAGCTCCAAATAGATTTAGTCCATCGTTCGGATCGTAAATCGTGAGAACGACGACAAAAAACCACAGAAGGCTGTAAATACCATTTCTGAGCCAAGGCTGATCAGCTCCTCTTAGCCAAACTCGACCCAGCAATAAGGAAAAAGAGTAGATTAAAAGCGTCCCCAAAAAGAGCAAAACCTCGGGAGCAGCTGGCAAAATGACAACGAGAAACTCAGGCATAAAACCCCAATTCCGCCGCTCCTGCTGGGACTATAGCGGGTCTCTCACAGGGAAACAAGGAGGAGATGGATTAACCAGAAATCTGTTAAGTTTTCCATTCGTTTACTTGAGGAGTCTATGCCCTTGACAACCTTTGCTCCTTCGCTACGGCCGCATCCTCGATTTTCTCGTAGGTGTACTCTCCACCCGCATATTGATTTTTATCAGATTTTTCTATTTACTGGTGTTGCGATGGTTGCTTTATTCACCTCTCGCCGTGAAACCGTTTTTACATGCACTGACGTCTTCTTCAGTTCGTTCCGATCAAAAGTCTGCTACGCCTATACCACGTATGGTATGGATTATTGGGGCTGTTATGTTTTGTGCCAATCTGGCATCTGTTATTGTGTACGCATACGGGGGAGTTTATTTGAAGGAAGTCCTTCACTTTAGAAACGAGAATATAGGTCTTGTTGAAGGATTTGCCGAGGGTATCTCCTGTATCATGAAACTTGTTTCAGGAGTACTGAGTGATGCTTTTCACAGACGAAAAGCTCTTATCATCGTAGGATATGGATTGATTGTCTGCGCGCGGTATACTCTCGCTGTTTTTTCTCGACTTCCCATTGTCTACATAGGCGCCCGTCTTACCGAACGTATCGGGAATGGTATTCAGGCGGCTCCGCGTAGTGCGCTCGTAGGGGATATCGCTCCCCACAAGCGAATCGGCGCGTGTTATGGTCTTAAAAGGAGTTTAGCAACTCTTGGGTCAGTTTTAGGGGCTGGCGTTGCTGTTTTGATCATGTTTTTGACGGACAACAACTACCAATTTCTTTTTGCCTTCACGGCTGTTCCAGTAACGATTGGATTTATTCTTCTTATCTTCAACGTAAAGGAACCACAACACTTAAAACATGCCGCCGTTCTTTCGGGAGTCCCAAGTCATGCTCCCAAGTATCGCCCCACGTTTCAATTGTCAAATCTGAAGTTTTTGGGCAGTACATTTTGGAAGCTTATGCTTGTAAATTTTATCTTTTTACTTGCAAGAATGGGAGAGACGTTTTTGACACTCTTCGGACGCTCCCTTCAGATCAGAACAGAGCATGTTGCTTTTATCATGGTTGTGTTCAATGTAGCTTGGTGCCTTTCATCGTATCCCATTGGCTACATAGCCGATAAGATGAGTCGGTACTGGCTTCTTCTCCTTGGGATGGCCACTCTCGTTTTTGCAGATGTTGTGCTTGCATCAGCCCATTCGCTTCCTATGTTTTTTCTTGGGGTGCTTCTATGGGGTGTTCAGTATGGAACAACGCAAAACATCTTTCTTTCACTCATTAACGAGGTCGTACCCGAAAACTTGCGAGGTTCAGGACTTGGGATTTATTGGATAACTTGTGCCATAGCTACGATCACATGCGATTGGACGATGGGTCGTATTAGCGACTACTACGATTCCCTGAGGTATGCGTATGTTGCGAGTGGAATTATCTCGATCTTCGGACTCATGAGCCTGATCTTCATCATGGGGTACAAGATTCGAGGAAAGAAGAGTGAAAAGGCGTAGAGAGAACCTCTCAGTCTCCGCAAGAGACACAACGCTCTAAGAGGCAGTTGGTGCGGTCGAGAAGATTTGAACTTCCACGGATCTCTCCACAGCGACCTCAACGCTGCGCGTCTACCTATTCCGCCACGACCGCACAGCCTCATGATAATGACCTTTCAGAACAATGACAACGCGGCGTGCTAGGGGTCCATCACGAATAACGAATACTTTTTGAGAAGGGTAGGGAGAAGTTTGTTGTAAATCTGTATTTTATTGTTGATTTATTAATCCAGGATGATCTACAAATTCTGGTCAAAGCACTTACTTCTGAATGAGGTCTTTACTAAAAGTTTCTGACAAACCTCTCCCGAAAATTCTCCATTATTCTAATAGGCCAAAGGAGCGATCAATGGAAGTTTTTTCCCTGAGAAAGCACTTGGTAATGCTTGGGACTTCCTTGATTCAAAAAAATCTTCATTTTTTCTTGCGAAGAATGATGTTTTTTCTTGGGGTATATCAAAGTCTTAACAAGTCGAGTTGGCTAAATATTATATGGATAGTATTTCTGGACTTTTAGAAGTATCTACAATTTGTTGGATTTTACATAGATAAGTGCTTTGATTATTGAAGTATATTTATATTTTTTGACGTGACGAATTTTCACAACAAATGGCTCGAGGCGTTTACCAATAAATATTTTAGCCACTACCATACTTTTTCCTGTCTCACCAACTAGGCGGATATACACAAAACACTTAGAATAAAACTCGTCCTTGAACCTCAATGACTGGAGACCACCAAAGATTAGTAAATATGGAGATGGTGATAGATGAAAATTCAACAGTTTTCATACAAACAACAAGGTCCTCACGGATGACCTTTTTGAATTTGAAATTGCATTAGTCAATACAGCTTACTTCGGTTGGAAAAACGAAGGGGGGGTGGCCGGAAAAGGGAGGCGTAATTTTATTTCAGATGGTTGTTGCTTCAGTTTTTCATTATTTGACAATGGATAATAAAAAATGATACCTAAGAGGGGGAGGGGTCGTAGCTCAATTGGTAGAGCGCCACAATGGCATTGTGGAGGTCAGGGGTTCGATTCCCCTCGGCTCCACCAGTGGGGGCGGCGTGGTTTGCGCCTCTGCGAAAGCAGGAATCCTCAGCATCCGTGGGGCTGGTTCTGTCCTAATTACGAGAGGTTCAGAATCGGTGCCGTGGTCTCTGGAGCTCCAGAGGGGACTCGGACCTCTGCACTTATTGAGAGTAACCTATCTCAAAAGCGAGCTGATTTCGAGATTGCGTCTTAATTCCCGGTACTGTTAGGCCTAAAAACTTGTGATATCAGGAGTTAGCCATCGTTGCGATGGTGGGTACCTTAAACTCTTTTCGTGGAATCGCGACAGCATCTAGTAAATGAGAAAACTAGTTAATGAGCTTGGAAGTGACTTCCTATGGAGAAAAGTACTTTTGACACCTCGGTACGAAACCCATTGCGAAACATCCATACATGTTCGTGAAAAATAACTGTCAATTTTTAGACAAAACTCATCCTGCTGCTTCCCTGACTAATCTAAAGAAAAATCATGTATTTTAGATTAATGAGAAAAACATTGCTATTTAAAAAGACTTATTCTAAAAATTTACTATTGTTTTAATTTTCTAAATACGTGCTCGAAAAGGATTTTTGACCTGGAAAGTTTTCTGTTACGATCGCGATCGTCCGAACTCAACACCCTCTCACTCTTTTTCTTTCGAGGTATCACTGTTTTTCTTGTGAATTTTATTCAATCCCTGACAATACAAGACAGCCAAAATTTTTGGATGTTCTGGTATCGGATCTCTTTTTGTTCGGTCTTTAACATCGTGAATTAATTCAGAAAAGACCTTGGAAAGGCTGACAGTTCTACGTCGTTTTGTTGAATTCTTATCTCAAATTTTAATGACTATTTCTCTTTTTACTAAATTACCCTTTATTTTTGATAATTTCTAGGTCTCTGGGTTTGGATTTTCGTTGTATCGATGATCCACTCTTGTACCTCCTCTTCTGAGGTTTTTCATCCTTTGTCGGATGTAAAAGTACTGAATAAGCAGAGGCTCGAGATATCGAATATGCTGGTAGACGTTGGAAGTATTGAGGTGAACCAAACATGCCCACCCAAACCTTACACAGACCCTGTGGCGATGGGGAAGGGCAACGGTTCGTCCTTGAGGGGGTATTCTGCTGGTCTTTTCGGCGTTCACGCAATGACATCTATCCATTTTATAATTTAACAATTATTTGATAAAGGCTCAGCGGAGAGGCCTTACAAAATAAATTTTGTGGAAATATCGACAATGATGGTATAGCCATCGGAAGAATGGGATTTTCATGGGATGACCCTTCTATATCTTATATGGATCACTTTCGCCTATTTTGAGGCGAAGGTTCATAGGTGAGTACAAGTGGGGTTCGCAAGGAGGTTTGCCGAGGTTTACTGACGAGGAAAAGAAGACTGTGGCCTACCACGACGGGTCTAGACCGAAGCCCGAATTCTTTCTCTGGTCTATGGCTAAGTTCCCAAGACCGAATTTTAGGAGTAGGACAAGACTTCTCAATATTGACTGGTTACAAAGGATTTACCTAACAATGAAATTAAAAAAATCAAACATTAGTATGTGTTAATAAATTCAGAAGTCTCTTTAGTTCTCTTATTATATTATGAAGGGGGTTGTATGAAGCTTAAAAATAATTTCTGCTCAACCAAAAAAATAAATAAACAAATAATTTTACCTGTCTGAATAATGACTGTTATTAAGAATATTATAAACTGGAGGATTCGAAGATTCGCAAGTTCAGAATTCAAAAGCCAAAACGAGACGGTTAGGGCCTTTTCGTTTTGTTTTGCAACATATTTGCAACATAATCTGCCGAATGTTTAAAAAATCCGTTTGCTTCCTAGAAGGAAGCTGTAACATCCCTTATTTATTCATTTTATATATCAGAAATTTAATACTTATCTTAATGATCCTTTGAAGGAATTAGAAAAAGCCTAATAGTATCAGAAGAATGCAAACTACTGGATTTTCCCTTTATATCTTGCAGCGGCAAGCGATTTTTTCTATGGTTTCCCAGTGGGTTTCTGTGCGAGAGTGTTTTTATGTCCCTTCTTCAGCATCTACAGTCTCATATACGCAAGGTCGTTGCTGGCATTGCGGAGAGGGAGTTTGGCGTTGACTCGCCTGATGTCTCTAAGGTGCTTGTCGAAGTTCCACAAGCTGCTCAACACGGGGACGTGTCCACGAATGCTGCCATGGTTATGGCTAAGAGCCTGCACGTCGCACCTCGCGTGTTTGCGCAGAAACTTGCCGAGAATCTTTCAAGTATGGATCAGGTTTCCTCGGTTGAGGTTGCAGGAGCTGGGTTCGTCAACCTGTCGCTTAAGCCAGAGGTCTGGTCAGAGGAACTACGTACCATCTTAAAGGACGGCAGATCTTACGCTCAGGCCCATCTCGGTCAAGGAAGGACCATCCATATTGAGTTTGTTTCAGCTAATCCTACGGGGCCTATGCATACTGGACATGTTCGAAACGCCGTTTATGGCGATGTTTTAGCGTCGCTTTACGAAAAGGTCGGTTATCATGTCTACAGAGAGTACTACGTTAATGATGCAGGTAGCCAAGTCGATTGCCTTGCTCGGTCCGTTTATCTGCGCTACCTCGAGGCATTGGGACGTCCTTTGCCTCCTGATGCTTTTCAAGGAGACGTTTATCCGGGAGAGTACCTCATCCCAGTCGGACAGAAATTAGCTCAGCGCGACGGCGAGATATGGGTTCATAAGGGTGAAAAAGAGTGGCTCCCTGAGCTTAAAAAATTCGCTATCCGGTCTATGATGGACCTAATTCGCCAAGACTTAAAGAATCTTGGTATTACAATGGACTACTATGCTTCTGAGAAGGAGATTGTTGAAGGGGGGAAGCTTCAGGAGGCCCTTGATATCCTCCGCAACAGAGGAGACGTCTATACGGGCACTCTTGCACCCCCTAAAGGCCAACTCCCAGATGATTGGGAAGAACGTCCGCAAACGCTTTTCCGCTCTACGAAATATGGTGATGAAATCGACCGCCCTTTACAGAAATCCGACGGTTCATGGACATATTTTGCTGGGGACATTGCCTATCATTTGGATAAATTTCAACGAGGTTTCACTCACCTTGTTAACGTTTTGGGTGCCGACCACTGTGGTTACGTTGCGCGTATTAAAGCTGCTGTGACAGCTGTTACCAACGAACAAGCCACTCTAGATGTGAAGATTTTTCAGATCGTCAATTTCTTTGAAAACGGCGTGCCCGTCAAAATGTCGAAACGAGCCGGCACTTTCATCACATCAGATGATGTCGTTAAGCGCGTTGGGAAGGATGCTACGCGATTTATGATGCTATCACGCCACCACGGAACGATAATTGATTTTGATTTTGAGAAAGTACTCGAGCTGTCTCAGGACAACCCCATTTTCTACGTTCAGTACGCCCACGCGCGTATCTGTTCGGTGTACAAGCACGCTCAGACCGTCTTTCCTGATTTAACGGAGGAAACAGTCCGAGAACTCCCACATTTCAATACCTTGCAAGATGCAGCGGAAATCGACGTTATCCGACTTTTAACAAAATGGCCGCAAGTAGTCCTGCAGGCTGCAAAAGTGCAAGAACCTCATCGTATACTCAACTATTTGCATGATCTTGCAGGAGCGTTTCATAGCCTCTGGAACTTAGGAAAAGGGAATTTGCAATTACGTTTCGTCGATCCTAATAATCGTGATACAACCGTCTCAAAGCTCGCCCTGTTAGCTGGGGTTGTCACTATCCTTCGTGATGGACTAGAATTGGTTGGGGTGGATCCGGTTGAGGAGATGCGTTAGCTCGCAATGAGCGATGCTATCGGACGATGAAGTGGTTTCGAAGGAATCAAAAGGCTAAGAATCAGACATTCATCTTGGACTATGACGATAGCCGTGATCCCTGGGATTCCCCAACAGTTCACTTTTTTCGCGATAAGAAGGCTCGTAAGGGTTCTAGTGCTGAGAGTTATACTTCTATGGAAAGGCAGAATCCCTTCTGGGCAAAAGAGCCGTCCAAGCTTTCCATTCCGCGTCTCAATGCCGCTTCTCAGAAATACAAGCGTCCGGACCCTCAGTGTGGATCCGTTGTTATTTCGCCAGATCAGCGCCTTTACGATGTTTCACCTGAGGATTTCCGTCCACAGGTACCAGCAGGGGAGTCAGTCCCATTATCTCGAGATCCAAGACTAGGTACGCCTAGACCCCAAACCTACGATGATGTTCGTTTTGTAAGTCGTTCTCAACTCGCCCCTTCTCGGGCGAGTTCTGACCAGGATCTGCCTAAAACTCGACGAGTCTTTGTCGACAACCCACAAGTCAACCAACAGAGTCATCTATCTTCGTATCCACCAGATGGTGTTAATGAGAAATCGAAAGATTCTTTCGAGAATCCCTCAGCATTCTCTCGTCAGGAGGGAGGAACTCCTGGCACTTCTACCTACGAAGACAGGGAACATTATGCTGCTTCTCAACCTTCGGTCTCACGTGGAGGACGCCAAGAGGGGCCCTTTCAGCAGGGTAGAGATGAGTACTCTGGACAGATACAGCAAGGAACAGCTCCGGGGGCCGGTGACGAGATTTCTCGTTCGCAGAGAATGAAAAAAACTTTTATTAATTCGAAAAAGCTAAATGTTATATTAAAAATAGGGTCCGTTTTTTTCTTTCTTTTTCTTGTTCTGTTTTTACTATTTACTTTTTCACAACGTTCTAGGTCCCCCCTTCTTGAGGAAGAATTGCTCGAAATTCCTTCCCCAGAACACATTAAGGTTCGTCCCCCTGAGCCCAATAAATCTCTCATTCCTTACCAGGACGAGCTGATCTACGGTCAGATTGAGGAAACACCTGAAACAGTTGGAAACGCAGGAGAGGGAGAAAGGCTCCTGCCTTCTTCCGACTTTCCTCCTGAAATTCAAGATGAAGCCGAGGTAGTATCCACGAACCATGTGGAGGATGAATATCTCGATGTTGACGACGTCCCTGCTTCACCAAAGTCATCAAACAATCTATCCGCAACGGAAGATGATACCTCTACCGCCCAGAAAACGCAGGATAAGATGGAGCAGTTTCTTCGAAGTTTTGACGAAAACTCTACACCCAAGCCTCCTACAGCAAGACAATTTTCTTCGAATTCTGCAAAAATTTCACAAAAAGCCTCTCAACCTCGTGTATCCAAGAGCTCGGCGCCCGTACCACTACAGAAAGCGAATGAGTCACGTCCACAACCTGTGGTGTCCAACAAGGGGGCGCCGACTCCTGCTAAGAGTTCTTCACGTTCTCAGCCACCTATCAAAAAATCTCCAGAGAAAAATCCCGTCCACAAAACATCGGATCCTGTGTATCTCCAATTGGGCACTCTCCCTTCCATCGACACAGCACGGACTGAAGCACGACGTTTAGCCGCGAAATACAGCATTTTTACCCCTTACCAAATGCGTGTTCAATCTTTTAAATCCGTAACTGGCAAAACTGTCTACAGGATTCTTTTAGGCCCCATTCCTTCTGCTGAAAAAGCACGCAGTCTTCTTCGTCAGACTGGAGGCCGTTTCTACTTACTTCCCCAATAATATCGCAAGACAGCGCTTCGTTTAGAGTCTTTCGGTATCACTATTATTTTTATCTTTTTTTCTATCGTTTTGTTTCTTGTTAAGACTTCTTCAAAACTCATTTTTTAAAATGGATATAAGGTTATCTTGGTGACAGTGCATTTCGTGCTCAGCAAATTATCCACCATCGCCTTTCGAGGTATCGATGCTGTCGACATTTCCGTCGAGGTGCAAATTGCGAGCGGATTACCCACCTTCGTTATCGTTGGACTTCCGGATAAATCCATTGCTGAGTCTAAAGAGCGTATTCGGGCCAGCTTTTCACATATCGGCCTAAGCCTTCCTCCACGGAGAATTATTGTCAACCTTGCGCCTTCCGATCTTCAAAAAGAAGGAGCACATTACGATCTTCCTATTGCCCTTGGTATCCTCTCCGCCATCGGTGTTTTTGATGCGACGCAATTGCAAGAATATATCATCCTCGGAAGTTTAAGTTTGGACGCTAAAATTGCTCCAGTAGCGGGAATTCTACCTGCAGCTATACGGGCTTCCTCGACCCAACGCGGCCTCATTTGTCCTTACGCCAACCAAAACGAAGCTCTTTGGGCTGGCAAAGACCTGCGTCTGCTGGCTGCGCCAGATCTATTGGCTCTTGTTAACCACTTCAAGGGAACGGATTTTCTTCCTGTTCCTCAACTTCCGTCCATTGATACAACCGCCCTTTCAGCGTCGAAAAATTTTGGTGATATGGCCGATGTTAAAGGGCAGGCCGTTCTTAAACGTGTTTTCGAAATTGCAGCTGTTGGGCGTCATAACGTTCTTATGCTAGGCCCTCCAGGGGCTGGAAAGTCAATGATGGCGCAAAGAATGGTTAGCATTCTTCCGCGTCTCTCTGCCGAAGAAAGCATTGAAACCACAATGATCTACAGCTTAGCTGGTATGCTACCAGAGCAGGGTCTTGTTGCTCAGCGTCCTTATCGAGCTCCTCACCATTCAGCATCATTAGTATCCCTTGTAGGAGGTGGTCTACGAGCAAAACCAGGCGAGATTTCACTTGCTCATAACGGCGTTTTGTTTCTCGATGAGCTTCCTGAATTTTCCAGGCCTACTCTTGAAGCGCTAAGGCAACCTCTCGAGAACCACACGGTAACTATCGCACGGGCCAATCAGCACGTGACTTACCCCGCCAACATTCAACTTATCGCAGCAATGAATCCCTGCCGCTGCGGTTACTTTGGACAGGCCGGCCACGAGTGTGCGAGGGCCCCGCGATGTGCTGAGAATTATCAATCTAAAATTTCGGGTCCTCTTTTAGACCGTTTTGATTTGCGTATTTATGTACCTCCTGTTCCTGTAGAAGATTTTTTGCCGGCAGCTACCCGTCCCGCCGAATCTTCTGAGGCGATTCGTTCACGCGTTGAGGCTGCTGTCAGCTTCCGCAAGCAACGTCTAGATTCGACACATGATGATATTGGCCCGCTAGGTGAAGAGGTTCAAGCTTGCCTTCGCCACATTACTTCCACTAAAAATTTATCGGCACGCGGATATACTCGTCTTCTTTCTGTTTCGCGCAGTCTCGCCGACCTAGAGGCTTCGCCAAACGTACAAAAACACCACATACAGGAAGCCATCCATTACCGCCTCTCGGCTGCACAAAATTTCACAGGACAGTAAGGTTTGTTTGGGTTAATTTTCTGGTAGAATCACCCTGCAAGCGAAAGAAGGAGGCGAGGGAAGATGTCACATGGCGGCATCGTCAGCCAAGCGTGTCTGTCGGAAAGTGAAGAGCGCTTTGAAACTTCTTTGCGTCCTCAAAATCTCTCGGAGTTTACTGGACAGAAAGCCGTTGTTGATAATCTTGGCGTTTTCATCCAAGCGGCCAAGCGGCGCCGGGAAGCTCTTGATCACGTCTTGCTCTTTGGGCCACCAGGCCTTGGCAAAACAACCTTGGCACAAATTGTCGCCCATGAAATGCAGGTAGATTTTCGTGCAACGTCAGGGCCTATTCTCGCCAAGGCGGGGGATCTTGCAGCTATTTTGACAAACCTCACACCAAAGAGCGTCTTTTTCATTGACGAAATTCACCGGCTTAACCCATCCGTTGAAGAAACTCTTTACGCTGCCATGGAGGATTTTAAGATCGACATCATGATCGGTGAGGGGCCTGCCGCTCGGGCTCTTCGGTTGGATCTTCCTCGTTTTACTCTCATTGGCGCAACAACACGTTCAGGACTCTTAGCACAACCACTTCGCGAGAGATTCGGTATTCCACTTCGTCTACAGTTCTATACTGTTGAGGACTTAACACATATTGTAAAGCGGGCCGCTAAACTCCTGAATGTTACTGTTGAAGAATCAGCTGCTGAGGAGATTGCGAAGAGATCCCGTGGGACGCCGCGCATATCGGGACGCCTTCTGAGGCGCGTTCGAGATTTCGCCTGCTTATCTCACGGCCAAGGAGTCATCACTCAGGACATCGCCGTTCACGCTCTCGAAAGGCTCGAGGTGGATCCGGCTGGCTTAGACGCACAGGATATAAAATACTTAAAAATTCTAGCGGAGTATTACAATGGGGGCCCTGCAGGAGTCGAAACATTGGCTGCCGCTATGGCAGAAGATCGTGGAACTCTTGAGGATATGATTGAGCCATACCTTTTGCAACAAGGATTCGTTCAGCGCACAGCTCGTGGGAGAATGTTAACTAATTTGTCTTACAATCATCTTCAGATGTCGGGTTCAGATCAAAGTAGAGGCCATGGGAGTAACGAAAATCGGAAATAGATTCATGGATATATATCGACCATTATCTCAGCGTAAGGAATGCAGGCCCTACTCTTGGGTGGATATTAATCTCAAAAAAGTTCAAAGCAACTACATACAGTGGAAAACTCTTGTCGAGCCGTCCATTTGTTCAGCTGTTCTTAAAGCCAATGCTTACGGTTTAGGAGCTATTCCTGTTGGTCAAGCGCTACTAGCTGCTGGTTGCCGGCATTTTTTTGTGGCCTATCTCGACGAGGCTATAGCATTTTATGAGGGGTTAAAGGAGCTGGGGGCGTCACCTTCGTCCGTTCCAGACTCCTCACATTATCGCCTTTTTATCCTCGACGGACCCCTTACTCCGGAAGCTCATGATGTCATTGAACACTACCGTTTTATCCCTGTACTCAACACGCTGGAGAATGCTATCGAGCTTAACGCTTACGCAAAACAGCACAGTCAAAAGCTTCCCGCTGTTATGCACTTTGACACAGGACTGCGTCGTTTGGGGCTACCTACGGAAGATGTAGCAACCTTCAAAGAGATGTATGTTCAAGGCAGTTTTCCTGCGATCGATTGGATCTTTTTTATGAGTCATGCTGCTGCATCATCAATTCCTGAACATGCAGCCAATACTTTTCAACTCAACGCTGTTCAACGCCTTCGCGAAGACTTCTCAAATATTCCTTTTTCTTATGCTGACTCGGAGGCGGTATTACTTGGGAGAAAGACCCACTGCGATATGGTTCGGGTAGGCATAGGCCTTTATGGTGTCCATCCTTTTCTTCCGGGTCTTCAAAATTGCATATCTATTTTTAGCACGATTCTCCAGATTCAAGACGTTCCGGCTGGCCAGGGTATTGGATACGATTGGTGCTACTCGACGACATCGCCGCGTCGAATCGCCACGTTGGCGTGCGGATATGCTGATGGCATTACGCATCAAAAACCTGACCGCGATTTGTACTTTTATCTCCACGGTCATAAGGTTCCTGTTCTGGGGCGAGTTTCTATGGATCTGTGCGTCATTGACGTCACGGATGTTCCTGATACGAAGGTGGGGGATACTGTGGAAATCATCGGAGATCACGCTTCTATTGCTGACTACGCTGCCGCTAACGGTATTCCTGACCACCGCGTCCTGACAGGTTTGGGCGACAGACTATGGAGATTTTTCTCGTAATCGCCCCAAGTGAACCTCTATTGGGCGGAGGCCGCTCTTTCGGGAGTTTTATGAAAAATGCTAGAATGGCTCCCGGTAAAGTTTGGGATCTCACTGATCTCCGGAGGACTTGCAGGGTTGAGGGGGAGCGGTGCCGGTCTTGCAGTTATGAAGGAAGATAGAAATTGAACGCGCTAGCTATCATAGGAAGAGGAACGCTCGGATTTTGTCGTGCTTGTGGACGTTGCGTCCTTTTTCTATCGCAGACTTTTCGCAAGGGCCTATTCCCCCCCTACTATGGTGCGCAAATAGGTCAGCAAATGATTCAAGTCGGGTTCCTCTCTCTTCCCGTTATTGGCCTCACAGCTGCTTTCACCGGCGCGGTCCTTGCTTTGCAGAGTTACACGGGTTTTTCGCGTTTTTCGGCTCAGAGCGCGCTTCCCACCCTTGTCGTCTTATGCATGACTCGTGAGTTGGGACCTGTTATTGCTGGTCTAATGTTTGCAGGGCGTGTTGGAGCCACGATGGCAGCTGAGATTGGAACAATGAAGGTAACGGAACAAATCGACGCTCTTCAAACACTTTCAACGTGCAGCTATAAATATCTGTACTGGCCGCGTATTCTTGCAGGTTTAACAACGCTTCCGTTGCTCGTTTTTATTGCCGATATTTTAGGTGTACTTGGCGGTTATTTGGTGGCTGTTTACCAACTTGATTTTAGCGGGGCACAGTATCTTAAAATGACGCGGGAATTCCTCACGGCAGGTGACGTGATCTCAGGTCTCATCAAGTCTGCCTTTTTCGGTGTTAGTACGGCTCTGATGGGTTGCTACTATGGAGCTAGGTCCACTGGAGGCGCTGCCGGTGTCGGCCGGACAACAATGAACGCTGTCGTTTCTTCTTCGATTGCGATTCTTTGTTTGGATTATATTCTAACGACAGTTTTATTTCACAAGTAGTATTGTTTAAAGGAAAAAATGCATGATTTCAGTACATGATCTTGAAGTTTCTCTTGGAGGCAAGAACATTCTTAAGGGTGTAGACCTTACCCTTAAAAAAGGGGAGTCCTTGGTTGTTCTCGGTTGTTCGGGGACAGGGAAATCCATCCTTCTCAAAAGCCTTTTGGGACTCGTTCCAAAACAAAAAGGGCGCATCATTATCGACGGCGTCGATTTTGATACGGCCACGTCTGACGAATGCGAAATGGCTCTACGCTCAGTGGGAATGCTGTTCCAGAATAGCGCCCTTTTTGACAGTTTGACCGTATGGGAAAACGTCGCTTTTGGGCTCATCTATGGACGTCGGCTGGATCCCCGTAAAGCAAAGGAGATTGCTCTCGAGAAAATGTCGCTTGTGGATCTCGACAGAAGTGTGGCTAATCTCTTTCCGTCAGAGCTTTCTGGTGGAATGATGAAGCGGGTTGGTCTCGCACGTGCTCTGGCTTTAAGTCCGCAAGTGATCTTTTTTGATGAACCTACGACAGGACTCGATCCCATTACCGGGAGAATCGTCATTGATCTCATTGATAAAACCGTAAAAGATTCAGGTATTGCAGCCATCACGATTACGCATGACTTAACGTGCTTGCGGCGCGTTGCAGATCGTGTAGCTTTCTTGTTCGACGGTCGTGTTATTTGGACAGGTTCCATTCAAGGCATGGATTCTACAGAAAACCCCTACCTTCGCCAATTTCTTGACGCCTTACCCACCGGACCACTAACAGACAAACGAGAAGGCTAATCATTTTTCTCCAGGTCCCGCATGCCAGAGCATACTCCCCACGGTCCATCTTTAGCGCAGGGCTTGGTCCATCATAGCACGGGCTTCTTCCTCGCTTATCTCTTCCCCGCTCCCGTGGTTACGTCGCTCAATGACCTTGTGTTGCCACTTACCGGACTTATAACGACGATAATTAAAACAACCAACAACAACCATATTCACAAGGCCTAGTCCCCAACTTTGCCAAGTTTTAAAGTGACTATAATGCGAGATAATTTGAACGGGTAAAATAATGCAGCAGATGCAGCCTGCGAGGCGCATGCTCGTGACAAATAACGTATCTCCCCCCGAACTTAAAACGCCAATGAGACCTGCTAGTGTAAAAATAAGGACTGTAAAACTAATCCATTGAATGATGAGAACTTCTGATGCATGAGGAAGTTCGTAGATAAAGGGTGCATCGAAAATAATGGTAAACAAAGGCTTTGCGAAAAGCACAAAAGGTAGGGAGGATAGCACAAGCACTCCCATAGCGATTTTCTTCATTGAGCGCACAATGGTAGGGATTTTATCGACTCTTCCAGCACCAATAAGGTTAGACGCCGTTGCCGTTACGCCCTTTTGAAGTCCTTCGACCAAAAAGAAAAGGAATCTCCATAGATTCAAACATAAGGTATTAAGTTGAAGCTCAGCGAAGGATGTCCTTTCAAGTTGATTCGCAATATAAACCCAATTAGCCATTTCAACGAATAAAGACGCCGCATACGGTGCACTGACTACGATCTGCCGCTTAAGTAGGGCACGATCCAAGTGAAAACGTCGTGTATCATAATGTTGAGCATTACGCTTGTTAAAGTACACTATGGCCAAGATGCAAGCACAGAGAACTGTGCAGGCTAAGGTCGCCCACGCTGCGCCTGTTGTTCCCAAGGAAGGCATCCAATCACCCAAACCAAAAGTCTTGGATCCGAAAATAAGCAAAGGATCGAGGATAAAATTCAGGATATTTGCCGCAATTACACTTGGTAAAACCACTTTTGCTCTCTGTGTTCCCACAAAAAAGGCCGATAATGCAGAGTGAAAAATCTGAAAGGGAATAATTGCGAAACCTATCAATGTATAGGGGTAGACCTCGTTATACAGACCTGCTGGTATAAAAAAATGGCTCGTTTGTAGGAAAATGGGGACCCAAACAAGTTCAACGAAAATCAAAAGAAGAGCAATTTGTAATATGGGTGTAGATGTTCTACGGAAAAGCTTGGCGCCGTTAAATTGGCCGACAAAAACTTCCGACATGGCTGCGAAACTTAAACACGGCAACATAAACGTGCTGTAAATTTGCTGAGCTAACGTTGCACTTGGTAGAGCTGACTCTGAAAAATGAGCTAAGAAATACTGGTCGACCATCTGCATCATGGCCCCCGAAAGGATCGACAACATCATGGGAATAGACGTCAAAAAGAGGCTTCCCGGTGTACAGCATGTCTCGACATCAAAAGAGCGTTTGTCGCTGAAAAACCAACGTCCTGTACGCCGTCGCTTCATAACTGCCCCAAAATCTCCATACATCCACTACAGATTACTAGCATTTTAAAGAAAATTCACATCTCAAACAAGTATTTCACCATGCATCATCGTTCGCGCTTGACCGGCAATTAGGACTCGCCCCCCTGACTTGTTTTCCGACTTCTTATTGTTACTCATCGACTCATAGGTCACACGCAAGACACCACCACGCCGCGAGGCCTGCAAAGCTTTCAGAGATGTCTTTCCCAAAGCGTGCGCCCAAAAGGGGGCCAGTCGGCAATGAGACGATCCACAAACCGGATCTTCAGGGATTCCTACCCTTGGGGCAAAATAACGTGAAACAAAATCAAACCCTGGTGTGCTTGCTTTCGCTGTTACGGACAGAGCCCGACAGTCTTTTTCAGCTAGCAGATTCAAATGAGGGCGGCACCGACGAACGGCTTCTTCAGACTCTAACAGAGCCACAAAGATTAGGGAATCGCGGTAAAGACCCTGAATTCGAACTGACCCCAAAATATCCTGAAAAGCGCAAAGCAAATCATCGTCTTCGCACTGCGTTAAAGGACAAGCCGGGAAATCCATAATCAACCAAGGCTGCTCGTCGTCCGTATTCGTGCCTGTTTTTATATCTCTATGAACAGATAAAGCTCCTGCTTTGGATTGAAAGAGAACAGTATCACCGTTTACTTTGTTTTGCTCAAATAACAAATGAGCGGCAGCTAGAGTAGCGTGACCGCACATCGGAGCTTCGTCCTCCGGTGCAAACCATCGTATATGAAAAGAGTTATCCGCCAGCCTTTTGAGGAACGCAGTCTCGGACCAATGGAGTTCAAAAGCGATCTGCTGCATAACTGACTCATCAGGAAAATCAGAAACAAGGCAAACCCCCGCCGGGTTGCCAAGACAGCTAATCCCCGTAAAAGCATCTACGAGCCATAGAGGGGCCGTCATTGTCCCCCTCCCTCATTCACCCTTGATTTCTCCTGGTGAATCATCCTCGCGCCATCCTAAACCAAACCCCGCTGCCATTCTATCAAAATTTCTACTAACCCTCTTAAAGCAGCAGGAGCGAAGGTGAGTTTTCCGTTAACATGTGTGAAACCTTGAGTACCTTTCGGATAACTATCCGTTTGTGTATCATGTCGGTATTGAGGACTCACAGGTGATGAATCCACCGAGAAGCTATTCCCAGTTATTGTGCTAAACGTTGGGCCGGTTGAGGTAGTCCATTATCACAGTGATTTTGCATGATCGACTCCATCATGAAGTCGACGATCGGAGCTCAAATACCCCGTATTTATTATCCGTAGGTAAGAAAGAGGAATTCACAACAATTTGCTCTTTCCAGCATAAGATCGTTCTTTGTTGTTAGGATGACACGTATATAATTAATAAGTTATAGTTCTTTTTTTAAGATGTATTCATTCTCCCATACAATGTCTTAAAAATCTCTTAACTCTTGCAAAATATTGGGGGTATTCAGAACCGCGTTTTTTTTGCTACCATTTTTCCAGGCGGGAAGAATGGCGAGGTTAGGGGTGCGCATTCTGTTTATTGAGGACGATTTTATTACCTCTCAAAGTGTCCAGAAACTTCTTCAAAGTGAAGGCTATATTTGCGATGTTTCGGATACAGGTGAGGACGGTGTTGAGGTAGGTAAACTTTACGATTACGATCTCATTATTCTCGATTTAGGCCTTCCTGATTTAGAAGGTTTTGAGGTTATGCGCCGTTTGCGCTCGGGGCAGGTGCGGACTCCTATTCTTATTTTATCAGGCATGGATGATACCATGCACAAGGTCAAAGGCCTTGTTGCTGGGGCAGACGACTACCTGACTAAACCTTATAGCAAAGACGAACTGCTGGCTCGCATCAGCGCTATTGTTCGGCGAGCTAACGGCTACTCAGAATCCATCATTCGCGTTGGTGATCTTGAGGTTAACCTCCAAACTCGAATTGCTTCCGTAAAGGGTCAAGTCATCAATCTCACCGGCAAGGAATACGCTATTTTGGAGTTGTTGGCGATTCGAAAAGGTTCCGCTCTTACCAAGGAGGCTTTCCTTAACCACCTCTACGGTGGGATGGATGAGCCAGAGCTCAAAATTGTCGATGTCTTCGTGTGTAAACTCCGGCGGAAATTGTTTGAATTAACTCATGAAGACGGCTATATCGAAACCATTTGGGGGCGTGGCTATATGCTGCGAGATCCTCATAATCCTTCGGAGTACGATATCCCCCCCAGGCGTGGTCCCGTTCGACTCGGCAAGCACAATACAGTTCCTCTTGTGGAGGAAGTGCAAGCAGGAGAGCCAATCACGCCCAGGAAGCGACAGTCGGCTTCTTAAAAAGAGGTATTCATTTTGCTGAAATTTCGGCGAGATCCTGGCTGATTACTAGCACAGTAAGCTACCGAAATCTCTGATTTAGGTCCTTTTTCATTCCTCCTCTCTCGTTAGAGCATGGTTCAGCCTGTCGATAGCCCCCTGTAAGACAAAGGCGGCTGCATTTTGGTCAACATGTTTTTGACGAAAGCGGCGAGTTCGGTCCTCTGAAATCATGACTCTTTCGACGGCCATACTTGAAAGACGCTCATCGCAAAGAACAATGGGAATATCTAGTTTCTGAGCCAGCTTTTGGCGGAAAAGGAGAACTTTTTGCGCTTGAAATCCCATCGAACCGTTCATATTCAGTGGAAGTCCTAGACATATAGCAAGAGGATTTTCATGGCAAATGATACCCACAACCCCCCGTAAGGTTTCCTCTGACCGCTGATGAGGAGTCCGTTGGCGCGTCTTCAAGCCGGGTCGAAAGATTGGCTTTGAGGGTTGCAAAACCGTTGTTAAAGGGGAAGCAATTGCGCCGGAAAGATCTGATACGGCGATCCCAATCCTCCGCTCTCCCCAGTCGATACCCACCAGCTTTCGGTACTGAGGGTGTGTCTTCCAAAGGCGAAGAATCGAATTCACGGAAAAAAGCGATAGATCCAACTGATCCCCTGATAACGAGTTATCTCTATCTATTAAATCATTCATCATCGCTCAAATAACCTTTCAATCTCGCGTCGTGAAAGCCTCACGTAAGTGGGGCGGCCATGATTGCACTGACCGGACCTCTTGGTTGTCTCCATTTGTCTGAGAAGAGTATTCATTTCTTCCAATGTCAAAGGATGATTCGCTCGAACACTCCTGTGGCAAGCATATGTCGCGAAAAGATGGTGGACAGCTTTTAGAAAAGCAGGAGCTTCTTCCGTATGACTACACTCCTGCAGCAAAGACCCTAATAATTCTCTAAGATCTAAATCCTTACAAATTTGAGGACAGGAAGTAACATGCAAGGCATTTTCTGTAACGGTATTATCAAACCCCATTCGTTGTAAACTTGCTGAAATTTCGATCGAGTCCTCAAAAGGTCCAAGAGGAATCTCCAGCGGGAAAAGTAAATTTTGTTGAGGCCACTTTGAACAGACTTCACCTTCGTCATC
This sequence comes from Alphaproteobacteria bacterium, assembly GCA_041200185.1. GTDB lineage: Bacteria > Pseudomonadota > Alphaproteobacteria > BNTO01 > BNTO01. The sequence goes on from CP165730.1 coordinate 427,129, forward strand.
CAAAAAAAGATTTTTCTCGATATTTTCGTAGACAATCCGTTCATGCGCTGCGTGCTGGTCTACTAGGAAAACGTCAAATCCGTTTTCAGACAAAATGAAGCTATCGAAAAGCTGAGCTTTAGCCACCCCGAGCTGAATGGGGGTATCGACATCCGAAACACTTAAAGATTCTGATCTTTCAACTTGTTTCTCTTCGTTTTGAGTTGATTCGTCGTCATCCAGCAATCTCAGGACATTGCCAAGAGGAGAGATGTGAGGTTCCGGAGGTCGCGCCAACGACTGAACTAATTTTTCTTCTTTTTTAACTAGAGGTGAAGGAATTTTATTTCTACCAACTTGCTCCGACTTATCTTCTTGGGTGCTGATTACTGGAGGACTGACTTCACTACAAACTTCACCTGATACATCCCCCTCGAAAGTTGGCAAAATTGGCCAGATTTCATCTTTCGATTCATCTTTGCTAAGAGGCTCAGGATGCAAATGTTGAACCAATTTCTGTTCCAAAGGCTGTGAGGTTTTTTGCGATTTTTCCAACGCTGCACGTACGGCTGCCACCATAAAAGGCTTTACCTCGGCAGGCTTACGAAAACGAATCTCTATCTTAGCTGGGTGAACATTCATATCAACTTCCTGAGCAGGAAGCGTCAAAAAAAGCACGAAAGCCGGTTGTTCTCCAGGCACCTGTACGTCCTGATAGGCCGTTTTCACTGCCAAAGACAGGGTTTTGTTCCTAATGGGACGGCGGTTTACAAACAAAAACTGTCCAGTCCGTCCACGATAGGTCGGTAAACTTACCCGTCCCCAACATGAAAGATTTCTGACATGAGCCTGTACGCACAGACTGTTCTCAAAGAACTCCTCCCCCATGACGAGTCTGACGCGTTGGTTTAAGGCTTCATTGCTGGGCAGAGAAGGGGCAACGGCTGGGCAGGTAAAGAGCTCTTTATGTTGTCCTCTCATCGTCATTCCAGTGTAAGGGTTCGCTAAAGCTAGAAGACGAAGCTGCTGGGTACAAGCTGTTAGTTCCGCTGATGACGCCTTTAAGAATTTCAATCGAGCTGGTGTAGCAAAAAACAAATCCCGCACTGTAACGATCGTTCCTACATCCATAGCTTGCGGTTCATTTTTTAGGACGAGTCCACTTTCGACGCTAAGAACCCAGCCAAGAACAGACGAGCGGCTGCGTGAAGCGATTTCCATTCTTGCTACAGAACCCATAGAGGGCAAGGCCTCACCTCGAAATCCAAAAGTATGAATATCCAGCAAATTCTTCCCCATAATCTTTGATGTCGCGTGTCTCTGGATACTAAGTTCCAAATCTTCCGGAAGCATTCCAAGACCATTATCCTGCACGCGAAGATAACTCTGGCCTCCACCTTTGATGGAAACGTCAATCTGAGTACTTTCCGCATCAAGAGCGTTCTCAACCAGTTCTTTCAACACAGAAGCCGGTCGTTCAATAACCTCCCCAGCAGCAATCTGGTTGATGAGCGTTTGGGGAAGAATTTTTATGGCCGACATAGCTCCACCAGATCAGACAAACCGCGTACCATTGTACCTTATCACCGTCAGAATTGGGAGGAGTTTGAAGAGAAGGGAGGTGGGGCACAGAGATTCGTTGGCTCCGCATTTCGCAGCGAACACTGTTATCTTTTATCTTTAGACAAGCAAGGTACATTTTTCTATTGCTTCAACTATTTCAGAAGTTTTTGTAGAACGCTAAACATTTCTGGGTTTCGTGATGAACTTAAAATCCACAAGGTGATACTCTAATTTCGAGGGATACTGATTCTCAAGGTTTTGACAAAACCCGCAGAAGAATCATTCTTCCTTACAAGAAAAATGGTGTCCCTTTTAAGAGCGAATCCCCATTGAGCGTGTATCTTGTCTTCTAGAACGATGGGAAATTCTAAAGGAAGTCTGTCGAAAATTTTATAAAAGCTGAGTTTAAGGGGCAATATTTTGCATGGATTTATCGTTTTCTTTTCGAAGAGTTTTGCATCCTTTGACCATTCATTACGAAAAGATTCCTAATGATCCAGTAGCTCAGTTTTCATTGATTAATTCAAGGCAGGCAGCATGCTGGAAACCATCAGTACTGTTTCCCCGGTTAACGTTGTGGTTGAACTTAGGTCTGGGCGCGGTTGCAATGGTACATACCTCAAAAGTTTTATGACTTTGTGAGCAGAGAAAACTTGTTCTCTATGTGAAGAAATGCAGGCAGTTGTTTATGTTGGGACGATTTTGGCAACCAAAATATCAGCGAAATACTTAAAAGATCTCTTCCAAATTCATTTATTTACATGAACATCAATTGTGAGTAATGAATCAGCTTGTCAGCAAACTAACTACAATTTTCATTGTTTTTTTATTACAGAAAGCGCACACAGAAAGCTACTTGGTCTTACTCTACAAGTGGTTACTTGATTGAAAAACCATCCTGTGCACAAAAAATAGCTGACAAAACACTTGAAAAAACACCGACACTAGACTGCCCGCGGCAAAAGGCCAGAAAACTACCCAACAGAACTGTGACACACATACCGATGAACCACGATAACCCGGCAGGAGCAGCCTCCTCACGAGTGGGCCCGGTAGGATTCGAACCTACGACAACCCCGTTATGAGCGGGGGGTTCTAACCAACTGAACTACAGGCCCAGATCCATTCTACGACAGATTGGGTGACGACGCAAATCCCTACTTTATCTCATCCCCTCACCGACTCATCCACACCTTAATTGAGGAAGATTTGTTATTCGTTGATGGGGGTTCCTTTTCTCGATAGAACTTGGCCTTATGTTGCTCGCAAATATGCAAACCATAGAGTCCGAAACCAAGAACACCGTGGAATCCCGCCAAGCTCACGATGCAAACTCTCCAAGAAGCTTCTTGAAGCCACAGTATTCCTATTCCCACGGCTCCAAAGTAAAAAATAGTGCACGCGGCAAGAGCCCAGAGAGGCGTGCGAAACGAATACTGCGGCCGAGACAAAAAACCTTGTATGATTTTTGCGTATAAGCTGTCAAAAAGCCAACTATTAGCACACTTAAGCATGCTCCCCAGCAAGGAAATCGCAGAAAACGCAACAAAATACTTTGGAGCCCATCGACGAAGTCCTTCGCTCGGTGGTATGAGGGCTATGAGCAACAAGACAATCGATAAGAAAAACCAATTCGCGCACTCTTTATACATTTTGTGGTACAAAAACCACACTGGTCCTAAGAGAGCTGGAAAATTACATTCCGTCTCTTCGATATCTCCTTCGTCTTGGGATGCCACGCGGCGGGTGAATTCCTCCTTTTTATGAACCAAGACATCGAACTGTTTTTCGTAGTAATCTTGATGACGTGGTGAGGATGCCGTACGCAAGAATGTCCTCTTATACACTTTGTAGAAGCGGATACACTCATGGGCGCAGGACTTCGAAGATAACAACGTTACCATAACATGCGTTTTATTTTTTTACATCATTCTTATTCTAAATTATTTCACGGCAACTTATTGAATTCAAGAGGGTGCGAGATGCGCAGACGTATCCACTGGCTGATGATGCCTTTGAAAAAAGCAGCGGCTTCAATCGAGTCCACGGGGTCCTCAACCTCAAACACATCAGCAGCCGCCAACGCCTCAAGTGCGATATCTGCATAACCGATCATATCGACACCTCGGTAAAGAATAAAGTGTTCATGTTGCTCACGCAAAGGATCCGTCTTGACTTCAGCTTTCGCTCGAAATTCCGCAACTTTTGACCACTGCTCTTCTGTATTAGCTTTGAGAACGCGCAAACGATTGTACCCCATCTGCCTCAAAACTGACTCAATGAACGGCCCCTTTCGCAGAGTATAAAGCGGAAACTCATTGGGAATGTGCTGCGATGTTGGGTCCTTTAAGAGGTCCTCTTTAAGCTGTGCGTAAGCTTCTCGAGTGTCTATGTGTTCTCTTAAGTAGTCTCGGAAGCGAAGATTAAGCTCTACTTCAGGATGTGACAATTCAAAGAACAGATGAAGATTGACTTCCGTTTCCTCTCTCTTGGTAAAGGCTGCTTTTAGAGGCATATTCCACTCCCCTCGGTAGGTATACCCCACCTTCTCAAGCTTGAATCGACCGGTAGCGATCCCCCGCAACAGCCACAATATCAATTCTTGGTTTTGCGACAAGTCCAGGAACTGACGTTGAGCCAACATGTTCTACAAGGAAAACGTCCTCTCCTAGTGCTGTCTCGATAACCCGTCTTTCCATCTCAAACAGATGTGGCCACTCAGAATTATACGGAACAATATGAATGGGGCCGACTTGTGCAACTGACATTTTCCCTTCCTTCTTTTCTCTGTTCTTTCAAAATTTCCACAACTTGCTTATCCATTTCCTCAGAAAATCGCTGATGAATGAGAAGTGAACCTACCACAACTCGATCTCAAACTATCACATCCTCGCTTCAACCTGCCCAGCCAGGGTCTCGTCTGAGATAACAGCTCTATTTCCACTTTTGCACGGATGCGTAAAGATGGCAACCGCTGCCGCATCCTTGCAAAAGCCAGCAACTTAGGATGATCTCCCATCTCTACGACTTTTTTTCGCATACAATCAAAGAAGACTTGAAAGGGATACCTAAAGCTCACAGACGTCGGGCGATTGGGCAAGAGAAGAGGGAGGTGACAACCTCCCCTTGAAGCAAAAGAATCTAACAGAAAAACAAGATGGCTCTTTCGATTTCGCCCAACAAATCATGAATTCTAGCAGCGTCATCCCCCGTCAAAACAATAGACTCACTGTTATTGTATTCTGGGAGTGAGACTCCCCGCCAGCTTAAATACCTAGCCAAAATTCGCACTCCACCGTCGAGATATATACTAAAATTGTAGGGGTTCTTTTTGAACTCAACGCGGTAAGTTATTTTGTTGTTGGAAGACTTGTTTTCAGTAATCGTAAAAATTTCTTGATATTTAACTTCCCTTAATCCCGTGTATTTCTCACTCAATTGCTCGATAATTCTTTGCCTCTGGCTTTGCTCTTGCGAAGCGAATGTTGTGGACCCAATAATCCCGCATGCGAGGACAGCTACGTTAAAAATGCTTTTCATGGTTAATACTCCTTAGTTGATCAAATCTTACCTAATGAATTTTCTGTAGAATTGGAGACTTAACAGATTGGCCACAGAAACCTTCTCGAGAGGTCATCTTAACTCCTTCGGCTTGAAGGACTTGTTTCAGCCTCCTAACACGCCCTAGGCAGCAGCTCCTGTGTTAATCTTTTTCTCTAAAACACAGTATAACATAAATATACAAAATTAGTCATGTATAACATCATGTCAGTACAATAATTCATATTTAATAACTTATTAAAAAGTTTTTACTAAGTTACCGATATCTTGATAAGCCCTTACAGGCTTACCGCCCAGCCACCGACCTGTAGGCACGGTCTCAGCGGTCTAATGGTTACTCCTTGCTGTTTGAGGGGTAAAACGATCTATGACTGAATACTGTCTCTCGTTATGCAGCACCAATACTTATTTGACGAAAAATAACTATCAAATCTTGGATAAATCTAATCCACATTTTTTCCTTGTTAACTTGAAATAAACATATGGATGCGCTTTAGCAAACTGACTCTTGACGACTAACTATTCTAAAAGTCGTTTTAATCCTAAATACAATCTTCCGTAAACATATTTGCTGAGAAAGCCTTTAAAATCTTCAGTGGGTATCGCGATCGTCTCGGATGAGACTCCCTCTTACTTTCTTTTGAAGAATCACCGTGTTCTTGTGAATATTATCCAAACTTCTGTAACTCGAAGCGTCAATAAACCCTCGTATGCTGAGTAATCGGAGCCTTGCTTTTTATGGGCCTTGATATCATGAATAGAGCCTGGAAGATCTTGCTTATTCCTATAATTTGTAGAAGATTTTTTATGTATGGCTTCTTACTCGAAACAACTTTAATTTTATTTTAATTCTTGCATTTTTTGAATTAGAATTTCCTATCACGTCGATGACCCCTTCTTGTACTTTCTCTTCCTAGTTAGTCTGGACTTTTGGGATACGAAAAATTTTGATGGAATAGCGGTAAGCACCAAGGTAAAAAGTCTCTGTCCGAGCATGTCCACGTAGACCTAGGCATGATGAGTAAAGGCAACATCTAATCCCCATACTACCACCTCGACCGACCCTACCACGCTCCACTATCGAGAAGTTGACCTGCAGGATGGTCCTATGCACCCAAAATCTTTACCCCACCCATGTAAGGTAGGAGCACGTCGGGGATACGAACCGTTCCATCCGACTGTTGATAATTCTCAAGGACGGCAATGAGTGTCCTCCCTACGGCTAAGCCCGACCCGTTGAGAGTGCAGACGAATTCCGGCTTACCCCCTTTTGGCCGATAGCGCGCATTCATACGACGAGCCTGAAAGTCTCCGCAGCGCGAGCAACTCGAAATCTCTCGATAGGTATTTTGTCCTGGAAGCCAAACCTCTAAGTCGTAAGTTTTCCGCGCGGAGAACCCCATGTCCCCTGTGCAGAGCTCCATGACCCGATAATGAAGACCTAGCTTCTGCAAGATCTTCTCGGCTGATGCGGTCATGCGTTCGTGTTCGGCCTCTTCCTGTTGAGGGGCAACTATGCTCACTAGTTCAACTTTTTCAAACTGCCTCTGGCGAAACATTCCTTTTATATCACGCCCAGCAGCTCCCGCTTCGGATCGAAAACAGGGCGTTAAAGCCGTTACACGGATAGGCAAATCAGCTTCCTCCAGAATCTTTCCCCGAACAAGATTTGTCAGGCTCACCTCCGCCGTAGGAATCAGCCAATGTCCCTCCGTTGTCTGGAAAGAATCCTCCGCAAACTTGGGGAGCTGCCCCGTGCCAAACATACACCCCTCATTAACCAAAACAGGCACGAACATTTCAGTGTAACCTGACTCCGCCGTATGAGTGTCGAGCATAAACTGACCAATCGCCCTCTCCAAGCGAGCAAGAGGCCCCCTCAAAATGGAAAATCGAGCCCCTGAAAGCTCTGCCGCTGTGGACAAGTCGAGCAATCCCCACCCCTCTGCCAAAACATGATGCTCCTTTGGCTCAAAAGAAAAGGTCGGCTTGCTCCCCCACTGACGCACCTCCTTGTTAGCCGTTTCGTCAGGACCAACGACGGCGTCCTCAGCTGGCATATTCGGCAAAGTCTGAAGAAGAGCATCAAGTTGGTGGCGTTTAGCTTCCAAACCCTCCGCAACGCTTGCCAACTCTTCACGAATAGCTTTCCCCTTTCGCGCAAGATCCTCCATGGAGGCGGCATCCCCACGTCCCTGCTGCGAAGCCATAGACTTAGCAAAAGCGTTCTTCTGCTCCTCCAAAAGCTGAGCAGCTGCCGTTAGCTTCCGGATTTCCGCATCCAACGCCAAGACCTGCGCCGAGCAAGCTTCCTTCCCACGGGCTTTGAGAGCTTCATCCAATTTCTCGGGTTCTGCACGAATTTGCTTGATATTTAACATCGTCTCCTCCTCTTTGCCCACCGCACAACAACCGTGGAACGCCGCGCGCTCTCACAATCCCGCCCAAAGCCGCTACTAAACTAGCTAGCCACCGCCAACTAACTACCACCGCTAGATAGATTTGAGCACGCAATAGTCAGGGTATTTCTCCCGAACAAAGTCGCTAATGGCGGAAATGACACGGTCCACCGTCGCGTTTGTCGCCTCGTCGTAGGTTTTGACGTGAACGTCCGACTTCTCGTAAACGGGGTAGCACGTTTGAATTAACTCTTCCAAAACCTCACGCTGATTACCATCTTTAATCAACGGTCGGTCATTTCGCCTCGAAACACGCGTAACTAACGTCTCAAGATCAGCGTCAAGCCACACGGTAATACTCTTTTCCCTCAGCAATACTTGAGTCTCAGGGTCCAAAATAGACGACCCTCCTGTAGCCAAGATCTGAGGGGGCTGGCTCAGCAAGCGAGCAATCACACGCCTCTCGCCGCTCTTAAAAGCCTCTTCGCCATAAACGGAATAAATCTCCTTCATCGAGCAACCTGCCGAAAGCTCGACTTCTTGATCTGAGTCTGAAAACGGCAACTCAAGCTTCTTTGCCACACGGCGACCTATACTTGTTTTTCCGCATCCCATTAACCCAACCAGGGCTATGGTCTTTGGAGGCATAAAACTCACCGTTGGTGTCTCTCTACGATAGGGTCTGTAAAACTCCGTTGAATTCATGTCGTTCGTCCTCAACCGTTAACCTCGTTCCTCACTAACCTCTGATACACCTTCCATGTACCCCCTTCATTATACACATTTCCTGAATAACGGGCAGAGAAAAAGGAGAGGGGAAGTATAGCCCCTCTCTAAGTTCTCCCTGAGCCTACTGCCATCACTATCCACAGCACTCCAGCCTCAATAAGAAAAAATACGGTTAATCCACCTTTTTGTCGGATGGCTGGCTCTGAAAATGACGCATTACCTTCTCGTAGAGACCTTTTATCTCCTCACACGCGTGAGAGGCATCTCGAAGTGTATAAAGGTATGTTCTGCGCAAGGAGTATATCTTGTACTGCAAAAGTTGATTGTCGCTCTCGTCATTTAGTTCAGAATCATTTTTAGAATCATTTAATTTGAGAAGATCGCTTTCCATCATCTCTTCTGCGAGTTCTTTAGACTTCTGACAAACCTCATTAGAGTCCGCCTTTCCCGACATCAGCTGCGCCCCAATTTCGCAGCTTAACTGACTCATGTGAGCGACTTTTTCTCTGAGTTTATCCTCTCCAGGAATATCATACCTCACCATCCCTGTTGCCCCTAGTTCGGAAGCAAACGCTACCATAGTCGAACAAAGTATAAATTTACTCATACTCTCCTCCAAAGCAAGATCCTCAACACAGTTCATATTATGTCATAAGTATTTTTAATGCAATAAGTGAATAATGTCAGCTGAGCAAATTAATTGCTGTAAATCAACTCGCAAAGGTATAGAAAAAGCTCTTTGCTGTAATGAATCAACTGACTCATGGCCGTACCTAAGCGGCTCATGTATAGATAACCTGTATGCATTTTCAGATAACTCATCTCCATATTGAGCCGAGGTTCTATTTCTTAACCGATCTTTGAGAGGAGTGCCTAAGATAGTTCGAATTTCTTCGAAGTCTGGCTGGTCTCCAGAGCCATCACTTTTCCAAAATAAAGAACCTTCATCTTTAAGTATTTCTTCATTACATTTAAGTAATGCCCAGTAACATTGTAATTCTTTGTGTTGGGTAAGCATTTGCAACACCCCATTGGTGTTTGAGTCAGCACTATACCTTGCCTCACATCGTAGCCAATGAAACCAATGAACCATTTCGTGAAACAGAAATATACTTCTTATTTTGTCAATCTTATCTGTTCTAACTTCCTCTTTTTTGACTGTACTTTTCGTTAAATCAATGACAGGAATAAGGTAAAAACCAGGATTTACATCACTTAATACTGACATATTTACTTTAATGAGGCAAAATCCATTCTCGCAGATACATCCCCAACGTTTTTGCATCTCTATTGTACAACTTTTAAAATCTCCTTTTCCTACTCGATTCGTTGCTTGAAGTTTAATACGATCTTTGTCTCCATACTTGTAATCGAACTCCTGGAGGTGGTTACCATTTTCATTAACTCTGTTGATTTCAATCAAAATCCTATATAAAAGCATCCTTCCAACGGGGTTGCTGGCAATTTTGATGAAAGCTCGTCGGATGTTTTCTATCTGAAACGTTTGTTTCTCTCCTTCCTTACGTAGCTGAGGATTTGGTTCGATTTTTACAACCTGACTCCCCAAAAACTTGCTGACAAACCACTGTGTTACCGCGTCATTTTCTTTCGAGAAGCCTGTGGCTTCAACACCATGCAAAGCCCATGACTCACCTGCGCAATCTTCGATATTGGGCTGTTCTCCTGCTCCCTTTCCACCCTGATGTTTCCCATTCGAAGCAAGAACTTTACCTGTAGTCTTGGACTTATCACTCGACGCTGTTGCTGGACAGTAATGCCGAGTTGTACCTCCTTCTAATCTTGCCAATAAATTTTTAGTTAAAATTTCAGAAACATCCTCCTCGGCAGCACACAAAACAACAGATTTAAACCCGAATAGAAGAACGAGCGTTGCAAAACAAAAATCAAGCTTACGAGACACAGGACCACCTAGCTAGAATCCATACGTCTCATCATAGCTTAAAAATGACTAACAAATAGTTAACATATCGTGTATATGTACTTATGTAAAACAAAACGCCAACTACTTCCTTATAAACTTCTGGATGGGAATTTCCATCTGGAGCGCGTACTTTGAAACGCTAATCCCCTCCACACCAAGGTAAACGACGCCGGCTGTTACGAGAACGCCAAGACCTATCCACACGACTTTGTAAACCATATGCATCTCCTCTTCCTTCAGATAGCTAGAGCTCCGAAAGCCATTGACGAACATCCAACAAGGCTGAGCTCCACCCTTCAGGGCAGGATCCTCCTCCCTGTGCCATATCCGCCTTGCCGCCCCCTTTCCCGTTAATAGCCCGGCAGGCAACACGCAGCACATCCGCCGCCTTAACACGAGCTTGGTCCGACGGAGCCACACTCACAATCAGCACTATCTTCCCTTGCCAGCAGCTCGACACGATCATCACGCCGGACTCCCGTTTGGCCTGTAAGCGCAAGGCGACATCACGCGTTGCCTGAGGAGGAAGCTCCCCCACGTCAACCGTACGCAAAGTCACAGAGCCGCATGAATATTCCTCCACCTTAGCACTCTGCAGAGCGTGATTCATCTGCTCCTGCTGAAGTTGCCGCTCCAACTGCTTCGTTGACTGTTGGGCTGCCGAGATATCCTCGTGGAGTTGGGTGACTTTCTCGTCATACCACGCCATCATCCGCCGGCCACACACCGCCTCAATACGCCGAATTCCCGCCGCAATACCCCCCTCACTGATGATCTTGAAACAACCAATCTGCCCAGTGTTCGATACGTGAGTTCCGCCACAAAATTCTTGGGAAAGATACCCTTCTCCCTCTGGACGGGGCGCCAACTGCACAACGCGCACGTGATCTCCATACTTTTCGTCGAAAAAGGCGAGAGCGCCCAAATGTTGAGCTTCCTCCTTGCTGCACGTCAACGTTCGAGCAGGAGCTGCTGATAAGATGACGTCATTCACCCAAGTTTCGACACGAGAACATTCATCTTTAGAAAGCTCGTGAGGGTGCGTAAAATCGAACCGCAAACGGTACTCATCAACGGAGGATCCTTTTTGCGTCACATGCGTCCCCAAGACCTGCCTAAGAGCCGCCTGTAACAAGTGCGTCGCTGAGTGATGGGCCGAAATCTGCTGCCGACGGCGTTCATCCACCTTCGCTTCAACCTCGTCTCCCACCGAGAACACTCCTTGAGCCATGCGTCCCTCGTGGATAACGTAAGTTCGTGCAGCCTCAGCACTTCCGTGCGAAAAAGTCCACGTTTGCTGAACGACCATCTCACCCGTTTTCCCCTTCAGTACGCCAGAATCCCCTACTTGTCCTCCTGACTCCGCAAAAAAAGGTGTCTTATCCAACACAACACGAGCACAACCTTCGTCATCCGTTTGAACGAAGAGGACCTTAGCTCCTGCCAAAACCGTCGCGTCGTAGCAAGCCCTTTGAGTTTCAGGAAGATCAAGATTTTCAAGCTCCTTCAAAGCCTCCTCTTGAGTAAGATGAATCCCCAGCTGCCCTGACTGCTTGGACAACTCCCGCTGCTTTTGCATAGCCTTCTCAAAACCTTCAAAGTCAACCGAAAGGCCTTTTGAACGCAAAATATCCGCTGTTAAGTCCACAGGGAATCCATAAGTGTCATAAAGCCGGAAGGCCACATCTCCAGGCAAAACCCGTCCCGTTAGTGAACGAGCTTCAGCCTCAACAAGCTTCAACCCCGCGTCAAGCGTGGCGCCAAAACGTTGCTCTTCATCCTTCAAAACACTCTCGATAAGGGGTTGATGCTGCACCAACTCTTGATAGGGATCGTTCATTAGTTCGACTAACTTACCAACGAGTTCGTACAGAACAGGTTCCTTAGCCCCCAACAACCTGGCGTGGCGAATAGCCCTACGGATAATCCGACGCAAAACGTAGCCCCGTCCTTCGTTCAACGGCAAGACGCCATCAGCAATGAGAAAACTGATCGCTCTCAGGTGATCGGCCACGACGTGACAAGACTGATCCTGTCCTGCTGAACAGTGCAACTTCTCACGGATCGCCCTTTCCAAATTTACAAAAAGATCGATCTCAAAATTGCTCTCCTTACCCTGTAAGACAGCGGCCATGCGTTCCAGTCCCATGCCTGTGTCAATACAGGGATGAGGGAGCGCAGAGCGAGAACCGTCCGCTTTCTGTTCAAATTGCATAAAAACAAGATTCCAGATTTCAACGAAACGGTCTCCGTCTTCGTTGGCTGAACCCGGAGGACCACCGGCAATGGACTCCCCGTGATCGAAGAAAATCTCTGTGCAAGGACCGCAAGGTCCCGTATCACCCATCGACCAAAAGTTATCCTGCGTTGGAATGCAAATGATCTTCTCTTCCGGAAAACCAGCAATCTTTTTCCAAAGAGAGGCTGCCTCCTCATCTTCTGCATAAACCGTAACGCAAAGACGTTCAGGAGGAAGGTCAAACACCTTTGTTACAACATTCCAAGCATGCTCGATAGCCTGAGGCTTGAAATAGTCACACAAGGAAAAATTTCCCAACATCTCAAAAAAAGTGTGGTGCCGCGCTGTGTAACCGACATTTTCCAAGTCATTATGTTTGCCACCTGCTCGAACGCACTTTTGAGCCGTTGTTGCTCTAGGGAAAGGAGGTTTTTTTTGCCCTGTAAAAATATCCTTAAACTGCACCATTCCTGCGTTTGTGAACAACAGAGTGGGGTCATTTTGAGGTACTAACGAGCTTGAGGGAACGACCGTGTGACCATTTTGAGCAAAGTAGTTCAAAAAAGCCTTACGAATTTCCTGCAATGTCATATTGTTCATAGTTATTCCTCCTGTGTTGTTGTTTCCTTCTTGGTATGTCTTTGTGTTTTCGGCTTGGCTGAGCACGCCTTTTCGCGAGGCGCAAAATAAGACAGAATGCGACCCAATTTCGTTTTCAATTCTTTGCGTGGTACGACCATATCGACCATGCCGTGGCTTCTTAAAAATTCAGCTCTCTGAAAGCCTTCGGGAAGTTTCTGTTTCAGAGTCTCCTCAATCACTCGTGGCCCCGCAAACCCAATGAGCGCCCCGGGTTCGGCTATAGCAATATCTCCTAACATAGCAAAGGAAGCCGAAACACCCCCCATCGTTGGGTCCGTCAGGATTACAATATAAGGCAATCTCGCCTCGCTTAACCTTTCTAACGCCATAACGGTAACAGGCATCTGCATGAGAGAGAGCATCCCTTCCTGCATGCGCGCTCCTCCTGACGCTGTAATGGCAATGAGTGGGACTTGCCTCTCAAGCGCCGCGTTCACGGCTGTTACAAAAGCGCTACCGACGTAAACTCCCATGGACCCGCCCATAAAATCAAAATTCATAGCGGCAACAACGGCAGGATGATTTTCAATGCACCCTGTTGCGACGATCATGGCATCCTTTTGGCCCGTTTTGGATCGGTATTCCTTCAGTCGGTCGACATAGCGCTTGGAGTCTTTAAAGGACAAAGGATCGTCTTTAACTTCCGCAACGGCGATTTGTTGGTATTCATGGCGGTCAAACAGCAGGTTGAGCCTCTCGAGGACCGGAAGGCGCATATGATACGAACAGTGAGGACATACGCGAAGATTATCCTGAAGCTCACGATGAAAAATCATCTGCTCACAAGACGGGCACTTCACCCATAAGTCGTCAGGGATTTTCGATTCGGAACGATCCCACAAGGCCTGAATTTTCGGCCTGACAAAATCAGTCAACCAATTCATACCCACTCCTTTTTCTACCCTTTGCTAAAAAGGCCTCTCCATCTGCTTGACGGTTCTGCCTTGCGCAAAAATTAGGCCACACTGCCACAGTGAGAAGTCTACCAAACTCTCCGACGTTTGGCGACGACGTGTCATTTTATGAAATGACTATTATATTATGGAACTCTTGTTGCTTTTTGTATTTTTGTGTTAAAAATAAAATATCTATTCTGCTTGAATTACACAAAAAAGTTTTTTCTCCCGACTCGCGGAGAAGTTACTGTGTGGAGGGGGTGGGCTCCCCCTCTCTATCCTTCTAGGGCCTTAAAGATGAGGTCAGTTAAAAAAGACCCTACAAGTTCCTATTCGGAATCTGCATCGTCATCGTCGTCATCATCTGTGCTACTGTGCTTCACGGTAACTTTCGGAATAGAGAAAGTATTTTTCCCATCGGACAGATGAGCGCCGTTGCCTAAATTCCAGATGCTAACGTATCCACCGTAGATCCCAGGGGCGGCCATGATGCTGGGTACCTGGACCCATTCTCCTTCACTTGAGTAGATGTTGAAGAATTTGGCGATGGCGTACTCGTGATGCATATGTCCACAGGCTGAAGAGATGGTCATTCTTGACAACTCGTTCTCCGAAAGGCGCTGTTCCGACGGCAGAAGGTAGAAGGTATCCTCGAAGAAGTGCAAGAGATGCAAGTAGTCTTCGTGGGCTGCCAAAACTACGTGGAGCGGAGCACCAGGATTTTGCTGGGATAACTGCCTGACACCCGTTGTGAAATTGAGGGCTGTTTGGGCAATGACGGGGTTGATTTTTCCAGGAGCTTCAGGAGAACCTGTGTGCCATAGATGACGGCTTACCAGCGTCAATTTGTCGGCAGTTGATTGTTCGTCATTTTCCTCGTCGCTCTGATCATTGTTGTTGTTATTATTGTTGTCGTCATCATCATCGTCGTCACTTTTCAGACCTAAGGTCTTGAGGTGATCTGTCGTAAATCTCGACGCCTCCGCAAAGTTGTAGTTGTCATAGCCCTGGAAAATGATCCCGTCATACGTGTACAGGAAGCTATTCGGACGTCCATCACGGTCACAACGGTCATTATCGGTGTTTTCGAGAGCTCGAGTGTACTCGTCTGTGAACATGGGGACATAGTCCATTTCAGGTTCGCCATCTTCGTCAAGAACAGGTTTGCCTTGGCCATCCAAAACAGGAACTTCGTGTTCCCCCAGACCACCGTTCGCAAAGTTGACACACAGAGGGACAACGAGAACGTTACCGTCAATCACAAAGGGAATAAGGGATTGTGGGATCTGGTTATCCCGGAATCCTAGTATGGTGTTACTGATTAGCCGGCCAAAAGTTTCATGATTTTGAGCAGCTTCGTTTGCGGCGTCATTCCAGTTGACAATAAACTGGTGGAAGCCAGCATCATCCTGCGTGTCATGGTTCCCGAAGGTATCGTACATATGCCCTTGAGCCGTGTGGTTCAGGTCTTTTTTAAACTGGATAAGAGTATCTGACTCGAATCGTTGAGGACCCCTTGCAAAGGCCGAACGAGCGGCTAAGTCACCCGAGCCAACAACAATCAGCGGACAGTTTTCTGCAAGGACTTGAGCGACATCATTGATATGTTTATAAATGCGTGTTTCGCCGTGCAAGTCTGAAATTCCCAACATTGCGATACCGCCCTCTTCTGCGATTTGGGTGGCGAATTTACGAACTTTCTCAAGACGCTTGTCCCACACAGCTTTTGAAGGAGCACTATGATTATCTCCCACGGCCACAGGTAGATTGAGCACAAGGGACGGGTCAGCCTTAGGTTCGTGGTTATACAAACTTGCGAATGATACAGCTTTCGCCTTGGGGATTTTGAGGTAATTTCCCCGCCCTTTTGTGGTTTTCAGAAGGATATTTGTGTTTTGACGATAAGTCCTAAATTCTTCGAGGCGTTGAGTCATACCCTTTAAGCGAAATACGCCCGGCCCGTCATTTAAGCGGCTGAGGGTTTGTTCCTGCAGAGCGATCATGTCATCCGTAATGTCGGAATCTGATACAACCTTTTCGGGAATGAACCGGAAGGTCGACAAGAGCTCGTTACGGCTAAGAGTGTAAAGGTCTATCAGGAGGCTTTGGACGACCTGAGGAAAGTCATGTTGAGCTGCAAGAAACGAGATTTTATCTAGAACTGTTTCGACGGATTCGTCTTTAAAGCAGAGATCGTAAATGTGCTGAGCTAGCTGTTTATCGTTGCCGTCATAGAGTTCAATCCAATCGCAAGTTGATCGACGAAGAAGGGCATTAGCCCAAACCCACTGAGCATAAGACTTGAGAGCAACGTCTTGTTGGGCCCAAAAATCCGCCTTAAACTCGAGAGCGTTGATCTCCTTTCCAAGGAATTGAGTCTTAACGTTTTGGAAACGCTCTTTGAAGTCTTTGGAGGTCCCCGTGAAGGCTTCGACGTGGATGGTCATGAGTTTGTCGATAAGTTCCTGATTTTCTTGAGATAGTTCGTTATTGGCGACAGCATTTTCCAAGTCCTGACGCCATGAAAAATCAGGAGCGACTTGCTGAATCACAACGGCAGGTTGCTGTTGAGCAGGGGCTGGTGCGTTCAGCGTTGGAGCTGCTGCATTGGGGCGATTGGTACTCCAGACTGAAGCTGTTGCTAAGAGGCCAGCTCCAACAAACATACAACGTGTTGAAAGCTTGAGTTTCGCCTGATTTTTTCTTAGATTTTGTGCTGATTTTGTTTGCATAATTTCCTCCCTAAAGAAATTGTTAAAAGTTAAAAAATAACGAGTTAAAAGTTTCAGATTTTATGTATTAGTTAAGGTTGCAGAGTGATTTTATTTTATAGTTTTCTGTTTTTATATTTATTTTGATTACATTTATCATGAGTAAAAGTTCCCCCTAAAAAAGCTAAAATGGTCGCAATGGTTGTTAGAAGTGAGGAGGTGAATCGCGTGGTTCCCTAGCACCTTTGGGGGTCACCCCTTTGCCCCTCAAGTGCTGTCACAGCTTCGCGAAAAAGCGTTAACAATTCGTTAACGACAACGGTGTTTTCGTCCGTATTGGTAGACGGATTTCGTTAATCGCGCTGTTTTTTTAAGGTTTTGGATGAGGAAAATTTTGTGATGGGTTCGTTCAACGTCTTATCTTTTAGAATTTTCTCGGACGTTGTTCTTTCTGCGCCGCGTTCAACCTCAAAGGCGGACCGATATCTTTTGTTTTTCTGTTCTTGAATGAAGCCGCTTTTGAGGGCGAAAAAGATTCGTAGATTTCATTCCTTCAGCAGGAGATAATTTATGAACAAGGCGTTTTTGATAGGTGAGGGGTGATTGCTTGTGTTGTCTGTCCCTCATATTTTCAGCTTAATCTACTTTCTTATGCGGCGACAAGTTTTTATTTAGCCCATATTCGAATATTTGATAATGATTGATTTTTTCTTCGTATTTATATTTTATTTTATGTTATAGTAAATTTTTATACTTTCTTTTACAAGTTTTTAAACAAGCGAAAGAAATTTTAAAAATGCTATGAGTCTGACGAAAAAGGATGAGGAAGGTTATCTTCAGGAACGAGGTTGATGGTATGGTTGAGGCCTGTCGTTGATGTAAAGTGCGGGTTAAACCAACGCCGGATTTCAGCCTGAAGGCGGCAACGCATGGAGTTCTCGCGTTGTTGAGCGGTGCGAATGGCCTCAGCTTGAGAAACGCCGTGAATGGAGAGGTAATCCGTTGCGCGGTCTGTTAACCACTGAGCCTGACTGGCAAGAGCGCGCTCACGTTCCTTCTCGCATACGGATAGTAGTGTTTCTGCCATGCGATCAAACACGGAAGGCAGAGGTTGAAGAGCGGCCGCTATTCGTTCCGTAACCGCGTCGGCGTAGCAGAACGGGGTTCGGAAGGCTTGAGCAAGGCGCCGTAGTTCAAGGTTGAGCTTGAGCCAGGTGGGAACGTGAGGCTGGTACGTGCCACCGGGCTGGTAAGCTACGGCGAAATCGTGGAGGTGTGTTACGATGTCATGAACAACAACAAGAGTTTCCTGAATGGCCGTTATGAGATTTTCTATGGATAACGAAACAGGGACATCTTCGACTGATAGGGCGGCGATCCCTTCCTCGTTGATTTCCGTACCTTCCTCGGGTTCCTCTTCGGACTCCATAAAGCCGTCCGGTTCGGCTAGCGCGGGTGGAGTACCTTTGGGTTCTTCCAAAAGTTGGAGCTCAGGAGTTACATCGCCAGAGAGAGGTGGAGGGCCCCACAAGGCAAGAGCAAGGTCCTGCACTCCCTCACGAAGACGATCGATGAAGGGGATGACGTCACGGCAACAGGCGCCTTGAGAAAGGGAAAGCATCATCTCCTTTGCAGCCGCTGTGAGATTGTGGAGGCGCTGGAATCCTTCTTCGCTGACGACTCCCTTCTCATTGATGGCGAGGTTTGTCGTTGCTTCATTGGAGGGAAGTTCTTCAAGAGGCACTGAGGATGGTTCCGCCGAAGAGGTAGATTGGATTGTGGTTGTTTGTTGTTGGGTTGCGTTCAAAAAAGAAGTCAACTGCTGTGAAAACGACAACAGAGCGGCTTTGAGGTCGGCAAGCGGTTCGAGAATTTCTGTGTAGCAAGGCGCTTGCTCTTGGAACGAAAGGTGGAGTTGCTGCAGGATTTCTGCACGTTCTTTCCAGGCGTCAGCATGGTTGCGCCACAGATCGTCCCACATACCTTGCTCAGCTGCGCGTTCGGCCACAACAGGATTCAGAACAGCTGAGGAGGTGCCGTAGGCCCGGCAAAAGGGACGTCCAACCAAGGCCGTCGCTTGCTTCTGCAAGGTTTGGCAAAGAGGGATCATCGCCTCAAGTACTTGAAGACCTCCGTGAACAATAACAGCTTGCTGGAGGGCGGCATTGATCTTCTGCTCACTCTCACACCAAATGGCCAAAAGAGCTTGTCGCTGTTCTGCCGTTTCCCCACAGTTTTCCGCCGTGGGGTTTTCTGATTCTGTTGGAAGTGTGGTAGGGAGGAGTTCTGTGAAAGCTTGTCGGCAAAGATCTGCAAAAGCCAAAAGAATCCCCTCTGCAGCCGAGTGAAAACAAGAAGTTCCAGAAGGCGCCTCAACGAGTTGCGAGAGGATGCTGGAGTAGGCCTGGATCCATGAGAGTCCTCGTGCTGAAAGTAAAGGCGTTTCTGATGCAGGAGCTGGATGAGTGTTTGAATGACTATTCCAGCTGGTGATGGCCTCTGCAAGGGCGTGGTACTGCTGAGTCCAGGCTGAGATTTCGCGCCAAGCCGTTGTGGAACAAAGACGTTGTACATGAGCCTGAGCCGACTGCAAATGCGGAATGACGCCCACTTTATTGCCGAGAGATGATGAGAGATCTGCCCGCAGCGTCTCAAGAGCTGCTGGTAAATTTTGAGCAAAAAAGTTCGAATCTTCTGCAAAAAACCAAGTATCGCTGCCGGAGGGAGGGGTTAGGACCTTGGCAAGGGATTGGTGGACAGTCGCCATTTTTCCAAGCCATTCTGCTAGCCAAAGGTCGGGGACTCCCTGTGAGAATGACGAAATGTGATTTGAGAGGGAAACCCAATATTGGCCGATTTCTTGAGCTAAGGCGACGATGCTAGCGAGGATAACTGAGGGATCTGAAACGGCTGAGACGTCGAAGGAAGTTCGAACTGAAAAGGCAGTGGGTACCCCCAAGTGGTTTGACCAAATTTCCGCTGCATCTGCCACTCGTTTGAGGCTTTCCTCAACAGGTTTTAGGGTTGCCTCCATATCGCAGCTGTTAAGAGAGGAACGTTGAAGCGCCAGAAGAGCTGCACGCAAAGAGGGAACAAACAACTCCAGCGACCCTACCCAGGCTTTACAGTAGGAGGCTAGAGTCGGGCTGCAGAGACGTGTGTAGGTATCCGAAACTGTGGAAGGTGCAACGGTATGAAGAGCAATCCGAACAAGGGCCTGATGGATCCCTTTGAGGCCTTGGATAAGTTTTGCGGCCTTGAGTTGGTAAATGCGGTCATAGAGTCCTTGAAGAGCGAGAGCGAGGTCGTTCATAACGGAAATGAGCTTGTCTCCACGTACCTCCTGCTTCAGGCAGGCCTCGCACTGGATCCCCTGGAAGAGGCCCCGCATATCTTCCTGGGCTGCGAGGACAATAGACGGTAGAGCAGCTATATCTTCCAACATTTGGTCGTCAAACTGTTCACCCGTTGTGAGAGGGGCGTTCACAACATCCACAATGGATCGAAGATGCAAAGTAACGATATCCACCATTTTCGCTAATCTCTCACAAGTTCCACCAAAGAGGCCACTGACGCTATCGTTCTCTACTGTCGAATTTGATACAACGTCAACTTCCGAGGACTCCGCGATCTGATCTAGACATTCCAACAAACTTTTTAGTGCCTGTTGAAGGTGACTGAAATGCGCCAAACCTTCCTCGTCCGCCTCAAGTCTATCTTCATCCAAGACGGTGAAACCACACCGGTTTTCTGAGCTGTTGATCTGAAAAGATTCACTGAGGAGGTGGAGCGCATTCCGAAAAGCCTCCGCGTGTTGCCGTATTTCCGAGAGAGAAGAGGGCGTTACGGTGATATCCGAGACGATCAATTTCTGGAGAGTTGTTGCAACTTGAGCTAGTTCTTTAACGATATTCTGAAGGATGATGCGCGCCTTTTCACAACCCGGGCAGGACTCAATAGAGAGCATCTGACGAACCTCCTCCTGCAACGTAGAGACCCTGTTTTGACACTCTTCTGTCTCCATGATGGGGAGTTTTTTGAGGGTTTTCCTCCAGCAGGGAAAACACCCTTCTTTCTCCCGCCAGGAAGTTAAGATGAGCTTCAACGCGCTCATCGTTGTTGAGGGTGAGCCATTTTTCTTTGTAGGCCTGTATATCCTCAAAAAGCTCTGTAGGCGGCTGAAAAGTTCCTATGCGCTGAAGCGAAGAAAAGGCAGGATGATAGCGGTATTCGGGGTGGTCCCATAGTTGGCGGAGATGCACCAATCTTTGCACGAAAGCTGGAGAATAAGCCATTGAAGGGGAATCCGTATCGACATGGTAAGGGATATCGGCCTTCATAAGGAGGTTCAACAAGGTATAAAATGTCGAAAAACACGAATGATACGCTGCACTAGGACGAGTTGTGGAGTCTCCCAAAGCAAGGCGGAAGTTTGTTAAATTTTCACGCAAATCTCCACTCAAAAGGAAGTGTTGTGCTCGCTCTATAGCTCCGAAAACTGTTCTGTAAGTGTAAGATTGCCGGGCATCATAAGGAGTACCAAGCGTCATCAACAAAAACGAAAACCATTCGTTGATTTCGTGGATCTTGTTAGCAAGGTCAGCATCTGTTAGTGGGTTCCCCGTCTTATCACTTTGATATTCAGGAAGTATGGAAAGCCACCTTGAAATGAATAGCTCGGGTTTTGACATTAATCTGATGATTTCGTTGAAAACTCCAAAGAGGGTTGGGGCCACCAAAAAAGTCGAATGATCTTCTGGAGCTCCGAACAATACAACGCCTTCAGGGAAGGTTTCTTTCCACTGCTGGAGAGCCGCCTCCATTTTCAGCAGACGATTCTGAAGAATTTTCTCGTTGATTTCTTCTTCGTTGCGTTCATCTTCTTCTTGCGAGAGTAAAACGGCAAGCAAAGGATTTATAGCGAGGGCGTGGATATTTTTATCCCAAATTTTGATCAAGTCATCTTCTGATGATACTCGTTGTGTTGCTACCCAGGCTAAGACATGCCTTTCCGGCCAAGATGTTGATAAAAACGTTAACCCTCGTCGCTCAGGATAAGCAGGTAAGTCGATATCAAACATGTGGTTGATAAAATACTGGACATCTAACCGCACGCGGTTTTTCTGACCGTAGTTAAAGGCTTGTTGTAGGACTTCTCGGCGAAGTCGCTCGACTTTTTGTACATCGGGCGCTACGGAAAGGTGAGCCCAAGTCCGTTCTCGCTCGAAAACTTTCGTGATTCCTGAATAGATGGATAACATCAAGTTCTTGGTGATGCCCCAGATGGATTCCATTTCCGAGTCGAGTGAGCTGCCGCAAACCATTGCCATGGCGTAGGAAGTTTTGCTGGAAAAGAATTTCTGGAGGAGCGATTGCATACAGCTTTCATTGTTTTCGGCAGCAACAACAAAGAATTTTTTGCAAAACTGAAGAATGTCTGAGTAGGGCGTTAGAAAAAATGCGGTTTTATGGACCTTTTCAAGATAAGGAAACATATCAACAAGAGTTTTGAGGTAAAAATCACTTTCTTTTTCTTCAATCCCAACGTAACTATTAACTTGATCGAGTTCCGATAAAGATAAGTTGAGTGGGTTATCATCCAGAAACTTTCTCATTTCGCCAAGCCCTTGGAGAGCATTCATGAACGGTTCTCCTTCCAGAAGGTACAGAGCTTGATTCATCAAACCAAACAGGCTCGCGTCTCGGCTTGTTATGCTCCCGATGATATAAGGGAGATTTTCGAGGTGATTGTAGACTTGCGCTTGGATTTCGTAGAGACAGGCCTGGACGGAATTGAGCCCTGAAAACAGCAGAGTGTCTAACGTGGCGAAGCTATCCAGAGGGAGGATGTTTGCGAATAATGGCAATAGCTGCGACAAACGTTGAAGTCTAGCAAAGAGCGTTATATCACTTAAGGCTTCGGACGTTTCCTCTTCCGAGAGGAGAGTAAGATCAGCCACTTCACCAAGACGGAAAATAACTTCATCAAAAAAGGAGTCATTTTGAAGCCATTTCTTGAGATTCGTGGTCTGTGTGAGCAAGGATGACGCTGAGGGGCCTCCCACGCGCTGAGCCAAATCTTCCGCCAAAGCAGCTCTGAGATCTGCCTCTTGGAGGCTGCCATTGCTGGATTTTTCTTGTAGAGCCAGGAGAGTTTGACGAGGAAGTCTGGCAAGATAGGGACGGATGCACTCGGGAGTAGCCTCCAAAAGGCTGGATGGAAGGAAGAGCTCTTTCCAGGTGCACACCCTTCCCAGGCACGACGTTGAGAGGATTCCCTGCTCTGCTGACGTGCTGTACCCAAGGTGCTCCAAAAATTCCTTTCCATCTTGCGACTGGTTTTGGGTAACCATGACCTGATGAAGAGCTCCCATTAATGAGACGGGCTCTGTGTCCCCTAAGCGCCCGATTTGCCGCAAAATTTTCTGTAGATTTTCGTCAGAAATTTCGGATTTCTCTTGGTCAAACAGAGCCTTGAAGCTACACAACTCAGTGGTGAAAGAAGGAAGACTCTTTTCAGCTGCCTCTTCTCTCCTTCCAAAGAGAAGGTGCTGGAAGGTTGACTCGGGGCTGCCATTCCAAGCCTCGTTGATACGGGCGCAAAAACCAAACACTGTCGGCTTTTCAGGCAAGTCATCACGCTCTCCTAAGATAGTTTGCAGGCGTTTTTCTTTATCTTGGCGAGAGAAAGTTCTTTCGACTAAATGCTGAAATGTCGTGAAACAAGTCGATTTTGTAGGAGTTTCTTGATCTTCCTTTTCTGCGTCAAAATCTTCCCCCAAATTGAAAGGTGTTCCTACAGATGCCGCGGATTCAAGGTGTGCATTTAGAGAATTTGTAGACTCAACAGCTCCTGTTAAGCAAAAAAGCTCGCACCAAGCTTCCAAGGTCGGAGGATGATGTTGGAGTCCGCAGGAGATATCATAAAGTTCTCCCAAATCTTGCACAGCAGCCTGGTAGATTTCAGGGAGAAGCTCATTTTTAAGGGCTGCAATGCGCGATAAAAGTGGAGCTTCTGCGGCGGTACTTGCTGGGTCCTCCAACGAACCAACGAAAACGCGACCGTATTCGTCTGCAAACTCATTCAGGAAGTCCAGCCAGGTTGAAGACTGTGGGTTAAGATCCACTGACTGTGAGTGGAGGCTTTCGATAAAGCCCCATGCTTTCTCTAGGCGAGGTCTATCCAAAAAAGGCAAGATTTTACGGAAAAAAGTCTCAAAAACTTGGCAAATCTCCTGAAGACCAGCCTTATCGTTCGGCAGTGTCGGCAGAGACGAGAAAAGGGGGGCATCCTTGAAAAGAGCTTGCGTTAAGGTTGCGAACCCTCCGAAGATCGTCTCTCGTGAGGCATCATCAAACCAATTACCTAGAGGGAAAGTGTCTTGTCGCAGATTTTGCATTAGGTCCTCAATTTCTTGCAGGAGAGTCGCCGCCGAAGGAACCCGTTGCTTCTCCTCAGGTTGTTGGCTTTCCCAAAAAGCCAATTGATTCATCCAGATATTAAGGCGTCCAAAAAGTGTTTGAGGCACGGCCTGATCCTGGTCTCCGAAAAGATTTTTGCCCGACGCACTCGCCTGTTGAGAACGCTGGTTGAGTTGCCCCCACAACGTTGAGATACCGGGCTCATCCACAGGAAAGCCAATTTTCTCCCACAGATCCATGTTCGCGCTTTCTACACAGCTAACCGACAGCAAAAAGAATACGCTGCACCGCGCCTCCTTCAGAGAGTATGCCTTCAAAATCTTCGTAATGCGTCTAAAGAGGCTCAACCTCATGAGATCCTGTGACTGCGGCACTCTGCATTATTCTAGAAATCTATAAGTTTATAAAATGTAAATTTTCCTAAAATATTTTAAAAATTTATATCAAAAATAACGAAATATAGGCTTTAAAAGCTCGGCAAGAAGGACCTTTGGCTGGAGTAAGGAGTGATATCTGAACTCAGAACGAGGGTCTTTTTAAAATTACTTAAATATAAAATAGTATTAATGTAATGCACGATTTGCAATAAATAATAATGATTGTTATAATGTACACAGATAGGGCTAGATTTACTTAAACCAGAGGGTGTCATGACCAAAAAATTCACAAAGCTTCTGCCAATGATCGGCTGCTTTTCTTTAGGACTTGCTTCTATAATTTCTGCTTATGAACTCGATGATATGCCTGCAAATCTAATAGTATCCATTGAAGAACTAGACGACTATTTCAAGGATGATTATGGCATTTGCGTGTATGATGATTATGGTGTTAAATTTGAATTCGATTGCAAAGATGGTGAATACAACACTCAAAATAACTTTATAATTCCATATAAGGATGCTTACCAGCAAATAGCTCTGATGAGGAAAATTTATATCGAAAATTTAATTAATGCAACGAAGAGCTATAAAGATTTTATTGCATACTTAATCGACCTAACCGGAGGTGCAAATTTCCCAGACCGCGACAAGTTGAAAGGTGTTATAGAGGATGTGTTGTGGCTAGAGAGGATTCGAGTGAGCTCTTTCGAGCCCGTCATCTTTCCTGGAGGATTGTCTTTGCCTCGAATGAAGAAAGACAAGTACGGATGGGTACAAGTAGCCATTGCCCCTCAATTCTTTAAGGATTCAGGGAAATATTTTATATACTTGCGTAAAGATAATATAAAACAGAAAGTTGATCAACTTTGTTTTAACCGATTGGTTCCAGAACTTGTGAAGGCCATGGACAAAGGTGAGAGTTTTTCTCTCGACCTCATAGAGGATCTGTACCGCTCACTAAATAGTGTTACTTGGTTCTTCAATAGTGGTGTTGAAGGGGAGTTAGCTTTTGAAGGAGGATTCCACGAAGCGAAGGCAGCCTATGAGGAAATCAATTCTGGCAAGTCCGATGCAAAAGTCTCGATTATGACGGAAAAAGAATACAGCTCTTTATTTAACACGGAAGAGGTTGACCCAAAGACTCAAAAGAGTTGTCGGACCTATCACGATACAAAAAGAAACCTCACCTTCCGAGAAACCGCTCGTTATACCGTGCTAGATCCTCTTGGTAACCCTGAGATTATGGTGTTCTATACAAAAGAGCGTCATTAGAGAGATAGCTATCTCTTGAGAAAAGAGGCCTTCATGTTGGAGGCCTCGTTACTTCTGTTTTCATCATCAGCTACCAAACAATAAGCGATGACATAACCCTGACAGCATGTATTTAGACTTTCATCATCTGAAAAAATAATTATTATTTCATTATTTATTGTCTTGGTGAGGTATCACATCATTATCGTGTCTTAGGTTGAGCAAAAATATCACCATCATAGTATAACACAAAAATGTTGAGGTGAAAAGGTCGTACTTGGCCAACATTGAGTCTACGAAAGTAAGTTTGGAATATTATCTTATAAATACCACTCTTTATTTTTGTTTTTCTCATTCTTCTTTTGGATAATAGCCAATACCACTCTATTTCTTAAAAAATCTAGGTACCTGTAGGAGTCTCGTTTGAAAGGCACGCAAGTCGCCGCGGATTCACCTTATTAATCAAATGACACCATTCATTATTATTCACACTTTATTTACTATTATTTAAATAATTATTAAACGTTACTACGCATAATGAATATAGGTGATCTTTTAGGTACTTTATCGAACCATGAAATTTATTTCTCGTGCCATCAAATTATCGTCATTGGGGATTATGCTTTTGAGTAGTTCCCTTTCCTTTAGTAGCGAAATCACGCCAACAACACCGGCCCCGGCTCCGACGGTTTCTGCCTCTTCGAAATATAAGCTTATGCCGCAAATCAAGGAGGGGGTTCGTGCGGCTCTCGACCGTGCGGGAATGTTAGCTGATAAATCATCGGAAACGTACAATCCCAATTTGCTTCCAGCCAATGAGGCCCTCGGGTTCACAGAAGATGACGTCAAAAACGGAGGTACTGTCCTTCAACGTCTGGAAGCTCGTGAAAGTAATGTTGTTGAAATCGATGGGCTTATGCAGCAGACAGCTAGTCATCTTGAAGAGGAAATCGTTGAAAAACGTCGTGATGTGAATCTAAGTGTTGATATTTGCAATACGATCCAAGGACTTCAACAGAATATCTTGGGATTGATCTCCGCTCATGGATCTCTTATGTTGGACTACCTTGATCCTGATGAACATCAACAACCCGGGGCATGCTATGACGCTTTAAAGACTCGCGCAGAATCCTTCTTTGAGGAGCTGCGAAAGGAAACCGATCCAACATTCCCGGCTCCTTACACGGAAGAGCAGTTGAAACCCTGGAAAGCTCACCACTGTCTCGAAGGTGATTGCATCAATGCTGACAAACCCGTAGTTGATGATGAGACCGTTGAAGAGCCCGATGAGGTTATTAACACTCCTGAAGAAAATCCTGATTTAGGTAATAACGACGATGTTGATGATAAAAAGGACGAAAACGAAGACCCTACAGGGAATGAGGGTAACACAGGCAGAGATGACCTTAACGCTGATGGCGACGCGCAAGAACCTCAAGAACCCTAAAAGCTAGGAGGAACATCCGTCAAGACTGAATCTTCGAAAGGCCTGCCTTGACCTTAGGTGGGCTTTTCTATGACCACTTTAGCGTTGTATAGCGAACATGTCGGCCCTGTGGCATGTCCGACAAGTCATGATAAGACTCCGCCAGCTGATGGAGTATCCCCTCTCGAACACCACGATCGGCAATTCTCAAAAATTCTGGGGATAATACTTCCAAAATAGCATCAAGAATAAGACTTCCAGAAGCCAATAAGCCGATGCGTGAGGACATCAAAGGATCTGTGTGGTGCAAAAAAGGTGTTACAGACATATCTGCCATTCTCTGACCCAAAAATTCTTGGATAATGGCATCCTCAGGCAGCAGAGGCTCCGAATCACGTTTGAGGTATCTTTCAATCAAACGACTTCCTTGATGGCGGAGATCCTTTGTCTGAAAATCTTGCCCGTCAATTAGCTTTCGATCGTACTTGGACAGACCTAAAACAAGTGATGCTAAGGTCGTTACCGATCCCGAAGATGATACAATTTGAACTTCGTGCCGCCTCCGAAGAACATCGATATTATTTTTTGTTACGAAAGCACGGGTTCGAGCATAAATATCCTCCCGTGCCGCTTGAAATATCTTCTCTTCACTCTCGCCGTGTTCACAGCTGTCTCGTAATGTGACCACCCCATAAGGTAAGGATGTGGAATCAAGTATCGACATCGTTAACTTCTTGGTCACCTTGTGTTGTTGTATCCGAAGCCATATTAGTTCTGTGCTCCCTCCACCTATATCCAACATGATCCCATAAGGATACTGCTCCGACATCACCTTCATGCAGCCCATCAAAACCAGTTGAGCTTCTTCCTCAGGCTCTATGACCTCAAGACGAATCCCCGCCTCTCGTCGCGCCCTCTCGATAAGCTCCTCAGCATTCTGTGCCTGACGACAGGCTTCCGTCGCTACGGCCCTCATGCGCTCTACTCGATGCAAACTTAACTTCTCGCGACAGATGGTCAAGGCCTCCATCGTCCTCTCGATGGCACTCCGCGATAAAACCCCCGTGTGCTTTATCCCCTCCCCCAATCCTACAATCCGTGAATACGAGTCTATGATCCTCATCTGCCTCTCATTCGTATTCCTTAACTTAAAATAATTCCTGTGTAAATTGACTACATTGACTCTCGCAACAAGAATCCTGCATGAATTCGTTCCAACATCGATGGCTGCTATGCTCGGATAATGCGCCCGCGTCGCCGCAAAATCCGCTTCGCCCTCAATCGAAGTGCCTTCCATCCCAATTTCTCTATTCCTCGGTATATGTCACAGTCTACAAAATCCCCCACGGCCCGTCGAGATGGATCTGGAACTAGCTCTTAGGCTGGGCCAAAAGTCTAATCCAAGTCTGTCAAACCTTAACGTAGCTGGAGAGAGGTGAGTATATTAAGATAAAACCTAAAAACCGTTGTTGCTTGCCTATCCTTAGTAATTTGGCAAAATTTGGCAAAAACCGCCTGACGCTCTTTTTGCCGTTGGCGTGCGTAGGCGGCTTTCTTTTTGTTGTTTGTTCGTTCTTGTTCTTGTTATGTGTTCTGGATTGCTTGTAAAATGTCGGTTAGATTTGCTCCGTCTTGTGTCTTCGTTGTGATTGTTATTGCGTTGTTGTTTTCTGTCGCTGGTGCTGGTGTTTGTATCTGGTCTGTCATTTTTTTGATCATGTCAAATACGGCTGCTGGCGTGTATGATGCTGCAAATAGCTGTTTGAGTTTTCCTGTTAGCGTCACAGCTTGATTGTCGTTGACGTCTACTCCGATTGCTTTTGCTAATGCTGCGTTGGTTTGGTCGTCTGCTTGTAGGTTTTTGACGTATTCGTCAACAAAATCGTCCCATGCGTTGAGTTTCGTGGATACTGTTTCGTCTTCTTGTATGTTGTGGTCTTGTGCTTCTGTCATTTCAAGAAGAATGGCTTGAGATTTTTGCATGAGTGCTGCCGCGTCGACTGCTACGTTCGCTGCTTTGATGTTGGTTGGGCCGGGTTGGGGGGCTTTGATCTGTGCTATGCCTCCATGTTTCGCAAGTAGATATATAAATGAGTTTTTTTGTAATTGGTCTTGGTCGTTAGCTTTCTTGAGCTTGTATTGTGTTGAATTGGACCCTATTACGTTTACTTGGAATGCTTGATTTATGTATTCCTGTTGGAGTTGTTGCTGTAGTTCTTTTTTTGTAAATAATCTTCCTTCGTTGATCGCTTCTACGTTTGTAGGGAGTTCTTTCTGGGTGACAATTTTGGGTGCAAACTCAGGACGCCATGGTTGGTCTTGAATGAAATAGGTATAGTCGGCTGCTATCAGTCCGTATTCTTCGTCAGTGAGCTGTTCGATGTTCGTAAATGGGTCGTCGTTATCGATTTTTTGAGATTCATAAAGTGCTTGTATAACTGATTGGATGAGTGATTTCTCATAGGCGGATCCGTTTTTGTAAATTTCTACTATGGGAGCCTTGACTTTGGTTTGCTGAAAGCGTTCGTCTTCTACTACGTCTATCAGTTCTTGGGTTTTGTCCGTGATGTGGATTTCGTCTGTTTTGTTGTATGTTATTTTGTAAGGCGCATTGAATGTTGTCGTGTTTTTGGCTGGTGTGATGAGTATTAGATCGTCATCGGCCATGTTGTCAATGAGTGATTTCATTATATTCGTGTAAAATCGTGGGGCCATACCTTGACTTCCGAAACTTGTTTTGATGAATTGTGATTTTTTTAGGTTTTTGAATTGGTTTGTGGCGTGTGCTGATATACTTATCGCACTGGTGATGAGTGTGAGCTGTAATAGCTTTTTGGTTATGTTCTTCATCATGTTGTTCCCTCCTGTTGATTGTTGTTTGCTATCGTCTTTTTGTAAAGTATTGTTGTTTTATGTTCTTTATTGCTGTTTGAGTTGGTAATATATTTTTTTGCCGCTGTGGTTGATGTACTTGAACTCACCTGCTTGTACGAGTTGGTTCATGGCTGTCTTGCGTGCTGGAACAGGATTGATCTGTGATGCGAGTACGACTATGGTGGTTAGTGGTAATGTTTTATTATCAATGTTATATGTCTGTTGACCCTGTTGTAGTTGGTTGCTAAAAAGTTGCCCAAGGTTTGTGCAGGGTATGCCGCTGTTGAATAATTGAAGTTGAAGTTGTTGTGTCTTGGCTTTGACTGGATCACCGGTTTGTTGGTTGCCATTTTGTTGTTGTTGTTGTGGAGCTTGGTAAATGGTTGTGTGTTCAAGTTGTGCTTTCACGTAATCGCAAAATTTGTTGTATTCGTTAATGTCCGAGAATGTATTTGCCCATTTTTTGTTACGAAATCCTGCTTTGAAATTTGTTTCGAGTCTGTGGATTCGCCCTTGTTGGCGAAGTTCGGTTATTGCTTCGTTGATGTCGTTCTGCTCTTCTTGTGTTATGCTTATATTGTTTTGTGTTGCTACTTGCATTGTTTGTTGCGGGTTTTGGTTTGTGTAGTCTTTGTTTTTGTACCATTTGGTCTCTTCAATCTGTTCTACGATTGTGTGGGCGTTCGCGTTGATTGTGAGTGTCGTCAACAGCGCCGCTGCTATTGTCGTTGTTTGAGTGATGTTGTCCATTTTTTGTTGTCCTCCTTTTTTGATGGTTAATGGCTCCGGATTGCCCTCTACAAAACTGTGGAAACCTACTATGAAACACATGGTTTGTCAATATATTTGTTGTTGAATGCTTTTAACTGCTAGCTTTTGGAGCTTAAATGCGCTTGCTGATTAAGCGAGGCTTCCAGGAAAGAGTCAATGTCGCCGTCCAATACGCTCTGAGCATTATGACTCTCTACACCTGTTCGGGTATCTTTGACCATCTGATAGGGCTGAAGTACATAAGAACGGATTTGATTACCCCACGAGATGTCCGTTTTAGCGGAAGAGGCTTTATCCAGCTCTTCCTGTCTCTTTTTGAGTTCAAGGTCGTAGAGACGAGATCTTAGCATGTTCATCGCCATGGCTCGATTCCGATGTTGAGACCGATCGACCTGACACGAAACGACAAGACCTGTCGGAAGGTGAGTTATGCGGATGGCGCTATCCGTCTTGTTGATGTGCTGTCCTCCAGCTCCGGACGATCGATAGGTGTCGATTTTAAGGTCTTTTTCATCGATGTCGATCTGAATATTGTCGTCGGTTTCTGGGTAAACGTAGACGGAGGCAAAGCTTGTGTGACGGCGTGCATTAGCGTCAAACGGCGAAATTCGTACGAGGCGGTGCACTCCGCTCTCCGTCTTAAGCCAACCAAAGGCCTGATAACCTGAAATTTTTAGCGCTATGGATTTAAAGCCCGCCTCCTCACCAGGGGTTTCATCGACAACTTCAATTAGGAAACCTCTCTGCTCTGCCCAACGCGAGTACATCCTGGCCAACATAGCCACCCAATCCTGAGCTTCAGTTCCACCGGCGCCTGAGTTGATTTCGACAAAAGCATTGTTTTCATCACCCTCTGCCGAAAGAAGGACTCCGAGCTGAGCCTTTTCAACCTCTTGCAAAAGGCTTCGAAGACCCTCGGCACACTCTGAATAAAAAGAATCATCTCCTTCCTCCTTTGCCAGGAGGAGACCGACCTTAAGGTCATCAAATCGACCCTGAAACATCTGAACACGCTGAATAACACTCTGCAAATTGGCACGCGCTTTCAGTAGCTTTTGTGCAGACTCGGCATCTTCCCATAATCCCTCTGCTTCGGATTGCTGATCAAGCTCTCTCAGACGTCGAACCTTTCCATCAAGATCGACGGAAATCGCCAGGCTTTTCAACAACTCTTCAAGCTTGTTGAGACACTCTCCCACATCTGATGTCAGTCAAATCCTCTCCATCTCCTCGCCGATCCATTTTGGTTTTCAAAACCTCGCGAGCCAGGGTAGCAAAGTTCTCAGCGCGCAGCAAATCGAGGTGGATGAGGACAGAGCGGAACTTATGTGGCGTCGCACCACGCACGCTCCAAAGCAACTTGCGGCGACTCACCTTCGTAAAGCACACGATAGAGGGCGTCAAATAAAGGCGTCGAAACTTTTAACGAACGAGCCATAACATAAACCGGTTTCGCTGTAGGAACACCTTCAGCTACACCTGAATTTTCCTTAAGAATACCCGCTAAGCGTTCACCTTGTCCTAAACGGATACCCAGACGAGTGTTTCGAGATTGATCGCTCAAGCAAGTCAGCTGGACATCCCCCAGGCCACCAACGCCAATTAGGGTCTCTAAACAACCGCCCAAAGCGCACCCCAAACTTACTAACTCACGAAAACCTAGCGTTAAAAGTGCCGCTCTTGCGTTTTGTCCCCACCCCAGTCCCGTAACCAAGCCACAGGCTATAGCTAAAACATTTTTCAGAGCACCTGCTATTTGCAAGCTTACCGTATCCTCTGTCTCAAAAAGACGGAATTTGGGTGTTTGAAGAAGGCGTGCAACTTCGCAAAAGTGTTGTTTGGGTAAGGCCATAGCTGCCATAGCCGGCTTCCCCTCGGCAACCTCACGAGCAAAATTGGGCCCTGAAAGAACGCCAATCGTGCGGCGAGGGAAGAGATCTTTTAGCGCCTCTGACAGGAAAAGATCCTGCGGAGTAGAGGCTCCACACAGAAACCCTTTTGAACAGAGAAGGATAGGACACTCCTTCGGCAAGACTGGTGCTAAAATCTGCGCTGACTCAACAGAGAATTGAACGGGAACGACCCAAAAAATAGCAGATGCAGAAGGGAGTTCTTCCGTACAAAGTTCCTCAAAGGACGACCCCACAGAAATCTCCCTAGGAAGAGGGATCCCCGGCAGCCAATGCACATTCTCCCGTAGGCCTTTCAGAGACTCTGCCTCAGCCGCAAACCGAGGCAGGAGGAGAACTTCACTCCCCGCCCTTGCTAGAGCAATGCTTAGGGCCGTCCCCCAAGCCCCAGCTCCGACAACGACGACTGGCCGCTTTTCTTTGCCTTCGGTTAACACAACGAACCTAAACCCAAGCTAAATAAGATCTTAATTTTTCACTCCGAAAAAACTCTTCAGCGAAGTGACAAACCTGGTCCACAACCCCGGCTTTTTAGCAGGAGTCGCCGGTGCAGGGGCAGCACTTTCCTC
The DNA here is from genome assembly GCA_041200185.1 of Alphaproteobacteria bacterium. Taxonomy (GTDB): domain Bacteria; phylum Pseudomonadota; class Alphaproteobacteria; order BNTO01; family BNTO01. The sequence continues at coordinate 460,393 of CP165730.1, forward strand.
CCGACTAGCAGAAAGGCTCGTTGAGGAAGTTGACGGCTCCTGCTCTCCCATCGTCATCGAAGTTGCCTCACTCTTCAGTGCTGCTGATGTTGCCTCACTGACGTCGTGATTTTTATGACTCTCCTCAGGCTCGGTTTGCGCCTGCGTCTTTTCATTCTCTTCCTTTGCTGGCTTGCTTGGCTTTTTTCCAGCAGTCTTTTTTAGATCGGGATCCTCACTAATTTTGACCGCCATAAATGCCGACACGCCCCCACGGTTGACCTTAAGAAGGATATAATCCTGCGTCTTTGCCGCCTTCAAGACGATTTCCCGGAACTCTTGAGCACTGCGAATTTCTGTCTGGTTGACAGCAACAATGCAATCCTGCGGACGAAGACCAGCGTTGTCTGCTGGGCTATCCGGGGTTACCTTGCGGACGAGAGCTCCCTTTAAATTCTCCTTATTCGCAGGGAAATCACTGAGCGTGAGCCCCAAGATTTCAGCTGGCCGGCCGTTCTCCTTACTGTCGTCTGTGGAGATTCCGTTGATCTTTGCGAAGTCCCCGACCTTAACTTTAATGACCATCTCTTTGCCTTTGCGGATAACGGTAACTTTATGTTCGGAATCCACTTGAGCATTATCAACAGCGCGGGATAACTGGTGAACATCGTTCACAAGGGCGTCATCAAATTTGACGATAACGTCGTCCTCTTGTATACCAGCTATAGCTGCCGGTCCCTCTTTCTCAACCCGCATAACGACAGCGCCGCCTTTGTAGGTCTTGATATTGAGGCCTGCCATATGTTCCTTTGTAAAGTCACCGACGCTCACACCCAGCGCACCATGCCGGACCTTTTTGTATTTGATAAGCTGCTCTAGTACACGCAGAGCATTATCAGACGGAATTGCGAAGCCGATCCCAACGTTACCTCCCGAAGGTGTCACGATGACTGTGTTAATGCCAATAACCTCGCCCTTCATGTTAACGAGGCAGCCACCAGAGTTGCCCGCATTAATCTGTGCGCTGTGCTGGAGGAAATCGTCATTCAGCGACACACCGCCAATGTGCAAATCACGTCCTTTAGCTGAGATGATACCGCAGGTTACCGTATTACCTAACCCAAAGGGGTTGCCTACAGCAACCACCCACTGACCAACCTCCGACTGAGACGAGGCTCCCCACCTGACAGGAAGAACTTTATTGCGCTTCTCAACAGGGATGTCTGATAGATTCACTTTCAAAACTGCCAAATCCGTACGAGGGTCGGAGCCGTGGACGACAGCTGGAACTTCCGTTTTGTCATCAAAGAAGATTTTGACACTCACAGCATCTTCGACAATGTGGTAATTGGTGGCAACGTAAACAACATCTTTGTCGACACCGATAAAGAACCCTGACCCACCGACCGGCACTTTCCGCGGAGCATCGCTTGGCGCGGGGAAGAACCGGAAGAAATCGTCAAAAGGCGTTCCTTGGAACTTTTTGCCAAGGGACCGCATCTCATCATTCTGATTTTTGGCCTGAACAGCCGTAATACTCACAACACTTCCAACAACCGATTTTGCCAGCGCTGAGAAGTCCCACATCACAGGCATCTCAGCCGCTTTGTGCTCTACTCCAGGCTCCTTAGGAGCTTTTGCTGCATCACCATTCTCCGCTGGCTGTTCTGCCGTTACAACAAGGGTAGAGTCTCCAGCAGAGGGGTCTGCACGAAGCAATCCTACGTTCGCACAACCCAACGACAATAGTGTGACAATAGCTGATTTTCTTAACGACATGTAGCCCCCTTTTTTGGCCTATTTTATGGTAAATCCCAATCCTATACCTTTCATTATATCTGAAAAAGAAAGGATGGGAAATGTACCTCACCCTCTCAAACTCTTCTCTGCTAACTGAACTTTTTGAGTTCAAACATTAACCTCATTTGCAATGAATTTTACATCTCTCACTCCTTCTTGGCTTGTTCAGGCGAGGTTAACAATTTGACGACAAGGACCGCCGCAACGGCAGCACAGAAGTGCACTCCTGCGAAAATCAACAACTGTGACAGGTACGCCCCGCCCGTAAAAAGCGCCATCGAAAGACTTCGTGCAACGTTGAGTGAGCCGTTCGTTAGCGGAATCAAGACCATGAGCAACATGCTCAGCGTCCCTCCGATGGCGATCGGCGCAAATCCAGGCGCCACGGCCGAAGTCGTTGCCTGGAGAACAACGAACACCAGAGTAAAAACACCAACAAACTCTCCTATGCAACCTGCCATACAAGAGCATTTCATAGGTGAAAGATCGCTTAATCCATTTGGCGCTAACCCATCAGGAAGCGTCAAGTAAGGCGCTCCTTGAGCCATTATCACAAGGACCCACCCAGCAAGAGCTGCTCCAAGCAACTGCGCAATGATATATCCCGGAAGATCACGGGCTGGCCTTCTCTTTGAAAGGACCAGGCCCAGGGTCACCGCCGGATTAAGGTGACAGCCCGAGATGGGACCTAACACATAGCAGCATGCCATCAAAACAAAGCCAAAAGCTAGGCTCACACCTAACCAGCCAATTTGGTGACCTGCAAAAATGGCGCTACCGCACCCCACAAAAACCAATAAAAACGTTCCTAAAAACTCAGAAAACAACTTTCCTTTGCATGAAGCTGGCACCTTGCCACCCCTCTCATTCCACCCCCTACTGTCAGGTTGACTCTTTTTCTAGAGGCTGTCAAGCACCCCTCGGCGCTGCTCGCATTTCCCTTGTGAGATCAGCAAAGACTGGACTGGAAAAGCACTTCATTACTCCATAAGACCTTATAGGGCCCCCACTCGTCCCTAAGGAGCTTTCTGAGCCACAGCCGCCGCAGATCGAAACACATCAGCTGCTTCAAGGATAATTTCATCGGGCTCCGCCATATTAAGGACCTCCCTTGCGCGCTCATCCAACAAGTCGAGATCCAAACTTTGTGGGCGCAAAAGGCGGATCTGTCGTGCCAGAGTCTCTGTTTCATCCTCTAGCTTTGTCAAAACTTCACGCTCTTCTTGAACGATACGGCGGATTTTCCAGAGAGCCAGTAGACCACGATTGCCATGGAGGAGATGGTAAGTCATATAAGCCATCAAACCTCCCCACAGGGCAAGTCTCATAAGAGCCTTTCTCTGGTGATGTCGGTCAGGTTGGTTAGATGCGTAAAAGGAAGATTTCATGATGACATCCTTGAATTACTGTAAGTGCTTTTGTAAAAGAAGGCGCTTGGACCCATGTATTCCTCAATTCTCATCAATCTATTATATTTCGCCAAGCGCTCACTTCGCGACACTGAACCCGTCTTAATTTGTCCAGCCCCCACTGCCACAGCCAAATCGGCAATGAAAGTGTCTTCTGTTTCGCCAGAACGGTGCGAGATGATCGTTTGCCAGCCATTATTTTGTGCTAGGCGGCAGGTTTCGAGCGTCTCCGTCAAAGTTCCGATTTGATTTGGTTTGATTAGGACGGCGTCTGCTGACTTTTCCCTTAGTCCTCTCTCTAAACGCTGGGGTGAGGTTACAAAAAGATCGTCCCCCACAATCTGTAGTCGATCTCCAAGCCGCTTCGTCAAAAGCTGCCATCCTTCCCAATCCTCCTCACCAAGGCCATCCTCCAAGGAAAATAGAGGATAGGAACGACTCAGTTCCTCATAAAATTCAACGAGGGCCGACGAACTCAGTACGCGCCCGTCAATGTGGTATCCGTCATCACGGTGAAGTTCGCTCGCTGCGACGTCTAAGGCGAAGGCAAAATCGCGCCCCAAAGCATACCCAGCCTTTTCAACGGACTGACTCAGGAGGTCCAGGGCCTCGCGTGAACCTCGGAGATCAGGTGCCACACCCCCCTCATCTCCCACACTCGTCGCAAGTCCTTTTTCGCGAAGAAGCGATTTTAACGCGTAGTAAACCTCGCAGCTAGCACGAAGAGCTTCGGAAAATCGGGTGCTACCCACAGGAACAATCATAAATTCTTGGATATCCAAAGAGTTCGCTGCGTGAGCCCCACCGTTGAGGACATTTATAAGAGGAAGCGGCAACATCCCCGACTTGCGCACAGGGAAGAGTCTTTGCAAATAACGAAAAAGGGGAAGACGAGAGACTTCTGCCGCGGCCCGTGCTACAGCAAGACTTACAGCTAAAATGGCATTAGCCCCTAAGCGACTTTTGTTTGCTGATCCATCCAACTGACACATAGCAGCATCAATGCCGTTCTGGTCCGTGCAGTGCCAGTCCTTAAGTAAAGGACGAAAAAAGAGATTAATAGCTTTGACAGCCTCAAGCACTCCCTTTCCTCGAAAGCGTTGCGGATTGCCATCTCGCCTTTCGATGGCTTCAAATGACCCCGTCGAGGCACCTGACGGGACGGATGCCCGGCCACAGACACCCCCTTCAATATAAACATCGGCTTCTACCGTTGGAATCCCACGTGAATCCAGAATCTCCCTTGCTCTAATGTCGACAATCCTCAGCATAGTTCCCGCTACCGCAAACACCCCCTTCGCAAAGTAAACCATTCTCCAAGTGGCATCAAGAAAAACCAGATGAGTCGGACTGTTTGGAGCGATAAAACTTCCCCTCCTTGACGCCAGGGCTCAATTGTTCCAGTCTTGGGTTATCGGGGGAGGATCTTTTAGGGGGATCTGTGGCACGTTCGTGTTGTGCTCTTTTTCTGGCGTCATTTTCTCTTGTTTCGGCTTGTCAGGGGATGCAGGGAGCCCCTCATCATAGGCGCATTAAATTCACACCTCAAATGGATGACGCTCTTCGCCAGGCTGTCGAAGAAGTTGGCGCCGGGGACTGGGGTAGGACAACAAGTGTCTACAAACGAATTCTCGGGTACAGGAATACAGATCCTGGTCACAATGAGATACGGCGCTGCCGAGAACGGTGGAAGCACTACCTCTCTGTCCCCGAAACCAAGCAACCTTGGACAGAAGAGGAAGATAGTCTCCTCATCGCCAAAGCGCAGGAACTTGGACAAAAGTGGACCAAAATTTCTACCTTCCTTGAAGGCAGGTCCGATATTGCTGTTAAAAACCGGTTTTTCGTACTTTTACAAAATCCTCAGCATATTCACAAGCTGGCCAGTGTCAAACGCAATTTGCGTCCAACGCGAATGCCTACGCTGACCACTCAACCGGCTAATCCTATTCCGCCACTCGCCGCAGTGGCTTCGCAGCCCTTGCCTCAGGAGGTGAAAGGCCCGCTCTCTTTGGCGCCCAATACACCATTTACCCCTACTCCAAGCTTAATATCAGTCGAATCAGCTCCCATATTCAGTCATTCTACTTTCAACAATCCCCTATTTTTTAACGCTCCACCCTTTCAGTCGCAACTGAACTACGTACAACCTACCGGCATTCCTGCTTTTCCTTCCTTTCCTCATCAACAAGCAACGCGCATTCAGGAGAAGACCTGCCAGCAACCTATTCTAGGGTCTCCTGCTTCTGTCAGCAAAAATCTCACCGAAGAAGAACGACCTACTTTCGCGTTGCAGAGGCCTACAGAGCTCCTCACAGAGGCCAGCCAGCAGGTTCCTATTAGCAACCTGAGCTCCCGTGAAGAGAGACAGCCCGCTCTCACATTTCACGGTCCATCAGAACTGCCAACAGAGACGATCCCGCCTTCTCCCCTGCCTTCGTTAGCCGCGCAGCAGGATACAACCGGGGAGGACCCTCAGGAGGATATTATGACGTGGTTTGACCAAATTCTTCAAGAATCGAGGCAGAGCAACCAAAACTCTCTTTCTCACGACATTGATACTCATTCGACTTACTCATACAACGTCGTTGACCCTCTTGCTTATCAAATAGAAACAGATGGTTTCTCTGATTCTCCCGGCATTCTTTCACCACTGCGCATCACCACGGACTCAGGGGAGGAGTCGGATGATGAGAGTGAATCATAGGCTTCCATCATGCCCTCACTGCGCCTCTTTTCGGAGATTGAAAAATCAGCTATCCTTAAGTGTAGAGAAGGAGTAGGGTTTCAGGCTCTGCAGGGCATGAAGAGGAGACGAAGATAGCTATCCGGCCAAGAGATTTGATGTCGCGAGAGAAACCTGCTAAGGCGGGGGATTCTCCAAGGATTAATGGCGAGGTGACTGCGCCGGAGGTTCGTCTGGTGGCCGCAACAGGTGAAGCTTTGGGGATCGTGAGTTTGTCGCATGCGCGAGAGCTTGCCGCCGAGGCTGAGTTGGATCTCGTCGAAATTGCTCCGCAGTCTGAACCGCCCGTTTGTAAGATCATGAACTACGGTAAGTTCCGGTACGAGCAGCAAAAGAAGAAGAATGAGGCTCGGAAGAGGCAGAAGATCGTCGAGACGAAGGAGATCCAGATCCGTCCGGGAATTGATCAGCACGACTTTGAGGTTAAGATGCGCTCAACAGAGAAGTTTTTGCGTAATGGGGATAAGGTCAAATTTACCATGCGCTTCCGCGGTCGTGAGATCAACCATCAGGCTATTGGCCTTGATGTTCTCAACCGCGTCATCGAAGGTGTTGCAAGTATTTCTAAAGTTGATGTTTCTCCGAAGTTGGAAGGGAAGCAGTATATGATGATTTTGTCTCCACAAATAAAAGGTTAGGACTATGGTTATTGCTCTTTTGATTCTCCATGCATTTGTAACAGTTGCGATGATTGGCTTAATTTTGTTGCAAAAAAGCGATGAGGCAGGCCCTCTTGGCATGGGTGGTGGGGGTGGTAACAACGCTCTCTTTACGGCAAGGGGTGTGGCCAACATTCTGACACGAGCAACTAGTTTTTTGGCGGCGCTTTTTATCGGCAACTGCATTCTCATTGGTGTTTTGACGAACCGCGAGCAACACGCAGCTGATAAACTTCTGATGCAGAGTCCGGCCAAAACACCTGCGAAAAAGGTTAAAACTATAGCGGCTCCGCAAGCGTCTAAGGTTCAAGATTCGGTTCAGGGTTCGACAGCGGAAGACGCTAGGACGTCGGCAGCTACGCCATCAGAGCCACCAACGCAGTAGTTTCTTTGGCCTCGTAGTCATTCTTTTAATTTAGGGTCCCATTGGGAGGTTTTATGGCACAAAAAGGTTTCATTTTTGTGACGGGTGGCGTTATGTCCTCCCTCGGAAAGGGACTTGCCGCGGCAAGCCTTGGCGCACTTTTGCAGGCACGTGGTTTCCGTGTTTGTCTCCGCAAGCTTGATCTCTACTTAAACGTCGACCCCGGCACACTAAGCCCTTACCAGCACGGCGAAGTTTTTGTCATGGAGGACGGAACTGAGGCGGATTTAGATTTCGGTCACTACGAGCGCTACACGGGGTATGTTGCTAAGTCATCCGACTATCTAACTTCAGGAAGAGTGTACGAAGAGCTGCTTCAGAAAGAGCGCCGGGGTGATTTTCTGGGAGCTACCGTGCAAGTTATCCCTCATGTTACGAATACAATTAAGGCCTTTATTACATCAAATACAGAAGGTGTTGATTTCGTGATTTGTGAGATTGGTGGAACAGTTGGAGATATTGAAGGTGGACCTTTTCTTGAAGCGATTCGTCAATTACGCAGTGATCTCGGCTCTGAGAGGACGATGTTCATCCATCTTACTTACCTCCCTTACGTCAAAACAGCAGGGGAGCTCAAAACAAAACCTACCCAACACTCCGTAAAAGATTTGCTTCATGCGGGGATTCAGCCTGATTTGCTGTTGTGCCGCTGCGAGGTGCCTCTCTCTCAAAGTATTAGGAATAAGCTCGCACTCTTCTGTAATGTTACAGCCGAAAATGTTGTGGCTGCCTTAGATGTCCAAGATATTTACCGCGTTCCAATGAACTATAGTCAGGAACGCTTTGATGAACGTGTTTGTCTGCATTTTGGTCTATCTCCTTCCGAACATCCCCTTTCCTTAGGTTGGCTACAGGATTGGGCAAACTTAACCGAAAACATCGAGACGTCTCAGCGCATGGTTACCGTTGCTCTTGTTGGAAAATACACCGAACTGCAGGACGCTTATAAATCCATTAAGGAAGCCCTTATACATGCTGGAGCCGCTAACAAAACGCGTGTGAATATTTTGTGGTGTCACTCAGAAAAATCGGAAGATATCATTGCTGAAATTCGGGATGCTGACGCTATTTTGGTACCAGGTGGATTTGGACAGCGTGGAATCGACAACAAGATTCGCGCTATCCAGTTTGCTCGAGAAAAAGGCGTTCCCTTCTTTGGTATTTGCTTAGGGATGCAGTTGGCCATTGTTGAGTCATTCCGGAACATTGCCCACTGGGAAGATGCTGATTCGACAGAATTTTCACCAAAAACGGGGCATCCTGTCATCAGCCTTATTTCAGAATGGACTAGAAATGATGGCTCTAAAGAACATCGCAGTGCTGAGGTTGATCTGGGAGGTACACTGCGCCTTGGTGCATACCCTTGCCACTTGCAAGAATCCTCTCTCGCATATCAAGCTTACGGACAGGAGGTTATTCATGAGCGCCACCGGCATCGCTACGAATTTAACGCCCCTGCCTTTGCTGAAAAAGCGGCTAAAATCGGTCTCACCTTTTCGGGTTGGTCACCCGATCGCAAGTTGGCAGAAATTGTCGAGCGGAACGATCATCCTTGGTTTCTTGCTGTCCAGTTTCATCCAGAATTTAAATCTCAGCCTCTTGCTCCTCATCCACTCTTTGTCTCTTTTCTGCAAGCTGCTCTCCAGTACAAGGAGAAAAAATCGTAGGCGCAAGTCGCCTCCTCGCTGTCGGAGATGTCTGTGTACTCTACGAATCGAACTTCAGCCACTCCGTTCGACCGCCTGCGTAAATCCAACTGACGCAGGAGAGACTCCTGGACGCGGCCATACCATTCAACTAACCGAGGTCTTATAAGCCAATTCGCTCAGGCTCGGTCAACGCGACTTTGAGGACATCCTCTACTGTTGCCGCCGTCACGATAGCCAAACCTTCCCGCACCTTTTCGTCGATCTCACTCAAATCCTTCTCATTATCTTTGGGAATAACAACAGTTTTGATGCCACTACGGTGCGCTGCTAGGAGTTTCTCTTTTAGGCCCCCGATTTCGAGGACTTGGCCACGTAGATTAATTTCCCCCGTCATTGCCACATCGTGTCGTACCATAATCTTTGTTAAGGCCGACGTAAGCGCTGTGCAGATAGCTGTTCCTGCCGAAGGACCATCTTTGGGTGTTGCTCCTTCAGGAACATGTACATGGATATCATGTTTCTCAAAAAAATCTGAAGCTAGGTGCCACTCTGTTGATCTCGAACGAACATAACTCACTGATGCCTGAATAGACTCTTTCATGACGTCGCCCAATTTGCCCGTCTGGATGACGCCGCCTTTTCCATCGAGCACCAGCACCTCAATAAACAAGATATCACCTCCGGCCTCTGTCCAAGCTAAACCGGTTGAGATCCCTGATTTACAAAAGAGTTGTGACTGACTGAAATTATACTTTGGAACTCCGCAGTATTTGCGTAAGGTTTGGAGCTCGACGAGGATTGGAGCTTCTGCGCCTTGTACCAACTCTCTTACTGCCTTACGAGTCAACGTTGCAATTTGCCTTTCTAAGTGCCTAACTCCAGCCTCACGCGTATAATGGCGGATCAGCTCGATAAGGGCCTCATCCTCTAACTGGAAATCAGTTTCTTTCAAGCCATGCAATTCCATCTGTCGAGGAAGTAAGTGCTGCCGAGCGATGTTAATTTTTTCATCTTCCGTATATCCCGGAATACGAATGATCTCCATGCGGTCAAGAAGAGGTTGTGGCATATCGAGAGTATTGGCTGTCGCCACAAACATAACATTCGACAGGTCATAGTCTACCTCGATGTAGTGGTCGTTAAACGTCTTGTTCTGTTCTGGATCCAACACTTCTAGCAGCGCCGAAGTTGGATCACCTCGCCAGTCTTGCCCCAACTTATCAATCTCATCCAGCAAGAAAAGCGGATTAGACGATTTAGCTTTTTTCATACCTTGTATGATTCTCCCCGGCATCGCCCCTATGTACGTACTCCGATGCCCTCGGATTTCTGCCTCGTCGGACACCCCGCCAAGCGAAACACGCACAAAGGACCGCCCTGTAGCCTCAGCAATTGACTTGCCTAAGGAGGTTTTTCCAACACCGGGAGGTCCTACAAAACACAAAATCTGGCCAGGAAGTTTAGATACACGTGCCTGAACAGCAAGATACTCGAGAATGCGATCCTTAACGGGTTTAAGACCGTAATGATCTCTCTCCAATATCTTCTCCGCTTCGGCTAGATCCTTTTTGATTTTTGTGTTTTTATTCCACGGTATATCTAACAACCACTCTAAATAACTTCTAACGACGCTTGCTTCTGACGACATTGAATTCATGGAACGAAGCTTTTTTAGGCGAGATAGTGCTCTTTCACGTGCCTCCTTTGAAAACTTCGTTTTACGGATACGCTTCTCAAGAACAGCTAGCTCATCTTCGCCTTCCTCTGTACCATTTCCCAATTCCTTATGGATAGCCCGCAATTGTTCGTTGAGATAATATTCTCTTTGTGCCTTTTCAATTTGCTTTTTAACGCGGCCGCGAATTTTCTTCTCAACCGAATAGGCGCTGTTTGCTGCTTCGAGAATCGCCAAAATACGCTCGAGTCGCTTTTGTACGGATTCCATTTCGAGAAGTTCCTGCTTTTCGGGGACTCCCAGAGAAAAGCATGCCGCAATAGAGTCTGTGAATGTACTGGGATTATCAATTTTCTTGACAGTATCAATAAAATCATGAGATATTTTTGAATTATATTTCGCATAATTTTCAAATTCTTTTAGGACAACGCTGTGAAGGATTCGGGTCTCGCTCAACGCTTCCTCGTTTTCTTCAGAAAGGACATAGGCCTGAGCTCTTAATACGTTTTCGTCTCTTTGGAAGTTCACAATTTTGGCTCGAGAGCGGCCTGATACCAGAATTTTAAGCGTTCCATCTGACAACTCTAAAATTTGCATTAAAGAAGCTACCGTCCCCACGTGAAAAACGCCTTTTTCATCCGGCGATTCGTCCGCAGGATTCTTTTGGGTAAGCAACAGGAGGTCGCGACGTTTTCTCTCCCAAGCCATCCTCACGGCCTCAATAGACTGTGGACGCCCTACGAATAAAGACACTACCATGTGCGGGAATATGACAGTATCTCTTAGCATTAGAATAGGAAAACTGTCTAAAAATTGCTCACTGTTTGGATCCATACAACGTCTTAGGCATCGGCAAAAAAACCGCCTTCATTGTACAAAATTTATAGAGGATCACCTAAAGGTTTTATGGGAGTATCAAGCTATTGAAATGTAGGTATTTTCGTAGAACACTCCACCTAGTGTATGTAAAATATTTGTCAAGAATCTAGCGCATAACAAAGTTTCTTTTAGATCTCTTTGTTCAAATTAAGAATATATTAATATGCAGGGTTATTAGAAAAATAAAAACTTTGTCATATCTTATTCATTGCTGCTCTGATGGCACTAAGCGGTTCAGGATCTCATGCTGATATCTGTCGATTTTGAATCGTCCATACTGAAAAATTAAAATCCCTTCTTTGGCTTGAGCAAAAGGTATTAACGAATCGACGTTGGTCAAAAAATCCGGAAAAGTAGTACACTTTTCCGCATTCCATAAAGCATAAGAAATGATTCCTGCAGGCCTTCTCCGCGATCGCGACCTGACGGAAATAAAAATCACCACGCAATAACGGTACGAGTGGATTCTCTTGGTTTTAGCGGAGTAGTAAATGAATACCTCAGACTGCTCAATATTTCTAGATTGGTGAGGATATGACCTTGGTCACACTACAAAAAGCCTCTATAATGAAATACAGTTGGTTGTTTGTCGCAACTTTTCCGAGGTTCTCCGTGGGGAAAGATTTTTACGAAGTTTTGGGCGTTTCGAGGTCAGCCACGGCGGCGGAGATTAAAAAGGCCTATCACAAGCTCGCCATGAAGTATCACCCTGATCGAAATAAGGGAGACAAGGCGGCTGAGGCCAAATTTAAGGAAATTAATGAGGCCTACGAGGTTTTGAGTGATCCGCAGAAGAAAGCTGCCTATGACCGTTATGGGGCACAGGCGTTTGAGCAAGGTGGTTTTTCTCAGCAAGGTGGCGGCGGTCAGGGATTTGAAGGGTTTGATTTTAGTGGTGGATTTGGAGGTGTCCACTTTGAAGACATCATTAACGAGGTATTCGGTGCAGGTCGCCGCAGCGGAGGTGCACGTTCTCAGAGGCCGGCTTCTCAGCCAGGTTCCGATATTCGTTATGATTTGTCTCTCTCTCTTGAGGAGGCTTTTTCAGGAACCACGACGAGGATTTCTTTTCGGACCTTCTGTCCCTGCGAAAAGTGTAAAGGGACAGGCAGTGCCAATGGCAAGGGGAGTGAGACTTGTTCCGTGTGCCAGGGGCGTGGGGCCGTCCGTAGTCAACAGGGTTTTTTTACAGTCGAGAGAACCTGCCCGCAGTGTGGAGGGAGTGGCCAGGTGATCAAAAACCCCTGTCTGGCTTGTAGCGGTCTGGGGCGCGTTCTCAAAGAAAAAAATTTGGATGTCACTGTTCCCAAAGGGGTGGATGACGGTACGCGCATCCGGTTGGCTGGAGAGGGAGAGTGTGGCATTCGTGGTGGAGCTAAGGGGGACCTTTATGTGTTTATTTCGTTGAAGGTTCATCCCCTCTTCAAGCGTCTTGGAAAGGATCTGACATGTAAGATGCCGATTTCTTTTGCAACGGCAGCTCTTGGCAAGGAGGTGTCCGTAACTGTGTTGGACAAGACTTCTGTGACGTTAAAGATCCCTGAAGGCACCCAAACAGGTCATCAATTCCGTATAAAAGGCAAAGGGATGCCGGGGTTGAGAGGGCATTCGTTTGGTGATCTCTTAGTGGAAGTTGTCGTAGAAACGCCTGTTAAACTCTCTTCTCGCCAAAAGGAACTGCTGCAAGAGCTTGAAAGTGGCGAGCACTCTGCGGAGAATAACCCCCTTCGGAAAGGGTTTTTAGCCAAGATCAAAGAGTTCTTTGGTGATACTAAAGACAAGTGAGAATTGCACAAGGGCGTGTGGATGCTAAGCCTTTAATCCGAACAGATAGCGAACGCGCGGCGGTCTTCCGAAATGATGTCGATGTAGACGTTGATGCGGTTTGGAATGAACAAGTTCTCGAGTCGGTCCGGCCACTCAATGAGGCAGATGTGCTGTGATAGAGCTTCGTCTAATCCTAGTTCCCATACTTCATCAAGGGTTTGGATCCTGTAGAGATCAACGTGCCATACGGTGCTTCTTGCTGGGTCTTTTGGTTCATAAGTCTGGACAAGGGTGAACGTTGGGCTCGGAACCTCCAACGTTTCCTCTTGAAAATACGACCGAAGAAAAGCACGGGCAAACGTGGATTTTCCAGCTCCCATGGCGCCCCAAAGGAAAACTGTCGCTGGAGCTTGTAGCCGCCTCGACAACAAATAGGCCTGATCCTCCAGACCTTCTTGCGAACATTCAACAAACTTCACGGAGCTCACCGCCTGTGGTGCCTGCTGCCAGACTCGAACTGGCACGACCGAAGTCGACAGATTTTAAGTCTGTTGTGTCTACCGATTCCACCAAGCAGGCCACCCCAACTGAGAGTCATTGTCGGCTGAAATCAAGAGGATGTCAAGATGAGGTGACTGCAGTCCACAACGACCTTACTCGCTGGCTCACGGTCTATGCCGTTTTGCTATGGATCTAGAGTAAAGACCGTCGATATTTGTGGTGATTAAAAGAATCAAGGGCTCGACCTAGGTGCATCTGAATCTAGAACAGGGGGATGGGAAAGATCAAACTTCGCAAGGATGGACAGAAAGAACTTGTCGAGGTTTTCGTGGTTGGAGGTATAGCTTGGATTATGAATATAAATAAGAATATTACAGTTTTTTCTTTAATATAAGTGGGTTCCTTGTTTAAATAATTTCATGAAGACTTTGATTTTCATGGAGAAGTCGAACTTGACGACAGTTATTTGGGAGGTGCCAGAAAAGGGAAAAGAGGTGGGAAAATCCCTGTTCAAGAAGGGAGGAAAAGTCACTGCAGTTCATATTGAGAATGCCAAAAGAGAACCCCCATACCATCATAAAAAGGTAAGTATAACCAGATACTCCTTATACGGATCATGGAAAGGTTACGATGTCTGGGGTGTTTCCGAATTTATTCACGAAAGAGATCATCAGGCCAAAGAATTTGTTAATGAAAAGGTGTATTCATGGAGTTGAAAACTTTTGGAGCCCAGCCAAAAGATTGATGAGGAAATTTAGAGGCATTCCTAAAGAGCCTTTTCATCTACGTTCAAAGAAAATGCGAATTGTGGTTCAAGGTTAAAAAAACGTCTGTCGTGAAAAGCTAGGTTTTGCTGCGGCTTGGGAGAGGAGGAATAGACTTGTCGCGAAAGTCCTATATATTTTAAAGCAACATCTTTGCAGGGTTATACCATCTTTACGATTCTGATCCTTTTCAACAGGAAATGCGTCAAAAGTCCGCATAGAAGGTTGAACCCGTAACCCAGGTTTCCTTCAATGATTGCAATAAGGATAGTTACATATCTTCTTATTCTTGAGTCTCCCCAATGTGTGTTCAATTTTGGTTCGTTACGTTCCAACCACCTGATTAGGGTTCCTCTCTTCAACACTCAGCTGCTCCCTTCACCATCGATCCTTTTCTGGGCTCCAAGCACACTCCAGGAAACGGATCTCATCTTCTACCTCAAAAGCTACGTCAAACTGCCAAGAACAATTCATAAATAAAGGATTCTCGGCAGCAAAAATTTCAGTAGCCTGCTCGATTCGGCGGCGTTGCCTTTGGGTAAGACACCCACGTACTTCCGTAAGACGGCTACGATGTTTGACCTCTACGATGTGAATGACGTTATCCTTCAAGGCAATGATATCAATTTCTCCGACAGAGGTGCGGTAACGGTGTTTAATGATTTCAAAGCCATGATACTTCAACAGTACGATGACTTTTTTCTCCGCACATAGACCGGACTGAAATGCAGTTTGTTTCGTGTTCATGTTTTAGTTCATTTTATCTTTTCTATTTTTAGTTTAAATTATGAATATAATAAATGGAATGCATAAGACAATTTGTTATTTTATATAACCTCATCTAACATCTCAAGGACTTGGTTCAATTCAGAAGGCTTACTCTCTCACAGTAACTCTCGAACTTTCCAGAGGTCTACGGAAATTTTCTGATAAATCCCCCAGTACATTGGCCTCTCCTTGCGCAAAAAATAAATATTTTTCAGAAAAATCAAGGCAAAATACATTCGCTTTTTACCATGAATAGAGTCGATTGTTTACGATTACTAAAAGTACTGCATTTACTTTCAATTTATCCCTGTGCATTTAAAATCTAAAACCCCTTACGATATCGAGTTCCAAAAGTCGACGTTCCATTTGCACAAAAAGAAGGTTTTTAACAAATTTGATCTGCAACAAGTTAGTTAGAAAGTTAAAATAAAATGGTACATATCTATGATTATATAAATTCTGTTAAATTTCTAGAAAGAATTATTAAAGTAGGACTGGGTTTTAAATTCCACAATCTTTCCGTGATCCTGTTTTTGCCTCAAATCAAGACTTTTTATAGATCGGCCCAGTAAGCTTATCCTTTCATTTATTGTATATGAATTATTAATAAATTAACCATTTATTCAAGGGTCCGCACAACCGCTATCCCTTTTTACCTGTCGCTCTTCTACTCCTATCCCATTTGGTTCAAATATGCGATACTGGGCGGGTTTTGGGAGATGAGATCGTTTATGGCCTCCTCGCCACAGTTCGTCCACTTGCACGTTCATAGCACCTATTCCTTGTCTGAGGGAGCCGTTAGAGTTCCTGATATTCCTGAACTGTGCAAACGTCATCGTATGCCGGCTGTGGCCATTACTGACACCAACAATCTTTTTGGAGTTATGGATATCGCCAAAACGTGTACTCATGAAGGGATTCAACCTATCATCGGTACCCAAATTACCTTTCGCATTCCTTTAACCCTTAGCCAGACTCTGAGGGCTCCTCTGGTTTTTCTAGCTCAAAATGAAACAGGTTATAAAAACCTTATGGCTCTCTCGACTCAGTCTTATCGAGCTGATGACCTCGCTTCTGCTGGTCCGTCACTCACGCTGACCGATATTACCAAACATACTGAGGGAGTCCTTTGCCTCACAGGCGGGCCCAACGGACTTCTTGGCCAACTTTTACTCCAAAAAGATACGGCAAATGCTGAGAATGTACTTTGTGAACTTATAAAAGACTTTCCGGGACGCCTCTATATTGAATTGGTACGCCACATGGTTCGTAAGCAGAGCGAGACAGAGCCTCAATTTTTGGATTGGGCTCAAAAGCACAACATCCCCATCGTCGCCACAAATGACGTTTACTTTAGCGATCCAAACATGTTTGAAGCACACGATGCTCTTCTTTGTATAGCTGCAGGGAGATACATGAATGAAAGGGATAGGCCAAAGTCTTCGCCACATGAATACTTTAAATCTCAAGAAGAAATGTGCGCACTTTTCGCTGATCTTCCGGAAGCCATAGAGAACACTGTCAATATCGCAAAGAGGTGCAGTTTTATTCTTGAAGAGAGACCTCCTCTTTTGCCACCTTTTGCCTTACCTGAGGGTAAAACTGAAAAAGAGGAGTTGCGCGAGCAAGCTATCTCTGGACTCGAAATGAGGCTAGAAAAGTATGTTCTACCCCACACTCCACTGGAAAAACATGAGGAAACTCGTACTACTTATTTCGACAGGCTCTACAAAGAGCTTGGTGTTATTGAAAGCATGGGGTTCCCCGGTTATTTTTTGATCGTCTCAGACTTCATCAAGTACGCTAAGAGTCAGGGCATTCCTGTCGGGCCTGGCCGAGGCTCGGGTGCAGGGTCGCTCGTTGCCTGGTCGCTGACGATCACCGATATCGACCCCATCCGTTTTGATCTCATTTTCGAGCGTTTTCTCAACCCTGAACGCGTTTCAATGCCGGATTTTGACGTCGATTTTTGTCAGGATAGACGAGGCGAAGTGATTGATTATGTTCTCAGAAAGTACGGACAGGACAAAGTCGCCCAAATTATTACTTTTGGTAAGCTGCAAGCTCGTGCTGTTTTGCGCGACGTTGGTCGCGTTTTGGAAATGTCTTATTCTCAGGTCGACAAGATCTGCAAACTCATACCTAACAACCCTGCACATCCCGTTACCCTCGTCGAGGCGCTTGAAGCTGATGCGACACTTAAAAGGCTCATTCTCGAAGATGCGACTCTTACGCGTCTTTTTGATGTTGCTCTGAAACTAGAGGGATTGTACAGGCACGCATCAACTCATGCTGCAGGTGTAGTGATTGGGGGAACACCTCTTGAAAGCATGGTGCCACTGTACTACGACGGAGAGTCTCCTCTAGCCATTACGCAAATCAATATGAAATATATTGAGAAGGCCGGTCTTCTCAAATTCGACTTTCTTGGTCTTAAAACGCTCACTGTTATACGCTATTGTTGCCAGCTTGTTGAAAAATCAGGTCATCACCTTGATATCAGCACTATCCCTCTCGATGATCCCAAGACTTTCGAACTATTGTGCTCAACCAATGTTTTGGGTGTCTTCCAATTAGAAAGTACAGGAATGCAGGATGTTATCAATCGCATGAAGCCTGATCGTTTTGAGGACCTTGTGGCTCTTGTCGCTCTTTTCCGACCTGGCCCCATGGATGATATTCCGAAATACCTTGCGCGTAAGCACGGTGATGAGGACGTTGTCTATCCTCATCCTGCTCTTAAACCTATCTTGGAGAAAACTTATGGCGTTATGGTTTACCAGGAGCAAGTCATGCAGATCGCTCAAGTCTTGGGAGGATATACCCTTGGAGGTGCTGACCTTTTGCGTCGTGCTATGGGAAAAAAGAACAAGAAGGAGATGGACGCCCAACGCAAAGTTTTCATTGATGGTGCCGTTAAAAACAACATTGCAACCGATACGGCCGCTCACATCTTTGATCTCATGGCAAAATTCGCCTCTTACGGATTTAACAAATCTCACTCGGCTCCTTATGCTCTTATTTCGTACCAAACAGCATTTTTGAAAGCCAATTACCCCGTAGAGTTCTACGCCGCCGTAGCTACATACGAAAAAGGTAATAGCGAGAAATTAGCAGCCCTTTTTCAAGATATGCGGCGTAATGGTTTCGATATTCTCCCACCCGACATCAACAAGTCCGAGGTCGATTTTGTGCCTGAAAATGGGGCAGTACGCTTTGCTTTATCTGCTATCAAGAGTGTTGGTGAACAAGCTATGGAGGAACTTGTAAAAGAACGCCGAGCTCACGGTCCTTTCCGTTCTTTTGAAAACTTTGCTTCGCGCGTTGATCCTGCTCACATCAACAAACGACAAATCGAGAATCTTATTGCAGCAGGTGTTTTCGATTCTATTCACCCCCGAAGAAAACAACTCTTTGAGGCTGCGGATCTCGCAGTGGGATATGCTAACAGCTGCAAGCAGGAGCGTCTTCATGCTACTCTCTCTTTGTTCGGAGGTGGTCCAGAAAACCTTCCCAAACTGCGCCTCCCTCATGTTCGGCAAGACTGGAACGCTCTTGAGAAGTCTCAGAAGGAGTTTGATGCTCTCGGTTTTTTTATGCGGGATCATCCTCTTAACATCCACTCGGACATTATCCAAGAGCTTCATTTACAGAATAGCAGTACCTACGCAGATTTTGCTTCGGAGGGCGGGACTATCGTTCGCCTTGCTGGCATCATCCTTTCCCGAGAAGAAAAAACCTCTCGCAGTGGGCAAAAGTTTGCGTTTTTCACGTTCTCTGATCCGCATGGTGTTTTTGATATGCCGTTTTTTTCGGAAAATTACGAGCGAGTTCGTCCTTGGGCGGAAGTTGGCCTTTCTGTCTATATCGAAGCCCTTGCCAGGCTTAGCGATAACGGAATCATTCGTCTCACAGGCCAAGCGATGGAACGTCTCGAGAATATTGGGTGTCGTAACGCCTTCATCTTGAAAATCTCAGAGCGTCTTGATGTTGCCCTCTTAAAGGAAGTCATCCAAGAGGCTCTCAACACTGGAACTGAAGCTATTCGCAAACAGAACCTTATTCTCGAATACCCTCTTCCAAATGGACGAGCGAAAATAACTTTTCCTCATCGCTATGCCATCACATCGGTTGTTAAAGCCAAACTGATGGAAATTGCTGCGCGTTAGTTTCTCTTGCTACGGGCAGCCCATCGTTCTAATTTTTTAAATGGCTTCGCATGTGCGGATGAGGCATTCATTCCTCGTCCCTTTTTCTGTAGAATGACCTTAGGAAGGGTAGGGAGAGATATTCATGTTTAAAGATCAGGACAAGCAAAAGGCACTCGATGCGGCTCTTGCGCAGATAGAGCGAGTTTTTGGAAGGGGTTCGGTCATGCGACTCGGCGAGGACAGCCATCTCGAGGTGGAGGTTATTTCAACGGGATGTTTGGGGCTTGACCTCGCTCTCGGCATTGGCGGTTTCCCTAAGGGGCGAATTATCGAGGTTTATGGACCTGAATCTTCTGGTAAAACGACACTGGCTTTGCACACCGTAGCCGAGGCTCAAAAAGCCGGAGGTACCTGCGCTTTTGTTGACGCTGAACATGCTTTGGATCCAAGCTATGCCCGCAAGCTCGGCATTAAAGTGGATGATTTACTCATCTCCCAACCTGATACGGGTGAACAGGCTCTTGAAATTGCAGATACCCTTGTACGCAGCGGTGCCATTGATGTCGTTGTTATCGACAGCGTGGCGGCCCTTGTACCTAAGGCGGAGTTGGAGGGTGATATGGGAGACGCTCACATGGGTCTCCAGGCACGTCTTATGAGTCAAGCTTTGCGCAAACTAACGGGGTCAGTGTCAAAGACAGGTTGTATGGTGATTTTCATCAACCAAATCCGTCAGAAAATTGGAGTTATGTTTGGTAATCCCGAAACGACGACAGGCGGGAACGCTCTCAAGTTTTATGCGTCTGTCCGGCTTGATATCCGGCGCATCGGTACCATCAAGGATCGAGAGACGGTTATCGGTAACCAGACGCGCATTAAAGTCGTAAAAAACAAGATGGCTCCTCCTTTCAAAGTGATTGAAGTCGATATTATGTATGGCGAAGGTATTTCCAAAACAGGCGAACTCATCGAT
The DNA here is from genome assembly GCA_041200185.1 of Alphaproteobacteria bacterium. Taxonomy (GTDB): domain Bacteria; phylum Pseudomonadota; class Alphaproteobacteria; order BNTO01; family BNTO01. Next base: position 480,537 of record CP165730.1, read on the forward strand.
CTCGGTATTTGCGCGGGTATCATCGATAAATCAGGGTCTTGGTACGCTTATGGAGCCGAAAAGATGGGACAGGGCAAAGAGGCTGCCAAACAGTATCTCCGCGATAACCCATCCAAAGCCGGCGAGATCGAGCAAGCTATTCGCGCTCACGCTGGTCTCATTACAGAAAGCATGCTTACGGGAGCCGTTGAGACGAAACTCGAAGAAAATCTAGAAGCCACCCCTGAGGAAACGGCAGTTACCGAGTAGACGGGCCCTCGGCTCTCGTTAGTCAGGCAACTTGCCCTGTTGAGTTGCCTGATGATGGAGCTCTGCCTCTTAACGCCGGCGCTCTAATTCGGCCCTTTGCCTAGAAGATGTCTTTAACTATTCGACGGTGTCAAAGTCTTCGTCTTCCCAGTTTTTGTGGCCATCAAGCTTATCTTCATTGCTAGATTTATTGATGGGATCGTTTCGAAGCCAGTCGTCCTCGTTAACGACTTCGTTTTCGTCGTTTATTTGAAAAACCCTAGCTCCAAAAATCTGAACTGCCGGCAAAATCTTCGGTAAGTCTGAAGGTGTGCAGGTACTACCATCGCTATGTTTTGACCACCATTCCAAAGCTTCTTCTTTAGTCAAAACCGGAGCATTAGCAGGGATAACAACATACTCTCTCTGGTCGGCTACTACCTTTGTTCCACCGTCTAAATAACTCTTGATAGGATCGGATGAAAAGCTAATCAAAGGCGCAAAGCCAAATAACAATAACGCACTTCCCTTTAAAGATTGAAATGAGATCATAAAACTACCACTCAAAAAGCACCCACGGGGCGAATTTTATCACTCATTTTTCATCGAGTCATGTGTAGAGCACGGAAATTAAGAGTAGTTTGATTTTGGAATGCTTCCTTCACAGTTTTCCGCAAACGCTATTAACCTCTTCTATTGACGTCACACCTTTTTGGACTTTTTGTAATCCGTCCTGGTAAAGCGGGATGTATCCATTCTCGCGGGCACAACACCTCCACTCGTTCCACGTCGGTATCTGAGCAAGGCATGCGTCCATCACTTCATTCATGACTAGCAATTCGCTAATAGCTAAGCGGCCTTTGTAGCCGGTCCGTTGGCACTCCTTGCATCCTCGTCCTCCACAAGAACGGCAGAAACGCCGAACGAGGCGCTGTGATAAAAGAGCTAGAAGTTGCCCTGATAGTAATGACATTGGAATTCCTAAATCCATCAGCCTCAGAGGAGCTTGCAAGACATCGTTAGCGTGAACTGTGGACAAGACTAGATGCCCGGTCATGGACGCACGAAGGGCCATTTGGGCTGTTTCTTCATCACGAATTTCGCCGATAAAGATGATGTCCGGATCCTGTCTCAAAATGGAACGCACTCCATCAGCGAACCCCAAAACATCTGAATGTTGTATTTCCGTCTGACGGATGTTTTCAAATTGGTACTCTACGGGGTCTTCGAGTGTCATGATATTTTTCGTTGAGGCGTCCATCTGCGCACAAAGGGCATACAATGTTGTCGTTTTTCCCGATCCTGTTGGACCGCAAAGCAAAATGAGTCCGTAGGGCCGTTGGACTAACCTTTTTAAAGCCAACACAGTAGGTGCTTCAAACCCTAGTTGATCGAGTGATACCAGTTGTTTATTGCGCGTAAGAACGCGTATTACTAAGCTTTCACCATGAATTGTCGGATGGGTGGAAACACGAAAATCGACTCTCTGTTGTTGAATCGTTAGACTAAAATGCCCTGATTGAGGTCTGCGCGACTCTGAAATATCTAGATTAGATAAAACTTTTAAACGGATGACGACGTGCGGCCAAATATTTTCGTGGAGCTCATACGCTGTCTGCAACACACCATCCACCCGGAATCGTACATGAACAAGATGCGATGATGGCTGAAAATGAATGTCCGAAGCCTCAGCCTTAAGGGCGTTCTGGAGAAGCGAATCCACAAGATTTACGACATCATCGTGTCCAGGAGCCTGTGCTGAAAAATTGGATTCCTCTTTCTTTAAAAATGTCGATAAGACTTTTTCGAGTTGCTTGGAAAAGATGTAGAAAAAAGAAATCGTGCGTCCTTTTAGCTTGTTTTGCAGGCGGTCGACAATATGATCCCTTGTTACGAGATCGTAGGGATCCACCATCGCTACCTCAATGGTTTCTCTTCTCAATTTCCACACCACGAATTTTCGTTCAGACATGGTCTCGAAGCTAAATAACTCCATTCCGTCAGAGTCCGGTCCAAAGGAGTCGTCGATGAAAGGGATCCCTGTTACCTCAGACAAAAGGCTTTGTATTGTTGCCTTGTCCACAAAATCTAAACGTAGACAGATATCAGCAAAACTTTCTCCAGTTCGCCTTCGTTCCTCACGGACAACTTCGGTTTGGTCCGAACGAAGAAGCTTTCTTTCCTTTAATACCTCTTCGAGTCTCTTGTCAGTGAACATGAGTAAAAGCTGTAAAATTATCTAATACATTGTCATTATAACTTCTTTACGAAAATTCATGATTAATAATTCTATATAAGAAGGTATATTTTTACATACTATCATATAGGCCGAGGATCTCTTATGTACAGGTGCATCAGCCTCTCGTCTGAGGGGGCGAGAGTCGGGGTATCCAAAATTTTCACACGAATTAAGATAACAAGTTCCTTTAACTGGTCATCCTTTTTAAGGCTTGAAAACACTTCTTTCACAACGGGAACATCTCCCAAAAAGGGGTACTTATTTCGCGAATGAGCGGAGTACGTTTCCATAAAGCCACCTAAAATCCCAACTTCACCATTCGCCAGGCGCAGAACAGAATCAATTTCCTTTACTTCAATAATCGGGACCTTCGAATCAGGAAGGTCCTTCGTGTTGCTGTTATTATTTTGACGAACCGCAATAGCCATGGAGGGGTCGCTCACCTCGGTAACAAGGCGAGAAATTGTTGGGCGGAGGAAGAGAATAACACTATTCGTTGCAGGATCAATTGCTGGCTGGACCGTCATAACCAGTCCGACAGGAATAGTTTGAATATCACTTCCAACACTGAAATCGTTATAATCACTTTTTGTTGAAACGTGGCGGCTATAGTTGAGTTTAAAATAAACTTGATTTTGAGCGACCTTCAGAACGGCACTTTGGTTGTTCATAACCGTCAGTCGTGGACTCGATAAAGTCTTCGTTGCACCAAAAGACTGTAAGCTCTTCATAATTCCCATCATGCCCCCTTCTAAAGAAGCAGTGTACTGAATAAAACCATCGGTTATATTCAGATTTGTTATTGATGAATTCGCTGTATTTGACAAACTACTAATAAAATTATGCCCACCTATAAAACTATTTTTGTAACTCTGTTCTGTAGATGTTCCGTCTTGACTCGTAGACGAGCCGCCCGAACTCGTCGAGTTTGCAGAGGATTTGTTTGCTGGTAAAAATCCCCAGTCAATTCCGCTCTTAAACTTTTCATCAAGAGTTACCTCTACTACCTTAGCCTCGACTAAAATCTGGCTACTGACAGACTTTCTTAGAAGATCGAGATATTCTCGCACGCGGTAATGTTGTTCTGATGTTCCCCAAACGGATACCACCCCTGCTTGCTTGTGGAGGGAAAAAGGAGCTACACGCGCTTTTTCCTCCCCTTCAGCGGGAGCGAGCAAATTTTGCAAATTAACCTCAAGTTCCTTCCAGAAATCACTCGCACTACTCATGCTAACTGAGGTGTTGGATCCATTTTCACCAGAGTGGCACGATGTAACCACGCCCTCTTCAGAGGGCTTCATCCCGTGTGAAAAAATATCTGTTCCGGAAGAAATTTTGTTCTCGCTTGATCTAACAAAATTCAAAAACTGAAGTGGATAACTGCGACTGAAGGGGAGATCAGGCTCAATAAAGAGCAAGCCATTCTCGAAACGGTAACGAAGTTTTTCGAGGGCACAAAGATTTTCAAGGACATTCACAAAGGACTTGTTTGAAATGGATAAACTTGTTTTTCTATTACGAATATTTTTATCAAGGTAAATATCGACATCTAAGTAAGCTGCTAACTTTTCAAAGAGAGCAGATAGAGGAATATCAGCAACCATGTGTAAGGATACCTTCGTCTTGAAAGCGTCAGGTAAGGTTGGAGCGGCTGTTCGCTTACCATGTGAAGAAGATGTGATTCTACGTTCTTCAGGAGCTGTGAGCGTCTCAAAGTCTTTTGTTGTTAATTCAGGACCCAATGGTGAACTTGCTCGAAACTGGCATCCTGTAAGGATCAGAGACAAGAAGATAGCCACACTGCTGTATGGAATAGACGTCATGGTTCTGCCTTTCCGACCTCCTTACTCACTATAGGGACGAAAAGATGAACAGATGGTTAACGCCCAGATTTAAGCCAACACTGTTTTTTCGATAACCCTGGTAGATCCAGGTAGCATTTTATGCTTTACTTATAAAGTGTAGGGTTCCCAAAGGCCTACACTAGAGATTTTACGCAGACGGTGGATTGCCAGCGGACAGGTGTCGTGGCGTTTCCCGTTCGTGTTTGAGTACAATTCGAGCCTCTTAAGAGGCCTAGAGGAGATGTGATAGATGACAAAGAAGATTTTAGTGAATGCACAAAACCCAGAAGAAACGCGTGTTGCCGTTTTATCTGGTGAGGAACTTGTCGATTTCGATACCGAATGCACAAGCAAAAAACACATAAAAGGGAATATTTATCTAGCCAGGGTTGTCCGTGTTGAGCCGTCGCTTCAAGCCGTCTTCATTGAATACGGCGCTGAGCACAATGGTTTCTTGCCTTTCTCGGAAATTCATCCTGACTATTACAAAATCCCAATCGACGACCAGCGTTTTGAGGAGGAGACTGAAGAGGAGGAGGAACTCGAGGAAACTCCCGCTTCGCCCCCTGCTCAAGCAACCTCTATTGATGAATTTGCTTACCCCGAAAGCATGCTTAGTGTCTTCCGTGCAGATTCTTCAGAGGTCACCACCGAAGAGAAACCTATTCGTCATAAGCGCAAAAAACGTCGTCGCTACAGCGTTCAGGAAGTGATCTTTCCCAAACAAGTTCTTCTCGTCCAGGCAACAAAGGATGAACGAGGAAGTAAGTGTGCCGCCTTTACAACTTATCTTTCTCTTGCAGGCCAGTACTGCGTCCTCATGCCGAATGCAGGAGAACGAACAGGCGGAATTTCCAAGCGTATCCAAGAGGATGACACGCGTAACCGCCTCAGAAGTATCGTCAAAGATCTCAATGTTCCGGAAAAAATGTCGATTATCATTCGTACCGCCGGACAGGAGCGCACAAAGGTAGAAATCCGTCGCGATTTTGACTATCTCTCCCGCCTCTGGGACGAGATTCGTTCTAAAACTCTCGAGTCTAACGCTCCTCTTCTTATCCACGCTGAGGCGGACGTTCTAGCCCGAGCTGTTCGTGATTTTTACCAGAAAGATGTTGAGGAAATTCTCGTTGATACGCAGGATGCCTATAAAAAACTCCGTTTGTTCATGAAACAACTTTCACCAAGTGGTGTGAAAAAGATCAAACTTTACAAAGACGTAGATAACGTTTCTTTGTTCAATGCGTTTGATATCGAACGACAAGTAGTAGCGATGGTCACACCTCGAGTTCCCTTGCCTTCAGGTGGTTCCCTAGTTATTGGCCAAACAGAGGCTCTCGTTGCCATTGACGTTAATTCAGGGCGAGCGACTCGGGAACGTAATATTGACACAACAGCCCTTAAAACGAACCTTGAAGCTGCCCGTGAGATTGCGCGCCAACTTCGTCTTCGCGACCTTTCTGGCCTCATCGTCATCGACTTTATCGATATGAGCGAGCACCGCCACAACATCCAAGTTGAGAAGGAATTCCGGCAACAGGTCGCCCTCGACCGTGCTCGTATCCAGCTGGGGACAATTAGTCAATTTGGGCTTCTCGAGCTTTCCCGACAGCGTTTGCGGTCGAGCGTAATGGAAATCTACAGCGAGATCTGTCCTCACTGCCAAGGGCGTGGGATGACCTATTCGCGCCAGTACTTTGTTTCGACTGTCTTGCACGCCCTCGAAAAGGCGGTCTCGACAGAAGAGATCAGCCTGGCTCACCTTTATACTCCATCGACTATTACCGACCTCTTGCTTAATCAAAATCGCAAGAGTATTTGTGATATGGAAACTAAATATAACTGTAGCATTACCATTCACACAGACGATAATCTGTCAGATGTAGATTTCATGATTGATACTGGCAAAGGAGCGCCTTCTTTGCTATCTCTCGTCAAATCGCCAGAAGAATCGGAAGAGGAGAAACAGCCAGCAAAAGGAACGAATACTTCGCCGCGAAAACATCACCAGACTTCAACAGCCACTCCTCAAGTGAATCAGCCTGCTGGAGGAGGAGATCATCAATCCGCCAATTCTTTACCCGAAGTCGCTAAAGAGGTCCATGAGGAAAATGAATCTTCATCAGAATCTGAAGTTTCTGATGAAGTAACAAAAGAACAAACGTTTGATCAACGTAGTTCTCCTTTTGGGCCGCACAGAAGACGTCGCAATCGATATTTTCGCCGATTCCGTGATAACAATACCTTCGTGGACCAAAAAGGGAACTCGATCGATCATCCTTCCCAGGTCGATGCTGAAGTGGTCGAAGCCGTCGCCGGCAAGCCTAAGGATATGGCCCTTCCGTACTCCTTACCGACAGATTCCAAGACTCCAGCTACCGTCGAGCCTACCCTAGATAAAACAACACCCGATTTGGAAGAAAACTCGGCTTCGAATGCTGGAAGAGAGAAGAAAAGATCCCTTCGTAAGAATAATTATCCTCGTCGAAATAGAGGCGCTTCAGAAAAAACGCCATTAGCTAACCCTGAAAAGGAGCTAGAAAGTCCTCAGCAAAGTCCTTTGCTCAGTGCTGCAACTTCCTCCTCATTGCCGCAACCTGTTTCCGTTTTGCCAGCCTTGGGTGAGAAAGTGCAGGAAGAACCGGGTAGAACGAGAGGAGATGAGCATGCGTCTTTCCCTTCTCAACGTAGGCGTCGGAGCAGAAGGGGCGATTCTTCGGCGCCACAGCAAGACCGTGAAAATACCCCGAATTCAACTGCAAAAGAAAACACGGCTCCCTCTGGGAATCAGGGAACAGCTTCTGTGCGTCAGGAGACCCCAAACGAGCCTCTTTCGGACACACCCCCCGAAAATAGCCAAAGTCCTCGCAAGTCAACCACAAAGGCTGTGAAGAATAAAGAATCGTCATCTAAGTCGCCTTCCAAAAAGAGTTGGATTCAGCGAATTTTTCAAGCAAAGGAGGGCCCGAATGAGGGGAGTGGCGACTCATCATCGCCTGATAAGGAGTAAAAATATATAAAAATAAAGCCGATAGAAAAGTTATGGAAGTGAGGTGCTTCGTGCCAGATCCTATAAAAGTTTACCCACGAGCGAACGACACAGAAACAGTTTATCTGAAGTCTGTCATATCGAATCCGAACATCATTGTTGGTGAGTTTACGATGTACCATGACTTCGTTCGAGACCCTTGCGATTTTGAAAAGAACAACGTCCTTTATCATCATGCCATCAATCATGACAGGTTGATTATTGGGAAGTTTTGCTCGATCGCCTGTGGAGCTCGTTTTCTCTTTAATGGAGGAAACCATGCGCTTTCAAGTCTGTCGACTTATCCGTTTCCTGTTTTTTTCGACGAATGGCAGACAAGCCGGAAAGACATCACGCATGCCTGGGACAACAAAGGCGATATCATCATTGGCAACGACGTATGGATCGGCTATGAGGCCGTGATCTTGGCTGGAGTGACTATTGGAAATGGTGCTGTTATCGGTACCCGAGCTGTTGTGACCAAAGACGTTCCGCCCTACACAATTGTTGGAGGGGTCCCTGCCAAGCCCATCCGCAAACGCTTTGACGACAGTACCATTCAAAAACTCCAAGAACTTCAGTGGTGGGATTGGCCTGTCGAAAAGATCCAAGCCAACCTAGCCGCCATCCAAAAAGGGCAACTAAGCCAATTAGCCTAGAGGGAGACGGTGGGGGGATGGGAGTGCTCCTATCTCCCTCGTTCACGTAGGGCAAGTTTTGTCATCGGCCCTGAACATTTTCGCTCTAGACGCCAGACTCCCCTTAATGATACACCCCGACCAGTCATCTACTGTAACTTATCTATTTGGTTAGTTTTTTAAACCAATAAGTTTTTAATATAAAAGGAGTTTTAATATGAACAAAACAAATATGTCGTTGCTAATAGCAGCTTGCCTAATGAGCTCGTCGGTCATGGCTTCGCAGACTGGGAAAAGCAGGTAACTGCAGTAAAGGGGGTGCCGGAGTTGATATTAGAGGAAACAAGCTATGTGCCGTTACACGAAGGTGGTTTACAGGGGTATGCCCTTAATCTACCATTCGGATTCACGAACTTTTATGTCGTCAATGATGGGTGTTATCAGAAAGTAGTAGATTATATCAACGAAAATTTCCAAAACTTAAGGATATACACAAATCCTGTCACGAAAAAAATAAGTATTACAGGGGACCAAGTTAAGTTATACGAAGACGAACAAACGGAACAAGTGAAGAAATTCCTCGAAAATGAACAATACAATGCTTTAGAAAATCTGGAAAAGTTGGCTCAACTTTTAAAGGGGACGACCTTCTACAAAAAGGAACCTTCCTTATCCGAAGAGAGCGACGATCCCGTAACAACAAAAGAAGAACTCTTAGGAAAATTCCGCAATGGTGTATTACGGCAATTTGAGAAATTTGCAGGTCGAAACTTGGCAGCTGCTCAATATCCAAATGGTGACCCCGTTAACACTTTTCAGTACTTTTCTGAGCCTGATTGGATTATAATAGACGACGGGCGAGTGTTTCCCTTCCGGTCTTTTATTGAAAACCATGGTGGATTTATCACGAGCGAAACAAATTACGGTGGTTCATCATCGCGACTGTTGTTCTGTTTAACAGAGGAAGAATTCCGCACCTTAGCATCGGCACTTGAAGGTTGCCGTGTGTTCTATATTGATGAGTATGAAGACATTAAGATGACAGCAAAAGAGAGGTTATTGATGAGCCATCCCAATGCAAAGAAAACTCTTATCTCAGTATCTTGGAATACTCATAACAATAATCAACCATGCGTGTTCGTAACCGCTTTTGGTAAAGTAGATTTGGCAAAGGCAGTTGTTCTAAACGAATTCGATCATTTCCAGAGTTTGAAAGAATTTATAGGGAATAAAGATGGGGCCGTGACACCAAAGGATGGAGGCATTCTTATCACCCATCAAGCTCCTCGAGCCCTTACAAGACTCGTGATCGAAATGACTCAAAAAGGAATCTATGACATCTCATCCAAGTAAAAACATATCCGTTTTTGCCAATTCCTTAGGTTGTTGAGAGAAATCCAGAGGAGGACACGTAGGTTATTGCCCTATGGGGGGTACACCCCCCCCCTTTCCTCAAACGAGTACCGAGAAGCCGAGTTAGCTCACCCGTTGAATGCGTTGTTGGTTTTAAAGGTTTTTGGTCTTGTGTGGTAGGGGGCCGCCGCAGGAGGAACAATTCATTCGCTACTGTTATCCACTTTATGAATTTTTTTGTGCTGTGTTGTTTTACTTCAATTTAAAAATATTTTGCGCGTCATAGAGAGTCACTCAAACAACTGCACTATAATTTTCGCGATTTTAACTGGAAACAACCAAGTACCAAAAGGGGCGTTGTGATGGGCTATTTTAGGTGTTGAAGCCGGTAGAAATTTCGTGTTATCTAGATAGTAGGAGCCAGAGATCGGCGTGTCAGCCGGCGGCCTTTCATCTTCCAGCGTAGCGTCCACAAAGATAATCAAAGGCGATCTCTCGCCGGACGTTTGTGCGTGGAGTTTGTTTATTGTTCCCTTCCTTCAAAATTCGGAAGGATAGTTTTTATTTTTAGTTTGTATTTTTTCTAACAAAAGGAGATTGAAAAATGTTAAATAAATCATTAGATAAATTGTATCAGAAGACCAACAACGTGGTCGTTATGATGACAAAAGAGAAGTTGAATCCAGGCGAGATTGAGAAGCCTATGGCCGGGCCTTGTTGGACCGAGGAGTCTGCAACTTCTTCATGCCAACTTTCTCTTCCCTCAAAGCACGAATTCCAGGCGTGGTACTCTTCTCCGCTAGGTAGGGTACGCATAATCAGTGACGAGACTCGCCTGAAAGAGGTGAAGTTCGTGGATACAGGCGGTGGCATTGAGGAGACGACGATACCTGATATTCCCATATTGGCTCAGGCTGTGAAATGGCTCGACCGTTACTTCAACGGGAAGCCTCTTAAGAGGAGGCCGCGTTTGGCTCTTTCGGGGACGCCTTTTCAAGTGGCCGTTTGGGAAGAAACAAGTCGCATTCCTTTCGGGTCTACCGTGACCTACGCAGAGCTTGCTCAAAGGCTAGGACAAGGCCGGTCGTGCGCCCGAGCCGTTGGTTCTGTTTTGGCTCGTAATCCTCTTTGGTTGCTCATTCCTTGTCATCGGGTGATTCCCTCGGACGGTTCCCCTGGAAATTACGCTGGTGGCGCATGGCGGAAGAAGGCCTTATTGGAGATGGAAAGAATGGCGCACGATCCCTTTCCTCCCCCCGAGGACAAAAAAGTGAGGAATGTACCATGATTATTTGTAAATTATTCGCATTAAAGAAATAGATATAATTAATGATTAATAATAATCGTATAAATGCAAGAAATTTACAGAGGCTCTTCATCACAAAACAGTTCATCTACTCTGCAGTGTACCAGCCCCGCCTCGTTTTATCGGTTTGGTAAAATGTGTGGGAGAACGGATTGATCCATGGCAACCGGGAGAGGACGTAGCCGTAGAGGATTTCTCACCCCAATTCGTCATTATCGCCATGCAGAGCGGAGTCATGAGGCTTTGTTGTCAACCAATTCAACAAAGGTGGAAACATAGATGATTAATAAGGAGGTCCCATGAGCTGATTTATTTTCTATGACGATCAAGTATATCAATCAACAGGACTTGTCGGAGGGGTCCCTTTTGCGCGAAAATCAGGAGTGATATTCGAAGTGCCGTGAAAGGGATAAAGGAAAAAGATGAACACTCGGAACACTTTTATTTTAGGAAGTTTTTTACTGGTTAGCAGCTTATTCTACACTGGTGGATTTTATATGTCGCGCGGCCTTCTTCATGCCCAGTTGCCTTCACGTCCCAAGCAGACTCGTGTTCCGACCCTTTCGGCGCCGACGTTATCGACTGAGTCTATGGAATCTCTTGCGAAGGGAAAAGGTGATGAAACGGACGCATCCCTGCTGGCTCGTGTTGAACGTTTGGGGGGATTTTTGGGAAGCACAAAAGTTCAGCGATTTCCTTCGCCTGACATTGAGCGACGAAAGAAACAACCTCTTGTCCGCTATGCTCACCCTTCCAGGCGTCGTCCCGCCAAACATCTACCTCAAGAATTACTCTTTGTAATGAGATAGTGAAATTCAAATAAATTATAAATGCTTATTTTTTATCGTGAGGTCACGCATATCTTCGAGAATATGAAAAACTCCAAATCTTTCGACGTGTATTCCTTATCGAGCTAGACGTGGAGTCCATAGCTCTCTCTCAATTGGAGTGCCTGTCTCTACAAAAAGCTCAGATTATTACCCATTGGCTCCATTGCAAAACAATAAGTATTTATTAACAAAAGCAACAGAGAAATTTTATGCAAATTTGTAATTTGTGAATAATTTATTATTATAAAGATGATATTATAAAATGTGTAATCAAATATTTGTTGTTAGCGGTATCTTTTTATAGAAATTCCAATCAATTTTTATCTAAAATTTTGGGCATGCACAGCAATCAATATTTTACATATCAACCTTTGAGTTTTGAGCTTTAGCTTTGAACCTAAGGAATAAAGCTAAAGGGTAGCTTAGCATTTCGATTGACTTTGAGCCACACAGCGTTTTTCTTTTGAGTCTTGATAAGTCGGGCCTTAACCGAGTATGAAGACTTTCAACGAAACAGGCCTCCAGTTCTGCACCAACATGGCGAGCATGTTAAGAGGGTTGAGCTGATTTTTTTAAAGAAAAATTTCCATCTGTACAGACAATTCAATATTTCTGATGAGATTCTTACGATTTGCCGGAAACCCCAACCTTGTAAGGACAAAATAGGAGAAATTCTTGAGATTTCCTTGTCAAAACGGTTCCTACCGTTATCCTCTACTTGACGACGACGACATGGCAAGCATTTGAATCTCCTTTTCCCTCGTCTCGCTTTTTCACAGAACAAGCCACCATAAAACCTTCGACAAACACTTCTCGCCGGCTTATTCGCCTAAACGTCCGTTAATCGACAACATCGATTGCGGCGCATGTCCAAAATTTTTCATTATTTAAAAAACTAAATACATGTTCGACGAAGATTCGTTCTCAGGAAAGTCTTTGATCACATTTCCGATTTTCTCGACTCGGGAACTCCTGTTTTTGCTTGCGAGCGGCAAGAGTTTTCCGCAAACTTTTCCAGATTTCAGTAATACAAATTGAATAAAGTTATCACATCTTTTGAAATTAGATTGCTATGTTTTTGGGCTTGACTAAACGAAGTCTGGAAGGATTGTGGGTAAACCTATATTTCTACGAGATTTTGTTTAACCAGTCATTTTGATGTTGTTGTACCTTACTTTTTTAATATTTTATATTTATTGTTTTGCATTTTTAATTTAGAATTTTTTTAGTTTTCTAAAATGGCCCGAGACATGAAAAAGTTTGATGAAGAAAGGTTCGAGTTGCTGAATGAGAGATGGTGGATATTCGTGGTTTCGAGGTGGTAAAATGGTCTCTCTCTCCGGCTGCGCTCGCATAGACCAAGTTATAATGGGGAGTAGTAAAAGATTGTTCTCAGGGTTTAGAGAAGGCCTTCCTTTAGCCTTTTTGGAAGGAATGACTTGGCACCATTGCTGACACAATTTACGGGTTATTTTATGGAAATTTTGTGCAGATATACCTAAAATTTGTGAAATTTCTAGGATGCTTACGCAAACACCATGAAAACGAGGTCCATGAGTGGAGGTTGATGTTATGGAAAATCTGCGCATGTTCTGAACGGTAAGGAGGGGGATATCTGAAAGGGGAGGGTGGTTTTGAGTTGGCCATCGGCGTTGAACGCTGCGTACTTTGGGAATTGAATTGTTCTTCCTCGATCGTTCCAGAAGTGCACAGCCTGTGTTCTATTAGTCTGCTGAAAAACTGGATATGTTGGAATTTTCCAGCTAGCTCTTTTACGATACCCCCAGCATCTCAAGGCCAGGCTTTGTGTGAGCCAAAAACTGCCAAAATTCATGAGAAATAATGTAAGTAGACGTGTTTGGGCTGGTACCAATGGAAGTAACACTTTTTACTTGCGAAAAGGCTGTCAACATCATAGAACCTCGGGATTGACTTCAGGACGGCTGGGGAGCACCAGGGATTGCGTGAAGAGGTCACTGATTTAACCTACAAGGACTGTTGTGTTACTGCAAATTTGCAGTCTTTGTACGAAAAATATAGGCTCGATTTCGAAAGGGTGTTTTCGTAAAGAAATCAAATACTGGATGGGAGGAGTATTTCCTCCCATTTGTTATGGCCACATAGGTGAATTAGGTACCTTGATCGTTCATAGGTACTGCCCATTTAATTATGCCAGTGGAACGCTTAACAACGTACCCAATTGCACTACCTCTCTCCATGCTCCAATGCCATTCGAATAGGTGCGAAGCTGCGGCGGTGGTGGGGAGTTACTCCAAAGCGGTGGATAGCTTCCTGGTGCTGCTTGGTTCCATATCCAGCATTCTTTTCCCAACCGTACTCGGGAAATTCACGAGCCAAAAGCGTCATCTCACGATCTCGTGTGACTTTGGCAACAATAGATGCCGTGGCGATACTCCAGCTCTTTTGATCGCCCTTCACGATCGATCTTCCAGGTAGATCGAGTGTCGGTAGAGCGTTACCATCAACGAGGTAGGCTTTTACGTCTCCTAATTCGGTTAAAGCTCGACGCATAGCCAAAAAGGTTGCCTGTCGAATATTCAGCTCATCGATCTCTTTGACTGATGCGGATCCTAAGGCAAAGCGAATGACTGAGCATTGAAGGAGACGTTCAAATATCTCCGTACGGTGGCGCGGAGTTAACTGTTTAGAGTCCCTGATATCTGGAAATCGTTGTTCAAATGCCGATAAGTTCTCAATCACGATGGCCGCTGCGACAACCGGTCCCGCCCAGGGACCCCGTCCTACTTCATCAAGTCCAGCAATAGGATATCCGCACTCCGATGCCATTGCCAGTTCAGCTTCAAAAGTAGGAGCCGGCACCTTCACTTTCCTGATGGAGCGATCAACATCCCCGCCTCTTGCAAAGGTTTTATCATTCGACGATTGAACTCATTCACAAAACAGCCATCGGGATCACATCGTGTCGTTATGCTGATCTTAAGACTGAGCCCCGAATTTTCAACACCGCAAAACTCTACTTCAGGGGCCTCTTGTGATTCGTCGATAAAATAAGATTTCCAATCCTCGGAGTGTCGCATGTCCATAAAGACGTCTTTTGCAATCTTCTCAAACGCAACAATATCTGAGCCTGAAGAAATTTTAAAAACGGACTCCATCGTCGTCGGGCCCACCGAGAAATTTCGAATAGTTTCGACCTTAGAGTAGGGAAAATCTTCGATACTACCATCAAGGTGCCTCAAGGTTAGCTGCCGAATCCCCAACTCCTGAGCGTGCCCCACAGCCCCATTGATACAAAGCAAATCACCGAGAGAAATCTTGCCTTCAACAAGTGTAAGAACTCCACGAATGATGTCGGAAAAGGTGTCTTGCGCACCCAAAGAGATTCCCATGCTAGCGAACCCCAAGAGATAAACAAAGGGGCTGACGGAAACATTCAGAACGGCCAAGCACATTAATACGGTGAAGAAAATAATAAGCCCTTTGGCGATGGATGCTCCAATCGGCACAAGGGTCAACAAAACACTGGCACTACTTCGGTTAATTTTGCCGCTTTCCTCCGAGGCTTCAACACGGGCAGCAATGCGGTTACGAACACGCTTAACAAGTCCAAGGATTAGCCAACACAAAACGCAAATAAGACCTATCTTCAGGATAGCAACCCATGATAGGTCCATCTGGTTCCACAAGGCCGTCAACAAAGAATCCGGGACTTGCGTACCAACTTCCGCTTCCTCAGCCACAGCATACCTCATGATATTTGAGCCACAACTCCCAATATGATTCTGGCACAGTTGACGGGTAAAGACGATTCCTTTTTCAACAAAGTCGCGTAATGGGTAGCAGGGTAGACAAGCCAGAATGCAGAATTTCTTAACGAAAAGCCTTTAGGCTCTGCGGCAGCAGTGGATGATATTTAACGATGATATTTAATCAAGTTAAATATCTAGACTCGTTACACGATAGATGTTCTTGCCCCCCAAGCTATCCCTTGTCTATCGCCTCTATGTAAAATCCGCTACTACCTTCCTTCCACAGAAGGTGATATCCTCTCTAATTTCAAAAAGGCTACCTGGTGAAAGCACCGTGCCCAAGAGGGTGATTAATTACCTCACGAAATTTCCATAAAATTTACGGTATACCCCAATCAAATTTCCTCAAAATAATTCCTCAATAAACTTCAATATGTATTTTAAAAAGGTCTGTGGATAACCTCGTTAGATCTTGAAAATGATAATCCCTTACTCTTTATTGGTACCGTGTCCATGCAAGCATGGTTGGATAGGCTCTGTTTTCACCTTGACACCTCCCATGTTTGTCGTCATCTTAAGGTCTTGAACCTCTCATCACCAAAAGTTCATATCCAAAAAAGGAGTGAAAAATCGACGGCTTAATTACAAAAGAAGTGATAACCATTCCTAGGTTGACATATTAAAATTTTGATAATCTTTATGAGAAAAAGGTTTCTACTCACAAGCTAAAAAGAAGATTTTTGAGTCGAGAGGGCTATATTTATGGCCGCCAGCTTTTCCAGGAAAAATTATTAGTTGTATCTTTAAGTATTTAAAATAGCGAGAAGTTTTAAGCACTATTTTCTCAGCATTTTTGGAAAAACAAATGCCTAGGGATAAATATATTGTCGGAAATTTATATTTTAAAATGTATGCGAATTCTGTATGCAATTCGACATCCATTTTTGGGGGCGGATCATCAGATCTTCCGGTGGAAGTTTTTCGATTTCTATGACTCGTACGCGCTAGAGGAACGACTTTTTCTCTTCAGCCTTGTTTTCGATGCTATGTTAAAATGACTTCGTAGGAAGGTTGATTAATGCGTGAATGATGGACTCTACTCGGCGCTACCGCATTTCAGACTTAAAGGGGCGAGCTGCCAACCGCAACTCCGTGCCTAAACGCATTCTCATGAAGAAGGCTTTTCAGATCACCTTGGGGGTAGCCCTCGTCTTGCTATTTAGTTGGTTGGTGTGTCGATAACTTCCCATAAGAGCGTTCAGGTGCCTCTCGAAGAAAACGGCGAAAGGGTTGATTTCGCTCTTTCGCACTTAGCAGGTTTTAGTCGCTCACACGCACAGGCACTGATCGCCTCTGGGAGCGTCCTTTGTAATGGTGCCTGCGTCAAACTGGCGAAGTTAAAAGTTAAAGCAGGGGACCGCATTGATTTTACTGAGCCACCTTTATCTGACTGCGTTATAAAATCTGATATCGAACTCGACATTGTCTATGAGGACGATGATCTCCTCGTCGTCAATAAGCCGGCTGGACTCGTTGTTCATCCAGCTCCCGGTCACTATGGCGATACACTTGTTAATGCCTTGCTGTCCCATACGTTCCACCTCTCCTCGGTTGATCCGCTTCGCCCAGGGATCATCCACCGTCTCGATAAAGATACTTCAGGATTGATTCTTGTTGCGAAAAATAACGCCGCCCATGCAGCACTTGCTGAGCAGTTTGTACCGCGATTCGACGAAAACGGCAAAAGTCTAAAGCAAGCTCAGCGTCACTACCTGGCTGTTGTGTTTGGACAACCACCTTCTTCTACAGGGCGTATTCAGCAGCCCATTGCCCGTCATCCGAAAAACCGACAAAAAATGTGTGTAACACGATCCTCTCACGGAAAACCTGCTATTACTAACTATCGAGTTCTTCAAACCTGGAGTATGCAGGACCTCAGGACTACACCTATTAGTCTTATCGATTTTCAACTCGAGACAGGTCGCACACACCAAATCCGCGTTCATAGCCAATTTATGGGGTGGCCCCTTGTGGGTGATGTTCTTTACGGATCTCGTCAATCACGCTGCCGCGGCTTGCCGGACCTTGTACAAAACTTCCCACGGCAGGCCCTCCATGCCTTTGTACTCACCTTTAACCACCCCACAACACATCAGCGGATGAGCTTTACGGCAAATCTACCGAGAGACATGGAAGAGCTTCAGGAGGCTTTGTTGACCTACCAACCGCCTTTCCTCTAGTGATCACCGGTATCGTGTGTGATTGGCCTCCCACTCAAACTTCTTCCCAGGGAAGCAAAAAAAGCCCCGCTATAAAAATCCAGCGTCCTCTGTGTTGCCGCATGACTTGCTTCAAGAAGTCTCGAGAAAACAACTCCGGCGCCAAAATCTGACATTCTTCTCATCATTATTTCGATTTCGCGTTGAACATCGATCATTCGTGACATTTGTTGCGTCGTAAGAAACAGCACAAGACTAGCCAACATATCGAAGTTGCTGATAATTTCGGATGTTTGTTCATGATCGTGATCATGAGACCTCAATCCCAAGTAATTATCCTGACAATTAGCATCTTCTTTATCCCAGAAATTAATGTACACACGCCGCCCATCATTTAGTTCCACTTCTGTGTAATTTTTAAAATCTTTTTTCTCTGCAGAAACTTCCCACTTTTTGAAACGTGACTTTAAAGTCAGGCATGAATCAGCGACCTCGTAAAGATAAATGTTCCCTTTGACGCTGATGATAATACTAGCCTGATTTAATTTTTGAGGACATCTCAAGACACCTTGCATTTGCTTGATATTCGGAGCCGAGACTAGAATACTCGGCTCTGTACAACCCTCACAACATCCAATAGCTTTGTAGAATAGCACTTTCCCGGTGTCTGAACTTCCCCTTGCATTGTCCACACTTTCCTTCACATACTCTCTAAAGTTAGCAGCTGTCCAGAAATTAGGATCCTTACCGTCTTTACCGTAGTTATGTGACTGTTTCCCTTGACTTAGCATTTTTTCTTTGTCTTCAACTCCGAAAATAGCAACAGTAGACTTCATTATTGTGGCGATGACTTGGCCAATGGACTCGAAAATACACCAATCATTATAGAAGTCCCTTAGAGAAGGTGACCGGGGTATTTGCCCACCAACGTCAGAACTGTCGTTTAGATTAATGAAAGAAGGTAATTCAACACTCTTACCATCAACGTCAGACCTTCGTATGTCAGGTGTCAGGCTTCTTCCAAGAGCCTTGGGCACCTCCTCATATTGATGGCTTCCACTCGCACAGCTCCCCATTCCCAGGAGCAACCAAACTAAACAACTCCGTCTTAACATTGTTCGTAAACCCCTACTGAAGCAACCTCCCTTTCTGTTTACCACATCAAAGCTGCATTTTGCGTAAAATTTTAATAAATTTTTAAATAAATTGTTTGGCGTCCCTATCGTTGAAAGCATGACTCCTCGGCCCCCGATCCGACAAAAAATTAACCGTCTCCTTTCTACTAGGAAAGGGTTAATAAATCGTTACCGAAACTGTTGGGTTTGTAGAAGGCGTGATTGGAGCTATAGCCGAATAAGTAGTACTAACATATAAAGTAATAAATAAAAGTATTTATGTTAAATTAATACTATATATGTAAGGAGAATTTTTTGATATTGTTTTCGGGTTGTTTGATGGGCTGTTCCAGATCGTTTATAGATTTGAAATGAAACACTAAAAAGTATATTTTTTTATAATGCACAGTTGAAGCAACGGCACAAAGTACAGAGAAAATTATAAAACGCATTGGATAAAGTTTTGAATCCATCATCGTAGTGCAATGTCGCCGTTTGGATAGCGATGGACTTTTCCCTCAAGCTCCAACTCTGTCAGCATGTTAAGCAGATGAGGTAAGCTGCAACTTTGGCTTTGAAACAAAATCTCCACCGAGACAGGTAGGTTAGACAGGGCTTGCAGGAGTTCATCCTTTTTCGAAAGGGGCCCTTCGTTAGTGAATTCGACAGGCGTATTGGGTTCACGCGCCGTTTGTGGCTTTTCCATTTGAAGCGCGCGAAGTACATCCTCGGCTGACTCTACCAAGACGGCACCTTGCTTTAGGAACGAATTACACCCAGTAGAGCGAGGGTCTGCCGGGAAGCCTGGAACGGCGAAAATCTCCCTACCAAGGTCGAGAGCGTACTGTGCTGTAATGAGCGAACCAGACTGAACAGCGGCCTCTACTAAAATGACTCCTTCCACGAGTCCAGCAATAAGACGATTTCGCCTAGGGAAAAGCGCCGGCTCGATCGTTGTTCCGAGACGCATCTCGGTTAACAGTAATCCCTTTTCCTGGAGCGTTTTGTAGATTCCCTGATTTTCTGGAGGGTAGATGACGTCCAAACCACCAGCTAACACGGCAACGCTTCCTGTTTCC
This sequence comes from Alphaproteobacteria bacterium, assembly GCA_041200185.1. GTDB lineage: Bacteria > Pseudomonadota > Alphaproteobacteria > BNTO01 > BNTO01. The sequence continues at coordinate 500,147 of CP165730.1, forward strand.
AAACTCCCTTCATGAGCTGCCGCGTCAATCCCTCGTGCCATGCCGGATACAATAACGATGCCATGCTGGCCGAGGTCATGAGCCAACTTTGCAGCGAAAGCTTTTCCTTGTAGCGAGGCATTCCGTGCTCCCACAATAGCGATGCAGTGCCGTTGCAAGAGGGTTAGATCGCCAGCAACGCTCAAAAAAGGAGGAGCATCTCGGAGCTGACGTAACGACCGCGGGTATATCGAATCCTTTCCAAGGACAACTTGAAACCCCTGTCGCTCGTGTTCCAAAAGCTCTCGCTCTGCGATAGAAGGTGCTGCCAGTTCATCTGCAAAAGAACATGCAGCTTCAATCATTCCCTGAGCCTGTCGGAGGTATTTCCAGAACGTAATGGGGCCAATCCCCCGCGTGAGGGCAAGCTGCAGCCATTGAATTCTCTCGTTCAAATCCGACACGGACACCCACCTTTACTGCGACAGCCAAGTCATCCTAATATCATTATAGGGCGCCTGGGTTAACAAAAAGATAAATCCAGCAATCTTCTTGCTGATATTCTCTTTTGTAAGGGGGGAATTCTTATGAAAACAATTATTCTCATGAGGCATGCTGATTCATATCCAACGGACTTTGTTGGGTATGAAGAGGAAAGATCCCTTAGTGTTACGGGGCTCCTGCAAATGGAGACGATCCGTGCCGCTCATTACCCTTTTTGGCAAAATGTAGACTTTGTCATGTGTTCATCCCTCAAGAGAACTCGCCAAACTTTCTACGCTATCAAAACAGATCTACCTCCTAACATAAACTTCGTGTTCGATGATCGAATGAGCCAAATGACCAAAAATGAACTCCTCGACAAAATCCAGTGGTTGCCTTCTCTGTATGATTGCGTGCTTATTATCGGTCATAATCCCTGCCTTTCTCAATTCGTATCAGCCGTTGAGCTATCAGCAACAACTACCTTAGGTACGGCTCATATCGTTATGTGTGAAGCCGATGTTCTTGACTGGCAAGACGTCTCGTTTAACAGGATAGAGGTGCGTAAAAATATCGCTTTACGAGTGGAAAGAGAAAATCGATAAGGGGGGTTCTCTTTTCATTAGGTACAAAAGTGTAGAGGAACGCAACAAGAAATTACTGAAGTCAGTTAAAACTAGTCCAAAAGAGTTGAGTAGTATTACAAAACATCGAACCTCTAATGATTTTTCCTGGGCTAAAATTGCCAATCTTGTTCGGAAACGCCCGTGGACCCTCTTCTGAAAGTCAATAACAGGTGTTTCATCAACCACTATCCCAACAGCAGTGTCATCCAAATGTTCTTCTCCCTCGCGCCAAAGTTAGAGCAACCAAGGCATGACCGTTGCATTATTGCAACACATCCAGTGAAAATAATACAAAACCCTGTTCGGGTATCTGGCTTCACACGACACGGATGCATCATAATGACAGCATGGGGTGCGCTTGGGTCTTTCGCGTCCGACGTCGTTTGTCGGGGTCGGTCTGGGTAGTTTGGATGCGTCAGTTTATTCGCTTGACGGTGAGTTCGGTTCGGTGGTTCACCTTCTTTTGGTTCCCGTGGCCTTGATTTTCCTTGTGACCTCGTCATCAAAGCGTCGCTGACCTCGCTGTAACGCTCGGAAAAAGAGACGGGCAAATTTTCTCCTAGACTCGTTCGACCCATGGCAAAACGAAATAGTAAGAATTTCACGATGATCGCGACTCAATGAACAATTACAGAACTAGCAAAAACCAAAATATTTCTTCGTTTCCTGAGGTTAGGGAGAACAAAAATTGCCAAAAAAGCTCCATTCTTTTAAGAGATTTAGTGCAAATTCCGCTCAAAACTTGGCTATATGTCACAAAATCCTTCTCGAAGAAAAGTGATAAGCAAAATCTGAGTTGCTAAAAACGAAAGCATCTAAAAATTTACAGCACTTGTCATATCTATGGCGTTCAACGGTTTACAGTGGGTTATTCAAAATTCCTACCAGGGACACAGCCTGCATGAAATTGCTTTTGCAGCAAGTCGATTTAACTCAAAATCATAAATTTATAGTTCTTTAAACAGCTTACTTATTTTAATAATTCTAAAAACAAAAAATATAAAGCAACAAGACATTTTAACTCACACTAAAAATTACGAAATCATTCAACTTTTATTCAACAAAATAATCGGTACCAACCGATGATTGGCACCATCCAAAAAACATTACGTACAACCATTTCAAGGCATCATCATCAGACGTCACACGTCTGGGGATACGCCCCCTTAGAACTGGGGTGTTTTATCTATATTTTCAACGTTATTTATGGGAAAAAGAAAAGGAGGATAAACATGGAAAACTTCAACATGAACAAGCGTTCGCAAGACCTACTTGCTAAGGTCGGTGTTCGAACATCTCTTAAGAGCTCAGTAACGGGCATTTCTTTGGATTCTCGCCGGGTTGAGCCGGGGGACCTTTTCGTCGCAGTACCGTGCTGCGACGTCATACATCATATTCGTGAGGCACGTGAACGAGGAGCAAAGGTGATTGTAACGAATTCTTCATCGCCTTATGCCGAAGCAAAAAATTCTTCGACCTCTCAAACTGAATTTTGTGTTGTCGAGGACGTGGATATGAGGCAAATAGCAGCGAAGCTTTGCGCGGCCTTTTACAATCCGCCACCTCAGCACCTTGTGGCAGTTACGGGAACCAATGGCAAGAGCTCAACCGTCACCTGGGCTCGGCAATGGAATGCTCTGATGGGGGATTGTGCCGCGTCTATGGGGACACTTGGTGTCTGCATTTCAAGAGGTCATTCTCCAACAACAAACGATCACTCACCGGGAGACAGCGCCTCCACCCACCGCCCGCCAGGCCATCATCCCCCTGATGATCATTCGGACTTGTGGGAAGAAACTCTCCCTGCACCTGATATGACGACGTATGACCCCGTAGACCTGAACAAGATTCTTCATCAGATCGAGGAAAAAGGTGTGCCTTTCGTCGCCCTCGAGGCAACGAGTCATGGCTTAGATCAGCGACGGCTTGACGGACTTCAGTTTGAAGCAGCAGCCTTAACGAACATAACACAGGACCATTTGGATTATCATCGAACCATGGAGGCCTACGCCAAGGCCAAGCTTCGTCTTTTCACAGACCTTGTCGCACCGAACGGCACGGCCATTCTAAACCGGGATTCTGCATTTTTTGACGACTTCTTTGCGGCTTGCCAAGCAAGATCCTTAAGGATTTTGACCTATGGGGTTGACCCTCACGCAGATTTCCAAATCCTGTCGGAAACTGTCACATCCCAGGGTATGCGGCTTGATTTTCGCCTTCAAGACCAGATTCTTAGAGATGTTTTGTTTCCTCAATTAGGGTCTTTCCAGGTTGAAAATCTCCTAGCTGCTCTAGGCCTCTGCATGGCGATATCACCGAAGTTTTCCTATGCAGAATGGCTCGAAAAAATCCCTGAACTCAAGGCTGTTCCTGGACGAATGGAATGCGTTGCCACACATAACGGAGCCAGTATCTTTGTGGATTTTTGTCACACACCTGACGCTCTCAAACGCGTTCTCACGGATCTGAAAAACATACCTCATCGTCATCTTTGGGTCGTTTTCGGCTGCGGAGGAGAGCGCGATGCCAATAAGCGCCCTCAAATGGGGGAAATTGCTGCCTCTTTGGCGGACCACATTTTCGTTACAGACGACAACCCTCGTGGGGAAGATCCCGCCAAAATCCGAGCGGAAATTTGTCAAAACAATCCTCGTCTCGAAAATGTTCCTGGTCGAGATTACGCTATCCGCCGGGCCATTGCAGAACTCTCTAAAGACGATATACTCTTAGTAGCAGGGAGGGGGCATGAGTCTTTTCAGAAGATCCAAGGACAGCGTATCGCTTTTCACGACGGCACTTTCGTGCGTGATGTTTTAGGGCTCAAGAATACGAGGTTAGCATGACGACGAACGAAGCAACTCAAAAGAAAAATGAAGGGCCTTCAGGCTGGAGTTTTGATAAGGTCGTTTCAGCTCTCCACTTCTTGTCAGTTCCAACGCATATCCCTCTGGGCAGGGTTGTTCTGGACTCGCGTGAAATACAAAAGGGCGATATTTTTGTAGCCCTCAAGGGGGAGCATCATGATGGTCATGACTTCTTGCAGCAAGCCTACGATAACGGCGCAGGGTTAGCCCTTGTCGAGCGGGGCGATATCCCTCTGTTAGAAAAACACAGCTATTTATGTGTGCAAAGTACGCGTCAGGCTCTGATAGACCTAGCTGAATACGCTCGTGCCAATACAGCGGCAACGGTTATAGCTGTTTCCGGTAGCGTAGGAAAAACGACAGTTCGGACGTGGATCTACCGGCTTCTCGAGGAAATCGGCTCCTCTGTAATGTCTCTTTGCAATTTTAACGGACGAATTGGCCTACCTCTCAGTATGACGCGGCTCGAGCCCGAAACCCGATTCGGCGTGTTTGAAATTGGGATTGACGCCCCTGACTCGATGGTCCCTTTGGCAAAATTATGCCAACCTCACGTTGCTGTTCTCACGCCTATTGGTGCGGCGCATATAGGGAACTTCTCTTCGCTTGAGGATTTAGCCAAGGAAAAGGCGCAAGTTTTTACGGGGTTATGCCCTGGAGGTATGGCTATTGTCGATTTTGAGAGTCATCAGAAATTCCCCATTCTTAAGCAAACAGCGTACGAGGCTGGTGTTGCCGACTTCATAACCGTGGGGCGCCAAGAGGAAGCGAATGTTCGCCTTGTTGACGTTCAAGTTGATTCCTTGTCGACGCATGTCATGCTGGATATTATCGGATGGCAAGTTGAGTACGAAATAGGCGCCGTCGGGGAGGCCTTGGCTCAGGGCAGTGCTCTGGCTCTTACGGCCGCTATAGGGTCGCTTTACGCAGGACGCCTAGTGGATATTATCTCGGAGCACAAGGAGGAGTTGAAGGAGTGTGTCTTGCCAGCTCTGACGCGTTTGTCGGCCCTTCCTGGACGAGGAGAAATATTCTCCATAACCCTTCCAGGAGGCCGAGATATTACGTTGCTGGATGACGCTTACAATGCGAACCCGGCGTCTATGATGGTAGGCCTTCAAGCTCTGGAGCACCAGCGAAAAGGACGGCGTATCGCCATTATAGGAGATATGTTGGACCTCGGTGCATCTTCAGAGGCGTTGCATCAAGAGCTTTTTGACAGACTTGCTGCTAGTTCGGTTGACAAAGTTATCGCCATAGGACCTATGACCAAGGCCCCCTTTTTAACCCTACCTCCCGCTCAACAAGGTGCTTGGTTGCCAACAAAAGACGGTCTCTTGGAACTTCTGATGCAAGAATGCCAATCCAACGACTGCCTTTGGTTGAAAGCCTCCCACGCCATCGGCCTCCACGAAATCGCCTCCGCCCTCAAAAACAACAAACTCGAAACCCTCGCTGCGTAGAAGGGCGACTCAGTAGCCAATTTTGGGCGCTTACGGAATGAGGTGGCGGAGAGTGAAACACGAGAGGGACTGTGCAGAGAAAATTTCTCCCTGCCTTTTTGGGATGACGGGCTCGCAATTTTTTCTGACACTCCCCTCGTTGCAAGATGTTGCGCAGGTGCTAGGTCGAAAACAGGAGTAGAGGATTCTGGATATTGTACTTGTTTTTGTCTTCTGATAGACTAAATATAGTATTGTGATGGAGTAGATGGGCACGTTTATTATATCCAATATCTTTGGATTAAATTTCCGTAACTTAAGGAGTTAATAATGAGAATTGTGGCAAGAAGATGCGCGATGCTTTTAGGGTTAATGGCGGTACATTCGTCGTGGGTTGTGGCAACAGAGGTTGAGAGAAAAGAGGACACTCGTCCCTATTGGGTTGTGAGACAGCCTCTTTCTGAGGCTATTGAATCTGCTAAAGGTCGGTGTACTGAGCCGTTGAACAAGTTGTTCCGGTGCCTACCAGCGAAGTTAGGTGACGTAACTTTGTTACAATTGATCGGTTGGTCAGGAGGTAATGTTAACCAATCCGTTGGACAAATCGTAAGAGACCAAAACTTGTGCGGGAAATACGAACTCGATGTTAACACAAACGGGGTCCTTAAAGAGTTTGTGAATTTAGAAAGCGAAAGGCTCCAAGGGAGATCTTCCAAAAACGGGGAGAAATTTTTCTGGAATTTCAACAAGTTTAGCGCGGCGGATGTTAACCAAGCTATGTGGGAATTGAAAATGCTATTGGACGCGATAGCTCAATCGAGTGGAAATTATCAAGTCAAACAGCTTGAGACAGGCACGCAAGTGTTTTCTTTTCCATGGGAAGATAAAAATTTTGAACTGAATACTCCTGGTCGTTCTTTGGAGGACTTCAGGAAACAACTTCCGCAAATTTGTGATTTGATAGAGATCAGCCGTCTTGCTCTCGAGCACGAGGAGGTTAAGCAAGGTAAGATGAAGGACTGGGTTAGGACCGGGTTTGATGACTTTGTGAGCGAGCGGGCAACATGGAAGCTGAAAAAGGCGCAACTCCAAAGGAGACCTGAGTTTCTTAAAAAAGTTGAAGACGCGAAAAAGAATGGGACTGCTCTTAGGACAATGGTGCTAGCGCCGGACGAGTGGCGTAACATGATTATTAGTACACCGACGGATGGAGGTACAGTTGAAGTTAACGGCGAGACTGTCCACTTCGACTGCATGACAACTGTTCGTCCGCTGAGATACAACGACTTTGTTGAGTGGACGGTCCTCTTTTTTCTAGATGAAAAATAATAACCCGGCGGGGCCCTCTTGCTGGGCCTCTCTTCTTCCATTACTAAGTGGGTGCGCTGCAACCGATGTATTGGGGGTAACTGAAGAGGTACTAAACCTCCGAATTACTATATAAATTTGCGAATACTCAGCCTACAATACAAGGGGATACGACACGAATAAGAAAATATCGATTGTATGGGCAACCCCAAGAGAAGAACGGAAGTAGATATTGAGAGAGCTTAAAGCCTCACACCGACAGCGAGACTGAAGGTTGTTCCTCCGATCTTGTGCTTCTCATCGACTTTTTTTGCGGTTGAAGTGACGGTGTTCCCAGATGCTCTCGAAACTTTCATATGAATTTTTCGGTCGTTGGCAAAGGCATGCCGGGCTTCGATTCCTACGAAGACTGTTTGGATGTTGAGGCGAATTCCTCCACCCAACGTAGGTGTGAGAACAAAATTTCGAGGTGGCTGAAGTTTTGCAAACGAGACATTCTCGATCGTCTGCGCATCTTTGCCGTAGAAAGAGATTTCTTTCGGATTTTTATTCTCGACCTTGTACCCACGCATTTGGACCATTGAGCACTGCAATCCGAGCAAACCATAGGCTGTAATTATGGAGAGAGACTTACCCAAGAGAACTTCAGCTCCTGTATTCCATCGATTCCATAGCTGACACTTGTAGGTGACTTTATCGACTGTTTTTTCAACGAGATCACCCTGACGCTGAAAACCGAAATAGACTTGCCCTGCTAATGACAAACTGAAGGGAGAGTACATATACCCGGAAAAAAGTGTGACGCCCCCAACGTTGTCCTTGAGGTCTTTTAAGAAGGGCTTGATGGAGTCGCCGACTTTTTTGCGCGTATAGTCACCACGTACTCCAAAGTAATAGCCTGTAGATCGAGAAGTGGATGTTACAAGACACCCCACCGTGAAGAAGAGAGACCACTTTCCTCTTTTTGATGTACGCGGATTTTCTGAACGAATCATACCCTCCTCCTCCTCAACCTTGTTTTTCCTATGAGCTCTTTCCAATTTTCCAGTCAGAAATCTGAAAGCCCCGCAGTAAGACGCCGCAGAAGACCTCTTTAAGATGTCGTCGAAGTTGCACAAACGCACTGCCATGCACTAACGATACCCCAAGCCCACAACCCCAACCTGCAAGACTTTTCTTGCTCACCTCGCCTAACAGACTGCGCTAGCAAGCCACTCACCTGGGGCAGATTTTGCTATTTCTGAGAGATTTCGTCAAGATTTTTGACGCGAGGCGAGCGAGGACGGAGAAGAGTTAAAACGGGGATATGAGCATCCTGAGCTGCTTGTGAGATCTTCTGAAGAGTTTTGTTGGACAGGCTCTGACCCACGACAAAGATGTAAGGATAGGGACGAATGAGATCTTGAGGCGAAAGCATTTGAGGAAGATCATCAACAATTCCCAAAATAGGAACGTCGGCAACGTACCGACCACAATCCAACGCATTCGTCGTGACAGCAGCGAGAAAGTGAAGATGAGCATAATCCTCTCGCTGCGAACTTTCGAGAAAGGCGGACAAATCTGGCAGAGTCCCCACCAGTAAGACTTCAACCCGCCTCGATGAATGCTCTGCCTTGCGAAGACGACGTTGATTGAGACGCTCGTTCCAAGCGTCAAACCCAAGGCGCAGACCGGCCATACCGAGGAACTCAGTGAGTACATTAAGCACAAGCGTATGAGGCGAGAAATGCTCCATCTGTCCCAGAAGGCGAAGAAAAGGAAGGGCTGCACCATTAGAAATGATCAACGGGATAGCAAGAGAGCGAGGTGCTTCTGTAGGGTGCAGCCATTGGAAGATTTTTTTTTCAGACTTGTTATGACCGTAAAGATCAAGAGCTAAGAAAACAGCAAAAGTTATGAATGTCATGACAAGCATGTTTTTAAGAAGAAATCCTGAAGAGTACGACCCAAAATCAGACTCAAAGAGAAAAGCTGAGAAAAGAAGGGAAAAGAGAATAACGACGACATCTCCCAGCAAAAGGAAGGATTGTTGAGCTTCAGGTATAAAAACATCCCGCGCGAAAAAAACATGCACCTGGCGGCCAGCCCGAGCAAGAACCTCGCTTCCCCATCGCAGGACAGCCCAGCCTCTTCCACGACAACGAAGCAAGGCCACCTTTAGGTCACTAAACAACGAGCTCTCTTTCATCACGAATGAATCAACGCGCGCCAAAAACGACAGGCAAATTGTATACGATATCTCAGAGGAAGGCAAGGCGGGAGGGACGGCCTTTTATTACGAATTACTATTTTACTTTAAATCTGTACAAAAAATCCGTACAAATTTTTCCAGAGCGACTTAAAAGGATTAACTTTCCTAAAAGAGCGCATATAATGTAGTACCTAAAGATCCGTTGTAAGTTAAAGCTTTAGCTTTAATTCTACGGCATTTATTGGGCTAAACGGTTACTGAAGAGATTGTTTTCTTTGAACCTATTCTTCGCCGCCCCTACCCTCAGCTGCTCGCGACTTACAACCTCCTGCGACCCGAGGGAGCCGTTCACTCTAATAGCTATGCAATATCTCTTCCAATCTCTCGTAGTAAGAAACTCCTTTGGGATCCAATTTTGCGTGAATTTTGAGCCAGGCAAGTGGATTGTAATCTTCGACCTTTCTCCATCCAAGATGGGAGGGACGGAGGGGACTATTCAATTCCCGCCGTGTTCCTAAATCGCTATATTTATTGAGAATAACCGTGTACTTCTCGCTCTGTTCATCCCATAAAATAACGATTCCAAACGCGTTTTGAAATTCGTCAATACTTTGGAAGAGAAGGCGGAATTGTTCATCTCCTTCAACTGTAACATTTGGCCCTTGCAGGAGACGGTGTTTAGGTTCATACTCCCCTAGAGCTTCTTCATTCCCTTCTGTTTCCTCTTGAGGCGCTCGATTATCGACAGCAAAGGCCATAAGTTTGTCAAAAAACTTCTTGGTCTCAGGAGGCAACTGACGGAATTCTAAAGGGGCGACTTCTGTAGACGAAAGGCTTGAAGCTATTTCCAATGTTTTGTTCGCCAATATTGCTCTGTCACGTTTAAGCCAATCCAACACGCGTGGTTTCGCGTCGTTACTGTGTCCAAACTCATGTAACAAAATCAAAATTAAAAGATCGGTAGCAATTCCCCCATCCAAAGTCTGCCGAGGAAGCGGTGAATACTGTGAAGGAATGACGACATGGTTTGAACCGCTTGCTGGATCTTCGTCATTGTAAAATTGGAACTTGTCTTTTTCATAAATATTGTTAACGACCGAGTTTTCTTTCATTTTGCATAAAAGTTCTTCACATATTTCACTGTATGTGAATTGTGCCTCGGTATGAGCCATCCACATAACAACTTTGTCCCGCACGGTACTTTTATCAGCAAATTGTTCAATTGAGCTATACAAAAAGTCCTTATACTTTTGCTGTTCTTGTTCCGACTCATCTTCCGAATAAGTAACGTATAGACACTGATCTAAAGTCCTTTTCAAAGCCTCAAGAAATTTTTGTTTTTGATCCTCGGGAGAAAGTAGAGTCAAACTGGTCGATAATAAATCCTCAAAATACTGGCAATCTCCTGGAGGCAAATCTAAAGAACGAATATATTGCAAAGCAGAATAACCGCGAACTTCTACATTTTCGGCAGACAATCCCACCAACTCGTGAAGTAAGGAAATGACCCGTTGTTTGGCGAGTCCGTCGGGTAATTCTGTCGTTGTGGTCCTATATTCGTCTAAAATTCCTTCCTCACACTTCTTGATGAATTCATCATTCAACTGCAAATCATTTGATGAAACACTTATTCCATTACAGAATGATTTCCGTAGAACCGTATATGATTTTTGAGTCAGGATGTCCTGCGTCGCTCTCCATTGTTCCGACGTAGCACCCATCTCACTCGTGAGACCGCAAAGGCACACCAGTACGCACAGACGTCCCTTCCCGGCGAAACGACTATCACCCCACGACATTCTTTGAATCCCGTTTCAGATTTTCAACAACCGACGCTTTCGGTATTCTACTAAAGAAAACCTAGAAGTCAAAATCTTCCTCTCTAATTCCTTCCTCTTGTGACCTGTCGCACGCCTCTTGCTTTTTCCGTGGCGCTCGCGTTACAATGCGGGACCGAGTTTGGAGAGGAGCGTAGATGACTTATTCGTTTTCAGCCTTTTGGGCATGGTTTCGGCCGAAGTGTACTTTATTTAACATCGTTACCTTTTGCATTATGGTTGTGAATTTGTGTGGAACGATTCTTAATAACCACCAGAATATCGCCTGCTTTTACGTGTGGGGTTTGTGTAATATCATCTGGGGGTGCATTAATTTTTCAAAGGGCATTTTTTGGCAGGGTGTTCAGAACCTCATCTTTTTGGTTTTGAACGTTCAGGGGTATTTGGCTTGGCAAAGTGCAGCTGCTTTGGCTCACTGAGCCGTTCTAGGTTTTATGCTTGGCAGAGGCACCTCAACAAGAATTACTGGAGAAAGACAGGGGGGATTCGTGAGGCCGTGGCGCCGTTCTCCCTGATACCAGGAGGGGGCAAGGTAAGCGAGTAGGAGGTTGTAGTGGCAAAGTTAATTTTTACATATGGAGCAATGAATGCTGGTAAGACGACATCCTTGCTTCAAACGGCGCATAACTACGAAGAGTGGGGATTGCTCCCAAAGATCTTTACTTATCGTGGGTGCGACAAGAATGGCCAATGTAGCTGTCGCTTGGGTGTATCAAAGCCGTGTATTTGCTACGATAAAGACTACGACTTCTCAGGCATTGATTTAGATGGAATTGCAATTTTGCTCATCGACGAGGCTCAGTTTTTGACGCGTGACCAGGTCATGGATTTGGGACGCATCGCTTCGCTCCATGATGTGCCGGTCATGTGCTTTGGCTTGCGGACGTCGTGGCAGGCTAATGTCTTTGAGGGGTCCTGTGCTTTGTTGGGTTTGGCTGATGAATTGAGAGATATCAAAACTATTTGTCACTGCGGAAAAAAGGCCATTATGGCTCACCGAACAGCGACAGAAAAGACAGAGAACGACGAAGACATCGGCCAAAGCAAGTATGAATCGGTTTGTCGAAAGTGTTGGTTACTCAAAAATGAGGGAGTGACCTCCCCTAATAAGTAATGGCGTTTTTTCCGTGAACAAAGATGACAAAACAAAAAAACAAGGGGCCCATGGGTTGTCGTCAGCTACCTCGGCTCTTAAAGAGGCTAAAAGCTTTGTCGTCATCGGCCAAGTCCTGAAGCCGCACGGCGTACGAGGGGATGTCGTTGTTCGGGTATTTTGTCAAAATCCTGAGGATTTTTGGAAGTATGCCGAGTTGTGGAGCGAGAAAGAGCGGATCGTCCTAGTAAAGCGAAGGCGTTTGTCTGCAGATCAGTTCGTTGCTCACTGTGATGGTTACACAACGCGGAATGAGGCCGAGTCGCTCCGAGGGCGAGAAATCAGCATTTCTCGCGCAGTACTACCTCCTTTGCTGAATGAGTTCTACGTCACGGATTTAGAAGGATTGCGCGTCGAGGATGCCGAGACGAGAATTTTGTTGGGGAAGGTCTCTGCCGTACAGGATTTCGGGGCAGGCGTTGTTTTAGAAGTTATCGATATTAACGCTCCACATCGCGCCGTTGGTATGTTTCCCTTCCGCCATGAAGCTATAGCAGATATCGATCTCGAGTCAGGTAGGATTTTAGTCTATGTACGGTTTCTTGTTTAGAGTGTAATTTGCACTCTCCCTTTGTCTTAGGTAACTGAAGTCTACTCGTCTGGAACGCAGTTTGTTTCTTTGTTACAATCCCAGCCAGGAGGTAGCTGTGTGGTATGATTGTGTTAAGAGGGAGTTGGCTCAAAATTTGTGCTACGCTAACGCTGACCGTGGGTGCGTTTTGCGAAGGCAAAACAGAAGATGGTGGAGACGCGAAGAACGTTATGGTTGTGAAAAAAGAAAAGGCGAAGCAAACAAAGGACACTAAGACGCAGGATGTCCCACAAGAGGCTACGGCAGGATCCAGCGAGAAAGTGAGGGCCGCGTCGGTGTCCCCCAAAATTGACATTTTCCGAGCAGAAATCCATGAGCACGATATAGGGCTTCCTCACAAAGTCTGGTTCATTCCGAGTGATCATCCCATCGTGTGCTTATCGCTAGTGTTTGAAGATGCTGGAGCTAAAAATGTGAACGCGACTCACCCGAGTTTGCCAATGTTTCTGTGGCCTATGCTTCTTAGGGGGGCAGGACGTTACAACGCCTATGATTTAAGGGGGATCCTCTACGATTGTGGGGCGACACTTGGTGCAGACGTTGATACTGATGACGTAAGCGTGTCGTTGTGGTCTCCAGTGGAATCCTACAAGAAGGTGGTCGATGTTTTGGTGCTCCTATGGTCGAATCCTCATCTTCCCAGGAAATTTTTCGCGGATTTAAGGAAGGATCTGATTGTTTCCTACCAGGAATCCCTAAAGGCTCCAGAGACACTCCTAAAGGAAGCGTGGAATAAACGTTTTTATCCCTGTGGGCATCCCTACCGGCAATCTTTGGATAAGCTGGGAGAGGATCTCTCCTCTGTTAGTGTAAAAGACCTGAAGAATTATTTAGGCCTGTTTAGTTATCAGAACGCCAAGGTGGTGGTCTCGGGGCCACGGGCGATGGAGGCAGAAATTGTCCAAAAGATTAAGGAGGCCCTGCGGAGGTTGCCAGCTGCACCTAAACGAACACTTCTGACAACCTGGACTCCCTCTACAAACTCAGACGGGGATGCCTCAAAGCAAGTTCACGTCGATTTTGACGTTCCGCAGTCAATGCTGCTAGCGAGGTTGCCAGGGTTTGATTCCCAAGATCCTTCATACTTCGCAAAGCTCGTAGCTTTGGATGTTGTGGCGGGAGGAAGACTCGGGTCACTTATGTTTAGAAAGATTCGCGAAGAACAAGGCCTTGCCTATTCTTGTTATGGAAGAAGAAAGTGGAATAGGTTAGACAATTGCATGATGTTCTTCGTTGGAACGCGGAATGAGACGCTAGCCCAGGCAAAGGACGTTTTTTTCAAGATGCTCAAAGAGATAGCTGATAAGGGAGTTTCTCAACAGGACTTTGAGATCGCCAAGAGGGTTATTATGGGTTCTTCTGTGACAACTAAAGATTCAATTATGAGTGTAGTGTGGTGGGTTGCCACACTACGCAAGATTGGTTTTTCATCCCAACAGGTTTTTAGTTATTTTGATGAACTGAGTCGCTTAAAGTACTCGGATGTAAAGAGAGCTAGTCAAGAGCTTTTCTCTTCTTATGGGGAAGTTGTATTCGTGTCGGTTGGTAAGGCTGTTCAGGGGGTGTAAATGATGAGAGGGTCTCGAATTTTAGCATTGTTAGGAATGGGTACATTAGTTTTGCCAGCGGGAAGCCTTGGGGAGTCAAAAGTTAATGAAAAGAGCGGCTCGCACCAGGAGAAAGCCTCTAAAGATGCAGCTGCAAAAGATGGCGATCAAAATAATACGTCAGCCAAAAACGCTAAGTCTCATCGTTTGCTGAATGCTAGAGTCAAAATACTCGGAAATGGTATGCGAGTTGTCGTTGTCGAGGATCATGCCGTACCACGAGCAAGTGTCGGCGTTTTGTACGGTGTTGGCTCGTGTGATGACCCCGAGAACGTATTTGGTCTCTCTCATATGACGGAGCACATGTTTTTTCATGGTTCTGCGAAATATCCCAAGATTGATGCAACTGTTGAGGGAATAGGGGGTTCCTTGAACGCTTGCACATCAGAGGATTGGACGATGTATATCGAAGATGTTCCTGTAGCAGCGCTCAACACTATCTTTGATCTTGAGGCCGATAGGATGAAGAATTTCTACCTTAAAGACGACAAGATCTTCAAGAAAGAACAGCAAGCTGTCTATGAAGAGCGTCTCATGCTTGTTGAGAATCCGCCACTGGGACTTGCCGACGAATACATCAAACTAGCTTTATTCCCGCAGCACCCCTACGGAAAGGAGATTATTGGCTCAAGGAAGAATATCCTTGCTTATAGTCGCGAAGCCATTATGAAACATTACCAGACATGGTATAGGCCAAATAATGCAACGTTAATTGTTATCGGGGATGTTAAAGCAGCGGAAATCTTTAGGCTGGCCGACCAGTATTTTGGAAAAATCGCAAAAAGGGATGTCCCGGCACGTGATCGCCAGAAGAACAATCTAAAAGATGGAATTCATCACCAGATAACTTACTACAGCGACAAAGTTGCCTCTCCGAAGATAGAGTTTTGGTATCATACGCCTCATCATTCAGTAGAGGGATACGCAGAAGAAGTAGCCTTGTTAGTGGGGCTCCAGGCTTTATTTGGAAGTACCCTCTTCAAATTTCGTCGTTATTTTGAAGATGAGAAATCGTGGGTATCTTCTCTTGATTACATTTGGGAAGAGTCGCTTGATGCGCGGCCGACGTGTATATCAGCATCTCTCATGCCTGGAGTTACTCCCGAAAAATTTATTCGAGAGTTTAGAAAACGGTTGGCAGAAGTCCTGAGAAAAGGGCTTGATCGCGCCGAGTTCGAGCGAGCTCGACAAGGATGGCTTACATCGACAAAGTACGAGGTTTTTAAAGGGCATGGAAATATACGTTTCGCATTAGTAAGGCTAGCCCTTGGTTACACGCTTGAACAGATAGAGGCATTGCCACAGTACATTGCAACGACGACTTATGACCAGGTCATGGCTGTATTGCGTAAGGCCTTCTCGGTCGATCCTTTAGGGATCGTTTTGTGTTTGCCGGAGGTACAACGAAAGGCGTAAGCGAGGAGGAGAATGGCAAAGAGTTCGCAATTAACGGCACGATCTATTGAGATTTTCCGTGAGTTGGTGGACGCCTACCTTGAGACAGGCGAGGCGGTGGGGTCTCGCCTTTTGTCAAAACGCTCACAGTATCCCCTGTCATCAGCCACAATCCGCAATATTATGGCAGATTTGGAAGAAATGGGATTGTTGTACGCTCCTCATACCTCAGCTGGGCGTATCCCAACAGAGGCGGGGTTTAACTTCTTCGTGAATGGTCTCTTGGAGTGTTCCGATTTCACGGAATATTCTGATGAAGAGATTGAGCAAGCCCTTGAGGAACACGCTGAGGAGGGGGTTGATGCTGTTATTGAGAAGGCAACGTCGTTACTATCAGGCTTATCGAAATATGCAGGAATCGTCTTATCTCCCCAAAGCGATCCTGTTCTTCAGCGCATTGAGTTTGTTTCTTTGGGAGAAGGACGCCTCTTAGTAATTATGCTCTCCGACTCCGGGCATATTGAAAATCGACTTATTCAAGGGCCAGGTAACTTATCTCCAGATCGACTAAAAGAAGTGTCAAATTACCTTTCAACTTACCTGGCTGGGAAGACAGTAGCTGAAGGTCTCTTGTGGGTTCAGAATGAATTGTCGGTCGACAAGGGGGACTTCAACAAGACGGCAGCTCACATTCTTCATCAAAGTCTTAAGTCGTGGTCAGCGAAAGAAAAGTCTTCGACGTTTGTTTTAAAAGGGCAAGCTAATCTTCTAGAACATATCGAAGAATTGGATGAGCTTAATCGTGTACGTCATTTGTTTGAAGCCATCGAAACAAAGGAAACCATGGTAGGGCTGCTTGACTCGACAGCAAAGGCGCAGGGAATTCAGGTCTTTATTGGCTCGGCAAATGAGAAATTCAATTTGGCGGGTTGTTCGCTCATTGCTTCGCCTTATCACTCAACTCATCGACGAATTGTAGGAGCCGTTGGCGTTATCGGACCGACAAACATGAACTATCGCCAAGTTATTCCTTTGGTGAGTTGCACATCTAAGATTATCGGTCGACTTCTTAAAGATAAAACAGTGTAGCAGCAACAAGAAAGAAGCGTTAACCAGCCTTGCGGGAGAGCAAAGTTCTGGCTTCGGAAGGATGTGCCGACACAGATCTCCGATCCAAAAAGGCTGCAGATAAGGTGGCGTCGTCTAGATAATTAAGCTCTCCACCCATAGGAACGCCTTGAGCAAGGAAGGAAACTTTTTCAACCCATGGACTAAGGAGATCCGCTAAGTAAAAGGCCGTAGCTTGCCCCTCCAGCGTTGCGCTCAAAGCAATCACAACCTCCTGAAATGAATACATCTGAACCCGTCGCGTTAGCGCAGCTATAGAAAGTTGCTCAGGCCCAACATTATCCATAGCGGACAAACAACCTCCGAGGACATGATACTGTCCGTTGAAAAAACGAGCCCTCTCCAGCGTCCACAAATCTGCAACTGTTTCAACAACACACAGCAAGCTGGCATCACGCGAAGAGTCAGTGCACAAGTGACAAGGTTGTACATGATCAAGATTGCCACAAATGTCGCACCTTTTAACTTTCTCTTTGACAGTCTTCAAATCAACGAGCAGCTGATCGAGTAAATTTTGCTGATCCCTTAAGAGAAAAAGCACCGTTCGTTGAGCCAACCTAGGTCCAACGCCAGGGAGCTTGGACAATGTCCTGATGAGATCCGCCACGGGAGAAGTCATATTACCTGAGTCGAGATAACCACGCGCTTTATTAAGACCGATTTTTTCCCCGCCAGCAAGGGGGATGAGAAGACTACGGGGGAGAGATAGGAAGATAATCAAGTATCTAGGGTGTGGTTGAGAAACATAGTAGAAAATTTAGAAATACAAACCGGAAGGAAGTATGAGGCTAAGGAACAGCTTGCTTTATCAAGAATACGCGACATTTGGTACCATCGATTGGGTCGACCTGATGGTCACCGGAGCTCGTACTCGCGCCAAAAAGATTTGATAATGCAAGAAAGGAGAAGCGCGTAGCGAAGGACAGAGATTTGATTCCGAGGAATTAACGATTTTGATGACGCCGATCATCAAAATCTCGAGGTAAGAGAAGGAGGCAGCATAACCGAAGACTCTCCAGGAAAGAGACGGATACTTGGCGGCGTCTTTGATCGTTTGAAACAATGGAAAATTTGGGGAAGTGTTTGTCATGGTTTCCAGTAAAAGCATCATTTAGGGGGTAATTCTAGATTAGATTTATAAAATTTTATTAATATAGTATAGTAAAATATGAGATAAAAGTTTTGTTTGGAAAATGACTATTATTTGTATCTCAAAAAAGTAATAGTGCTTCGCAATATGCCTATTAAAGCTTCGCGCGTCTGAGGAGGAAGAAAAGCGGCGATCTATCTGCATTGCTATTGTGTAACTCCTAGGAAAAAGGGGGTAGCTTAAAAGGACGCGTAGGGAGAGGTAACGCTTTCGCTTTAACAAGGTAGAAAATGCTTTGTTGGCGTGGTAAATTCTGCTTGTCGGTTTTTGAAAGGTTTTTTATGCAAATTGCGGGGAACAAGGGGAGCTGGGTTGTGCCGGTAATGGTCAAGGGCGTGATTGTGTCATATTTTTTTACGCAAATAAAATGTAAAGTATTTACTTAGTATTAGTTTTTGGGCTATTTTAATAGTGGAAGTTTGTGTATTCCTTGCCCTACAATGGTATTGGAGCTGAAGGAGACAGTTGAGGACGACATGCTGAAATTTTTGAGAGTGACACGGCGGCCGACTGGTTTGCCAATTCAATCGGCGAGAGGGATCAGTTCTGTGGACAAATCGCAGACGGTGGAGAGTTCAGCGTTGAGGTCTTCGCCTCGGGCGGGGAGAGGAATGGCTGAAGCTTCAACGGAGCGAGGGTGGTTTTTGAAGACGACTCATTGCACCGACATGCAGGCCTTCTTCTCGGGGCGGCCGGCGCTACATTCCTACGGAGAGATTGGAGACACCCGGGACCGTTTCATGCAGCTCCCTGAGAAAGAGCGGTGGGGTTTTGAGGGTGATTTTATTCGGATGGATGAGAGACCCATATCTGAACTAGCCTCTCACGTAGCTGGAGCTGAGGTTCAGGCGTCTGCTGTTGCCTCCGAGCGGTCTTCTCGGCCTCGTCGTTTTCCTCGCATGGCAGGTAACAGAGTTCGTAGGACAACGAGTGAGGGGTCATTTGGGGCGAAGGAAGTAAGCTCCGTTACCGATTTGCTGGCGCCGATGAGTTGCCCAGAATCGACCACGAGTCCAACTCTACCTAGCTCGGTCGACGCTCCTGTCGCTGCTCTGCCTTCGGAACAACAGGAAGGGTTGCCTTCGTCACCGGTCTGCGGACCTTTTGCTTCAACCCCGTCCTTGGAGCCAAAATCAGACTATGAGCGTGGGTATCAGGACGGTTTTGAAGCTGGATTCAGGATGGGACAGAGGTTAGGTGGAGGTCAGGCCACAGCAGGAACGGACCAGCAGCAAATGACCAGTAAAGAGGCCTCCCGATCAGTTTTTCCAAAACCTACGAGTCCTTCTCAGATACAGCAAGGGAGTTGGAAAGAAGGAAACCTTGGACAGCAAGCGGGAAACCCGATTGCAGCGAGGTCTTTTTCTCCAGGAAGTTCTGTACGCTCCAACGTAGCTGGGGCAGGAGTAGCTCCGCAAAGTCAGGCCCTTCGGCAATCGACAGATAGTGTTGTTGTAAAGAGGCAGAAGTCGACTCCTCAAGATCTAAGTCCTGCGGTGTCTCTAGCAAGACTGCGAGCGGAAGAACTTCGTCGTCGGTTAGGATCAGCAAGAGGGGATGACTCTAACTCGGAGGAGGTGGCTCTTTCGTCTGAGTCACGTGAGGAGCCCTCTGAATGTCCGGCTTGCTGTGGGGAGAGATCCAGAGACGACAAACCTCGAGAAGCGTCCAAAAAGACTTCCTTGAGCAACTTTGCTTTGGCAGGATTGCAGGATTTGCTTAACCAGAAGGCCAAAGAGAGCCTGTGAGATGAGGTGTGACGGCCTTTTGAAGGCAACAAAGGTAGACGGTGTTTACGAGGACGATCCTATCAAGAACCCTCAAGCCGTTTTTTTGGAGGAGTTAACACATGACGATTGCTTGCGGCGCGAGCTCAAGATCATGGATGCAACGGCGCTCATGCTAGCACGAGACGAACAACTTCCCATCATAGTAGCCAACACCTTTGTGCCTGATATGGTGAAAGGTGCCTGCCGAGGGGGACTCAAAAAATCGGTTATCAAGGCTTAAGTGACCTTAGGGATAGCGAGTTGTTGATCTGGAGTGATGCCGGTGGAAAGGTAGGTATACAGATGCGTTGAGGATGGGCTCTTGGGTGATGAGAGGAGCGTAATTTTTTCGAGCTTGAAAAACTACAAGTATTGGCAATAAGTGTCGAAAAGTTTTTCATTGCAACCAATATGCGCTCAGAAAAAATCTTGATAGCTCTACAATTTGTAATAGATCATGTTTACTGAAATAAATTTTGCGTTGAAAGTTGGATGATAGACTTGCATTTTAAAAAAATGCTTGTTGTGTCAATGAAAGTTTTTTGAGATTTTAGTTTTGTGGGAAAAATAATAAAATGCAGAATTCCGTCAAATAATTTCTTATTCGGTATAATTTTTATCATGAATAATCACTACCTTGTCTTAAAGGCCTTTGCCAGGGCAAGGGCACGGACTTCCGCGGCGCCTGCAGCCAAAAGAACTCTTCGACACTCTGACATGGTTGCTCCTGAGCCGATAACGTCATCGATAAGGGCGATTGTTTTCTCTTTGATAATACTTTGGGCCGCCGAGGGTACGGCGAAAACGCCGTTGACGTTACGTGTTCGTTCCTCTTTGTTGCGTCCCTTCTGTTTAGGAGTGCATTGCGTTCGCTTTAGGAGATCGAGCCGAACAGGAGGACAGTCCTTATTCCAATGCCGCAGCCCCAAAGCCAGAAGGGCCGCCTGATTATAGGTCCGTTGCCAAAGGCGGAGGGGATGAAGAGGAACTGGAACAATGAAGTCAACGTTATTTATATCGTTCTTGTTAAAGAATTTAGCGAAGACAAGAGCTAAGTGCGGTTCATTATGCTCTTTCATTCGAAGGATGAACGGTTTCGAAAAATCATCGTACACAAGAGCAGCTATGAATTGATGACGAGGCGGCGAAAACCCTGACCGCAAACATGCCTCACAACACTGAGTTGAAATGTCGCTGGGATAACGTTCGGCTTGTTTTGCCTGAATAGGAGCCCCACAGCAGCGACAGGTGTTGCGATTAATAAAATTCAGAGAGAGCCAGCAATGCGAACAGAGGGAATAGTACTCTTCGGTGGGTGCACCGCAAAAAGCACAGGTTGGTGGAAAAAGAATCGTTTTGATCTTACTGAGCCAGAACCGAGGTAACATAAATGTCGTCCGAATATATCTCTCTACATGTCCTATTCTAACACAATATATATTAGTAAATAAATGAAGATAATGGAGTTGTATACTTAAAATCGTCTATCAATAAATGATGGGAGATGCCAAACCTCTCACAAGGGTTTATGGTGGATGTTGTGGAGAATTGTTCTTTGGAATTTCTCAATGTTGACCTAAATCGAGAAGGGGAAGTATAGGGGCATTTGAGGAATATATAATCTACGGTACCTGGAGAAAAAGTATCGAGAATGAAGGATCTTACTAGATGCTGTTGCCCTTTAACCCCTTACCCCCAAATCACCACGCAGGCCAAACAAATGGCGGCAAAGAACGAGGCCACAGTTTTGCAGTATCTCGTAGAAATCCCCCTCAATCTTTTTAATTTTAAAAATGCATTTTCGACAAGCCTACGCGTCTTATAGAGATCTTTATCTCTTTCTCGTTGAATTTTTCTGCTCTTTCTGGGTAGAATACAAACTTCCATCCCCATAAAAGTCCCTGCATTCAAAATCTCCTGCGAATCGTAAGCTTTGTCGGCTATCAAGCGCTCTGCTTTCATTCCTTGAATAAGCTGCCAAGCTGTTTTGCCGTCTGCTGTGACGCCATCTGTCATAACAAATCGGACGGGAAGACCAGCCTCATCCACGGCCCAATGCAGTTGACTTGTGAGCCTCCTTTTGAGCGCCCAAGCGCTTGATGGCCTCCTTTGGCTCCGGCGGCAGAAAGTTGCATTTTGATAAAAGTTGAATCTAACATAAGGGATT
Source organism: Alphaproteobacteria bacterium (assembly GCA_041200185.1). Taxonomy (GTDB): domain Bacteria; phylum Pseudomonadota; class Alphaproteobacteria; order BNTO01; family BNTO01. The sequence continues at coordinate 521,839 of CP165730.1, forward strand.
CTCACTCAGAATGTTTCCATAAAATTTCCATCATTTTTTGCCATATACCCTTCTTTTGCGCGCCGAAATCTCTGAAAAACAGTGTTCCATTTTCCGTATTCAGGAGGAAGACTTCTCCAAGAACCCCCCTCATGTATGACGAAAAGGACAGCATTGATAAAAAGTCTATTATCCTTCGCTGTTCGTCCTGGCTGATCTTTACGTCCTACGCAAAGAGGCTCAATTTTGTTCCAAAGTTGGTCTGAAATGTCGTGTCGATGAAGGGCTGTCATGGAAAATCTCGGTTTTGTAAAGTTCCTCGCAGAGCATTCTACCCTATTTAAATGTCAACAGAATCTAGCCAGTTGCTAACCAGTTTGAGTTTGACAAATTGACGATGAACGAATGGATGAAACTGTGGAAATGAGGATTGCCGTCGACACAAAGTCTCTTTCCTACGAAAATTTTTAATAAAGCCAATTGAGCTAATGTTGCAAAGGGTCCCGACTCTATTACCAGGAAGCTTGCAGTCAGACTTTAACGGTATCGAAGTGGCTACAAAAAGCTCTTTAAAGATCAAAAATTACAAAAGGAGAAAAGAAAAAATTTTTCTTGTAGACTTATCGTTATTTGGGAGAGAAACAGGGAATCCAGCGCAACAATCTGGTATCCTCCCCTCCGGACTCTTCGAGGTAAGTCATCAGGGAGATTGGGTGAAAAGCCGGTCTGGCTTGCTCCATCGTCTGCCTCTGCTCTGGTTCGTGCTCTTTCTAGCAGAGATCCAGAGAGTAAAGCAAAGGGACGTGGTTCTCATATTGAGGGGGGTCGTCAAGCCACAACAGCTAAAGCTGGGTGGATGGATCGTAGCCCTCCAAGACATGGATCAAACACCAAAACCAGGATACACATCTAAGGAAGTGCCGCAGTCCAAATATCGGGTTCTTCGTGACCTTGCATGAGATGAGATTCCAATCAGGAAGACGTCCTCCTTTCAAGTGCGGGGAATGTACTCAACTGTGTGAACCGACTTATCTCTAGGTCAGAGGCAGAACATACCCATGGCTTCACCTTGCCTTCCAGGTTTAGAACATGTAAACATGAAGCAGCTGTTTAAATCTGTGGGGGTGAAGTGGCTCTACCTCATCTTTCCAACAAAAGAAGTATTGAACCATGGCAAGATCCAAACGTGGCTCCGTATATTCAAATTGAGTCGATCAGCAAGCGGTATGCATCCGTCGAAGCTGTTAGAAACGTCTCTCTCTCCATCTATAAAGGAGAGCTCTTCTCTCTTCTTGGAGGATCGGGGTGTGGCAAAAGTTCGTTGTTACGAGTCTTAGCCGGTTTTGAAACGCCAACATCCGGACGCGTTTTAATTGACGGAGTCGACGTCACAGACCTTCCTCCCTACGAGCGACCTGTGAACATGATGTTCCAGTCCTATGCCCTTTTCCCGCACATGACTGTTTATCAGAATATTGCTTTTGGGTTAAAACAGGAATCCTTGCCAAAGCCTGTGATTCACCAAAGGGTTATGGAATCACTTGATCTTATTCAGATGTCCTCTTACGCCGACCGGAAACCAGACCAGCTCTCAGGTGGCCAAAAACAGCGTGTTGCTTTGGCGAGAAGCCTCGTAAAGCAGCCCAAGTTGCTTTTGCTCGACGAACCACTAACAGCTCTTGATAAACGCCTCCGAGAACAAACCCAATTTGAACTTGTTAACATTCAAGAGAAAGTAGGAATTACCTTTATCCTCGTGACGCATGATCAGGAGGAGGCCATGACCATGTCAACTCGCATGGCTATTATGGAAGAAGGGAGAATTCGTCAGGTGGGAGCTCCTCATGATGTTTATGAATTCCCTAACTCGAGGTTTGTGGCTGAGTTTATCGGAAGTATGAACATCTTTGACGGTGTGGTCGTTGAAGAGGAAAAGGACCATGTCCTCATCGACTCGCCAGACGCAAGTTGTTCGATCTATGCGACACGCGTTGGAGCTATTCCCATCGGCTCTAATGTATCCGTTGCGATACGTCCTGAAAAAGTTATGATGTCTCAGACCCCTCCGGCAGGAAATCGGAACTGTACAAAAGGCATCGTTCGAGAAATTGCTTATCTTGGAGATATTTCTGTTTACTACGTTGAACTTCCTTCAGGCAAACACATGCAGTCATCTCTGCCGAACTTGCTGCGTCTTTCCGAGAGGAACGTTACCTGGGATGACGAAGTTTATTTGTTTTGGCGAGCTGAAAATGGCATTTTGCTGACCGCGTAGGAGCAAGCTATGAAAGAGAAGTGGCTAAATCCTATCATTGCATCGGCAAGAAGAGTCCCCTTGAAACTCAGAACGCGTGTCGGGACTCGCACGGCGTTGATTGCATTGCCTTATGCCTGGTGTGTATTATTTTTCGCTGTACCGTCTCTGCTTATCTTAAAAATTAGCCTTGCCAAAAATTGTTGGGGGCTTCCCCCCTTTACGGGCTTTATTAAAAATACAGGTTACTGCTTTTACAATATTTATCTTTACTTAGGAAATTACCTAACTCTTTTTACAGATTCATTTTATTTCACAGCTGTTTTATCGTCCATTTGGTTAGCGGGAGCTTCGACACTAGGCTGTCTCATCATTGGCTACGCTATGGCTTATGCCATTAGTCGTGCTCCGAAGCGACGCCATACGATTTTCATCTTGATGGTCATCTTGCCTTTTGCAACGTCCTTTCTTGTAAGGGTTTACTCTTGGATGAACCTTCTTAACACGCACGGGATTGTTAATGAACTCTTACGAAGGGTAGGCCTGATTCATACGCCCATCCATTTTCTCGACAATAACTATGCTGTTTGTTTAGGAATGATTTATTGCTATCTGCCCTTTATGATCCTTCCTATCTACGCCGCTTTAGAGAAGATTGACCGATCTTTTTTAGAAGCTTCGTTGGATTTAGGGGCTAGTCGAACACGCTCGTTTTGGTCGATTACTTTTCCTCTTTCCTTACCGGGGGTCTTTGCGGGTTGTACGCTAGTGTTCGTGCCAGCACTTGGTGAATTTGTCATTCCTGAGCTGATGGGGGGAGCTAAAACGATGACCATTGGTCAGGCGATATGGTGTGAGTTCTTCAATAATCGTGACTGGCCATTGGCCTGCGCTATTGCTGTTCTTATGATGTTTTCTTTTATATTCTACGTCATTTTATCAAATATTCGAAACAGTCTCATGAAAAACAAACAAGAGAACAAGTAGTACACGTGCGTATGTAAAACTCCAGCGTAAAGAAGGGGCTGGTAGATTGAGGAGACATTCATAGAGGGTATTTTGTTCCCCTCATAATGCCCAGAGGCCACAATCCGATCGCTAAGATTTGTTCTTTCCTATGCCCGTCCTACAAGATGTATAGCACCTGGAAGAGCCAATTACGAAAATTCAAAGAAGGAAAAAGCATTACTGATCCAACAGGCAGTAGCTAATTTAATTAATGTGTAGCCAATTTATGTATCGTTGCTACCAGGGGATCTAGCTTTGTAGCTTGACCACTGATCTAGCTTTTTAGTGCTTGGTTCTCTGTGCTAAGCTCCGGATCCTTTTTTGAGTTCATCGATCTGCTTCGCCTATTCAGTAATCTTTTCCTTTTGTTCATCAGATCCTTTACCTCTGTCTTGAAGTCGATTGGATTCTTTTTTTTAATGGTTGACTTTTTCTTTCAAGTTCTTGATCTTTTCAAGATCATCATCCTCTACTTCGATTTGACAGCTTTTAATTGCGTTGTCCTTGTCCTTGTCTTTTAGTTCGAGAGCTTTTTGATTACCCTCGAAAGTTTGTGACAGCTGTTCATGCTGAGTGTACATCTCCTTGTGATGAGCTACACCCCAGGCATCTGAACGGAATAACAACTTCAGAAAGTCTTTTGTAGCTATCGCATATTTCTGTCCCCATGCCATCAGGCCTTTCCATGTCTTTGAAAAGTCGTTGAACTTGAACATGCCTGGTAGAGTTCCTTCGTAGCTTTGTTTTTTTCAATCAGCCGTCCTTTTGTTGATCGGTATTCTTCGCCTAAAAAATACGAGCTTTCTGTCGTTTGAGCACCAGAATCGAGTGTGCTCAAGGGAATTTCCGTTTCATAACTTTCTACCAGTGTTGTCTTTGTTGGGATAACTTCTACTGGAATGTTGTTTGTAGATTGACCGGCTGAATACACGTCAAATGAGGAAAAGGGAACAAGAAAAATAAATGAACAAAAAATCTCAGATTCCTCGGAAGAAAATCCTAGATCTAGACTTATGGCCTCCTAACTCTGAGCAAATTTCAGGATTATATTCGGGATTATCGTTTTTTTGACATTTTCTTTCTTTGCTTTTAGATCTGATGTTCGGCCATAGTAAAGCGACTGCCCTTGAAATGTGCAATCGACAACGTACAGCAGGGCCGTGGCCTTTTTGCCGGCAATCCTCGCAGCATGGAAAAACGTAGCAGTTTCCATCTCGATGGCTTCACAACCGAGGTTCTTGATCTCGTTCAAATGGTGATACTCTCCGACAACTGTGTCGACGCTTATAACCTTTAGATCATGCACGGCGACCCTACTGCCAGCCTCAAGCTTAGCGATTCCTGCCAATTTCGCCTGGCTAGCAGGATCAGCCTGGTAAATCTTCCCAAGGCTATTTTTTAAGAACGAATCCGTTGTCAAATACAAATCTGCTCCACAACCATTCCGTGACTCCATTGGAATGACAATATCCCCAATAGCAGCTTTTTCAGTCAGTGATCCCACTGATCCCAGGAACAAAACCGTGTGGCAAGGTGTGTCGGCTAAAGCTAGCACGGCATCCAGAGTGTTGCAGGCTCCCACTCCGACGCGCACAAAGGAGATGTGCTGTCCTTGTCTGGTTTCAACGTCAAAGACGGGGAAACGTCCGTGAGCAACTTGAGAAATTTTCCTTACATAGGGTGCCAATATATCTGGCGAGAACTGAGGTGCTAAGACAACAACGGGTTGAATTCGATGAGTCCGGAATTCGTGAGCTGGCCAATCTTTCGGCGAGGATCCGTGTTTCCGATGCGCTTCAACGATTTTAGAAAACACAGCTTCATCGTCTGAGATTTGTTGAACTGACGAGCACCCCACAAACAATACACCTGAGGCAAACACCAACAAACCTCGCCAAGAACAACGCACTACTATTCCCCTCCCAATCATTCAACAAGGTGGAGCTTAGCAAAAAACCGCGCAGGGTGGAAGGAGGGTAAAAGATGATCCTGTGCGGCTCCTTCCATTCTCTGTCTCGGATCTCTCACATTTCTTTGCTAGAATCCTCCCAAGTGGCCACAAAGGGTTATGGAAGCGTCTGATATGGATCAAAAGAACGCGATTATTTTCCCGGGACAAGGGTCTCAGACCGTCGGGATGGGGTATGAAATCTACCAGGAATTTTCATCGGCGCGTATTGTTGCGCAGAAGGTGGATGATCTTCTCGGCTATTCTTTGTCTGATTTAATGTTCTATGGTCCAGATGAAGATCTCCGCAAAACTCGTTTTGCTCAATTAGCCATTTTTACGACGAGTCTCATGATCTTGTCTGTGGTTGAGGATTATTTTGACAAGGATCTTGCGGAGATTGTTTCCTACGCGGCTGGACATTCTGTTGGTGAATATGCGGCCCTTGTGGCAGCCCAAATCTTGTCTTTAGAGGATAGCATTGATTTACTAAAAGCACGTGCTCAGGCAATGGATGAAGCTTCGCCGCGATCGGCAGGGCAACCCTTAGGAGGTATGTGCGCAATCTTGGGGCTTGAAAAAGAGCAGGTGATGCGGATCATTGATGAGGAAGTTGGAACGAATTCTAGGTTGTGCTCACTTGCCAATGACAACTGCCCTGGACAGATCGTTGTGACAGGAACGCGTGAAGGTGTTGAATGCGTACGGGAGAGAGCACTCAGAGAGGGAGCCAAACGCGGCGTAATGCTGGCTGTTAGCGGTCCCTTTCACAGTTGTTGGATGAAGCCTGCTGAGGCGGTTTTGTGTGAGAAAATCGCCAACGTTTCTTTGCAGCAAGGCCGATTCCCAGTTGTCTCCAACGTGACAGCTCAGCCTATTTTGAACGTTGATGAGTGGAAAGACCTCCTTCCGCGACAGGTGACACATCCTGTTCGATGGCGTGAGACGATGGAAGGATTAACACGTAGAGGCATCCATACTTTCTGGGAAATAGGCCATGGACAGGTACTTTCCCAGTTGGGAAGACGGTGTTCATCGACAAGTACATTCGTCAGCCTTCAATCGCCGGATGATATTCGTCAGGTCGGATACATTTTGTCGTCATAACGGAGGTGTTCTACAAGCTCAGACTAGAGGTGTTTTGGGTTAGTTTCTTCGTGGTAGGGTGAGATTCGGGGGAGGGGTTGTGTTGTAGCCCTTCTGTGTCGACGCAGCAAGTCGTAGTGGTCTTGAATGGCTCATGGGGGCTCCAGCCTCCTTTTCTTTGGTAATAAGAACCTTTATAAATCTCCGTCAGAACTTTCTAAGGAGTTCGATATTTTGATCTATCGTGGTTGTTCCTTGCGTTGATTCGTTCTCTTGAAAGTTGTCGGTTAGGTATTACATCTTCCAGCCCAGATATTCTTATCCTATATGCAGAAATATGCGATTCACAATCTTGACGTGCAGGACATTCAGTCAGTTGTGCCCGGAATTGGAGTAAATTTTTGGTAGGCGACAGAAAAAACAGGTTCTCGTAAGAGTAACTTCTTTTGTGTTAATTCAAAGCGTTATCGTCTATTCGGGAAAAGGTTTTCAAAAAGACTGAATACCGAAAAACTACTTGTACCGACTTTCTTGTGGGCATGCGTCACCTCAACTACATTCCGCCCCCAGGCGGGGGCGGAATGACGTCCCCGAGGTTTCCGTTGTAGGGGGGGGTAACCTTCTACTTTAAGAATTCTTTTTCGCTCCTTCTTGCTCGTTTTCTTTAACCTGTGGCGGAACTCTATCAGACGGTAATTGCGTCTTCTGCGAAGGGTTATCCTTTTCGATCGTTGAATTTTTCTCTTGAGATTCAGTTTTGATAAACCCAAGTCGCTGTCCCAAAAACAAATCATACTCCTTTGTAACAAAACCCCACTTTGTCTGCTTTTTAATTTCTAATCGTCCTTCTTTGTAGGTGATACGCAGATCCTTTGTTACGTTGAAGTAGCCTAACAAAGCACTGCACGCGGGCACAGTTCTGAGTTGCTCCTCAACCTTCTTAATTTCAGTTTGTGCTGAAGTGATCATCGCAGCGATAGCTTCCGGATCTGCGCTGTGCCAAGCTTTTAGATCTTCACTCAAGGTTTCCTGTGATTTAACGAGGCTACCCAATGCATTTCCAAGTGATCCCCACGCTCCTTTGCGTTTTTCTAGTGCTGCTTCATTGAGGCAGATGAGAATTTGTCTGATTTCATTCGATTTTTTAGGTGAGTTAAGAATAGTTTCAAGAGAATGAATAAATTTCATCTGCTCCTCCGGCAACAGTTTGGTGCTAAGATCAACAGCTTTGATAACGAGACCGTCTTGTGGAGTTATCACTAAGGCTTCGTGTTGCTTTAGAGTTTCTACAAAATATTTCTCGGCGCGTGGAGAGTAACATCTTGTAACAGGTAAGAAGATCCCAGGTAGAGCGAAAGAAAACTGGATTAACCAGACGGAACTTACAGAGAGACTCTTTTTGGCAATTAAGGCTCCTAAAGTGACAGCTATACTGACAAGTGCGATTACAAGACTGAGGTCATTTGGGGAAAGGACAAATCGATCCTGCCACCTAAAGTAGAAAAACAGGAAGCTGCAAAGAATAGGAAGCACGAGAATGTAAGGACTTATTTTTCGAAAACAGCCCAGGATTTTCGCAACTGTCGAATTTTCCGTTGTCAGCTGGTAAGGCGCAAAACTCAGAATGTAGATAGCACCCACACCTGCTAGACCAGTAAGAAGGGGTATATTATTCGCGGGCATCCAGCACGAAGCAATAGAGTTGAAACACGCAATCATCGCCGAAAGGACCGTGAGAGGTACAATTGCAAATGCCAAGAAACCCAAGAAAACTTTGCGAGGTCTAGCTTCAGCTGCTCCATCATTAACGACGCGACAGAGCGTGTACAACGGACAGAATGTTAAGATGAGAAGACTAGGGATTAACCAGGCCGCCTTGACGGCAAAGCGAACCAAGACCTTGGGCAGCGCAAATGGAAGAAAGTGAAACAATCCCCACAACATAATTGCAACTAAGAAAACACCTGCCGAGAGAAGGCCAACCTCCATCATACGTAGTTGAAAACGATAAGGATGAAATTCGTCAAAGTGCCTTATGGAAGCCTCTTCCGGGGACTTCACGACGCCAAGTAAACAGAAAAGGCACGCTGTTATAGCAAGTTGACAGCTTGCCATAACCGACTTTAAGGCGCATAGGTTATGGACACAGCACGACACCAGTACAAGCAAGGCGAAGCCTCCAGCAGCGGAGAGGATCTTCCGTGTTGCTGAAGCCCGGCGCTCATAGTAGTAAAGAAAGAGGACTGAAAGCATAACGCCAACGTTCCATAAAGCAATAAGATGCCATGGATGAATTCCATTGATGTAATTCTGAGTACTGCAAAATGTTACAAGACTCGAAATCAAGAAGACAAGAGTAGCTCCAGCAAACAATACGTCTGTTCGCAGCAACTGCCCACACTGGCGTACAAGGTCGTGCCAAAAACCATTTTGTGCTTTTGTATCTTTTAATGACATATCGATCTCCAATAACCCAAAAATATTATTCTCACAAATTAATTTTACTTAAAAAATAAAAATATAGCAAGTAGAAGTATATACCTATCCTATAGGACTGCCCTGAAGACAAGCGTAGATTCAAATAGCTGTAATTTGGGGGGGCGGCGATGATCGAAACAGGTTCTCACCGGGCTCGTTTTCCGCTGACTTTTTTTGGCGAATGCGACTGATGAAGTTGGTAAAACAAAAGCCCTGCCACTCCTACGACAATAGCCGAATCGGCGATATTAAACGCAGGCCAATGCCAATTCGTTGTACTGTAGAAGGGAAGCCTCAGATTTTTGATGGAAAAATCTATAAAATCAACAACGGCTCCGTAGCGAAATCGGTCCACCACATTGCCAACGGCCCCTCCTAAGATGGCCCCATAACAAAAGGCAGGGAATCGGGTTGAAACGCTCCAAAATTGCCACATCAAAAGAAGAAAAATAGTCGCAAGGAGCGCCCCCAGCCCCACAAGTTGCATGGACGAGCCTGAATTCAAAAGACCAAAGCTAATGCCACGATTGAACACAAGCGTGAAATCGAGGTGAGGTACAAGATGCCGCGTTTCAAGGGGGTGGAAATTCGCAACAATCCATCCCTTTGAGATCTGATCCAGCGCTAAAACAACAAGACCGAGAATCACCCCTTGTCCGTGAACTGAACGCATACCTGCTCCTTTCAATTGAGAAAACAAGAAAATTCTACCACAGAACACGCTCGACTGTTGCCTTCGTAGGAAACTATCCAGTAGATCGACCAACCCTACCAGAGGACATCCCAACCTTTCCCCTCCACGTTACCCCAACAAAACTATTATGGAACCATAAAAGCATTGTCCTTCTGTTGCTTATTTATAACATGCTTCTGTAGACGTTTGATCTGCGCCCATGCTTCAGGAGTGTTTGCCATTTCGCTTAACCCTAAAAGAGTTAAAAAAACGACTTGGCTAGGGTACTTCTGAAGAGCGGCATCAACTTCGTCCTGTGTAATGCCAACTTCGCGAAGAGATTTCTTTTCCTGTTCGTCGGGAGAAGAAAAGGCAACATCAAAGGCTCCGTCAAAATCCCCGTTTTCGGATAGCGTACCGCCTGAAGATGGAGAGGATGGGGCTGGTCCCTCTAAAAAATTTGCGTGATTCCACCTCAAATTTTTAGCAGCTCGCGAAATAAGGTCTTGGTGTCCTCCTCCGAGCGGCATGAAAGAAACTGACGACGGAGGTGAGTTTTTCTGCTGCCCCTTTTCACGGGAATTACCGTCTTTTATACGAGACATTCCGCTGTGTTCCTTCGGCCCGTCTTTTTTTGTTATAGGAAAAGATTCTGACGACAGAGATGTAGCCTTAGCGCCGTCCAATTTACTTGGAGGTGCCAGAGTCTCAAGCCAAACTCTCTTGGCCTGTCCCTCTTGAAGAAAACGCAGGACATCCGTTTTCGAAAGACCTAAAGGAAGCGGGGTTAATTTGTCAGCCAAACTTTCCAACGACAAAATCCTAGCCTCTGCAAGTTCCATAGGCAGCAAACGAGCTATTTCTAAGAACAACTCAACAAATCCAGAAAAGATAGGGGAATCCTTCTGCATTTTTTTGTAGCTGGGCAGAGAGGTTATCTCCTCCATGACTGCGGCCGGAAGGTGCGTCCTGAAGATGTAAAAATGGAAAATGATATTAATAATTACTGGCAAGACAAGGGAAGGCGAGTTTGATTTAAGTATTCCCTCAATCTTAGGCGCCGTCGCGATCATGGCTTCCCATAAGCGGAAGGTGTGCTGCTTTAAACAAAGACGATCGTCCTTTTGCAAAGCAATCTTCCCGTCAGCAATGACCTGTCCAAATTGCACTTCGACATCATGAAGACCCGTTTCCACTCCCTGCGCCGCAAAAACATAAACACCTCCGGCAAGTGCACCCCATAACAACCGATTTAACAGCATGCATTCGAAAATTATCCACCCCCTGAATCATTAGAGCATGATTTAAAAAAGGTATCAATTGTAGGGTAATCACAGAACTCAGCTGGATTTACTTAGTTGACAAATCGTAAACAAGTTTGCAAAATTTCCTGGTGGTTCTTGTTAGACAAAAGGCATTTTGATGATTCATAATCAAAGTTTTATTTTTAATATCGCTAAAGGTGCGATGCTCCTTGGCTGTTTAGGGGTTTATGAACAAACATACGGAACCTCGGAGACCAACAATTTTCCATCAGTGGAAATGTGGAACAATCCTAATAAAGAAATTATAAATAGTTTAATAGATAAGGATCTTAAAACATTTGAGGAACTTTTTGGGAAATTTAAAGAAATAGCTACTAATGATAAAAACACAGCCTACTCAGAGGTGGAACAAGCTCAGTTGAATTGGAAGGCAACCGATCTTGAGTTCCAGATGGCAGAGGTTGGATCGAGATTATCATTTTACGATTTTATTCTTTCATCGCGTCTTATGACGCCACAAGAGCAGACTTTAGTAGAATCCATACTGCACGAAGAAGAATCCGATCTCAAGTTAGCTCAAGGGCGCATCATCGATTTTGACGCTTTCTTGTCAGCTAGGAAGGTGAGTAAAGAAAATCAACAGTGGCTTCATCAGTTAAAGCAAGCCAATCCCGATGAATTTTCGAAAATGGTCGCTTCGAAGTTGCCTTTAGTTTTGGCCGCTAAAAGCACCCCTGAATTTGGGTGTTTCATATTAAAGGACCTGACGCGGTATAGTCATAATCCAAGAATTAGGGAATGTGTTGCTTTCTTGTTTGCTGCAGCCTTAGGTGAAAAAACATCTCATCAAAAAGCGTTCGATCATTTTTTTCAACTTGTTCAGGACTATATGCGGAACACCGCTCAACAAGAGCAACCGGATGAAGAACAATTCCCTGTCTCCGTGGATCCTCGAGACGAACACAAAACCGTCGTGATTCAAGAAGGTAAATCGGCACACAATGCGAATGGCGCGATTATATCAATCAACAGTCATGATAATACAAACTACTATGTAACAATTAATCCACAGACAAACGCAGTTATTTGTTTGCGTAATGATTTTCCGTTCGTTCTGCACGAAATTTTGCATACAATTGTCCCGGAAATTGGAGATGGCAAACATAGCTATCTGGATGCTACCATGCACTATGCCTCTCATTTGCTCCAAAAATCTGAAAATAGACAACCAGGTGATACTGCTGAGATGTGGGGAGAAGGACGAGAAATCTTCGCCATGAATAGCATTGGAGTATTCAGCTTTGACGACGACGATTTCGTTTTCCCTGCTTGGAATTTCCTCTCAGAAAATGTCCTTCGAGCAACCTGCGGACTCCCGATGAGACTCATTCATGCTGGTTTTGACGATGAGAGCTTTAACCCCGAAGATGGACCCCAAAATTGTTTTCGAAGAATAAAGGGAGAATGGCCACCTTTTCATGAAAAAATGCTCCGTCTCAATGGTCTTGATGAAGAACAAATCCAAACAGCTTTGCATCAAGTTCCCCAAGGCGAGCCAAAAGCCGTTTTGTCTGACTACCCAGTTGAGGAGGAGGCTGACTGCAACATATTCTAACGTAAGGAGGACTTTTGTTGGCAGGGCAAGAAGGGGCCCGCGGCTTTTTTGCTGCGCAGCCCCTGCCTTGTACAAACCCAAAGAAATTGGTAGAATGGAGGCCTGTGGTAAAGGGGGTGATAAAATGGAAGTCGTCGTCAGGGACAACAACGTTGACCAGGCCCTGCGGGTTTTAAAGAAGAAGATGCAGCGCGAAGGAGTGTTTCGCATCATGAAGCTGAAGAGAGCGTACGAGAAGCCATCCGTGCGGAAAGCACGTGAGGCTGCGGAGTCGCTTCGCCGCGCTCGGAAGACAATGCGTCGCCGCTCTCCATCAATGGGTTAACCCTTTTTCGAGGAGAGCGCGAACGCAAGAGGCCTGGTTCGTCCGGGCCTTCATTTTTTGTGGGCGCTATGCCGTTGTAGGCTGCGTGGGACAACGGAGAACGAAGGAAGAACTCATGGAAGCTATTTTTAAAACAGGCATTTTGCTAAGAGATTTAAGGATCGAACAACTCGAAAAAATGGGGATCCATGTCAGTTATAGGATTTTGAGCTCTGAGGAGTACGTCGCTGCCCTCCGCAATAAGATAACTGAAGAGGCGAAAGAGCTCGCGGAAGAATTCGATCGAGAAAAATTAATCTATGAATTCGCGGATCTGCAGGAAGTTATGGAGGTTTTTGCGCAGACTCTTGGTATATCAAACGAAGAAATCGCGGAGGCTCAGCAGAAAAAAAGAGAAAAATTAGGAAGTTTTCATCAGAAATATTTCACCGATTCCGTTCGTATAGATGAAGAAAACCCTTCAATTCAATACTACCTGAACAACCCCAATAAATACCCACGCTTGTCTTGAGTCACTTCTGATTTAAGATGACCTCACTCGCGCAACCTGCCTTGCGTTCGTGCCGTCCTTTGTGAAAATCTCCCTTATGGTGGCGGGCTCGACTGTCCCAGTTTCTCGGTAGACCTAAGAGGCCTATTCTTGCTTCGGCAAACCGAATTGAACCTTCCTTGTCGTTCCTTTTTTACCTTCCGGTGTTGGTTCATGGGAAGGGGAAAGTCGGTTGGGGGCTTGCGATGACGGAGTCGCCGTCGGATTCTCTAACTCGAACTGGAGGACTTTCTGCCTTGCATCCCCTTCTCGTTGAGTCACTGCCTCCTAACGTCTAATTTCCCCAATCTCTTCTTCAGTTAAAAATGGATTTGTATGGGAGTGATCAACCTTCATCAAAAAAGGATTGGCACTCTCATTGTCATTTTGAGTGTTACCGCTTTTGACTGAAGACAAAGCTTCCACCACAGAGGAATCAATAACTCTTGACGGCGTTCTGCGGTGTCCACTATGCGGAGCCCCGATATTCGGAGTACTTAATTTTTCCCCACTCGCCTCCACATGACTCACCACCACGATAAAAGCAAAGCTACCAGCTATCCAATGCTTCATAAAAAAACCTCCCTTTTGACCCCAGTGGGCCATTGCAAAAACAAAATGATGCTAACGCTTAGTGAGCGTCTCCTTCGCTGCTTTTCTTTCGGCGTGATTCGTTAGAACCTTTCTCACCACTTGCCGAATTCACCTCCTCCCCAACCGGAGCCACCTGAACCAGCGTGCCGCGATGATGATCCTCCTGGAAGTGCTGTAATGCGCTCTCCATCATCTTTTCTATGACGTCTAGATAGGAGAGGCCATTATACCTCGCTGCCTCAGGAACAAGGGAAATCGACGTGAACCCCGGTTGAGAATTAAGCTCCAACAGATACACTTCCTTGGCCTGCTCGTCGTAAATGAACTCAACCCGCGCAACTCCGCGGCACCCAAGGGCCGTATACGCCTTTTCAGCAAAAAGCCCAACGCGCTGGTACACATCCGCCGGAATATCCGCCGGCATCACATGCTCCGCTGCACCTGGTGTGTATTTCGACGTGTAGTCAAAAAACTCAGCATGAGGCCTTACCTCAAGCGTTCCCCAGGACTGGCCTTCGAAAACAGCCGTTTCAAGCTCCTTCCCTTTGATGTAAGTCTCCACTAAAACCTCAGGACCATAACACCAGTCCGAGCAAAACGCCGTAACATCCTCCGGTGTTTTGACGAGTGAGACCCCCAAACTGGACCCGTCCGCTCGAGGTTTGACGACCCACGGGAAAGGAAAAGGACGGTGCCCGCTGAGAAGCTTTTCAGGTGTACACAGCTCCCACGTTGGAACAGGAATGCCTGCATGAACGAAAAGAATGCGCGAAGCAACTTTGTCCATACCAAGAACCGAGCCCTCAACTCCCGAGTGAGTATAAGGAAGGTTCAACATCTCAAGAACACCTTGAATGACACCATCCTCCCCGCCTATCCCATGCAGAGCATTCACAATCACATCCGGCTTGGCCGCCGTAAGGTCCTTCAAAAGTTGCGGCAGGTCCATTTTGACGTCAATGAGCGTGACCTGCTTATATTTTCCAGATTGCTGAAGAGCGTCGTAAATTCCCTGCCCCGAACTCAGCGAAACCTCGCGTTCACCTGACCACCCCCCCGCCAAAACGGCGACATTTTTGACAGAACTCAAAAGGGAAGAAGAAATAATTTCATGCGAGGGAAGAGACGTCATCGTGCTCTGGTGCCTTTTTGCCGAGGATCCTGATTTCCCATTCTAACAAAATACCGTGAGTCTCGTAAACACGCCGTCGGATTTCTTCCCCCAAAAGCTCCAAATCCTCCGCTGTCGCATTTTTAACATTGAGGATGTAGTTAGCATGCTCCTCCGACATCATAGCACCACCACGGCGAAGACCACGCCCCCCTACAGAGTCAATAAGCGCCCAAGCTTTTGTATCCTTGTCGGGGTTTTTAAAGGTCGAACCCGCCGTGCCGCACTCTAGGGGGATTCTGATCTTGCGTCGCCTTTTTTTGACGCAACGAAGCTGGCGATTGCGGATTTTATCGGTGCTGTCTTTTCGTAACCGAAGCGCCACACGGAGGACAATCCACCCCGGTGCAATGCCGCCATCACGGTACACCATCTTTAGACTTTGCCGATCCAGACGAAGGACATCCCCCTCCGCGTTCAAAACCTCAATCCACTGAAGACTTTGACT
The DNA here is from genome assembly GCA_041200185.1 of Alphaproteobacteria bacterium. GTDB lineage: Bacteria > Pseudomonadota > Alphaproteobacteria > BNTO01 > BNTO01. The sequence goes on from CP165730.1 coordinate 537,212, forward strand.
GATATCCCAGCCATCAGCTCCCGCATTCATAACAACGGCCCCACCCAATGTCCCTGGAATGCAGGAAAGAATCTCAAGACCCGCCCAACCTTCATCCATAGCTTTTTGACTGGCTGTGAGGTTCCGCATACCCGCAGAAAAAATGGCATATTCGTCACCAAATTGAGCCTCAGCGGGGAGTTTTGACAAACGAATCACAACACCGTCAAGACCGCCATCGCGAATCAGTACGTTTGAAAGGCTCCCCAAAACCGTTTCTGTATGGGGTTTCTCCTGAGCACGGTTCCACCGCCGAAAGGCCGCCAGGGACTCAAGTGAACGAGGCGAAAAAACGCAAACCGCCGTCCCTCCTGCTTTTAACGTAGATCGAACGCCAAGAGGGTAGTGGAATGCAAATTCCTCTTCAGGGCAAACACTTGTTAGTTCAGGGAAAAAAGTATTCATCTTCGAAATTGACCATAAAGTTTTGACAAAATATCACTCACACTTCCTGCCCCCATGCCAACGACATAGTCGCCTTCTTGGGTAATTCCCGGAAGCAACGCAGCCAGCTCTTCAGGACCCTTCACAGCATAGGCCCGGTCTCCCAAGCTTGGTCGCAAAGCGTCCGCAAAAGCCTGAGGAGTCATCCCATCTACAGGGTCTTCCCCCGCTGAGTAAACGGGAAGTGTCACAACGACATCCGCCTTGGAGAGGACGGAAACGAAGTCTGAAAAAAGCTGAGAGAAACGCGAATAACGATGGGGTTGAAAAACAACACAGATCCGTTTTGCAGGTGTTTGGCGAGCCGCCTCTAACACAGCACGAATCTCCATGGGGTGGTGTGCGTAGTCATCAATAAACGTAACACCATCCTTTTGACCCAGCCGCGTGAATCGGCGGTGAACTCCCTTAAAGGAGCGTAGAGCCGCTTTACACACCTCCGCGTTAATGCCAAGTTCGTGAGCCGTTGCAAGGGCTGCTAAAGCATTCAAAATATTATGGAACCCTAACATGGGGAGAAAAACCTTATGTACAGTGTGAGAAGGCAAAGTCCCAGGCCCTGAACGCCCCAAAAGGTACGGCGTGTCTTGCGTTATGACGAGATCAAAATAGCTCCCCTCCTCCGTTGTCACAACATTCTCTGCTTTAAAGTGAGGGGTGCCCTCAAAACCGTACGATACAAGCCGCCGATCAACGCCATTCTCAAAAATCTTTTTGACGCGAGGATGATCTGTACACAAAACGCCTAACCCGTAAAACGGAAGATTTCGAAGGAAAGATCGGAAGGCTCTTTCAAGATTCTCTTCCGTCTTGTAGTAGTTCATATGCTCGCAATCAATGTTTGTAATGATGTTAATGAGAGAGGGGATCTTCAAAAAGGAGCCATCTGACTCATCCGCTTCAACAACCATCCAGTCTCCGTGCCCCAGTCTCGCGTTCGTTTGAAGTGTATTAATAATGCCGCCGTTAATAACAGTTGGATCTAAATCGGCTGCATTCAAAATAGTTGCAATGAGAGAAGTCGTTGTGGTCTTGCCATGTGTCCCAGAAATGGCCACAGCCTTTTTGAAGCGTACGATCTCCGCCAACATCTCGCCGCGCGTCAACACGGGGATCCTGTATTTCCTAGCAGCAACCAATTCAGGATTAGCTACCGGGATAGCTGTTGAAACAACAAGGCACTGCGCACCTCGGATATGATCTGCTTTATGACCAATCATCACAGGAATACCAAGAGACCGCAAACGCTGAACATTTGCATTTTCCCGCGCGTCACTTCCGCGCACAGCATAGCCTTGGTCATGAAGGATTTCTGCAATCCCACTCATGCCAATCCCGCCGATCCCTACAAAGTGGATCGATTGCACAAAATGCGGTGCAAAGAACACGGTCAAATCACCTCCCTAAATTCCACAGCTTCATACTATAAGAGCATAGAACAAGAAACGTCAAAAATGCACTGCAAGTGCTCTAAAAAACACAGAACTGTTGCAACATTGTCGAACCCGGAACCCGACTTTGCTCATAAGTCCCTTCAAGGGTCCTCAACGGCACACTAAAACCCGCTGCCGGCAACGTTTTTAACGGGCACGTCCCTCCTGTCTCTTTACCTCTGCGAAGAAGAGTTATGACAACCACCCTCCTGCCAGGAATTTTACACGTCCAGATTAGCAACTTTGTCGGCATTTGTTTGGATGAAATCTCGTCGTGGTTCGACAACATCCCCCATCAACACCGAGAAAATGCCATCTGCTTCTTCAAAGTGGTCGACTTTCACCTGCAGCAAGGTCCTGGCAGAAGGATCCATAGTTGTCTCCCACAACTGAGCAGGATCCATTTCACCCAAACCCTTATAGCGATTAATCGTTAATCCTTTCTTCCCTGTTGTCATGAGGAATTGGATCAATTGCGTCGGTCCCGAGATCATAACAGTTGTCGAATTCCTTGTGTGGAAAGGAACGGGGCCCTTCTGGAAAATCTCTTTGACCTCACCCTGTGTTGTGATGAGAGCGTGGACTTCTGGCATATCGAGAATGGCGTCGTCAAAAACCCAAGATTCACATACATCTGCCACTGTACGAGTGATAAAGAGTCCGGAAACGGGGTGGCCGTGTTCATCGAACTCATCAACCTCTTGGGGGTCGCGATCCTCGTGGCGAGAGACAGTCCAAATGGCTCGGCGAGATTCGTCGATGCTTTGAAGACGCTGAGCCAACTGATCCAAATCAACCGTGGAAGGCGCTTCGAAATACCCAGCAAACCACAGTTGCTCTAAAAGAGTGGCGTGATTAAACCGACGAAGAAGCCTGTCGATCCATATCTTAGCCATTCGGATTTGAGCAATATTCCCGCCTTCAAACGACCCATCTTGAGCCGAAAGGTCGAGGAGGTAATCTTCCAACGAGTGCTCGTCCTTGATGTAAACTTCGGAATTATTCTTTTTAACGCGATAGAGCGGAGGCTGAGCAATATAAACGTACCCTTCTTCAATAAGTGGGCGCATTTGACGGTAGAAGAAGGTTAAGAGCAAAGTACGGATATGGCTTCCGTCAACATCAGCATCGGTCATGATGATGATTTTGTGGTACCGCAGTTTAGCTGCATCAAACTCCTCGCGGCCAATGCCCGTTCCGAGGGCTGTGATAATGGTGCCGATCTCGGCTGAGGAGAGCATCTTGTCAAAACGAGCTCTTTCCACATTAAGAATCTTCCCTCGCAACGGCAGAATGGCCTGAAATTTTCGGTCTCTTCCTTGCTTAGCCGAACCTCCTGCTGAGTTCCCTTCGACAATGAAAATCTCACTCAGAGAGGGATCTCGCTCTTGACAGTCGGCTAGCTTCCCAGGAAGAGAGGCAACATCTAGCGCACTTTTCCGGCGGGTGAGTTCGCGAGCGTGTCTTGCGGCTTCACGGGCAGCAACGGCCTCCATAATTTTCCCGACGATAGCTTTGGCCAAGGCAGGGTTTTCCTCAAGCCACATATCGAGAGCGTCAGCAACGGCGCTTTCGACATAAGGCCGAACTTCAGACGACACGAGTTTGTCTTTCGTTTGCGACGAAAACTTTGGATCCGGCACCTTGACGGACAAGACACACGTAAGACCTTCACGAATATCCTCACCGGTAAGGCAGGATTTAAGATCTTTATTTTTCGCTGTAGCTGCCGCCTTGGTACCTTTGCTGTTTTGCGTAATGTAGTTCGTGAAACACCGCGTCAAAGCGTTTTTAAAGCCTGCAAGGTGCGTTCCGCCGTCTCTTTGAGGGATATTGTTCGTGAAACAAAGGATGTTCTCATGATAACTATCTGTCCACTCCATGGCGACGTCAACGACGATGTTATCCTTGCTGCTATGAACTTCCACCATTTTCGTCTGAAGGGACGTCTTACTGCGATCGAGGTATTTGACGAATTCGCATAATCCTCCTTCGTAATGGAAAACCTGCTCAAGAGGGGGGTCTTTGCGTTCGTCGATCATGATAATTTTGACACCAGAATTCAGAAAAGCGAGTTCACGCACGCGCCTTTCAAGGGTTTCGTAATCGAACTCCGTCACTTTAAAAATCTCAGCAGAAGGCCAAAAGCGAACGAGTGTTCCTCGGCGACCTTCAGCAGGCCCTCGAACGGCAAGGGGGGCTTCTGGCAAACCGTCATGAAAGGTAATTTTGTGCTCGTTTCCGTCGCGCCAGATGGTGAGATCTAGTGTGCTCGATAGGGCGTTAACAACGGAAACACCGACACCATGCAAGCCTCCAGAAACTTTGTAGGAATTTTGATCAAATTTCCCTCCAGCGTGAAGCTGGGTCATGATGACTTCTGCGGCGGCTACACCCATTTCAGGGTGGATATCCACCGGGATACCACGACCATTATCGCTTACGGAGGCAGAGCCGTCCTTGTGAAGCGTCACGACAATATCACTGCAGTACCCTGCTAAGGCTTCGTCAATGGCATTGTCGAGGACTTCGTAGACGAGGTGATGTAGACCCGTCCCATCATCCGTATCACCGATGTACATACCGGGTCGTTTTCGGACAGCGTCAAGGCCTTTAAGGACCTTAATCGACTCCGCCGTGTAGGTATTTTTCGATTCGTTGGTCTGATTTTCCATAACTAACGCCTCCTTATGACGGAACCATGGTTAACTTCAAAAAACTGCGCTGCCTTGAGCGGAGCAAAGACATCCTCATCCGTTCCGGAGAAAAAAGTCTGGACGAAACCACCTTTTTCAGTCGGGAGATTGAGATGCTCGACTTGCTCAAATAGTACCATACGGGTTTGAAAATCTAAACGAGCAATCACATCATCAAGGAGCAAAAGAAGGAAAGGTTGTTCGGGGGGACGCTGATGAATAAACGCGAGAAGGAGAGACAGGAGAAGGATTTTTTGCTCCCCCGTTGAGCAGTCGGCGGCGGCTCGTTGATGTTTCTGGTGAGTAATAGCGAGGTCGCTTCGGTGAACGCCCAGAAAAGTCATATTGGCTGCAGCGTCGAGAGGACGATTTTTTTTCAGAGTATCGCACAATCTTTCTAAAGCGTCCTCTGGGTGCTGGGCTAGCCAATCTTCAACGACTCCGGTCATTTTAGTGTCAAATTTTGGAAAAAGAGGGACGTGAAACTGTTCGCCCACCTTCAGTTTTTGCATAAGTCGCCCTCGGGCCTTAGCGATTTTGATGTTTTGATCCGCCATGATTTTCTCAAGGGAGGTCAGCCAAGCGTCCTGCGGCTTATCCTCTTTTCTCAGCAAAGCCAGGCGTTGTCGCGTAGCCTTTTCGTAAAGGCTAACGTTGACTTTGTGCGCAGGGTCGTAGGTGGCAATAAGGTTATCGACAAACCTCCGACGATCACTCGAAGGGGCCATAAAAAGGTGGTCCATTTCAGGCGTAATGTGCAGGATATGGAGATAGTCATGAAACTGAGCTGCGCCTTTCACGGGTTCACCTTTGATTTTGCAAAGGCGGCGCATTCGGCCAGGAGAGTTTGTGAGGCCTGTCGCGAGGGTAACGCCATCACCGAGAGTCACGTGTACCGCCCAATGTGAAGCTAATTGAGAAATCCAGTGAGGTGAAGGGTGAGGTGCGACCGGTGGTACTAATTCAGCGGACCCGGGCGGCGAGGCTTCCTCCAAATTTACGTGTTCTAAGTTTTCGTTTTCGCGGTTTTCGCATGATGACCGTAGCGAGGCGGAATCCCGCAAACTTTGAGAGGACGCTTCTTCTTGGATACCTAAGTCCTGAGCTGGCCAACCTTGAGGAGGTGGAGATGATGGTCCAGAGTTTTGGAGTTTAAAGTCCTGAGGTGGCGAAACTTTCGGATGAGCAACTTGGGGGATAAAGTCCTGCAGTTTGGCGCTACGGAATCCTGTGCCCGTAGCCAACAAGGAAAGGGCCTCAAGAAGGTTGGTTTTTCCTGCTCCGTTGGGTCCGTAAAGGACGACGGGGCCTTGAGAAAATTCAAGATGGGCCTGTTCATAGTTTCGATAATGATGAAGAGACAGGGCCTGCACGAAGTTGGATGATTCGAGAGGCGAGAACGGCGAAGCAGCCGACAATTTTAGGGACTTCGCGACGTGCGGAGATTTCGCACCGTGAGCCGACGAATTTTGGGCCTGTTGCCGGCACGAAGACGGATATTGCGAAGATTGGCGGCGCGAAGAGTCGAGTTGATTTTGATGTTCAATAGTTGTCATGATTTGTTCCTCCTATAAAGTTAATAAAAACATAATGTTATAAAGTAAGTTATGATTAATTTATTGAGATGATGAATTGTGTAAGGCACTCTATCTCGCAGGAACGGAATCACACTGTGATGTTATTTTATTCGGTGAAAGCGTTTTGATGCGAGCAGATTTGCAGCAAACCTCCTGATCAATACCCACGAGGAGCCTCGGAGGCCCCCAGCGAGTATTTTTAGGAGAATATATTATGAAGAAATACCCCGTCGGACTCTGCCCACCACTACGCAGGCCATGAGCTCGTCGTCGGACCTTGAAAGGGATGTGGCGTAATGCCAAAATCGACCTTCCATTTTCTTTATAGCATATTTCGAGGATCTGTCAAAGCGATTTTTTGAGGATTGCTTGAGGGATCACCCCGTATTTATAGAATTGTTATACGACCGGGGTTGTACCGCAACCGATGTATTGTAGGGACGTTTGAAGTGTTATTAAATTTCCGAATTACTATAAATTTGCAAATACTTAGTCTAGACTATAAGAGAATCTGATACAAATGAGCAAATATCGATAGAGAAGCACCCCCTACTTTGAAGCATGTCTTTTATAGAACAAAGTTTCGAGAATTGTCCTGTTGTGGGAGGGTGCATTTGCGAAAGATGGTGTTGTTGGCGTACGGAAGAGATTTCTTTGCCGAAAGTTTTGCCGATAGATAGGCGAGCTTGAGATTTGCGAGAATAGACTGCTATTTTTGAGAGAATTCTCTGAATGCCAGCCAATAGGGCCGGTGTGATATTCGAATTTCGCATCACTTTGTAACGATAGAGGATAGTAAGGGGATGGTCTGAGGTGGAGGAGGGAAGGGCCTCCCCTCAAGAGAGCTGCCTGGTCAGGATTACCGGTTTTTTTAACGCTTACATCATGCCGATAATCCTGAGGCTTCCTTGTTGGTACCGCATCACGGTGAGTCTGTTTTTCGCAAACTTTCCGTTATAGAGGCCCCTTCGTTAAAAAAACTAGCTAGCTTGTGCATATTTTTTGATTTCTTTATAGCTATTCTCAAAACATTCGAGCATTTTCTTGTTTTGTGATTCGCTCGGAAACATCTGTACGCTGACTTTTGTGAGGATACCGTTACAGTCAGCGGATTCATTGACTTCTGACCATTGAATGGCTTTTTGAAGGATCGCCGTGCTTTTATCGTACCAAAGAGCATTATTGAAGTTGTTCCTAACTTCTATTTCTACGTAGCTAAGAAACTTCGAAAACCAAAGCATGATGTGGTTCAAGCCTTTGTTAAGATCACTTTCAGTGGTGTGTGTGAGGTCGAACGGCACGTCAACATACCGGTCGTTCGGTTTCTTAGCTCCACTTTTTTGGTTTTGAAAGATTGCGGAACAAAGTTGTGGTAGCGCAGGGTAGCTCTGTAGACAAAATCCGCGTTCTTGTCTGGTTTTACGTTCTTAAGGTCCAAAAGTTCCATCCAAGACGCCGATTTGCCCTCAGAACGGGCAGTCTGAAAATCCTCCTGATAGAGGCTATTGTCACGGTTGATCGCCTCTTTTATGCTATCAAGTTGAGGCTGAGGGAGCCGTTCATCAGTAGCAAAAGCTTTCGTTGGATCAGTAGCAAAAGCTGTCGTTGGACAAAAGTGGGGTGCCGTTAGAAGAACAGGCAAAAATGCGGATAATTTTAACAAATTCATAGATATATAAACCTTAAAAAGCCAGTAACCGAAGTAAAAATAACACATAAAGTTTGAATAAGTAAATATGAATTTACGATTTGTTAACCTTTGTCAGCTACTCTGAGGGAGATCGTAATTTTTTTGAGAAGAGGCCGTTATGACGACGTCGCTGATGCGTGCGGTTGCGGAGGGCAATGTTGAGCTGGCTAAGGCTCTGCTTGATTCGGGAATTCAGAGTGGGATTAACGACGTTTACGAGAGTGAAGCCAAGACACCGTTAGTTCTGGCCATTGAGAAGCAGAATTTGGATTTAATTCGGTTGTTGCTGGAACACGGCGCCAAGGAAGCCATCAACACACCCGTGAAAGTGCTGGATGCGGCGGCGTCTTTTCCTCGTGTGATTGAGAAGACACCTCTCATGTGCGCGATCGATACGGGGAATTTGGAGATTGTGAACCTTTTGGTTGAAAACGGAGCTATGGAAGGCGAAAAAGCGGCAACTCCTGAGAACGGCGAGGGCGAATCCAAAGCAGACGGGGGCGAGGGATAGTTTGAAGCACTGGGGTGGAAACGCACGACGGCTTTTTGGAGAAGAGTTCGGCCTTTTAGCTGTGGTACACCTTTGCCTTTTGAACTGTTGTGACCTGCGGGATTAGACTCGGACAGCTTTGGTACCGCACGATGGGATTCTGTAGCGGGAATGGCTTCAGTACGATGCGAGACGCCTTCTCTGCAAGCTTTGTGCAAGAGGACCTTTAGTTGATCTTAAGACTGTTGGGGCCGCGTACTGTCGCCTTTGTATAGGCGGTTAACTATTGATCACCGGTATGTGTACGTTGAGTGATTTTAAATTAAGTGGTTATTTAGTGCGTGCCGTTTATTTAACACGGGCTTCGCGTACGACTACTCCATGGGGCGCGGTTTATGATGTACGATTATTTCAAAGTTTACATAAGTACCCACATCTAGACACAAGTATTTAATAAGTATACAATGATAATTACAGATGGGAATTTATGAATAAAGGAGATTTTTATGCAGGTAAAGCAATTTTGGTTATGTTGTGCGTCGGCGGGGAGTTTACTAAGCTCCGCGTTTGCCAACCAAGTGCAATCCGTTGATCAGGCGTCGTTGCCAGATCTTGCAAAGGGAGCACCGATGACGAAAGGTGCACCTTCTCAGCCGTCAGTGGCAGGAACAAGTAGCCAGCGGCAAGGAAGTTCTTCAACACCTGGTTTGCCAGCTCAGCCAGGCAGTACGTCTCAGAATCCGTCGGTAGGACAGGCCCCAGCTCAAACTCAGCCTGGAACCGTGCCGCAAGCTCAACTGCAGCAGCCGTCAGCACCGCAAGTAGCCGTTCCTCAGGAGTCGCAGCTAGCACCCACACAGCAAACGGCACCGGCCCAACCGGCTGCACCAGGGCAACAGAAGGCGTTGCCACAGCCGCAGGCTCAGAATCAGCAAACGCAAGTCAATCCTCTGCCGCAGGTGTCGCCAAAAAATGAACAAGGCATCCCCCAGAGTCAGCCGGCTCTACAGCAACCGGCAACGAATCCAGCACCACAAGTAGGAGCCCAAATGGCTGCCGATAAATTACTCCAGTCCGCTGAGTTCTGGCAGGATTGGTTCGGCATTCAGCAAGACGAAGAGCCAATGACGGAAACGGATGTGCCTGGAAAGGTTCTTCGTCAAATCATTGAAGTCCTCGAGGAATTGTTAAAGGATCCTCGTTTCCAACAAGTTAAGGATGTCATTCAAAGAGAGATCATTCGTATGAAGACAGCGGCGGGGGATGATGCTCAAGCTCTGCAAGATCGAATCACTATTGGCTCGATGCTGAACAAGGTATCGGGTTTTGGGAAAGCAGAAGCTGCTAAGGATCAAAGCACTACACAGACTGCGACTCCGGCAAGTAATAACGCACCACAGACGCTGCCAGCCCAACCACAAGCTCAGCCTAAACCTAATGGCGAAGCGCAAGCCAATCTGCAACCGCCCGCTCCAACTCAGCAACAACCAACACCTGGTGCAGCTCCGATAGCAGGGTCGAGCACTGTGCCCCAAGCATCTCAACCGATGCCGGCTCAGCAACCAGCTCCGGGAACAGCAGCTCAACAGGGAGGGAATAATGCCGTTGCATCAACCCCTCAAGCACAGGCACCTTGGCCGTCCAATCCAGATCAGTTGACCCAGACGCCGCAGCAACCTGTACCCAACGCTGGAGTGCAGGCGAATCCGCAACCGCCCGTGCCAACTCAGCAACAACCAACACCTGGTGTAGCTCCGATAGCAGAGTCGAGCACTGTGCCCCAAGTATCTCAACCGATGCTGGCTCAGCAACCAGCTCCGGAAACCGCAACTCCGCAGGGAGGGAATAATGCCGTTGCATCAACCCCTCAAGCACAGGCACCTCTACCGTCCAATCCAGATCGGTTGACCCAGATGCCACAGCAACCTGCACCCAACGCTGGAGTGCAGGCGAATCCGCAACCGTCCGTACCAACTCAGGCACAGCAAACGGTGCCCGGAGTGACTCCGTCGGTAAATCCGGAGGCCGCACCTCAAGTTCCGTCAACACCTACCCAACAAACGGCACCTGGTCAACCGCAGGCTCAAACTAACCCAGCGCCAGTACCACAGCAACCTACTGGTGTACAGGAAAATCCGAATCAGTTGGCCTCAATATCTCAACCCGCTGCTGCGTCAGATAGTGGAATTGGGGCACAAATGAATTCGAAATCGGCACAGTTGAATATACAACCAGAAAGGCATGGCTTGAGTACTTTGGTTCAAAGAGATGATGTCAACTAGATAGCTCGAAGTTAGGGGAGGTAAGGTCATCGGGAAAAGGAGAAACGACAGACGAATAAGCCGCAACAAAGGAGGAGAAGAACGAACTCCTCCTTTTCGTCAACGGAGGAGATACGGTTGGTAAGGGAAAAGTTGGGCGACATACAAAAATAGGATTTCCTTACAATGAACCTTCTGGACAATAGAGTTGTTAGGAGAATCATTTTTAGCGATTTGTATCCGAAGACTCAGATAGTAGAAGACATTTCTGACGGAAGTTACTTTCCACTTTGCGGAGTTAATCGTCTTCGGGGAATCTTGTCTTCCAACAACCAATACTTTACAGGAATAACAGGTATTCTATAAAACCGAAACAGCTAACCTAGCTTTATCCAGCTTTTGCGGTAGATCTAGGATCGTCAAGCTTCATTCTGGCTATTAAAAGAGGAGGGGAAAGTGACACCCAGTGTTGAGAACACTCGCAAGAATCCATCTACCGATCCAATCACTATTGTCGGAATGGCTTCTTCGAAGAAATACCACGAATACTATCAGAAGCGTTACGAAGCTTTTTTGCAGCATCCTACACGCGTCGGATGGAACGGGTGCGCGGCCCTGTTTGGCGCAAGTCGGTTATTGATGCACAAAATGTACAAAGCTCTAGCTGTGTATTTCATTTTCTGGAGTCTTATGTCGTTCTTTTCGGCGACTTACTGTTGTTTTCCGTGGAAAGTTGTGAGTGAAGCCGGGCTCGTCATAGCGATGGGGCGATTCGGGAATCTAGCCCTGTTTAAAAGCCTGGAAACGAAAAGAAAAGATGGTTTTCCGCTGCAGGAAAATTATATTTACTTGCACTCGATGCGCACCGTTGTGTTGTTTACTGTGTTTTACTACATCCTCAAATTGGGCCTAGTGACCGCGAGCACTTCCCCTAGAAACGAGTGGGATTTTAAGGCAGTATGGTCATTTTTGAATGGAAATTTGCGATTTTTAGCCGCTTTTGTCGTCTGGATGAATATGTATTTTTCGCGGCTCATTAGTCATCGTCTCGGTTTCATGATTAATATCGAGCTTCAACACTTCCTTAACGCCTTCCTTTTTATGATTGGGTTGACGATGTGCGACATGGGTAGCAGAAACCTCGGTAGGTGCGCGGGAATGGCAATGGCCGGGTTCGACTTTGCAATTGGCTTAGTATTTTTGGGATGGCACCAATTCGAGAAAGGAAAAGCTCGACTTCGCGCCCGAGCCGTAGTGACGAGAAAGAGGTAGACTCGGTGGTGAGAGAGGGGCTATAGCGGTGGAGTGCACTATATGCTCGGGCAATACCGAACGCCAGGCGGCATTCGGGTTACAACTTCGGAGCCAGTATAAAACGTTTTTTGGACGAGAGGCGTCGTCATTTCCCCCAAAATAGGCTCAGGTAACCCCGAAAAAACGCAGCAAGAGCTACCACGGGAGGATCGAATTTCCCAACGATTGTGCATTTGTCCTGATATTTCCACAAAATTTGTAGTGTATTTTTGGCAAGTATTTTGGCGAATGATCCTTAAATTGCAACCGAATGGACGTTAACTCATAAACGCTCAAAAGCCCAATAACAAGACCTTTGTTAGGCCTCGACGATGAGCTATTGCTTTTTCTTGCCCACACCCGGGTCTATGCCAACCCAGTTTGGGGGGCTTTTATCATTATCCCAAGTCCCTCGATCATCTCGTCATTCCAGCGTTTTCACAATCAAACAGAACGGAAAATTTCGGAAGAAGAATCACCACAAGGAATCGTCGATTCGACGGAAATTTAAGTGTAAATAATGAAAAATTCTTTAAAATAAATGCAAAAATTACGATAATAAAAAAGGAAGGATATATTGTAATACGCATTGTCGATGAAAGATCTTTGAAAATTTTAAAGGCCTCCAAGATCTTTCCCGGATTCGTTCCCGACCATAGCGTTCAGGCCAATAGCGACCTGATTCCCTATCATGCGTAAGTTTTTGCAGATCAGGGATACCAGGGGCTTGATAAGATTCATTAGGGGCGATTCCTACGAAGGATAAAGGAAGGGTGTGTTTAAGCTAAGACGATTTTGTTGGTGTTTGAAAAGATCCCTAGAGCCTGTTGACCAATTCATTTTCATCTCCAAATTCTGTGGTTTTACAATATCTCGTGGAAAGACTTCTCCTTGTTGATGGAATACAACCTTTCATCTTCGTTTTCCTAGCTGCATCCACTATTTTGTCGGAATCATGGGTCTTATCAGCCAAATGCTTTTTAGCATGAAATCCTTGAATCAACGGTAGAGCCATCTTGCAGTCCGGGGTCACTCCATCGGTCATCAAACATCCGAGAGTAACGCCTTTCTCATAGACAGCCAAGTGAAGCTTTGTGTTGATCCCCCTTTAATGCATCCGAAATATCGTGTCGATGAAGAGCTGAATCGGTAACCTCCTTCTCCATTTCCCGAAAAACGCGCCCCGCGTTTTATCATAAAATGGGTTGGCCAACACTATGTGAGAAGTTAATATCTCTAGACCTGTTGAAGGAAATCGATCTATACCACACGAGGAATGACTTAAAGGTTTGTTTGTCCAGTGCCTCAATGATGTCCGAGACTGAAAGAACAAAAAAATAATGAATGAAGTAATTCAAAAAATAATTAATCTACAAAATAACTCTAGATTCACAACTTATTCTTCATATTATCGCTCAAATTATCGCTCAAAATTTTAAAAAATCCACTGTTCTCGTTGAGAGGTACGTTTTCTAGAGATTTTCATTCGAAAGCAAACTTTCTGTCTCTATTTTTTTATCGGTTTGTGGTAGCCTGCGGACGTCTCCTCAAAGACAGAAAAGCTGGTTTCATAGTCGACTGAGCCTGATCATTGGAGAGCGCTTCCCTGTCTTCAACTACGGCTTCTGCAGAATCGCGTTATATAGGCGACGAGCATCTTCTGGTTATTTGCTGAGCACGGATGTTTGTTTACCTGAAACTTACCTAGTTAAATAAAGTGTGAGTTCTCATCGCTTCTTTATCCAAACGGATTTAAAAACGGCTTTTTATAAAATCCTCCCAAAAAGGCTGAAGGCGCAAGAAACGCACACGAGCCTATTGTTTTTAAGGATGGCGTGACGTACTGTTTGCTGGTGGCAACACAAAAGCTATCCGACATGGTGGACGCAAAGTGATATCCATTCCTTGATTGCAAGCGGTATCTATAGAGGAGCTAAAGTAGGATGATTTAGCCCGTTGATAGGGTAATATGATCTGTTAGTAAGGAAGTTTTTTGCACTACAACGTTAACAAAGGAAGTGTGATGGCGCTGACTTATGTTCATGAGACTTACAGCGAGGATTTTGAGTCACGGCTTGATAAATGGCTCATGAGGCGCTATCCGGCGTTGACTCAGGGGAAAATACAAAAATCCTTACGAGAGAGGTTTGTCCGAGTTAACTCGGCCAAGAGTTCTGCTTCGACGCATCTCAAAAAAGGAGACAAGATCTCCATTGAGGTGCATTTGGATACTCAGTGGTTGGCTCAAGCGAAAGACCGGAAACCAACACGAGGATGCAATATTCAAACGGACTTTTCCTCTCTTATTTTGGAGGAATCAAAGGATATACTAGTCCTCAACAAACCTTCCGGTCTAGACGTCCAAGGGGGTACAAAGGTCGCTGTTCACCTTGATGGATGGCTAAAGTGTTATTGCAAAGAGAGTCGACTTGTCCACCGCATCGACAAAATGACGAGCGGTCTTCTTCTTGTCGCTAAGAATTTGCGAACTGCTGTTTTTCTAGCAGAAAGGTTTCGGCACAATGAGATCAAGAAGACGTATAGAGCCATTGTAAGCGGCCATTTTTTCCATTCAAAAGGAATTATTGAGACGCCCATTGGCGATGGAGTAGAAGGGGAGAAAGAGGCCATTACCCGTTACAGAATTGTGCGTGAGACAACACAGTGGACTGAGGTCGAGCTCAGACCTCAAACTGGAAGAAAACACCAGTTAAGAATTCATATGGCTAGCTTAGGGCACCCTATTATCGGCGACACAAAATACGATTTAGAACGACAAACAATTGGTCTACTTTCGCCGAAAACCGTCCTTTTCTTACATGCTTATTGCCTCAATTTTGTGGAATCTTCAGGACGGCAGAAAGCATGGCAAGCTCCTTTACCGGAGTATTGGCCGAAATAAGAGATGATCGACCCCTCTGGAAGCCGATCTCTCTGAAGCCACTACAATTTGTCTAATTCATAGCCGTGACATTATCTCTAAGTTGCTTATCAAGCACGTAAAAGCTTAGTTTGTCTTCAGGCGATAGAGCTAATGTTCCCTTGCGGTTCAGCTTAACGGCTCGATGTGCGGCTCCTTGACTCTTGAGACGAGCGGCAGCTAACAAAAGTTCCGTTCCTCTTTTCTCATCTTTGGGCCCCCCGCGACCGTTATAAACGAACTCCGACAAATAGTACATGGACTCTGCATCTTGTAATTCGGCGCCTTTTTCAAACCAACTTCGAGCCATTTTGTCATCACGAGGCGTTTGATCATCGAAAGCGAAGTCACTGTATTCAAGGCCGAGACGACGGCAAGCGTAGCCACTTCCCTTTTCAGCGGCTAACCGAAAAAGATCAAGCCCCCTCGCGATATCTTTTGAAACTCCGTAGCCGTTGTAGTACTTCTCTGCAAGAACAGCGATGTCATTTGCGCTCATATCTGCGTAGGAACTTGCCTTGCGGGCTTGTTTTACTTTCCTGCCAACGATAGGGCTCATCTCTTTTTTACCAGTAGTGGCATGATCCGACGAAGAAGTCGGCGCCACATCTGTTGATTCTTGAAGATTAGCGCACCCCGCAACGAGCAGGGCTGCCGGAATAAATGTACTCCAACTTGAAATACTACTCAGGACGGCGCCACGGACACCGCGCAAAACGATTGATTGTCTAGCCATAGCTATTACCTAGTTCATTCCCCCTCTAAAGAGAGTGTACACCGGCTGTTTTTCGAAGGGAAGCAGAGATCGTATAAAATTTTTACCAAATTTCTCAGAAGTCGCGAGTATTTTTGGGGAAGACTAGAGGAGATATAGGGTAGGAGGCTTGCAACGCTGAACGGGGAAATAGTATACGAGAAGATAAAAGCGAGAATTACACCAAAAATATTATCAGCTTTAAAATATTTAAGTATATATTTTTAGTATAGATGAAAGTTCTTTTAATGAATTGAAAAATTTGGGGTAAGTAGCATCAGAACTAGACCTTGGCAACATCCATCGATCCTCTCACGGGGAGGAAAGGTACAAAAAAACTTTCCTACGCATGCTAAGACGATAATAAAATCATTATAATAAAATTATTAATTCTGTAACAAAACTTGTTTATGCAATATTTTGTAAGTGCAGATCAATATCATTTGAAGAACGAAGGGGTTTCTAAAAAAGTTTTTGACATGCGAGCAATAAATGGAATATAATGACGCCGTAACGCGGGGTAGAGCAGCTTGGTAGCTCGTCAGGCTCATAACCTGAAGGTCGTTGGTTCAAATCCAGCCCCCGCACCCAAGTTTGTTGTGGGCCAACTCTCCGGGGTTGGGAGTCTTGTCTTTAGGCCTATGATGGGTGAGTGCTTGTTGTATAAAGAGGGGCGTTTGTTTGGCGGTTTGTATGGTAATTGTTTGCTCGTAAAGCCAACGGCGGCTGTTCATGCCTTCCTCCACGAGCAGGGACGGCGAGCTCCTGAAGAAGTCGCCTTATCCCGGAGCGAAAAAGATGCTTCTGATACGGGATTGCGATGATAAAACCTTCATCGAGGATTTAGTTCGACACTGCTGGGCGGGTAATTGATGAATCCTCTATTTGTGAACTTAGTGGCAACAGCGTATCCGAGGTGATGCAGTTTATCCACAGCAACCAATTGCAGCGATGTTATAACGGTAATTGTTTTTTGCTGTTAACATGTTCTGCCACCAGGGGAACCGCAGCAACGAGCTTAGCCGAAAGGACGCAAGAGGCGCAGTAGTTGTATCAGCTAGGGTAGAATGATGAATCAATTAAGCTATTACCTTGAGGAGATGGCGTCAGAGAGAAGATGGATGATGGCGTAGTCATGCCTGCAAGAGAGCCGGTCACAAGAGCTTTCAGCCTTGAGTATTCCCAAAATTGAAACCTGTTCCAGGAAGTACCGCATTACTCGGGTATTCGGATATGCTCTAGCAAATATACATAAGTTCACAATAAGACATCACGCTTATTTTTCAATTACAAAATTGAATTTCTAATAAATACAAATGGTATTTTTGTATTGTTGAATAGGATTTTTCCATTAGTCGCTACTGCTCTCCAAGTCCTGCTCTCGACTTCTCCCCCGCCTCTTGCTACAATGTCCACGTTGGGAGATAGTTTAGCGGTAGAACTCTCGGCTCTGGACCGAGCAGCCTTGGTTCGAATCCAGGTCTCCCAGCCAGTCTGGATTCACGGCGTGGTCGGTTTCGTCGTGGCTCATCGGCCTAAGGTTGCTGAGATGTAGGCGGTAGCTCAAAAGGGGAAGGAAGAGCGGCCGATAGGCTCGGTTGCGGATGTGGTTGCTGCGAGCAGTCCTCGTCCTGGGACGAGAGAATTGATGAGGAGATCTCATAAGTCCCCCTATAGTAAGCAGATATTTTTTTAATAAGCGCGACGAGTAGTTTTGTATGATTTTAGCAACGTTTTCGAGGATCGGAAGAACGCGGTTTCTCGAACTTCAAGATTGGTAATGGATCCAAGAAAAGTTGGATACACCAGCGATTCGACGAGGCTTTGCATGACAAATGTTCTTTTCTCTCCCTTATTTCATGAGCTTTGCGTCTTTGAGTAAGATTCCACCTTGGCTGTCTTTTAAAGTTCATAAGCCGATTCTACTTTAGCAGGAGATTGAGAATATCATTTGATGGACATCTTAGGGGGATACACCACAAATTTTGTGGAAATGTCGAGGATGTTTAACTACTCGTTAGAAACGTAGGACTCCTTTGCAATGACCTTTTTGGGATTCCGAGAGGATACCTTCGGTCTTTATTCTCTATCCCCTTCCTTACTATCTTCCTCGAACTGGGGGTGTTGACTATAGAACTTCTATTTTTGACTTAATCTTCTGTTTATTATATTATTGTATAAGGTAAAACTTATATATTTTGCAAAGGAGAAAACATTTGATCGAATTCAAGAAACTTTTGGTTCATTCCTACCCTAGAAATTTTGTCGTCAACGGTCCCGCCGATAGCGACGTCGACGGCTACTATAGAGGCTCGTGCGACGGAGCGAATTTTTACGGATTTTGAGCAGAGCGTAACCTCTGTTCTCGAAAAAACGAGCGTAAAGTCCTACAAAACGATGGGCTGCTGTCTTCAATATGCCGCTGTTTCTCGCACAAAAGAGCAGTTGTGGCGCACCACGAGGGTCATTGTCAGGCTGTGGCATGATAATGATCTTTGGCAATCACTCCTCCGCATGAGCGAGTCCCTGCGATCGCCGGATAATATCGATGAGTACCAGTTACGCGTCAATCTAGGGCGGCTTGTTGGCGAGATTCCCGGCCTTCTTTCAGCTTATCGCAATAGCGATTTGCCTTTGGGAGAAAGGTCTTTGTATCATATTTATTTTTATGCGAAGGATATCCTTCGTCTGAGCCGACAACTGAATGATGCACATGGGTGCGGCAAGGACCTCTTGCAAACGATCCGAGACCGGCAAGATGACCGAGCTCGCCGAGACGACCCATTTCTCACGACTGGGTACATAAGTCTCCTAGAATTTGGAGAATTACTAAATTCATTAATCAACGATAATTACAATTAATTACAGGCAAATAGAGAATTTGACTCTATTCAAAATTATTTGTACTATTATCCTGTATAGATCTATCTTCAAAGGAGCATCTTTTATGACGTTGGGCAGACTTCGAAATTTGAAATACAAGGTTTTTCCAGCGCTTTCTACGCTTGGCTTTCTGGGCAGCCTGTCTTTCGCTAGTGTTCCTCAATGGGACTCGCACGAACAAGTTCAGAAGTTTCATACAGATCATCTTAAGGATGACAAAACGGCGAAACATATCGTTGACCAAAATCATGAAATTCGAGTTTCTCCCGAACAACTTGAAACTCTTTCCAAGTATATCCAGTCTCTCGGTAAAGTCGAAACAACGAGTCTGACGGAAATTCCGAAGTACATTAAAGACGGGCTTAAGATCAAGTCAACCCTTTTGCTTATGGATCTAGAGGATTTGCAGAGTCTTATTCTCCTCCCTGAGGAGAAGGGGAAAACCATCACTCTCGCTGATGCAGACCTTATGAAACACCTAACGGGACTCTTAAAAGACAACTACACCCTAGAAAAAAGCTCGTACAAAAGCTTTTGCAGTCTAATTCAACAATTTTCTGATCGATTAGATAAAAGCTTTAACAAAATATTTGAGGCTAAGATCAGTTTTTCAGTTGTTGCGGACGATGCCTCTTCATTCTATGTCGATATTCCACTTTCTGACTTTTTGGCCGAGGATCACACACTTGCTGCGAACGATAAGAAAGTCATGTGGCTTGGCGAGCAAGTTAACGACCTGCAATGTTGCCTATTTCCTGCTGACGATTGGTATGAAAAGCGGATTTTGACGACGGATACACCTCTCTTTTTGAGAGTTTATTTCTCGACAGCAGATGGTTTTCCTTGTGTAGCAAAGACGGGCATGATTCAGTTGGATCCAGCCTCAATCCCACAGTCATCCCAGACTTTGGGCGATGTTTTGAAAGTTGCTGTTGGAAAGAATAACGCACTTGTTGACCTACCAACTATCCAAGAGGATATACGTGATTCTATTATTAATCACCTTCTTTTGCAGTTTTGCTTGTCGAGCCAAAAGGTGTTGAAAACAAACAAGCGGTTATCCCCAGAACTAAAAGAGCAGATCAGCTGGAGCTCTTTATGTTCTCAATTTTTAATCAATATCACAAGGCGAGAGTCGGCTATGTTTGAGCAGTTGGTGGCTGCCGACAGCGATCTTTGTAACGGCCCGATCCCAGAAGAGTTTTTAAAGGCACTGAAGGGGCAGAGAGAGCTACCCTCGTCAGGTGGCAAAAAACAGTTAACGCGAACTCCCAAGGACGATACTTCAATTATTTTAGATAATGTAGGCGCGACCCTTAACGTTCCGAAAAGGAATCTTGCCCCCAACGAACCGAACGGCGAGATTATTGACCACACGACTCAGACCTTTAAATTTTTCCAACCGGGACGTTCTGCGTTTACTGTTCCTGGCCAGGCTACGCCCGAACTCACTCAAAAGTATCCCTATTTCTTGTTGAGATTTGGCCTAAAAAGCAATAACGGATCCGGGCTTCACCCAAGACTCCATTTTAGCTTCTATCAAGGGAAGCCGGGAGAGTCAGACACAGCTCAATTGATTGGAAACACTTACTCAGAAGATGGGGATAGAGGTGTCGACTTAATTACGGCAGTATCCGATAGGTATAGTCGGGTGTTGTTGGGAAAGAGAATAAAGGAATTGCTCTGTCAGATGCTCGACCTGAAAGACCAGCAACAACAGCGGCTTCAGGAATATTTTGACCTTCTTATAATCATGGCTGAAAGTGCGAATCACAACGCTCGTAGTGTCCAGAGCTACATCCTTTCTACGCAATCAGTGGCGGCAAAAGCGACGACAACTGAAGTTTCGCCGACGGATCGGTTACAGGTTCAACAAATTGGCCAAAACATGAAAGGTGATCTCGAGAAGAAAGTGGATGATGAGCGCGTCGATGTCACGTCCTTTATCCTACCTACTGGAGTCGATCTCGTCCAGTTCCTGACGGAGCAAAATAAATTTGTCAAATCTGATGTTGTGAATGAGTGTTCTTTCGTCAAAAGAGATGCCGATAAGAAGTACCACGAAGTCAAAAGGCGTGTTCTAATCGTAACGCTTGAGAAACCAATTGACATCCATTGGATGAGAAGAAACATGACGATGGACGGACAAAAGTTCTACAGCGACGCCCTTTGCCAGACATCACAGGTTCGATCGATCACCGATACAGGGGCTGATGACCCGACTCACCCAGAAATCACGACAATTTATCCAGAACCTCCAAGAGGAGCCCGCTTGTCTTTCACACCGCTGAAGTAAGACAACTGGCGAATCGCAACTGAAGGAAAAGATACGGGGATTATTACCGGGCAAGGTCCCTGTATTTCCTTGGAAGCGAAGCGAGTGGGATGCAGAATTCCTCTTCTTTCAGTTTTAGATTTCTTTTTGACCCGCTTGACACAGGATGTTTTTTTATGGCACTCTGTTAGCAGAGTAAAGGTTTGGCTGCTAACACCGGCCCAGCAACAAGATAGGAGTAATGATGGCAAAAGTCATAGGAATCGACCTTGGAACGACGAATTCGTGCGTTTCGGTCATGGAGGGAACGACACCACGCGTTCTTGAAAATGCGGAAGGAATGAGGACAACGCCGTCCATTGTTGGCTTCCTGACATCGGGTGAAAAGGTTGTCGGCAGTCCAGCGAAGAGACAGGCAGTGACTAACCCCGAAGGCACTCTTTTTGCAATTAAAAGGCTCATCGGCCGCCGCTATGACGACCCCATGACGCAAAGAGATCTGAATTTGGTGCCGTACAAAATTAGCGCCAACAGCAATGGAGATGCTTGGGTCAATGTCCGTGGTACCGATTATAGCCCCAGCCAGATTAGTGCGTTTATCCTTCAAAAGATGAAGGAAACAGCGGAGGCGCACCTGGGTGAGAAGGTCACAGAGGCTGTGATCACGGTCCCTGCTTATTTCAACGACTCGCAGCGTCAAGCTACAAAAGACGCTGGCAAGATCGCAGGCCTCGATGTTCTTAGGATTATTAATGAACCCACAGCTGCGGCTTTGGCCTACGGACTCGAAAAGCAAAAGAACGGAACCGTGGTGGTTTATGACTTGGGCGGTGGGACATTCGATATTTCCATTCTCGAGATTTCGGACGGTGTTTTTGAAGTTAAAGCCACGAATGGCGATACCTTCCTCGGAGGTGAAGATTTTGACTCAAGGATTATCGACTTCATCGCCGATACCTTCCAAAAGGAAAACCAGATTGACCTCCGCAAGGACAAAATGGCTCTCCAAAGGCTCAAAGAAGCCGCAGAAAAGGCAAAAATCGAGTTGTCGTCGTCCCTTCAGACGGAGATTAACTTGCCGTTCATTACAGCTGATGCAAATGGACCAAAGCACTTACAGGTCACTTTGACGCGGGCGAAGTTCGAGTCTCTGGTAGAAGACCTCATCCAGCGGACCATTGAGCCCTGCAAGAAAGCTCTCGCTGATGCTGGATTGGCCGCGAAGGATGTTTCGGAAGTTATTATGGTTGGAGGTATGACCAGGATGCCGAAAGTCCTTGAAACCGTGAAGGAATTTTTTGGGAAAGAGCCGCATAGGGGAGTGAATCCTGATGAGGTCGTCGCTATCGGAGCCGCCGTTCAAGGTGCTATTCTTAAGGGAGATGTGAAAGATGTCCTCTTGCTTGATGTAACGCCACTCTCACTTGGAATTGAGACGTTAGGAGGGATCTTCACGCGACTCATCGACCGTAACACGACAATCCCAACTCACAAGAGTCAGGTCTTTTCAACAGCCGCTGACAATCAAACAGCTGTGACGATTAGCGTTTACCAAGGCGAACGCGAGATGGCTACGGAGAACAAGTTACTGGGGCAGTTTAACCTCGAGGGGATTCCACCAGCGCCGCGCGGTGTGCCGCAAATTGAAGTTAGCTTCGATATTGACGCCAACGGCATCGTACAGGTTTCTGCAAAGGATAAGGCAACGGGTAAGGAACAGCAGATCCGTATCCAGTCGTCAGGTGGCTTGTCTGAGGATGAGATCAATAAGATGATCAAAGATGCGGAGCTTAATGCTGCTGCCGATAAAGAACGCAAAGATCTCGTCGAGGCGAAAAACCACGCTGAGGCCCTTGTAGCTAGTACGGAGAAATCGTTAAGTGAGTATGGTGATAAGGTCTCATCAGAGGATAAAGCCAAAATTCAGCAGGATTTGGATGCTCTCAAGGAGGCAATCAAATCTGATCAAAAGGCCACCATTGACTCAGCCCTGACGGCCCTTTCCAACTCAGCTATGAAACTCGGCGAAGCGATGTATAAGCAACAACAAGAAGCCGCTTCTGCTTCGCCCGAAGGAGGTCCAACCCCGCCTCCCCACGACGAAACAGTCGTTGATGGCGAATGCAAAGATGCGTGAATCTGATCAGAGCAGCCTACTTGAAAGGGCTGCTCTCGCTTGCCTCACTAAATTCGTAGACTTATTTTGATTTGCGTTCCAGGAGCTGAGTTATAAAACAGGCAGAAAGCGCCTGAGTGCTGTAAGATTTAAGTCAAAAAGTTCAACTATTTCTTAGTGCAATCCTCATTTACTGCAATACTAAATTAAAAACAGAGGAAATGGTAGATCGCAAGGGATTGCTCCATAAGTAGAGATAGAGGTAAACCCAAAATAAAAATTCTTGCGATCGCAAACATTTATTCTTTAATCCGGCCTGTTGAAGCCCGTAAAAATGATTCACTTGCCTAAAAATCTATAAATAGGAAGCAATCCCGATCGCAATATTAGATCTCTCTTTTCACTCATTTCGGCCTAAGCATCTGTTGACGGCTACGGTCCTATCTTTAATAGCTTTCTCTTCTTGTGCTTTAAATACACAAAAGTTACAATTAGCTGCTTATTTTATTTAGGAGGTTTGTTTTTTATGAAATTCAGTAAAATTTATAGTTTATTTTGTTTTAGTTTGGGTAGTTTGCCTATCGTTGAAGCCCAGTCGTCGCAGCTTCAAGCACCACCGTATGTTGAAAGCGATGCGGGCTTGAGGATCGTAAACTCGGAGCGGTTTCGTAAAGATTTTGTAGGACAGGTCGTAGAGCAAGTCATGAAAAACAAAAGTCGTCTCCAGCTGATTGAAACCCGAGGAGACCCGAGTGGAGAACAACGTTGGTTTTTTAAAGCTGAAGATGGTCGCCAATTGACGGCTGATGTTACCGGAAAAGAAGGTAACCAACCAGGTTTTGTCGTGACGTTGCGTCGACCCGGCGAAGATCCGGAAAAATATTTTGTGAAGGCTCTCTCAGGACCCTACACTTTCCCAGGGCATGAGGATGGGTTTGCTCACCACACGCACATGGATCCCCATGAGCTGTTAGCCTACAAGGTTTTATCTTATTGCGGCCTAGGTCCCGTACACTTTTTCACGCATTCAGATTTTCCTCATATGGTCGTTCTGAGTACAAAAGACTGCATGTTGCCGGGTTACGAAACTTTGCCTTTTGAACATAACCTGTCGTATGTATGGAAAAGTCCTTTCGATGTCAACTGGAAGGAGGTGAAAGATTTTCAAGAATACCGTTCATTTATCGATGCGCCTCGGCTGGCCGAGCTCTCTTCTCTTATAAAGATTTTGGATCTATGGGATGTTCATGGAGGTAACATCTTCGTAGCTATTCCACGAAGTGTGTGCAATGAACTCGATGGAGTAAGGAGAAAAATTACAAATCTCAGGAAAGAACTTAGAACCAAACGAAGAGAAGTGAGAGAAAATCCAGCGCTGAATGAACTGCAGATGGAAAAGTTAATTTCTACAATACAGAATGAATATGAATCAAAATTAAAAGAGGCTGTATCCCCCTCTCTCTCCAAAATTTACCATAGTGCGGTTTATCAGATTGTTGATTTTCTTGTGAACTCACAACACCAGTACGAAATAGATCATATCGATACGCGCGCATTTGGAGCGTGGCCTATTCATTGGCACCTACGTGGCATGTTTGGTGAAGACGAAAGAGAAGCTCAAGTTACTAGGCGTTTGGCAGATCCAGAATTTTGGAATGAGACGCGTGGCTCGATGCTTCATGGGAAAACATCATTTTTAGCCGAGGCCTTTCAAACTGTTCAAGAAGCTCTCGTCGGAGCTGGTTTTTCAGAGGGGGAAGTCGCTCAGAAAATGCAAGCCGTACAAACTTATAGCCATGATTGCCGTCAGAGGGCTAAAGATTTATTAAATCAAACCGATCGACAAATAAAAGAAAAAAGAGATCAACTTATAGCTAAGGACATAGAGGAATCATAAATTAGTTATCATTTTATTCTGGGAGGATATTTTAATCCTATGTTGCCCTCTCAAAGATATCACGCGCGGGATTCGGGGCTGTCTCTGTCAGAGTTAATGTTTGAAAAAGTAGAATTGTCAATTCAACAAGATAACATAGTCAAATAGGTAATAATGAGATCATTCATTTACACTAACCCCGCATCTCGCAGCGTTTGGGGGCGAGACATCCACTGAGGTTGGACCTTGACCAGGAGGTGAAGATGAAGACGCCGGCGGAGCTGATGAATCAAATCCTTGCGTGCAGCTTGACCTATTTGCTTGATCATAGATCCCCTGTGGCCAACAATACTTGACATAAGCTTGATCGAGAAACATTTTCTATAACATTAAACTAAACATAATATTAATACTCTATTACATTAAAAAATTTACATTATAAGTATTTTATAAAATCACTTACACTACTTTTATACATATTATATTTATGCTATACTGATATTAATAAAATGTTTTTGATTTTTTTACATCGAAATATTTTTAAAAAGGAGAAAGGACTTATGAACACATGGGAAATAACAACTTCTCTCGTTGCCGTACTGGGAATTCAGTCGGCGGCGTTTGCGTCGGCGAGCATATCGAGCTTGACGTCAGAAGATCTGGAGCGCGAGGAGCAAGATCTGCGTCGCGACGTCGAGGCCTTTTGTAATAGCGTGCCAAGGATTCAGCAATTACAAACTCAAATGCGGCAATTATCTAGTAGTATATCAACATTGCCAGATAAATACCTAAGTTTAATTAAATTGGTTGACACAAAATGTTTCGAGATTTTTGGAGAGGAAAAGCTGCTTGCCGAAAAGGAGAATTACAGCATGGAGTACGAAATCGCCATGCCCTGTTTTGATGAGTTAAAAGGACCGGAAGATCCTTCTTTTTGTCATTTTAGCGAACGCATACAGCACTTTGTGAAGTTATTTCCCACGGAGATTTTGCCTTTGATCCGGCAATTACATGAGTTAACGCACATTCAATTTCCCTCAAAAATTTTCGATAAGTACGAGTGGAATTTAGGGAAACCCTTGCAATGGTTATCTGAAAACGTTGAAAAAATTCAAAAAATTAATATCGATTTTGCGGAGATTAAGGCGTTCGACAATCCAGATTATGCGGCTCAACTAAAAACGTGGTGGGGGCTTGGACAAAACATTCTTGGCGATGTTCGAAGTATCTGCAAAGCCTGCCAAGACACCCGTTTCGAGGAAGATGTGGATCCGATTGGCCTCTTTCAGCGTGTGGAGAAAGCTTTTTGCGAAGAGTTGGGGGCTTTCTTAACAACCCCGTTCGATCAGATGTCTCAGGAAGATCAAACGGCCTTAGCTGCCGATAGAAACACGCGAGAACAGCACACGCTACGTTTTTACAGGGATGCAACGGATACGGAGCTGAAACTGATTCCCTCGACTTGTCACGCCTATGCTGTTCATCGCGTAAAAATTTTGGATTTAGACTCATTTTTGAAAGGGCTGAATCTAACAGAGCAACAAGTTAACTATTTTGCAAATTTATATACATGTTCTAATGATGAATATTTAAAGGAAACTCGTTCTTTTGTGAATTTGTTTGTGAAGTTTGATCCAGCGGACCTCGTGACTCTGTTTCCCTATGAGGGGTTCTCTGTTGAAGGCGTCCTAAGTTTCCGCGAGTTCGTCGATTATTGGCTGAAAGCGCCGCTTCTTAGTTCAAAAGCAAAAGCTGAACTCAGCCAAATGCTAGATGATGATGCTAAAGAGCAAAATCAGGAGAGACGAGGGGAGATGATGACGCTCATGGCAAAAGGGGTCGTCGATAACTGGGTTTGTTCATCCTTGTCCAACCCTGAACGCAAGGGAGAAATCATTGCGCTCATGGCCTTGTTTCGTTCTCAACTGAGTCCGTTTGAAATGGTTTTCGGCTACGGGAGTCAAAGACTCGAGGACAATAAAGACTGGCAATTCCGTAGTCTTGATCGTTTTAGAAAATTGCATTTTAAACTTGGGAATTCATCCTGTTATGAAAGTGGTGGAATCCAGTTGGATCTTCACACGAGTCAACTCCTACATTTCGGTTCGCCGACAGAGGTTACGCTTGGCTCATCCCCTGTAAAGTTGAGGACAAAGGCCAAAGAAGAAGGAGATCAAAAACCCCAGCATTTAGTGCCGGGTCACTCAACTGCGCAAAATCTATCCTTCGCTAAAGGCATGGCACCTCTTTCAGAGATTTGGGAAACTCTCGATCATGAGTGCGGTCATTATCTACAGGAATGGATAAGAACTTTTGAGGACCGCATAACTTTCCTGCAGGCAAAACTTGTGAGACCGTTGCAGACCGTTAGTGCGAATCCGTTGGATCCAACTTCTCCTCAGAGGTTTCAGACGGGGAACATCGTGAAGAAGGAATGGGATAATCTGATTGAAACGGAGCAAATTTCAGGTCTCGCCTTTATGAATCTCGGGAGTGATGACGTCGACCGTTATAGTCTAAGGTGGCCAACTACAGGAAAAAGAATCCTTTGTCTCAATTGTTTGTGGAGTGATCCTTACGTTGGCAAAAAGACTCGGTTTGGCCATGGCTACACAGGTACCTGGAAGACTGCCCAGTCTAACGCTCGAAACGCAGGGATTCAACTCGGACAGCCTGTGGCTACTGAGCAATTGGCGGAATTGCAACGCCTCTTTCAACACGAGGGAAGTTCCATCGCTTCAAGGATGGCTCGAAGAGTAGCCGGTTAGACGCTCTCTTTGCCCCGGAGTCGACATGTCCTCAAACCTCAAGGGATCAGTGCCCCTTCAGTATGTAACTCTGCCCAGGGGCACTTAGAAGAAAGAACGCAACCGAAAGCTGAGCTCCATGGCTCCTTTAAGCCGTTCCTCTCACCTCAATCTGGTTATACCAACCCCGCATCTCGCAGCGTTTGGGGGCGAGACATCCACTGAGGTTGGACCTTGACCAGGAGGTGAAGATGAAGACGCCGGCGGAGCTGATGAATCAAATCCTTGCGTGAAGCTTGACCTATTTGCTTGATCATGGCCCCTTTGTGGCCGATAACGACTCGCTTTTGGCTTTCTTTTGCTACGACAATGTTTTGATAAATGTGTAATCCGTCTTCCGCTTCTTGGAGACTCAACGTTTCGACATAAGCCTGGTAAGGAATTTCCTCTCGCAAAAAATCAAAAACCTTCTCGCGCGTCTGTTCTGCTAACCAAGTTTTTAAATCGCCTTTTAGATCAGACTGTGGCGGATATTCCCAAGAGTGCTGGGGCAGAGCCTCGACCAAAGCTTTCTGAAAATCGTCAACATGCTCGCCCATTTCTGCGGAGATCATGAAAAAATCCTGAACACCGTCGAACCGTTGGAAAAGTGCTGCCCTTGCGACAAGATCTGCCTTTTTGACGAGGTCGATCTTATTAAGGACCACCATCAGTTTCGAACCCTTGTCGGCATACCGTTGGATAATCTTGTCTGTCAGTGCTAGATTTTCTTCCTGCCTCGGATGTGACAGATCGATGACGATGGCAACGACATCGGCCCCTTTAAACGCCTGCAAGGAGTGCTTTCGCAGCAATCGTCCCAAATCCGTCGCCGGGGCAAAAAGACCGGGTGAATCTATAAAGGCCACCTGAGCCTCGTCAAACTCTTTTACGCACAGCACGTTGACGCGTGTGGTTTGCGGCTTACTCGAGACAGCAGTAACCTTCTCCCCCACCAAACGATTTAAGAGCGTCGACTTGCCTGCGTTCGGCGCACCACAAAGCGTCACAAAACCAAACCGCTGCGATGTCTCTTCCATGATCCTCCAGATGAGCGTCTCCTACGGGACTCGAACCCATGTTACCGCCGTGAGAGGGCGATGTCCTAACCGCTAGACGAAGGAGACGGACGAGTCATAGTAGCGAGTTGGAGGTTTCTTGGCAAGTCCTGCGCATAAACTGCAAAGGGGAGGGGGGTGACGAATGATGGATCCCCTCTCTACCCAGCCGCTGTGGATGGAAAATTCTTGAAAGGGAGCGAAACGCGGGAGTAGTTGAACTCCTAGTGTGTTGTTTTGATATGCGCTGAAAAGAGTCAGGATTAGTAAAATATTAATCCTTATTCCTTAAAATTATGTCGTGGGATTCATCAAATCGAAAAACTCATGCGTTCATCTTTCCTCGCTTTCGTTGGACTTAGCTTTATAGGATCTGTATTTGGCACAAATGCGGATAATGATGACCCCGTAGAAACGGCATTTGAAGATCTTAAAGAACAGTTGTGTGGAAGGAAAAAGGCTCCATTTTATGTGATTTGCGTTATGAGAAGCGGTAATGATCCTTTGAGTAGAGTGGATTTAGAATTCTTGAAGGCAGTACTGCAAAAACTCTTACAAGGTCAACAAGCTGTAGACGTTGAGCAAAGATTAAAACAGGCTGTTATAAAAATTATGAGTAAGGATTACATGTCATTAGCTACAAAGAAGACGGGAATATCACAAATACAACCAGAACAGGAAGAGGAAGCATTTAATAAACATAACTCTTTAGCTCGCTACAAGAGTGATTTTAAAATACAAAAAAGAATAAAATCAATTAGGTCGAATGAAAATTGCAGTCAAGAAGAAGCTATCAATTTGTTTATTCAGAGGAGTAATTACAAGCAAATTTTAGAAAAATACTGTCCTCTTATGAAAAACAATATTAGTGACTGTCCTGGTTTTGTTATTTTCAATGAATACTTCTTTTATGGAGGAGATGACAAAAAGAGAATTGTAGTACCAACTAATTTGGTCAAACATTTTTCCAAATGTTGTTCGAAAATAGATCGTACAAAGATATGGATGTTTAACTTTCTACAAAAGAGAAAAGTGTTGACAATAAATCAAGATAGTATATACGATAAATTTAATTTATATATCCAGCAAAAGAGATGTACAACCTCCATAGAATCCTTACGATATCCGCAGTTTACTGAATTAGTGAACCAAACTATGTACGCAATCGACGGGAGGATCGCAGCAGTTTACAATAAAAGTACTTACTGCGAGGAAAATGATTCATTTCTGAAGAAGCATAGAGGGTTTTACGATTTTGGGGAATGGAAACTGGTACGGTCCCCAAGTGCAGACACTAGTGTATTTGAATGTTTAAGTAAAAATATTCAGCCTTGTATTTGTGCTGATTATCCCTACATGATAAATCAAGTCAGGAATGGGAAGACAAAGTTCTTAATAGTACAGTCTAATACAACACCGCTGTCCTTCGATTCTAAAAGAAGACAACATGACGGTCAACTTCTTGATGAGGTTCATGATATAGATAATTCAAAATATCCAGAAGCTAATTACCCATTTACTATACACTGTGATCCCAGTTTAATTAACAATGTCAAGAAAAAAGACAACAAACGTACGTCTCTGTCCGGTGTATTCTTATACAGCGATCGGGGTAAAATTAAAGCCAAGAAACCTAAGTATACCGCAAAGTTTAATATATATGGAGTTACATATTACATAGAAGTGTATAAGGTTGATTGACAGAGTTGTTTTTTGATTGGTATCATCTAAGGTGTGTCTATAGTTTATTTTGGTCAGGAGCAAATAGGTAATGATTGAATATAAGGGGATTCTCTTTGCAAATTTCATTCTCGGATGTGCGTCCCACGCCGGGATCTATGGTTTTTTTAACTTAACTCAACAACCGGTTAGGCTATCACTTGAAGATGCCGGCGGTTGTGATATACAGGAGGTTCTGATTGAAAATGGAGAAGTCAAGGGCGGACCATTCTTCGTGCTAGATGCCAGAAAATGCATGGAAATGAGTAGGCGTGAGCTAGGAAATGATCAAGGGGTTCTATTTAGAATTACGTTCAACTACACGAAACAGGATTTCCCAATTTTTAAAATCGAAACAGAAGAAGGGAAGGCAGTAGGGTACACGCTTTCGAGTTTGCCAAAAACAGAAAAGAGTGAAACCGTTAGGATCCTTCAGGATTTTGGGAGTTTCCAGTCGTCAAATTACAAACAATATCTAGAAGCTAAAGAGATGGAATTTACCTACATGGCTATCGTCTTGGAGCCAGCAATGAAAGACGGTTCACAAGGGATTGAGAAAGAGAAAGCCAGCTCACAAAAGTCATCCAGCTCACAAGAAGAGGATGTGAATAACGATAGTGCAGCGGAAGTGGATGAAGTTAAGTATAAAAATACGACTGACGAACAACATGTTGTGACATGCTGCCAGATTTATTAGGTCAATACGCATCACCATTTGCCGTAGGGGAGGCCCCAGAAGGGTAGGGGGCTCCGGCGGGTGTGGCGCGCCGGTTTTTGTTGCTGCCACCACAGTCCTCTTAAGCGAATTAGTAGGCTGTTTTCTCATGAGGGCTAGTTCCGCTAATTTTGTGCTAAGCGGGATCGTACAACCGCTGCATGAAGGAGGTCAGTAAACCTAAGAGTTTTTGTTTTTGAGATGTATAAAATTGAGGCCAGTTGTTGACGCTCATCTGAGCTAGGAATATGGGTTCATTTTCATTCATAAGCCCGTTGATAGATCGGGGCTGGTTTTTAGCGAGTTCATTAACCTGTTGTGCCAGAATAGCGAGCTGTTCGTATTGGCGCCCCTGAAGAGGTTGATATATCTCCTCGACTTGTCGGACGAGGTCTTCGAATTTTTCTAAAAAAGTGCGAGCCTTTAAATTGTTCTCTGTTATTTTTGTTTCGAATAAACGTCTTGTAGTTCTGATATTTTTAAGATCAATATAAATAAAATCATCGCCAAACAGGTTCTTGTCTTGATGACGACATGAAAAAGATTCATCAGGAGAACGCATTTCTTTGCGGTTAATATTCCACTCCCAGTATCCGAGAGCATTAAGGGCTTGGCTGCCCTCTCCTTTGGCGAGCAACACCGAAAATGTTAAAAAGACCGCTATCGCTCGTAAAAACATACTTTCTCCTATAAAACTCCCCTTCCTCTTGAAGGTAGCACGTATCGGATGGTCGAGCATCGCTGGTCTATGAACTTTTGAGGCATGCATTAACCCTGGATCAAAGAGTTACATTTGTTTTCTACGCTGGGACTTTGTAGACTGTAGGATGCTTTTCTTATAGCGTGCACACCTCTTGAAAGCTGTCATCTTCCGCAGTTTGGCTCTTGTCCTCAAGCCGTTAGAAATCCTCTTTTCAATTATTGTAGGAGTTGTTGCGGTTTATGGAGTGGCTTTGTGGTTCGATGTGCCTCAGATGATCCTCAATTCTTGGATATCATCGAAATTACCATCTGGCCTGACTGTGCATCTTGGCTCGATTTCAGGAGTTTTTCCTTTATCGTTTCGCATGGCATCCCTTCGTATAGCGAAAGAACGTAAGCAAATCGTTTGCAACAACATCGAGGTAACGTACCTGTGGCCCCAAAACGCTTTTTCGGCTCACGTTGCCGAAGTGCAGTACAAGGTGGATTCGCCGGATAAGCAGTTGGAGACAGAGACGTTGCCTGTTAGGGATACGATCGCAAAAACTCAGGTCCTTGAGCAACGACCTGAGTCTCCACTTTCCGGAGAGATGTTGCTTCCTATCACGGCCATTTTTGACGGTCAAACATCTCATCCAGATCTAAATGATTCCATAGAAAGGGTTTATAAACTTATTCCTCAGATTTGCATAATTCTTCAAAAACAGAGATTCCTTCACTCTTTAAAAATTGAGTCTTTGTGTAATAGGAGTCACTCTATTGAGGCAAATTTAGAGTATTCATTAACTCAAAATCATCTTCTGCATGTGAGGTGCCAAGTTCCTCAAGGTTTTTATTCTGTGCACCTTCAAGGTCTTCGACAAGATAATGCTTCTCCTCAGTTTGATTACGAAACAAACATCGCCAATCACCACAACAAGTTCAAAGTTTGTGGCCAAGTTGTTCTTGATGCGTCCGAGTGGCGGATTAGCAGTCGAGTCGTAAAAAGTTCCCTTCAAAATTTGGAAGAGGGGAGGGTGGTTGTTAAGATATATCCCCAGCTAGTTCTCGATTTTCTTCAAGGACAAACGGCGCCGCCAGCTCCTTTTTGTGTGGAAAAACCTATCGTTCGCTTGGATGCTGCTTTTCCACGCAGTCAAGATTTACCTCTTTTTCAAGTAGCTCTTACAGCACAGAAAACACTTCATGTGACATGTCTACGCAACAGCCTCGCTAACTTATTAAATCTTAATTCGTATCAAGTTTTTCCTTGTGCTCAGAACGAAAAGGACGTCGTAGCACGTGCGACCGTTAGGCTAGGATCAACAACAACGATAGACGTTGAGGCTGCTCTTTCGGAGGAGGAACGCCTTCATTGTGTAGGAACTTACCATGATAAGACCGTTATCTTGTCGAACGTAGAAGGACAGTGGAGGGGGCGTCGTTTTGCGTGCTCACCCCTCACCTACGATGTAAAAAAGAAGGTTCTACACCCATTTAAACTCAACATCGGACCCTATGCTTTGGCAACAACTGCGTTCTCTAGGGAAGGGGAGGGTGGTGCCCCCAACAAAATCACTTTAAATCCCATTAGTTTGGAAAACCAGCAGATCGATTTTGGAACTCTGTCATGTGAAGGTAAATTACTACGATCAACGCAAGAACACTCCTGGGAGGCACAGCTTGCCTTTCATCTGCACCCGTCGGTTCTAGCCAAGGGAAGAAAAAAGCCTCTTTGTTGCGAGGCCAAGGGAGCACTCTTGGTATCCCCTCAGCGCCTTGTCCTAGAGAAAACCATTGTGGGAACAGGCCAGAAATCTCCTAGCGAGTCCCGACTAGCAGTTGATCTTGAAATATCCAACTGCAGAGAAGTGCCTACGTGGAGAGAGTTAGGAAGGGCGCTCAGGCTGTGCGCGCAGGGGTCACAAAGTCTTCAAGAGGCCTCTCTGCGCCAGGATTTTAAACTGCGTGGCAGTGTTAACGGCAAGATCGACCTTAGGCCCATTACAATTTTCCTGAATACAGGAGATCGCATCTCAGGGATTGTAACGTCTCGATTGAGCCTCACTGGTGATCTGCAAAACCCGCTTTTTCAAGGCACCTTTTGCTTGACTGACGGCTACTACGAAAATGTTGGCAATGGGGTTGTCCTAAAAGATGTAGCTTTACAAGCCGTTGGCGCGCCTGGTGGGCTTGATATCCAAGCTATACGTCTCAATGACGGAGCGAGTCAGAAACACAAGTTTTCGACATTTTCTATTCAACAACCTCCCGTCGGCTGTGCAGGAGGGCGGGGATACGTATCATTCTTCTCGTCAGCTCCTCACCGCGCATGGGATCCACGAATGGGGATTTTTCTGAACTGTCAGTCTATGCAAGTGGCCTATGCAGAACTCGTCAAAGCTCGTGCAACGGGAAGACTCCAACTAGAAGGCCCTCTTACAGGACTATCGACTTCTCCTGTTGTAACGGGGGATGTCCATATTGATGCTATGGAGATCTCTGTCTCCACCTCGGAAGTAGCACCTGAACAAGAAGAATCGTGGAAAATCATCGAAAAAAACAGCAAAAACTCAAAACGCGCAGTGTCGTCAAAAACATCTCTTCAGCAGCCACCTCGTTCCTCCCTTACGAGCGGTCCTCACCACTTCGGTATGAATATCCTTCTCCGTGCTGATTCATCTTCACGCGTTGTTGTTGTCGACAGCGGATTAGAATGTCATCTTTCGGGTGATATGGTCGCCAAGGGGCCTATGACCGACGCCTATCTCATTGGCTCAATGCAGGTTGATAAACACAAAAATAGCCACTACAACCTCTTTGGTAAGGTCATGAAAGTTTCAAAGGGAGAGATCATCTACGACGAAAAGCAAATCAATGATCCATTTCTCGATTTAACCTTGGTTTTGGTACTGAATGGCGTAGAGATTTTTGCTCGTCTATCGGGTCGATTGTCCGCACTTGAAATGAATCTTTGGTCAAATCCGTCTTTGTCGACCGATGAGATCTTGTCTTTTGTCCTTTTCCAGCAAAGCCTGATAGACCTTACTGAACAACAAAACCGACAAGTTAAGGCTGTTTCTTCTCAGATTGTGGCGGGCTCTTTTGGTTTTCTTGATTTTATGAGAAGTCGACTTAAGCTAGACTCCATTGATCTTATCGAAGCGCAGGAC
Organism: Alphaproteobacteria bacterium; assembly: GCA_041200185.1. GTDB lineage: Bacteria > Pseudomonadota > Alphaproteobacteria > BNTO01 > BNTO01. Next base: position 572,091 of record CP165730.1, read on the forward strand.
CCGGGAACAGGGGAAACAAGCCAAAGCCTCCGTCTTGGAAAATCCCTCAAGAATGTACGAGTTTTTTACGACAAAGACCTTGCCACAAAAAATGATAGTAAAGTAACGGTGCAGTACAACGTTACACCAGAAATTAGCTTTAACTCCAGCATTTCAACGGCCAAAGAGAACTCTGGTTTCGGCGTGCAGTGGATGAAACGGTATTGAGTCGCGTAGATCGAGAGAACAAAGTCCATCATTCGCAATTCAAAAGTACCCTCTCTTTTACCTACGTTCGACCCTTTACAAATATTAAGGATGAGGTTAGTTATGAATTCTATTTCAAAATCTTCTAGATTCACATGCTCCGGTGTACAACGTCTCTCAAATTCCAGATTTAGGGGTCAAACCCTGATACCGAGTCGGCGTTGTGACTGACTGGCTTTCACCTCCGATCCCACCATCTGCACTTGTATCGATATATGATCGTTAAACATCAAAAACTCAAGAAAATACAAATAGGTACTCTTATGAATAAACTAATTCTCCTGACTTTGAAGGACAGTTTTTGTGAGCTTTTCAACTTCCTTTTGGACGATAGTCTCGACAATCGATTGAAGATTCTTATCGAGCCAAGAGTGGATAGCTGCTTGGAGCGTTGTCTCCACAAAAGAATCAAGGCTTTGCCGTTGCGTCGCTTTGTGATCAGCGGCAGATTGCTCTTTAGCTAAAGTTCGTATTGTTTCAAGATAAGCCTTCATGGTGCGAGTCGAGGAATCCTCTGGAGACGGAACAGAGTCTTGATCTTCTTTAGTTATCTTATTCTGTTCCGAAGGTAGAAAAGGGGACTCATGGGCGGCATTTCCCTCCTGTAAGTCATCCTCTTGCTGGTCCAGCGCAACATCCCTTTGGCGTTCAGCTTGTGCCTTGCGAATAAAGTCGGGCATATCTAAATCTTTCAAGGCCTGAATCTTGTCTTCAGTTGCTCTATTCTGCCCAACTGTTGTAGGGGGAAGAGGAAACACAGGAGCCAACCTCACAACACCTGAATCATCAGCCGTCTGAGGACGCTCTTCTTGTTCTACGGGCTCAGGCTTCTTTTCCTCTCCCGCGACGAACTTCTTGATAGAACTCAAAATGTCATTCATCGATAATTCTTCAGAAGACTGACCGGCCATGAGAATCATTCCTTAATCGCAAGACATAGTTGAGTGTAGCTTATGTTGACGCTAAAGTCGAGAAGTAAATTTAAGTTTTACTAAAAAATATTCAAAAGCACAGAGAAAAAGCAGGATAAATAAATTTTTAGCTCAGTCCAATAGAATCTTCCAGAATAAGCAACTAAACCGAAGACGAGCTGATACCCGAGAGGGGCCCATGGTCAGCGTATGTTGCTACCAGAAAAGTAGTGCCACCTCAATCTTTATCACAACTTAATTGTTGTGATTCTCAGTGATTCTCATCTTCAGTCGAGACTGGAGAAGAGCTGTCAGAGGACGATAGGTACTTATCCAGGCGTGCTGGTAAATAAGGCAAAAGTCCATTCTTAAAGTCAAATTCGTCTGTGCCGATTTGAAATCCTAAGCGAGAGAGCAAAATTTTAGAGAGATCCGTCACATTTTGCAGAGCTAAATGAGTGTGGAAAAGCTTGTCCGATTGTATGCTCATCGTTTCTCTTAATCCATCCCTTTGGGCGTTAGCGGCCTCGTCGATAAGAAAAGTCAGGTTATCGAGTGAATGGATATTATAGAAAAAATTGGCCCCCACATCTTGAGAACGAATCCAATTAACGAGAGCCTTATTATTTTCGACTTTTTTGACATTTAATATCACTTGTTGGATTAATTGTAGACGCGTCAAACCATACCAAGTCGTACCCTGATTCAAGTCAATCCAAATCTCACTATAAGGTTTGCCAATAGACTCTTTGTCCTCAGAACTTAGGTGGCCCCGAGCGTTAATGCTAGAGCCCCACAGTTCGTATAACGTTGATTGATAGTCCTTCTTTTGTTCTTGTGTCAACTCGGGGATCGATCCCTGAACATCCTGTGATGACGCCTGTATTTGACATACTCCTATCCCCGCGAAGGAAGCGATGAGGGCTCGGCTTACTAATTTAAGATATTGCATGGCAAAAATCTCCTAATAAAAGACAGTAACTAATTATGAATATCACATAAAATGCGCACCTGTCAAGTGACAGAACATGTTTTTTAGAGCTAGCAAGAACCTCATTTGTGTGCGCAATTATTTAGATAGAAACTCTAGGTCTGAAGATGAGAGAAGACCTCATTATCCTGGATGTTCATGTAAGGCAAGTCTCTTTCCACAATCTCCATATAGTTCTCGGCCAGAAAGCAATCCACCACAAAACGGCCCGCTTGCGTTTTTGCATAACGTGCCGCGCTTACGATGAGCTGCGTTTGATTTTGGTTAAGATGAAGCCCTTCAACAGCCTTTCGTAATTGGACAGACGAATTTGAAGTTTGAACATCTCCTGGATTTTCAGGAAAGAGGAAGGATCGTACGATTTCGTTGATGTTATCACCATTTGTGGTCAGCCACTGTGGAACATTCGCCTAGTCAAACTTTAGGTGTTCGTAGAAGCCAATCAGAGCAAGCTTGGCTTCTGCGCAAGCATGCTTAAAGTCCAATCGCTTTTCTGTAAGCTGATTTTCTTCCGATACTAGAGGTTAATATGTCGATCTTGACCTGCTCCGGCACGTCGTTCAATGTAATGCTCTACCGCAGTGGGAGAACTGTAATCATGAGCTCGCCGAGCTGCTCTAATTAAACGATCTATTTTATCCGCGTCTAAACCAAGGCGGCGAATACTTTGTTCGTATTCATCGTAATTTGGTGTTTCCACCAAAACGTAACTTTGTATCGCTTCATTTATGCTATCACCGCTGGCAACAAGCCACTGAGGGACATTTAGACGATCAAACCCCAACTCATCCTCGAATCCGAGTAAGGCGAGCCGCATAGCAAAGCCAGCTCTGCTGATCATATCTTGCTCTTGAACGGATAGCTGTTCTAGATCCGTATGTACAGTGGTTGTTACGGGAACTTTTTTAAAGAAGCTGAATAACCACTCTTGGGGATCATCATCATAAATAAAACATGCAATCACCGTAGTAGACTGTCCTGGTTCGGTCCCGATTTCAAGATGCACACTCCTCTGTGAAGCATTCAACGCCTCCCCTGATAAGACAACACTAGTTCCTAGCATAAAAGGTAAAATTTTGATCATATTTTAATCAAACCTCACCATTAATTTTAGAAAAACCACCAACCGCGCTTAAGTTTAGCATTTTATTTTGCTAAGGAAAAGATATTTAACTTTAGTCGACCATCTTTTTGTACTATCTCAATGTTTCCGCAGGCTAGATCAATGGCTCCACAATGAAAGCAAGCGAACAAATTCTAGCTTGCATGAACCAATGAAGAGGCTTAACTTGTGAGCGATCGCGCCTGTTATCTGCTGGTTATAGACGTGGTTAAATCCGATAAGGCTAGAATTCTATCTAATTTTTTTCCTATTCTTTTTCATTTTTATGATCATAGGATTGTAGTACGTCACAATGCTTTCAGCGAGCGATATCATCCGCAACAGAACAGACATTTTTGATGACGGCATTAACATCTTTTCGACTTTCCCGGCATCGTTTCTAGCGTACACTACGTATTTCACCATCGATAAATTCTATGCTCTCAGTTCCCTTGACTGCGCACAGCGTCGAGCATGACTTTAGCTTTATTCCTATAAAGCCGGCGATGGAACTCCTGAGCATCAACGAATTCTGGGTAGAAAGCTCCGCATGATGGCTAAAATGGAGATCCAAGAAAGAAGGATGAGGGCAATAAGCCATGATTCTCCTGCCTGATGTGTCGTGAGTGTAATACTTAGCAAGAGAATTAGTATCAGCTGCAGAAAAATTTCATAAATCAGGATTTTGGCTCGAAAGGAGAAACGAAGACGACGTAATGATCCTGCTGCTGATTTGTTTTTGGGGGAGGTCAACAAGCTAACAGCCGTTATAAAGCAAAAAAGAAAGTTGAGCACAACAACGATGAAGGACATGAGAGAAGATCAGACCGCTGAACGGAATAGCTGGATATGGCTTGAGTACACGCACTGTTGACGTCGGAACCATGAGCCCTTACGCTTTAATTTTGGATCGATCTCAGACATCGAAATGAGAATCCACAGCTGCCTGCTTCATCTTAAAAAAGGATACGCCATTTTGACAAGATATAGCTGTCTACTAAAATTTCCCGCAAACCTTCTTAGGAAATGTGTTTCATCATGCAATTTTCCATAATATATATTATTGAATAAAATAATTCTACGACTTGTCGACGGAAGACGAAATCCGTCACTTTTGTTCATTAGCAGGTCGCCATTTGCATGGAGCAAGGTGGATGGACTCCCAATTTTGCAAAGTCTCTAAGTAGTAGAGCAACAGACGTATTTCTGTATATACAGTTATAATATTATAATTTTCCATAAGAAGGCCGGAAATGGAGCCCTCGAGTTTTGTCCAGAATACTTCTCTATACGCGTCTTCCTTGTGCATCCAGTTAATTCTAAACTGAACGATAGCTTTCCATTCCTCGTCCGAAATCTGGCCTTTTGTCCAAAAAGTTTTGAGAGTTTCATAGACTTCTTCCTTCACCTGAGTCATCGCTTTTCTCTGTTTCCAAGCGAAATCATTCATGTCGAATGTCGTCATTCCTGGATTTTCTTCATCGAGAATCCGCTTGCATCGTAAAAGATAGGGATGAGTTGAAGAAACTAGCTTCTGGATTTCTTTGGACAAGTCTTCAAATTCTTGTTGATCTTTCTGTACTTCCTTTGATGAATCCTCAGGACATATACACAAGAAAATATCGTTTCGAGAAATAACTTCAAAGTACCTATCCATGAAATACTCCATTCGTTTTCGACAACTTCTTAAAATTTGTTTCTTGGGACGAAGCTGCTGTTGAGTCGTAGACAGTCGCTGATTTGAATCAAAGGTTTTAATTGGCCCATGATTCTTGGGCTGGCAGCCAAGCAAACAAAGCACTGTGAAGCCTTCCAATGCCCACTTTGCACGAAGGTGAGAACAATCTTGACTAATTTTGACCTTCCTCCAACTCATCATACCTATGACATACCCTCCATATTTCTGTACAAAAACTACAATTTCGTCATAGCATCACTGTAAGAATAATGCAAGTAACACTACCCTACGACTTATTTTACACTTTTATTATTATTTTGTTAACAAGCGGTCGTAAGAAGATGACTCAGCGTTTACAATCCTTCTTCTCTGCGGCGAGTTGCTCGAATAAGCAAGATTCCTCCAAAGGAAGGAAACCAATTCCTAGTAAGAAAATCCAAAGCCCTCAGCCACAGCTTTCGAGGGGCAATCTCTCCCGTGCCTGTCCTATAAACGGGATGCCTTCCGTTAACCCACGGTTGTAAACTTCCCGCTACGGTAAACCCTTGAAAATCAAAATGAAACCGATTGAGGCTAAAAAGAACTTCTTTAAGTTCGAAACACTTTTGGTGATTGTACATAAATTTCCCAGATCCAAGCCACAGAGTCCACGGATGAGGCGTCATGATGTAGAGCTCTCCACCAGGCATAAGCACTCTTTGAGCTTCATTCAGAAGACGTTCACCCCCAAAGCATGACTCATAGCTGTGCGCTAGAAGGAGAAAGGGAAGAGTGTGATCCGGAAAGGGCCAGTCCAGAGCTTTCACGCTTACAAGATTTGTCCGCGGAGGAAGATGAGTGACTGACCTTACATAGCTTGCACCATTCACAATGGAAGTTGTGTCTGAATCAGGAGGTATCAAGGCTAACCCCGAGAAGGTCAGAGACGATTCCGGATGACGTCGGTTTCGGCGAACGAACAGAGAATCAAAGTTTCGTACAAAAGTCTCAAGGTAAGGCACAGCATAACCATACCCCGCCAAGACAATCCGACGCTTCCCCATAGCCCGGAAAAAGTGCCTCAGGTGACGGCGAAGAGGAGGATCATGTAGGGCCCAATCCCACACATTACAAATCCTCATCCGGGCGAATTGCCCGAGGTCACTGTTGTAATACTCTGCCAGTTTCCCCGGGTGAAAGTCGACCGGAACGTAACTCTTGCTGAAGAAAAAGGACCTCGTATCGAAGTACCTCTTTCTCCCTATAACAGCTAGAACGCGGCGCATCGTTTTTTAACAACTAAGCCTAAACCACGATGACCGTTTCACTCCTATCTTCTTCTATGCTCCTGTCGCGACGACTATCATCGTTAGCGGCTTCCTCAAGTTTCTTTCGTGCATCCTCTCTTTTATTCTCATTCTCCAACTGGTCTACGTATTCCAGGTCTCTTAGGAGAGAAACGACGCCCGAAGCTAAAGAGAAAAGGTGCTCCGTAACGCTACTTGCAAACACGCTTTTGCCGTTGACTTCGACCCCAGCTCGCTTAAATGCTTTTCCCAATTTCTTGCTGTCGTTGTTATATTCCCCTTTGTGTGATTCTATGTATTTCTTAATGGCAGAGATATCGTCTGCACTCCAATCTCTTCCCTTGCCTTCTGGTCCGCTTTTAATTCTGGTAAGCTTCTCACCTTTAAACACTGGTAACAAGAAACGACACGATTTCTTCAGAAATTCAAAATCATCCTTTCCAAAGTTTTTGAGAGTTCCTCGCATCTCGCGAATACTTTTATATTCCTGCCATTTTATATTCTTCATACCCTTTTTACGAAGTCCTGCAACCAATTGATCAAACTCGAGTACGCCGTCCTCTTGTTCTGTTTCGGGATCACTCGAATCGCTAAACGATGAAGTCTCTTCTGAATCTGAATCATCACTGAGGTCTGAATCCTCCGACTCGAGTGTTGGCTTTAGAAACTTACCAACAACTTCTTTTGCCTCCTCTCTATTTCCAGCCCTTATGAAGTCTTGGATGATGTAAGATGACAACTCATTGAAATCCCGGAGTATAGGCAAACCATCCCGTCCTGAGAAGCGTTTCGCTATATTCATAAACAACATAAGGTACTCCGAAACAAACTCGGTCCGTTCTTCTTTTCCCAAAGCTTTCCACGATTCCCAAGTCCACTTCTCGCGGAGTTTTCTCTCATCTCCTACTAACTTAGTCAAGCCTTCTAGGCCCTGAACTTTTTGAATTTTTCCCTCAGGCTCCTTCTCAGCCACCAACTGTAATAGATTGATCATTCTGTTAACACTGTGCATTCTGAGGACGAACTTCCATACCTCCTCCAGGCCTTCCGTTTCCGCTTTTCGAAAATCCTCTGCGCCTTTATGGAGATATCCTGGCTTCATCAAAAACGGATGATACTCAATCTCGCCTTTGCCGTTGAAAAAGAAATGTCCCACATTCTCAATAAACTCACGATCTCTACTGATGATGGCCTCAACTTCACTTTTGTGTTCTCCTACAATTTCCTGAGCGACGTTGCAAAATTCACATAGGTGATCTAGATACCCCTCTATCGGTACTACAATTCCGCTAACACATACCTCCGCTCCTTTTTTATCCTTTTCATCCTGTTTATCAAAATAATTTCGACTCTCGGAGTAACCTTTTAAGCGCTCGAGAAGTATTTTAATCCACTTATCGGGAAATTCTTTTACAAGACGCCCTACCCTCTCACGGATTCTGTCTTGATTGAGTCGAATACCATAGGGAACTCTCGTGGATACGATATCACGACCCTGATAGAGATCGAGTTTATCTCGAAGGATCCCTTTGTATACTCCCCTCATCACCTCTTCCACATTCTCATTATCCTCAAAATCAAAATTAGGTCCTTCCTGGTAACTAGGCCTTACCACAACCCTCCCTCCGGTTCCCCCAACGATCATGGAACAAGCCAGGTCAATGAGATAAGGGCCATAATCACTAAGCCAAACTTCTTGCAATAGATCCTCCTTAACTTTCTCAACAACCTCTTTGTGGAGACAAGCCTCCTTATCGGTGCCGGTATTAGAGAGCTTTACGGAAAACTTATCTCCAAGGATCTTTTTTAAATCTCCTTCGTCATACTCGCTGAAATAATACACAGGCTTATCAATTCCACCACCTACTGCACCTTCAGCTGGGGTTAACTCGTAGATATGCCCCTTATCCAGAAGCAACTTCAGATATAACCCTTGGTGAGCCCTTAGAAAATTATTGACGAGAGGTTTAGCTCCTTCGTCGGCAACTTTAAACCTGCTCGACTCCTTGTCGAGTTGCTCTCTAAAATGACCAACCAAACGAGACTTCAGCTTTCCATCCCATTCTTGTAAGAGCCCCCCACCTAACTTACCAAAAGTCATGCCACAGCCCCCATAGATGCCAATCTCTGGAAGCTTTTCGAATAACTCATTGATATCTAGATTCGTTAGCACAATTTCCCCTTTCTGGATGACACCTAGATCCTTTGGCGTCTGATGGGACCCGAATGACGTTACACCTAAGGCGCAAGTTAGTAATAAAACCTTTTTAAACATTTTAACCTCCTGTTGATTTGATGGCCGGCGGGAGCCAGACCGCGAAATACCCCCACGGGGTCATAGAAGCACAAGAGGAGGGTGATGTAAAGAAAAATATACAATTCAATTTTACTACAGCTGGCAGCTAAAAGCAAGCAGCCATTTGATTTTTTAGAGCAACAAGTGAGGCAGGCATCCTTACACCAGTTTTTTGGGTTTATTAACTGCAAGACTAAGAGTTATCCGGTAAACGCTTTCATGAGTGAATTTTCGAATTTCTATTTAGTATTAAAATTGATATCGACTCTCTACTCGACGAATTCGCAAAAAATTTGATGAAAGAGACATGTTGTTTAATACTCACATGAATATTGCCACGGGTTTCACTACTCTGTTCCTGATTATTCAATAAAATTCAATGAGAGGTGATGTTTCAGTCGACAACTTGTGTGCAGGATAAGCGCTGTAAGAATCTATACGACTCACTGACAAGTATTTCACCAAGTGACAGACAGGAGAACCAGTTACGCTATCAGAGGTCACTCAATCCGAAAAATCGAATTAAGAAGGCTTACACATACAAGCTCCACACAGTTTTTCTCGTCTAGGAACGCAGGTGGAGTAAACTCTCAACTTCGTACTTTGTTGCTGATCCGACATTGCGAGCGACGATCTTTCCTTCCTGAAAAACTAAAAGGGTCGGAAGATTGCGAATTTCGTAATTACTTACCAAGTCCGCTTCTTCATCAACGTTTACCTTCACGATTTTGATATCTGGATTCTCGGAAGCAATCTCTTCCAAAACCGGCATCAACATGCGACAAGGACCGCACCACGTCGCAAAAAAATCCACCAAAACTCTCTGAGGGCAAGCCAATACCTCATCCCCAAAATTCGCTGCTCCAACCGCCTGTAACATTGCAATCCTCCTTGGTTGACTCCGTCATGTTAACGAATCGCCTGCCAAAATTCAAGATACAGCTACTAACTTATACCCCCTTCTAAGTGCGATAAACGTCCTTTGATACTCCTCCTAGAAGGCTCAACGATTGCTGAAAAAGACTAGCTTTCTGTTCGGCGGTCGCTTGCTGAATATCTGAAACAAACTGGCGGCTTAAGCGATGAAGATACCGATCATATTCCTGCCTTGCAACCTGGATACGGATATTCTCGAGTTGCTCCTCCTGCTTCATCTCAATACTTCTCATCTCTCTCTCGACGTTCTCCTGTAAGCGAGCAAAATCGACAATTTGCTCCTCCCAAACTTTTGAAATATCTGTAGGAAGGTCTGTCATCGTTTTATTCGCCCTCGTTAGTTGCTGGAGCGCCCTTTCCTTTTCCTCGGCAGCCCGATCAACTTCCGAGGAAATTTTTTCAATCTGCCGATCCAAAAATGTTCTTACAATCCCTTTAAGCTTTGAATACCCAACGTAGGCGAATACCAAAAAACTCAGAAAAACGAAAAACGTTGGGTCCGCGAAAAAACTAAGCATGCCACTCGGGGTCCTTCTTTAACAAGATTTCCGTGAAGCTCTCGACATCTGGCAACGATAGGAAGCCCCCCTTTTCCACCAGAGCACGCTTGCGCTGAAAGCCCTTCTGCTGACGGTCAACGCGTTCCCGACGTTTTTTCGCAAATTCCTCCAACTGCCTTTCACGCTGCTGCCGCGCTTGTGTGCGATTCCGTTCAATCTGTTCGTTATACTCCGACTGAATCCCCTGAGCAGCCCTCACCATTTGCTGAGCCTTCTCAAAATCTCCTTGAATGCGCCTGTCGCGCATATCGAGAATGTCCGCTAGCCGAGGTACGAAAACTCTCTTTACGAAAACAAAGAGAGCCGCCAAGCAAACGATCAACCAGAAGACTTGCGACGAATACGTCGAAAAATCAAACTGCGGAAGCCCCATGCGTCTAACCTACTTACTAAAAAGAATCATAATCGCCACAATAAAAGCAAAAAGGCCAACGGACTCCGTCATGGCGCCACCCAGTAAAGCCAAGGGGAATATATCCTTCCTCGCGCCTGGATTCCGTCCCACTGCCTCTGAAACAGCGGAAAAGATCTTCCCCATGCCCAAACCGACGCCCAGCAAGGCAAACGTCGCAATCCCCGCTGCCAAAACCTTAGCAGAAGCAAAATCCATAAACTAACCCCTTAACGAACAAAACCCTACCCCTCATTTTACTCTAGGTTCAATACGCTGTTCAAGTAGATGCAGCTAAGGATCGTGAAGACGTAGGCCTGAAGAAGAGACACAAATAACTCAAAAACCATGAGCCCAGCATCAATAAGGACAGATGCTGCTGAGAAAACTCCCAAAAAACAGGAGGCACAAAACACGGCAGCTCCTGCTACAATCTTAATCATAACGTGCCCAGCGACCATGTTTGCAAATAACCGGACAGCTAGGCTTACAGGCCGTGCACAATAGGAAATAAGCTCAACAGGTGCTAACAGGGGGGCCATAAAGACAGGTAGACCTCTTGGGAAAAAGATGCGGAAGAACTGCCATCGATGCCGAATAATTCCCCATACTGTCATGCCCACAAAAACCAACAGTGCCAAGGAAAAAGTCACAATGATGTGGCTCGTTACAGTAAAACCATAAGGAAACAAGCCGAAGACATTAGCAGTTAGCACAAACGCAAAGAGGGAGAATAAGTATGGGAATGCCACTTGTCCATCTTTGCCGAGCTGTTCTGAAACCTGTGTGCTAACAAACTTAGAAAACAACTCGCACGCAGCCTGTCCTCTTGATGGGATAAGTTTCTTTTGCCTCGTCGAGAGGTGCAGGAGAAGACAGACCGACGCGGTAATAACGATCATCATCAATGACGAATTCGTTAGCGAAATATCCCACCGCCCTAAGTGCCAATCAACAAGAGGGTGGATGGCAAACTGATGTAGAGGATCAACCATATTCTTGGTCCAAAAATACCCTCCTCACATCCATTGTACGCGAAGTACCAAGATAACAAAAGCCCCAACTTACGGCGACTTGTTCCTACTTACTGACCTCGTTTCCTTCCTTAGATCTACTTTAGTCAACGGAAAAAGAGGTCGACCTTCTAGTTAGTCAGACTCAGCAAAAAATCCTGATACAACGCCAAGCGTTCGAGGGTTTCCGTTCGTCCCAGAAGAATCATCACTTCGAACAAGCTAGGTGAAACCGTCGCCCCCGTAAGAGCAAGACGAGCTGGAGCTAAGAAGGCACCCAATTTTTTAGATGTCTGTCGGCAAAAATCACGTAGAGTTCCTTCAAGGGATCCTGGCTCTATAAACGGTGTTTTTTCGATCAGATTCATCAATTCCTTAAGCGACATCAACGCTTCAGAACGGAAAACAGCTGTCCCGGCTTGGTCTGCGTTATCTGCTGAAAATTCTGGACGTTTTACATAGAAAAGAGCATGTTCTCTGAGTTCAACAAGTGTCTTTGCCCGTTCCTGCAGGCCACGCATCCCTTTCAAGATCCGCAACCTTCCCACGCCCCACTCTTCCTCCGTAGCCTGCTGTTTTAAATAGGGCTCGATATCTTTGAGTAAACGTTCTGGATCTGCCTGGCGTAGGTACAGGGCGTTGAGGTGAGTCAACTTAGCCATATCAAACCTTGCCGGAGACCGTCCCACATCGTGGATATCAAACCATTCAGTAGCTTGTTTCATGGAGATGACCTCGTCATCTCCATGCGCCCAACCAAGACGCATCAAATAGTTCAGCATAGCTTCAGGCAAGAAACCCATAGCCTGGTACTGCTCGGCACCCAGCGCTCCATGTCTTTTTGAGAGCTTAGCTCTATCAGGTCCGTGGATCAGAGGGATGTGTGCGAACGTCGGTGTCTCCCAGCCACACGCTTTGTATAAATGATACTGACGGAACATATTCGTTAAGTGGTCGTCTCCGCGAATCACATGAGTAATTCCCATATCATGGTCATCTACAACCACTGAAAGCATGTAGGTCGGTGTGCCGTCCGCTCTCAGCAAAATCATATCATCCAGTTGCTCATTGGGGATTTCAACTCGTCCTTGAACGCAATCGTCTAGGACTGTCGTTCCCGACTGGGGAGCACGAAAACGCACTACGGGCTTAACTCCCTTTGGTGCAAGAGATGGGTCACGATCTCGCCAAAAACCATTGTACCTCGGCGGTAAGCCTTTCGCTGCTGCTTCCTGACGCATGGTTTCCAACTCTTCTGCAGAACAGTAGCAGTAATAAGCCTTACCCTCTTTGACGAGCTGATGGGCCACCTCGGCATGACGAGGTGCACGTGCAAACTGAAACACTGGCTCGGCGTCCCACGTTAACCCCAACCACTCCAAACTCTGAAAAATGGCGTCAATGGCTTGCTGCGTTGAGCGTTCTCGATCCGTATCTTCGATTCTTAAGAGAAACTTTCCACCCATATGGCGCGCATAAAGCCAATTAAACAAAGCCGTTCTGGCTCCACCAATATGTAAAAACCCCGTAGGACTCGGTGCGAATCTGACAACAACTGTCATGCTAACCCTATCAACTCCCCAAAGCCGCCCCATTGTAGATAACCGCCCCTTACGACGTCAAGAAGCGAACAGAAGAGAGGATTCGAGAAATGAGACAGTGTCAGTAGACAGTGTCAGTTTTGGTTTCTTCTTGGCTTCTGTAGACTCTAATCCACAAAATGCAAGCGTGGGTATCACTAAATGTCTGAAGACTCAACTCATAATTTTCCATTGTTCTAAATTAATACACAAATTATAATAATAAAATAAAAATGCGTTTAGATGATATTATAATTTAGCAGAAATAGAATCACTCTGGATAAACTACGACCGCCCTTTTTTTTAAGTGTTCCCTCATCAGGAATCTCACTCATCATCACTTTTGAACCGAGTGAGGTGGTAGTGATAGCATCGCGAGAGAGATTTTGCTCCTCGAAGGGAGTTGATCTTTGTTTCGAGTATTAAGTCGGAAAGAAGTCAAGTTGGACAGAACTTGACTCCCTTTCTGTTTTGCGCTGCTATAAAAGCGGGGGAAGGGTTATTTAGGGGATTTTAACATGAAGGAAATTTGTGCTGCGTTGGCATTGTGTCTCGTGAGCTGTGTAGCTGTGGCTTCGGATTCTAAGAGTAATTTATTCGAGGAGTTGCCCAAACCGGGCCAAAATGCCGAGCAAAGATTGCCACCGCTACGTGAAAAATGTTTAAAGAAGCTAGACGAAAGTGTGAAAAATTACCTGAAGCTGTGCGCTGATTCGTCCACCGAACCGCTAGACGAGGTGAAGAATCTTGTTTCTTATTTCAGTCGTGAGACCTCTTGTTATCGCGACCGAGCTATGAATGGCCTTGAAATTCTTTCCTATCAGCCATCATGGATGAAAAGAATCGCGCAATCGCCAGATAAGCAGGTTGCTGATGCCGGAATTAAAGTCAGAACTGCGGCCATGAGGATTGCTGGGGTTAACCTTTTTGCAGTTGGGTTTATCGCAGATCGTTCTGTAGGTGCTGTTGAGGTTGCCTTTGATACATTAACAAAGGTAATAGCAAGAGGTGAGTCATAGGTTTTAGTCTTTTAGGCCTTTCCTTCACCCACTTCTTGTGCTCCTACAAAAGATGGGGGGAGACACTCACATCTTTTGGTTAAGGTGCTGTAAAGAGTGGCTTGGCGATAGTCGTGTCTGCCTCTCACCTCGTTGCGTTGGCCTACTAGGCCTCCTGCGGCTGACCTCTCCTACTCTTTTTCTATTTATGTACCGACTCATTGGATCTTAAGGAGGGTTTTTATGTCTCATTCTCCGCATTATGCCGAAAGTCTAGCAAAATCTATAAAGGTGCAGGACTTCTGCAAAAAGACTCTAGACTGTTGCTGCAGGATGAAGGTCTCTCATCAAGCCTCAATGATACCTAAGGATCTTCCACCAAACTCCGCCACAGACGGCCCATCAAACCCCTTCTCGTTTTGGAGTAACATCGTTTCCTCATCAACCCAGAGTGCAGTAGGTTGGCTTATTCCGTCAATATGAGGAAGCCACACGAAGCCTCATTCCGCCATCCTCTCTGATATCAATTTTGTTTACCTTTTCTTTATCTATTTTTGGCATGACTTGAATAGAAAAAGAACGCACTCAATCCGCTATGACCAAATCTGCCTTGTATTTCTTTTTCTTTCTCTGTTGTTGGGAAGATTCTTTTGCATCAAGCTATAACGGCGCGCATGTTAACTACGACCTGGCCGGCCAAACCAGCGCGATCGACGATGATGCTAGAAACGGAGTCAGTGGACCTTTAACAATATCAAGGGACCCTTTTGAAGAGCTCAAAGCATCCGCGAAAGCTTGGCAAAACCCTGCAAGAAACGAGGCATCCGACGACTATTCTTTCGAAGCAGAAAAATTCATGGCCACTGTTGAGCAGTGCCATCAAGCCCTGGAAACATGCTGGGAGGTGGCGTTCAACAACTTTTCTCCCCAGCACGAAAACGCTTTCTTTGAACAAGTCAAATCCCACGCATGGATGGAGGATCTCCTCGCTCTTGCTGAGGCCTCCCAAAACCTTGCATCCTGCTTTTGTAAAACGGAGGTGCCAGCACTTCTCGAGGAGCACACGAAACAGAAAGACTTACCCGAATTCAACGAAAATGATGACGGTTTTTCGTCTTTACTGGATGTGCTAAACGCATGCTGCCGAGGGTTAGATCAATTTCTCCTCACTTTTACAGAAGCGGGATCAAAGACCTTTAGCAATTTCACAGCTCTGTCTCGGCTTAACAAAATCCTGTATTACCTTCACCTTTGGGATGAACGGTTTGCTCTTCTTTTACAAGAGAATGCGAATTCCCATTCCTCGGAGATGTTTCTTCTCTCACGTGAAATTCACGAAATGTGTCTCAAAATGCTTCCTCTGCACCATCTGTGGGTTAACTTGGAACTTCAAGAAGCCCTCATCAAACTTCATCAGCTCCTTAGCCAATCGCTGACTCAAACTTTCCCAGCAGATCAAGGCAACCTCACTTTTTCTCTGCGCGATCTACTTTTTTCACCGCAAGTCGGCGAAACCGGGTTACCAATTACCACGCCGTCCGGTGCCCTTGTTGGAACAACAGATTCGCTCTACAACGTGCTGGCAGAGATCTGCGCCAATATACAGCATTTGTTGGATGGTTGGTTCCGTTTTCCTTCTAAGCAAAACGCACATCAATAAAGTAAATTATATCCATACGAAGTTTGATAAGTAGTGCGCGATTTCTATTGTTAATTTCGACTGAAAATATCACAAAATGATGCAGCATTTATATCAATAATTAAAGTCAATAAAAATATAAAATTATAACATCTTTTGTACATTAATTAAACTATAACTTGATTATCATTTATTGTAAATTTGCAAAAAAGACACAATAAACATTTATTAAAATCTAAAAGTAATTAAAAATATAATAAAAGTAACTTGCATAACTCATCCATAACATGCTTAACTAACCCAAGGTTTTCACTTTTTCTTTAAGAGGAGTTTCCCATGAAACATCTTTCTTACTTTTTGTTAGGCTCTTGCCTTCTGAGCTTTGCAACGTCGCAAGTAGGGCATACAACTCAGATCACGGTCAATTACGGTGACCCGAACCAACCTAGAGGACCCAACGAACTGGTTTTACGTAATGAGAATAATGAGGCTAAAATTGCTTGTTCTTTAGTGGATTTACTTTTAAATAAAGAAAGAAAACTTAGAATTCTGGAAGATAAAATTCAGGAGATTGAGGACTTTTTAGATGACGGTGTCATCACGATCACCTTTGACGACGAGGAAGTTCAACTGAAACTAAGTCCAGAATGCCGAGACGCCCTCGAGGAATACCGTGATCGCCTCAAAAAATTTTACAAAGACGTTAAGCAGCTCTCTCAAAATGACTTTTTCAAAAACGAAAAGGTAAAGAGATTCTGTGAGAGTTTGTGCCACATTTATAGCATCTACGCCGACGCGTTACCCATTAAGCCGATCGACTGGTTGAGTGCTGCACGAGGTTGTCAGACACTCTTCAAGAAGCTTGTACCTCACTATTCAGGTGGTCATGGCGATCCTCTTGCCCTTCGCTTGGAGCATGATCCGAACAAAATTATTGAAATCATTGAAGCCTGCCAACAGACGACAGCTTTAACAGCTAAAGAGTTATGGACGGTCTTAAATTGGTTTAAAGACCCTCTCGAGATGAACCCCGAGCAACAGACAATTCTTTCTGCAGTATCGAATGCCGTCACTGCTCAGGAGGAGCTCCCAGCAGAAGTGTCTTCTTCAGATGATTTTGACGATTTCTTGAATACTTTTGCTTATCCAGCAATCGCCTCAGAGCTGAGACGTAGGGAAGGACTCATCCAGGGCAAACTTCACAGCCTGGACTTTGAACCTTTCCTGGAAGAAGAGCGAAAACGAAGAAACGACGAGGCCGTTGAATACCTTCAAAAGAAGAGAAACTCTGCCAAGGAAAGTCTCCCCACGAGATTTTGGCCAAGAAGTTTCAAGGAATATGTAACCTACCAATCGCAATCGGGTCAACCCATCACAATCGTTGTTATGAACGGTGTTGGTGACATAGGTTCTTACTCTGAGGTCAGTTTCACAACGCGTCTTCAGCCTCTTGAGATCGATGAATGCAACAGTTACTACAAGTCCGTTCCTGAGGGAATGTTTTTCGTTGAAAATCCTTACGATCCTGAAAGCGAAAGGGGTTATTGGCACTACGACAATTGTCGTGCAAGGTCGTTAAGCTATGTACCCCAGGCAGCTCCCTCGCGTAAAACACTTCCCTTCCTTCTTGCAGAAGTACCTAAGGCGTCCGTTGATAAATTTGTTATTCCATTTTGTTTGCCGGCTGCTTGGATCAAAGATTTCTATCGTCAGCTGAAAGAAATAGGAGAAATTCTCATGAGATTTGATTGCACGATTACAGTTCAACCGAGACAGCAATTCTTTGAGAAAAAGAATGAGGTCCTATCCAGAACATGGGCAGACGGGAACATTCGAGCCACTATCCATCCTGGTTCAGTGGATGGTTTTTCTACCTTCCAAAGAATGGACATTGATATTCTCAACGAGAATGATGATGGCGAGTATAGCACCTTCCCAACGTTGGGTGATGTTCCCGAAAAATCCCCCGACAAGAGTTTTACAACGGTTCAATCCTCCGTGGATTTTTTGAACAGAGAGAAGGGACAGCTAGCACCGCTCCTCGGCGTAAGTCCCGATGTGCTGGAGTTCGTTTATGTGACTGCCGAAGTTCCTACGGTCTCAGTTGACGAAGGTGGCCCCGCTTTTGCAAAGTATTTCTTGGGGAAATCCATCGAGTTAGTGGACCGTCCTGAGGTCCAGCCGTTACTGTTTCCTCGCAATTACAATCACGCCAGACAAGAGGGTATTGCTCTCAAAATTATAAAACCTGTCTCATAGGTTTTGACGGGATCTAGAGAGTGGTTTTTAGCTACTCTCTATTTCTTCATGCCGGACATCATTTGTTTAACATAACTGAATACAAACTATAACGAAGAGTATAAAGTGCATATCAAGGTGGCTTTACCGTATTTCTCTTCAGAAGATTCGACGATTAACTGGAGAGTGTGGTCTTTCAAGCACTCTTTGAGGAGAGCATAGTGAGCAGTCCACTGTTCCCTTTGAGGGGGAGTGTCGGAGTTTTCAAGGGCAGCCACGAGGTCGCAAGAGGGGAGTGGTCTCTGAGTGCAAAAAAACAGTTGCCATTCGCCTTTTTGACCGTGCAAAGAGACGCAATCTCCCTCTCTCAGCGCACCCAAGAAGGGGAATGAGACAAGTGCCACCCCCTTGCCAAGAGCATCCGATTCCTCCCCCATTTCATCTGGCCAGTAGCCATGCACCTTTTTCAACGAACATGCCTTCTTCAGCACATCGACCGAGCGGACGAACAACCTTTGCAAAGGTCTTGTTGTAAAAAAAATCCTATAAAACTCCAAGAGGCAGGTTAAAGATGCTTGGTTTTGTTGGAGTAAAGCAAGGTCATCTGCTGGTATGAAGTTCGTTTTGTGAGCCTCAAGCATCAACCCCAAAGCACCAATGGGTGACGCGAGATCATGACAAAAACGTGCACCTAGGGCTTGAAAAACAGAGTTAACCGGTGGGGGTTGAGGATGATCTGTCGCCGTCCTTTGAACGAGATTGGATTTGTGGTGCTCCACCCCGTAGCGCTCTGGAACGACTATTTCTCCCAATTCCGAGCCTTTCACGAAAGTTCCCCATCTCCCTTCCCCCTCTAGAAGAGCCTACGCTGTACCGCGGTAAGGAGTCAAGAGCCTGAGGGACATTCAAACTATTGCGAAATGTCGAGACTAATTTGTTCTAAACAAAGATTAAGTTTTAGATAGAATTACCCATCATTTTTTAATCATTGAACTAAGGTAAGGGTGTAAAATACAAGTAAAATATTGACTCTTAAAGAAAGCTTTTGGAAAGTTTTTGTCAACATTTTCTAAAACTTCCCACGGTTTTAACTTCCAAAAACATGCTCAATGAGAATTCTTATCCGCAAAAGTTGCTAATGGTGTCTTTGACTCAGTTCACCTTGTCTCTCTTCCCTGTTAAAACGGTTTTCTCATGAATTTTCTCCAGTCCTTGGTAACTCGAATCAGCTAGAATTTCGGTATCCTTGGGGACAAGGTGTTTTGGTTTTGTGGATCTTAACATCATGCACAGATCTCGGAAAAACATTGGATAATCTTAAAATTTTACGCACGTTTGCTATATCAATTACATCAACTTTTGATGACTATTGCCTATTTATTTCGATAATAATATTAACTTTATTTTATGTAATTTTCGGACCTTTTCCGAGATCTCCCAGTTTTTTGATATGCATAAAGCTCAATGCCGATTGACTCTATGTGCTGGAGAGAACAACAGGCATTCGAGGCATCAAGATGAAATAAGAGGCCTACTAACGTCATGCTTACATAGATGCTGTACCAACAAGGAGCCGGAGAGTATCGTTTTCGAGGCTTAACGAGAGCGTCCTTCAGTTTTTTGGGCTCATGTTCCTATCTCTCAATTTGTTCCTTTTTCCTACCATCCTTGTCTCCAATGGGCAGATGTGGTACTTGAGAGCACGGTGGTCTACAGGAGAAGGATTCCATGAAAACTCGCGGATCTTTGTGTTTCACCAAGCCCAATTCCCAGGAAGACCGGCGGGTTTTCGGGAATCTCTCTTTTAGGGAGATGACCTATGAGCTGTTAGACTGGTTTAGGATTAATCACCGCATATTACCTTGGCGGGTTTTGTCCCCTGGACACGCGGATCCCTACCTTGTTTGGCTAAGCGAGACCATGTTGCAGCAGACGACCGTAGCGACGGTTTTGCCATATTTTGAACGCTTCCGGACGGAGTTATCCTCAGTTGAAGCCGTTGCTGCCGCATCAGAGGATCACATTCTGTCGTTGTGGAGTGGACTTGGTTATTACTCCCGTGCACGGAGGTTTCGTGAAGCAGCACAGCAATTGGTCCAAGGAATTTGGCACCAGCATGAAATCAAGACATGCCCCTCCTTTTGGCCAACGACACCCAATGAATGGCAACGACTTTCCGGAGTCGGCCCTTACACAGCTGCCGCAATCTGTTCCATGGCCTTTCATGCACCTGTGGTCCCTATCGATGGAAATATTCGCAGGATTTTTATGCGGCTTATCGGAACTGAGGTCCGAAGTCGTGATTCAGATCAACAAGTACATGCCCTGGCTCAGATATGGCCTCACAAAGTCTCGTCACCTGTTCCGTGGGGGGATTTCGCTCAAGGATTGATGGACCTAGGAGCCCTTATTTGTCGACCGCAAAGGCCCCTGTGCGAGACTTGTCCCTGGAAACGTCGTTGTTTATCGGCCGGGAAAATTTCAGCACATTCCACACTACAGACTACAAAAATCAGACCCCGGCCCCAACGTCGCAGTTTTGCTCTTTATCTCACGAATGAAAAAGGTGAGGTTTACTTCGAAAAAGAAACATCAAAGTTACTCCAGGGTCTTTTAACAGTTCCCTTTATTAGCGTTACATCTGAGCCTCTTCCCATCCCAACTTTTCGGCATGCCTTTTCTCACTTCGACTGGTGGGTAACAGTCGTCCATGTTCCTGTTACGGGAAGGCCGACTGTTCTCGACAAACCTGAACTTCCCTCGGAGTGGCGAGAGTCGCTTTTACCGCATGGCGCAAACTTCTTTCCTCTCGGCCTCTCGGGTAAGTGGATCCCCTGCACCCAGCTAGAAAATTATCCGTTGTCGGCTCTCGTGAAAAAGATAATAAAAATCCGATAATGCCTGTTAATGTAGCTATGTTTTTTTGAAGTATACAACTCTTTTTGTCAGGTTTACTCCTAAGTCTTTGCTTATGGAGATACACGTTCTGAGGTCTTCGCTTCAGCTACTTCGCTCTTTGGAGTATGCAATCTTGGAGACGCCTTCCATAAGCCAGTTTTTTTGCCTTTAACTGCTGGATTGGGTACAATGTCGCGTTGGATTCTTGTCAGGCGGCTCTCATGGGTGTTTTCGATTTTAGCCTCTGTTTTTTCTTGTTGGTCACGCTAGCTGTTGGCGTGTCAAGGGGATTTATTCGAGAGGTAAGTTCTATTTTGGCGTGGATTTTGGCGGGAGTGGCGACATTTTGGGATATCCCTTTACTGAGGTCGTATATGGCGACTCATATTGAAACGACTCTAGTAGCGAATGCCGTTGCGGCTCTGGCAGCTTTCGTGATCGCCTTTACAATCGTCAGCCTCATTGGGACGGTTTGTGCGAGTTTGGTGCGAGGAACGTTGATTTCGCCACTGGATCGCATGTTAGGAGCAGCTGTGGGAGTGCTGAAAGGTGTGTTTTTGTTGGGCGGACTGGAGATTCTTGCGAGCTGCTTCATCCCACGGTCATCAATGCCGAAGGTTATCACGGAGGAGAGCTTTCTGTCTCCCGCTCTTTTTGCCTTTAGTGATTGGTTGCGGCCTCGGTTACCAGAGGCCATTTTGTGTCATTTGGATCGGCTCCAACAGCAGAATGTTGCACTAGGGCCTTCCGCCCCGATTTCCCAGAGTTCCTCCACTGAAAGCCAACACCCTGAGGCCCCTGTCTCTACCGAGAAACAGGAAAGAATCAAGACGCAGGGTGAGTTAAAACCGAAAGAGATTCTCGATGACGCTAAGGCAATAGAAGGGGCCTTCACGAAAGAACAAAACAAGCAATTAGATGAGTTTTTGAAAAATAGTTCGACGGAATCGGCTGCGCCTGTTGTGTATGTGGATCCAGGCGAACAAAAGTCGGAAGAAGCTGGCGTCGTTGACAATGCTCTCGGCGAGCCGGAAGACTGAGATTGTTCTTGGTTTCTTCGTCTCAAGATTGGCAGCAAGCTGCGGCGTCAGTCGACGCACAGGCAAAACAGGGGGCGGTAGTACCTCCTGAAGCGGGCGAAGTGGCGGTGTCTTCGGAGAAGCCTCTCTCATTGGAGCATCAGGGTGCTACTAAAGTCGATTATCATTGTCCTGCATTCGAGACAAGAGGTAGCGGGGCCGTGTATTCTGAGCCCCTCGTTGGGGGAAGCCACGACTCACAGGGCAATGTTAAAATCCAAGAAGAAGCGGCGACTGAGCCTGGAGAAGGGACTTTTGATGGTAGTCATGCTCCTAAGGATGCAGAGTTGGAAGAACTGGAGGGAGTATCTACAGATTTTCTAACAGAGGTGCCTGAGGCTGCGTTGGATGAGACGCCCGATGAGCCCTTCCCACCCGATGGTGAAGTTGAGTACATTGACGATGATGGGAAAAAGCATTGTGTAACTTTTGCTGATGGTGAGCCTAATGGACCATTTCAGATTTTCGATGCAGAGGGAAACCTTGAGCTTGAAGGGGAAATGGCTCATGGAAAGATATGCAACGAATATAAGAGTTATGAAAAGGGGGTTCTGCGAACACAGGTCGCCATGGAAGGTGGCGTTCCCCATGGAGTTATGAAACAATTTGATGATGAGGGAAACCTCTCCGCTGAAATTACGTTTGAAAAGGGGAACAAGCAGGGGGAAATGAAAACTTTCCACCCATCGGGTGAGGTAGCCTCGGAAATCACATACAAGAATGATCAGAAAAACGGTCCCATGAAGACCTTTTCAGAAAATGGTGAATTGATGATCCAAGCTAGCTATAAAGACGATAAGCTCGATGGAACCTTGGAGAACTTTTATACAGGTCCCAACGGCAATGGTTGTCTTCGTTCAGCCGACTACAAGAAAGATCAATTAGATGGCAAGGAAACGATTTACCAAGTGTCGGGCCAGATCATTAGTGAGACAGAGTATAAAGACGGCCAGCCTGTATCTGAGGCGTAGATCATGCAGTGGAAGGAAAAAGCCATTGTACTACACTTGACTCCTCTTGGGGAATCAGGACATATTGTCACAGTTCTCTCGGAAACGCATGGTTTACACAAAGGTCTACTCCGTCGACGGGAAAAGACACCTGGAGATTTAGTTCAAGCTCTGTGGACAGCACGTCTACCGGAGCAATTGGGAACATGGATCTTAGACACCGAAATATCTTACAGTGCTTTCGTATTGCGCGACCCATTGCGATTAGGAGGACTCATGCTCTTTTGTGAGCTGCTGAGAAAGGTCCTAACGGAACGAACTCCCTGCTCCGATGTTTTTCAAAAAGCCTGTTTTTTCCTTGATCGTCTGAGGTTCCCTACCCAAGAGTGGGTGCTAAATTACCTTTTTTTGGAATTTTTTCTTCTTTCTAAGGTTGGGTTCGGTTTGGATTTTCGAGATACTCATCTCGCTTCGGAAAGTGACCCTCTCGCGTTTGTTTCTCCCAAAACGGGGCGGGTCGTTACACAGTCTAAGGGAATTCCCTATCGAGATAGACTACTCCGTCTCCCAAGCTTTTTGCTGGATGAAAGCTTACCTCTGTCAGGCGAAGCGCTTGATGATGCCTTTCGCTTAACAGAATTTTTCTTCGAAAAGAACAGACTGCCAGCTTCAGAACATGCATCTTTTTACCAAGCTCGATCCCGCTTGAAACAGGCCTTGCTGAAATCTTTAAGTTGTGAATGAATGTAATTATCAAGTTTTTAAGAAGAGATCAGTGTTTATTGTGTAGTACCAAAATAAACACTACGGAAACTTCAGACTTGCTACGCGCTCATTTTCTAGCCATCCTGGTAGGAAACAAGGTTTTGCTCGCTAGAAATCAAAAATAAGATCGAGAATATCCTTATTCAAAAAAATCATGAGAATCCAGTCTATCTGCCTTCAAGAATTTTATCGACTCAACGAATGGCATGTGTCCGAGTAATCTGGAAATTTTGCAAAAAAGAGATCTCTAGCTCGCAAAACTAAACACGCCGCTTGTTACATATTTATATCATTTTTATTTTTGCCATTGAATGTTTTAATAAGTTCTATAAAGTCCTGAACATCTTGAAACTTCTCGTAGATACTCGCAAAACGAACATACGCTACGGGGTCCATTTGCTGAAGCTCTTTTAGAACCATCTCACCAAGTTTTTGAGACGAGACTTTTGCATCCGGTAAAAATTCGAGTTCGGAAACAATTCTGACCAGCATTTTTTCGATCTCATCCGCAGAAATACAGCGCTTTAAAATGGCCGTTTTAATGGATTTAATCAGTTTGTTACGATCAAAAGGTTCCTCCCGTCCATCGCGCTTCACTACCCAGATTTCCTTCAGTTGGGGCGTTTCAAAGGTCGTGAAGCGAAAACCACAAGCCTCACAGACACGGCGGCGACGAATCGACGTCTGATGATCCATAGTACGCGAATCTTTTACTACCGTGTCAGCTCCTCCACAAATAGGGCACTTCACCTTATCACCTCGCCAATCTGGATAACAATTTCCTTTTTCTTCTCTCTATCCCTCTCACAAAAAGAAAGGGGCATGAAAATGCCCCCCTTCTCTTTATTGAAGAAAACTAAGCTTCCCTTACGACAGGTACCGGACGAATTTTTGCCTTTACCGGCACAGGCTTTGCAGCATTTGGCTGAACCTTAACCTTAGCTTCAGGCATACTCTCAGGTGACTCATAGGACGTCATCTTGTTAGAAGGATCAAAGACGAAAGCGTTGATCTTGAAAATACCAGCCCCTAAGCGTCCCATATTTTTCAGGATTCGGATCTGTGTTTCAGCCAATCGCTGTTGTGCAGCAATAAGGTACTCTTTGGCCTCCAGCAAATCTGACTGAGCCTTCAGCACTTGCGTGTAGACCTGTGCGCCAACAGCTAACTCCTGCAATGTCCCCTGGAAGCACACTTCGCAAGCGCGGACGTATCTTTTGTTGGCATCAACAGAGTCCCGGCACCGTTCCAAATTCGCAAAGTCAGTCGACAAAGCTGACATGGTGTCGCTCCTCGTTTGAGCTCCCTCTACTGTTGTTTTTACATAGTCATGATGCGCACCTTTCGTCAGCGTCCGCACGGCACCCTGAGTATCAAACTGCCAAGCCAGTTTTACACCAGCTGTGAAATTGGCTCCTTTCCATACCTCATCTGTTTGCGTTTTCGTATAAGAGCCAGAGGACGAAGGTTTTGCGTAATTATCGGCACTAGACTTTGAGCCGCTCACGCCCAAATCAAGATCAAGTCTTGGAAGGAATCCCGCCTTAGCTGCGCTGATCGCCGCTTTCTTCGCCATAGCCGAGTAGTGACCAGCCAGTAAATCTCCATTCTCTTTATTGGCGATCTTTTCAACTTCAGCAAATGTACCTGGCAAAAACTCGCCAAACTCCGGCATAACAAGAAGAACATCCTCACCACGGATACCGCCCTTGCGCAGCAGGTCTCCTTCAAGATCTTCTAGTTTGATCTTGATGGCCGCAACTTTGGCCTGACCTTTCGCCAATTTACTTTCCGCCAAAGCTACTTCAGAACGATCGACCTCTCCAACCTGAAGCTTCTGCAGCTCGGCACGCAAGATCTCTTGGTGAATCTTTACGTTTGCCTCGTTGTGCTGCAAAAGGATTCGATGTTGAATAACGTTTAAAAGCAAAAGGAAGACCTCTTCGATTGCAGCCCCCTCTTTTGATTTGTACTGGTAATAGAGAGCCTTATTCGCATTCGTCGCTGAGTGCAAATTCGCGACCGACTTTCCGCCATTAAATAAGTTTTGGTTTAACTTGAGACCAACGGACCCACCATTTGTATTAGCTTTGGTATAATCGTCCTTCTTCGCCCCCCCACTGGCAAACTTCTGTTCTTTATGCTGCGGCTCATGGTGGTACTCGTATCCTGCTTCCGCTGAAACGGCCGGCAAAAACTCTCCTCTTGCCGTAGCCTCAGTTCCCAGCTTTTGCAATATCTCACAACGTGCTGCACGAAGGCCTTTGCCGTTGGCCAAAACAAACTGCAACGCCTTTTTGAATAAGCTCAGCTTTTCGTCTTGCGTTAAGTTCTTCTTATCAACCTGCTTTCCGCCGTTTGCAATACGAACGACAGCTTCAATAACGCCGCTAAAATCTTGATCTTTTTCCGTTTTTGCAGTTTCCCGCGCTTCTCCCTGGTTTTGTTTTCCCTTTAACTCACTTTTTTGCTCAGGTGCTGCAACAGCTGACATCATCGGCAACAGCCCTAGATACAACAATAATCCCTTATGCAACTTTCTGTTCATATGACAACTCGCTCTCCGAAAATCTCGAATAAGAATAATCCCCTACCTGTAGTCAGGATAGCAGAATCCCAAGATACTTTTAAAGAGTTTTTATCAAATTTTTAGACAGATAATGAAAAAATTCTTCAAAAAAGTATCCCTAAATACAAGTAAATACCAAGAGAACGAAACAAAACTACCTCTCGGGTTTCGACTCTCTCCTCAAAAAGGCTGGAATATCCAAGGCTTCTGTCTCGCTACTATCATGCGACTTTTCCGTCGGTGCTACATACCGAACCTGGCTGCGGCGACCGCCCGTTAGCCTCTCAAGAAGCGAAGGGCGAGATTTCTTAGCAACCTGTTGTTCACTCTTCGTAACGGGTGTTCGCTGTGGATTATACGCAAAAGCCTGCTGCTGGTGCGCTGCAGGAGGTGGGGTTTGATCCTCTACAAATTCTGGATTTCCCGTCTCAGCAGGGTGTAGCAGTTCCTCGCTTACGAAAGCCCCTCCGGATGCCGTCACCTTTTCTACCGAAGGCTCCTCTGCATACAACCTGTTAAACGCCTGCCCCCGGTTCAACATCGCTCCCAAACCAGTCGATAAATCTCCCACCGGCTGCTCAGACTCTGTTTCTACCTTGGCCTTGGCTTTTTGGGCATCATCCTCAAGCCCAATTCCCGTTGCCACAACGGAAACGCGAATCCTTCCATCAAGGCGCTCATCAAACGTCGAACCAAAGATGATGTTAGCTTCACCGTCAACATCCTCGCGAATCCGGTTGGTAGCCTCGTCGACCTCGAAGAGCGTCATGTCCTTACCACCCGTGATGCTGATAAGAACACCCCTAGCTCCCTTCAAAGAAACATCATCCAACAAAGGGTTGGCGATGGCTGCCTCAGCTGCCTCAAGCGCACGCTTCTCCCCAACAGCTTCACCCGTTCCCATCATAGCATTTCCCATCTCTGCCATGACGGCCTTAACGTCTGCGAAATCGAGGTTAATCAACCCCGGCATAATCATAAGGTCCGTGATGCCTCGAACACCCGAGTACAGGACCTCATCTGCCATCTTAAAGGCATCCGAAAAAGTTGTCTGTTCATTCGCCACACGGAAAAGATTCTGATTAGGTATGATGATCAGCGTATCGACATGCTTTTTCAGCTCAATAATCCCCCTTTCTGCTGACGCTGCACGCTTGGCCCCTTCAAAAAAGAAAGGCTTTGTGACGACGCCCACAGTCAAAATCCCAGCCTCACGTGCAATCCGCGCGATGACTGGTGCTGCGCCCGTGCCTGTACCACCCCCCATGCCAGCCGTGATGAAAACCATATTGCTATCTTGGATTCGTGGCAAAATATCGGCACTTGATTCCTCTGCGGCAGCCTGTCCAACGTCCGGTTTCGAACCTGCACCTAGGCCTCGCGTCATCTCAGGCCCCAACTGCAAGCGGCAGGCCTCCTCCACTAAGGATTGGTCAAGTGACTGCGCATCCGTGTTCGCTACCAAGAACTCTACGCCCTCAAGCTGAGCGCGGATCATATTATTAACGGCGTTGCACCCCGCCCCACCGACACCTATTACTGTAATCTTCGGACGAAGGCTGAACTCTCCTGGCATGACCCAATACCTACAAAATCCTCTCTCGGTGACTCATTGTATTACGGAACGTAACCAAAACGGAAGGAAAACTTGAGTTTATTCCTCTAAAATCCGACCCAAAAATATCCAACAAATCTCACCAAAATTCGTTGAACGGGAGAGGGGATAGGAAAAGCCCTTTCTCATCTTTCTATTCACACTAATCTGCTACTACTACTGTCTCAAGGTCTTCCCCTTCTGTACTTTCTGTATTTTCTTTTGTCAAAGTCGCAACTTGGTTTTTATGAATGGATAGTTCCTTACGCAATTCCTGGTTAACACTTTCAAGATGGTCAAGAACGCTATTCATTTCCCTTTCGTCCTGTTTAAGGGTTTCAATTCGATCATTCAGAGATTGGATCTCTCTTCTGAGCAACCAAATTTCTTCCCGAAGTCGCCCTATTTCTGTGCCCTTGTCGAGAAGTCGACCTTTGTAGTCTTCTGACAACTTTTCAAGTTCGGAAACTTTTCTCTCGAGTTCGACCGTTTTGACGGACAACTCGGACATCCAAGCATTCTCTTCCCCGAGTCGTTTGTTTTCTTGGGAAAGCTGTTGAATTTTTTTCTTAAGACTTTCGTTTTCTTCGCCAAAACGAGGAATAGCCGTAAAAATAAGTTTAAGTATCGTCTCATTCGCTGCGTCCAAATTCTTCCTGAGTTTAAGCCCTACACAAAGGGCTTCATTCCTCTGTTGGATGAGAACAGATATTTTCTCTAGGGCTCCGTAAAAATCTTCAAAGAGCTGCTTCAATATTCCAGCATATCCCTTTGAGCATTGAAGAACTCCCGTGCCGGCGACTTTGGCTCGCTCACTTTCTTCTGAAAGTTCTTGAATTAACTTAATATAATTAAACTTCTCTCTTGTCAAAAAATTGTAAATATTTTTAGCAAAGACATTGATGTCAAGGGAAACATCATCTTTTTTTACTAGCATTCATTCCTACAGCAACAATTGAACACAACCCTCCAACAAACATATGCAAAAGCCCTGATCTCATTTCGCTCTTCTCACTCCAGTTCCCCACTTTTTTCAGCCTGCACGACATAAATGACAGGTGTCAAGTCCAGAACTTCCCGGGTTAACTCCCTTGTGGTAGACTGCGCAAGCGGCTTGTCTCTTTTCGTTGGATGCATGATTGAACCCAAAGATACAGAGAAGTCTTTTGCGGTTCGCCCGACGTCCTTGTTCCGTTCCTTTTTCGTTGTTTCGGGGTGGACAGCTGTAAGCCGACTCTCAGGACTGGTCCGCGAGATACTCATGGCGAACCTATTAGGGGCCGGCATTTTCACGGACATTTACGCTTTCGCCCTTAAACTACCAAGCTTTTTTCGACGATTCTTTGCAGAGGGAGCTTTTAGCGCTGTACTGATTCCCCACTTTTCGCATATCATCTCCACCGAATCGCTCGAACGGGTTAGAAGCTTTGCTCGCGAAATGCTCTCCGTTCTTGCGGTGGGTCTGTTTGTCTTTGTGCTCCTCTTCGAGTGGGGGATGCCTTTGGTTGTCCGTGTCATTGCTCCAGGGTTTGTCGCTAAAAGTGGTGTTTTCCCGCGAGTCATCCACTTTGCGCGCATTATGTTCCCTTATATCTGGCTCATTTCAATGGTTGCCTACATGAGCGGGATCCTTAATGCTCTTCACCGATTCGCTTGGGCCGCTGCCATCTCTGTCGTTGTTAACTTATGCATGATTACTTCCTTACTTGTTAGCTATGGACTTGGGGACCGTATTTCGAACGACGGTGTTCTACGCTCTGTCATGATTTGTTCACTCTTTGGAGGAGGGCTCCAATGCGTTTTCTTATGGCAAAAATGTCGTGAGCAGGGTTTTACGTTAGCCTTCCAAAGACCTCGCCTGACTCCTGAGATTCGCAAGATTTTGGCAGCTACTCTGCCAGGAATTATTGGAGCGAGCGTCACGCAAATTAACATTTTTGTTGATATGGCCTTTGCGTCTGGCCTGCCTTCAGGTTCCGTGTCTTACCTCAACTATGCAGATCGGCTTAATCAATTTCCAATTTCTTTGCTGGGAGCTGCTCTTGGGACGGCGCTTCTTCCGACTTTATCGCGTTTATGGAAACATCAACGCTCGCAGGAGGCCTTTCACACCCAAAACCGGGCAATGATGATGGGAATGTTGCTTGCTCTTCCTGCGGCTCTAGGACTTTTCCTTTTGGCGGTCCCTCTCGTGTCTCTTATTTATGAAAGAGGACGGTTTGATTATACCGCCGTTCTTCAAACGGCAGCCGCCCTAAGGGCCTTTGTCTGTGGTCTTCCGTTTTACATTCTTGTTAAAGTTTTTTCTGCTGTGTTTTTTGCGCACAGAGATACAACAACACCCCTTTATATCGCGCTTGTCGCTGTGGGAACGAACGCAACGCTTAACTATGTTTTGTCGGGACCTCATGCCCATGTCGGTATTGCTATGGCAACAGCGATCTCAGCCGTCGTCAACGCGAGCGTAGCGGTGGGAATTTTATTAAAACGCCACTGGTTTGTAATCACGCTGTCGCAGTTGGCAGGAATTTGTAAAATCCTTATAGCTTGCGCGTTCATGGGCAGCATCGTTGTTTTCCTCTGTCAGAAATGGGGTACCAACACATCTCTTAAGACTCTCACAATTGTTATGTCCGGTGTTCTAACGTACCTTGCAGCAGGATGCCTTCTCCGCCTACATCGATACCTGAAGTAATCGCTAGGGTTAGTAATTTGTAGCTGCTATGGCTTATTGAAGACAAGGTGCCGTACATGATCGATCAAGGCGCCGGTGGTGATTGGCCGAGAAAAAGGAAAGCTTTACGTCAAACAACGAACATTGATACGGATCATGTTAATTCTTTCTGGATCCTGTATTTTTGATACGTTCAATTGTTGTTAGGTTTTTTGAAGGTACGTTAGACATGAGAAATAAGTTAAAAAGTTTGATATTCATGGGGGTAATACTCGTTACTTGTAGTGCGAATACAACAAGTTTTATTAATCAAAACAAGGGAATTCAATTAGATATAGATCAAATAAAGAGACTTACTAGCCTTTTAGGTAATACCGAAGAAGGAAGAAAGTTTCTCGAAGAATTGGATGACCAGAATAAATTTCAAGAACGAGAACAGAGAACTCGAGATGAATTGATGTCTCAAAATTACGAACGCCAGCATTGCCAAAACGAGATTGATAAACTTAAGGTGCGGTTGAATTCAATCAATGATCAAAAGCGTAAGATCGCTGAGAGCAATGAGGATATCCTCTGGGAATCCATTCGCAAACAAACAACTCTGCCTTCGCAGCAGCAAAAAACGGTCAGAAAATTGCTAAAAATCCTTAAACTTCCCTAAAATACGCCTACATACATCCTAACGGCAGAAAGTTTTCAACATGGGCTACCTGATTTCCTCCTGAGTCGATACAAGGATATCCTCGCGAAAGCGATACACTCAAGAAATGATATGTATGAACTATTGCTGGAATTCTTTAAAGCTAATCAGACACAGTTTTACGGAGGACAAACGGCAAAAGGTTTAGCCCGCGACCTCACAAAGTTGTGCAGAACCAGCGAAACGGCTCACAAGCTTGTGTGTTGCTGGATGGCTAAACTTTGTGCAGAGCCGTCGCTTTTTGATATGGCCGTGTCCGGTGAAGTACCGTATGAGATCGTTCGGCCCTTCGCATTTAGCAAATCGGAGATCCCGGAAACACTTGGTAACATGATAAAACTCCCCCTTCAAGGAGGATACCGCGTTAACAAGGTTAATCTTTGTACCGGTGAAATTACCCACAATGAAGCCGATCGTTGTTCAGTTATCGATCATGAATTTGATCATTACATAGATTTTCTTAGTGATTTCTTTGGCGGTTATCTAAAAGATCACAAAGACCTCACACTCGAGCGGATTGTCCCCCAGATTCATGAAGTCGTTCCCGATCCTCTTGTTTTCAGCAAAAAGATGAAAGATAACCCTGTGTTCTTTAACTCTGTATGCGAATTCTTTGATGAATATTGGCAGTTAGATGAATCGACGAATGAATTCCAAAAAAGGATTTTGCAGAAGGCTTTAGATCACTTTAATGACTGGTCATCACGCTCTCAATCGACTTGGCTAAGTGAAGATGAAGTTTGGGTCATGGTCGGTTTGAAGTTAGCTCAACGGTTGAACGAACAGCCAATGCTCTTTATCAACTCTATGAGTGACACAGCCCAGGCTTTCGAACTCGGCCTTGAACTCCCCTTTATTCACGAGCCATTCAATTCTGAATCCTTTGCTGATTGGGTTAAAGTCACGCCGAATAATAAGTTGTACTGGGCTCTCGCTCATTTGTTTGGGATCCACAAGCGTCAGTACCTCTACAACTTTCATCGAAACTTTGCGCAACCGTCACCGCTGTACACTTTTTCAGGTCCTCTTCAGTCCTATAGCGTCGCAGCAAGGCGCGATGTTGATGCTATCAACGCTCTCTTAAGAAAGCCGGAGACTCCATTAGGACAGAGACTTGCTCTGACGAAATCCGATCTTCCTTTAGCTGTAACGCCTTCTGAGAAAAATAGGTATACGAAGACGATAGAGTTACTGAGATTAAGGAATCTCGTTTCATAAAACTTTGTGAGCTCGCGATGACAACCCTACTCCTTGTTAGAGTGGGGTTGTACTGCGCGTTGAAAATACAGTGTAACGCTCAAAACTGAAAACACGGAATTACTGTGTTAACCCCATTTCGAAACGAAACCATGTAAATACAGTCACAATTGTGGCACAGGGTAGCCAACAAGATGCAAGCAAAAGTTGACGTCTGCACTTTAGTTGCCGCTTATTACTATTAAAATTCATGAAAGACGTTGCAACTACTTCATGTAGATTCGAAGTTTATTTGTGTCATAATTGAAATTACATTAGAATTAGAGTTCAAGGAAAACTCAAGTAAAAATTTGCGCAGTTTTGAAGGATCTATTCATTGATTGGATCTGTCAAAAGTAGTAAGAAAACAATTAATCATCTTAAAACCTACTAACAAAACAAGTAGAGTTCTATCTCCAAAATTTGGTCTTTAGAAACATCTCGGATGAGGCAAATCGACAAAGATTTCAAGCTCGGATGGGAATGGACTTTGTTGAGCCAAACTTGTCTTGCCAATGATAAAAAGCCTTTGTACATTGACACCGGAAGGTGATGATAGAAGTAGGGTGACAGGATGAATTTTGAGAAGAAGTTGCAGCAACTCGTAGGCGCGGGATTGTTGTGTGCTCTAACGTTGCTTTGCGCGTGCCAGAAAAAAACTGTTCAGCCTCAGGCAACGCTCGTCCCTGTAGTTGCCAAAAATACTCCATCGCATACAACGTTAAAATCAAGAGCTGATCTCCTTGCCGCCTATGGATGGACGATGGAGGCACAACAACAAGCATTTTGCCAGCTCCTGAAAAGTGCGACTGTTGAACTTGATGTCACCGATCTCAACAAGCCACAAACTACGGAGGAGATTTTATCCTGGCTGTTGACGTTAATTCGCGAAACGCAGGCCAAATTTTGGAACCGACAGGGTGGAAAGGAACGTTGGCAAGTGGGCCCCCTTCCTTGGATGCAACAGAACAAGGATAAAACGTGGACTTGTCTTACCCAGTTAGGGTTTGTTGAGGCCGTGACTCCTGCTTCAGGTTCAACGGGGACGGTGTGTATATTAGGGGCATCCAAAGGACGCATGCTCGCCCGTCTTCAATTCTTAAAGACTCTTATTCAGGATCATAAGATCCAACCCAAGTGCATTGTTCTGTTGTCAGGCGAGCGGTTGGTTTCAGAAAAGATCGACGGATCTCCGGAGGAACTTCAGAAAATAGCTGTCGCTTTTGGTCACAAATCTTGGCATGAAGTCACGGAAATGGATATCCTGCGATACTTAGTCAGTCAGGATCCATTTTTTAAGGCTTTTGAGGTCATCCCTGTCGATACAAAAGCAACTCTTAATGCTGAGGGAGCGCCGTGCCGCCCAACCACTCAGTCGACTGTGGCTAATTGGCTTGCTCAAAATCCTCAACCTGGCTCTGTGTTTTTCATTTCGAATCAACCTCACGTTAACCCCCAAGAGGCGGGTATCCTTTCGGTGTTCATGGCAAATCATACGAAAGGTTTTGAAATCAAAACTGTGGGAGCTGCCTTTCAACACGAAGGTTTCCCATCAGCTGAAGCTATAAAGCAGGGTGTAGAGGCTATTGGAGGGACCTTGCGTGCCCTAGCTCCCCTGATTCTAAGGAAACACGAAGTATCCATCCCTCCATCGCTAAGAGGAGAATTTCAAAAGATGTACCAAAATGATCCATATCTA
Organism: Alphaproteobacteria bacterium; assembly: GCA_041200185.1. Classification (GTDB taxonomy): domain Bacteria; phylum Pseudomonadota; class Alphaproteobacteria; order BNTO01; family BNTO01. The sequence continues at coordinate 606,120 of CP165730.1, forward strand.
ACAGCCTTACTTCAAGAGCTTGAGAGATAGAGTTCGCCTTTCCATATGACTTTGGTCGAAAGGGATTCTCAGGACGAGGTGCTGTTCCATTTTTTGGGTAATTAAAATGATAAAGCGACCCTATGCTTCGATGTTTATCTGCACAAGAAAGGTGCATACTAAAGTATTTGTTGTTAATTTTTTCTCATCACCAACTATTTTTTAAATATTTATCTAGCTACTTAAGGAACTTAAAAAAACAATTTCAAGATCAAGTGATAGATCTTTTGAGAAATCTCGACTTTATCGACAAATCTCTAATTGTAAGTCAGTGTTCGTAATAATTCATCCTTCTCAATCCTGGCTAAATTTAGCTTGTTATGAGCAATGTCTAAATATTGACGTGACGATTCCAGGTCCTTTCATAGTTGTTATCTACGCTGGTCAGTTGTGCGACACGCAAATCCAGTTTTTGCACTTTTTTTTCAAGCTCTGCCGACCGCTCTTCGGCGGCTTTGCGGGCTTGAGTTTGTTGTTGAAGTTGGATCTTAAGTGATTGTTTTTCTTGTTCAGTCTTTATAGCAGCTATTTTTAGTTTCTTATTTTGTTGTTTTATAAAGCTCAATTGTTGTTGAGTCTTTTTGAGGGTAGTTGAAAGCAGAGTCGCTATCTCCATCAGATCGTGATTCTGCCTTTCCAAGGCCTTAAAGTGTTGCAGATAAAACGGTTCTAAGGATTCTTGTAGTCCGTTTGCATTTTCGTTGGGTTGGATTATACTGGGCCTCAGATCCTCTCTATCCCCCACATGCTGGGTGGCAGGGAGGTGTTGGCGAGCAGGGCAGTTTTGATCGGCGGCCTCGCTCGCGCTGACAAAGGAAAGAGCCGGTCCTAAAATCCGAATCAGGCTTCCTACTCCAAGTGTTAATGTTTTTGTTTCCATTTTTATACTCCTTTCGTTGAGGGGTTAACCGTCTTCCGGACGGTCACGGAAGGAGGAACGTTTCCCCCTTATGTCAAGCGTAGAATAAAATTTTTTATCATGTCAACCCCGCGCTCTTGATATATTCCTAAACTTACTTCAAACTAAATCTCTTTATAGCTGCTTACTAAAAAGAAAAGAATTCTGCCTTAAAAAAACATAAAATAATGCCCTTAGCATAAAACTACAGCTCTGTCGAGACCTGTGAGAGCTATTAATTTCATTGCAAAATGTCAATATTTTCTGGTATAAGGGTGCCTAACAATTTATTAACGAATTTGTAACTGTTACCAAAGTTAATAACTGAAAAAATCATAAATTCAGTACAAGTATTACTTCTTTTTATGGATTTTGTTGTAAGAATTATCTAAAATTCCCCTCTTTCTCACAAGAACGGAAACTTTCTTATTGGAGCGCCTTAAACTCTTTAATCTCTTACGGATTACGGAATCTAAACCCCAAATGAGGCTTTGACGTGCTGGTGGTCCGTAGTGTTGAGCTCAAAGTTACTGACGCCGACGCCCGTCATGTTTCCCTTCTGATTATAAACACAAATAAGGTTGGTCTTGCTGAGAATCGTACAGTGAATAATCAACCGGTCTAGCTGTTGTTGAAACCGCGTGATACGACAGTGTTGAAACAAAATAGCCTGCATGAGCTGTAGTTGTCCGCTTATGAACCCCACTCGAATCACCATAATGCACCGGATAACCGTACCTTTATACATAGCATTCTCCAATGTCGCCGCTGCTGTTCCCGAGGGAATCATCAACACGAGGGGCGAGTTATGCACACCGCTCATATCCAGCAGGCACCCGGACATATCCCCTTCGACGTACCGCGACATTTCTGAAAACCAGCCGAATAACTCCGTAAATCCACTGAGCTTCTCCACTGATGACGTCGCCTTAATTTTATCCATCAAACCTGTGATGATTTTTTTACCTAACCCAAGTTGGAGGGCTGGCGTTCCCCCCAGAAGGGCAGCACTCAATGTGCTAAAACTGACCATCCACTCTGGCGTCCTTTTGTGCATACCTGGCTCTGTTGGGCCATGAACGACCGTCGCTAACCTTTCCTGACGAAATCCAGGCAACCGAACGATAAGGGGGCGATCCGCCATGAAGTCACTCTCCCAACCCGTTCCATTCCTCGCACGATTTTAGCTAAATATATATTAAATAAAGGTGAATTTTAATGAACAACTAGCTTTATAACCACTTTCTCTGACGAATTTAATTTTATGAATAACGCACAACCTCTCCCGTGACCACCTAAGGATGGCAAAAGACTCGTCAGCAGGTAGGGTTACGCTGGCAGCCCCCCCCATGCGAAGTGGGTTTATCGCTTTTTCAGGGTTCAGATAATTCGCAAATGCCTTGCTAAGACCGGGAGGTCTTTGTAAGTACACAACACCACGCAGGAGAGAGTTTACAAGTGAGGACAGTGGGGATCGTTCTGGTAATGAGCGCAGGAATTGGATGTACCAAAGTTTTTGCACAGGGCTCTGCCGTTGCTGTCCTAGCGAGTACTCTTGGTGTGTCAAAAGAGAGGCTCTTGATCTTGAGGAGAACTTCCTCGTTGCATCCTGAATATGCCAACTTACTCATTAGCAGAGGCCTGGAGCCGATGTTCGATTCCTCCACTATGAGTAACTCATACCTACAGTTAGTTGGATGGAATGGAATCAGTGAAGATGTTGCCAAGGCTTTGGCTATCATCGAAAGCAAATTTCCCGTACTGGGTAAATATGTTTGGTCGGATGTTCTGATAGGTAATTTTGTTGATTTGATCAATTTTGCGGAGTCGAGCCTTCTTCAAGGGAAAGAAACGACTTCCTACGCAACACAGATGGCTGAGGGGGATACCTTACATGAGGAGGACGAGCTTGACGATGTAAGAAAAAAGGCCAAAAACTTGTTCCAACAAATGGAACTCCTTCGGAAAGATCCTTTGCACGCCCCCTATCGTTGATCTTATCATGAAAGGGATGGTAAGGGAGACAGAGGAGCATGACAAGCGAATACGCCAATACATGAAGCAGAGACAGGATCTTGAACGGCAACATCATGAACTCGTCAGGCTTATTAATGAAAAAAATCGTATTGCTCGAAAGCGTCGTCACGAATTGATAGGATCAGATCCTAAAAACCAATCACCCGGCGTCAGGAGTCCGCTGAGAGATAGTTTTGAGGAGTACGCATGTGACAATTGAAAAAAGTGAGAAGATTTATTAGAATTAGCCATTGCGTTGAGGAAGGAGAATAGAGAACCGCAAAGATGGAAGATCATTCTACAAAGGAATACATAAATTTCAGCAACAGCATGTGTGAGAGGCCATCCGCCAAAATTGATAACAAAGTTCGTAGTAAATGGAGTGCTACGATGCGAGGGGCCTTATAGTGTGGAACTTTCGATAAATAGGAGGAAAAAGATGTCTTTAAAGTTATTACTCACGATACCGTTTGTTATGTCTACAACCGACAACGGCGAAGCGACTCAAAAATTTAGTAATAATTACCAACAACTTCTAAATACTACGAATCAAGCCAACGATACACTGTCAATCATTTCAAGCAACTCGTCTTTTGGTTCGGCTGAGTGGTACCAAAGAGCTAACCAAAAAAGGGATACCCTTGAAAGGGAGCTTGGACTTCTCGTGAACTCGAGCTGGGTGAAGGAGAATATTAGTCAAATCGAAAGTTTGTCGTCTGTAGCTGACAACACTACGATTACAATAGATGACATTAATGGATTGGCGCAGTTATTTAGAAGTGTTGATGCAGATGAGCTTGATGCGCTTCTGAAGAACGAGTCCACTGTGGATGGGGTTATGCCAAGCGTTATCAACTCATTCCAGAAAGTGAAAGAATGCTGGAATAATTATTCTCAGACAACAACAACGCGGGAAGGGGAGACACATATCCCTGTAGCGGAAGTGCGGACTGCCGACCAGGATCAATTGCCTACAACTGCTGAAGCAACTGTTCAAACAGAGCTAGGAGGAGAACAAATCCAAGAGATCCTAAACAGACTCAAAGAGAACAGCAACCAGAAATAAAACTGATGAACGGAGGGCGGGAAGACCGCCCTCATCGCATTTTGAGGTATCGACGTAGATTCAAAAAGAAGGCCTAAGGGGGTTCAGCGGGTAAAGTTAGATGATTTGCAATGTTCCCTTTGCGAATTTCTTAGAATTTGATATCCTGACGGTAGGTGAGTTGGGACATCGCCAAGTGGTAAGGCAACGGTTTTTGGTACCGTCATTCCTAGGTTCGAATCCTAGTGTCCCAGCCATTCATTTTCCTGGTTCAGGTAGTGCTTTATCCCTAGGGTTGGGGTGTGGTGCTTTGGGGTTGCTGCAGCGGAACGCGGGCTTGTTCTAAATTCAGGTCTCAGGCTAATAGAGATCTGAGCTACCGGTAGTACCGTCCGTGTGCTCTGCTCGCTTCTCTAGCAAGTACGGCTTTCCACTATATTTCCGAACTTCTCCTGTATTGTTTATGACCCCACCCACAGACTTGGAGTACCTAAGGCATAGCTAATGAATAGATTCTACATCCATAGTACTCCCAGCCAGCCTTCGGGTCGCCATGTAAAAGGCGACTCGAATACAAAGGCAACATCGTAATTGTACAAACACAATCAAGGCTGTTTATTCGTTCATCCAGAGGGATGTTACTGAAGTCTTCAATTAATCCTGAAGCCAAGCTAAATCAGTAGCGAACACAGCTGGTGTTTTAGGATGCGGGGGGAGCCTACCGTCCATTATGTAAGGAAGAGTATTTTTATTGGACTCAGGCCTCAATAGTAATAACCAAATTTTATCCTTCCCAAAAACTTCGTTGAGAGGCAACGGAACTCCTGAGAGAAGTAACTCTTCATGATGAACTTCGACTTTTTTGGTAAGATCCGTAAAATCTACCAATTGAGGGGCTTGCCCTGTAACAATAACCGTCTTTGGACTCCCGTATGCGTGGTTCAAACAATCACGTAATAAGTTCAGAGTAGTAACTTCCTGTGGAGTTGTCGGCTGGGAGAGGTGCTGAATACCATCCCGAATAACGTACTCATCATTGATGCACCTGACGAAGTAAGGCGTTATCGCGAATGGCTGACCTCGCTGCGTAAAAGTGTCGTAACGGCGGGCACATTTGTCAGCAAGAAAACGCCAGGCATCAGGATTTCTTTTGTAGAAGTCAGGGCTTGTACAATCATCGGGAAACAGCCCTGCGCAACTACTGGAAAAATTCACAGGAAATTCATAACGAGGACAGCCTTCTACATGAAGGCGTCCGTTATCGTTACCCTTGATTTCATCTAACTGGATTAAATGATACTTCGAATTTGTTGGGCACACCGCACGCCCGCGCCCACGATATCGGTTATGCTGTAGGCTAGATGTGATCCACAAACCAAGACTGCAAATCTGTTGAATCTGATCATGAGACATATCCTCGAACAATTCTTGCAAAGCATCAGGATAATCAATGAGCTGTGCAAGCTGATGAAGAGAGTAATCAACCGTCGAGCCATCCTTTAGCCTGAACTGAAAAGGACGAAGAGTTGTAATATAGCATGTCGGTCTGTCGAAGTCAGCAATCATCAACTCTTCACTGGTTACCCAATCTTGTGTTTTGACAAGAACTTCAACGGGGATCTTGTGTCCCTTCGGCACTAGAACAGGCTCGAGAGAATGCGTGTGAAACATGTTGAAGAGTGCACCTCGAGGGCGTTGCACAGCACCATGTTCTGCGGTGAAGGCGGTACCCGTAAGGGATGATAAAATTGCGCAGCCTAAAAAGAATATTTTTTTCATCAAATTCATAAACAAACTCCTTAAAAAATTCAATTCGCTAAGCAGCGCTAGCGGCTCAATCAAAAAAAATAGAGTCAACTATATGACAACTTAGATTACAACCAAAAACTACAGTTTAATGATACAAAACCACCCATATTTGTCAAGTGGACGAATCGGATTGGAAGACGAATTAACCAAATACTGTTTCATAATTTTTATAAAATGCGAGTTATAGATCGTGACTAAAAAAAGTAAAAACCATATTTTAAAAATTGAAATGATTATCCCCTCAAAAGTCCACTCTAATTGTAATCACATCCAAGATTTACGAGACCGTTCTTGACTCTTATATCCGTAGAAAGGCAGCAGCCTGATCTCGAAACTAGCGGAAGTTTTGGCCGATTAGGGTTACCAAAGCTCAGGCAAAATCCAGTGAGAAACTTCCCTTTCTCACAACAAGAAAACAGAGAGTCGAAGGCCGCAAACACCTCGACGATAAACCAGAGCTCACTCGAGAATGAATTGTCTCGGAGCCCACCTCATAATGAGTCCAAAAAACTCCATCAAAATCAAAGTCCTCCAAATAGGGCCAGGAGTTCTTCATGTTTTCTCAAAGTAGAGGTCTCGGAAATGCCATTCCCTAGCGGCACCTTGTGAAAAGAAACCCCGAAATAACTCGAGATTTTCCCCCTCGAACAGGTCCCACCACCGGAGGAATCACCTCCTGCCCTCCTCTTTCACTCTATCACCCAACTTTCCTAAAAATCCACCTATCTGTTAGCCCAGAGTTTTGACTTTATTTTTTGAAGTCACGAAATTTTTTGATTTTGTAGTTTGCAAGTTTAATCAAGAAATATGAATCTTGTAACGAGAAAATCCACTTTTTTCATTTGCTTTTGATGCCTCATTCTTTTTTGTCAAAAATCGATGCACTTGGAATCCCTTGACACCCCTCCCTCAAATAGGGCATATTAGCACTCAGGAGGGATGAGTGCTGACAAAGTCTCATCCAGGTTTTCTAGAGTAACGGAGGTGTTACATGTCATTTCGACCTTTACATGACAGGGTTCTCGTTGAGAGGCTCGAGGCAGAGGAAAAGACCCCTAGCGGGATTATTATTCCTGATACGGCGAAGGAGAAGCCGATGGAAGGCCGAGTCATCGCTGTGGGTGACGGTTCTCTAGATGAACATGGCTGTCTAAGGCCTCTGTTTGTTCAAGAGGGCGATCGTATTCTTTTCGGAAAGTGGTCAGGAACGGAAGTGAAAATGGATGGGAAGGATTACATTATCATGAAAGAGTCTGACATCATGGGAGTTTTCCTCGAAGCCGCAGAGTCTGACCAACGGAAGCAGCAATATAGCCAAAAGCTTAAGTGCTGTGGTGCAAAGTAGGAGGTTGTTGATGTCTCTTTAAGCAATTCGTTCTCGCGCCCTTCAGGAGGCTTTGATTTTCAGCGGGGCGTTTGTGAGGTCCTTCCGTGGTTTTCGTCTTCGGTTTCGCGAGGGGAGCTTGTGAGTGACTCGAGCAAGAGGCCAGCGAAGGTTCGAGAAAGAAGTGCTAACAGGGTCGTATCAGCAAATTAGAGGATCACAAATTTAAGTAACAGGAGGATAGGATGCCAGCAAAAGATGTTCGTTTTTCAAACGAAGCAAGAGAGAAGTTTTTAGCAGGGGTCAATACCCTAGCCGACGCAGTTAAGGTGACATTAGGGCCCAAAGGGCGTAACGTGCTCATTGAAAAGTCCTACGGGGCGCCGCGCATTACAAAAGATGGCGTTTCGGTGGCTAAAGAAGTTGAGCTGTCTGATAAGCTCGAAAATATGGGTGCTCAGATGCTGAGAGAGGTTGCCGTCAAAGCGTCAGACGCGGCAGGAGACGGTACAACGACGGCCACTGTTTTGGGACAAGCTATTGTACGTGAAGGCTTAAAAGCCGTAGCCGCTGGGTTAAACCCGCAGGATTTAAGACGAGGGATTGATCTTGCCGTCAACGCCGTTGTGGAATTCATTAAAGGGAAGTCGCGCCCTGTTAACACCAACGACGAGATCCAAAAAGTCGGAACCATTTCCGCTAACGGCGAAAAAGAGATTGGTGATATCTTGGCGAAAGCCGTCGAGAAGGTCGGTAAAGAAGGTGTGATCACCATTGAAGAGGCTAAGTCGTACCAGACGGAGCTCGAGGTGGTTGAAGGAATGCAGTTCGACAGGGGTTACATTTCACCGTATTTTGCAACCAACACCGAAAAGATGATTTGTGAGTTGGAAAATCCATACATTTTGATTTGCGACAAAAAGCTTTCCTCACTGCAAACGTTTTTGCCGGTCCTTGAGGCAACGGTGCAGTCCGGTCGTCCGCTATTGATTATTGCGGAAGATGTTGAAGGAGAGGCTCTTGCCACCTTGGTCGTCAACAGGGTTCGGGCTGGGCTCAAGGTCTGTGCAGTCAAGGCGCCGGGGTTTGGAGATCGCCGTAAGGCTATGTTGGAGGACATCGCCATTTTGACAAAAGGGCAAGTCATTTCGGACGATATGGGGATCAAGCTCGAAAACGTTAACTTGACCATGCTCGGAACTGCCAAACGTGTGACGGTAACAAAAGATGAGACCACGGTTGTGGACGGTGCGGGTGCAAAGGAGGCGATTCAAGCTCGTTGCCAGCAGATTCGTCACCAGATGGAAGAGACGACGTCGGAGTATGACAAAGAGAAACTTCAAGAGCGCCTTGCCAAGTTGAGTGGTGGTGTTGCGGTTGTTCGCGTAGGTGGCGCAACGGAGACGGAAATCAAGGAGCGGAAAGATCGTGTGGATGACGCGATGCACGCCACAAAGGCAGCTGTGGAGAGCGGCATTGTCCCTGGTGGAGGAATCACTCTGCTTCGTAGCACGGAGGTTCTTGGGTCTCTAAAGGGAGCAAATGAGGATCAGAATACAGGGATCCACATTATCGCTCGGGCTCTTCAGGCTCCTTGTCGTCAGATTGCAGACAACGCCGGAAAAGACGGTGCCGTTGTTGCTGGGAAGATCTTGGAGACAAAGGACTTCAACTTCGGGTACGACGCTCAGACGGATTCCTTTGGCGATATGATGCAGAAAGGCATTATGGACCCGACGAAGGTTGTTTTGACGGCCCTCACGGATGCAGCTTCTGTAGCGGGGTTATTGATCACAACGGAGTGCGCCATTGCTGAGAAGCCTGAGCCGAAGCAACCGGCCATGGCTCACCCAGGCATGGGTGCAGGAATGGATTACTAATCCCCATTCCTTTTTTGCCCCCCCTCCCTTCGGGGAGGGTCCTCTACTTTTGTCAAAACGGAGGCCGTTTGTAGCTTCCGTTGTGTTGTCGTTGAGCCCGCGTGGAGAGGGTATGTCCCTCAATAAACTGCATACCGACAGAGGGCCCGAGTGGAGTCGAATGTTGGACCGGTTTCCGGGGCGGAATACTGCGCACGTCAAAAACCGTTGGAAGTCTCTTCAGCTCTTTCGTTACGTGCATTCGAGGTAGTGAGGGTGAATATATTCCTTATCCTGTGATTTTTTTCAACAATTTGTGATTTTTTGCAACAATTATGGAGGGTGTATTTGTATATATCTGTCTCATCGCAATGCCTTTTCTAGACTTCGGAATACTTTGCGAACCAAAGACACGCAGGTTTTTGAGGAAGGAGATGTGTTATGATCTCGTGTTTTCAATCCATGAAGAATCGTTTGCAGCGCTGGCTAGGTTCGAAAAGAAACCGTGAGTGTGCTAACGGAAGGGCAGAAGAAAAAAACGGATCTCACTTTTACATGTTTCACCACTCCAGAAAATCTGAGCGATGCCCTAGAAGGGCTTAAATTATTAGCCAAAAAGTTGAGCCAGCCGGTGGGCTTGTTCATTTACGTTGGTTCGGCGTACACAGAAGATCAACTTTTCCACTTAAAGAAAACTTTACAAGCCTGCGGGAAAAAGCCAACTGAAGTGGAAACTCATTCCTTTTGGCGAGGAATAAAGAGGCGTTAGAGCATGCATGGGGCGAGGGGTTCAGGAAGATCGTCAACCTTGATGAAGATGTGGAAGCTCGCGAAGAATATGAGAGTATGCTTAATGAAGATGTTCTTTTTAGGCCTCTGAGTCTTTGTTGTCTGCCTAATGTCCCGCACTATGCGCTTTTTGACCCCGTGTGCATCTTTAAAAGGGACCCTGTGCCTTGTACAGGGAGTTTGTCGCATCTGACAGAATCGTGCAGGGAGTGACACCTTCAGAAGATCTGATGGCCTGAAATAGAGGATGATGACTTCTTTAACCCGGAAGATTTGTCGCCATGGGAAGGTATTGCCTTTATAAATCGAGCAAAGCTGACCAGTCTCCTTCTAATGGTTCAGAACGATTTGTCTCATAGGGGCGAACCTCCACACCCTGAGGCAGGGCTTTCCCAGTCGGTAGATAAAGTTGATAAAAAGCAAAAGGCGGCTCTTTCAAAACAGTTGAAACTTTCCAAAATATCGAATGATATCCTGGCGCCTTGGCAACTCAATCCCGAGGCTTCTCTCCACGACCAAGCCTATGCATTTCTTAAGGCCGTCACGAAAGCTTCGATAAGGTGGCATTCTCTCCTTTTTCCAGCCCTTTCTCCTCAGAACTTCGCAACGGTTGAATCAATATAGATGAATTTTTCGAGGCTCTAGCAAACCTTAACCAGCCTCAGAGGAGAGATGGGTAAGTTACGAGGATGATTGCAAATCGCTAAGAAAATAAGAATTTCGCGTGTTAATTTTTGCTGACCTTATGAGAAACCTCCTTCAGACTTTGGGATATGAGACAGAAGAACCTAGAAAGAGAGGCCCGAAAAGGGGCTGTTGTTAATTATTCTAATGCCCCCTATCTTATCTCAACATGAACCAGAAAGGGGTCTATCTCCCAAGTCTTTCCTGATCGATGATGCGGATTTCGTATCCTTCTGCGCACCAATTGTGTACTGCTTCAAAGCGGCTCTTATATCCAGCATCTATAGTCGTCAAGCGCACCAACCCTTTTTCGGTTTTAACAAAAGGGTCAACCCCGCGGAATTTGGGGCGTACCTCAACTGTTTTGTATGAGATATCGGGAAGATCCTCCTCGGTTCTTTCGCACTGTTTCCAGTACACTTGAACAACAGGGTCACTTCGAAGGGGCTGTATTTTTTTTAAAACAGCAGCATCAGTTAAGAAAAGATCGGCCTTTGAAAGGGCCCCTAGGGCAAGTCCTCGTTTGAGAATTGCTGCGAAATGGATATTAAGGCGTACATTCCACGGAGCTGCCCAAAAATTTTGAGTAAAGCGCAACGATAGTTCAGAGAACTTTCGAGCAAGCTGCGGATCGTGAAAAAACCAGTATGTCCCATCGAAATCAAGGTCTGACACAATATCTTTGACTTCACGGCCTGTCATTAATTGCATAACAAGAGCCGTATGAAGATTATATTCGATCCTGTCAGCGCACAGATCCGGCAGAGGTTGTTCCAAGGCCTGGCAACGATCGGGGTCGATATCTCTTAACTGAAGTCCGTATTTGGCCAGGATTTCACCTATGCGTTGTTGTTCTAGGTAGGATAAATGAATGGAATCTTGATACCCCGTACTAACTGACTTTTGAATATCGTCAGTAAACAAATAATCCCCGAGGTGGGAGAAAGCTGTATGTGACGCATCGTGCAAAAGGCCTGCCGCCTGTTCTTCTAGGCTACAGCCATGACGCTTTAACAAATGCCACACCCCTATCGAATGGCTTGCTCGGGTAAACTTCGGGATCCTGTGAAAGTAGTAAGCTGGACCCGATTGATCAACGTCGTTGAGGCGTTGAAAACAAGAAGAATGGTATAATTCCCTTAGAAGAGACGATCCGATTATAGTCCTGCCATCAAGAGGCGTAGTGAGAACAAAGATCTGCCGGAAGTAGAAGCCAGAGGCAAAAACAAGCAATAAGGAACCTATGATAAAACCCCGACTTCGGCGGGTTGACGACGACTTTTGATGATTCCTTCTCATTGAACTGTTGAATGACCCCTTAACGTTAGTTTCAGTGTAGCGTGGTGATACAACTGGTGTCTAGAGACTTGGAAAGTATCAAATCTCGCGTCAACTCACTCCTTCACTCTCCTACCTCGCGTACAATCTGCTGCTCGGCCTTTTCCGTGCCAGCGTCCTTAATAGGCCTTTGGCACAGTTGGCTACCTTCAGGGTGGATATAAACAACATGCGACGAGCACCGCTGTAGAAGGAGAATCTTCGCCAAATCTTTCACTTCATCTAACGTGATATTTCGATAAATTTCCAACCTTTGGTTAAAATCTTTAAGTGGGTAGTCAAAAATGATCGCGGAGATGGTACCAAAATAGCTGGTAGGGTTATCTGTTGCGAACTTTAGGCCGATAATGGCTTGTTCTTTGAACTTATCCAAAAGAGCCTGCGTGCAGTAACGTTCCACAAACAGGTCCAAAATAGCGTTGATCTCCTTCTTTACGACCTCCACGTCCACTTCTGCGTTAAGAATGCAAGAAACTTGCCACCCCCACTTGTTCGTCTCGTTCGGGAAAAGCGACGCCGAAACTCCTTCAAGAAGCTTCTTTTCATCGACCAAAATCCTGCTCAGAACAGAGGGATCATTGAGCATATCGATGACCATGCCAGCAACCAACCGCTGACGGTATGTTCGGACAAGCGCACGGTCGTAGACGTACTGCAGAGTAAGACTCCTCTTGCTAATATCAGGTCCCGATCTATCTAATGAAACGATAATGCCCGTATTCAAAGGTTCTTCCTGCTTCACACGGATCATCCTTTTTTTCGAAGGCCGAATGTGGCCAAAGACCTTATTTGCCAGCTGGACAGCCTCGTCAAGCTCCACGCTCCCGACCAAAACAAGGACTGCATTGTTCGGAACGTAGTACGTCTTGTAATGCTTTTTGAGCGAGGCAAGCGTTATGTTCTCAACATGACGCTTTTCGCCGCCGACAGGAACAGCTTCCCGGGATTGAAGAAAGAAGCTACGATTCCAAACTGGAGCAAGATGGCGGTAAATAGGGTCCGACTTCGACCGCATCGTTGTCTCATTAATAATGACGGCTCGCTCTCGCTCACACTCCTTGGGATCAAATTTTAGGTTCTTCATCCTGTCGGCTTCGATCTTGAGAGCCCAAGGCATCAACTCTTTCCGAATGACGCCGTAGTACGACGTCGAATGGTACCCCGTTCCTGCATTAAAATTTTGACAGTATTTATCCGTTAAGAAATCCAACCTCTCTTTCGAGAGACGTCGCGTCCCATTAAACATCATGTGTTCCAAGAAGTGCGACAGCCCCACCTTGTCTTCAGGGTCATCCAACGCCCCCACATGGTAAATGAGACCGTAGGCAATGAAGCCGTGAGAGTCCGTGGGAACAACAACGACACGAAGGCCATTCTTGAGCGTCGCCTCTTTGGCCTTAGCCACTTCAACTTTATCATTTTCCTTTTTCTTAGCAGACCCCACCTCAGCCGTCGTCGCCGAGGAGCCATTGCAAGAGAGCGCACTCGCCAAACCCGCGATCAGAAAGAACGTTATTTTCATTTGACGTCTCCTCCTTTCGAATCTTTTTCTCCGGGAATTCCTCCATCTAGGCCTCCTTTACCGGGCCCGACGGTCAGCACCGTCAACCGATGAGGATCGACTCCCTTCAAGAAAGTATTCACCTTTTCAACGGTCAGGTTCATCATGTTGCGCGGGTAGGTGTTCACTTGACTGACAGGCACACCCCAGTCACGGTACGCAGCAAGTTGAGCGACGATTTTGGGTGCAGAGTGTAAGTTCTCAGAAAGAGCATACGCCACCTTAAAAGCTTCCAACTCTTTCGCTGTAATCCCCTTCTCGACGAGTAGCTCCAGAACCTCACGTATCTTTCTCACAACAACCTCACGGTTTTGAGGATCAATACGCGCATTCCCTCGAACAAGGGCACTCATATCCCCGCAAGAACGGCCTGCACCAATACCGTACACCAGGCCTAGCTTTTCCCTGAGTTCCGTAAAAAGGCGTGACTGCGTGCCTCCGCCGAAAACGTCACAGGCCACCCTAGCCGCAAAAACATCCGGCGAGTCGTCGCGCACGCCCGGAAGAGCAAAAGTGACAATTGTCTGTGGTGCCTCGTGGGAGATATGCTGTACGACGCCTTCTTTGTAAAAACCCGTTTCCTGCTGGACCTTCTTGAAGTCGTTCTTCCTCTCCTTTGCTAAGGCCTCAAACAACTTCGCAAGAACCCGGACAACCTCTTCAGGCTCAAGGTTACCCGCTACGACAACACGCGCATGCCGCGGATCAAAAAGCTGCTTATAGGCCTTGACAATATCCTCCCTTGTACAGGTCTCCAACCCCTGAAGAGTTCGTTCGAAGGACCAGGAGTAAGGATGATCTTTGGGATAAAGAAGTTGGTTCATCCCTTCGCTAGCAAGTGCCACCGGGTAAATCATGGTTTGTCGGACACTGTCCTTCATATTCGCCCGGATGCGTTCAAGTTCCTTTTCAGGAAGGCGGGCATGAAGCATATAGTCCAGCAAAATGTCGACGCCAAGTTCCCACTTTTCTGGGACGGCATAGAGAGAGAAACCCCACGAATCATCTCCCCCAGAGCAGGAAACGTTCAAACAGTGCTCGTCAAGAACATTTTTCAGCTCTGTCTTGCTGTAGGGGCCTACGCCCTCCTCGATCAGAGCCGACAACAAGGAAAAAAGACCAGGCTGTTGACTAAAATTCCTCTCTCCCTCATCCTGGAATTCAATAGACACCGCAACTGTAGGATTTTTGGTTTTAACGAACCACACAGGCAAAGGGAGATGCGGAACCTGAAGCTCCTGAACATCTAAGTGGCGTTCTTGAAAGTGGATGTTCTGCGGCTCCTGGATGGGCCGCTCCCAATAGAATAGAAAGACCCCACACACAGCGACTCCTGCCGCTAGCAACCTCTTTTGTCCTCGATTCGGTCGGGCCACCTTCCGTTTACTCCCCCCTTCTTTCTGCCTTTTTTCTTTCGTTGGGGTCGAGTAGGGCTTTGCGGAGGCGGATAGTTTTGGGGGTGACCTCGACTCTTTCGTCATCCTCAATATAGGTCAGGGATTGTTCCAATGTCATGATTCGCGGCGGGCGGAGGCGTACGGCTTCGTCTTTGCCGGAAGCGCGCATGTTGGTGAGTTGTTTGCCTTTGACGGGATTGACACAAAGGTCGTTAGGGCGCGTGTGCTCTCCAATGATCATCCCCTCGTAGACTTTGTCGCCTGGAACAACAAAAAGTTCACCTCGAGGCTCAAGGTTAAACAAACCATACGCCACGGCTTCGCCATCTTCTGTAGAAATCAGCACGCCATTCCGCCGGCTCTCGAACGCCCCGGCATAGGGGCGGTATTCACAAAAAATATGATTGAGTATGCCCGTTCCGCGCGTATCCGTGAGAAATTGGTTGTTGAATCCAATAAGTCCACGCGATGGCCCGACAAAGGTCAATCGGGTCCGCCCTGTGCCGCAAGGGCGCATATCCGTCATTTCAGCCTTTCGTTGACTGAGTGCTTCCACGACCGCTCCTGAGTATTCGTCATCGACATCGACAAAGATCTCCTCAAACGGCTCTAGCTTAATACCAGTCTCTGGGTCGGTTTTCATGAGAATCTTCGGCCGACTGATCGACATTTCGAACCCTTCTCTCCTCATGGTTTCGATAAGCACTCCGAGCTGTAATTCGCCTCGGCCTGCAACAATCAAACTATCTTTGAGCTCTGACATGGTCACGGAAATGGCGATGTTACCCTCGGCTTCTCGCATGAGGCGATCATAAATCATTCGAAAGGTCACCTTCGTCCCTTCCCGGCCAGCGAGAGGTGAGTCATTTGCGGAAATCGTCATGGCTAATTTGGGTGGATCAACGGGGTCTGCGGAAATGACCCGCGGCGCCTCGGGATCCACGAGGGTATCCGCTACTGTTGCTTTCTCGAGCCCTGAGACCGTCACAATCTCCCCAACGGAAGCCGAGTCCACCGGCACTCGTTCTAGACCTCGGAACGTCAACAACTTGGCAATACGGGCGTTTTCTACAATTTCGCCGGCTTGGTTCATAACTTGGACAAAGGTATTCGGCTTGATGGATCCCGTTTCAATTCGTCCCGTCAAAATACGACCCAGGTAAGAGTCATATTCCCGAGTCGTGATGAGCATCGAAAACGGCTGAGCGGCTTTTTCGTCGGAATAGGCTTCAGGGACATGCTTCACAATAAGATCAAACAAAGGTTTGAGGTTTTCTTTTGGTCCTTCGGGTTCTGTTGCAGCCCAGCCGTCACGGCCCGACGCGTATAGGACGGGGAAGTCGAGCTGCTCTTCCGTAGCATCTAACGCCACAAACAAATCAAAGACCTCGTTAAGGACCTCTTGATGCCGCTCGTCGGGACGATCGATTTTGTTGATGACCACGATGGGACGCAAGCCGAGGTGCAAAGCTTTCATGAGGACAAATTTCGTCTGCGGTAAGGGGCCCTCTGCAGCGTCGATGAGCAAGATGGCACCATCCACCATGTTGAGGATACGCTCCACCTCTCCTCCAAAGTCCGCATGACCGGGGGTATCGACAACATTGATGCGCGTTTCCCCCCAGACGAGAGACGTGCACTTTGCCAAAATGGTGATGCCACGCTCTCGCTCCAAATCATTGGAATCCATAACGCGCTCAGCCACGTTTTGGTTGGATCGAAACGTTCCGCTCTGTGCCAACATAGCGTCAATAAGGGTGGTCTTACCATGGTCGACGTGCGCGACAATGGCGATGTTACGTAAGGAAGACATAGTGGGTCTATCTATTCATGAGGTCTCACATTTTTTAGGGTAGCAATTCTCAAAATGAGCGTCAAGAATACCTTCTTTACCTATAAACGTACGACTTCTTCTTGAGCTCCTTTGACTGTACCCCTTTTCTAAAGCATTATATTTACGAAAGTTCTCCGGAGGACCTATGCAAGTTTTGATACCTGTTTTAAGGACTTTTGAGAGGCCGCACCCTACAGTGCTAAGAGAGGTACATTTTGTGGGAAGGTGCTCCCCTACCCTTCCCTTTTGGAAAATGGGTACCTGTTGACGCCTTCTGTTGTGGTTAGAAGACGAAAAACAATAGGGAGGTTTCCTTTTTTCTTCTTTTCTTTCACTCTTCTTCGGATCCACCCAACCTAAAAAAGTCAAAAGCTGATTTCCTACTCTTCCGCGTTGCTTAACGTAGAGAGATTGAGAGTTCTTTGGTAGGTTAGGAAAATCTACCGGATCCTCGTCCATCAACGCAAACCAGAACACACAAGACAGCACCTCACATTGGACTTCCAACATGGGATTCTTTGTGCTGCTGTTATGGGACGTCTTTTGATTCACGATCATCTGATTCATCATCGTCTTATTCACTATCATCGAGATCTTCCTCCTTTTATTCTTCAATATTTTCATTGTTAAATTTTTCTGCTTCGTCACGTTCCTGAAGCATGAGATACCCGTCTCGGGCGAAAAGCCTTTGGCTGGCATCGAGAAGGTCTGCGTAATTTTTAATTAATGGGGTTATTCTTCCAAAATGCCTAAAAAGCTGACGATACGAATTTCCTAGCGTTGCACGTTCATCCTGACTTTGAGTTGCGTCCAGTTTCAACAAGGTCGTACGAATGGCTTCTCGAAGTTCAGTGATGTGTTCCTGCAGGATGGTACTCGGGCTCCTTTGTTGAAGCAGTTGCTGAAGTTCCTTGTGTTTTGTTTGACCAATTTCTATGTGTCTTCTGTAAGACAAGTCCTCCTTGGTTTTGAGTTCCTTAGTTATTTCCCACTCTTCTGACCTCCAAATCCAATACCAACAAATTGTGCTTGCATCGCTTTCGCTTTGAGCTACTTTTGTCCACAAGCCTCCACAGTCTTCACAAACTTTTCTCACCCAAGCGAGAATCTCAGATCGTTGAGTTGACTTTGGCGGGTTGTTGAGTGACTCGGCGACAGTCTTTGAAGACAGATCGCATTCCTTCAATAGTTGAATCCCCATAGGAGACTGATAAAGCCTTTGGTTGGCACGAATGATCCAATCTCTAAAAATTGGCAATTTATAAATCTCTTCGCCCTTTTGTTTGATCTGCAGCAGTTCGTTACCAAATTTTTCTTCCTTACTGGGGCTGCCGAATTGACTGTTGGGCGGACTGTACTTGTCACCTAACTTTATGACGGGCGTTTGATCTCCCTTCGCAGCACCATCGTTACTGTAGTCGTAGAATGGATTATGGCATGGGCCTCGGCCCGGAGTTCCTCTTTTGATCTTCTTCCACCCCTTCTTTGTTTTGTGATTCGGATATGGTTTTGAGGACTGCGGCGATGTTGATTCCATACGCTGCGTTGGTAAATTCGGCTGAGAACGTCTTCCAAACGAGAAATCACTCTCGGTGCTGTTAATTTTGTATTTACTGTATTTATAGCTAGTTCCCCATGACAGACTGGTCAATAGAGAGCTGCAAAGTAGACATGTTGTTATTTTGTTAAACTGTTTCATTGGATACCTCCTATGTTAGTGTTGTTGAAAGACAAAATTCTGGTTTTATTTTTTGAATTGATCATGATTTTCTTGAATGTTTATTTGTTGAGGATACTCTTGAAGCGATTCCTTTCTGGGCGACTTGCTCTGGAAACATTTGGCGCTCAAGCGGCACGTCTCGTTGCACAGAACCCGCAAAAATTGGGTTGAGCTGAAACTTACTCCGCCTCTATGACAGCTAAGAAGGCTCTAAAATGACGAGGCAGCCTGAGTACATGATTTTCAAGGTTCTCCTCCTTGAGGGACCTCTTTGAGATCATCCTCAAAAGGCCCCTAGGTTGTTCTTCTTTAGGAGCGAAGTTGTTTTTATTGGGGCTTCCTTTTCGTTTGTTTGACTTTTCATTTTTTTGAAGCCCCTTTTTTGTTCCGCTGAGGCGGTTGAACACCGCACGTTTCGTTAACTTTAAAATGCATTTTTTTCGTTATCGTTCTCCTGCACTTTGCACCTTGTTTGCCTGCACTCCCATTTTTTATGATGCATGTCTTTTAGTTGTTGGTTTTCTAATGGTGGTTGTTTTGGTTTTAAGAATGTGAATAATGTTCATGCAGACCCCTCCGCGACGTGCTCCGCCGTCTTTTTTGATAATTCCTTTGATTTTGTGTTGTAGAGATTGCCACAAAAGCTTCCCCCTAGGACGGCCCCTGTTTTCAGGTAACCGTCTGAACTGCTGAGGTTTTTCAACCTCCTTTGCCTCGTCTCCTTTTGTCCAGAAACTCGGCCATTCCCCCAAAGCCTTTGCCCGTATTACAGATTCGCTTGAGGTTTCTACGGATTTTGTGACCGCAGAAACCCCCTGCAAGTCGTTTTCTTTCCAGTTTTCGTATCTTCCCCCTTGATCCGCCCTCTCGTTTCTGATAGAAATACCCTTGTGCTGATTTTGACGGTCGCCACCAAGGCGGTTGCAGACGGGATGGCTTCCCGGCGTTGCGGGGAGGTTTGTACCGTTGGTAGGTGTTGTTGTGATCATGTCCTCAACTCCTTTCTGCCTTCCTCCGAGGGGAGGTGGTTTTGTGTTTGTGTCCTGCTCCTAATGTCATTGTGGAACAGTTTTTTGAGGGAGCGCAACCCCCTGTTAAGGTTTTTTTTATCATTTTTTAACCTTTGAGCCTTCGAAGCGCCCGAATTTACGGGGTTTGTGGAGGGTGAAAATTTTTTTCCTTGACCCCCTCTTATGACCTAGCTTAAAGTGACCCTAGACGGGGAATTGTAACTTTTGGAGGGCGTATGGTTTGGGCTTACCGGAAGTATCTCGTCACCAGCGCACTGCCGTATATTAACGGTGTGAAGCATTTGGGAAACCTGATTGGCTCAATGTTGCCAGCCGACGTCTTTGCGCGTTATTTGCGCCAGCAAGGTGAGCAGGTTCTCTTTATCTGCGGAACGGATGAGCACGGAACCCCTGCTGAGTTGGCAGCTCAAGAGGCCGGCATGCCAGTGGAAGCTTATTGTCAGCAGATGTACGAGCTTCAAAAAAGGATCTACGAGGGATTTCGGCTTTCTTTTGACTATTTTGGCCGAACGTCGTCGCCTTCTAACCACCGTCTGACGACGGAGATCTTTAAAGATCTGTTTGCGAATGGTTTCATCGAAGAGAAATTCATTAACCAGTACTATTCTCCAGCGGACGGCCGTTTTCTTCCAGACCGCTACGTAGAAGGGACTTGCCCTCACTGTGGCTACACAAAAGCTCGAGGTGACCAGTGCGATGGGTGTGGTACGTTGCTGAACCCAGAAGAGCTCATCAAGCCGTATTCAGCTATCAGCAAGAGCCATGATCTTGCTTTACAGAAAACCCTGCATTTCTTCCTCAATATGCCGAAGCTTGAGCCGGAAATTGCCGACTGGGTATGCCAGCAGCATCAGTGGTCGGATGTTGTGAAAGGCATTGCTAAGAAGTGGCTGAAAGAGGGGCTACAGTCTCGGTGTATCACCCGCGATCTGAAGTGGGGGATCCAGGTGCCGATGGATTGGATTCGAGCGCAAGACTGCCGCA
The DNA here is from genome assembly GCA_041200185.1 of Alphaproteobacteria bacterium. Taxonomy (GTDB): domain Bacteria; phylum Pseudomonadota; class Alphaproteobacteria; order BNTO01; family BNTO01. Next base: position 626,448 of record CP165730.1, read on the forward strand.
TGCTCCCTGGGAGTGGTTCGGTAGGGACCTCTCTTAGTGAGAAGGTGTTTTACGTGTGGTTTGATGCGCCGAATGGTTATATCAGCATTACGCAAGACTGGGCGGAGAGCATAGGAAAGCCGGACGCGTGGGAAGCTTGGTGGCTTCCTCAAGACGAGAAGGATGTGTACTACGTCGAGTTTATGGCGAAGGACAATGTACCTTTCCACTCCATTTTCTGGCCGTCGATTTTGATAGGTACGCGCAAGCCTTACAAAAAAGTTGACGACATCAAGGGGTTCCATTGGCTGACTTACGACAAAGGCAAGTTTTCAACAAGCCAAAAGCGCGGCATTTTCACGGACACGGCTTTGGACCTGTATCCGTCGGATTATTGGAGGTATTACCTTTTGGCGAACTGTCCGGAGTCTTCGGATGCGGACTTTACGTTTGAATCTTTTGCGGCTCTTATCAACAAAGATTTAGCTGATATTTTGGGGAACTTTGCGAATAGAACTTTAGCTCTACTAAAGAAGTATTTTGATAGTGTTTTACCTATGGATTTCTTTTCAATCCCTCACGACAAGGCTTTGGAAGATCGGTGCCGCGTGCTAGCGGGAGAGATCTCGACGCATTTGTCGCAAAGGCGTTTCCGTGCTGCTACGGCTTCCTTGCGCTCTTTGTGGGTGTTGGGAAATGAGTACATCACTGAGAAAGAACCTTGGCATGTTCTGAAGACCGATCTGGAGGCTGGTGGACAGACTTTGGTTCACTGTGTTCACCTTTTGCGGATGTTTGCTGTAGCGAGTTTTCCTTTCATTCCCGACACGGCGCAGAAAATCGTGGAGCTCCTTGAGGATGACAGAACGGATCTAGCGCAAACCGCATTAGCTGATGCTGTAACGTTTCAGCACTTCAGGAAAGGGCACCACCTCCGTGAAGAGGGTCGCCTTTTTGAAAAAATCCCTGATGAACGCGTGGCCGAATTAACGGCCCTTTTTGGAGGGACCTCCGAGGCCTAACCGCCCTACCCTACCCCGAGATTTTTCGCGGCTTGGAGGATTTTGAGGTTGAGTTGCTCTTGGACCGTTGTTTTTGGGGTTTTGTCGATGAGAGCGTCATTGAAATAGTCGATGAGTCTCCGCTTTTGCGCAACGACGAGGGTGTAGCGGTTCGAAGAGTCGGCGATCAGTTCCCAGTAGAGGGGACTTTTGTACGCCTCAACGGTCAATGGGGTTGGGGCGTCTGGATCGTATGAGAGCGAAAATAAGGAGGTTTCTTCATCGTCTGTGATGGAGAACGCTTTCTTTGGTTCCAGGGTATACGAAAAGACATCATCAGCATCGCGGTACAACCCTTGAACATTGAGTTGTAATCCTGAAAGATTTCTCACTGTAAAAAGAGCTCTCCCTTCTACGCTTGCAACTAAGGCTCCAACACACCCCAGCTTCACGCCTAACTGCATCTTTCTCTCCTCTCATGATTCTCATCCTTTCATGCGAGGAGTATGCACCTTTCTTAGCTAGCAGCCAAGGGGGCGAGGAGGAAGAGCCTCCTCTTAGGGTAAAATCCTACTGCCCCAGCTGACCCGAGTCTGAAGACGAGGTCGTTGGAGTGGAAGAAGGGGAGGAAGATTGAATAATCCCACGACTCCCATCACACTCCACGCTAGATTTCCCCAGTATCAAACTGTAATTCTTCCTTAGCACCTGACTATGTCTCTCACTACCGTCATCACCAACAAATCGAAGACGACTTTTTGAGCCCACTTCCCGTGTTTATCAAAAACCGCATGCTTTCAGTAGATCCGCCCAATCAACTTTGTGGGGGACTGTTGTCTTACCTTTTCCGTCATTTTCTCGTTGGATTTCCTTTTTCTTTATATCCACGCTTGCTGTTTTATTTTTATCCACCTCCATCATCATATTTCTCATTCCTATCTTATCCAATTCACCCTGTTCTGCGTCGATCGCTTTTTGTATGTCCACGTAACTCTTCGAAAGCATTAACTCGTAACAGCCTCGTCCATCGGTTCTTAACAAGTACGCTACCGGTGACGCACTAGACCTCACCTTATCGATAATAAGGCGCCTTGGTCCTTTTACTCTATTACTATCAACTTTCAAACAAATCCTTCCACCATCTACATCCACAGCAACTTCACTTACTTTCTCACCGAGAAGAAACTCCAAATCGCTTGACCACCCCTTCACTTTTGTGATCCCTTCCCCAGGTTTCACAGACGACTTGTTTTGAATCATTCCCGCCTCTTTTACTCGCAACAGCAAAGAGCTACAGCAGCTGCAATGCAGTTGAGCCCCCATTAAAATCGTTAATAAAAAAGCCGGAACTATTTCCTTCGCATCCATTGACATTTAACCCAACCTGAACAAACCTATTTTCATGTTACCAAAATCTGTTTGTATATTCAATCCTTGAACTGCGGGGTTTACAACCGAGCTACATGCGTTTAGCTCACTTTTGTTATTTTTATTCTCAACATAGAACACTCCGTACTGAGAACCTAATAACGTATCCCCTCGAGCCACTACATTACTTGATAGTGCAGGGGCTGCATGTATTATTATACTATTCTTAGGCAAATTCATTAAAGATTGTTTTGGATTAATATATCTAGATTGAATTATATGCAAAGACGATTCGAACCCAAGTAGTTCATCACCTATAAATGATGACCAATTGTTGTTTTTCCTAACCCCACATGCTAGATCGAAGCAAATCTCTGTTGATATTTCCCTTATAATACTTGTTGCCAACTCTTTGTTTTGTTGTTGATTGAAGTTATATATATGATCTTCTCCATCTCCAAAAACGTACGCATGTCCACTCTTCAGACCCATATCCCATTCATGGTAATACGAGCTCTTTAAATATTGACTTACAATTTGGCCACCAAATATCGAATATGATATATTGTAAAACAACCCGCCGTTTGATTTTAAATTATTAATTTGATTTGCTAAGAATTGCGAACACTCATCTTGATTAGGTAACTCTACAGGAATATTTTTTTTGTTATTTAAATCCACTTGTAATTTTTGCATATACTGTACCTGTTCTTCTCGCAATTTTTTTTGACTGCCGCTGTATTTTTGAGAAACCAAAAAATTCGCTACACAATAAACTTTTTTCCCTTGCGTCATAGTTTTGATTCTCTCGATGTAGTGCTTCATTGTATTCTGGTTATTGAGTTGATTTTCGTAATCTAAAGGGCTATCACTTTTAAAAAATGTTTCGTTAAATACTAGTATTATTAGAGAGTTTCTATGAATATCACTCAATTGTCGCATTGTATTTTCAACATCCTGGAAAAGTTGATTCTCTTCAGCAGCACTCAACAATTGGTGTTGTCCGTCTGTCACGAGTTTGCGCCTAGCGATCATAATAATAACAGGCCCTTCAGTTTTAAAAATATTATTCAATTGTTGTTGAGTCCGCTGACTGATCGTTGTCGAGTGCACCGAAAACGACAACCCTAACGCAGCCACTATTATCGCAAAGTGCCCCCTTATCTTGCTCATACTAACTACCGAACTACATCCATGCTCTAAAATCAGTATACAAAACAAAATATTAATATTTATTTAATTGATGCCAAATCTATACTTACCCAATCAAATTGTCGCAAGAATCTACGCCACCTTAGCTTCTCTTCGAGCGGCTTTTTTCTGGATAGGGATTTGGAGGGCAGCGACGAGGTCAGCTAGTTCTTTTCGCGCAGCAACGTGAGAGAGGGTCATGTTCGTTCCCGCATCGTGGAGATCGAGTAGAGTCATCCCGTTAATGAAGAGCTCTCGGAAAATGACGCGATCGCAAAATCCCGCCAAAAGACGGAACCCCACACGTTTCGAGAGGCTGGAGAGAATTTTGTGCATCTCTTCTTTGTTTTTGGAGTAAAGGGGGCTGAGGCGATTTCGCAGGACGATCCAGTCGATGTTCCCGCCTGAGCGCAGAGCTTTTTCTTTCTTCTGATCCCAGACCATCATGGAATACGTGCTCGGCTTGAGCGATTCTACGGCTCCCGTTTCAATCCGCACTAACATATCGAGATCAATAAAACTGTCGTTAAGAGGCGTAATCAGCGTGTCGGCGAAGGAATGCGCATAACGAGAGAGGAATGTGTCGTTCCCGGGTGTGTCGATAACGATATAGTCGCAGACGCTTTTTTGGTCAAGAACGCGGTCAAGATTCTCTGCATCCTCCTGCCAGGCCGCCTGGCGATCTGCCGTTTGGCTCCGCAAAATAGCCGTGTGATCTGGCATAGGCAGAGTAATGTCTCGCTCTTTTTGGATGCGCTCCCGGTTGGCAAGATATCGCGATAAAGTCCCCTGACGGGCATCCAAGTCGAGACTCGCTACCGTTGCCCCTTGCCGAAGCAAAGAAACGATGAGGTGCATCGCGAGAGTCGATTTTCCCGTTCCGCCTTTTTCGTTACCTAAGACAATAATATACGGTTCCGTCATGGTCTTCTCCTAAAAAAGGGGCATCCCCGGAATACGGGGCATTCCAGCCGACATCTTACTTCCCTCTTCAGCGATAGCCGATTCGACTTTTTGGTGAGCGTCTCGGAAAGCAGCAACAATGAGATCCTCTACCATTTCTGCATCGTCAGGTGTCAGGAGGCTCGGATCAATTTTAACGGATTTCACCTCATGCTTGCCATTAAGAACGACGGAAACGAGTCCTGCGCCCGACTCACCTTTAACCTCTTTTTCTTCCAAAGCCTTTTGTAGGGCTTCCATTTTGGCGAGAAGTTTCTGCGTTTGTTGAAAAGGGTTCATCTGTTTTGCATCCCTATTCCATGTCTTCAGGGGGGATTGTAGGACATTGTTGATTTAAAATAAAGGCCAGATAAGATCCTGCAAATATTCAGCTCTGAGCAAATAGGTATAAACGACGAAGGCCTCGAGAACGGCTTGAACATAAAGGCGTGTCTCGCGGTAAGGAATATTTTCCATCCACTCAAGCAAGGACAAAGGACTCTTTCGGGGGTCTCCATAGGCCTTGAGCCACCGTTCAACGGCCCCACTGCCTGCGTTATAGGCCGCCGCTAACAAGACGATGTTATACCCGTAAGTTGAAAACAATTTTTTCAAATGTGCTGCTCCTAGGATAAGGTTATCCGTCGCCTGGTGGATGTCGAGCGTATCCCCAGCGTCAAGAAGTTGTTGACGAACAAGGTCTCTTTGCGTTTCGTCAGCTGTTTTTGGCATAAGCTGCATGATCCCTTGTGCCCCTGCTGAACTTTTGGCCTGATAGTTAAACTCGCTTTCACACAGAATGATGGCATGAGAGAGAACTTTAAAAAAATCCATTTGCGTTGCGTCGTCAGCCAGTGCGGCATACAAGGCCTGCACCTTGTCGGGTGCAATCAGTTCCTGAAGGAGAGGATAACCCCACTTGGATGGGATCCTGTATTCTTGAAACATTCGTTTGTAAAGACGAACACGAAAAAAAGGATCCGCCGATGATAGACTTGCCAATAAAGCCTTTTTCGAACCGTAGTCAGGCAGTTCTTTGTAGAGTTGCAGGAGATAGTCTGCCTGGCGTTCGTTTTTTCCAGCGTGAGGACTCAGTGACATAGGGGGGAGTCCCTGTGCAAAAAGGCGGATGAGGAGATTTTGCTGTTTTCCAACCGCCTCAGTAAAGTAGCTTGTGTGGGTAATCCTCTGTGGAGTCTGCAAAAATAACCGTTGCAGGACAATTTGCGCTAGCTGGCCATAAAAAACCGTTGAGTTTTCGGCAGCCGCATAAAGACACAACAAGCTTTCGTTAAGGCACCCTAGCGCCTGATACGCCATTCCCAGCCAAAAAGCTGCCTTCGTCTGCCACCGCAAAGAGGTTGCAACGGCAAGAATATTCCAAAAATGGTTCACCGCCTCTTGAGGCAAGTTGAGTTGAACCATAGCCGAAAAGCCAGCGCCCCATTCAGTGGCAAGATAGGCGTCGTTGGTTCCGACCAGTAAGGGCTGAACAGTCGAGTTGCCATACATTCGCTCAAAATCTCCTCTCTTGAAGAATTTGTGAGTTTGATGCGAATTTTTCATTGTTTGAGTATCAAAGGACCTCGGAGTACTCGTTCGAGTTTTGTGAAGGAGCTGTGGTCTTAGTCGACCAGGTTTTACCCTCCCTTCAGAGTTAAGCGCCCCAGGCACCAAAAGGAGGGTGCCTAGACACATCCACGAAAAATGCGCTACGATGCCTCCACGTTGGAGCTTATGGACGGAATGAGGTGGTTTCATGGAACTATCAGGATCAATCGTTGCACTCGTTACCCCCATGTCTCATGGTAAGGTGGATCGTCAGGCGATACAAGCCCTCGCCCAGTGGCATTTTGAGCAAGGAACGGATGCACTCGTCATTGTAGGCTCAACAGGCGAAGGAGGTATGCTCACCGAGGATGAACGGCGTGAAGCCCTCTGTGCTGTTGTTGAGAAAAACGCGTCCTTGCCGAGAAAATTACCCATTATCGCAGGATGTGGAACGTTATCCACATCTGCCACAGTCAACATGGTTCAGGCAGCTGAGTCGTACGGCGTTGATGCTGTCATGGTCGTTTCGCCCTGTTACGTCAAGCCGACACAAGAAGGTCTCTTCCGGCACTTCAGGACCGTTGCGGAAAGCACAAAGCTACCTATGGTTATTTATAATCATCCAGGTCGCACGGGAGTGAACCTTCAGAATGACACGTTGTTGCGTCTATGTGAGGCCTGCGAAAACATCGTAGCCATCAAAGATTCGAACCCCGATCTATCAAGAATTGCAGATTTGCGGATGAAGTTGCCGAGGCGTGTTTCCCTGTTAAGCGGGGATGATGCGACGAATATTGGATTTTTAGCACAAGGTGGGAATGGTATTGTCTCCGTAACCGCTAACGTTTTGCCTGATCTTTGCAAAGCTTTCACAGGCGCGTGGACTCGCGGGGATGTCAAAACTGCCTCTGAGCTTCATGAGCGACTTATGCCCGTCCACAGGGCTATGTTCTGTGAGCCGAATCCGTGCCCTGCCGTTTTCGCCGTATCTAAATTGCGCGGTATCTGCAACGAGGTTCGGCCCCCTCTTCTAGCCGTGGAAGAAAACAGTGCCTCTGCTCAACGCATCATGGAAGCCATCCAGAATGCACAGGGAGTGTGTGGATGCTCCTGCGCCGCGTAGTCTCTTTGAGCCGAGCGTCAGCCTTTTGGGGGATGATCTGCTGCGTCTCGGTCTCTGCCTCAGAAGAAAAATCATCCACGAAAGGAGGTGGCGCCCTCATTCAAACGGTAGAGCTGAAGGGGCAGACGGCAGATCCGCAGGAGCAAGAAGAGGCCAACCCAGAAGCGACTTCCTCTGGAGCGATGAACCCGGATATTGGAACACTCGTGTCGGTCAGGCCAGACTCCACGGATCTCTTTGAGATTGTGACCTATTTCGAGGTGCTGTATGGAATCCCTCGAGGCCTCCTCCTTGCTATAGCTACGGCCGAGTCTTTGCGTAGACCTTGGGCTGTTAACACGGCTCAGGGGAGTTACTATTTCAAAACGCTGGATGGCGCCATCGATTACGTCATCCAGTACGAAGAGAAATACAATAGGAGCGTCAGCATCGGTTATAATGCAGGTAAATTGGCACGTTCACAAAAAGGAATTTGCAAACATTGCTGAGGCCTTTTCGCCGTATCATAACGTGCGCTTCGCGGCAGCTCTTTTGAGCTCCCTCTATAAGAGACATGGTTCTTGGAAAAAGGCCATTGGTTGGTATAACCCCAAATATCGACAATGGAACGCGGCCTATTACCATAAAGTTCTCAAACAGTGGATATACCCGGCAAAATCTCTGCCTGAACGAAGCTAAAACTATCTTGTGTCCCCTCCCCTCTTTTTGGGTGGTTTTATAAGTAAATTGTCTTTATGTTCCGGAGGAACGATAAAGTCCTTTTCCTTTTATATAAAGTTCCTTCAGATCTAAAGCAACCAACTGTAGTTGTATATAGTATTATCTCATTTCGTCGCCATTCCCTTGACAAGGGGTGTATTCTCTTCTGCTCTCGCGCAGCCCCGCGCAACATTTCTACAATCTGCGCTTTATTTAAAATAAGTTCTACATGAAATAACTCCAGCATTAACATAAAAATCAAAAATATATTGATACATTAATAAAAAATTAACTTTTTCGTATTAGCATAAGACTCAGATAAATTATGAATGCGTTTGAGTTGGGTTTTTGAACATGTTGATTGTAGAAGAACTCTTCACCGTAACTCTGTGGACTTCTTATGCAGGTCTATTCGGCTTTTGGATCATCCTCCATGCAGGGTCGCGTCGATCAGTTGCCTTCAGCCCTATCCCCATTCATCAATGTCAAAAGAAGTAGGTGAGGAAAGATGCCTTTATCACTCGTTGATTCCTTTTTCGATTATTTAGCTGCTATTGATCGATTTTTTTGGAATTATATTGGTTTTGTCATTTTGTTTGCAAGTGGACTTTATCTTACATTTAAAACGCGTGGTTTTCAGTTTAAAGTCCTACTCAGTTTTCGATCCTGTATTCGTGAACTTCTTCGTGGTCCTTCCAAGTGTTCTTCGCGAGGGATTCACCCCATTCGCCTTTATTTTTCTTCTGTCAGCGGCATGGTCGGACTGGGAAACGTCGTTGCTATCATCGCTGCCGTGATGACAGGTGGACCTGGCGCTCTCCTGTGGCTTTGGTTAGCCAATTTCCCAAGCATGCTTGTTAAGTATTCTGAGATCTATTTGGGGATCCGCTACCGTGTCCCCAACAACCACGGTGGCTATGATGGAGGCCCCATGTTTTACCTGCGAAAAGCATTCAAATCGCCTCTAGTACCGGGTTTTGTCAGCGTTTTACTCTGCATTTACGGTGTTGAAGTCTTCCAATTTGATGTCGTGAGCGACGTGATATCGACAACATTTAGCGTCAATAAGATCCTCGTCATTGCCTTGTTGCTTGGAGCGGTGTTATACACCGTTGCGGGAGGTATTCGCCGTCTCAGTCAGGTCTGCAGCCTTCTCATGCCGGTTTTTATTCTTCTTTACGTAGGTATGTGTCTCTTTATCCTTATTCGATGCAGTTCGGAACTCCCTGGTGTTTTAAAGATGGTTGTGCAGTCGGCTTTCTCAGGGCAAGCAGCAACGGGAGGATTCGTGGGAAGTACGGCCATGTTAGCCGCCCAACAGGGGATCTCTCGCTCGGTCTACTCCGGTGATATCGGTATCGGCTATGATTCTATCATTCAGGCAGAAACTCGAGCACTCTTGCCACAACAACAGGCACGCCTTGGTATTTTTTCTCTTCTAACCGATGCTTTAGTTTGCACGCTGAGTATTCTCGTTGTGCTCGTAACTCACGTATGGACACTTCACATTCCCCCTGATCAATATGTTGCTAAAGCTCTTTCCATGCACTTTCATCATGCGGATTTGTTCATGGCGTTCTTCCTTTTCTTGGCAGGTTTTACGACTATCGTTGCCTATCTGTCGGTCGGCTTAAAATCCGCAGGTTTTCTAAAAGGTCGCACAGGACAAATGATCTACCTCGCCTACGCCATTGGAGCCTACATTTTCTTTTCCTTTTTCGAACAGGAAAAAGCCCTGCTCATGATGAGCGTCTCAGCTGGAATCCTCATTGTTTTCAATATCATAGGAATTCTACGATTAACTAAATTCATACGATTTCGGTGAAGACAGACTCTTCTAGGGATCCAGTTTCTATACCCTCTTGGTATTTTTACCTGAAATAAGAAGGACGTATGGAGACCGGTTTCACAAGAAGATAGCTAACACAGTTATTGGTTAAAGAAGTACTTTCTCGCCAACAAATAACTCGACCGGCATCGTCGGAAATTGATGTACGCTAGCATTTATCAGGCATTCCGAGAAAACGTATTTCGGTGCAATTGAGATCCCAACATTCTTCAGCCTCAAAACTGTGGGGTTGAGCCTGGTGCCAAGATGGGGTAGCTTCTTCTCAGCGAGATCTCGTTTGCGTGTGGGAGCGAGCGAGTTTTTTTGGAGCCTACAGAAGGAGGAATCATGGAAGTCTACTTTGCCCGGCCAGACCATGATGTGTCGGCGGTGATTGTCGGCGCAAATAAGGGTACCTTGTTATCAACAACGGTCTCATGCTCGTTGGAGGAAGGTGATTTTTTAAAGGAAAGAAGTCGGCAAATTCACGACAATGGGGAAAAGATTGTTGCTTTTCAGCCTTTTTGGTGCCAGTTGCAAAAAGGCAGGTCGACAATAGTTCAGGTTGCAGACCTGCTTCGGACAGATCTTTCCGAAATTGAAACGCAAGAAGTTGGAGCTAAAGTTTTTGCAAAGGCTTCTTCCATGGGAGAGGAAGAGGTGATTGTGGATTTTTCCCAAGGCTGTTCACCTGAGTTTGTTGCACAGCTAGCTGCGGGTTTTAAGATGAGGGGTTTTTGTTTTGATAAATACAAAACCAAGCCGGAGAAGGCTAAGAAAATTCAAAAGGTTTTCTTCGTGTCGAACCAGCCTGAGACTTCTGAGAAAGCCTTTATGGATTTGAATGCTGTAGTTGAAGCAGTAGATACGGTTCGCACTCTTTCCTCAGAAGTCCCTAACGTTTTGACGCCAGAGCGTTTGGCTCAAGAGGCTCGTAACCTGAAGAAGTTCGGCGTTAAGGTTGAGACGTTTGACGAAAAGGATATGGCTAAAATGGGTATGAATGCCTTGCTCGGAGTGGCTCAGGGAAGCGTTCATCCTCCATTTTTAGCTGTTTGTCAGTGGCATGGAGGAGCCAAAAACGAAAACCCGGTTGCACTCGTCGGTAAGGGAGTCACTTTCGATTCGGGTGGGATTTCGTTGAAACCATCAAAAGACATGCACGAGATGAAAGAGGATATGACGGGTGCAGCCGTAGTCCTAGCGACCATGCAACTGGCAGCTTCGCTTAACTTGCCGTTAAACCTTGTGGGTGTAATGGGCCTCGTTGAGAACATGCCTTCAGGAGCCGCTCAACGCCCTGCTGATGTTGTACAGTCTTTTTCAGGACAAACTATTGAAGTGCAAAACACGGATGCTGAAGGTCGTTTGGTTCTGGCAGATGCCCTGTCTTACGTTGAAAAGGAATTTTCACCGAGGTGCATTGTGGATTTTGCAACCTTAACAGGAGCCATCCAAATCGCTTTAGGGCAGGAATATGCAGGTCTCTTCTCAAACCATGACGGCCTTAGCCAGAGTCTCATATCAGCAGGTCAACTCGTAAAAGAGCGCCTATGGAGATTGCCGATGGACCCTGCTTACGACAAGGACATTGATTCAGACATCGCTGATGTGAAAAATGTGGGGTCAGGTCGAGGGGCTGGCAGCATTACAGCGGCACAGTTCCTACAGAGATTTATCCGCTCCACAACTCCGTGGGCGCATATTGATATCGCTGCCGTGACCTATGACAAGAAAGAGCGCCCTCTAACAGGGACAGGTTTCACAGGTTTTGGAGTTCGCCTCATGGGAGCCTTTTTAAAACAACTAGTTCAGTCACCACGAACAGTCTGAACTATCGTGGGGGCCTAAAGGGCTCCCAGCGCGCTCTGTCAACCCCTTGAGTATTTCAAGATTCAGAAGAGGGATGGATTGCGAGGGTAAAAGAGACGTTTTCTCGAATTTCGTGGATGGATAGGGTTGCGGAAATGATGAGGTTAAGGTTAAGATTCCTAGTATCGAAGGTCGTGGCTGTTACGGAAGGGTTTTGCAATCGAGGTTCGTAAAGGCGGATCATGAGAGCGCATTTATCCTGAAAAGAACCCCAATCACTGCCTCCTTCAACGAAGATGTTTGGCATGCTCGGCAAGCCCATAAAACCCTCAATACCGGCCAAGAGAGATTCATCAGCGGTCGATTCGATCAATTGATCCATCTCCTCGCTTGTCAACGATGAGCGTGTGTTGAAAATATCTTCGAGCTCTCTACGAATAGACTTCAGAAGTTCTTCTTTTGTAAGAAGGATCCCGATATCGTCCAGCTTCCCCCTCGTCAAAAACTCAGACTGATCTGTAAGTTGATCAAACAAAGGAGCCCTTGCAACAAACGCCACAGCCCCTCCCTTTACCTTTATGCTCCATCCGCTCTTAGCTTAGCAAGAAAAACAAGTTTTTATTCATCACTGACCGAAGGTATCTTCAACTTTTGTTCCAGCGCAAACGAATAGGCGAAAGTCTGGGTTTCTTCTCATCTCAAATGTGTAAGGAACAATACTTGCCTGTCCTTTTTGTTCAGCGGGGATGCTGACTATTTTTGCATCTGTCAAAAACATTGTATCTCCCAGTGAATCTAGAAATAGTTCGAATACCCTTTGGCCGGTTACTCGAATAAGGTTCAAACTGCCTCGCATATCGCGAATAGATACGAGCTCGCTTTTACCCCCAACACAGTTGTAAGCTCTTGGCTTGTCGAGGTAAAGCTTACCCATCGTTTGACTTTTCTGATCTTTTACTAATGCAATCTCTTTCCAAATCTCACGGCTCCTCGTCTCCAGCTGGGGTGGATTTACATCGAATTCATCTAACTTAAATCTGACATTTTGACAGTTGCTCACCCGACAGGATAGATAAGAAGACCAATCTAAATAAACCTTCACCGAAGGCTCATCTGGCGAAATCCTAACGACGCGGAATCGATTTTCAGCATCCGGAAGGTCTTTGTAGCTGATGCTCACCGTCACGTCAGGGCCTACATCGACCATCTTTAAGGGAGAAAGTGGATACGGCCGGTCTCCACCATAGGCTCCCGCAAACATCACGCACAGGGAGACAATTGTTGCTGCCTTCTTCATAGGTCCTTCCCTTCAAGACTCATAACTGACAAGGTCCTCCTACCAAGGATTGCCAGTGAGGACAACTAATGAGCCTCTCTGAGGCTATGGCCTCTTCCTTATCAAATACAGAACTATACAAAAAATTGTTGTAGTACGCAGTTTTCGAATCATCTTCTGTCATACATCAGTAAAAATTCAGTCTAAATTTTAGTTTTTATAAAAGGTTGTCTAAAATATTGTGAGCGAGCAGTTGGCGACGTAGGTAGGTACAAGACACGTCTACCCGCTTGTATAAACACTGTTCCATTTCGTGCTGTAAACAGGGTTAAAGCAAGGGACGGCCTCTCAGAGAATTCCAAACCTGTTTAACGTTAGAGGGGAAGGATTTTTGAGAAAACTTCTTCATTAGGCTCTGGGTCCGCTCAAACTGCTTGATGAGACGATTGAGCTCCGTGACGGTTTGTCCAGCGCCCGTTGCTATGCGCTTACGGCGCGATCCATTGAGAATCTTGGGGTCCTGACGTTCGTGGGGAGTCATCGACTGGATTAAAGCAATCTGTCGGCGCAGTTTTTTATCGGCCTCTTCTTTGTCGAGGCCCTTTTGAGCAGCCTCGGCTACTGCCTTTTGAGCACCAGGCAGTAATTTAAGAACACCCAAAAATCCTCCCATATTCTGCATTTTTTCGAGATAAATACGCATATCGTTAAGGTCAAAGCGCCCCTTTGCAAGGCGTTTTTCGATCCTCGTGGCATCCTCTTGGTCAATCACCTGTTGAGCCTTCTCGACGAATTGAATGACATCACCTCGGTCGAGGATCTGGCCGGCGATACGCTTAGGATCAAAGGGAATGAGTTTACTGATGGCTTCACCCGTTCCTAGAAACTTAAGAGGACATCCCGTTGCGTGGCGGATCGAAAGGGCAGCCCCCCCTCGCATATCGCCATCGGCTCGCGTTAAGATAGCTCCTGTGAGAGGAGCGATATCGTGAAAACTCTTTGCTACATGTATAGCTTCTTGTCCCATCATAGCGTCAGCCACGAGCAAAATTTCAACTGGACGGATCTTTGTATAGATCTCTGCAAGTTCTTGCATCATTTCACCATCCACCTGCAAGCGTCCTGCCGTATCCCAGAGGATCAGGTCAATGTTATTCTTTTTGGCAACGTTCAAGCCCTTCTGCATGATATCATGGGGGGTATCGCCACCATCCAAGACAGGAATGCCAAGACTTTCGCCTAAAATACGAAGCTGTTCGCGTGCTGCAGGACGGTAAACATCGAGGGATACCATGAGAATGTGTAGGTTCTTTTTAAGAAGGTTCGCAACTTTGGCAACGGAAGTTGTTTTGCCAGCTCCTTGCAATCCAACGAAAAGGTAAGAAAACGGAGAGTTGGCTTTGGAGTTGAGTGGAACGACTTCCCGACCCAGGAACTCAACAAGAGCATCGTGGACGGCCTTAATAATAGTTTGGCTAGGAGAAAGACTCTTGATCATCTCCTTACCCATTAGTTCCTGTTTTACATGAGCCAGCAATCCTTTTGTTGCAGGAATAGCAACATCGGCCTCAAGGAGAGTAATCCGGATTTCCCTTAAAACGGTGTCAATTTCCGCTTCATTGAGAAAGCCCCGGCCACGCAGGCGGTCGAAAACAGACGAGAGTTTTTCGGAAAGAGACTCGAACACAGCACTTACTTCGTGACAACAACCATAGCGGCTCGCAGAAGACGACCGTTCAACGTGTAACCCGTCTGAAGCGTCTGGTGGACGATACCAGGCTGACCGTCCTCAGCTGGGATTTCCGAGACGGCCTGATGGAAAGCAGGGTCAAACGGCTGACCATCACTGTGAATTTTACAGATGCCGTGACGTTCGAGGGCAGAGAGAATATCGCGGTCCATAAGACTCAGTCCCTCCACAAGAGATTTGAGTTCTTGATTTTCTGAAGTTGAAAAAGGATGGAGAGCCCGTTCAAGATTATCGATAAAACCAAGGATGTCCTTGGCAAGAGCAGCATTCCCGAACTTGATGGCGTCCTCTTTGTCCTTGAGCGCACGGCGGCGTATGTTTTCCATCTCTGCAATAGTTCTTAGGAGCTTATCTTGAAGATCCGCTACCATCTTCTCGGCACTCTCAAGACGCTCACTGCAAGAGATAACGTCAGATTCCGGCAAACTATCGGTGTCATTCTGAGACGGTGAGGCTAGGGGCCGCTCCAAGTTGCGGAGAGACGACTCATCCTCTTCACCAGAATGCACCACACCCTTAATCGGTCTACCCTGAGGATCTGCCATTTTGTACGCCACTCCTGAATAACCCATCGCGTCATTGTAACGCAAAGGTTAGGGGACGTCTATGAAGCCCTTAGCACAAGGCGAGATAAGAAGATTTCGCGACTGTCTCCCCCTTTCCATTTTTCTCAAAATATCGGAACATCAACGAAGGGGAAGAAAGCGAAGGGGGATAGCTTGAGGGGAAGCAGCATTACGACGTGGAGAATTGCAGCGCTTTTGGGAGTGTGCGGATCCTCTCCGGCAACGACGTTTTATGTTGGCGGTTCCGTCGCCTACCATGCGGTGAGTGCGCAAATTTCAGGAACGAATCCTCTTAAGATGTTTATAGAACGAAATAGAACAACTTATGAAAATATATTTGACGACTACTATGCAAATGTAGCAGATGTTAAACAAGATGAGTCTTTTAATGATGCAGAATTTGAGGCAGTCAACCCCGAGGTTTCCTTACTCGACAGAATGGTTCACGGAGGTGGAATATCTTTATGGGGTGGTACAGGAAAAAGAACAGAAAAACGGTTTTATTGCGGCGGTGAGGTGCGTTTTTCATACAAGTTAGTGTCGGCTGATGTCAAAAATCATGAAAATCTTGTCTTCGACGAGAAAGGAGAGGGGACCATGTACCTGCGCAACCTGATCTCGGGTACTGTCTCAGCTAACTCGAACATCAAATTTAAGAAAAACTTGGAGATTGGCTTGGGAGTGCGCCTTGGCTTCTTTGCCAGTGAGCGTCTTTTGGGGTATTTGACGATGGGAGTGTCGTGGAACCAAAACGACTACGATCGGTGCCAAGTCACAATGAATCCAAACTTAAATATTCGCCGACTCAATGATGATACGAGTGCGTGGGCAAAATCAAACTGGAAAAGTAACTGGATTCAGGCTTTACAAAAAGAACAGTATTTTGTGACAACAGGACGGCATTCCTACGCGTCCCTTCATGTTGGGTTAGGTGCTGACTACTTTATTAAGCAAAAAATATTTGCAAGAGTAGAATATTTATATAAATTTGCGTTTACTAACCACTTGAGGTTTAAGCATTATACCGAGGTAACTGATGATAGCTACAAGGCCTACGCTATAAGGTACCAGGATAGTGAAAATTGTTTCTCGTTAGGTATAGGGAGAGCGTTCTAATGACAAAAATGAAATCCTTCATGACGTTTTTATGTATAGCACCATCATTCCTATGGGGGCGAATCCAGTTCTATGTAGGAGTTCATGGCGATTTTCGCAATCTTAAACATACTTTGACGATGGGAAACCACGGGTGGAATGAAGTTCTTGTTGAAGCTTATAAAAATGATCTCACCAAGCTGTCGGAGAGCTGGTTAAACAGGCAGGATAATACATCAGGCGACCAACTCCTTCCATCATGGATGACCCAGGGAACACCTCTAAAGCACTTTAAGGATCTTTTGGATGATAAAACATCGGAAATTTGGAAAAAACGTACGACAACGTTTGATATTCGACTAACAGGAGGGGGTTTCTTCTTCCGACACGAAAAGGTCTTGATGGCATTAGAAGGGTTTTTTGGACGCTCTGTTATGTCAGCAAACGAAAAGACGAGTTTGGAAGTTTTTGAGGCGTCTGCTCCACAGGAACTCGTAGAGGCGTGGAAAGCCGGGAAGTTTGTTGAGGAGTACAGCAAGGAATCTTCCTCTTTAGGTGGGGGATCGTCGGGGGGCACAAAAGTTGTTAGGTATAATACTTATGATACACAATCAACTCGACTTAATCCGTATTCGAATTCTACATTGCCTTATATTTATGTTTATAATGAAAATAAGATCAGTGTTCAGCATGATATCAAAATCTCATCAACAGCCTTTTTGGGAAGCGATTTGAGGCTAGGTAGCGTTCTCAAGGATAGGCTCTATTTGTACGGAATGGTCGGCGTTCAAGGTGAGTGGTTTTCGTTGGATGCAAAAGGCCGATTACCTCAGGGTCTTCCTTCTTTATCTCTTTTCTACTGCTGCAACGCCTACTCATCGCCAGGGGATTCAGCAGTTTTCGGTCACGAGACGATTTCCTCCTCAGGTGCAACGATCCAAGAGAAGATCTTCAAAAAAACGAAGTTCAAGTTAGGTGTCTTTGGTGGTGCTGGAATTGAGTTTTATGCTACCCATCGAGTCTCCTTGCGGGCTGATGTAACCTATACCTACTTCCCAGATGTTCAATTTCAGGCGACGGATGGTGCAGCGCTCATCAAGTACACACACAGACCTTGGAAAGTCGGTCTCGGCGCATTTTGGAGGTTCTAAAGCTCCTTTTACTGTGGAGCAAGGAGAAGGCGCGTCCCATCCTTCAAACGACTCTTGGTTATGTGGGACGCGCAATATCGCCCCTTTTGGGAAACCTACGTTAGTGGTGACGCCGGTGTTGATTGGGTTTTTAGTTGACCGCAAGCCGCAGCAATATCCTGCCCTCTCGGGGAGCGGACGAACGCGGTAACTCCGCATTTTTCGAGAGTTCTTGCAAAGGCTTGAATCTGTTGAGGAGACGAGCTTTGAAAAGTAGCCCCAGGCCAGGGGTTCCAAGGAATGAGATTAACCTTAGCCGGGAGGTCGTGGATGCGTTGAACGAGTTCCTTGGCATGCTCCGTTGCGTCGTTAATTCCCGCGAGCATGACGTACTCAAATGTCATCTTGCGAGCTTCGTGAAGGCCTGGGTAGGCACGACACGCCGAGAGCAGTGATTCGATGTTGTACTGCTTATTGATAGGCATGATACGCTGGCGAATTTCGTCATTGGGGGCGTGAAGGGAAACAGCCAAATTAACACCCAGTTCCTGTCCACAGCGCTCGATAAAGGGCACAACACCGGAAGTCGACAGAGTGATGCGCCTCTTCGAGAGGGCCATCCCCTCAGGATCCATGATAATTCGCAAAGCTTTTGAGACATTCGCGTAGTTGTAGAGAGGTTCTCCCATCCCCATCATGACGATATTCGTGAGACTGCGCTTAACATTGGTATGGCCTCGGTCATTCAATACGTCGCGTGCAAGGAAAACCTGCCCTACAATTTCATGAGACGTGAGATTCCTTGTAAATCCCTGCGTCCCTGTACAACAAAAGGCGCAATGAACGGGGCATCCAACCTGAGATGATACGCATAGGGTTTGTCGTTCTCCCTCGGGGATTAGCACCATCTCAACGCTTTCTTCGTCTTCAAACGCAACAGCCCACTTTTCTGTACCGTCACTCGAGAGAGAGTGGTTGATGATTTTTGGTCTTTCAAGAGTAAAGCCCAGACTTAAATCCTCACGTAAGGATTTTGGAAGATTAAGCATGGCATCAAAAGATGAAACACCGTGCTGATGAACCCACGACCACAACTGGTCACCGCGCCACTTTGGCAGGCTCCTCTCTTCTAGCAGCGTCAGCAGCTCCGTTTTTTCAAGTCCAAAAAGGTGGGTTTTTCCCATAGTCAAGATCCCATCAGCTAGATGTCATCTGCTCCGCTAGACGCAAACGAAGCAAGATTCCCTTCAAAGGTGTCTTCTTCACCCAAAACTGTCTGCTCGATGTCCGCTGCGCTTGCATCATTCGAGTAATCCAAATCCTCCAATCCCTCTAGTTCGCTTCCTGTTGCTCCTCCAAGAGCTCTGTTTTTGGATTTATCAAGCACGTTAATATCCACCGCTGTACCGCACTTTGGACAGACAGGGATAGGCTTCCGTAAATCGTAAAACCTTACTGAGCAGCCAGTACACACCCTCTTTTTTCCCCACGCTGGATTAACCACACCAACCTCATCCGTATAAAGCCACACCACCGGGGGATTGTAGCATAACGAGCGGCAGCCTGTAGAGTGCGTTGAATTTAGAAGGCAAAGACAATAAAATAATCCCGTCTAAAGTATTTGATTGTTAAGCAAGTATGATGATTAGATGCAGAAGTACAAAAATAATGAACAAAAAATAATATATGGACACACATAAGCATTTTTATTAAGAACCTTGTAAGCTCAATCATCCCATCCGCTTATGAGTGAAGTGATGATTATTGTTGACTCAGTATCTATTTCATGTCATTTGTAATGATATGAATAAGTATGACGACTGAATAAATAAAAGTATGAGCTTTTGTGTATTCCAAAGATGGATCAAGAATGTCCATCTCCACCCTAGGAGAGAAAGCATGAAGGCAATATATCTAACTTGCATCATTGCGGGGCTGTTCTCTATTCTGCATGTTCTTATGGGAACAGGAGTCATCATAACTCCCATGTTGTTCCTATTGGCCATCATGGAGGTGAATAAAGTCCAGAACAAGGTCGAAACTCCGCGGTGGATGAGGTGCGGATGCGGCATTGTGGCGCTCCTTTCCCTCAATCTCTATGTATACTTCAGCTTTGATTCGTGCGGTTTGGTAAGACTGGCTGGGTTATTTTGTGCCACTACTATAGTGGTTGTAGGCATAGGTGGAATGAACTTTATTTCGAATTTCATCGAAATTTGGCACCGAGATAGACACCTCGCCGTCCTTCAAGGAATCGTGGAGCTCGTTGCTATTTTCCTTATCATCGAAATTCACTTCCTTGTCCCCGTTTTGTGGCGGGGGACATATCCACACGTATCCTGCCTCGTAGGGCTGGGTGTGCTCGAGCTCTGCCAACGTCAACATCAGCACAAGGAGATTTATACTACGTTTATGTGGCCACTCATCCGTGCGAGTATTATTTTTCACTGTATTTTACAATGTGGACTAGGAACGATGGGAATTCATCTTTTTACACAGTAAGATCGTCATGGACTTATAGCAAATTCACAGCGAAGGGCCCCAACAAGGCCTTGCTGCAGGCAACAGAATGACTCTTTAGCGGCTTTCGTAACAGGTCCAGTATAAAGGCGTTAAGGAGGAGAAATTGATGACTTGTTTTGGGGATTGTTTAAATTTTTATTTTGACGGTATTTATGAGCAATTATATTTTTTTATGCATTCAAAAATTTAAAGCTATTCTTGGAAATTTTTGGTTAAATATCCGTTACCAAGCCACTACGAGCTTCGCTCTTGTTGGGTTCTATCTCATGCTAAAGATGTTAATAGGCGTTGGTGTGATCTCATTGGTGGTCTTTGCTGCAGCTAGCTTGGCTGTCTACCAAACGGAAAGTAGTGAGGGCATCGATAAACTCCGGAAAACTGGTTACTACGTCGTTGCTATTGTGACTATGTTTACATGCTACATCTACAGTTTTGGTGGGACGCGAGAGATGGCGGTTGAAACAACTTCTATCCTGTTTAAAGGGGTTGTTGTTGTCAAATTGATAACGAAATTTTTGGATTTCCCTACAAGAAACGAAGTCTGCGCGGAAAGTTGGGTATCAGAGATCCTCTACCTCGTATTAGGTCCTGTCTTAGATCTCGTGGCCATTGTACTCATGGTAAAAATCTACGAATTTTCACTTAAACCACTCTTAGGACAATACCCAGAAATTTCAGGCTTGGTCGGAGTCTTGGTGCTTGAGTTCTGCCAAAGAAAAAATCAACATAAAGAAATTTACACAACATTCTGGTGGCCTGCTGGTCGAGCGTTCATCGTTTTCCTTTGCGTTTACCAATGGGGTCTAAGAAACATGGGTATTCACCTTTTCACACAATTAAGGCTTTCCTGCAGTCAACAGAATGACTCTTTAGCGGCTTTCGTAACAGGTCTAGGGTAAGGCTGTAGAAAAACAGAAGTCCATTATTATAACTCCTGAAGAAATAACAAAAGTATAAAAAGATAAATTAAATTAAGTGAAATCACTAAATATGAAATATGTTATCCTACACATAGATTACTTTTTGAAACGAGATACGATGGATCATGAAATATTGTGATTTGTTCAGCTCTGATTGTCGTAGAGGTCCGAAGTCCAGCTCAATCTACCAAAAATACATTTATGCTGGATTAGCGTGCCTAGGGCTCATAACTCTTTATTAATGACGGAAGAATGGTTGTGCACCTCCTTGGGATAGGAAAAGACTCACACACCACACTTCTGTGGGTCCCTATTGTGAAGATTGTAGGCTTAGGATGGCTGTTCGCTTATAGTCGACGGTCCGACATAGGACGCTATTGCTTCTGGAAAATTTGCCTAGCCTTGGCCTTGTTGGGGTTCTTATCCACGTTGCAATATCTCGTTGGAGTTAACGGTAAAACTCTCCTTTGTTTTGCGCTTGCCATCGCGTCAGTTTGCCGCGTTCGAGTCTCCGTAAGACGGCCAGAAAGAGTACTGAAATTTTACAATGGACTCCTCATTGTTTCTGGGATTGTGTATATGCTCTTCCCTTTTCTGAGCTTGCTCATCCTTTTCTTTTATGGCTCTTTTCGACAAGAAGAACCCATCTGCCTTGTGTCATTTTTATTAATGTGGCTGACATTCCTGGTATTTCTCTTGGACTGGTTTTTATCATCAATGGCCAAAGTTGGGCGGCGAGCTCACTTCCCCATCATGATGAAAATTTTTGTCGATATGGCCATCCTTGGCGATCTGTACCTGAGAACGAATTGGATATTAAGGGATCCAATATGGGAAGCTGCAAAATCCATAATGCCAACTCCATACTACGGAAATTGGGATGAAATCTCATTCACGATCAGTCTTTTGGTCCTATGGGTCGGTCGCCGCCGCTTAGCCAAACGCCTTGAGAGAACATTAATCTGGCCACTGGTAGGGGGAGTGTGGTGCTTAAGGGCACTGGCTCTCGTCTTGGGCGAAGTTTTTCTGTAAAAAACGGTAAGATTTTGAGTAACGAAGTCCTTGAAGCGCAGGACAAGGAGGAATGGGGGCGTTAAGCCGAGAAAGGGAGTTACATGGACAGTACATGGATATAATAGAGCTCAATTTTAACAAAATTAGTACAATTTGAAATACTAGTATAGTTGTAGATAAAGGCAGGTAGTACACGTAATGATAATAATTACTTAACAACTAATACCAAAGAAAACAAACTTCTTTGACGTAATGGTCAGGAAACTCGTGGCAAAGCAAAAATAATACTGCCAATTCTTAGATTTGAGATAGCAAGCTTTCTCACATAGTGTTGGCCAACCCATTTTATGATAAAACGCGGGGCGCGTTTTTCGGGAAATGGAGAGGGAGGTTACCGATTCAGCTCTTCATCGACACGATATTTCGGATGCATTAAAGGGGGATCAACACAAAGCTTCACTTGGCTGTCTATGAGAAAGGCGTTACTCTCGGATGTTTGATGACCGATGGAGTGACCCCGGACTGCAAGATGGCTCTACCGTTGATTCAAGGATTTCATGCTAAAAAGCATTTGGCTGATAAGACCCATGATTCCGACAAAATAGTGGATGCAGCTAGGAAAACGAAGATGAAAGGTTGTATTCCATCAAAGAGGGATCGAACAAACCAACGAGAAATTGATGAAGATTTATACAAGATGAGTCAACTTGTCGAATATGCATTTTTAAAATTAAAAAGATCCAGAAGTCTTTCCACGAGATATTGTAAAACCACAAAATTTGGAGATGAAAATGAATTGGTCAACACTTTTCGAATCAGCCAATTCGAAAGTCCGCTCAATGTTGTTCAGTATGGTTTTGTTGTCGAGCACCAGAAGTTGTACATCATTTTTAGAACAGATAGGCTGAACTCTATTTATTAACAATATTCACGCAATTTTTATTATTCTGTTAACATCTACTTCTCCCCGAGGCATTTAGTTCACTGACAAGAGGCTGCTTATTTAGCGTTGGTTTCAAGATGGAACAGTTCCTAAACTTGGCTGATGTCTGCTGCAAGGCTTATCTGAGTTCAGTCCCCACCAGCCGGCTGGAGAGTAATTTGTGAACGTTCTGTGGTTCGCAACTAACGAACGATGGCGGGTTTTCTCGCTCGGGAGGCAGAGAGAAACTCCTCAAACAAGGTTTCGTTGTATTGTTGTTTACCTCTGAACCATGACAGCAAGGGTGTATTTCTCTTGTTTTGGAAGGGGAGAAGAGAAATCGGCCGCTTTCCCTGACGAATCCAGAACAAGGACCGGACCAGCTCCTTCCTTGAGTTGCTGAGCAAGCGAAGAGGCTTGAGCCGAGGTAAGAAACGCCTCACTTGCTTGATCTCCTTTTCCGAGTTTGAGATAAATCTGGTTATGGATTGCAACAAAAGCGAAAGTTCCACCTAGCTTGGAAGTTGGGACCTCTTGAGACGGAATAAGCTCCGCTTCAGCAAGCTTTTTCCACACTTCGTCAAGAGACGCAAAAATGTTACCGCTGTAAGTATTGGAATAGAGCGAAAGAGCAGTTTGGATCCGAGAAAATTCATAAGCAGTTGCGCGAATTTTGGATTGGTCGAGCAGGGTTTTCCCTTTGAAGACTGCACTAAACATCACACCAGCAATGACAAGTACCATTGACGTTTCAAGCAAGGAGAAGCCAGGCACCTTCTTTTTCCAACAATCTTTCTTCATGATGTGGAACAGTTTAGCGACAGCCTACAAAGAGATTATCGAAAAAAGGTTAAAAGAAAGTAAATCGTCCTCCGCGTAAGCACAACAGTGCATAGCAGAGACAGGGGGTAGTATAATAGGCTCCGTCATTTGGAAGTGAGTACAAGATTGTCATATTGAAAGTGTCGCTCTAAACCTCTGAGAAGTTGGGCCTAAGAAGTGCTTCGGGTTCTCTATGGATTAGACGGCTTCCCATTCGGGGGAGCCGTTATTTCTTTAACGCTTGCCCGTGTTGTGAGCCGTCTGAGTACGTACTGTGGGCCTGCACTTTGCCGTATCGGGCATAGCGGCAACGGTTTTGAGTGGTCTTTCTTTTGCTTCTCTCTTTGTGTCGGGCGCTCCCTTAGGAGCGATAAAGTGCAGTGTCAATGGTTGTACCCGGCTACCGCTAACAGAACAAGACGAAAGACTGGTTCGGATGGCTGTATATGCACGGATTTGCCATGGAATGAGGTTAAGAGCAATTGGTATTTGTCTGAAAATCGGTAAATCTTCAATCGTTTACGTTAGCCGATTCCTGCATTTTTCTGCGTACGTATCCTCGTTTTTCGATTTTTAGCCCGAAGGTGACGAAAGAAGATAGAATGGTGTGCACTGGTTGTGTTGCATTCTTCAACCTTAATCGATCGCAAGAATGCAGCTGGAAGCGTCTAATGCGGAAAGGCAATGGGTGGGATGGGCCCGTTGTAGGAAATTTGACAACCAAGAACTCGAACGTTTGGAATTCGCAAATTCAGCAGAAAACTCGAGAAAGTGAATTTAAGCGTTGTCACTTGTCGAGAAAAAGCTCAAGAAAAAAATATGAGGGAATAATTGTACAAGTTAGACGTTGTTCGGGCCTATTTGTATGCAGAATGAGTCCCGATTGTAAGGGGCATAATTGCCATCCCAAAATTATAGTAGGTTTCCAGTAGAGGCGATAGTGCTACTGAATAACCAACTCATATGTTTTAACTTACTGTTTACTAGATATTTAGTCTTCTTCTCGAAGGTACGAACGAGACATTTTATCTTTTGATTGGCCACCTTTGATTAGACTTCTTTTTTGCTTCAAAAATCAAGAGGTGACGTATATTTTGAATTTAACACAATATTAATATTTTTGACTTATATTTACATCATGTAAGAGTTTTGATGTGCCGTCGAACTATGAAAAACGTTATTTTGAGCTTTATGTCCATGACCTTTCTTATGGGGTGTGCATCTGCTCCCCGGAGACCAGACCGCGTGGAAGTTTTGCATGCTCAGTCTGTTACGGAGGAGTACACTGTTAAGGCAGGTGACACAATTAACAAGATCGCGAATGCACACAACGTCGACCCAGAGGACCTTGTAGCACTCAATAATTTGGAGCCGCCCTATACCATTTCCGTTGGGCAGAAACTGAAAATTGACTCCCCAGATTCCGACATGATTGTCGTTAAACAGATTTTTTACAACTAGGGACCAGTTGCTAGGCTACTGCTTTTTGTTTTGTTGGAGAATTGTGGATAGAGGGATGGCATGGACGCGTCGTGGGCCCGATTTGGACATTTTCTATGGGCGGGAGCCTTATTGCCCTTAGGGTACGTTCACGGAGAGACTGTTGACGGTGAGCTACTCAAGGGTGCTAACATCATCGTTTATGAGCTCGTTAAAAAGCTTCAGGACAAGGAAGCTAACGGTGAAGCCGACGAAGAAGAGTCCGAAGAAACTGATCAGGAGAATGAGTTTGCGGAGAGGGAGGAAACTCCTAGAACTACTAGAAAAGGCTCTTCACCTCAAAACTCTCCACTCCAAAATTATCCCGTTTTTGAGGACGGAAGTGTTTCCATTCCTCACGGTGAAAATGAGAGACCTGCAAGGTTGCCTCCCCAGGGTCAAGAGATTTTAAATAATCAGAGTTACCAACCGAGAAACGATGTTTATGAAGAGGATTTACCTATTGAAGAGGCGCCACCCAAGATGACTTCAAGGGGGGAACAGAAAGTCATAGATTCACAGCTTCCACAGCAACCATTGCGGTCCTCACACGTCTTTCCTCCAAGCGATGGTGCTAGTGACCCACAGGTTACGTCTCCAGTTAAAGATGGAACAATGGATTCAATTTTTTCAACGGATCAGCAACATGCTGAGGACACAATCTCCACGCATCATAGCCCATCAGACCGTTTGGAAGTACCGGCCTCATCGCTTCAGCAATTTTCCCCCTCTCATTTAGATGCCGAGCCGACTGATGTTCAGGTCAAGCCAAACCAATCGTATAATCCCCGACTACTGATTCCGGATATTTCGAGGGATCAATCGTCTTCTTCGCAGGCATTCACCGAGACCCCTGGTGCAGATTTTCATACACCATCATCCGCGGAAGGGCAAAGATACTCACCTTCTTCACAAAGGATGCCACAACCTCCCTCACAGCCTTATCCGACCACGAGTTTTAAACAAGGCCCTTCTTTACACGCCCCTCACCAAAATTCACAGGTTCTGTTATCGCCTCTAGCTCAACCCGGTACTATACCGGTACAAAATGATTCATCAATAGGAAGATCCGAACGGGACCTAGTGCAGGTCGGGCAGCAGCCGTTCGTCTCGTACCGTTCAGTCATAGACGATCAACGCACTGAGAAGACCGCAAAGGCATCCAAACAACGAGAGATGCCTAATGACTTGACTGATAATGAAACTCTACCCGAGAACGGTCTTCAGGTACCTTTGTCTACAAAAGTGGGGCCACCCACAGCAGAGACACCAACGCAAAATACAAAGGAATATCCAACTGAGTCAGTTTTGCACCGTAGTGATCATTCCAAAAATCCGTTACCAAGGCGTAAAAACGCCCCAGATGATACAGTTTCTGATTCCCAACAATCTACCGAAGTACAAATGAATAATGAAGACGCGGCCAAGGACCCCCCCCTCTTAGGGGGTAGCATTACTCAACCGCAGCATGCCGGCTCCAAAACTTTAGTTACACCTTCGAAGCAAAAAAATTCAAATAATTTTTCAAATATTAATCCTCAAAAAAAAGATTCTGCATTTAAAAAGCTTAATGACGCTGAAAACAAAGGTAAAAAAAATAATCTTGAACCTAGCCAGGCCAAGGACAGGTTAGATAAAAATCTGCTAACAGACACTCAAAATGACAACAACCTACCTCACAACAGCGGTGAAGTGACGCCGGCTCAGGCTTCAGAGAATGAAGAAAAAAGCTTACAGTCAACACAAACACTGTCAGACGACGCAGTAGCCAAGGAATCTGCAAATTCCATAGTGTCTACGTCACAAACAACTAACAAAAACAAATCCGCGTTTGAGGTAGGACCGGAGACAGAAGGAAAGAAGAATGAGTACCTATCAGTATCTACAAATAAAGGACAGAAAACTAATAGCAAAATATCGGATGCAGGGAAAGTGATGCATATGTCAGATAAACCTGACAATCGAAAAGCCAAAACGCCCTTGAGTACTCGAGTAAAAAACCTGCTCAAGAAGAACATTCGGAAAGATAGACCCAATGTCGATAGACCGAAGAAAAGTCAGAAGGAAGAAATGCAAAACGATTTGATTGACGCTAAAAGGCCAATAAAGCATCCTTATTCTAAGATTAAAAGAACGAAAGTCCTGATCAAAAAATGGTGTTGGAAGAAACAATCGAATAGAGGAGATAAAATAAACAGATACGCATAAAATAAATTTGTTTAAATATGAGATAAACGATTAATTACCAAGAGCAATGTTTTAGACTTAGAATAGAATGATGGAACCAAGGCTTTTTGACTTAACAAAATACAATGGCGTCAGTACGCAAGAATAAAGAAATATCGAGATAAGAAAAATTATACAAATATATGATAAAATAGAGTGCTACGTAATACGACTAAGAACCAATTAATGGGGTTAATCATAACTAACAGTATCAACTTTCGAGCGAGGGGATTGTGGTACAGATTCATGTCCTTAGCAAATTATCGTTTTCAAACTCATCTCAATTCCATAAAACGCCAACGAGCACCTTTATCTACTATCTATCCGGCTTCCTCTGAGTTTTCGCCCTAAAAGACACTCCCAATACGGTGACTCACAAAAGAGGAGACAATCCCCCTGTTCAGATTTACCTTTCGATATCTCATCAACCGTCTAACACGATCCACTTCAAAATTTGGTTCTGCATCCCCAAGCCAAAATACACTAGCCTCCTCCATCCTTCATACGTCTGGGAAGAAGTTTTAATCTTTTAGATTCATCGACATATATAGTTTTTGTTTTTCTTCTAGCGAGACAAGAAAAAATCTTTATTCCTTATTCATTGACGCAATTTTCCGTATCTCCACTGGGGTTAGTTCAAAATCAAAGATGTCGAGATTTTCTTGAATGTGTTGTGAATTTGAGGAATCCGGGAGGGGAATCAATCCGCTCTGGATGTGCCATCTAAGGATGACCTGAGCTGAGGTTCAACGAACCTTCGCTCTGTCTTCTTCCCAACGGATACCAACACTCAATCTGCATGCCATAAGCCCTAGCCGACTCTTGCTACGCTTTGCGCTGAACTCAGGGATGACACTCTATCTGTAAAGTTTGAGGTTTGACCTTAATCCTCGTCATAAAGGCCTCAAAAAGCTTGAGGTCAGCGTCAAAATTGCTGATTCCAAGGGCTCTGACCTTGTTTTGCTTTTGTGCTCTAATGAGATCGCCTCAAGCGCCTATATAGTCGCCAATAGGCTGGCGGAGATGCGCGAGGTGCTGTAGCCCGTCCATTTTGCCATAGTAGTGATCGTCTCGCACTATCCAACCAACCCCAGCTCGTCGCCTAAGCCTAATGATTCTTTCCTAGAAGAATCCCTGACGCAAGCGAAGGCTGTTTGAGAAGACAAACACTTCGAAGTCCGTGGCCATTCCTCAGGCACCCTTAACAGTTCAGTTGAATCAAAAGAGGACAGCCTTGTGTAGCTGTCCCTAGTACCGAGAAAATCGTAAAAAAGTTAAAAGTCTTGCAGGTAGAGGATGAAATTTTTCGCTATTCCAGCCGTTTCTTTTTGCACCGACTCAGCTTCCTCTGGACGAGCTTGCTCGAAGGAAGCCCACATTGTTAATTCCTTTGATGTCTTCTTCGATAGACTCTCAAGAAGTAATACATACCTGCCCTCACGGTTGTACTTCGTTTCTCCAACATGCGCGATTCGTCCGTTCTCTTGTTCTTTTACCAGATCAAAAATCAACTTATTTTTGTGTTGTTCAAATGCTTCAGCACACTGACTGAGAGAATGAACCTGTAAATCATCAACTGTTATGAAAATATTCTCACCAATAAAGTTCATCAAGGTTGTAAAAGCTTTATTCCTAGGGAACATGCCTGCTCCTGTGTCCAAACCTATGACACCCCTAATATGATCTAGAGCTGGAGCATCCACCTCGTATTCAAGTATGCGCAGATCACCCTGAGAAGGTATTACCAACGGTACCCTCTGAAAGTCGAAGTAGCGTTTCAACGCCGTGTACGCATTTCGATTTTTGAATTGACAACGAGAGAGCTGTCTGCATCGGCACAACGACCCCAAAATATCAAATTTAATTGAATCCGCTAAATAAATAACGAAACAACGAAATCGAGTGAATCTATTATTGTAGAGCTTATTTCCTCCAAATAACCCACTCAGGCTCTTCCTAATAGAGAATCATTAGCCTTGGTTGATGAATCGAGTTCGGCACAGTTATTGAGAAAAAATTCTGAATGAATCCGCGCTTTGTTACTTTTGAAATTGTCTTCATGTCCGCCCCTTTATGCTGCACTCCTCATATCATTCTACCTTAATTTCTGTATCCCAAACCATACCGTTTCGTTGTAGGCTGAAGGGGTTCTTGATTTTCAGTTAGCAACATCATGTCCGAACGGATCGCCAGATACCTAGCCACCCGCAACGTCTACTCACGAAGACAGGCGGAAAGGCTCATTGTTCAGGGACAGGTCTGCGTCAATGGCACCCTTATTTCGTCACCAGTGATCTTCGTGGATGACTCGGATACCATTACCGTAGGCCAACGAAAAATCGTCGCTGACCAGACGACTCGCTTGTGGCTGTACTACAAACCTCGTGGAGAGATTACAACTCACAACGATCCGCAGCATCGCAGAACTGTTTTTGAGACGTTGGAGAAAAAGGGGCTTCCAAGGGTGATTTCTGTTGGGAGACTGGATCTTAACTCCGAAGGACTTCTGCTTCTTACAACAAATAGTGCTTTAGCGCATAACCTTGAAAAGCCGAATCAAAATCTCACAAGAACTTACCGCGTTCGCGCTTTCGGAGCGGTTCGGCCCGCAATTTTTCAGCGTTTTTTACCGAATTTTTCTCCCTGTAAAACGGTATTCAATTTCCCTAGCGTTACCTTAGAGAGGATCCATTATGCACCCTTCACTTTTGAGTTTGATCAACCTTTTAAGGAACTAATGCAACGACCTGCTCATAATTTTTGGTGTACGCTGACCCTCTCGGAAGGTAAAAACAGAGAAATACGAAGGATTCTTCAGGTTCTAAATCTTCAAGTCAACCGTCTGATCCGTCTTCGTTACGGTCCATTTCAACTCGGTACACTCCAACCCGGGGATCTCCTTGAGATCAAAAACATCAGTAAGAGGCTCAGTGAAATAACAAATGATCGAAATATGTGACAATCATTTATATTAAGCGGCTAATAAGGGAGTTAGTATGTGTAAAATGCTTTGGATTTTGGGATGCCTGGAGTTGCTCGCTGGGAGCTTCTGTTTCGGCGAGGTCAAAGAGCCACGGACTATCGAAGTAAAAAGGTCACCGAAGCCAGAAAAGGAATTTATGCGTACGTCTTCGACGGATGACCCCGAAAGAGAGACTTGTCCTCACGATGCTGAAATTCCCAAGGGCGGCTCCCGCCGTAGCGCACTTTTGGCTTCTGCACTATACTCCCGTCCAATGCCTCCGGAGGAAGTCACGGCGGGTTTGTCTTCCTTTCAACAGCTGCAGGAATTTGTCGGGACCTCTGGTCAGCAAAATCAAGCAATTGTCGCCAATAACCCCCAAGAAAAGAACCTGAAAATCTTTACTCAATTAAAGACTCGAATCGTTCAATTTCCACCACTCTCTAGTAAGGCTTCAGCACCTATTTACGTAACTGAAACCTATCGCATAGGTCCCCTAGGCCCTCAAATAGTAATTCGAGAGATTCCTTCCTCTGTCCCAGCAGCAAATCGGAAATATTTTTCAAGCCCCTTTGTCCCCGATGTTTCAAGTAAACCTGTGTGGCACTCTTCGTTTGAACACAATCCCCAAATCAATAAAGATCGAATCTCAATCCGGCCTTCCTTCAAATCTGGTATGAGTGAGACACAGGAGACCAAGCTATTCTTTAAGGATTACCTAAAGCATGTTAAAAAGCAGAAGATTGCGGCGAGATTCTGAAAAGATTTACTACGACGAAAGTCGATTGCCTGAGACAAAATACCTCGCATTTATTGGCTAAAAGATAACTAAAAAGAACTTCTGAAATATCATTGATAGACAAATTAAAAGTATTTGAACAGCTACAACTTTATTAGGAATTAAGTGGAGAATTCTCCGCGAAGTCAACGTACAGAAGCGGATGTATTTTGTGTTTATACTCCGCTCCTATGGCGATTCTGCATAAAGAGAAGAATTTTAGAAACATTTTGATTTAAGTAAAACTCGTACGATTTGACTTTCTTTAATGGATAAGGTAGCAATAAACTGTGCTTGAGTATTTCTGTGGTGTTCTATGTTTCGGTTACTCGACCCCAAAAATGACTGGATGTTCAAGCAGTTGTTCGGTACAGAAAAAAGGAAGGAACTCACCATCCACCTCATTAATTCTCTGATGGAAAGCTGTCAACCCAAAGTCGCTGATGTGACGTTCCTCAAACCCGTGTTGGACAAAGAAGTTGCTACCCTCCGCGAAAGCATTGTTGATGTCCATTGCAAGGCGGTTGATGGACGAGAGTTCATTGTCGAAATGCAGAGAGCTTCCGACACCTACTTCATTCCGAGGGTCGTTGAGTACACCTGTCAGGTCTACGTCAACTAGAGACCCAAATTTATGAAAGAGGTAAATGACCGGGGAGGCTACGACAAAATGCACCCCGTGGTCTGTCTCGCTATCATGGAAAACACAGTCTTTCCTGATAAAAAGGCTTACCTCTCCCATCACTCCATCCGAGATGTTGATACCAATATGCAGGACATTAAGGAGCTCTCCTTTACCTTCCTCGAGTTGTCGAAGTTTCACAAAAAGTTCGAGGAGCTCAACACCGACGAGGACAAATGGGCCTATTTCCTCAAGAGAGCTCCCACGGTCCCACCAGAGCAGTTCGAGAAAATTCTCCGGGAAGATTCCATCTTTAGCGTCGCCTATAACGCCTTAGTCAATGCGGCCTACACAGAAGCCCAACTGCAGGAATATCTTCGGTATGACCAAAAGCAGGCCGAGATTCGCATCCAAAAGGCGGAAGAAAGGGCTCTAGGGCGTGCTGAAGGATTGGCCGAAGGGTTAGCGGAAGGTGAAAAGCGGAAGTCGGAAGAGGTGGCTCGGAAGGCTCTCTGCCGCGGTATGACGGTCGAGGATGTCGCAGACTTAACAGGCTTGTCGGTTGAAGATGTCATGGTTTTGAAGGATTCGAGAAAGAGTTGATGTATTGATGAAAAGGACGGTTTTTTTATTGTAGGAAGTGTCCTCGGGTTCTTCGCTGGGCATACCTGTTTTAGCGAAAACTCAGAGGAGCAGGCGATTGAGGGAAAAGACCACCGAAACCCGCCGAAGAGGCCACGTTATCTCCTTCGAAGGACGTTTTCCAAATGAAGATCCACACGCATGACATCGGACTTCCTCATGATGTGTGGTTCATCCCCAACAACAAGCGTTTGGTGTACATGAACATCACATTCAAAGACGCTGGATACAAAAATGTTTCGCACGCCACCCCAGCTTGTCTCTCTTTTGGCCCTATCTGTTCCGTTGGGGGTGTGGCCGCATGTGGCGTGGTCGTCTCTTTAATTGCGGTGCGAATGTTTTGACTCGGTTGGATTGTGATCATGCCTTCTGCAGTTTCTGGTGTCCGGCGTCCGATTGGGCTGAAGCCTTTGAGCTTATGCTGAACGCTTTGATCGACCCGAAGTGGCAGCAAAAAGAGTTTGAAAAAGCGCGGAAACAGCTATTGACGGACGCTCAGAATGCCTCAAAACAGCTTTCAACTTGTTTTCAGGATGCTTTGACTGACTACCTCTACCCTGCACCGCATCCCTACAGTCTTCCTTCGAAGAAGGTGTCGGACGACCTCAGCCAAATCCAAAGAAGTGACCTGAAAGACGCTTTAGGCCTTCTCAGCCAGCAGAATCTCGTTCTTGTTGTGAGTGGCCCGCGGGAGCAGGAGGTGGGAATTATCGCTCAGTTGAAGCGGCAGGTCGCGCGACTTCCCCTCCAACCGAGCAAGCCCTGGATGACGACTTCATCGGCTGTCTCCCAAAGGATAAGCCATGCGCACACAGAGTTTGATGCGCCGCAGACGACCGTCCGTGTCATCTTCCCTCCCATCCTGGTTACGGACCCTGATTTTTTCGCTAAGACCATTGCTTTCAGCCTGCTGGTCGGACCATCGCGATACTCCCTCTTGGGACGCGAGTTGCGGATCAAAAGAGGCCTTGTCTATTCTTTTGGAGCTGGGAAATATAACACTCAATTTGCCCCGTACAGCTTTATGGAGCTACACACCAGCAAAGAAGCTGAAACCCTAAAGGCCCTCACCGAGTGTTGTGAACACTGTAAAAATATGGTTTTCCGGCAAGACTTTGAACGAGCTCAAAATCACATGGTGGATTCTTGGTTGGGAGCAACGCGCTCTGTTGAGGACTACACCCAATGTGTGGCTCAAATGCGCGAACGGGGCCTATCTCTAGATGAAGCTCAAAACATTTTCCAGAAGTACAAAGAGGTAACTTATGAGCAGGTACGGCGTGTGTTGCCGTCCCTCTGCGAAATCAGAGGTTATGTGTCGATAGGGCGGAATGACGCCTAAAATTTAGGATAGAATAAATTTTAAAAAATTGGGAGTTGCATTATGAAGACTTTTAAAAATGATCACTTTTGTTTCCCCTTGTTGTCAGCCCTTTTGATGACGGCCTGCACACATGACATAAAGATGCCTTCCGAATTTTCGGATTTCCAACCGCTTGTAGCTAAGGATCAACTACGTCTTCTGGACGCCCAGTCGACGACGCTTTTCAACGGCCTTCGGGTCATTGTCATGGAAGACCACTTTGTGCCGAAGGTTCAGCTCTATGTCCTGTACAACGTCGGTGCAGCCGATGACCCTGTCGACTTGTTGGGGCTGTCGCATATGATGGAGCATATGTACTGCGAGCACCCCGTCAAGGACCCGAAGTTCTCGACGGCTCTGTCCATTTCAAGGGCGTCGACGAATTGGGAAGCGACAATTTATGAGATGACTTTCAAAAAGTCGTTGTTAGATAAAGCCTTTGAGGCGGCAGCAGACGCCATGAAAAACTTCAACCCGACGGACGAGGCTCGCTTTAGGAAAGAGGTAAAAGTCGTTTCGGAGGAGCGTCGTCTGTTTATTGAAACCCCGCCCTTAGGAACAGCCAAAGAGTTTGTTGAGGCCTCTTTGTACCCACGGCATCCCTACGCGCACGATATGCACGGCGTTTGGAGCACCATTTCCGCCTACACGTTGGAAGCTGTGAAAAAGCACTACCGGACGTGGTACAAGCCGAATAACGCGACGCTCATCATTCGCGGCGACGTTTCAGCTAAGGATGTGTTTGCCAAGGCTCAACAGTATTTTGGCAGCATCCCCAGAGGAGCCGTCCCGGAGCACGTCCGGCCAGAGTTGCTAAACCGTCATGTGCACCACCGAATCACCTACACAACGAACAAAATCTCGGCTCCGGAGATTCATCTCGTGTTTGACGCTCCGCACCACTCCCGCGGAGAAGATGAAGTGGCCTTTCAAATCGGAGCGATGGCCTTATTCAGTTCTCTTGAGCGCTCTATGAAACGGGAAGGACTTGAAAACGTGTCGTTTTCTTCTGAGACGACGCGAGTCCCCTACCCCTGGACGGTGATTCTGACTTTAAAACCTGGGGTCTGTGTCGAGGACTTTCTCAAGAAACTTCAACAAAGGCTAGACCAAATTCTGAAGACAGGAATCCCGCGCTACAGCTTCGAAGGAACCAAGCGTCGTGTCTTGCGTGATACTCTGTATGTGTCCGAGCTGCGTCCTGACTATTTCCGTATTTTCTTAACGAGGCTTGCAAAAGGGTACACACTCGAAGACCTCGAAACTATGCCCCAGAGGATTGCCGCGACGACCTATGATCAAAGTCTAGCGGTCACACGGAAGTTTTTAACGAGGCCACCGTATGCGGTGACTGTCTATACGCCGGAGGATGATTATGGATAGGGGCCGCTTACAATTTTTTTTGGACAATCTCCTTCGTGACGGGAATATTAACCCATCTTTTTTCTTAAAGATGACAACAAAAACTTAACATCGATCTGCATAGACCATTTATTAATGTCTTGGGTTGATTCATCAATGAAGTATTCAAAAAAACTTATAAGTATTTTTGCTTTATAAGCATCTGCAACACCGATATCCTTCATTTTTGCTCGTCGTATCTTGACATGATACAAAGGGGATTGATAGGTCTTTTTTACAATCTGTATGCTTGTGATTTTTCTAGCTTCTTCGTCTCTAAGTATTTCAAGAATTGTTCCCATCATCTAAATCCACATATCCATACCAATCCTATGAAAGGTGATTTTGAGAGAGGCTTTTCTAAATTGCTTGAAACTAAGATGAGACATAAGAAAAGGCGCAAGGGCATCCGAAAAAAGGCGTATTTGATACCTTCGTTGTTGGAACAACAATACAAAGTACAGCCTAAACCATAAATAATTTGATTTTTCTGGGGAAGTCGAATCGCTGGAAGTTAGTGTGGTGACCAGGTAAAAAGAGGAGGGGACAAGGAACTGCGTGAAAAACCCTGGACTTATCAAGAGAGGGGATAAATTACATCGTCTGCATTAATAATGCAAAACGTGAAACTCTTAATTGATGATAAAGGCAAGTTCATCCGAGCAGTATTATTTTTACGGATTCTTGGAAGGCATACAACGCATTTGGATATACGTGCATGCCCTTGCGAAAAAGATAACTCCTCGAAGGAATTTTTTAACGAAAAAACGCACACCAATGGCGCTGAAAACTTTTGGAATCAAGCAAAGCAACATATACGAAGATCTAAAGGAAATTCCAGGAGAATATTTCTACTTATTTTATTTTAGCGAGAATGCGAACAAGGAACAAATTGAAAAGATATTTTAATAAAATATCAAATATTACAATAGTATTTGTATGGTTTTGAATGCTATCTAGAACAACCCCTTCATCTTCATGCTTTTGTAAAAATTTCGAACAACTGTTAGGAAACCCCTCTTTCAACATCTTCAAAGAATAAACTGACCGACTCGTCATCGCCTTGGGGTTTCCATCCACCTGTTCCAATATTCAACGCAAAGAAAAGAATTTCTGGTAAGCGGGTACCCGTATGCCTCTCCCATAGATCGCTAGACCCAACACCCTTCGTCTAAAGTTAGCACAACGGAATACAATTTCTTGCACAGGCAAATCTGCCTGAAGTTCGTTTGAATGAAAAAACTCCAATTAAAACGGCGTAAATCATGAAAGAAAATTAGCTTTCTTTTTCACTTGCAAAATTCTACATTTGTAACCAACCTCACAGCGGTCTCCGAAATGTCGCCTCTGAACGTAACTATGCGATTAATTTACAGCTGTGTTGGATCTCGTTGCTATCGATGTTTCCTCCAGGTTGACGCAGCCAAGTGGAGATGGTTCGTTTAGATTTTGCAACGACTTGTTTCGTGACAAAGTTAGATCAGCATACAAGGAAAAGGGGGCGAATATCCGCGTCGTTAACGCTATCAAGTGAAAGACAACAACTGCGATCTCTGAAAAAACTCTTAAGAGGGGTGGCTTTACTTAGAAGAATGATATTTTTGTCAAATTATAATAATATTTGAATTTTCTTTTCCATTTAGACTCCTACTCTAATCTAAAATACCAAGTTGAAAATGGTATCTTTAAAAATGCATCAAAAACCGAACTCCATGCAAGTTTGTGCGAGAAATAGGTCCCCCCATTTTCCCTTTTCGAGTCCTATTGGGATTATCTTGATTTTTATATGACTCTCCAATGGGTGACGCAAAAATTTGACGAATCTAATATAATTCAAAATCCTTCAAGATAGAGAGAAACGACCTTTTTTGATGAATAGTTGTTTCGATTGGATATCGATGCCTCTTCTTGCTAAGAGATCCCTATCTTTCATCAGCAGACCTATCCCTACAAAAGAGGATTCCCCACCGTTCCACGCCTTCAGCCCATTGGACTCCAGTCATATCCCCCTCACTCTGCGTGGACTATATGCTATACACAATCCCACGTATCCTCTTTACTGTTCCACATCCATCTAACAAGTACTAGAGCAAGGAGGGGCCCCTACCCCTCCTATAAGCTGATTACTTGTACCCAATTGTAGACCTCGTGAAATACCTCTAGTCCATTCCTCGCCAATCTCTCTTTGCCAATCTTCTCTCTAGAGCAACCTTTTGCTTTTCATCTTCGGTCAGGCTACCAGGCTGTTCCTTTTCCACCGCGGCAAGGTATTCTACGATAGATCGGTGGTATTCAAGAAGCTCACTTGCGTCCTGTATTCCTGCCTTTTGTTTTAAATCGTAGAGTCGCCCAAGAACTGCCACCAGATATTCGCTATGGCAACCGATCGAGAGAAAAATTTCTAACTGCTGTCTTGATGCCCTCCTCATACTATTAGCCCAATGAACGCTGTCCCCGAACCATACGTTTCTCTAAATGATGCCCTAGGTTCCACGACTCGTCCTTCTCTTTTTGTAAATAACGCAATTTATCCAGCAGATTTTGGGTTTTTTGAGTTGATTTTTGACAATACGAATCGCTTCTTTGCCACATACCAATTCTCCACCTTCTTGGTAATCGTTCACGATCTTTCTAAACATATAGGCCTTAGTGCGGAAGTCCTTGATTGAATCTAATGTCCTATTCGCCTTAAATGAATTGCCATTGAAATCGATTTCCACTTGCTGGCCCCCATGAGGCGTCACCACAACCATCGACAGTATTTCCGTCGCCGGTTGCTCACTACCCTGGCTCACTATGGACCGCTCTTTCCAAAACGTACGCCGCGCCTCTGTCTTTCCCACCCCCAGCACGCACAGCTGCCATGAGTATTCTTAACCCTCTCTATCCTCTTCGCCAGGTGGTGCCTTGGGGAGAGTCCTCGAGGAAAATCCCCCGTTGTTGCAGCTCTTTACGAATGGCATCGGCCCGCTGGAAATCCCGAGCTGTTTTTGCCACCTGACGCTCTTGTATCTTTTGCTCGATATCCTCAACGTCTTCCTTTGAGGAATGAAACCACGTTTCTGCTGACTGATAAAAAAGACCAAGTTCATGTCCGCATCTTGCAACCATCCGAACATCCTGGCCTTGCATCTCTTGAATCATTTTGTTCAATTTCTGCAGGGCAAGCGGCGTATTTAAATCGTCATCAAGGGCAGTATCAAATTCGTCCACTAAATCTTGCACTGCAGGACTCACCAACGTTTCCTCAATCTCTATATCCGGCTCCCAAAACAGAATTTGCGTATGAGCAAGAGCGCGATACCACCTGTTAAGAACCTGTCGAGACATCGCCAAGAGGTCGGCCGTCCAGTCGAGCGGCTGACGATAATGCGCCGTCATTAAGGCATAACGCAAAATCTCTGGGTGATAGCTCTTCCGTAGTTCTCTTACAGTCTGAAAATTCCCTAAGGATTTCGACATCTTTTTCCCCTGGACGGTAAGGTGACCGTTGTGCAACCAAAAACGAGCCATTTCTGGGGTTTCATACGCACAGCAACTCTGCGCTCGTTCGTTTTCATGGTGTGGAAAGATGAGATCAATCCCCCCCCCATGAATATCAAACGTCGAGCCAAAATAATGCGAACTCATGGCTGAACACTCAATATGCCATCCGGGACGGCCAAATCCCCAAGGGCTGTTCCATCCAGGCCAGTTACCTTCCGAAGGCTTCCAGAGAACAAAGTCAGAAGGGTGACGCTTGTAGGCAGCAACGTCAACACGAGCCCCGGCAAGGAGTTCCTCTTGCGATTTCCGCGAAAGGGCTCCATAGGTAGGAAAATGGGAAACCGAAAAAAGAACATGCCCCTCGGCCTCATAAGCCGCCCCCTTGTGAATTAGCGTATCAATCATGGCAATAATCTGCGGAATAAACTCCGTCGCATGAGGTGCATGGGTGGGATCAAGAACTGATAACGCGCGCATATCCGCTAAAAATTCATCTTCGAACCGTCTAGCAATGTCAGCAACTGAGCAATTTTGTGCACAACTGGCAGCATAAATTTTGTCGTCAACATCCGTGATATTGCGAACGTAAGTCACCTTCCCGAAGCGCTTCTGAAGTACTCTGAACAAGACATCAAAAACCACCATCGCTCTAGCATTACCAAGGTGCGCAAAATCATACACCGTCGGACCGCAGACATACATTTGAACTCCCCGATTATTATCCGCGGGCACAAAGACCTCTTTTTGCCGAGAAAGGCTATTGTAGAGCAACATAAAAATCGTTCTCTAGCGGCACGACACAGCTGAGTCTAGCACAAAAAGAGGCTCAAAAGGCTTCAGCTCTCTCAATAGTTGTCGACAATCTTTACGAAATATTAAGCATTCTCAGCGAAGATGAAGGAAGGTGTTTGATTGGCAAAATTTCTTTGAGAGACAGCGTTGGTTCGAGATTCGCTTTTGAAATCTATTTTGTAGGAATATTTCAGTATTGTTTTTCTTGTATAATTGTGTAGAGATTTTTTTATGACGAAGTTTTTATTTTTGATTTTTAAAATAATGGTTCTTACAACTCCTTCACTCACACACGGCTCGAACAATGCTGGAGAAGAACTTATAGAACGGAATCTACCGCAACAGGGACGTTTTCATGTCAGAGTTATCCCAAGTGTGGCTCCAACACACCTTCCTACCATACTGCCCCTTTCTCCTTGGTTTCTGGGTTTGGAGGCTAATGGAAAAACAGAGGACACTCCCCAGCCTCCTCCAAGACCCATTACTCCCTTTGAACCAAACAGGATGAGTTTATCTGTAGCTCCTACATTCCCTTCTCGAGTCCAGGATTCATCTCTGTCCGCCCCAACCCCTCACCCCAATGAGGACGATTGGCAGGAAGAACTGATCCAGAAAATTAAGAGATTGCACCCCTAGTCTTTGACGATTTCCATATTCTGTGGGTGGTAGCTGCGTACTCATTCTCATGATACCTTATTTGTATCTGTGAATACTATTATTTAAATAATAGATGCAGCATTAGTCAAGTATAACTGAACATAGAAGTTAACTTGTGAATAATTCTACACAGATCTGAATGACAAACAACTCTTGCTACGAACTATGAATACCGTGTAGATTGCTGCTAGGTTGAAGCTAGCAGCTATTGCAGGAGTCAGAAATGGGAAGGTTGGTGTTTTTGCTAGGGTGGATGGTTCCAGTTATTGCCGTTGGGAGCCACGAAAAAAGAACTCAGAAAATCCAGGACAAGTCGTCCCACATATTTTAGTAACCGTCGAGAAGACGAAAGAGTGCACGAATCGGACATGCAACGTTTTTGAGGACTGTACGAGTATGATCGAAACGCTTGTGGGCGATAATCAACAACTTAGAAAAGAT
This sequence comes from Alphaproteobacteria bacterium, assembly GCA_041200185.1. GTDB lineage: Bacteria > Pseudomonadota > Alphaproteobacteria > BNTO01 > BNTO01. The sequence goes on from CP165730.1 coordinate 666,809, forward strand.
CGAACATTACTTGTCAGTCTGTTACATAACTTAGAAAAGAAAAGCGGTATCGATAACGGGAAAGTCTTGCAAGCCTGTCATCAACTCATAGATCAAAGGGATAAAGCCGTTGAAGTAGTCACTCTATATGAGACTGTTCTGCCGAAATTGGAGCAAACTTTGCAATTGCTTAATACGAGAGTTTCGGAGCAAAGACAAACTATCGACAAACAAGCGCAAGCACTTGCGGCACTTGGATAGAAGTTCCTCGAGATCACCCAAGAGAATGAGCGACTCAGGAACGAGAATGCCTTGATGTCTGAGTTGTCTGTCAAAACAGTCACGCTAGAAAGAAAAGTTTCCGAACTTGAAAAGTTGTCGGAGGATTATAAAAATCGACTTCTCGACAAGAGCGCAGAAATAGGACGACTTCAGGAAGAAATTTGGTTGCTCAGAAGAGAGATCCAATCTCTGAATGAGAGAATTGAAACCCTTAAACAGGACGAAAGGGAAATTGAGAGTGTTCTTGACCATCTTGAAAGCGTTAACCAGGAATTGCGTCAGGAATTATCAATTCATAAAAACCATGTTGCGACTTTAACAAATGAAAACGCAGAAAGTACAGAAGGCGAAGATTCTGAGTAATTATCAAAAGATACGCTTTCCAAAAATCTAAATTCATCCTTGATCCTTCGGTAATCATTGTCGCTAAGACATCGAAGAGAAGGCTCCCGCCACATCCTCGTAAGCATCAGGTAGATGAATGCAGCCTCATATCTCGTTAACTTCTAAAGTCTATTCGGCAGAAGTGAAAATATCTTATCTAACCGTTTTATTCGCCCGAAAGGAGGTTTTCTTGTTGGCGAAATTCTGCACCATAGTGTAAGGACTTCTCATTTTACAAAACTACATTTAGTGGTATTTTGTGCAATTTGATACAAGATCTTGTACACCCCTTTCGTTTTCGCTATACTCTCTCCAGAGATAGGGAGTTAACTATCACGAGGGTCCATGGCTACTATGTTTACGCGTCCTAAGGACGAACATTTCACCCCCAATGATGCCTTTGTCGGCAACGTCACGGCTTTGCATTTCCCGGAGGTGGTCAAACGTGACCACAAGCGCGTTCCTTTTGACGCAGGGAGGATTGTCGTTGCCCTCCAAAAGGCCGGCGCTGAAACAGGAGAGTACGGCGAAGACGAGGCACGGTTTATGGCCGAGCAAGTCAAGAAAATTATTCGGCACAAGACCTATCATGATGCTCTTTCGATCGAAGAGATCCAGGACATTGTCGAGCAAGTCCTGATTACTTCAAACTTCTTCAAAACAGCCCGAGCATACATCGTTTACCGTGAAAAGCACAGTCAACTGCGACGCGAAAAAAAGACTGTCTTGGACGCAGTTCAATCGGTGAATGAATATCTTGAAAGACTCGATTGGCGTGTTCAAGCTAACGCAAACCAGGGATATTCTCTTGGTGGTCTGATTTTAAATCTGTCAGGCAAAGTTGTTGCTAATTATTGGCTAAGTGAAGTTTACCCTGAGCTCGTTGCACAAGCTCACCGGGAAGGGGATTTTCATATCCATGATCTCGACATGCTTTCAGGATACTGTGCAGGATGGTCGCTTCGTATGGTTCTTGAAGAAGGTTTTAATGGTATCCCTGGTAAGGTTGAGTCTCTTCCTCCTAAGCATCTCTCGAGCGCAATGGGGCAAATGGTTAACTTTTTAGGCACACTTCAGAATGAGTGGGCGGGGGCTCAGGCATTCAGTTCGTTTGATACCTATTTGGCTCCTTTTGTGCGGATAGATAACGTTTCATACGAAGAGCTGCTTCAAAATATGCAGGAGTTTATTTATAACCTCAACGTTCCCTCACGCTGGGGATCGCAATGCCCCTTCACAAACTTGACGTTTGATTGGGTTTGTCCGCATGATCTTGAAAATCGTCATCCTGTTATTGGTGGTCAACAGGTGGATTTCACCTACGGCGAGCTACAGCATGAAATGGATATGATTAACCGTGCGTTCATCGAAGTCATGACGGCTGGTGATGCCAAGGGACGAATCTTTACTTTCCCGATCCCGACCTACAATATTACGAAGAATTTTGCCTGGGATAGTGACAATGCTAATCGTCTTTTTGAAATGACAGCTAAATATGGAACCCCATACTTCCAGAACTTTGTGAATTCCGATTTGGATCCGGGAATGATCCGGTCAATGTGCTGCCGACTCCAACTCGACTTACGAGAGCTGCTCAAGAGGGGAAATGGCCTCTTTGGTTCAGCCGAGCAAACAGGGTCTATCGGCGTCGTCACTATCAACGCCGCACGGCTGGGGTACATCTACGAGGGGCATGAAGATCAGCTTTTGGCAAGGCTCGATGAACTTATGGAGCTTGCTAAGCAAAGTCTCGAGATCAAGAGGAAGGTGATTGCCCGGCTCATGGACGGTGGGTTGTATCCCTTTACGAAGAGGTATCTTGGTACGCTCAAAAATCACTTCTCCACAATCGGCGTGAACGGGCTTAACGAGATGGTGCGTAATTTCACGGGTGATACCTATGACATATCCACACCAGAGGGACAAGCTCTAGCCATTCGCGTACTGGACCGTATGCGTGACAATCTTGTGCGATACCAGGAAGAGACAGGACATCTGTACAACCTCGAAGCGACACCGGCAGAGGGGACAACTTACCGTTTTGCAAAGGAAGATCAGAAGCGTTTTCCAGATATTATTCAAGCGGGAGTCAAATCTGCACCGTACTATACGAACTCCTCGCAGCTTCCTGTTGGATATACAGATGATCCATTTGAAGCTTTGCAAAAACAGGAAAAACTCCAACAGAAATACACAGGAGGTACAGTTCTGCACCTTTACATGGGAGAAAGAATTTCTTCCTCTGCGGCTTGCAAAGATATTATTCGCAAGGTTACAAGTCAGTTCCGCATCCCTTACGTGACGATTACACCGACTTTCTCGATTTGTCCAAAGCACGGATACCTTCCTGGTGAGCACAAATTCTGCGAGAAATGTGACGACGAAATTCGTGCACAGAAAGGCCTACCTATGGATGCGCATCTTCCTGACGATCAGCGTCAAAAATGCGAAGTTTGGACCCGTGTCATGGGGTATTTGCGGCCTGTTGATAGTTTCAATATCGGCAAAAAAAGCGAGTTCAACGAACGTGTTATGTTTAAGGAAACGGGGAGCTGTTCTTGTTCAACCACACATTAACTTAACTTCGGACGAGGCATCATCACAAAAAGGCGTGGAGGTGCTCTCGTCGTATTTGATGCTTCATCGGCGGTATAATCTACTAACTGAAAAAAGTGCTTTCGTTGTGCCGAGAGACCTGTACGAGATTCTTGCTTTCTAGAGAGGCTGCTTGTTAGAATGCCGCCTGGGTGGGGTTGTTTCTACCCGAGGATATAGGTCTCCTTGGGGATTCTAATTTTGGCTAATAGGAAGTTGCTGTTTTATGAAACGAATTTTTTTAACGACGGGTTGTTTACTTTTATCAGCATTTTCTTGTGTACAGGGTGCGGAATATTTTAACATCAAATTCAAGCACTATGCGACACAGAGTTACCAGTACAACCTCAACAACGGCAAGCATTGCACAGTACGAGTACTTGATCTGGATCAATCTTCTGTAAATGTAGATAAGAAGGCGTACTCTTTGAACGAGATGTTTTCTGTACTTTCAAATCCAGAAAGATTACTTGAAGTTCTCTCTGCGGAAAATGGATCTCTTGTCCTTCAGTTTTTTGACGATGTAGCCAACAATCACTACGGTTCAGGCAAGAAAGATATCGCCGATCCGTCTCAGAACCCACCAGATAAAAAAGGTAAGTGCATCCGCCCATTCTATCGTAATGGAAAGACATATTATGTTAGATTACACAAATCATACGTTAAATCTTTGAAAAAACTCAACGAATACGCACCCGATATTAAAGATATAATTGATGAGTACTCTGATAAAGAATCACGTAGAACCTCATTAAAAGAGTGGTATATAGATCTAATTAACGAGGATAATCCAATGGGACTCTTTTTGAATTCTGCAGATTACGCCCAAAATGAAAATGTTCGCTTTCTTAAACAGGACGATCCTCTTTTAGAAGATATCAGAAAAATCGAATTTCAAATTAGGCTGATTGATCCACTCGGAAATAATGTAGTCATTGCGAAATTTCATGATCAGTCACCTACCCAAAAAGGAAGTAAGAAAAGGATCCAACAAGCTCACCCTAATGATGACGATTCTCAAGCACCAGAAGAGGCGCCGAAAGTCTCAAAACACAAAGATATCAAGAAGAAATCGACGAAAGTAAAAACGGAGAAAGAGGCAACGTCAGGAGGTGAACCGGCGAGTGAAAGCTCTCGTAAGACTAAAATTTTTAAAAACGCAAAATGTCAAGCCAAAGCTCCCGTATCTCTCATGTATGGAGTAAGCCGTAACGAGGAAGAGATCATCGAGCTCGAGAAAGGTGTTGAATGGACACCCTATTTAGCCAAATTGACTTATTTGACATTGCAAAAAGTCGTTCAGCAGGATCCTACCCTGAATGCTCAAAATGCAGAGAAAAAGTTGACTGAATTAATAAAAGGTAATCCAATAGAGCCTTTTGCCAATCAAAAGCTTTGCGAAGGGCTTTCTATTGAGAACGGACAAATCAAAATGAAGTCGCCATCAAAAAGTGATAAAGAAATTTTCCTCAGAAAGAAATTAATCTGTTTGGTCTTGAGCAGCAACCCACCCCAAGAGTTGAAAGACTCCTGTCATAAAATTCTAGATGCTCTCTCCGCGAATAACGATTCGCCCCGAAAAAGTAAAGGAACACAAGCAACGAATTTACAATTTTCTCCGGATATCTTTAGTTTGACAGCGACTAATAAGATAAGAAGAATTCCTTGGGAAGCCGTTATTTACTTCGATATGGCAAGGGCGCAAAATCAAGACGATTTTGATGGACTTTCTCGTCTTCTTCCGACAATTCCCTCGAATGCAGTTTTTGCAGAGCGCTTCACGGAACGATCCGCGAAGAACGACAAAAAGACTCGGCCACCTCTCTCACAGACTTCCGTAAGTGAAGGCAGTGATAACGAACAGAAACATGGAAATGCATCCAGTTTCTTTGAAGAGGAAGAAGAGGAAGCCGATCTTGAGGGAAGCCTATAAAGCTGTTCGATGAAGGAGGTGGAAGGATGGTTATACCTCCCTCTTTCCCTCCGCCCTTCCAGAAGCCCCTACGTAGCCCTCAGTCTTTACAATGACAACTCTTTTTGTTTTTCAAAAATCTCACGCAGCCCTTTCTCAGCAAGGTCGAGCAATTTTTGAAGTTGATCTCGCCCGTAGGCCTGATGTTCGGCTGTCATTTGCAGTTCGGTAATGCGAAACTCGTCATCCATCACGACATTAGCATCAACCTCAGCCGTCGAATCCTCGGCATAATCAATGTCCAACATCGGCGTTCCCTGAATGATACCGCATGAGATAGCCGCAACAGGGTGAAGAATCGGATCCTGAGAAAGTTTCTTGCGCCTTAGTAAATTGATAATAAGCTGCTTCATCGCGATAAAACCACCCGTGATACTAGCCGTACGTGTTCCACCATCGGCCTGAATAACATCGCAATCAATGCGGATCTGCCGCTCTCCTAGAGCTTTTAGATCCACAGCGGCACGCAAGGACCGCCCAATCAGTCTCTGGATTTCTTGCGTACGCCCCGATTGCCGACCTTTTGCTGCTTCGCGTTCAATGCGCTCGTTTGCTGCACAGGGGAGCATGCCGTATTCCGCAGTCACCCATCCGCTTCCAGTATTGCGTAAAAATGCGGGGACCTTCTCGTCCAATGTAGCTGCACAGATTACATGCGTATTACCGAACTTAACAAAGCAGGACCCCAATGCGTTTTTAACAAACCCCGGCCCAAAGAAAAGAGGACGCAGCTCATCTGCATGCCGATTTTGGAAACGAACGACCATAACTTTCTCTCCCGATTATCGAAACCCTTAAATCCGTTAAACAACACTGACATGAGCTGAAGTAGGGCGCCCTTTTGAGGCCATTTTTTCACGGTTTAGCTTGAACAAAAGCAACAAAGGAGCCGCTAGAGCGATCGATGAAAAAGTCCCTAATCCCACGCCGATGAAGATAGGCAAACTGAACGAAGCAATAACCTCTCCACCGAAAATGCACAACGCTAAGATGGCTAGTAACGTTGTTCCAGCTGTTAGTACGGTTCGTGAAAGAGTCTCATTAATGCTCTTGTTAATGAGCTCCGGAAAAGGCATCTTGCGGTGCCGCCGAATATTTTCACGAATTCGGTCAAAAATAACGATAGAGTCGTTGATTGAGTATGATGCCGTCGTGAGAATAGCAACAATTGCCGTAGCGTTAAACTCCAGATCAAAAAGGCAGTAAGCTCCAACCAAACCCAAACAATCCTGCGATAGAGCGATCATTCCGCAAATAGCAAATTGCCACTCGAACCGAAAAACGATGTACAACGCGATAGCCACAATCGACAGAATGACGGCCTTGATTGCATTATTAACCAGTTCTTTTCCTACCGTTGGTCCGATGGTTTCCACTTTTCTGTAGGTAACGCCTTCGCCAAGGATTTCCTTAATCTGGCTAACGACCTGAACCTGTTCAGCGCTCTCCTGTTCAGCCGTTAACTGCACCTCTGTTGCTTGCTTACGCTCAAGCTTGATGACAAGATCGTGATTATCCGACCCAAATTTTTGCAGCAAAACATCCCCAAATCGACTCGAAAGTTTCTGTCGCAGAGTATCTAGATCCGGTTCTGTTGGGAAGCGCACTTCAACGATGTACCCTCCCTTGAAATCAATTCCATAATTCAGACCTTTTGTAAAGAAAAGGCCAATAGATCCTAAGATGATACATAAAGAAACAATAAAAATTTTACCCTTGTGAGCTATAAAATTAATATTAACATTATCAGGAATGAGTTTTAGCATGATCTTCTCCTTAAAATGGAAGCGTTTTCTTCTTACTGAGTCGGACCCACGTCGTCAACAACCATTGCGTCAGCGTTAAGGCTGTAAACATGGAAATGATAACGCCCAAAGCTAAGGTTACGGCAAAACCACGCACAGCTCCCGTCCCCAAATAATACAAAATCCACGCCCCAATCAATGTCGTGAGGTTTGAGTCCAAGATAGCAGTTAAGGCTCGCTTGTAGCCGTTATCAATAGCCGACATAACACGCATCCCCGTGCGAAACTCTTCACGAATGCGTTCGAAAATAAGGACGTTGGCATCAACAGCCATACCTATTGTTAGAGCAATACCAGCAATACCCGGTAACGTCAGTGTTGCTCCTAAAACGGAAAGACTCGCAAACAATAAAACAACATTAACAGTTAGAGCTATATCCGCAAAAAGCCCTAAATACGAGTACACGAGCAACATAAATACTGCCACAATAGCGAAGGCCATAATTGTCGCCGTCCTTCCGTGAGCAATGGAGTCTTCACCTAGGCTTGGCCCCACAACGGACTCCTGGATGACATTTAATGGTGCAGGAAGTGCACCCGCGCTTAGTAGCAACGCCAGCTCAGTTGCCTCTGCCATAGTGAAGTGACCACTAATCTGCGCATCTCCACCTGAAATCGTATCCCTGAAAACAGGGGCGCTTAGTACCTTGTTGTCGAGAATGATAGCGAACTGCTTGTTGATATGCTGCGAGGCCTCATATATCTGCTGCTTACCAACGTTATTGAATCTTAAACTCACACACGGCTGGCCGTGCTGATCAAACGTCGCCTGGGCACGCACAACGGAACTACCATGGATAATGACTTCCTTTTTGACCGGAAGATAAACGACAGTTCCATCTGTCAGCTCGTTTGGTAAGTACATAGTCCCAACTGGAGGTGTTGGTAGGTACGCCTTTGTTCCCTTGGCTTCAACAATCGACTGAACACTCTTATCGACCCATTGGAACGATAACTTCGCTGTTTTTCCAAGCAAGCGGCGAACCTCCGAAGGGTCTCCAACTCCGGGAAGCTGCACAATGATGCGGTCATCTCCTTGTCGCTGGATGTTAGGTTCTTTTGTTCCACTAGCGTCAATACGCTGCCGCACAACCTCTATAGACTGCTCAACAATATCCGAGTTTCGTTTTGCCATGGCCTGTTCCGAAAGAATAGCGTGGATAACGCCACCACCTACATTTTCAAAAATCAAATTCTCATCCAGTTTTTTAAGTAATTTAATAACCTCATTCACCTTTGACTCATCTAACAGAACAACTTCGAGGGTCGCCCCCTTTGCGGCCTCCGTTTGAACACGTAGGCCTGTGTATTTTATTTGTTTTTTCTTTAAAAGCTTACGAACATCACTGAGGGTAGATGCCAGATACTCTTTGTTTACCGCCTTAATACCAACCTGCAACTGCAAATGCGAACCACCACGCAGGTCCAGCCCTAAGTTGACTGTCTTTTGTAACCAAGAGGGGAAAGACGAACGAACGTTTTCCGGAACTAAGTTGGGACTCACAAACAACGCTCCCAGCGCGCACACCAAAACGATAACCCCAACCCTGAACCGCGAAAAAACTACCATAAAAAGCCTCTTATCCTCCCGCCACGCTTCCGATTACCTCTAACTTTACTTCTTGCTTTTAGTTGCCTTACTACGCCCCTTTGTCGTTGTTTCCGTCCCCTCGCTCCTCTCTGTCCGTGCGCCGTCGGAAGAAGAAGAGTACAACGCAGCCACCGCATCTTTTACAACAAGGATTTGGACATCATCAGCGATTTCCAGCACAAACTCACTTTCTTTGACCTTAGATATCGTCGCAACAACGCCAGAACTCGTTACAACCCGGTCTCCACGCTTCATGGCAGAAAGGGCCTGTTTATGAGCTGCTGCTCTTTTCTGCTGAGGGCGCAGCATGAAGAAATACACCACCGCGAAGACCAACGCAAAAGGCAACACGGCTCCTAACAGATCCATTCCCTGTGTTGCTGGCGCTGCATAAGCTGAATTAGCGAACATACAAAACCATCAAAGTCCCTGAAAAACCTAGTTAGAGAGTACAACAGGATCCTCTCGTCGTTCAAGTCCCTCAAATTTACAAAAAATTCCATTTTTTTCTTCATATCTGACAAGGCAAAAACAATCGTTATTCAAAACATAAACTAAATATTAATTATTTATAAACCATCTATTTATAAATAATTAACTATCTTTTATTATGCTGTAACTTGGTAAGAGGCACTTTTAGGAATATTCTTATGACACTATCTAAAAAGCATCTAAAATTATCAGTATTATCATTATTTCTGCTTTCCAGTGGAAGTGCACTGGCGAGTACAGAACTTACTCCACCAGAGGAGGAGATATCGACAGCGCCAACAAATACTTGCGACGAATGCCTTGCAGGTCAACGTGGACTTATGCCAGCTTTTGGCGATGTTTTAAGGCAAGTTGATGACGCAACGAGGATTCCATATCTTATTAAAGATAAAGATGGGAATACACTAGCTACATTTAACATTGATAATAAAATTATTGAATGTACTCTCAAAGATTCTATCGCCAGGCTCTTTTATGATGTCGATAATGAAAAGAAAGAGCTCTTCCTTGATATTGTTGAAAATAAAGTTGCTTCAGTACGGTATATCCCAACGGACGGCGATCCGGATGATGAGTCGACATGGACGACTTTAGAGGATTCAATTTTTCTTGGCCTTGAACCCAAACCCGTTTACCTTCCTTTGGGACGGTTTGTTGGTCAAACAGACGCATCCTTCCACAAAGGTAAGAACGCCGGCGAGTATGTTATTGAAGTTACGTCATTGATTGAGCGGCTTAAGGCACTCGGTGATCAAGCTTCTGACAATCACAAGACACTTACTGAGGCTATTACCCAGTCGGTTAAGGATGTTACATCCAACGTCGAAGAGTTGTTTAGGGCACAAGCCACAGCAAATGACCCGAGCGAGATCGTCGTAAATACTGGTAATAGAATCATTAATAGTGTCCAACATCTTTTTAATTCTCATCAGGAAAGTATTGATAAAGGTGTTATTGATAACGCAAAACAGACAGTGGAAGCTGTTAACAAGCTCAACAATGACGTTAATAATTTGTTACAAACAACGCTTGGTATCAAAATCCTCGAAAGTGGACAGCCAGAAAACGGGAGCTTATTGACTCAGTTAAACTCCCTGATTCGTGGTGTTCTTGCACAAATCGGCTTAACATCTGATGTTATCCAGACGATTCAGACGACGTCGCAGCTTTTACAGCAACAGGGACAGTTGCCGTCATTTTATATCGGAAGCCTAGAACACTTAATGTTCGGTCATTCTCGCCTGTTTTCAGCGAATGATGACGCACTAAGCCTCCGAAAAATGATCAGTGAAGTTCCTGCCTTGCACAAACTTAACGGAATTGATGACTATTCAGACTACATCCTTAATATCGCGAGTAAACTTGAAAAAATCCTAGGTTTTGTCTCGGAAACTGATGCCCCAACGTTTAACTTGCTCCTGCCGTACCTCATCCAGCTGTTCGGTAACCAGGTACCAATCTATGATGTTGCCGAATCTAACGTAACGTCATACAGCGAGTCAGCACAGTTCTCTGAGGAAGACTATGGCCTCTACGCTTGGGTTCACAGCCTTTACACGACGCTCAGCAATTTAAAGGCTGCATTGGATGAGAACATGCAAGGAGCTACAGCCATACTCCAAGCCAAGGCTTCACTTGACTTGCTCATCGCGGGAAAAGTCAGAAATTCGGAAGATATGGAAATTTCTCCATTTCCTGAGAATCATCTTGGCGGAGGCCTTGAGACCTATGAGCAAATCTTGGATGACTGTTTGGCACGGTTCGACCGCCTAGGAGAGCGTTTGCCCTCTGTTTACGTCAGCAAACAGCTTAAAGCGTTTGAAGATCTCATTCGGGAAAACCAGAAAAAGAACGACGAAATCCTTCGCCACATTGCAGACTTATGCCATAGAATGGCCACTCAGGTTTGGGGTGTGTGTCCGACTTGCAAGCACTAAGTCGCAATCTCGATAAAAAACGAGACTTTTTATCCTAAAAGGGTTGAGTCACGAATGCTCGTGGCTCAACTTTTCACTATTTCTTTTCAGAATCTCTTTTCTCTTTGGCCCGAAGATCAAGATTATCCGACTCCTCAGAGGGAGACAAAGCGCTCTCTGAACGGTTAAGAGCCGGCGAGTCACCGTCATTTAGGGGCGGCGACTCAGAGGCCGAATGCTTAGATCCTAGATTTTTGCGGAGGATCTTGGTCCCTCGCTCGCAAGCTTCTACAGCCTTAGCCAAGTTAACTTTTGCTGCAGCTACCGTCCTCCCAAAGATCATATCCAATAGGCGGCGCGAACTAACATTGGAGGTTAGCTTGACCCTGTCGAGTTTTTGCGCGATACGCAACCACATCGGGCTGAACATGAGCGAAAGGACTGTTAAAGCAATGAGACATTTCTCAGCGAATTCAAACGATGGATCCGGCTGTTTACCCAGAGCCGTGATGAGTAGAAAAGAGAATTCTCCGAGCTGAGCCATGGCAACCCCCATAAAAGAAGCCTGTACTAGCTTTACGCGCAAAATACGCAAAATAGCGATATTGGCAACCGTCTTAACGACTGTCACAACAATAAGCAACAAACAAATCGTCCAGAAATGGTGTGCGACAAACTGGAGATCCAATAACAAGCCAATGGACAGAAAAAACACCATTAGCAAAATCTTTTGAATGGGCTGGACGCCACTGAGCAAATCTTCATTTCGGTCGCTCAAGTTCCCCAGCGTGAGGCCCGCCAGGAAAGCCCCATAAGGAGCTGTCAACCCTGCCCCTCCCGCAATGGCCGCAGCGGCAAAACACACGGACAAACTCGCCAACGTATAAAGGTCTTTATTGTCACCAAGTAGAGTTCCTAACGGGATTTTTTGGCGATTTTTCTGCATCTGACCTAGCTGGTACAAAAACAGAGCCATAAAAGCCACAGAGATCAGAACCTTAGCACCTAAACGCCAATCGCTCGCTCCGCCCGTTAGCGTCTTCAAGGTCAAGATCATTGGCACAGCTGCAATATCTTGAGCGATCAAAATACCTACAGTGAGACTCCCCACGTTGGTTGTCGTCATTTTGAAGGAGGAGAGAGTATTCACGACCACGGCTGTCGACGACAAAGCAAGGACGAACCCCAAAGCTACTGTAAAATAAGCCGGCCAATTGAAAAACAAGGAGATAAAGCTACTAATAACCAATCCGCCAGCGACTTGCATCACAACGCACAAAACGGACTGAGCAAAGTGCTTCTTAAATGTTTGGATATTCAACTCAAGCCCAATAACAAAGAGCAACATAAGTACACCAAGCTCAGCTAGCACACTGACCTGATCACGAGATGAAATCAGTGCAAAACCCGATGGCCCTAGAACAACTCCTGTTAGCACATAACCAACGATATCAGGCTGCTTCAACCTCTGAAGGAGGATGCCACTAGCGAGTGCCACGAAGACCACGACAGCAATCTGAAGAATCACAGCCTCTTCAGTCATAAGGGCACCTCACATATAAGGAAAAAGCTCCTGCGCTCACGTGCTCATTGTACTGCAAAAAGGAGAAGCGACTCAAGATTGAGCACAGCATGGCTGAAAGCTCCCCAAAACTACAAAAGAAGTTGCATCATATTTAATGATCATTCGATTGTATTGCGTCAATTTTTGTTTATTTTTAAATATATATAATAAATAATCAAATACAACGCGGTTAATTTATTGAATTGAATGCGAATCTAAAATGTTGAATGATCCAGCAAAAGTTATGAATAAAAAGTTATTGCATAAAGCATTCAAGTATTGTATAAATAATTTGTAATTATTTTTTTCTTTTCATTTATAGGAGTCTTATGAAAAACATAAAACGTATTATTGTCCTTTCCTCCCTTTTGAGCGGTGCCCTTATGGTTCCCGTCGTTGTGCCCCATCTCAACGCGTCGAGTGATGTTTTTGAGTTTAAAGATGGTGCGCGGAATGACGCACTACAAATCAGGAAGAATGCCCTCTTACTGAGCCCATACGACATTGAAAGCTTAAGAACTCTCCTGCAGGATCAGTCAAATGAAATAAGGGATATGCTACAGAAGGAATATCTCCTTGTTCAGTCGCATGGGCAACTGTTGGAGGTTTCAACAAAGCCAGGCTATTACTCTAGTGCAGACAAAGTTAGCGCATTGCTCGAAAAAATAATTACGAGCATGAAGGAGAAAATTAAACAATATGAATCCTTAATAAAAGTACTCGATTATTTTAGTGAGAACCATCCCTTTTTCCTAGCGGAGAAATTACGACAAGAAGACAAGTCAAACATGAGCCAATGGAGTTGTTATTATAGAGATGAAGGGCAAAAAGATATTCACAATATATTAAAATCTACTGTAGACTTGATATGGCGTTCAATTGCTATATCCCCAAATAACATATTGGAACCGATGCACAGTTCTCTGAAAAAAGAAGATTTTTCGCAAGACTTCTTTGACAAACATCCTGAGATACAAACGGCATCGTTTGAACAAATTATCAATACTTTAAAAGAAGAAATCTCTACCCGAATGGAACAATGGAACTTGCCCGACAAATCGGCCTTGCAAGACCAACTCGACAAAGTTTTTGAGAAATTCGAAAAGAAGGTCACTGTTTTAAATCGTAATATCGAATGCAAGTTTTTGAATGGAATAAAAATGCAAGATGATAAAGAAAGATTTGCAAATTAATTTATCAATAAGAGTATTCAAAAAATTTTGAGCATGAGCGAACACTCTCCACAAACTGAGTTTTACGACCCAACGACGCCACGCTACCCGGATCCGGAAACGCCATCCATTGTTGACTGGGAACGGGCGTGCCGTTTCCTCCTTCGGTATATATATAATGAAAACACAAACCGTGACCTCATGGATGATCATCGATTGTCTGTTGAAGAGCTGTATCCACTCCTAAGCAGAGTCCCCGTCCAAACAGGAATGGATCCAAGCCATGCCGCTGTCGCCAATTCTGTCCTCAAAAGTTACATATCAGGTCAGGTTCAAGGTGATCTTTATCCACAGAGTCTTAAAAAAAATTGGCTTCATGGCCCTATTATTGGGCAGTACTCAGAACCTTTAGAAAACTTTCTCCAATCAATTCTTTTCCCTGAAGTCAAAAAAACCCTCCAGAGGGAGCGTGACCAACTCCTCAGCCATTTCTATGTTAAAGATTATGAAGAATTCCAAAGTCTCGGCGAAAAATTACTCTTTCGCCTAGAAAATAATAACACATGGCTCGACAAGTTTGATGCCCAGTGGATACAAACTCACTCGTTGGCCCAAGAGTTGACACCGGATGTGGCGAAGAATTCTCCAACAAAACTCGTCATCGTTAGTGATTTGAACTGGGATTCGGTACCTACACTCATGACCACCTTCTACCCGCTGACAAGAAAATCTGTCAGAAAGAATTTCGGAGATCAGTTCTATGACCGGTGTTTTGTAGGCTGTCAAACCGGCGCCGACTTTCAAACATCGTCCAATGTTCAATATGAAGTGCATTCCAATGACTTTTTCCCTCTTTTTGATTTGGCATATGAATCGATCGACCAGATAACCTTGACCCAGACTTTGAACAAAACTTGGGTTTCCTTCTTCTACAAATTTGTGAAACCAGGAGGAACTCTCACTATGCCGCTGAATGCACAAGCCAAGATTTCATTTGTTACTTCTATACCCTCAAATAAACAACAAGCGCAAGAAGAGCATGAAAATTCCTTAACCTTTGTCCTGAAAAAGACTCCCCGTTACAATCGCCCAAGGGAAGAAATAGATCTAGCTGGAGATATACAGTCACTCTCTACTTTCCACTTTTCAACCTCAGACAAAGAGCCCTGTCCATCAACTGGTTATCTAATTAGAGCCCAAATCAGCATGGACGGCCAAGAGACATTCACTATGCCTACTGTCGGAACCCCATCCAGTCGTCACGGTAGCCTCAGAAAAATAAACGAAGGACTTAGTAATTGTAAAAACTTGAAGGGTAAATTTTTCACCGAGGATGAGGGAACCCTCACGTTGTCCACTAAATCTCGAGCCTCAAAGCACCTTATGGAGCTTCCACAGGCTCGGACATCCATGTCTTCCTCAGACGATTCAGATGACGAATATGATAACGAACAAGAGGTTTATGATCTCTTTATTAAAATCACGAAGCCCTCAATCGAAAAAACGCGCCCAAATAGTAAACAAGAAGCTGGCGCACCACAAATGAAGAAGGGCAGGGTAGCGAGTCGTGTATCGAAAAATACAAGAAAGCAACAAAAACAGTCGGAGTCTTCCTCGTCTGATGAGTCTTCCGAGTAAATGTCAGATTTTGATAGGAGCGCATAGCGCTCCTTTTTTTCTTAAACTGTGCCCCTTGTATAAATCGCCGATATACCTCGTGTCGCGTTCCCTTCTGCTCTCGCAGTAAATTAACCTGTCTCAGTTTGTTGTCTCTAGAGAAAAAAGGGCGAATGGTTTTCAGTAACCGCTGTTTTTCTGGCAGTATGAACAGCCGGAACAAAAAAATTCGCCTATCTCCCAGAGTTATCTAAAAAATAAAAATGATGCACATAATTGACATCGTTATTCTTTGCAATTATCATGGGTGTAGTTGCCGCGTACAAACGTTATCCAAATATGAAACCTATTAATGATCAGCAGTCTGCGGGAGCTCAAGACGATAGCAAAACGATCGCACGGATGGCCGCGTCTACAACTCCTCAAGCATATTTCGAATGTCGATATCAGCGATACATCCAAAATCCTAACAGAATCAGCTGGAACGGGTGGGCGTTCTGGCAAGAAGCGCGTGGCTCTTCTACCACAAAATGTACAGAGAATTAGGGTGGTTCTCAATCATTTTCGGCCTTTTTTCTCTCATGCCAGCCGTCGTTGATGGTTGCATTAACCTTATCTTGTATGTTTTCCTTGGGTTGTACGGTAACGTTTGGCTATTCGAAAGTCTGGAAACAAAACTCGAAGATGGATTCCAACATCTACAAAACCACCGATACACTCACCCCATCAGACTTTCCGTGTTATCCTACTTCTTGCCAACGATGTTACGGTGTTTGCTGGGTCTTATCCTTATTTTCAGTTCTACAATGTCCACCGAGAAGCTTAGCACTATCATTCATATCTACGACGGATTTTTCCATATTGCTATAGGAGGTGCAGCCTTATTCCTCCACAAATGGGAGAAACAGCAAGCACAACAGGCTTCGAACCAGGGGTAAAGTTATCTGTGAGAAAATATCATTTCTCAAGTTCGCTGCAGCCTTTTAGCTTAGCTGCAGGGGGGAAGGTTTCCTCATTCCTGGTGACCTTTCTGCGCAAATGACTTCTTGCGAGAAGGTTGTGTACACAAAAGTCTCCGAATATCCCCACAGGCCCGTGGAGTCTGCTAAGATTCAGTTAGCACCTATTTCCTTATGTTTTGGAGGATCTTTACCTTGCGCAAAATTCAGATTTTTTTGCTTATGACACTTTTTGCAGTTCCTATAACAATATGCGCAACGCCTTCTTGCTCGGGATTTTTTGTCGAGGCCTATCTCAGTCTGGGTCGTACAACTTTTCATGAAACGCTCGCGAGCAAAGGACAGAAGGGAAAAGATGGCACCGTCTTTGTTGATGAAAAAAAATGGGGCTACGGTGGAGGCGCAGGAGGAGGGTACGGTCGTGAATTTGAAGGTCGATTCTACGTCGGCGTTGTAGGCAAGTTCCTCCTTTCAACTGTAGAGATCAAGGAAGACGATAGTCACAAGGAGTTTACGGGAATCAATTGCTCCATCGACGGAGTCAATAACGCCGTCTACGAAGGGTTCTACACCCTCTGTGCCAAGCCAACAATCACACTTGATGGACAGATCCAAATGGGGTTCAAGATTCTCCCTAACGCTTTGATCTACATCGCCCTCGGGTATGAATCGACATCCTTTGAAATCACGCAACAGATTAACGCCTACACAGCTGATGCGGCACAAGCTTTTTTTGTTGCCAACGGTGCCTTTAAGCCTTTCAAAGACGTCTCGACGTCAAATCATAACGTCGTGAGTTCGATGACTGCCAACAAAACTGATGCAGCCAAAATCTGGATCCCGACTCTTGCTCCCTCCCTCGGCGTTAAGTTCTTCCTCACTCCTATGCTCTATACCGGCGTTGACCTTGCCCTTTCAAAGGGGAAAACTAAGCTTCTTCCTGAAAAGTTCTACAATAACACCAATACCCTGAGAAGGGGCAAGGAGGACGACCCAAGTTCCACCACCTTTGAGGGCCCTAACATCCGAGCCCAAGGCGCAACTTTACATGTCTCCAGCAAAACAGTTTTCCGAGCTTGCTTGATCATTGGAGCCAAATTTTGATCCATCTATATAAATTGGTCATCTTCAGCAGACATAGAAGACTTCACTACAAGCTGACAGCAGCCATTCCGGATTGAAACTTGTGCCGACTCAGTGACCGATGAATAACAGCCGTCTTTGTGAAACCTCCTTAAACCACCTTTCTTTTTTGCCAGAGACAGACGGAGATGGCTTACCTCTTCTACGATCTATGTGCTATTTCCGCTAGTCCTACACAAAATTTATAAAAAGGGTATGTAACAAATAAATATTTCCGAACTAAGGAGAGCGCAATTATTGATCTAACGAATATGAATTCCCCTTTGACACATCTTCTGTCTTTTACAGTGAATTTTAAATAGTATGTACTGAGAGATATAGAAAAATATTTATTTAAGAGTTAGATTAATTTATACTTTCTATATTAATAAATTTAAAAAATAAATTATAAATTCACACAAAAAATCGATCATTTTTTATCAAAACAGTATTCGTGCTTTATGATAATTTCATTTAGGGTTTGCCCCAGATAATAAAAATGACCCAAGATGGAATCGTGAGAAAGGACCCACAAGAGGGGTCTACTGTAGTTTTAGTAGCCTGGACAAATAGCTAGGGGACCGGATGATTAAGTTGTGAATGTCACTCCAAATACTAGAGCTTTCTTCTTTCATGGAACTAGACCCTTTATTTGCAATAATTATTATGAAGGATAGGATCCTTTGGGGGAAGTCGAGCTTGGTAAACGCTATTCAGATGGAGTCAGCAAGGGTTCAAGAGAGGAATCAAGGTTACTACAGTACCTATTGAGAACGCCAATAGTGAAACACTTTTATCGATAATAAAAAGTAAAGTACAACCTGATAGCATTGTTTATACCTATCATTGGAAAAGCCCAGATATCCTGGATGTCTCCAGCTTTACTCACAAAAGAGTTAACTATGCAAATGAATTCGTTAAGGAAAAGGCACATTCATGGAGCTGGAACCTTTTGGAACCAAGCCTAGAGGCATAAGAGAAAATGTAAGGGTGTTCCTAAACAGTACTTTAGTTTCTGTCCACGCGAATGTGAGTGGAGACTCAACGTCAAAAAAATTTCAATTATGAAAAGCTGGACTTTGTTGCGGCTTGAGGATGGTTTTTGAGTGTTATTAAGGATGGACCCTTGTTTTATGTTAAAGTCTAATTTTCTTAAATTTTTTCAAGACCGATTATTTATAACCCTTGTTGTCGATATTTACAGGACGGTCTGTAACCCCTAAGAAGAAATCTCTACAGGCACACGTTACTGCTAGCTGCCGCTAACGAGAATTTTTATCTATCGTTCCAGCCGGAGATACAATTAAGCTGAGACATTTTGCAAAACTTCTTAATAAATTATTTGTACCCTATGCTATTTTTATATCATAGAGGTTAAGTGTAACTATAGTTTGTAAATAATCAGTGGTGGCACATGGTACTACTTTAAAACATCATCGGCATCTCATTTGTTTTATAGACCTCAATGATCTCAACGTTCCTTTGAGAATTACCGCCTCATCTTGAATGGTTTGAGCCATTTGTTCGCTCTAAATTTCCGCACCCAAAAACGAACTTGTTTTTTAAAGCAAAATAGGGAAAAAGCCCTTATTTTCTATAAGTACTAATATTTTAGAAAAGGGAAAATCCTCTTACAAAACCATTGATATTTCTTAAACTTTCTTGAATTCGTCCCCTAATTTTAGCTTTGTCTATGTACTCAAACCTTTTCTAAAAAACACACAACAATTCACTACAGGAGACTAAAAAATGAACAGAGTTGTCAATTCATTTTCTTAATCACTTTTTGATATTTTCTCGTATTCTTTCCATTCTGCTCTAAACCTGGAGAACAAGTCGGAAGAAAAAACACGTACCTCCTACATCCTCGATTAGCAATTTATCTTAGGGGTTTCATGAATTATAACGGCACCTATGACAATCACCAATCCTGCTCCTGTCGGCGAAAATTTTATCGAATTTTCGCCTTCCTCCGCACCTCTCACTTTTTTTCCTTCTTTACTTCCGTTAAGCCTTTAAAAACCTCTCCAACTGCATTAAAGCCTTATAACTTAGGCTACACCCCCGGGAACGGGTTCTCCACTTGGTAACCACAGTGACAAAATGGACCTTATTGTCCATTCGTTATATCACCTGTTTTTCGCTGTCGTAGCAATTTCCTACCTTTTTGTCTAAAATTCCGTTCTTGCTTATGTTGTCACTTTCTTCGCAATTTCAGAGAAAACTATTCCTAAAAAGAAATCAATAGTATTCAGGTACCTGAGATGATTTACCATGAATAAAAATTTCCCTATTCCTTTATCTTCGTCTAAATGGGCTCCTGAACAAACCCGTTGACCATCCTACATGTTCGCACCGCAGCACCGATTTATAAACCGCACTGATGGGCTCTTCTAAACAATGAAATATCTAGCGGTATTTAAAAAAATCACAAAAAATAATCAATCCAAAAATTCTTTGCTATCTCTATTTTTATTCTATAAATAAAATTCATAATCCCAAAAATACCATTTTACTTTTCAAAACTCTTTAACCAGCACCAGCCAGACACCCCCAAGGGGCCTGCGCCTTTCGTGCAAGTCTAACCACACCAATATCTATTTTTCAAAAACACCTATCCAAAACACTCACTTGCCATGTCCTCTTCCAGCATCCTCGCTTTTCTATCCTTCAAAATAACGGACTCCAATTGCTTCTCGGACGCTTTCGAGGGTAGCCTGGGCTTTACAGCGAGCGCGTGCTGTCCCAGTTTTAAGTACATCAAACACATGGTCAGTGCTTATCTTCAGGCGTCTCTCACGGATAGGCTGAAGAAGGGCATCCAAATCCTCAAGTAGCAATTTCTTGAGAGTCACATCCCCCAAACCACCCTTACGATACTGCTCCTTAAGTCCATTGACTTCTTCCTTGTCACTGTGAAAAACATCCAGATAGGTAAAAACGATGTTCCCCTCAACGTGGCCTGGATTACTAACTTTGATGTGCTGTGGATCCGTGTACATAGCCATGACTTTCTCTTTGAGGAGTTCAGGAGTATCGGCCAAGTAGATAGCATTTCCAAGGGATTTGCTCGCTTTGGCCTTACCATCAATGCCGGGAAGACGGCTCATAGCCCCAAGTAGAGGCCTACACTCCTTCAGGAGATTCACGTTGTAGATGCGGTTAAACCTTCTAACAATTTCATTGCATTGCTCAAGGAGAGGGAGCTGATCTTCTCCAACGGGGATAACTTCAGCACTGAAAGCGGTAATATCCGCAGCCTGGTTGATGGGATGGCACAAAAAGCCTACGGGAACTGAATCAGACATTCCCTTTTGCTCAAGCTCTGTTTTAACAGTAGGATTCCGCTCGAGGCGAGCAAGGGTAACGAGGTTCATATAATAGATCGTCAGTTCGGCTATTTCCGGCACTTGAGATTGGAGAAATATGGTAGCAACGTCAGGATCTATCCCAACAGCTAGGTAATCTTTAACGACTTCGACAACGCTTTCGCGTAGTAATTTCGGATTATCCCAGCATGCTGCTAGCGCCTGGACATCCGCCACAAAAATGTAAGACTCGTAGTCACCCTGGAGCTGTACACGGTTCTGGAGGGAGCCGACGTAGTGCCCTAAATGTAACATTCCGCTCGGCCTGTCGCCTGTCAAGAGCACTTGTTTCATGCGCGCACCTCAGTTCCCTACCGCATCTTCAGAGTAGTCAAAATCTTTACGCCTGTCGAGAGAGGGAGGGTACCGCCCTTCTCCTTGCAAGTGACCTACTGACTCCTTTCCAAAAACTCTGAATACCTAGGCCTCTAGCTCCCTGAGTCACATATCACCTCAATCCCCACAGGCGATCCTCTGGGATCCAACCGATGATTTTATCGCCATCGGAGGACTTTACGAGCACTTTGAGCCATCCGTCCTTACGCTTCACCAAACTCACAACGGCGTACTCGCCTATCTTAGCAACTTTCTTAGCGTGGGAAGAAGGAGCGTCGTAGAGGAAGGACTTCTGCTTCACCTGAGCCGTTTTTTTGACACACAAATTACTTTTATGTAACCATCCCCGCGTTCCGTCGCACAACTGGACGCGCCGCCAAGGACCATGCTCGGCAACGATCCACACAGGCATGTGTCGCAGAGTCAAAATCCAGTCTACAGGGTATTGCAAGCCGGGCCCTACGTGGAGGTTCGCTTTTGATGACCTTAGGCAAGCGATTCGGAATGTTTCTAACGACGGATGGCAAATCAAGCCCTCATAGCCAAACAAGACAGCAAGAATGACTCCCCAACCAATTTTCTGCAACAACGCCACAGCTAGCCATGCGCACAACACACCTCACTTTAATGATACCAATCCTGCTTACGATCCTGAAGAGGAATATCGGTGCAAAAAACAGGTCTAAATTCCTCTATCCACTCCATCTTATGATTTCTCCATTCCTTCCGTGAAAATACCCATAAAGAGAGCACGCTTGCCTGATTGACCTCTCAATGCCTTCTCGGGAATCACCCTATTCCTGACGAAATTCAAGTTCTGCGAACATAAATAACGTTCTCATTTATCGTCGTCCAATACTCCACAGCTATTAACAATCTCGGCTCGTCATCACTTCGATAAGACAATTCTTCACAAAAACAAGATAGAGCAGCAATTGAAGACAAGCCCTCAGCCACCTCGAGAAATTTCCTCAGATGCAGCCTACTTCCAAAAACTCAACAGCTACCCTTGAAACAGTGTTTGCGCACTCCCACCGTCCTCTCGACCATATTTACAGAGCTTTGGAAACCTGGAGCCCTCAAGATAGAATGGAGTTGAGTTTTAGAAATTCTGTCCGATATTGGGAGATGGCCTAATTGTACATAAAGCTTTCTCAACATAGAGTCCTCTTTTTTCACGAAATACAACATTCTGTAATAAATCAAGGCAAAGCTCGGTGCCAATCAGTCAATAGTTCTTAGATCCTTCTCACTCCTCTTATGGCTAATAACACAATCAGAACTTTGCAGGTTTTTTCCGTTTGAGATTTTGTTGGTTATGTTCGGCAAGGTGAGTGCTGAAAGAATGGCCCCCATGACCATTTGCTACGAAAAAGAGATAGCTTCCAGGAGAGGAGGCTGCAACTGCGCGGAGGGTATCGGCTCCTGGGCAACAAATGGGGGTAGGAGGAAGACCCGCATGCAAGTAGGTGTTGTAAGAAGTGTTGATCTTGAGATCGGCTCGGGTCAAGAGGCGCCCCATTTTTCCCCGCCCTTGCGTAAGTCCATAGACAACGGTAGGGTCAGCTTGAAGACGCATCTTGAGATGGAGTCGTTTTAAGAAAACTCCCGCAATAAGTCCCTTCTCGTTTGCCAATCGTGTTTCCTTTTCGACAATCGAAGCAAGGATAAGGAGAGATTCTTTATCTTGAAGGGGAGCTGGGAGAGGACAAGTTTTGAGTATTTTTTCAAGCGCTTGAGTTGTTCGTTGAAGGAGATTTTGGCGGGTTTCTCCAGACAAAAATGTGTATGTTCCGGGTAAGATGTGGCCTTCTCTTGGCAAGGAAGCCACGGAACCTCGTAGACAGGGATTTTTTTGGAGAATTTTTACGGCCATAGCTACGGTAACTCCTTCAGGAATCGTCACTTTGTGGATAACGACGTGGCCAAGACAAAGGGCGTCCAGGACCTGCTTGTGAGTCATATCTTTGGAGAAACGATATTGGCCGGCCTGAATATGCCTGCGCTGGCCACTTAGCCAAGCACGAAAAAGAAAAAGCCAAGGATAATTGATAACATGTTTTTTAGAAAGATCTTCTGCAAGGGCGAAAAGGGATAAGCCCGGTGAGACAATGACATCGAAAGTTTTGGCGGGAAGGGGCGGCACAGTTACCGTTAACGTAGAGGCCTGAGAATAACACTGTGGACACCTCTGAGTGGTTTCTAGGGATGCAAAAGATGTCACGGTAAGATTAAGAACGATGAGAAGTGTTACCCAATTGAGTCGTCTTTTGCCGAACAGCATCGTCCTATCCTTTGTTTGTTTTCGTTTTACCATCATGCTGACGTGAATTTTTGATCTCATCAAGGAAAAAGAGCTGGCCACGGTGACTTTGCTGAAGACGGAGGTGCCGGCAAAAGTATCGACAAAACGTCGTGAGGAACGATGAGCTGGGCCTGAACACGGGTTGAGAAATGAGGAAGAGAATTGGTAGCTAAAGGTGAGGCAAGGCGTTGTTTCTTAAGTTCGCGTTGACTCAAAATCTTTCTTATGCGTTGGATATTGAGTTCTTCAAAATTCACAAAACCAGGTATTTTGCGCACAAATTGTGTTAAAAACTGGTAAATTTGTGCCTCTTTATTTGCTTGAAAAGATAGACGGATAGAGATACTAGCAAGCTGCGGCGAAGGCGGCTGAAGTTCGTGAGTTTCAATTTGGAGGTCTTCGATGTGAACGGCATCTCTTAGGGAGGTAACTATCTCATTGAGGGGCGAAGAAGCAGCTGAGGGCATCTTCGTTAGAACATCTTCCTTGGTGAGGGCAAGGGCGTTGAGGCGCTCTTCTGTTTGTCTTTCTAACTGGTAGATTTGACTTTGCAGAAGTGCTTTTTGTTGGCATCCCTGCGTCACGGCTTGAGCTTTAAGACGGAGATGTGTCGATATCGTCCACAGAAGAGATCCTGTAAAGATGATAATTACTGAAAGTCCTATTTGTCTGAGGACGCTTTTTGGGGTAAGAAACGTGAGGTGCTGATAGCTTCGTTGAGTCAGTCGGCAAAATTGATACCAACGCAAGACGATGATGCGACTTTGTTGACGGATCCATAAGTAAGTCATATTTTTCTCCTTTTGTTAAAATTACTTTTCTATTATTGATTTAATACTGTTCTAGAAGATGTGAAATTGTTTTGGTTTGAACTAAAGAATTGTGTTGTCTCCTACGCTCCTTTTGTGAAGGAATTTTGAATGAAGATGGCTCGATTGAAAGAGAAGGTGAAACGGATATTTTGTCTTTATTTAGTGAAGTATTATTCTTTGACCACTGAATATTTAATGTAATCAACTTTCGTTCGACGTTAAGGCGTGAAGAAAGCGTGGCGGGTTGTTTAATCCTTTTAGTAAGACAGGTCCTAGCGAGTTGAGTTGACGCTTCGCAACGCCTCCTTAGCGCAGAAGTTAGGTTTTTGGAAGAAAAACCGTCTTGGTAAAGCTCACGTGGGGACAAATCGACCTTCAATACTAATGAAGTCTCTGGATTCGAAGTTTCTGAATGAGACGTTTTTTCTTTTAGATGGTTTACCATTCTAGAAGGTTTTACTAATTTTTGACCTACTTTTTGTTCGCAGGAAAGTGACTGAAGAAATTGGTTCTTGTGGATAGAAGAAAGGGTTGCCAGCGTGGCCGAAAGAAAGTTTTGAGCTGGCCAACTTTGAGTTGTTTGATACTCGATAACATCAAGAAATCTTTGAGTGTTTTCGGCTTGCTGTAGCTGGTGAGTTAATTCAGCAAGGGAAAGCGTTGAAGAAAGAGTGCGATTTTGGAAACTTGTTAATGTCTGTTTTCTGTGTTCAATGTGGGTCTGATAACAATTTTTCAAGGTTGCCAAAAGAGAAAAGCTTCCGAAGGTTAAGGCTGATGCCTGCAGATACCGAGGCCAAACATAGAGCCTGCGAAGGGGCCGTAGAGAAGATAAATCGAGAGTGAAATCAAGAGCTTTAGCAGAAGGAGAAGAGAGTCGGGTAACGGTGACCTTCCAAGGGGACGGGAAATCTTCCGAGGAAAGAGGTGAAGTATGAGATGTTTGGAAGACGCTGAAGGTATCAATAGGTGTCCCCGTTTTTCTAGAAAGATAGTGAAAAGACTGCAGAATTTCATCTGCGCAGTTAGAGTCTCGGCTTAATCGACGAACGAGAAGAACATGAGGTGGCTGGCCGGTAGATGACAAAGTAATAGCCAAAAACAAGCTTTCCTTTACTGTGTACAGGCAGCAAGACCAGGGAGTTTCGATTTTACAAGTCGAAAGAAGAGATGAAGGAATGCTATATGTATTAACCGTTAAATTTTTGATGGGAATTCTCGAAGATTTAAGAGTCTGTAGAATACTTATTGAGGAGAGTGTGAAGTAGCACGACGTGATAACAAGTGTTGGCTGCGAAGTTGGTGGAAGGTTCGACTTAACTGGAGGGAGAATATGAGACGAAGAGGTGTTTTGCTGCAGTAATTGCCTTGTCAGGCAATGACGGTCATACCAAGACAATCCTTGGATAGAGATAAATTGGCTATCGATCGAAGAAGCCTCAAGAGTCACGCGAGCAACCGAGGGGCGACAAGCGTTTATAAAAGACTGAGCTTCGTCAACGGAGGTAGGCCAAAGCCTTTGTAAAACGACGCGTGTTCCCTTCAAAAGAGAAGCCTGCGCTCCCATTGCGCTATCAACGATATCCAGTGTTAGCATCGGTTTGTCCTAAAAATCTCCCCCCTATTTTTAGGGTGCCCAAAAATGTGGCGATGTGCAAGCCGCTCTTGGAACCCCCCGTTATAAGGGGGAGATAGGACTCGGCGGATGGCCTTTTGTTGAAAGGAACACATTGAGCTCTGAGACGCCTTTTGGCGATGACTCTTGCTTAAATGTGAGAACCTCGGTAGTAATTAGATGTGGCGTTCTCGTAGCTCAGTAGGATAGAGCGTAGGATTCCTAATCCTGAGGTCGTGGGTTCAATTCCCTCCGAGAACACCCTTCCATCGCGCTGTAGAGAGGAGAGGTGACTCCCTGGAAGGCTATTGAAGGTTCATTTTGTTTTGTTTAGACTGAACTGTCGGGGGCTTTAACAAAATGTTCACATGCTACAGAAGATTCGAGATAAATCGGGAAGTCTCATCATCAAGATTATATTTTCCATCATTGGAGTCAGTTTTGTCTTTTTTGGTGTTGTCGACGTTGTCCGTATCCTGACGGCTATCCCTCCCGTCGCCAAAGTTGACGGCATAAAGATCGGCTTTCAGGATTTTTACGAGGCCTATCAGAAACAAGTAGCGGCCTTGAATCGCCGTGGTGTACAGCTAACCACAAAACGCATGAAGGAACAGGTTGCTAAGCAGATTTTGCAGGGGATGGTTTCAGACGCAGTCCTTGAACACGAACCGCGAAAGCAAGGAATTTTGGTCTCTCAGGACCTTGTAACGTCTTATCTGCATAGCCTCCCCGTATTTCAGAAGGACGGAAAGTTTGATTCCGAGACGTTCCAGAGGGCAGTGCGTCAGCTTGGAGTTCAGCCTCAGAAGTTGGTGAATGGCATCTCTCAGGATTTGGCTATGCAGCAGTTTTTGCTCCCTATGGCGTCAGGTTTGCGCATGGAAGATGCTTATGCTGACGAGCTACTCAAAACTTTTTGCGGTAAGCGCCAGCTAGAGATTGTCTTTATTCCTTCTCAGAAGACGGATAAGGAATTCCCTTCCGATGAGGCGTTAGAACAGTGGTTAAAGGAACATAAGAAGCAGTATAAGCGCCCAGCGCAGCGCAGCGTAGACGTTATTTTGATTCCTCATGAACAGCTTGCGAAGGGTGCTGTGGTGACGGAGGAAAGCCTTCGTGAAGCTTATGAGGAGAGGAAGGATGAGTGGGGCATTCCTGAAATCCGTGAAATTAAGGCATTGAGATTTGATGCGGAGTCTGACGCCATTGCTGCAAAATCAGTGCTGTTGGGATCAATGACGGATGAACGCATCAAAAAGTTAGTTCCTGGTGCAGATTTGGTCACCATTCAGGAAGCTATGTTGGTAAAGGAAGATGCGGAGGTTATCCACACTTTGAGAGAGGGGGAGAACTACGGTCCTGTTCTTAGACAGGGTAAGTGGTTGATCTACATTGTTACAAAGGTTACTCCCGCATCCACAAAGAAATTTGAAGAAGTCAAAGAGCAACTTGAAGTGGATCTGAGAAAAGCTTTTGTAAATAGCAAAATCAAAGACCTCAAAGACAAGGTCGAGGACGCCTTTGCGAGTGGCCAACCTTTTGAGGAAGTTTCCAAAATCGCTCCGCTGCGGAGAGTTTCTTTCCCGGCTCTCGTCCGTGAGAAGGCGGAAGAGATACTGAAAGAAGGAGGGCTTGAAGCGCCGGTCATCAAGGTCGTGCTCTCTCAGGCTTTTGACATGGAAAAAGGAGAGGAAGGTGATTTCACCGATGTTCAGGGTTACTCAGTGATGCTCCAAATCAAGGATGTGAAGAAAAAAGAGTTGCCAAAGCTTGAAGCCATTCGCCAGCAAGTTGTTAAGGATTGGCAAAAGGAGGCCGATCAAGAAAAGACGTTGGAACTGGCTACGACTAAATTCGGCAAAGTTGAAAACCTGAATGAGTGGCAGCAGGCTGTTAAGGAAGGCTCTTTTAAAGCGAATTCTTACGCTGTTTCTCGATTTGATACTTTAGAAAGGAAAGCAAAAGTGTACGAAATATTCGATGGTGATGCCATTGAAAGGCTATTACTTTCAAAAATGCATACGGTCGTTTTCCTTCAGACCAAGGATAAGCGTGTCGCAGTAGCTTTCGTTAAGGGGCGAACAGATGATGTAAGCCTCAAACTTGGAGACGAGAATATTGAGCGTGTTGAGGGGATTAAGAAAGCTCTCATAGGAGGTTTTTCAGAGGAGGCAGCTGAACTTGTCCGGGCGAGCATCGTAGGATCGCATCGTCTCAAGATCAATAAGGACTCTATGAAGAAGGTTGTGTCGCTCTCGACGTCTAACTAGTCCGGGGATACTATCATGGGGATGCCCGTTGTTTTAACGGCTATCTGCAAATGTTCTTTTGGAGCAGCGCCGACGCCGTTGATGGTCTTGCCGATCAACCTCGTAACAATGAAATATCTCCCTGCGGCATCGGTGATGGAACACGTACCTTTCTTGAATATCTTACCTTTTGGAATGTGTTCTTGTTTGGGAAATCCTGTTGTGGCTGCAGCTACGGCGTCGCACTTGGGGATTTTGACGCCTATGCCGTGTGTGCCTGTTACTACGTCTTCATGGGTTCCTGTAAAACCAAATGTTACGGTTGCGAAGAAGCCAATTTTTGTGGACTCTGCTATCACCGTGTGTGCGTGGGGAGGCGTCATTAAGCTATTGTTTCCAGGTATAACGTTGGTTACTGTTTAGAAGGCGTTTCCGATCAAACATGTGGAGCGGATGGTGACGAAGCATGTCCTAGGTATTGAAACAAGTTGTGACGAAACGGCGGCAGCTGTTGTGTGCAACTATGGCAATCTCACTGAAAGAATCTGCTCGCATGTTGTGAAGACTCAGCTAGATGAACATAGGGACTTTGGTGGAGTTGTTCCCGAGGTTGCGGCACGGGCGCATATGGAGTTGTTATTCCCGATTTTGAAGAAGACTTTGGATCAAGCCAATCTTTCGCTTTCTCAGGTTGACGCTATTGCAGCGACATGTGGACCAGGGCTTCTAGGGGGAGTTATGGTAGGAGCCATGGCAGCTAAGACCTTAGCTATGGTTCTCAAGAAACCCTTCATTGCTGTAAATCACCTGGAGGGGCACGCACAGGTTTGCCGTTTGACGGACGCCGTTGAGTTTCCTTATCTTCTGCTCTTGGTATCCGGAGGACATTGCCAATTTTTGGAGGTTTACGGGCTAGGACAGTACCATCTTTTGGGTACAACCCTGGACGATTCAGCCGGTGAGGCGTTTGATAAGATCGCTCGCCTCTTGGATCTAGGGTACCCCGGTGGACCTTGGGTAGAGAAATACGCCTGTGAGGGAGATGCCCACAGGTTTGAAGTCCCTATACCCCTTAAAGGTAAACCAGGGTGTGATTTATCTTTTTCAGGGCTCAAAACGGCGTTCCGAATCCTCATTCAGCAACACAGCCCTTTGTCGAACCAAGATCGACATGATTTTGCGGCAAGTGCTCAGGAGTGTATTGCTCAAGCTTTAGCTCACCGCACAGAGAGCGCACTAAGGATGGTTTCAGAGGCTGTACGACAAAGTCAGACTCTAGTCATTGCTGGAGGCGTGGCAGCGAATCGGGCTGTTAGAGAAAAGATTCAATCCGTAGCTGACCGTTTCCAATTTCGGGTTGTAACGCCTCCTCCGTCGCTCTGCACGGATAATGCGGTGATGATCGCGTGGGTTGGGCTGTGTTTGTTTTTACAGGGACATCAGGATCCCCTTTCAGCATCCCCTCGTCCTCGCTGGCCCTTGGGTGAACCTCTTTAGCAAACCATAGAATACGGTTAGAGAAGAGGGCTCTCATGGAGAGACTACGTACTTACCCGAGTGATTTGTGACGTGGATTTACCAAAATTTTACATGTTCTTTGAATAATTAGGATAGAAACGAACAAGAGGTCTTCATGTGCAATGCGGTTTTGGCGTTGTTTTTTCCTAGAAAAGTTGAAGGTGGTCCTATGTCCCATTACCGTTGTAGGTTTCTGTGGACTTTTTGCTGACTTAGAGGCAGGAGCGAGTGATGAGCTTCTTGTGCTCAAAGGGAGGCTCTTTACCGATCAGGAGAATATTTACCAAGCTCTCGAGGATGTACGAACCACAGTAGTCAGCAAAATTACATCCAGCCAGGAAAATACACTAGCCTTGTGGTTGGATTCTGCTCCAAGTGGGGTTTCATCTCCGGTAGGGATTTTTGCACGCCTACGGATGTTGTCTCAGGTTTTAGACTTTTGGGGAATATTCCCTACGACGGATCCTCAAGCACCGTCGTGGTCAGAGGTTCTTCAGCTTGCGGGAGTACCTCGTCGTGCTGAGAAAGAATCACTCTGGGGCAAAATACGACAATTGAGGAATACTGCTCATCATTTGGATACCTTTGTGTCTGTACTTGGAACGCCCGGGGATACGTCATATGAGACGTTTTTCGGTTTGTTGAATCAAGTCGTAAAAAGAGTCATGAATGTCCCTCTTCTTTCGATGATTGAGTCAAGTTGTCATCAAGAAACCCCATGTATAAAAAACTTAATCACAGCTCTTCTTGCAGAAGAAAACAAAAGACTTGAAGAATTTGTAAAATCAAAGAATCCAATAGAGTCAGAAGAGCGAACTGAAGAAAAAGTAATGATTGAAAAATTACGTCGATACCTTGTTGGGTTCCCAAAACAAAAAGTTTCTGCTCCTGAGTTGCTTTCAACTTTATTTGACAATTTTTTTGAAATATTAAGAGAGTATAAATTCACTAAATTTCCGACGTTTATAAAATTGTATAACGAGTTGAGTAGTTTTGACTACCCAGGCTTCGATAATAGCCAGTCTTCGCAAGGTAAGATCCAACAGAGTTTTTACACACGACTTGTTGACCTGCGAAAGTCTCTTGGCGCCCAAGAGTTTTGCCTCGAGGATGCTTTAGATACTTTCGCACCCTCGTTAGATAGTAAATTAGGGCAGGAGCTACAGACTCTTCGTGGCATTCTTGCTGACGAGCTTTTTGAGTTCATCGGTGAAGAGTCCGGAAATGCATCAGCCCCCACGTTAAGAGGATTTATTGACTCATTATTCAACAGTCTTCGAAGGAAAAATAAGTTGTCAAAGACGAATGAATACAAAAATATTCTCTTGGAACACATTTTGGACACGGCCGTTACTTTTGAAAATTTGATGGCCGAACCACTTTGTCTAGACATACACTCAATCCTAAAAGTCTTCCAAGAGGATTGTCCAGAAAAGCTCAACGAAATATTTTGGTTAGTTGACCAACCAGGGAGCCAGGAAAAGCAAATCGTTCAGAAGTTGGAAGGTGGATCAGAGAAAGGGTCCCTCCTAGGTAGTTTGCTCCAAGCTAAGAAAGATGTGCTCTCCTTCCCACTACTGAGAGCCTTCGGTTCTTTTCCGTATCTGGCCTATCCACAAGTGGGTGGACAAGAAAATTTCACGTCAGTCCTGTTAGACATTAGGGCAAAAGTGCGTGAAGGTGATATGACGATGAATGAAGCACGGACAGAGTGCTTTGGAAACGCGGACGGTTCAACGCATGAGAGTCTTAGCTATTGGCTAAATATCCTTTCTTCAGTTTTCCACTCTGAGGTGTTTGATTTTAGTTTTATACGGAATATTTTGCCATTTCTTGCGTATTCGGAAGGATCGTGGCTGGACCGCCTGATCCGCTTGCGTGACGACTACACGGCTAATCCTTCCTCACAATTCGAGACGATTCAAACCCTATTTCCGGATGTTACAGTCGTGTTAGATTATCCGCAATCTCAAAGTTTTACGCGTGCCCTGTGGGAGTTGATGTTAGAAATCTTCCCAATTTACTTTGAAAAAACCTTCGAAACGAGCAAAACAGGAGTCTCCTCAGAGAGGAGGAATCCAACTTCGTTACGAAGCTATCTCGAATCGGTAGCGAGAGATTGGGAAGAACAGCCCCATGAAGGTACTGCCGAATCAATAGCGGAGGTATTTGAAGCTTGTAGACGGTGGTTAGTATGGCTCCAAAAAAAAGGCCCGCATTTCTCTGAGCCGGTCATCTTTTCTTTGTATGAACACATCGGAAGTCCTGATAACCCGGCACCCAGGACATTGTGGCGAGAAATACAGGATATGCGAAAAGGTAGCTTCATAGATCCTAAGCATTTTTCTGCTGCTTGCAGCATGTTCTTAAGCCATCTGCAAGAGATAGCGCGCGAACTACAAGGACCTCGTGATGGTGTGAGACAGTTTCTTCAATTCTGTCGGTCAGCCATATCAACACTTCGGCAAAATCTTGAGGGACTCATCAAGCTTGAAACACGGTATATAAGGCAACTTGAACCTCTTCTAACTTCGTTTAGAAATCATCTACTTTCTCTTTATAGTGGCCTTATGGAAGGAACAATGGGAGAGGAGATCACTGCCCTTGCTCATGATATGGAATCTATATTTTCCGTTCTGTCGTTGTCGTGCCCTGCATCTGAAATGTTACAACCGGATAGCGCGCTCACACATCTTCCTCAACAAATTAGCTCTTTCTCGGAAGAAATTATGCAACTTACAGGGGAAGTTGCTGAGTTCGCGCTTAAAAAAGAAAAATCTTTTTCCTTGTTTTCTTTTTACAATATCGCAGAAGCTGTAGAATTTATATCTAAGGAATTTTTAAGTAGTTGGCGACACTATCAACCACAAAACCTAGCGGTTGATGAACAACTCTTATTCGTCCACTCCGTAGAAAGCCTTGGAGAAGCCCTCCAGCAACTTTCGATCGTTATAAAATTTCTGTAAATAAAAAGAAGTAAACTCTCTTACGACATAGTTTTGAATAAAAACAAAGTGATTATATGAATTAATAACAAGTTTTCTCGCCCATCAAATGCACATTTTTTTAGACGCTTGCTTGTATAAATTAATTAGTTATGCAGACAGTTGTAAAATCATCAATATTATTATTGTGTCTATAAAATATGATTAGATATCTTGACTCATTAATAATTTATTAACTATTTATACGCATAATAACGAAAGGAATTGTTAATAATGATGAACAATGGGCAGCACAAAATTTATTTCGCTATTTTTTCGTAGTATTAGCCTTTTCTTAACTATTTCAACAGCAGCAATGGCATCTGGGAAAGTTAAGCTTTCAGCAAGATTCCTCTCAAATCCTACGCTGACACCGGAGAATACCGCAGAAATCATTGTTCCAGCAACACCCACCCTCTTCTCTATGACGTGCGTTGAAAAATGTCGACAAATTGTTGGAGAGCAGGATTTTCAGGATGATTTTTGTCTAAACAATCTAGAGATGAGATCGGACGCCGAAATAGTCCAATATCGTGATGCCCTCATAAGAGCCGTTTTGGAAGGACATATCCGTGCTATGTATAACTTTGCAATAACTGTCTACGATAACACAGATGGACTTGATCCTGAATTATTTCGACATAATGCTAAAGGATTACCAAACTTTAAACAGCTTAAAATGTTGCCAAAAACATCAACGTGCCGTTTTTTTATTGAGGATCCCCAGGTAACTCACACGCTTTTAGAGAAAATTGCCAACTCCAAAACGCAAGTTGAGTATCTTGATCTTCCTAGCTATCAGACCGCACTTTGGCTCGTTTCGAGAGATTACCAGGAGGGGAGGAAATGCCCGCGCGATGACGATATGGCGTTTAACTATGCCGTGGAAGCGTACAACTACGGATGCGTCTGCGCTAGGGAGTGGCTTTTTGCGAAATCAAAACCCGCCAACGCCCTCACCACACCCAAAGGCTCCTCTTTCAAAACTGAGGCTGTGCAAGAACCGCTTCTCTCTTGTTTTACACGCAAAAAGGAGGGAACGAGACACGTCACTTTCGCTCCCCCTCTTGAGAGGATAGAGGTCAAGATGCAAGAGGAGACCCCCAAAGGGAACATCCCCCCGTCACCAAAAATTATTTTTACACCACACCTTGCTGAATCATGGCATCTGCAACACGACTGACACCTACGAGGTTAGCGCCAGCAACAAGGTTGTAACCGAGCCCGGCATTCTCTGCTGCCTGCATCGATGAATCGTGAATAGTCTTCATGATGGTGTGAAGCTTGGCATCAACCTCTTCAGCTAACCAGCTGTAGCGCATGGCATTTTGACTCATCTCAAGAGCCGATGTTGCAACGCCCCCAGCATTAACCGCTTTAGAGGGGGCTGTCACGACGCCCTTTGCCGCTAAAAAGACGGCCAGAGCCTGAGCAGTTGACGGCATGTTGGAGACCTCGATATAGTACTTCGTTCCATTCGCCAGAATCTGTTTAGCATCATTTTCATCCACCTCGTTCTGTGTGGCGCAAGGCATAACGACATCGACCTTTACTCCCCAAGGCTTCTTACCAGCGAAGAACGGCACCTTAAACTTGTCAGCATAGTCCTCACACCGATTCCGTCCAGATGATCTCATTTCAAGGAGGTAATGGATCTTCTCCTCAGTAACGATACCTGCCTCGTCATGTACGAACCCATCGGGTCCAGAGATCGTTACAACCTTTCCGCCAAGTTCAGCGACTTTCTTAGCCACTCCCCAGGCAACATTACCAAAACCAGAAATAGCGAAAGTTTTGCCAGCCAATGAGTCATGCTCATGCTTTAAGACTTCCTGAACGTAGTAAACGGCTCCGTATCCTGTTGCTTCCGGACGGATCAAACTCCCGCCGTAGACGAGCCCCTTTCCCGTAAGAACGCCATTCTCAAACGCTCCACGAATACGCTTATACTGACCGAAGAGATAACCAATCTCCTTCCCAGAGACACCAATATCGCCTGCGGGGACGTCCACGCTAGGGCCAATATGCCGATACAACTCCGTCATAAAAGCTTGGCAAAACCTCATAATTTCACTATCGCTCTTTCCGCACGGGTCAAAGTCAGAGCCGCCCTTACCACCGCCGACAGGAAGTCCCGTCAGGCTATTCTTGAAAGTTTGCTCAAAACCAAGAAACTTCATGATAGACAGGTTAACGGAGGGATGAAAACGAAGTCCCCCTTTATAGGGGCCTAAGGCGCTGTTGAACTGCACGCGATACCCGCGATTGACTTGGACTTTGTTCGCATCATCCGTCCAACACACGCGGAACTCTACGACCCGCTCTGGCTCGACAAGCCTCTCCAATAGAGCCTGGTCTTCATACTCAGGATGCTTCGATATAAGCACGTTGACGGACGAAAAAACCTCCTCAACGGCTTGAAGAAACTCCGGCTCATGCGGGTTCCGCTCTCGCGTTTTTGTAATAACTTGCTGTAAATAGGAATTCATGATGCCTCCTCAAAAAAGCCTTCCACCCCGAAGGGGAAGGAACGATCAGACACGGCTCCATCATAAAGGAACAGAACTGTTTTGAATACCCCCTTGGGGAGGTATTTGAATCTGTTAAGGATAATCGAACGTTTATCCTCCTCATGCGCAAGTTACGTATTTACACCCTTGCCAACTTTTGGTGAATGTGGCACGCTAGGATTTGTTCGGTTCTTTAGTACGTATGAGTCATCTATGAAATGTAAGTATTCGAATTAGAACGAAAAATAGATTTTAACGACATTGTCGAGTTATCGGTCAACCGCGCTCCTTATGAGGTTATACATAACTCGATTATAACAATTTTCCCAAAACAACTTTTTAAGATTTTTAACGGAAGCTGGATCGACAAACACCCATTCTTTGCCTGGACAAGTTTAGCAGTCCAAGCCCAGAAGGCCTTTTCTCAATTCTTTGCCGATGAATCTGAACCTTCGGTTGTCCAGTCGGATCCTGATCATTTGACCTTTATGATTCAGACATCTCAGAAGGCTCCATACCTAAATTTGTTCTATGACCCGAGTGTAATGGTGAACGCTCCTATTCAAACGGAAGGGCATAACTTCTATGTGAACGAAGGAATCACGCAAAGATTCCTCGTTGAGATGCGCGAAGTTTATGGCCATTTGGTTGTTCAAAGTGTTGTTCCTGTATTAAGGGGTTCTGAAATCTTTGATAAAGGAGAGCCTGTACCGTTAACGTCGTTCTTGGAACAAACTCTGAAAAAAGATTATCCGGAGGTAGCTATCCCATCGCAGGACGATTTGCTGCAAGACCTTGCTCAACAGCAAGTAGCCAGGTTTCTATTGATTTATATAAGGAATGGAGCTTTAACTCTCTCACCACAAGTTCTCAAGCATTTTTTGGACCATTATAAGCTTCCTTCGGTGGATCTCGACTCAGTCAAGAATCGTATTAACCAACTCTGCGGAATGGGTCCTCTCGACCAGGGCCAGCCTTTTCCAAAGCAGACAGTGGAGAGTTTTATTACTGGTGAGTTGATAGCTATAGGCAAAACGCAGCCTCCATTCCGGACACACGACGAGTACCAAGCTCTAGAAAGTCAACTCAAGAATCTTCCGGAGGACGATGTGGACTTAACTGCAAAAGAGTTTTTTGCTCAGTATCTAGGTACCAAAGACTTTCGTAAGAGAAATGTTCAAGCTGATGCAAAATATCAGCGCCTTCAAAAGGAACAGCGCGAGCTCAAGGAGTTGAAGAATCGTCAACAAAAAATTGAGGACCAGTTGCAACCGACAGAAGAAATCCAACGGCAAATGCAGGGGTTGAAAAAGGAAGAGACACAACTTAGAACGGAGATTAACATAATCAACACATTCCTTCGAGAGAACAAAGACAGAGTTGTTGCTTTACTGAAGCTCACAAGCCAAATCGGCGATAGCACACGCAACCATTTTAAAGGAAAAGTACGTAGATACATTACTCATTCTCTCTATGATCTTCCCGCAGTCATTGCGAATTCAGAAGCCACGTTACCAACTGTTCGTATTCTTGAAAGGTACCGTGATGATTTCGGAAATGCTGTCTCGATTATCGAGTATCAAATTAATCATCCCTATCCGAGTTCGTTGACGAGTAATGTATCCATGAACTTATCGTTTCAGAAGACGGACAGGGTGACGGTCATTGTTGATCACCATGAAGACCAAGTTAAAAGGTATTTAACCGCGTTTCCTAGCCAAGGAGCCACATTACTCAGTCTTAATCAGAGTGTGAATGAAGTGGAATTACTTAGAAATCAAAACTTTGCACCGCTTACTCCTCCTAAGAAAAAAGATCCTCCTGCCATTAGAAGTGCTCGTGCCAACCTCGAAGCTCGGGTTGCTCAGTTGAGCCCAGAGGAGCTAGAGATGTGGAAAGCATTAAATGGTGAGTCTTAGAAGTGAGAAAAAACAACTTTATCAACTAAGACAACGAGCACGTCGAGAGTGCTCGTTTTTATTTACCCAGCTGCCATGATGGCTGGCTGAGGAGGTTGGGGAGCAACGGAGGTCGCTGACGGAACAAGTTGGTTAAGGCTTGTCTGTATTTTCTTATTTACCTCTGTCCTCAATCTGCTCGCGCATCTTCTGTTCCTCTGTCTTGTTGATGTGCACTGTTGCACACCCTGTTGGTCCAACAACTTTAATAGAAAGTTCTTTGTGGTCGAAGGCAATGCAAACGTCGCCCTTAACGAGGAACTCGTATCGAAAATGCTCTTTGATGAAATCCATCGTAAAGAAAAAAACAACTAGAGACGTTATACAAACTACTAATACCGATCGAAAGCTCGCCACGATTCTCCCTTCCCCCTCGATTTCTTGAGCTATCTTTATTATAGAACATGAGAGTAAGTCCTTGTCAAATCAGACCCCAAGAAAATTGCTACATCTTTGATAAAGGAGATTACAAAAACTGATACCTCCTATGATGCTAACGGAAAGGTAACAAAGCTGGACGACATAAGACAAGAGCATCCGCAGTTTGTGAAAGGTTACGAGGGTTTGTAAATGCACGGACGAGACGGCGTCCCAACTCAAACCCAAATGATTTATACAGAGATAGGGCTCGTTCGTTTGTTGAAGCAACTTCTAGCCATACCTCTCTTGCTGGGAATGTTTCGATGCAGAGAGTGAGCAGCTTGCTGGCTATTCCGCAGCGTTGATGCTTCGGTAATACGGCGAGTTTAAGAATTTCCAGAGCCTCGATGTGATCCTGAAAGAGTAGAAAACCAATCGGTTGATGCCCAGCAAGGGCAAGCCATCCGCTAAAAAATTGAGGTTGTTGAAGCTTTGAGCGAAAATCCACATCTGACCAAGGTGCGTCCACAGGATCACGAAACGCTCCAAAGGAAATATCTTCCACCTCATTAGCATCTTCAGCTGTAAGTCGCCGAAAGGTGAAGGACCTCTGTTCCGCCATCTTTTAAGGCCGCGCTAATGCCGCTTTCGCATAAATCGGCGTGTGGCCATATAAAGGAACCCAACAGGTATCGTCGGATATGTCCTGCGGATCACGAGGCGCGTAATATAGCTCGATTTGCTCTGTCGACAAAGACGTCGCCACAGGAAGAGGCGGCTTGCCAGCAACTTCTAACCAACGTGCTGCCAAGGAACTAGGTGCAAAATCAGTAACAAAAGGTAGGTTATGACGCTGTCTGAGAAAGGCGTCCCCCTCAGTTCGGTCATAGTAGGCAAAGGGCTGCACCATAAACGGCCTATAAGGTGGGATGTAGCGAAAAATGGCCCCATAAAACCCTTGTTTGGCCGAGTCTAGCAATACTAGGAAGTCTGTGCCGTTGGAGATATATTGTCGAACAGCGAAGGCCAAAACATGAAACTGAGTCGGGGCGAAAACTCGTGCGTTGGGGATCGCAAAAGCCAGTGCTTTCGCCACCGTCAAAGTGATCCGCAAAGTTGTAAATGACGTCGGTCCTCTTGGAGCGGCCAAAAAACGGATCTGTAAAGGATCCTGCTGCGCCTCTTTCAAAAGATCATGAAGAAAAGGAACAAGCTCTGACGCCTGTGATGTTTCCCATTTGCAACGACGTTCCCACAGCTCGTTTCCTCGCTTCAATGTTGCAAAACCCTTTCCACGATCAACGTAAAATGACAAAAAAGCAACCTCCTCTGAAGAGGCGCTTCCTAATAATTCTTTCTTGAGAGACGGTGGAGTCATACGACCTTCGAGAGCTATTGAGGATAAGTGAATCTTACAGTGCTTTTGTGTCAAACGGAATATCCACTTCTATCGAGTTAGGCAAGATCTCGGGCTTGATTCTCATCAAGTTTGAAAATCAAGATCCTGTCATGTCTTTCCTGGAAAGGGGGAGCAGGTGACTACTGCCTGGCGTAAAAGATGCCTGTTTTTAAACAACTATCGGTTAACTCACCTACGTCTATTACCCCCCTCTCGCCCTATCCACAATCCAGCCTTCCTTCTCGAAACACAAGTAATGTAAAACCAATCTCCATCTTCCCTCGAAAACCAACGATGTAAATTTGCCAAAACTGCATTCACGCCCCCAGACGGTGGCATGATTCGATGTTGGTTTATTTCTTTTCGGTACTAGGCTCCAATTCCTGCTCGAATGTTGTCCTTTGGTCTTGAGAACTTACCAACCTCTGCATAAGTTCCTCAAATTTTTTAAAATATCCAAGACAATCATTCTGAACTCCATTGGCAACGGAATGACACTTGTTGAGCAACACATCCACATCCCATGCTTGGGGATCATTCTCATGCTCTCCCATTATTCTCCCGATTTTATTGAGACACGAATGCAATTCTTCAAACTGTTCATTAACTTTGTGTCCAAAGTTCATGGGGTAGTCAAAAAAGGCCTATTCTCTACTGACGCGACGCAAGAAACAGCGCAACACAAAGACCAAATACAAATGGAAACTCTCATAGGACCTCCAAAAAAGCTCTTCCCCTACTCAAAATGATACCCATATAAAGCAAACACCGTCAACTACCATGCCAGATCCTACGCAGAAAATTTTATACTTACTATGAATTGGAGTTTGTTTAAGTAAATGAAAATTGTTGAATTTCACAAAAATATCTTTATTTGCATTGAAATGCCAAAAATGGCTCAAAAATTCACTTCATTCGTAGGTCCTGCTTCCAGCAAGTGACTAATCGACCCCTTTTGGGATGGGCATAAAGATCGATAGGGCAACCCTTGTAGATTGCCCACACTTAGTTACTGTTCCGGGACTCCAAGCACTCTTATTATATGTTTTACACTACGTGAATCCTGCTGAATAAGTCCCTTTAACTCATCGAATCGGCGTAGGACAGCCTCGTTTAAACCTCCTTTCTCGAGATTCTCAAGACTCTGTATCATTTCAACCAGAAGGCCACTCTGTTGTTCCAATGTTTGTCCAAGCGTGCCCAAGTCTTCCTTCACGGTCCTCAGATTCGTAGGCCATTCCTGTAAGAGTTGGTTAAATAAAGCCAAGAGTGAACCTTGGCCGCTTTGAGTCGTTGACTCACTCGACGGAGTATCTGAGCCCAACATACCGAGTACAGAATCAAGGATCGCCACATCCTTCTCTACCATCTGCTGGTTACTCTTCTTTCTTGTTTCGCACTCCTCCACAAACACCTTGGCAGACTGATGTCCCTGAGGTACGTCCAGAAATTTCCGCCTGAGCTGTCCGTTGACTTGGTCGGATGCAAGACTAATCGACGGAGTGACAATCGCCGAATACAACACAACAAGATGTTCATTTTAGCCCCCCATGCTCTACACCCCCATCCGCCATATGGGTATGAAAAACAGACTATATTCGTTTAACCACAAGGGTATCATCCCAAATCCGATTTAGCATATCTCTCCAGAGGGATGGGGCCTATACTCCTAGGTAACTTGACAAACCAAGAAGAGTATGAAAGAGTGTGGAAAATTGGATGAAGGTAACGAGAGAGTGCTCCGTACGGAGCCGCCGAAGGGGTAGCGATCTCAGGCAAAGGTATCGTTGCTGGACAAGACTTTGGAGAGACTCAACGTGTTGAGCACCGCGAAAGCAAGGACGATAGGGGCCGAACACTTTCAGGTACAGGTACAGAGGAAGGTATGGTTATTGGAATATTTCAATCTTATAACTCGCACTTAGCATCGCTACAGCCGTGGGGCTCTCCTTATTTTTTACAGGAGGAGTTCGGTGGAGTGTTGGGCTATTGCTCGTTTAATTTGTGATTATGTCTGGAGTTTTCCTCTTATAGCTTCTTTCGTAGCTGTGGGGGTGTATTTCTCTTTTCGGTTGGGTTTCATCCAGCTTCGAGGGTTACCACGGGCGTTTGCGTGCTTACGGGAGTCTCAGCGCTCAAAGGGTGAGAAAGGGACGGCCGTCAACAACAAAGTCAGCGATGCTGCCGGTGATATTTCTCATTTTGCTTCTTTGTGCACCGCTCTATCGGCAACGCTCGGCACAGGCAACATCGTAGGGATCGCTGTTGCTCTCTCCGTTGGGGGGCCTGGAGCTTTATTTTGGATGATCTTGTCGTCGTTTTTTAGCCTCGCAACGAAATACGGAGAAGGGGTTTTAGCTGTTCGCTATCGCGTTATTCGGAGTGATAGAAAAATGGCAGGAGGACCTATGTACGTTATGGAAAG
Organism: Alphaproteobacteria bacterium; assembly: GCA_041200185.1. Lineage (GTDB taxonomy): Bacteria > Pseudomonadota > Alphaproteobacteria > BNTO01 > BNTO01. The sequence goes on from CP165730.1 coordinate 708,098, forward strand.
AGGATTGCACCGTCCTATACTGGCAAAGCTATTCGCCGTATTTGGAGCTGGTGTAGCACTTGTCGGGATCGGAACCTTGGCTCAAACTAACTCCATCGCGGCAGCAGTTCAATCCTTTGGTGTGCCTCCTCTGGTTACGGCAGTTCTCGTAGGTGTACTCGTAACCGTGGTGACTTTAGGAGGAATCCAGAGGATCGCAGACACTGCAGAGAAGATCGTCCCTTTCATGGTGCTCCTGTACATAGGGGCAGCGCTGATCCTTCTGATTCGGCATGTTGACGCTATCCTCCCGGCTCTTCGATTAATGGTCCAAGAGGCTTTTTCTCCTATGGCCCTCACAGGAGGAAGCGTTGGTTGGCTGCAGGTTATGCGCATCGGAATCAGCCGCGGGATTTTTTGCCACGAAGCTGGTTTGGGAAGTGCGGCCATAGCCGCTGCTGCAGCTAAGACAAAAAGCCCCGTCGAACAAGGCTTAGTCTCCATGGTCGGTGCCTTCGTATCCGTAGCCATCTGTTGTATAACGGCTCTCGTCCTCATGACGACAGCCTCAGAAACCCAACTTGGTTTGCCAGAGTGCCCTGTAGCGGAAACATCGCTAACGGCCTACGCCTTTGGGGTAGGGCTAGGTCTTCCTCGAATTGGACAAGCTCTGGTTCATATCAGTATTGTCTTCTTTGCCTTTACGTCCATCATCGGATGGAATTATTACGGAGAGAAGTGCGTCCAGTATCTTTTTAGGACGAAAGCCATTACCCTCTACAGGCTCCTCTTTTTGTTCTTCGTTGTCGTCGGGCCTTTTCTGCACATCAAAACAGCTTTCGTAGTGGCTGATATCGTTACGGGCCTCATGGCGATCCCCAATCTTTTGAGCTTGATTTTGCTGCGCAAGGAGATCATCCAAGAGACGCGGGGGTGTGGGAGGTAACCACACCTCAACATACACCCATCGATCACTCCCAGCGCAACGATGCCCCATCCACAAAGGAACACGGCGATGATCACCAGTCGACTTCGCAGGAGTGGCCGGCAAGGCAAAGGGTGGTGCTTCTGCATTGTCAACGACAGGGTGCAGGGAACCAAAATCGCAATGACAGAAAGGATCACGCCGGAGACGTTCAAGATCCTGACAAATGCGTTAGGGATAAGCATTGCGATGATGGCTGGAACACCCACAACGACGGCCACATTCCTTATTTTCGCCCCCTTCCATTCTTGCTGGACAATATCCAAAAGTGCCACGCCTACGCCGATAATTGACGTTAGCAAAGCGAGAGTTGAGACAACCCAAACGAAGCTTTGAAGGCACCTTGATGAGGTTGCCTGGCTTAACACACGAACTAATTCTCCAACATCTGTAGCTTGTCCCAGTAGCATCTTCTGAAAAAAGGCCGGTGAGGCATTTGCCGTTACCAAGAGAATCGCCGTTGTCCAGATACAGTAAACTACAGCTGGGATGGCACTTCCCCATAAGCAGGCCTTTTGGACCTTGGAGCGATCATTTCGGCATAACTTGGTCATAGAGTGAATGGACCCTTGAAAACCGAAGGACGTGAAGAGAATGGGCACTAACGTTGACCACCTTTGTAGAGGGATGTGCTCAGCGGGTTGAGGGACGACGTGCAAAGGTGTCCGAATCAACAGGAAGAGAACAAGAGCGAGTAGTGTTGAGAACAGGCATATAAATAGCACTTTATTCACACGTACAAGCGTTTCGGAAGCCCGCAAGAAAGCGAGGGCAACGCCTCCACAAAAGACACACATCACGGCAACTTTAGCATCAGGACACCCCAGAGCCGTCCCCAAAATTGAGGCTCCCCCTGACAGGTAGGCGGCCATCAGAGCCACAGACAACAGTTTGAGCATGAAGTCGCCAACACCCCCTGAGAGGGGACAACCGAATGCCTTTCCAGCATCCTTCAAAGACGCTTCAGCGAAGGAGTTGAGATTTAAATCAGAGCGAATGAGTGCGGTTAAGTAGGTCAAAATTGCAAAGACGGCCATGATGAAACATGTCCCTGTTAAGCCAAATTGAGCTAAAACCATAGGTAGAGAAATCATCCCTGAACCAATGGCAGTTCCAGCGAGTAAGAAAGCTGCGCTCATGTGTGAGCGAGAAAAAGATAAGTTTTGCATAAAATCCTCCTATTAAAAAAGTGATGATAAAGAGAGCTATGCGCACAAATGAGAGTGCACAAAACCCAAACCAAGTAATAAAAAGTTTATTTATAAAGTCTTAACGACAAGAGAAATCGATATGATTAGCAATATCGATCATATCGACCGGTAATATAAAAATACCGATAAAGAAAAGAAAGAGATAACAACTGCAGACAAGCTACATCCCGCAACCAAGCCGCACAGAAACGCGCCATGACTACCCCTATCCCTTCTACCCGTTTCTTTCATGTTAACGCAAACTAACTCCACTGTCAAATGAGGAAAAGGGAGCCACCCCTTCAACCTAGAAAAAGATGAATTCACTCTAGGGCGAACGAATCGTGATCTGCGGGGTGTTTGTTCATACATCAGAGTTACAACGGAATAGAAAATCGATTTCATCACATTCTGTTTATGAGCATTTCAGCCGTTTTAAAACTGAACCAAGTCATAGGCAGAACATGGGCCCCTTACAAGAATTGGCCCTGGATTCGACATCGAGAGGATCCATTTCTTATTGGCCTACGAAAACACGAATTCATGGCCATCAAAGCCACTTCGTGAGAGACGAACCATTGGCAGGAAAATTTGCGGTGAAACGAAGGGATCCCGTAGCCTCTGCAATCTGCCTGTCGGTTGGTTGGGATCTTGTGCTCAGTCTTGGTAAAGCAAATACGAACAGGGAAACTTACGCAAACTCTTTAAATTTTGATGCGACTTTATAAAAATATGCAAAATTACTTTAAATATTCCAGACCGAGTAAGTCCGTGCATTTACAGAGTCAAGTTGTCTTCTCCTGCGAGGATCTTCTATAATTCCGGAGGAGGTCGTGTACAGGCTGAGGGAGGAAATGAAGCCTACTTTTTCTCGTCCTTTGGCAGATCTGCTGAGACCGAAATCATTAGAGGATCTTGTTGGTAATCACAGAGGGGTACCTCATGATCTTTGCTCACAAATTCTTTGGGGACCGCCTGGATGTGGAAAGACTTCCTATGCGCGAGTTGTGGCTGCTAGCAGCTCTTTACCTCAAGTTTCTTTGTCGGGTGTAACAAGCTCTGCTACCCAGTTTCGTGAGGTCTTTGATCGGGCTGGACGAGGACAATCGATCCTCCTCCTCGTCGACGAAATTCACCACCATTTCGAAGAAAAATGCACCTCCCCCGCTAAATAGACGTCTCGACGCGAATTTATAAGAACGCGGTATGTCTTGGCAGAAGAGACGAGGGTGTCTGAGCCACGACGATCTTAGGCATAAACGAAGACTTTTAGGACTGTTAATTATTGTCGAATATGTGTTTTGGATCGATTTCACATGTAGCAGGACGAAATGGGTTCCTATCTAAAGCCGTTCCCACGAGACTTTTTTTTGATGCGGAGGTAGCTTGTCCTTCTTACGAATCGGAATAGGACCCAATATCTGCTGAGCTTGGGCTTTTTTAACCCTAGCCAGAGGATCCATTTTCCTGTTAACCTGTCGTTAGGGGGATGGGAACTTCGCAGGAAGGGCCCAGTAGGGGAGGAACTTTTATCCCCCATCAGACGATAAAAACATATGCACGGACTAACGACCATCCCCACGTTATCGAAGGAACGACCTACAACATAACGTAATACATAGTATTACACGAACAACTAAAAGCAGCTCAACTCAAAGAGATGAAAAAACTTGTTGACGACGGAACGTTCAAAAAGATTCGATCAAAAACTAAGGTAAGATCTATTGAATAACGGCCGGGTTAATTCGTAGAAGTTTGACTGTCAAGTCGTATTTTGCTTTTAATAATAAATACAAGATTTGCGCTTTTAGCTTTATCGGCAGGGACCGTGTAGGCTTTACCTCACATGTTGAGAATGTCAAATATGGGTATTTCCCCGGCTCTGCCCCCTATCTCTTCCCTCTTCTAACGACTCCGAAACAACGTTCATCACGCCCAACTTCTCTAGTAAAATTAAATTCTTCACAGCAATTATTGCGAACAGGATGTCCAATTCCTTGGAAAAGGTGTTCAACAGAGTTTTTATTGATATCCACGTGTTAATCTGGACTCCGGTCTATTGCCCTACCACGAAAACCCCAACGAGTTCTTTCTGTACACCCTTATAAAGTCTGATCTTTCTCATAACTCCGTTCTGGATCATTAAACGACTGAAACTTTCATGGGGCAATCCATTTTGATTCTATGAATAGCCACCTCGGCTTGTTTTGGGCTAAAGACGAGTGGTTTAACAATGGATGGAGGAGATAAGCAGAGGCAATCTCTTGCTTTTTTATCCTTCGTTAAAGCGGAAGGATTGTCAGAACCTCGGAAATCTGGTTGCTAGGTCATAGACTTGCTACAATGAACATGGAGTGGAGGACGTAGCGGCGAGTATGGTATCGAGCACAAGAGCATTGCAGGCGGTTTGGTTAGTACCGTTCTTGATGGGAAGTACTTTGGTTCTAACTCAATGTACAACAGTTGCAATCGTGGGTGGTGGAGCGGCCGCAGGGACCATGGCTCTCCGCGATAAATCTGTGGGAACTTCGGCAACGGATACAATAATTTCGGCGCGTGTGAGTAAGGCCCTCTACAAAGTCAGTCCTGATGTCCATGCGCATGTCGGAGTTAATGTTCAGGAAGGTGAGGTTTTGCTCACAGGATCCCTCCCCGACGAAGAACAGCGCATCGCCGCTGAAGCGGCTGCTTGGAGTGTAAAAAATGTCAAAAGGGTTTACAACAATATTGAACTTTCAGGTAGGGGTCCGCTCAAGAACTACGCTCAGGATGCCTGGATTACCTCTCAAGTCAAATCGAAACTTTTGGCTACTTCGAAAATACGGTCCATTAACTACAGCATCAAAACGGTAAACAACGTCGTATACATCTTTGGCATTGCCCGCAATCAAGAAGAACTCAAAAAAGTCACGGAAATAGCCAGCCGTGTCCGAGGAGTCTCTCGCGTGATGAGCTATATCCGCCTAAAAGCAACAGTTGAGAACAACATCCCATCCAATTCGTCTGGTGCGTGATGCTCTTGGGTGGAGGATGTCCTAGCAAGGTACGATCTTTAAATCGTGCATAGGTCGTTATCGGGATGTTATAATCAGGTTCTTTGCCAATGCAGTCAAAGGATAGTTAAGATAGAGTAGTGGGGCGGTGGGTTGTTTCGTACCGTCAATTAACCGAGAAATTCTGTTTTAGGGTTGGCCACGTATTCTTTTTAAATATATTTAATGGAGATAATTCCTTGACTTGTATTGTATTACGTATCATCATCCCTCTGCAGTCGAAATTGAATGTTTGCCATGCAAAAAGTCGTCTCAAATGATTCTCAGGTTTTGCAAGAACTTCAGGAATGCTTGCTCAAAAATATAGGAAATGAAGTCTCCCCTTGAAGTTGACGTTGAAGTCACTTGGCGTACGCCTATTGATGGATATCGCTAAAATAAGTGGTGATCGAATGAAAAGTTTGTATCAGGTCTCCCACGAAGGTTCTAAAGTTAATCGGATAACATTTCTCTCAGTTTTTTATGCTAGGGCCAGCAGACGGATTACATAATTTTCATAGGTCTCCTAAAGCTACACAAGTTCCTAGCCGTCGTGCCCTTTGAACATGTTCAAATGGGAAGTGCATGATCGATCGGTAAAAATCACGAAAAGGTTGATCTTCTTCTGGTTGATAAATCGTTGAATGCATTCCCAAAAAAAGATCAAAAATTTGTATCCTGCGAAGATCAAAGAGTAAGTAACCTTATAGATAAACACAGAGTCGTGTTGGCAGCCAGGCTCCTTGCTTCAAAGAACGAAGAGGGGAGCCATTCGTCCTAGAAAAAATTCATAGGTGTACACGGAAACAACGTCCCCAGTTGCACAATTGCCCCCTCGTCGTTCAAGAAAGTTCCCTGTGGTGTTATTTATCTCGGGTAATTGACTAACATCTCTGGGATCGTCGTTCCGTTCTTTCCTGCATACTTATCAGGTTGGATCCTCGCAGGGAAAGACAGAGACATGCTAAACAAAAGCTGAGACGACGGACAGAAAAATTCATTTTTTTAGCACCCACCGGGAGCTGATCATTGCGTATCTCCTCATCCTGGCCCCGCTACAATTGGCTTCATGGGTTACCGGGTTACCACATTCCCATCCCATTCCCCATCATACCCATGCCTCCCATTCCTGGCATACCCATACCACCCATCATATTCCCCATACCGTTCATGCCCGTGCCATTCATTCCCATATTCATTCCTCCCATCATGCCACCACCCATCATAGAGTTCATACCCATGCCTCCCATTCCTGGCATACCCATACCGCCCATCATATTCCCCATACCATTCATTCCCATATACGGGTTCATCATACCGTTGCCCATCATGGAGTTCATTCCCATACCAGGCATTCCCATGTTCATTCCACCCATCATGCCACCTCCGCTCATTTGCATCAGCAATTGCTGAACCATACTGATAACTTGCTGCGGCATCATCCCCATGGATTGGATATACATCATGACTTGTTGCAGGATTTGTTGTTGCATATAGGGGTTCATAGCCATCTGCTGAGCCAATCGACTAATCTGAACGAGCAAGTTCGCTATCATCTGAGGATTGGAACCCATGTTCATCCCCCCCATCATCATGTTGCCCATCATGGCTCCTCCGGCAGCACCTTGAGCGAAGGATCCACCGTTTGCAGCCGCTCGCATACCGCCGCTTAGAGCGTTGGCGCCTGTATTGAGCAGAGCTTGGCCGGCTCCTGAAGATGTGAACTTGTTTACCAGATTTTTGAGTGCGAAGGCTTCGTGTGACGCACTCGCAAAACAACATAAACAGAACAAGACTCTCAGTAATTTGATCATTTTGTGGCTACTTTTCCATCTTTCTTATTTACATTATCAACTGTATATATTAATTATTTATTAAGTTTTGAATAAAAATTATTCTTTACAATACTTTTCTATTTTTTGCATTGACTCAGTCGTTATGCTTACTTCGTTGATTCTTCAGACGTTGCGGTTTTCACTCGGCATCAAAGGAATGTGAAACGCCAGTCACGTAGACATCCAAGATGTGTAATCTCTAACATGAATACACCTAATATACTTGCTAATATTACAACTGAATGCAGATAGTATTAAATAAATAAGAGAGCAATATAGATAAGTCCTTAAAAAATAAATATTGGATCTATTCGTGGTAAAATAATTAATCTGAAGCAGCTTCTGACCTTTTTCTAATTCACTTATATTTTTCGCTTTCTAGCATCTAGATTAAAAATGATTATAACGACATTTTGCATATAGTTATAATTGTTATTTATTATTAATTAACTGGTTTTTAAATATTCATTAATTATTTAATGTGACAATGACGTAGGTGATTTACTTGACGTCTAGGTCTCACATGAAAAATTCCATTTGGTTTTCCGTTTTGGGAACGGCCGTGTTAGGGTCTTCCATCGGCATGGCTTCTTCATCCCTTCCTTTGCAGCCGCAAGATTGCATGCAAACAAAAATCCGGAAGCAGGTTGAAGATGGCGCTATGCAAACCCTCATTGATGAAGGGTTGTATCGTCTTCGCGAAGGGGACGAAGACTCGCCTCAGGCTAAAGGACTTGTGGCTGCACAAGTCGCCCTCGGGGTTACGCAGCAAGATGTTGATGAAAAAGGGAGTTTGCTCGTGCGTTTAGAACGAGGCACAACACAAATTTCGGAGCTCGACTGCGCGCTCCACCATCTTGCCGCCCGCTTTGCTCAGTATCAGGTTGAGCGTCGAAAAGATATGAACTTTATGGTAGACATGATGAATAAGGTACTCGAGAACGATCAGCTCATTCAGGCCTTCATGATTGCGCACGGCAGCACAATGCTCGACTCCTTTGAACCCGATGAACATGAAACGACGACTTACGACGTTCTTAAGAATCGTGCCAAAGTCTTTACTGATTTTATTCGTAAGAATGACTCTATCTTTACCTACCCTTATTCAGGAAGTGATCTGATTCAGCAAGAAGTCCAACATTATTTCGATCACTCTCCTCTCGTCGATTGTATCTGCGGAGAAAAGCACAAAGAGGGCACACTTTGTGAAAAAATTTACAAGTGCTCAACCTGCGGTTCAGACCATCTTAAGGGAGCTCTGTGCTCCAGTGCGACAATCAACGAAGGTGAAAATTCTCTTGATCTTTCTGCTCTCAATTTCAAGTCATATGAGTGCTCGTGTGGTCAAACACATGAATACACAGAGCAATGCAGCCAAAACTTACCTGTGTATCTGACTTCTGTTGCTGCTCAAGAAGCCAATCAGTCGACAACATTTACGATAAGAGCAGTCGCGCTCGATGACGAAAATCCGCAGGAAGGTGAAGAAGTCGTGCCTGAATCAACTCGCATTGCTGGTTATATCAGCCAAGATAAGGTTTGGCATAAGCTGAATTCAACGTGGAGTGATGATACGAACGAAAGGTATCTATGCTCGTGCGGACAGTGGCATACCGTCACTTCTTCTTGCGAAGAACCTGTTATTTCTGGAACATCTCAAGCTGGATACTATTTTAACGGTCAGCTTTACGCTCCTTGCGTTCGTCCAGCTGGTGAGGAACTAGCTCCCTATCTTTGCAAGTGCGGAGAGTGGCATGTTGATGCGAGTGCCTGCAAAGAGGAGTATGAGGTTATAACGCTGGACGGAAAGGAGGAGGAAGAAGAAACGCCTGAGGTCGTACCCCCCACCAACGAAGAGGAAACCATCCCAGAAGTACCAGTAGAGGAAGAAGATAAGGCGGAACAACAACCCACGCTTCCAACAGAGGAGGAGGACAAAATAGAGCAATCCGTACTTCCAACTGAGGAAGAAGAAACGACAGAAGCTCCTACTGAAAACACGGCACAACCTCATGAAGAAGAGGAATTACCAGAACAGGGGAACGACGCAGCGTAACAGTCCGAACATATAATTGCTAGAAGACTCGCTTCCCATAGCGAGTCTTTTTTCTTTAGCGTACAAGATAATGAAAAGTAAAATATTTTCGAATTTATTTATCAATTATAATATTAAAGTATTATAAAAGAATATATGACTGCATTTAGTTACCTATGGCAAAAATGCACAGAGAAGAGTCTTGCTGGACCTTCAGATCCACAGGGTAAGGAGTGTTTCTGTGTGCCTCGCAGAATTTTATCAAGTAGTTATCATTAATCTTCTATTATTAAAATATTAAACCTTATTTAATAAGTTAACGTGATAATAAAATGAGTAAGATTTACTTGGAGTGAGAAACGCATGAAACATTCATATTTACCTGCCCTTTTAGGCAGTCTTTGTCTAATGGCACCGTTCACATTCGGGAGTTCCGATCATTTTCTTCCAACGGAAGATTGCGACCAACCAAAGGTTTTACCTCAATTTGACCTAGGAACATTTGAAGTTTTAACCGATGAAAAACTGGTCATTCCCAATGAAGATGAAACAGGAACAAAAAACACTGATTTAGTTGCTGCTTCCGTTGCCCTGGGTGTAGAAAAGAAGGAAGATGAGGAACCTACAACCATCCTGGAGATGCTTAAACGGCAAGAAAAGAAAATCGCAGAAATTGATTGCGCTGTTCACGGGTATGCGAGACGTCTTGCCCTACTAAGAGCTGAGGATCGTGCGTTTAGCAACATTTTTGCGGATATGATGAGTAAGATTCGTGCGCAGTATCAAGTTATACAAAGTTTCATTATCGCAAACGGGTGCATTAACCTCGAGGCTCTAAATTCCTTTAAAACGGACGAAGAAATCTACGAACTTTTGAAGAGAAGGACTCAACTCTGTACAGAACACATCCAATCGACACAATCCCCCTTCACTTCACCTTATCCTCCTATTCATTTGTGTCTGTGCGGAAGGTATCACGAGGAAGGTACCCTTTGTGAAAAAATAGCGGTGCTTGGCGGTACAGAAAACCGTTCTGAGGGCGGGATTGTGCATGTCCTCATTGAAGGAAACTATCCAGATACCGTTGACCTTGCTCCGCTTCATTACACGTCTTACGACTGTGCATGCGGAGAGACACATGAATTTACCCAGCAGTGCCGTAAAAATTTACCAGTTTACATTGCGAAATTAGCCGAATATTGCAACACGGACCATCAGGATATTGCTTCTCTTGAAACGGCCATTGCAGGGTACATTAGCCCTGACAAAGTCTGGCATAAAATCAACACCCCACGGACAGAACCTACACTCCTGTGCGACAAGCAGACCGGCTACCTTTGCCAATGTGGGCAGTGGCATATTGCGACGTGGCAGTGTGGCCAGTGGAATCATGAAAAGAAAGAATACTCCTCATACTATCCCGTTTATCGTGGAAAATCAGCAGGATACATCTGCAGTTGCGGATCTTGGCACGCTCTCAATGAAGCCTGTGCTGCTCGCGGAACAGCGTACCTGTGCCAATGTGGGTCGATGCACTATTCGACAAATTCCTGTCTTGGGAATAATGGCCAGCCATTTGCTGTCGTCAAGGACGGTATCAGCGGCTTCATTTGTGCTCCCGGACATTGGCATCCACTTAACACAGTGTGTCGCTCCGGACTCAAAAGCACGTCATTGGGCAAAGGTGGTTATCTCTGTCAGTGTGGCCAATGGCATGCCGATGTTTCAGAGTGTCCGCAAAACATCGACGTCAACATCCTCGAAGACAAAGATTAATCTCTTAATGACCTCATCCCCCTCCTCGTTGATAAGAGTTGGGGGATTTTTTGGGCGTAAACCCATTGAGAAATCCTGTAATCTATGGAGCATCGATTGATACGCAAAGTCTTCACCAAAGGCCGCCAAACTTGTTGAGCAAATGGAGAAACAAGGCATTGTGTCTCCACCCGATCGGTCGGGTAAACGCGAACTTCTTGATGCGTAAGCGGTGTTGAGAGTTGAAGGAGGGGGGGGATGAGACTCAAGGTTGAGACAAAATCCGAATAAAAATTTATATACTTATAAGTATTTATTCGTTAATTAGCTCTATCGAAAGCAGTAAAAATGCTTACTGCCAAAAGAATAGAGTTCCGTCCCCGAAAATGATAACCATGAGTTTTTGCTTTATATAGGATAAATATATAGTCATCTAATATAAATCTACAATCTTTATAAATCATTCCTTAACCATTACTTGTCAGAATGAGTGTAGTGCAAAACTAGACTCAGGTGCTTCATGCATTTGACTTTCGGGAAATGTCTCCTGCTCACACCAGCCTTCTGCTGTGGTTCTTCCCACTTCGAACATCTTGTTCAAAACGAAACTTTCTCCCTCCTCAAAGAGGTCGGATTGGTCAAGGATGTCACTCCTTCTGACGAGCCTTCTGCTCCTGTCGTGGCGCCTGAAATGGCTCTGGGAGGCCATTCTGCGGATAAAACCGTAGCTTCTTCCCTCAACTCGGTAGAGAAAACGATGACCTCTATCGATTGTTGGATGCACAGAATGGCCAAGCAGCTCTCGATCCTTGAAGCAGAGAGAAAACGTCAAATGAACTCCCTAACCCAGGTGCTGAACTCCATCATGGAGCATTATCAGCAGCTTCAGGCTCATCTCATGGCCAGTGGAACTCTGTTGATCTCCTCCTTCGAAGAGCAGCCAGACGTTCAAACATCTCTGCAAAAACTCCGTGAGAAAGTGGCGCTCTTTATGGACCTTTGCGCTCAATCTTTCACGCCTTTTCCTCACACCTACAGTGGCAAAGAGCTGATTCCTCAACCGATTCATGGGTTTATCAGCAACGTTCATCAGTGTCCGGATGAGTTCGATTGCCTTTGCGGGGAAACTCATCCGAGTGACTATTTATGCGACAAAATCTACCAGTGCTCGTTGTGCAAAAAGGAGCATTTGAAGGGCGTTCTGTGCGATCGTTTTCAAGTGGATGATGACCAAGAATCTGTCGATTTAGCACCCTTTGGTTTTACCTCTTATGCGTGTTCATGTGGTCAGGAACATGCCTACACGTACGAATGTCCAGAGAAGAAGCCAGTCATGCTGACTCAGGCGCAGGATCCTGAAACTGCAATTGCTACTCTTTCGCTGAATGAAACCCTCTCTGAGGGCGTTCAAACTCGAAATTAACCTTGAATCGGAACCCGTCATCCAGAAGGGCAGTCCCGGGGAGATCGCAAGCGAGAAAACCTGGCACCGGGTGAAGACTGTGGGGAAGGAACCAACAGAGCAGTATAACTCAAGAACAGGGTACAGCGGCAAATGTGGTGATTGGCAGACAACAACGCCAGCGTGTTCCGGGCAAAATGGATCGTTGTTTCCAGTGTGCAAAGGAGGTGTGAAGGGTTATGTCAGCGATTCTGAGTCTGGCATCCACTTAATACAATCACGACGGATTTGTCCTATCTCTGTCACTGTGGCCAATGGCACTGGGAAGCGTGGCAATGCTCTGGGAATCATGGTGAACCTTTTCCTGTAGTTCGCGATGGTGTCAAGGGATACGTCTTCTGTGGCCCAGGTTGTCATCATTGGCATCCACTGAATACCATTTGCAGTTCATGCATTAATAGCTACACCCTCAGGTATCAATGCCAATGCGGCAAGATACATACTTCGGCAGAGCAATGCGAGGAGAGTTATCCTCTCACGGTTGTTTATCCCTGTGATGTTTGTGGGGCTGAAACGGTTGCGAATCAACTTTGTGACCGTGCGGATTCTCACGAAAACCAAAGCCAATACTGGTGTCGATGCGGGGCCTTCCATACGACAACGTCGGAATGCTCAGAGCATCACGCGGTCTTGAAAGACGGAAAAAGAGGTTATCTCGATGTCAACGGATCCTGGCAGGAAGAGAATACGGTTCAAGAAGCTGGCCCCTATCTCTGCCAATGTGGAGGGTGGCATACCACGACGTCGGAATGCTCAGGTAATAACGGTGACCCCTTCCCTGTGTTCAAAGACGACATCGAGGGTTACGTGTGCGACTGTGGAAAGTGGCATGCAAAAGGTGAAGTTTGTCAGATATATACCCTGTGTGTTTTAGTTGATGCTACGAGTCAACAACCTGTTAGATTCATTCCTCCAGAAGTAGGAGATAATTACGAGAATTACAATTACATTGATCTGACGTCTTTTGGTATCCAATCTTATCTCTGCGCTTGTGGCGAAAAGCATTTCGTTACGGAGGAATGTCCGCAAAAATTACCTGTGTACATTGCTAAATTAGCTGAAGTTAATGCCGCTACCCAACCCCTTGATATCTCGGCCTTGTCATCTAAACTTCCAGGTGAGTTTGTGAAAAACGAGAACGATGCTTCTTATCGTTGGGTTGCTTACAACGTTTTCCGTGTGAAGACTAACGCAAAAGCTACAGCGCCAGTTTATCTTAACTACGAATGTTTGTGCGGTGATTTGCACAGTGAATTGGGGCACTGTTCAGGGAATAATGGCAATCCCTTCCCCGTATTTAATTCGTTTGCTTACGATGAACCAGGCTATATTATTCCCTCTGGTTTTCCTCAAAGGTGGGTACCATTAAATACTGCTGTTGGATCAGGTAGATATCTCTGCAAGTGCGGTGATGTTCATCAGGATGCAAGCGAATGTTCCCAGCATCATGAAGTCCGGCACGTGTATGAGTGCCCGTCTTGCCATTCCTTTGTGGAGCGTAACCACCTCTGTTGCAACGCATATTATTTCTGCCAGTGTGGTCAAAACCATAGCAAGACGCTTGATTGCACGGGTAATAACGGTCAACCTTATCCTGTGTACAAAGACGATGTGGCTGGTTACGTTTGCGAATGCGGAAAGTGGCATGATTTGAATACTTGTTGTAATACCGTTGCAAGGAAAGGAGGAAGGTACCTTTGCCTTTGTGGTGAAACGAAACAACTTATGGGTGGAGAATGTCTTACTTGTCCCGCGCCGAGTTTGTATAGGTAAAACGCACACCACCCTTGTAAAACCCACCTTCGGGTGGGTTTTTAGTTTAGAAGCTGATTTTTGAACCCACGAAGACCGTAGTACCCTTATTCGATACAGGGTTGTTGTTGCCGTATAAGGCTGAGACACTTTTGTCCGTAGACGTTTCGATGCGGTTAATTTCTGTAAAGACTGTAACGCCCGAAACGATTTGGCAGTCAACGGCAAGCGTATTGACCTTTCCGATCGTATCACTGTAGTTCGTAACGCGTCGGCGCATGGTGTGATGAGCCAAACTGAAGTCAAGGCAGCCAAAGGTATATTTCCCACCGAGGTTCCACCCTTTTCCAGCGTCTCCTAGATGAAAACCATATTTAGCTAACCGGTCAGCGTCATACTTCGTTTTAGGTAGATTTAACTCATTATTTTCAATGAACCCTCCTGCAATTTGGAAATTTTTATACTTGATAGATGCCGAAGCCTGGTAGGCCCAGTCTTTTTTGAGGGCAATCTCTCGCTTTACAGAATAAACCGTTTTTGCAGCATTACTGATGTCTTCTGCTGAAGCCGTTTGCTGCACGTCGATATCCATCGTAGTGTTTTCCGTTAAGGCCACCAACGCAGCGCTCACTGTTAAATCGTTTAAGTTATGCTCAAAGTTCAAACCGACAGCAACGTTATTTGTTTTATGCATGTCCTCGTTGTGGAATACATTGTCGTCATTGCTATTAATATTGGCGTAGGCCGTGCTTCCTTGCGAATTCCACCCCATATGATTGGGGTTTGGCGAATAACTCAGCCCAACTTTAAAGCCGTAGAACCGCGGAGAATAGAGGACAAATTTTGTGGACTTCTTCGTAAATCCTGCTAGATGAACCATGTTAGGCATTCCGGCAGCTCGGTTAAAAAGATCCCATACAGAACCGTTAACACCCCCTGTTCCGCCTATTAAGGATGTTGCATCCTCGATAAACGCACTTT
The DNA here is from genome assembly GCA_041200185.1 of Alphaproteobacteria bacterium. Lineage (GTDB taxonomy): Bacteria > Pseudomonadota > Alphaproteobacteria > BNTO01 > BNTO01. Next base: position 723,104 of record CP165730.1, read on the forward strand.
CGACTCCACTGACATTACCGAATTGCATCGTTCCAAAATGGCTCGCAAACTCGACGTAATTTTCTGTCATGCAGAAGTCGTCAGGGATAACTTGAATGTTAGCAGAATACTTGTACTGGAAGTCGTCATTCGTTGCCCCAGAGATTTCCATCGCTAAGTCGGCCCAACCAATCGCTAGATGAGGCGATCCGTCCGCATTATCGCGTGCATCCTCTTGGTTAACACTACCGAAATAAGAGCAAAAATCTCCAGAGAAACTAAGCTTGGGTGATTCTTCTGTCGCGATGACCGTTGCCGGCAAACTCGCGTAAGCCGCAGTCTTGTAGAGTGCTCTGTCTTCCTCATTCTCTTCGTTTTTGTCGGGCTTAGCTTCAGTGGCCTTTTCAGCAACAGTGTCGGTAAGTGATTTTTTATCAGCTTTTACGGGCAGTACGTTCGTTTCAAGAAGCGCTAAAGGCGAATAAGGAATTCTAGCAGCGGTTACTTTTTTACTTTCAGGAGATGGACGCGCATCATCTAACTTCTTCGTTTGGGATGGCGCTGAATTTACCTTATTCACAGGATAAGATTTCCCGGCTAGTAGAGCAGTTGAGACAGAATTTTCAGTTCCATTATTTTCCTTCTTCTCCGTAGTTAAAGCAGTTATTTCTGTGGCTTCTTGCGGTTTAAACTCCAATGTCTTAGCGTTGGAGGTTGCAGGTATCGGAGATGTTTTGTGGTCAGGAGTCGAACCGTCGTTCAGTTGCGGATTCTCGGCTGCTGTTGCCTTAGAGGTGGAGCTCTCTGATGTAGTGGTCGATGATACGCGAGGCCCCATTCCTTTGTTGGCTATCAGAAGAGTTTTTGAGGATGCGACGATTCCCGGAGAGAGCATAGATCCAGAAGTTGGAGAATGAGGCATCGTTTTTTTCGCTTCCCCCGCCGACTTAGTCTCAGGAGAAACTTTCTGGTCTTTCTGCTCTGCCTTCTTAGGGGGCCTCATATTTGCTAATGCTAAGAGAGGCGATCCCTGCGGCACAACAACGGGATTGGAGATCGCTACGGCACTCGGATCTGCCTTTTGTTTCAAAAATTGAGCCAATGCGCCTTGGGGATGTGTCGAAGATTTTTGCGACGTTTGTGCGGGTTTATTGACTTGTGCTGGCTTTGCAGTGGTTTCGCTCTGTTTTGCAGTAGGCAATGTGAAAGCCTTCGAATCAGTCATGTTCCCGGTCGCTTTGCCGGAAGAAGTCACCCCCCCAGAAGAGGCTCCTCTTGATGAGACCTTTATAGCTTTGGACGCAGTTGCGGAAATATCTAAGGCCTCTCGATTAAAAAATTCCGAATGAAGTCGCTCCGTGTCCTTAGGACCCGACTTGGCATGCCTCCTGTCTCTTTTAGTATTTTTTACAGGAATTTCGACAGCCTCCTGGCGAAAAAGAGAAGCCGATTTCCCCAAGACACTTCCTTTATGAACCTGCGAAGTCCCTCGGCTGGGAACGAGGGTAATGCTTTTGGCTTCTCTGTCAAAAAGACGTGAAGTCGTAGAGATTTGCTGTCCTCCCGTAGGAGATCTTGCCACATTCCTCTGTTTTCTCTGCAATGCCTTCGGTGTGGACAGGGGAATATTTTTAGCCTCCTGGTTAAACAAATTCGTCGGGGTTGCCGATATCTGACCGGGAGTACGTGGGGATTGGCGCAAAGCTGGGGAGGTTTTAGACGGAGTTGCCTTGCTCAAAGTCCGCTTTCGATGTTGTCCATTACGCCGGATCTCTCCGGATTTATCACTGGGAGAGGTCGACTTTTTGACCTTTAGTCTAGCAATCTCCTGCTCAATCTTTCTCAATCGATTACCGGCCTCAACGAGATCGAGGGGAGCACCTTCAACGGCATTGATAAGGCCCCCCAAGACGCTGACCCACCCGGTTGCGCATAAAAAGAATTGAATATGGCAGAAAATCCGCTTAGTATCCAACTGTGCTGTCGTTTATCGTCTTCCCCCGTATTCGATGGTGGCGCATATTTTAGAAGAAAGCAAGGTGGTGGCGCCAGTTGTAGCTTTCTACGAGGGGTTTGGGTTGAGACTGTGGGTATCCTATGATTTATTGGCTTGCTTCTCCTCTTAGTTCCCTTTTCTCCTGGTGCAATGTGCTCCGCTATCTTACAGTCCGGAGTTTTGGTGCTTTGTTGACAGCACTTTTTTTGAGCCTTTTTTGGGGTGACTTCGTTATTCGTTGGCTCAAAAGTCATCAAGGCAAGGGTCAGCCTATCCGTACTGACGGGCCCGCTACGCACCTCACTAAGATTGGCACGCCAACGATGGGTGGGGTGTTGATTTTGGGAACAACCCTCATAGGTACCCTGCTATGGAGTGACGTTTCCAACCCTTATGTTCTTATAGCCCTTTTTGTCATGCTTGCCTTCGGCGCTATAGGTCTTTACGACGATTGGATCAAGCTTTCTACAGGCCGTTCTAACGGCCTAAAGTCACGTTGGAAGTTCGCCTTGCAGTGTATTTTTTCAGTTATGACGACGTTTCTCATTTTAAAACTTACGCCGCCTGAACTGCGTCAACGGATCCCTCTCCCCTTCTGCAAGACACTTTGTCTCCATTTGGGTGCTTTTTATTTCTTGTGGGGAATTCTCGTCATCGCAGGTTCATCAAATGCAGTAAATCTGACGGACGGTCTCGACGGGCTTGCTATCATGCCGTCAATCTACGTTGCTGGTACTTTTGCGTTGATTAGTTACCTTGTTGGACACGCGCATTTTTCTAATTATCTCTATATTCATTACATCCCCAAGGCCGGTGAGCTTATGGTTTTCTTGTCGGCCCTAGTTGGAGGAAGCCTTGGTTTCTTATGGTTTAATGCGCCACCAGCTAGGATTTTTATGGGGGATACCGGGTCGTTGTCCATGGGGGCCGTCCTAGGAAGCATAGCGATGATGACGCACCATGAATTCGTCCTTAGCATAGCTGGAGGGTTGTTCGTTGTAGAAGCTGTTTCGGTCATGCTACAGGTAGCCGCTTTCCGCTGGGGACACGGCAAACGTATTTTTCTTATGGCTCCCATTCACCACCATTTTGAAAAACTTGGATGGCCTGAACCCACCATCACCATCCGATTTTGGATCATTTCAATCGTTTTGGCATTAATCGGTCTTTCCACGCTCAAATTCCGATAAGGCCTTACGCGGAGGACGAATCGAGGAATAAGCAATCAGTGCACTTGAGAATTGCTTATCTCGGGACCCCACTGTAGCCATTTCAGAATCCTCTAATGGCCGGTCGCATCGTTCTATAGCAATCTCAATTCACTTCCGTCTATATCGTCTAGTTTTATACATCTAATCACACACCTTCTCTTCACACTTTCTTAACCATTACTTGTCAGAATGAGTGTAGTGCAAAACTAGACTCAGGTGCTTCATGCATTTGACTTTCGGGAAATGTCTCCTGCTCACACCAGCCTTCTGCTGTGGTTCTTCCCACTTCGAACATCTTGTTCAAAACGAAACTTTCTCCCTCCTCAAAGAGGTCGGATTGGTCAAGGATGTCACTCCTTCTGACGAGCCTTCTGCTCCTGTCGTGGCGCCTGAAATGGCTCTGGGAGGCCATTCTGCGGATAAAACCGTAGCTTCTTCCCTCAACTCGGTAGAGAAAACGATGACCTCTATCGATTGTTGGATGCACAGAATGGCCAAGCAGCTCTCGATCCTTGAAGCAGAGAGAAAACGTCAAATGAACTCCCTAACCCAGGTGCTGAACTCCATCATGGAGCATTATCAGCAGCTTCAGGCTCATCTCATGGCCAGTGGAACTCTGTTGATCTCCTCCTTCGAAGAGCAGCCAGACGTTCAAACATCTCTGCAAAAACTCCGTGAGAAAGTGGCGCTCTTTATGGACCTTTGCGCTCAATCTTTCACGCCTTTTCCTCACACCTACAGTGGCAAAGAGCTGATTCCTCAACCGATTCATGGGTTTATCAGCCATGTCCATCAGTGTCCGGATGAGTTCGATTGCCTTTGCGGGGAAACTCATCCGAGTGACTATTTATGCGACAAAATCTACCAGTGCTCGTTGTGCAAAAAGGAGCATTTGAAGGGCGTTCTGTGCGATCGTTTTCAAGTGGATGATGACCAAGAATCTGTCGATTTAGCACCCTTTGGTTTTACCTCTTATGCGTGTTCATGTGGTCAGGAACATGCCTACACGTACGAATGTCCAGAGAAGAAGCCAGTCATGCTGACTCAGACACATGATCCTGAAGCCGGGATTGCCACTCTTTCGCTGGATAAATCCCTCCCTGAAGGAGTTCGAACTCGGGAAATTAACCTTGAGCCAGAACCCGTGATTCAAAACGGCATTCCCGGCTATATCGCCCCCGACAAAACCTGGCATCGGCTGAATACTGTGTGGAAAGATTGCTTTCTGGATTTCGATTTGCACCGCGCGTATACCGACTTGGACTATCGTAAATCTGTTGAAGAGACTCTAGGAAAAGAGGGTAAGGATGTGGATGACGTCTTCATGGATTTCCTCGAAGGAAAAACGTCGAATGGGTATCTGTGTTCCTGCGGACAGTGGCATTCTTGTTCTATTTACTGTGGCTGGACAGAAGACATGGAAAACCTCAATGATTTTTCACCTTTGCCTGTCTATAAGGATGGTAAGAGCGGATACGTCGGCATGTGTGGAAGCTGGCACCCCATGGGTGAATGTTGTATTTCACCCTTTGATGCAGCATACTTCTACCAATGTCAATGTGGACATCTTCATGAACTGACGAAGGACTGTAAAGGAAATAACGGAAACCCCTTCTCAGCCTATCTTAAGGGAAAAGAGGGGTATACTTGTGGAAGAGATTGGCATCTGTTAAATGTCCGGTGCCTTGACAGCGTTCTTTATGAAATTCCATATCTTTGCCAATGCGGAGAGCTTCATAACAGCGCCGACGACTGCTCAAAGGGGTATGACGTCCGCGTTGTTTGCGTTTGTCGTTACTGTGGAGAGGAAACTTCGCCGAGTGAGATTTGCCCCAAGGCGGATGACCGAAAAAGCCATTACAGCCTTGATTATCAATGTCGTTGTGGACAGTGGCACTCAAGCACTTATGAGTGCACTGGGAATAACGGCTCCTTTTATCCGGTTACTAAGCATGGTCAGCCTGGCATTCTTTGTGACTGCGGGGAGTGGCATCCCCTGGATTTCCAGTGTGAGCATATTTTCCGTTATGTCTCCGTTGAACCAGATAAATCGAATGGAGGGCTATACCCCAAAATTCTTCTTCCTGAAGGAAAATCATGGATCGACCTTGGCCCTCTAGGCTTCGTATCCTACGAATGCCCCTGCGGACAATATCACCATTATACACATCAGTGTCCTCAAAATATCCCTGTATTGGCTTTACAAACAACAGGTCGAGAAGGGAATGAAAATACGGCGACAACCGAAAACGCTGTTGCTGGCTATATCGCCCCTAATGGAACATGGCATAAGCTCAACACAATGTGGTTCGAGCATGTTGGTATGAACGATTTAGAGTACTTGTGCGAATGCGGACAATTACACCACTACACCAGCGAATGCCCCCTCTCACTGCCTGTATATAGGGGCGGAGTTCCGGGTTATGTCTGTGGTACACATGCAAGCTGGCATCCGGCTAATGTTTTATGCCAAAGGGGTATAGACTTGGGACACTACCTTGAGTACTACTGCACTTGCGGAAAGGTACACATAGCAGGAGAATGCTCAGAAGAGAGGCCCGTTCGTGTCTTAAACGACGAGGAGATCGCCGAAGAAATCCGCCAGATCGATGAAAATGAGGCTATGAACTCTTAAATGTCGAACCTAGTCTAAAAACACTGACCTGCGCTAAGTAAACCCACCTTCGGGTGGGTTTTTAGTTTATATGATTCAAGAGAACTTTTTTCAGCATCCTCATTATTGAATATGCTTGACAATTAAGATATTAAAAACAGAATAAATCTGATAATAAAGGACTAAATCTTGCATTTTTGTAATTGCTCCAGCTTCCCTCTCATCAAAAAGGGTGCTTTTGAAGCTTAAATGAGCTAACGTCTAGCGTTGGGTTGCTTTTTTAAGCAGGCGGAAGATGACGAAAAATCCGACCTCGTTTAACAGCGGTCAGGAAATGAAGAGGGGCTACTCTCTCTGGCGGTTAAGAATCATGTTTGCCCTCATTTTGGGGTATGCTTTTTTGTACATGACGCGCACCAACCTTTCCTTCGCTGTTCCGGGTATTCAGCAAGATCTTGGCTACTCGAAAGAACAACTGGGAATTGCTTTCTCTGTAGCCGGAGTCGTTTACGGTGTTGGGAGGTTCTTCAACGGGATCCTTGTTGACCGCTGCAGTTCGCGTCTATTTTTCTCCATCGGCATTGCTCTATCTGCCCTTACAAACATTTGTCTGGGGTTTGTTACCAATCTTCCCACGCTGACCGTCCTCTGGGGAATCAACTCTTTTTTCCAATCCATGGGCGCTCCAGCCTGCGCTAGGATGTTAACGCACTGGTACAGCCCCAAGCAAATTGGGACTCAGTGGGCTCTGTGGAGTACCTCACAACAAATGGGGTATTTTACGTTATCACTGGCTTTACCAATTTGCCTGAGTTATTGGAGCTGGCACTGGGCTCTTTGGCTTCCGGGGGCTCTTACCTTGATCGTGGCTATTGTTGTTTATTTAACCGCTCGCGATGAGCCAGCGGATGTTTATCTTCCTGGACTTGAGACTTATGAGAATGTAACGCCGGATGTGGAGGATCAGTACGCTCATCTTTCTTCTTTTCAGATTTTTTCACAGTTTATTCTTCGAAATACGATTGTATGGGCCATGTGTTTAGCTTGTTTTTTCGTTTATTTTGTCCGCTTTACTTATTATCACTGGGGGCCGACTTTTCTCATTGAGGCCAAAGGCTGTACTCTCAAAGACGCGGGAAATTTGCTGGCCATCTTCCACATCGCCAGTGCAGCTGGAGGCTTTTTAGCAGGATTTTGGTCAGACCGGCTCTTCAATGGGTATCGTGGACGCGTAGGTCTTCTTTTTTCCTTGGGGTTGGCTGTCGGTTTATTCGCTGTTTGGCTGATGCCAGCGGGGAAACCTTGGCTCCATAAGGCTGCAATGTTTATGACGGGATTTTTCCTAACAGGCCCTCTCACGATGATCAGCGTTGCTGCCGTTGACTTTGCTTCAAAAAAAGCCTCAGGAACCGCCTCCGGCATTACGGGCATTTTCGGTTACATAGGTGTCACCTTCGCAGGGTATGGTCCTGCTAAAATCGCGGAGCACACGCGCAACTGGGACTTGGTCTTTATTTATATGCTCATTGCAGCTTTGGCAGCGACAGCATGTTTCCTTTTCACCTGGAACGCTCGAGCTACCTACCATAAGACTCACGTTGACGGTGATACCCCGGAAAATGCGGACAAAGCGGCATGATTACTAAACTCTATGGGACTGTTGACACCCTCTTTCCTGACCGCGTCTACCTTCGTGTGCAAGACGTTGTTTACGGTCTTTTCTGCTCGCGGAAAGCTCTTGATCAACTCCCGGTTGGTCAAACGGTGACCTTGTGGGTTGAGCATATTTTCCGCGCTGATAATCAGGTTTTGTGTGGTTTTCTTTCGTTAGAAGACCAGCTTTGTTTTCGCGAGATTACCAACGTCCAGGGGGTAGGTGCCAAGGTCGCTCTCGCTGTTCTTTCGACTTTTTCAACGGAGGAGCTGGCTCGCGTCATTCTCGCTCAAGATAAGCAGCTGTTGACGCGGGTGGAGGGCGTTGGCTCTAAAATGGCGGAAAGGATGATTGTCGAGTTAAAGAATTCAAAGTTCTTTAGAGGCTACCGAAGCTTATCCTCCACAGCCTCCGAACCTGCGTGGGCTGAGAACGATGCGATTGAGGCTCTTGTTGCCTTAGGTTATGACCGCTCCTCTTCAACATCCACCGTTGAAAAACTGATAAAGAGAAACCCCGATCTTTCAACAGAAAAACTCATTAAGGCCGCTCTCGTTAAGATGTCACACATTTAACGCAAACTCCTTGCGCCATCACCAAAGTCAACACCGCCCCTTTACGGAACAGGGAGGCTCACACACACTGGCAATACTGTGGAGCCTCTCCACCTCTCGGATAATCGTACGCCGCAACTCCATCCCTTAAAACTTGTACCCAATGGTGAGATCATAACGAACTGCGAGCGATGAGGTTCTCGGCCTTTGGGGCACAGGTGTTGTACTCGTATCGGTGTTTGTACCAGGCACCTCCGCTGTTGCACTCGTACCGGTCTTTGTACTAGCCGTCGTTGTCCTACATGTCTCGACAAGTTTCGTAACTCCAACGCTGTAGTCATCACCTTTCTTCTCGGCTTCTGCCAACAAAACCTTTATTTTTTCCAGCTCTGCCTCTTGCTCTTCCCTTGTTGGACTGCGCTTGAACCAAGGAACTTGCTGCTCCGCTGGAATAGACCAGGATGTTGAAACTCCTCCCCTTATGGACGTCTTCACGTATTCGGTACGGGGCCCCCTCATTTGGGTCCGAACAGGAGTATTGATGTCGAAAGGCTGAGTAAGCCTACCTTGAGGCATAGTTGTAAACCGTCGAACTTTACCTTCTTGCTTGACGAGTTTTCTCCCACTCCACACATTCTTCACATGGTAGTCACTGTCCTGCGTCCATGTCACGTCGTTGTCCAACTGCTCTTTTAATTGATTCCAATGATCAACAATATCTGATGCCAGACGGCATGAATCCTCCTCTGTGTAACCCCGCCCCATCAGGATCATCCGAATGGCCCTACGCATGATCCTTGTTTGCTGCTCAGGCGATTTGGTAAAAAAGTGAGGACGCGCCATTTTATTGCAAATTTTCTGAGTTATGGGGTCGATTGTGCTCGGTGTAAATTCGTCCCGTTGTCGAACCAGGGCCCCAAGAAATCGCGACATGGCCCTTGCAACCCTATTAACGGCATCTTTTTTAACAACTAAGGGCAGGCTAAACTCGTAGCCCAACCAATGGAAAAGGCATTCCACCGTAAAATAACTCCCATTGCTAAGCACGTTAATGCTCTCAATACCTTCGACAATAAACGTCCTGATCTGATCGAGCATGTCGTTATACAGGTCTGTGATCGTGCTAATTTTATCATCAGGGAGCGCGCCAACAGCTCCGGCGACTCTGTCTTGTTGAACTGGCCCTTCATCTATTCCGTGTTTTATGACATGAACGGTCCTATTCCACCGGTCCTCGGTCATGGGCTCCCCGTCTTCCTGCAAAATATCCACAATCGACTGAAGATTGTTCTCAAGAAACGGCTTATCCGTCTCAATGTTCAGGTGAAACGGCACCTGGATTTTAGACCAGAAATTATCTTTTCCTTGTTTATAGACCATACAAACAGTGCAATACTCTGGCTTGTTCATGAAACAGACCTGTACAGTACCCGCGTTGTCTCTTGCCTCCTGTGGAGCTGGCGAAAGCTGATGCATCGACCACATCGGTACACCCCCCACGCTTAACCACGTTCCCATTAAAATGTTCCTTAACTTTTTCATTCTAGCCCTCTCCTTCCATTACCTTAATTCGTACTGCGACCTACATTTATTTATCTCACGCTTAAGTAACTTTGTCAATGGGTTTTGATAGGCCCGCCAAAGACGAGCCTATTTTTAGCGAAGCTTCTGTGTCTAATCATTCCTCGTACAGATAAGTTTGAAATCCGTTGTGGCACCGCTACTGCTAATTTTTTGTGGCCACTCCTCTGTTCCGTAATCCACCTTTTTGATCTCAAGCTTACAGTCCGCGTCCGTCGGAAAACCAAATGTTGCCTTGTAAGCGGGCATCATGAAATCCTGCCAAAAATTCCCATAAAGTTCTTCATAAGCCTCAGACCGAGGATGAGTCACGTTAGATAGATCTTCAAAATTCTCTACTATGTAGAGTCCCCATCTTGGCATAACTATATGCTTTATCCCTCTAGATACTGGATCTCTATAAATAAACACAGGACCTTGCACCTGCGTCTTTTGGCCGCTTGGCAGTTCACCAACTTGAGCTATGCTTGAATTGTAAACATCGAGCTCTTCTTGTACATGAGGCCAAATGTATCCCAAACCTTGCAACTGCTGTTTTAAATGACGAATGTAACTTCTTCCGTCGGCCGAGGCCATGTTGCCAGCAGCAACCGCTTTTTCTATTGATCCTTGAAGTTCTGACGCTGTTTTGGCTTTTTCCGCCTGCTCTTTGAGAATGGAAGGTGTCTCCGTCATGAATCTACCAGCTCTCGGCATCACAACCCTTTTTGCAACGGCCAGTAAATTTGTTATTGCCTCCCAATTTCTCCATTCAATATCAACCGGTTCACCATCTTTCGGGTGCGAATCGAGGTTTTCTAGAATGAGAATATCGCAAACTCGGCCAATGAATAGGGGCGGCAGATCTCTAAAGTTGTCTTCCTTGTTGCAAACATCAGGCCGAAATTTTGGATCTTTGTCGATGAGCAAAATGTCATCAGCCCTCTGGCCATAGATCTCCCGATAATCCACGGTGTTTCCATACCAATCTACATCACCTCGACCGGCACCCACGACGATGATCTTTTTCTTGCCTTCCTTATCCATGCGGTCGAAGTACTGTTGTACTGTCGCTCGACTCGTCTCCAAAGAATACTCCATCGCCTGAGCCTCTGTAGATTGACTCGCTTGAAGTCCACTGACCACAGTTACACCCAACAGGCCTAGTGTCATACATAATTTTTTCATTTCAATCTCCTTTTGTTAAAATTGTCCAAAACCAAAATATTACAAAATACAGATAAGCTCGAAAACTTATTATTTTTGTAACCCATTAACGATAATTAAATCTACCAATTGATCTTTTTTAAATCAAGAGAGTTTGGATTATAAAAATGAGGAGGTAACTTTTTGGTGGGCAACCTCCGCCCCAACTGACTATCTATTGTCAGCGGAAGCCGCTTTGAACGGCTCCCTTTTTCAGTCAGACGACTTGAGAATTACGACGCGTGAATGACGCAGAAAAAGCCTTCGTCTTCTTTATCATCATCGTCCATTTTAGGCCAAAAATCTGAGCCCCTTTGGACGGGCTCAAAACGCACCTGTTGAAGGAGTTGTTCGGAAAAGTCATACTCCTGACCGTAATATTTTTTTGCATATTCATTCATAAATGGCTGAAACAAGGCTGGATCCCTCGTACACAGCAGGTCGCGGCCCCCGGCCTCTGACGAGAAGATGTAAGTACCGTTCTCGTCCGCGACAACGTGCTCAACCTGGCCATTTTGCGAGTTCACAAACGAAAAAACGTCATCCGAAATGTGATATCGCTCAGATCCCGTGGGGTTCCAACAACAAGCGTCCAACTTTGGCTTAGCTGCATCCAGTTGCCGGCTAAACATCTGTATGATTTTACTAAGCCGCTCTCTTTTTTGGCCCAAAGGTGCGTACTCAGGATCCTTCGGGTCCATCAGCCGCCATTCATCCAGCACCTCCATGTATTCCATCCGCTTCATGGGAATGAGAGAGCGAAGCCGCGCCAGCGAATTAAAACCAAACGGCGCCATGGGAAGGACCACTACCCCGTCGGGGCCCCTCAACATTTTGAGAAGATTCAGGGTTGATTCCTGCGAACGGTAGTAGTAGTCAGCTCGTTCATGGCCCGTTGGCTGAATATTTAAGTTTTCGAGAACGATAATGTCAAACCCACCATCCGCCAAAAGAAGACTGACAAGTGATGAAAAATCATCGTGAGTATTCGTATAGAAAATATCCGGACGACTGGTTACGTCCGTATTAATGGTAAGGAACTTCAGGTGCTTGTCACCATAAGCATCCAACGCATAGTTTGGGTGGCGTGGATTTTTCGGGCAAAAGCCCCACTTTACGTCCCCCCTGCCCGAGCCAAAAATGGCAATCCGACGGCACCCTAGCTCATCCACATGTTCACAGTAGCTTCGAACCGTCTCATGGTTTGAGGCCTCCGTATAGAGTGGATAAGTCTCTGCGATAATATCCTCCCAAGCCCTCACCGTCCGGCCTCTTTGGTGAGCCTCAACTCCTGTCGGTAACTCCTGTGTTAGGTCGGACGCCATAGTCGACACCGCACCTAGCAAACCGACACAAACGCTGGTACAAAATAAATTATAAAAAGATTTTTTCATTGTTCTCCCCTATAAAACAAAATAATAAATAAGTAATTAACGGTTTTAGCTCTGTTTTCAAAAGCAAGGCTTATTTGAAAAAAAGCAAGGATTTTAAGTTGTTGTTTGCATGTGATATTCCCCCTAAAGTTCCCCCTACTGGGCCCTTCCTGCGAAGTTCCCATCCCCCTAACGACAGGTTAACAGGAAAATGGATCCTCTGGCTAGGGTTAAAAAAGCCCAAGCTCAGCAGATATTGGGTCCTATTCCGATTCGTAAGAAGGACAAGCTACCTCCGCATCAAAAAAAAGTCTCGTGGGAACGGCTTTAGATAGGAACCCATTTCGTCCTGCTACATGTGAAATCGATCCAAAACACATATTCGACAATAATTAACAGTCCTAAAAGTCTTCGTTTATGCCTAAGATCGTCGCGTCTCAGACACCCTCGTCTCTTCTGCCAAGACACACTGCGTTCTTATAGATTCGCGTCGAGACGTCTATTTAGCGAGGAAGGTGCATTTTTCTTCGAAATGGTCAAAGGCGTGAAAAACAGAGGGACGCCGGGTAAGTATCTCATTTTTTCAACGCTTATTCAGGATCTACGAATTTTTTTATTCAGTTTTTTTGGAGTATTGATGATAAATCTATGCCAAAAATCCAATCAATATTTTACCCTGTTGTACTTTGGCCTTTCGTAATAGGATTTATTGTATTTACAGACGATGTCTTGCTCACAATATGTAAATATAAAGCAAATATTCACAGATATTTACGAGTTTACGAGATATCGAATAGAACGTTCTTATTTTCTTTTAAAAGAAAAAAGAGGGGAGTTCAAAAAACTCTCCCTCTTAAAAGAGGTTTTCCCGCCCCATTTCTATTTTGCTGAGGATCTTACCCCCAACGTTGGCTCCTTAACGGCTTTCCTCTTTTTTGCTATCCTCTTGTTTCTTTCGAAGAGCTTCTCCCAAGATGTCGCCCAGGCTCGCTCCGCTGTCTGTGGAACCGTACTCAGACAATGCCTTCTTTTCTTCCTCAACCTCTCGCGCCTTAATAGATAAAGTCATCCGGCGAGAAGAGGGGTCGAAGCTTGTGATCTTAGCATCCACTCGCTCTCCTACAGCGAACACATTGCCATGCTGCCTTGATCGATCTGACGACAGATCCTGGTTTCGGATGAAAACGATGAGTTTATCACGGACGACGACCTCTATACCGCGCTCATTAATCTCTTTGACGGTACACGTCACGACTTCACCCGTCTTCAGCCCTTCGAAGGTGGCCGCTAGAGGGTCTTCCTCTACCTGTTTAAGTCCTAAGCTAATTCTCTCCTTTTCAAAATCAATATCGAGGATTTTGACTTTAACTTTTTGATCCTTTTCGTAGTTCTTAATTGCATCTTCTCCGCGCTCCGTCCAGGAGATGTTCGACATATTCACCATTCCGTCGAGGTCGGGCGTGATACCCACAAAAATTCCGAACTCTGTTGCGTTACGGACGACTCCATCAATAACACTCCCAACGGGGTGATCTTTAGCAAATTGTTCCCATGGATTCTCACTACATTGTTTCAAGCCAAGGCTCATTCTGCGCTTTTGGGAATCAACATCGAGGACCATAATCTCAACGTCCTGTCCCACTGAAACGATCTTGTGAGCATTGGTATTCTTGCGTAGCCAGCTCATCTCGGTAATATAAACCAACCCCTCAATACCTGGTTCAAGCTCAACAAATGCGCCATATTCTGCAACATTCGTAATGCGGCCATGGTACTTTTGACCAATCTTGTAGCGCTCTTCGATCTTATCCCATGGGTTAGATTGAAGTTGTTTCAAACCAAGGGAGATTCTCTGCGTTTCAGGACTGAACTTTAAGACCTGAACATCGATTTCCTGCCCAGGTGAAACAACATCACTGGGGTGACGCACTCTTTGCCAAGACATGTCGGTTGCATGCAAAAGGCCGTCAATGCCGCCGAGGTCCACGAAGGCGCCGTAGTCTGTGATGTTTTTCACAACACCGTGCACAACCTGCCCTTCTTGCAGTTTCGATAAGATCTCTCGCCGAGCATCCACTAGAGACTCTTCGATAACAGAACGCCGCGAAACGACGATATTATTCCGAGACTTATCCATCTTGATAATTTTGAAAGGTTGAGTCACGTTCATCAGAGGTGTGATATCACCCACGGGACGGATATCAATCTGGCTCCCTGGAAGGAAAGCACTGGCTCCACCGAGATCAACGGTCATTCCCCCCTTTACACGTCCGATGATAACACCCTCTACGGTTGTCCCCTCGTTCATAGCGCGCTCAAGATCACCCCACGCAGCCTCTTTGCGAGCTTTTTCGACACTGAGCAAGATGCCACCGCTACGGTCCTCAAGACGCTCAACGTAAACGTCAATAACATCCCCCACGCGGACTTCCGGAAGGTGACAGATTTCGAATTCCTTAAGCGGAACTCGGCCTTCGGATTTAAGCCCGACATCAATGACAACAACGTCGCCAGTAACATCTAGTACTGTACCCTTGACAACCTTACCTTCAAACGACCCCTGTCCTTCGAGAGACTGATCTAATAAATCTGAAAAACTCTTTTTACTATCCATGACTTAACCTTAACCTACACCTTTTTTCGCACCCCACGAGCCAACACACCTCTGTGCCGACGAGGAATGAAGAAATAAAACCTAATTACACTATCGAGATTGTAACGAATTAAGTTGTAAAACTCAACCTGCACTCCCCACTATGCAAGGAAGGATGGGGAGAAATCAGACTTTAGCCTCCTGAGCAAGCTAACTCTAAGAGATATGTATTTCGAATGTGTACTTCAAAGCAGAGACTTCACGAATCATTCGGAGGAAATTAAGGGTATCCCCAGCAGGGCGTGAAACGGTGAAAGTTCGCTGAGGAACAAAATGTAATAAATTTTCAATTCTTTTTCGTTAACTAAAAAGAATAAATTTACTAATTTTAACGTGTTTTTTAAGATAAAGGGAGTTTTTATAGTTGGGTGACTATGACTACGAATGCTGTCAGGTTGCGGTTGACAACCGAAACCTGATGGGGTGGGGGAGGGTTTCGACTTTCGCAGTGAGGTTGATATATTGAGGATACTTCATCAATCAAAAATGATTTCTTGTTGAGTACAAGTATGGTTGTATTAATAACTATTAATTATAGGATCGTTAATAACTAGACGTATTCGATCATAAGACATCCTTCCCCGCTTTTTCAAATTTTGAAAAACAAGTATTTTGAAAAAATCAAACACAAGATATCAAGCATAATAATGTATTCACGCGATCATCAAATATAAAATATTTAAAACTGGAAATACTTTTTGTTGAAACGATATGGGCTATTTTAAAGGTTGATGAAGGGGAGAGTTTGAGGTTATTCTGAAAATACGAGGAGAAAAACAGTCCGTAGGCTCTCTCTTGTGGGCGGTACTGAGTTCGTGAGGTTCTCGCTCGTTGGCTTGGAACAGTAAAGACTGCCGGCGGAAAGGGAGGAGTTTCGCTTCTTGCTGCGAAAGCTGCTTTTGAATCAGGACAATCTCCGATTTTTCCGAATTCTTATGCGATTTCACAGGCGTGAGGCGAGAACTCGATATTTCCCCATCCGCTTTTGTCCCATTCCCTGCCAAAAATCAATGTCGTCAAGAATGAAGGCTCATGAGCGAAACCCATTTCGAAAACTAATAACCAAGGTTCATTCTCATCAGCAGGGCAAAATCAACGACAAACATCATGAAGAAGCTTTTGTCTCAGGTTGTTTATTATCACAATTATTCCAAGTTTAAATATAAAACAACACGATATTTATAAAAAAATAAAAATCAAAACAAGATTTAATCTCTATATAAGCTATTTCAACAAATACCTAAAATATAATAATAGAAATTAAAAAGATATTTGGAAACTTATATCTAAATATTATAAATAACAAAACATAAAAAATGCCTATAAAAGAATAACTTAAATACACAAAAAGAATCATTAATTTTGTAACTTATTTTAAGCTATAAATCCAAAGGAATATATTCATAAATAACTGATAAATTGAATCAATCATAAATATCAAGTATGCGCACAAACTTTAACTAATTATTTTCAACTTTTACTATCAAATACAAAAAAATAAATAACAAAAATAAATGTAGCGATATTGTCAATTATTAACTTAGTTTTACTTTTATTTAAGGAGGTTATTATGCAATTTTTAAATTGTTCTCTTTCTGTCAAAAACGTCAAACCTGACGAAACAGGCTCATTTGAAGGGTACGCAAGTGTCTTTAACGCCATCGATCAACAAAATGAGAGGGTCGCTAACGGTGCTTTTCGGACCACGTTGATGAATTGGAATTACGAAGGGCGCCTACCTAAAATGTTGTGGCAACACGATCCCCAAACGCCGATTGGATACTGGGAAACGATGGTCGAAGACGACTATGGTCTCTTTGTTCGGGGTAAAATTTTGCTGGATATTCAACAAGGTCGAGAGGCCTATACGTTACTCAAATCAGGTGTGGTTGATGGGTTATCCATTGGCTTTTTGGCTAAGAAAACGCACATGGAGGGATCCGTCCGCGTACTTGACGAGGTTGATCTTTACGAAGTTTCTCTCGTGACTTTTATGGCGAATCCTCACGCGAAAGTGACAGCTTGCAAGAACTGGACCGAGCCGTATGAGCCCGATTTTCACTTGCTAAAACGTCTGCAAAATTTGAAGAGGGCCATGGACCGAACCGACGCGAAATTTCACGCATTGCTGAGGGAGAGGCTCGTATGATGACCGCTCAGCATCCACCGAATGGGTCATCGCCTTTGCTTCGCTGGATACAAGACAAAAAGAAGGTCTACTAATGGTTTTCCGAATCACGACCACTTCTTTTTTTTGACGGCATCATTATGAACAACCACAGGTTGGTCTATCGATAATTTATAGTTTTTTGACAGAGCAAATTTTTGACAGAGCAAAGCGTTTTCCTTGATTGGAGTACAAAAAACAGTTTCTATTAACGCCATCAGGAAGATGACTTCCTTTCATGTGGAGTAAATGTACTCATTTTGAGTCGGAAAGGCTCAATGACGATATCACGATGAGCCTGTGAGAATACTCTGTGTACTGCCTATAAAATATTGCTACTCATTTCAAGGGAGCTCTGCGTGGAATTCCTGGGCATCATTTCTCAATCCGGAGTTGTTGCAGATATGAGAAAATACTTTTCAAAAAAGGAAATAGAACATGTTTAGTCGTAGTTTATATTTTTTAGGAGATATGATGACTTTGTGAGTGGAAAGGCCAACATTTCTTACAAAAGTTGCTATAAGCAGTTTCTTAATTTATTTCAAAACTTTAAGCGAAAAGCGACCTTGTCGGTTGAGGCATTCAAACCTTTTCAAAAGGCCTATTTTGTTGTAGAACTACCCTTGTGCGGGTGTAGCTCAATGGCAGAGCAGGAGCTTCCCAAGCTCAAGACGGGAGTTCGATTCTCCTCACCCGCTCCAGCTCTTGTCATCCTTTTGGCTTTTCGCTAGACTTAATCGTGGTGTGGCGGGTGTAGCTCAGATGGTTAGAGCGCCAGATTGTGGCTCTGGAGGTCGTCGGTTCGAAGCCGATCACTCGCCCCGGGCGCCGGCTTAGCTCAGTTGGTAGAGCAACTGATTTGTAATCAGTAGGTCGAGGGTTCAAGTCCTTCAGCCGGCATACTTGAGTTCATTCTCTTAGCCCCCCATACCTTAATGTTTTTAACCTCCTAAGGTTACTATAAAACAAGCGTAAAATTCTATCATTATTGACATGGAGTGGAGTCGCCGGAAACTCGCAATCGGGATATGCGCAATCCTCGTCGCAAGAGGCATCTGGAAGCTGTTCGTACGGTCAAAGGCCACGTTCTTCCGAGGACTCGGCTTTCGCTGTCTGTGGTATCTGCTAACGTCGTCTGGAAACCCTGCGAGTCGTCATATTCCTTCCTCCCCTAGGGGAACAGGAGGTGATGCGACTCGTCAAACGGAGGCTCTCAAAGCGGTGGCATTTCCCGCTGAGCCTCTCGAGTAAAACTGATCAGTTGACCTCAAAAACAGAGACAAGGGACGCCTTGCGCGTCCCTGACCGCGCCTAACTGTTGGGCTGAGCTGACTCGCCGTTTGATGAGTTTTGCGGTATTTCAGGCATAAATTCATAATAAAAAGGGAAGGCCGTGAAGAGATGAGGATAGATGTGTGTCGTGGGATCGGAGGCCAAGAAGTTTTTCCTCTGCTGACTCCAATAGTCAATCGCTTTTTTACAAGAGTCCTCACCCAAAATGGCTGTAGCCTCATCATTCCTGATATTACCAACATGATCGGAATTTAATTTATCAGAGTCTTTACTACCATCTAAATATTCTTCAATTTCCCCAATATGCCAAGAAAACCGAACAAAATCTGTAGCATCTTGATAAAGTTGCTTGTCACCCAGTAAGCGCGTCATGTCGGTATCAGTGGAGTCAATGACTCCCTTGATCAAACGCAGTAGTGTTTCTCGAACAAGTTCTGGAGAGCAAACGGTCAGAATGTTGTTGAGGAGGCAGGCTGCTCCATGCGTTGGAGGAATCTGTTTCCGCAAAAGGACTTCATTGAAGAAGTTTATCAAAGTTTGAATGGGTTGTGAAAGCCCATCGGTCGAAGGACTTTCTGACAACTGGCCCTGCGCCTGATCGCTTTGAACCATAAAAAAATGAAGGGCTGGCGCTAACTGGTCGGCCGTTACAGTTTGAAGTCGACTCCAGAAAGGGATGTCCAAATCGGAGGGTAGATGACGTAACCTGTTAGCATAAACGTTTTTAAGATATTTCAAGTCTCGACTGGCGATGTCCTTCACGAAGTCGCTCATCCAAATGCCGTGGCCGTCATCTAGCGGTGTATAGAGGACGTACTTCGACAATGTCAAATCGTCGACAGGGCGAGAATCCGAAGAGTCCAAGAAATGAAGATTTCGTTGAATCCACCGACTCATTGAGACAGCCAACCTCTGTTCGTCCTTTGAAAGCGGTTCGAAATCCGACCACACACTGTCGTAGCTCAAGCAGTCATCATCAGTGACATCTGACTTGAAAAAATCGCTGAATTTCTGACGTGGGCCACCCAAAATTGCCTTGAGGAAGCCTGTCCAAGCGTTATATTCTAGGACGCCTTGGAGCACGGCGTCGAAGTCTTTTGAAAGAATGTCTTGAACGTACGCGAGTCGGTTATCCACCAAGGACTTCGCGGGATCATAACAAGAAGTTGTCTCTGGACCTGGTCTCATGTCGGATTCCCGAAGTCGAATGATGACTCGCAAGACCTCCAGAGCTACTTGCTGTTCTGCTGGAATGTCTGTAATGTCACAGGAACACAGTGTTAAATCTTCCTTGCTTACTTGTTCTTGACGTTTTTCGCTAGTCATCTCAACTAATGGTTTGTAAACAGAAACAGAAAAAACTTTGCCGTTGGGATTGACGTTAGCACTCCCCCTATTGAGACACGAATCGAGGTAGCGTTGGTATTCGGCAAGGCCTTTCCCTGTTTGCTTTTGGAACTCATCGTAGGTCATTCCGGCACCGAAAACGCGCTGTGGATAGTTCTCTTTGTCGGATAGGTTGGCCACAGGAATTTTTATGACTTGCGGTAGCTCTTTCTGGCCTTTAACACACAATAACGTCCGCATCAAGAAAGGGATGGCCGCTTCGACTTGACTTTTGTGCGTCATGACGAAGTCCAGCAAAGGGTGAAAGAGAGCAGGATCGCATCCTAAGTTATCGGCTAAAAACTGGTACAGTTTAAATAAGACGCCATTAGCTGCATCACATTTATTCGTGGTGCAAAATTTGCTGTACTCTTCTGAGGCGCCCCCAATCTTGTCAAGAAACGCTTGAAAAAAAATCAAACCGCGATTGAAAGGGTATATTCAGAACGTTCATAAGATTCGGCGAACCGTTAGGCTTGTACTGACTAGTCAAGCTAAAAACTTTGTTAATTTTATGACAGTATGTTTTCAAGTATTCATTGACTTCCCAGAAGAACTCGCAGAAACTGTCGTATCTCTTTGGATCGCTTATGACTCGATTCAGTAAAACTAAAAAATCCCCACCACAAAAGTCTCTTGTATGCTCGAGTAGCTCTACGGATAAGCATTTGCCGCATCTTTGTGTTCTAGAACCCATCGTGGTCCAGATGTTCTCCGATAAGAATTTGTCAGCCAACCCTTTGTTATCCAACCCAAGGAATAGGGGCGTGAGTGACGTTAGAATTTTTCTGTTTTCGCTGAATTTGTCCTCGGATAGAGGTTTGAAATCAGCACATTCAGCTCTCATCCAAGGTAAGGAAAGAGCAAAGAACAACAGTGTTTTACCTATAGCCATTTTGTCACTCCATTAACACACATACCATCACTGTAGTACATCTAAAGATTCAAGTCAATTCACATCGCTGGGGAGAAAAATCGGCGTTGTCGCGGTGGCCTCACCAGGGTCGACACGCGTCTTGTAAGCTCCAAGCAGGTTTGCTACAACCCACCTGGTGTGGTAGAGCAACTGATTTGTAATCAGTAGGTCGAGGGTTCAAGTCCTTCAGCCGGCACTGTTTTTCAAAGTAAGGAGGAAATGAGAGCTCTTGGGAACGTGCAGTCAATTCTAGACGTGATGAGTATTTTGGGACTGGGGTCTCGTAGTGGCTCGGTGCATGAAGGTGCGGTCATCGGCTTTGATGGACGAGGCTAGGTAGTAAAACAACTTTCCCCCAATACTGCAAACACGTAGCAAGATTGCGCTTAGCCTCTTCGTTGTCGATAGCCTTGCACACAAAACTGGAAGCTCCATTTTTGTAGACTTGCCATAGATCCTTACGCTGAACGCTATTAGCAAAAACAAGAATGGGAATATTTTGGAAAACCTTGTCGCGTCGAAGTTCAGAGATGAGGGCGTGGTTATCTTTCTTGGAAATGAGAAGGTCGAGAAAGATAAGATCTGGCTTTGAAAAGCTAGGATCGAGGGAGTATTTTTTCAAAACATCCGTCATTTGCGAATAGCTGTGAACGCAAAAAATCGTAATTTCATTGTCGATTTCATTCAGTATCGTTCGAGTTGTAAATTCGTCGACAGGATCGCTTTCTGCAAGGAGAATGCACAGATGACGGTTGTTATGCCTTGAAATAAAGGCATTGTCTTCGAGCTCGTCTGATTCATTACAAGAAAAATTAGCAGAGTCTTCAAAAAAATATTGAATAGGAACGCGAAGTAACCTCGAACACTCGTAGAGCTTCTCGACGGGGATTTTGCTTTGCCCTCGCTCGTACTTTTGGACTTGCTGATACGTAACACGTAGTGCAGAACTGAGCTGCTCGAGCGTAAGATGAGCTTTCTTTCGCCGTTCCTTAAGTCGACTCCCGATATGCTCATTAATATTCATAGCAACTCACACTAAATTGCGAATCATAAGGCAGTCGATTTCGGTTCATAAGAAAGTTAAGGAAAGTATCTTTTTAGTAGAACCTCATTCTGAAAGTCTACACTACTAGTTGATTTTTTCAACTAGAACGAAGCTAACAGCTATAAATATCAACCAGTAGTATATGTTTTTGACAGATGGAGTGGCGACTGCAAAAAAACTGAAAGATGTTCGAGTGGAAGTTATGAGCTTGTACGTCCAGGCTTCTTGTGCTCTCGTTAGAGAGAGGAGAGAATGCTGTGCAGATTAGAACATGATAAAGCGTTTCAAAGAAGTAGAGGGACAAGGCATTCGAGAGATTGCTGGTCAAAATAGATTAGCCTTTACCCATTCAGGTACGACTGATTTTTATGACCTGATCGACTGGGCAGAGGTTGGTGGATATCAAGGTTCTATTATCATATTTTTTGACTTTGATTCTGGTAATGTACATAGGCCGTTTGTGAAAAAAAGAAATGTAATTTACGGTGACCCGGTTTATATAGATGGATTTTATTATTTCTTACAATGCAATTACGATGAGAAGACAATAACCTTGTATCGCTACCTCCCTGAAAAGGTTTTAGAAATCGTAACGCAACTGAGTACAGAAGAGGTTAATCTCTATAACTTGCGGATTATAGGAAATTCGGTGAATATTATCAGTCATGACCATGGAAAATTTGAGTGCTACTATCCGGAGAAAGTCTCTTTTTCCTTGGGTAGTCGTGAAACGGTCGTTCTCATGGATAACGGTGTTATATATTGCGAAAAGTGGGTAGAAGAAGGATGGGATCAAGCAAAGAAATGTGCGACAGACGAATACAAGTACTACACCAATATAGTTACGAAAGATTACACAGGGCAAACTTTGTCTGAAGAGCTGGGTTCCCTATATCAGACAAAAGACGGTACATGGTGGATTGCGTAAGGTAGAGGCGAGAGATTGACAACAACCTCTTGATCATTGGTCCCACCTAACGAATGCTGGGGAGTGAACAGCAGGGAGTAGCCATAATCCAACCCAGGGCGGCACCACTGGCAGGCATCACAGAGGGGCCGCAGTGCAAATTGGGTATAGACCCACTAACCGCTCCTGCAAACACGAGGGAAGCCTCTCTATGAGGAATGAGTTACTCTCCTCGGTTAGTCTGCGGAACCATTGACATGAGGGCAAAAAAGACTCCGTTTTGGCCAACAGGACGTACAGCGACGGCGACATCAGGACGCGTTAGCAAAATTTCCAGCTCATCGGTGCTGATGTGTTGTGCAATGTCGAGGAGATAGCGTACATCAAAATTAAACTCCATGGTGTCGTCCTCATCATAATCAATATCGATATCCTCGTTCGCCGCTCCATTAGCCCCCGCGACAGCGGCACAAGTCATTAAGTTTTTCGTAAGCGTAATTTTGATCATTCGAAGTTTGTCATTGATAACGGTCCCCACTCGGTCAACAGCTTCAGCAAAAACCTTCGTGCCAGCAATAAGTTTCCTTTCATGATGAATATTCAAAATGGCATCAAAGTCAGGAAATGAGCCATCAACCAGCCGAGATCCAAGAACCGCATGACTCTTTTCAGTTTTAACAGAAAGTTCAATTCTTGTCTCAGAAAGAGCCAATGTGATGGGTTCTATAGCTTCATCGAGAAGCTTAACCATCTCCCCAATGGTTTTTTTGCCGATAATGATTGACGGCATATCTTGGCAGCCTTCGGGCCCCTCGACCTCTGTGCAAGCCAGACGGTGACGGTCAGTTGCAACCGCTCGAAGCTGAGTCGAATTATCCTTTGTACAGCACGAAAGATTAATCCCCACGAGAGAGTAGCGCATTTCATCCGTAGACATCGCAAACCGAACGGTCTCAAACATGTTCTTGAGAGTCGGTGCTGGCATCGAAAAGCGGCAGGTGAAATCGCTGCGATCTTGCAAAGCGCGCGGAAACTCGTCAGCTGTAATGCAGGGGATTTCGAAACGAGAACGCCCCGCGGACAAAATAACCTGCGCAGCCTGCTCACTAAAGGCTAGATCAATAGGAGTATCTGTACGGATTTTTCGGAGAATTTCATACAAAAGAAGGGTGGGGACGCACAAATCACCTTCCTCTAAGATTTCTCCAGGAAAGCTCTCTGACAACGAGAGGTCCATATCTGTTGAAACAAGCGTAATTGTCCCCTCCCTCGCCTGGATGAGAGTATGCCCCAAGATTAGTAAGGTCGTTCTCTTTTCAATAACACTTTGGCCGTGAGAAAAGGCCGACAGTAAAACATCACGATTAACACGAATATGCATGAATAACTCCTTCTTTCGCAGTTGAAGCGTCAAAGACTCCCCCACGCGAGGATGCTCTTTTGTAAGCCCTCCAGACCTTCCTTAGTTTTAGCACTTGTTACAAGGGCAGGACAAGCACTCGCGACCTGCTGTTGTAAACGATTTTGAAGATCCTGTTGGTCTATCTTAGAGAGCTTATCTAACTTTGTAAAAACCAAAACATAGGGGATATTGTGGATCTGGAGAAGTTTCATAATCTCCATATCATGGTCACGAATCCACCGCCGACTATCCATCAGAAGATAGGCTTGCAACTTCCCTTGTCTATCATCTAGATAATCCAGCAAAAGATCCTGCCAATTTTGTCGCACGCTATCAGGTATATTGGCAAATCCATAACCCGGTGCATCGACGAGGATGACTTTTTGTGGGAGCCAGAAAAAGTTAAGAAGCTGCGTTCTGCCAGGTGTTTTGGAGGTTTTGGCTAGATTTTTTCGCCGGCAAAAAGCGTTAATAAGACTCGATTTCCCGACATTAGACGCCCCGAAGAAGACGACCTCTTTGTGGGGAAAACGGGGTAGCGCACGCGCTTCCGCTACACTCAGAAGAAATGAGGCCTCGTGAGGATTTTCTGGAGGAAGTTGCATAATGCTCACACGGTTTTGCTCTGATTTTCACTTTGTCTGTTAATAAAAACCTGTTGAAGGATGGAAAAAATATTGTTAACCGTCCAGTAGAGAACCAACCCTGAAGGGAAAGAAGAGAACATAAAAAGGAAAATAACGGGCATGATGTACATCATCTTCGCTTGAGCGAATCAGCATGGTGCAGGGGTCATCTTCTGTTGCCAGATCATCGTTCCTGCCATGATAAGGGGAAGTACGCCGATCTGAAGGAAAGAAGGGGGGGTCCATGGAATCAGTCCGAACAAGTTAAAAAGCGAAGTAGGATCGGGAGCCGAAAGATCTCGAATCCACAAGGCCAAAGGAGCATGACGCATTTCAAGTCCAATAGCAAAAACCTTATACAAACAGAAGAAAATAGGGATCTGAATCAACATGGGAAGAAGTCCAGATGCGGGATTGATTTTCTCTTTCTTGTAAAGCTTGAGCATTTCTTCATTGAAACGCATTTTGTCGTTACCGAAGCGACGCTTGATAAACTCCATCTTAGGCTGAATGGCCTTCATCTTCGCCATCGATTGGTAGGATGAACGCGCCAAAGGGAAAAAGATAATTTTGCTAAGCAAAGTCATAAAGACAATAGCGAGAGCTAAATTCCCAAAGAAACTATTAAAGATTTTCAGAAGGTAATATAGAGGTTTCGTTAAAAAGTACAGCCAACCAAAGTCAACGGATAAATCAAACTTTTTGATACCCGCAGCTGCGTATTGGTCGAGTATATCTAAGGACTTAGCGCCAGCGAAGAATTGATGCGTTACCTCGAGAGATTCTCCAGGCTTAATCTTCCGCGGAGATTCGCTTAGTTGACATAAAAATTTGCTGGGAAAGGAACGTATAAGAGCTGTCGATTCGCATGTTCCCGTTGCAATGAATGACGACAACCAGTATTTATCTGTAAACCCAAGCCATCCTTCCTTAAAAGTTTGCAAAATATTCTTGTTTTTATTGAGTTTATGAAATGTTATATCCTTCAACTTCTCGTCTAAATAAACAATACCACCTTCATGAACGGACGATGCTCTCTCTGTTTGTGGTGTCTTTGCTCTCCACAGTTCGCAGACAGAAGCAAGGTGAAGATCTTTTCCTGACATATTGACGACCTTGTCCGTAAACTTCAGCATGTAGTGAGTATCAATCTCGATTTTACGCTCAAACACAACACCCGAGGAATTCGACCATACAAGCGTAATCGGCGTTGTGGGTGTAAGGCATTGAGGAGAATCGCCAGCCAATGACCACTTCGTATTGGCAGAAGGGCAAGCATTTTGTGGGGAGGTGTCCCCAGAACTACTCTTCCAGAAAATCTGCGCGTAGTAAGCGTTTTCTGTTTGCTGAGGATTGAGCAATTCGACATACCCGCTGTCATCATCCGTCGTCTCTTTGTAATGTGTGAGAGCGAGATCATCGATCTTGGCACCAACTAGATTCACGGAACCTTGTACAAAATCATTATGAAGGGTGACCCGCTTTTCCAAAGCAATCGCCTCCTTTCTCGAGAGGATATCAGGCTCAACAACAACTTCCGTTGCATCAGCCTTGGCTGTCTCTGTCGGCTGAGGAATTTTGGGGCCGGTAAAGTAGTTAAAACCGAACAAAATACCAAAGCAAAGAGCAAAGGTCAGGAGAGCGTTTTGAGTTTCTGACATTTTAGAGCCGAAAAAGCCGCCAACAATACGCTCATAGTACGGGAGCTTGGTTAAGAAATCAATGTAGCCGGTCAAGAGGGGAAGACACGTTAACGCAGTTTCTAGAACCGAAGGAGAAAGCGTAATTCTCGCCAAGTTTGGCATTTATCGATTCTCATTCCCTATGACTCGAGCGTTCCGAGGAGTGTCGGGACTCCAGATTGGGTACGAATGTCGGTAGCACGGAAATAGATAAATTGTCCCGTTTTCTCTGATACGGAGGAGACCTCAAAGGGAAGAAAATGCTCTGTTTTTCCTGTAAGGCAAGTGCCGCTAGCTTGCTCAACGAGTCCTATAACGCCTTTCCCTACGAGGTTTGTCATAAATTCATAAAGCAATCTTTGACCTATTTGACGCAGATGTTGGAGCCGTCGCTTCTTTTCCTTCATAGGGATTTTAGGCGTAAGGGTCGTTGCAACCGTTCCTGGACGGTCAGAGTAAGGGAAAATATGCAGCCACGCGATTCCAGCTTTTTCTACAAGGTCGCAAGTGTTCAGGAACATAGCTTCCGTTTCGCCAGGGAACCCAACAATAATATCCGCCCCTAGCAAAAGATCGGCGCGAAACGAACGTGCCTTCCGAGCGAGGGTTAAAAGATCGTTAGGGGTGTGGCGTCGAGCCATACGCTTCAAAACAGTGGCATCCCCTGACTGCAGACTAAGGTGCCAGTAAGGCAGAAGATGTGGATTAGCCAGAGCTTCGTATAGCGGTTCGTCAACGACAGCCGGGTCCAACGACGAAAGTCGAAGATAAACGGTTGGAGGAAGGTTTTTGAGAAGATCCAGGACAAGAAGTCCTAAAGACCGCCCCTCCAGTGAATACGACGCAATGTCGACGCCCGTCAACGTGATTTCTTGATAGCCTTGCCTAGCGAATTCTTGAGCTTGCCTGAGTATCTTCGGAAACGGAAAACTCACGGATCTCCCGCGAGCAATACGAATAACGCAAAAAGTGCAGGCATTATTACAGCCATTTTGAATTTGTAGGAAGGCGCGAGCTTTCCCTTCAAAACCCGTAAGGACCCCATCTTGTGCGCTGACAACAGGAATGACATCGGGCGAACAAAAGGCTTTTGGATCACTTTTGCTGACGTTACTGACAACGGTATCAACTTCGGGCATCTCTTGATATACCTCACGATGAATTGTTGCTGAACATCCCGTGACGATGATCCTAGCCGTTGGGTGTTCACGACGAAGTTTACGAATGGCTTGACGAGCTTGGCGTTCGGCTTCGGCTGTCACAGCACAGGTATTCACCACGATAGTGCCGGACTGATGATTTTGCTTAAGAAATTTTCTAATTTTCTCTGATTCGAGAGCGTTCAGTCGGCAACCAAAAGTTATGACCTGAGAATGACTTGCCATCCGTGGGGAAGCAAAAAACACACCCGAGGGGAGTATAACACAGCCTGTGGCGAGAATTGCGCCAGCAAGGAAGGAACTCCGGTGATGTGCGGTTAGGAATCGTAATTAAATTCCTTCTGGATTTTGACAACAAAATAAGAAAAATTTATATCTTAACATTTTAGTAATGCGACTGTATTGAATAAGTATGAAAAATTTGTTAGCATCAAGGCAGGAGGGTTCGAGACATTCTAAATAGAAGGAGACTTAGATATGACTACAAAATGTATTATAAAAACGACAATTTTAGAATTTATTCTTGCTGGTTGTGTGTTTGCAAGTAACACAAATCAACAAATCACAAAAATATACGACGAAATGGAGATGCTACGGGGCAAAGAGGAAGCGGCTTGTGTGATTGCTGGCGGCGAGCCGAAATATGATTATGAAAAAGACCCTGTAGGATGTAACAAGTATTGGGCAAAATACCATTGGGGTTCCGAGTCCTATATGATTAAGTATACGGTTTCACCAATTCAGGATCTTCTTACCCGATGGCTCAGTTGGATTGAACAAGGAAAGAATCTTGAGAATAATAAAGAGGTTACTCTTGCACTCAGCGATATTAGCCATTTGATTCATCGGCTTGGAAAGGTTTGTGGTGGTGTAGCAGCTGGAGTGGATCTTCCCCAAAAGATTCAGTCTGACGTCGAGTACAAATTGAGTCGAATTCAAAAAGAAGATTCATATCATAGTTCCAACACTCAGATACCTGTAAAGCAGGATATTCAAGGAGTCCAAACGAGCCTCAAGTTGTTACTCGAGGTTGTCGACGCTTTGGATGCGAGGGTCAAGGAACTCAATCCAGAAAGTAAGGATAAACTTACGCAATACTCAAGAGCTACCGATCGATCGAACTACACTGCTCCCATCATCATGGAGCTGCAGTCAAAGGTTGAAAAAGCTCATCAGATCCAGAAACCTGAATAGATTTTTTAAGGTTGCACACGGTGGAACAAAAGAAAAGCAGGGAGCCTACGTGCTCCTTGTTGTCTTTGTGGCGGGTGGAGGATCTACTTTGACATCGTAGTCTTATTTAAAGGGCTTCTAATCTATTGTCATAACTGTCTTCTTTTAGCCGGAAACAAGCGTATATTTCCCCTTGCTTCATCATGCGGGTGCCGTTGAAGCAAACATTCCAAAAATTTTTGTTAAATTTAAGGAGCTTCTTCACGATGCTATACAAAACAATCCTCAAATACACCTATAACGACACGGAATCATGCAATTCAAAAAGACAAATGGTAGATCTTCACCAGTTCTCGACAATGAACTGCTTTTGCTGCTCATATACACTAGCAAAAAGAACTGAAAATCTTAGTTGGTGAGGCTCAACGATTGAATGTCGATGTAACAGAAATTCAAATACAAAGTCTAAAAAATTTTTAAAATAAAATATTGAATGATACTAATAAAATGAAATAGATATGTTTTAAAAATATTGTCAATACAAAATTTCGAAAAACTTTGAGAGTACTTTACGTTTTTCTGGGTTTGAAGCATGAATTTACGGTGTGAGAAAGCAGTACTCTGATCTTAAAAAATATTGGTTTTTTTAGCCATTTTTGGTGGTCGAGGGCTTGATGAACTTCACGGAAGAATACTCTCTTTTATACGGAAGGAGAAGTGAGAGGGTTTGAGTTCAGGGGAGAACTATCATAACCGCAAGCTTTTCAGGTTAAGAGTTTCCCTTGAGCATGTCTTGGAAAGTGAAAACGATAGAAAGTTTCAGAGAGTATTTACAGAAAATTTCGGAAAAAGCTTTCTTTAATACTAATATTTTGGCTGGAAATTTATAGTTTTACTCTAAGTTAGAGAGGTGAGAACGAAGTGGAGTTTTGTTTAAAAATAATTATGCGATCATATATAAACATTTCGGAATAGCTCTATTGTGAGATAGTGCTTTTGTTGCTTGTCTTGGGTTAAAAAAACGAGGACGGCCGAGAAGGATGTTCATGTCGAGCTTCTGCGTTATCAATCACAAAAGATGGCTTCTCATATCGTCAGCTCAACAAAAGGCTTGATACTGCCCTAAGTAAATTCATGTTGGGGCTGCACAAGGGTCTGACGTACCAGGAGACGAATCTCGACTTAATCATTGACTGCAGTGGTCTGTAGATAGCGGTTAACGATGCGTCTTCTTCACTCTACTTCAAACACATCTGCTTCTCGTACACAGCTGGCCAACATTTTTCGTATTTTCCCGTTTGAGTCGATATGTGCAGTGACTCCTGTGTTTCCAACTCGAATAACTGGAATTCCTACTTCAACAACCCGTACTCGGTCAACGGCTAGGTGCTGCCACAACAGGGGGTGCGCGAACCAGCCATCATTTAGCACTTGAATCCCCCAATGCGCTCCTCCCTTTCGCCACGGGAACATACCCTCCGAGCAAATTTTGACACATACATCGGGCAGACCTGGAATGGATACCACTTCCTTTAATGTGCCAGGTGTACAATCGATCCCTTTAAAAATTCCAGACTTTGGCAGAAATTTTCGAAAGGGTACGTACTCTCCGAACGGCAACAATCGCTGTTTATCGTAAAGAGTTACACTCTTTCCTCGTGACGAAGGCGATACGAAAAATAGACTGTTGTGCCAAACAAGCTCTTCTTGTGGCCCTACCGATTCAATTCGATCGGCGCCGAAGATGAGTGTGAGCTTATCGAGCGGTAACTGATTATAAAGGGCTGGAGGCAGAGCCTTGTGAAGGTAGTATGTTACTGCTGTCTCTGGCCAAATCACGACATCCGGAAGAGTCGACTGAGCTTCTAACGCCTGCTGAGTTTGAGCGATTAGCTCTCCCAGGAGAGCTTCGGCGTTTTGCCGATTGAGCTTTTCGATTTGCGGAGTGTTGGGCTGGACAACGAGGACTTTGACGGATTTTCCGAGACGCGCCGTTGGTAAGCATAATTGGTATCCGCCGTAGGCAAGGACACCTACCATGAGAAACGATGAGAGAATTTTGAGGCATCGAGAGGTCCTTGCGACGAGAGAAGACGAAACTAAGCTCAGCAGCGCAGAAAGAAAATAGACCCCAAATGGACGTACAACTTGTAACAGGGCAAGAGATAATCCAAGATCTTCAAATGCAAAAATGTGTGTAGTCAAATTCCATGGGAAAGCCAAAGGGATGTAGCTTCGACCCCACTCAAAGAGAGTCCAACAGAGAGAAAATCCCAAGGGGAAATATGGGAAAGCCTGAGTCGTTTCTTGCAGGGGGATTCTCGATAGCAGCCTGTGCAAGGTCCAACAAAGCGCCCCTAAAAGAGTTCCCCAAAGAGAGGCTACTCCTCCAAGACATGGCAAAAACCAAGCGCTTTGCCGAACTACCCAAAAAGCCGGGAAAGCTCCCCACAATGTGCTCCACGTAAATCCGAAAGCAAAAAGGAACCCCGATATAGCAGCCGTGCGAGCCGAATCCTGTTGAGCCTGCTCGCGTATCCACCCCACAAAACCAACCAGAAACGCTGCCATACGCAGGAGGAAGGACACGACTTGCCATCGACCCGGCAAAGGCGGTAGGAAGGCGCAACCGTAAAGGAAGCCATACCCTAAACTCCAACTCCATGAATAGTTCATGATAATACGCATAGAATCTCCCCACTCACGATACGCGAAAATCTCATTCTGTCCAAGCTAGAAGATTTAGCCTTTTATAGGTTCTTAGCGTCTGCCACACTCGGATTCAGATCAACCCTGCGCAGGAATATCGAAATCTCTCAGGGAAGAGTATACTTGTTCTTCAGTTTTCCGTAGGTTTTCGACTGAGATCGTAGGAGTACCCTCTTCATTTTTATCCTTGTTGGCCTCGCTTTCAGTTTCAACCTGTAACAGCTGGTCCATCGACATGAATTGCGTTTGCTGTATGACGTGTCCTGAGTCACCATCTTCCTCAACTTTTGTTTCTCTGATCTCCCCCGCAGAGTTTCGTGACTTTTCTTCAATGTAAGGCTTCTCGGAGAGAATGAATTTGTTGAGTTCACCACCTATGCGAGTTGGAATTCGTCCACCCGTTGAATAGGGAGCCATAGTAAGGTCAGTTGAATCGTTGCCAATCCATACACAACCCACCATCCCTTCACGATCAACAATGTAGCGAAGTGAAGATTCATTCCATGACGCTTTATCGTTATCAACCATGGGATCACGTCCCCAAAAAAACCATGCATCACGGTTACCATTTGACCCCGTTTTCCCTGCGATGTAGGGGTCAACGTTAGCAGCGCGCCCTGTGCCTCTAGCTATGACCTGTCGCATCATGATTTTCATTTTCGTGAGAACATCATCCTCAATAATGCGGATGGGACGATCCTCTGATTTCTGATAAAGAATTTCGCCGGACTTGTTACGAATCTCATAAATGCCGTAGGGATAGCACGCATAGCCATAGTTAAAAAAAGGAGCGTAGGCACGTATCAGTTCCAAAAAGGTCAGCTCAGATGAACCTAAGGACAGGGTCAAGTTTGCCTGCAAAGGAGAAGAAATTCCAAGTCGACGTGCTATTTTGATAACTTTTCGGATACCGACTTCTTTAGCTAAACGAATACACACACTATTCACAGAGTAAACATAAGCATCTAATAAGGAAATCTCTCCCTGTGTCTTCCACTTATAGTTGCCAGGTTTCCATTCTCCTTGCTCATAAGGAGAGTCGTCGAACTTATCGTCCAAGTCGTATCCCTCTTCTAAGGCAGTAAGATAGACAAAGGTTTTGAACGCTGAACCCGGCTGGCGCATAGCCGATGTTGCTCGGTTGAATTGGCTTCGACCGTAGTCCAATCCTCCAACCATAGCTAAAACGGCACCACTTGGAGTCATAATGATCGAAGCAGCTTGCGAAAACTTGTATTCCGCTCCAAATTCTTTATGAAACTTTTTTAAGACTTCTTCTGTTTTGTGTTGCAGACCTGTGTGAAGAGTCGTAACGACTGTTAAATCTTGATCAATGGGCCCGATAATGGAAGGAATGGTTTCAAAAACCCAATCTGCAAAATAACGACTTCCCTTCTCAATATCCCGTACGCTCGCGAGGAAATTTTGTTGCCACTCAGGCCATTCATCACGCCATTTTGGACCTATAAAACCGGCTTTTTCCATAGCCGTTAAAACAAGGTTTGCCCGAGAACAGGCGCGCTGCGGATTTGCCAGTGGAGAATATCGTGAGGGGGCTCGCAAAATTCCAGCCAAAATAGCTGCTTCAAAAAGCGTTAATTCCCGAGCGGACTTGTGAAAATATCTCCGTGAGGCTGCATCGATACCGTAAGTGCCAGCACCGAAATAGACGCGGTTAAGGTACAATGTTAAGATTTCCGGTTTTGAGAAATAAGACTCGATTTTGAGCGTTAGGATAAATTCCTGGAGTTTACGCATTAAAGACCTGTCCGTTATTGGAAAACGACCACTGGCCATAAGCATATTTTTAGCGAGCTGCTGTGTAAGGGTTGAACCTCCTTGCACGACTCTGTGTGCGTGGAAATTTCTCCACGCCGCACGCAGAACACCGAGGAAGTCGACTCCATTGTGCTCATAGAAACGGCGGTCTTCTACAGACAAAAAGGCATTAGGAACAAAAGGGGGTAAATCCTCTGCCGCCAAAAACTCCTCGAAAGAATCACCGTACGTCGCAAGAACTGTTCCATCTATAGCTTGAATGGTAACGCTAGGACTCCGAACGCGCGCATCAAACTTTTGAAGAGGAGGAAGAGTTGTGGTGAGCCAGTAGTATCCGACCAATACGGCAAATGCAAAGAAAAAGCTAGCTCCCACACACAAGCGGAAAAAACTCTTCAGAAAGTATGTAATGTGGCTAAAAAGCGGGAGAGAGTCTTCCCCGTCCATCAGTTTGCGCCTCCCTCACTCCACTGAAGAGCCTTCAAATCCTCAGGCTTTAAAAACCCACTTTCCTCTGCTTGAGAAAGCAGCTGTTTGACTGGAGTCCAATACCCTCCCCAATTCAACAGGATGACCTTTCTGGGTTCCCTCAATTCTTTGTTCTTCAAAAGCAAAGAAAAGAGCTCATGAAAAGTACCAAGTCCACCTGGTAAGAAATACACAGAAGAAACGACAGAAAACATGTACCCCTGCCGCTCATCGTAGGAATCAAAGAAATACACCTGCGCTAATTTGTCACACTTATCGGTCATTTCTTCAGGGGTAAGAGCCCCCTCCAGTATCACTCCACGTTCTGCAAGAGCCAACGCTACCCGACCTATGAGCCCCGTTGTTACGCCGCCGTAAACGACCGACGTCCCTGCAGACAGAGAGGCCACAAAAGTTGAAATTTCAGCATCAAATCTCTCAGGTGGGTAGGGCCCCTTCATTCCTCCACATAAGCATACTTTAAGGGGTCTTGTCGGTTCGAGTGCCATAAACTAAAACTCCGACCCAGCTGATATCAATCTCTGGATAATGGCATCGGCCTGCTCCTGCGGTGTACCTGCAGGAACAGAGAACACATCCTGAGCTTCATACTGTGTCCGGAACCACGTCTGCTGCCGTTTAGCATACTGCCTTGTTGCAAGAACAACCTGCTCTATTGCCTCCTCTAGCGAGCATTTACCGTCAATGTGTTGCTTGAACTCAAAAAAGCCAAGACTCCTTTGCAGAGGCGACCAAGTTCCTTCCGTTTTTGCCAAGAAGGCCGTAATTTCATCCAAAACACCGTCCTGGACCATTTGGCGGCAACGCTTTTCGATCCGTTCGGCGAGGGCATCCCGAGGAACATCGACGACAAAAAGTTGCGACTTCGGGTAGCTATTTTTAAGCCTTGGTTCTTTCTGCCACAGCACGATGGAGCGCCCCGTTTGCTCCATCACTTCCCAAGCTCTCAAGAGGCGCTGAGAATGATGTGGATGAATTCTCCCAACGACCATGGGATCCCTTCGCACAACATTTTCGTAGAGAGCTTGAGGGCCTGACGCAATCAGAATCGCTTGCCCCTGCTTACGCACTTTTGCCTTAATTTCATCAGAAATCTCGGGAATAGGAGATAAGCCGTACATTAGACTGCTGAGATATAACCCGGTCCCCCCAACAGTGATAAAGGCTGTTGACGTCCAGTTTTCGTCGACACACTTATCCAATCGCTGCAACCAGTCCGCTACCGAAGTCGACTGATCCCAATCCAAGACCTGATACAGGTGGTGCGGAACCCCTTCACGGTCTTCTTCGGTCGGTACGGCCGTCAACGTTGGCAAATCCTTATACACCTGGGTACTGTCGGCATTAATCACTTCACCATCCATACGCTTTGCTAACTCAACAGCTACAGCCGATTTACCGCTTGCTGTTGGCCCACCTAGCAAAATGAGCGTTTTTGCATCAAAAAAAACTGCCATATCTTTCTACCCTTTACTCCTTAACGCCGGATTCCGCTTCAAATAAATCACCACAACGAGATTTCGTTGGAAGAGGTGCTATTTCCCCTCTCATAGATGTCGTGCATTCTCCCGAAATTCTAACCTGACCATTCACACACTCCAACCCAAGGTACCCCGTTCTGTTGGATGTTTGCATAGCTACGAAGGACGTTCTTCCCAGCCTGTGCGACCAATAAGGACCTAAAAAGCAGTGATTCCACAAGGTCACAGCGTCTTCTTTAAAACCTTCACTCGGAGCAAAGAAACGCGACATAAAGTCATAACGAACATCATTTCCACCCTCGGCGGTCACGACGACTCCTCGGCAAACAACTTTCTCGAGCTTCGTGATGTCTGGCTCGAGTTTTAGCACATGCTTCGGACTAAACATCTCAACAACGTAAATCTGTCCACAACGGCTGACGGCAATGGGGGGCGTTCCGAGAGCGTTAATCAGCCTATCGGGAACAGCTGCCGGCTCCGCTACTTTCGCAACTGTGTGCAAAGTCATTTTTCCATCTATTATTGTAGTGAGAAAGATGCCTAAAGACGTTTCAAAATAAATAGATGTTTCTTTATCCGCGAAGATTTCCATTCCCTCGTGCCAAAGAACATGAGCCGCCGCCAGAAGACCGTGTCCTGATACGCTCTCATGAGCCTTCGGTGTAAAAATCTGTACTCGAAAATGTTGGTTCTGTAATGGCGTAACAAACACCGTTTCGTGAACATTAAACTCCCTCGCAATTTTCTGAAGATCTTCTTCAGGAAGCTCGCCTTCCAACCAGCAAACGGCGGCTGGATTCCCCTCAAAGAGCGAGGTCGCGAACGCATCGACGATCCAAAATCTCATATCCAACTCTGCCTCTTTTCATACACCACCCATTCCGTAGTGTACCACATGAAAAGCTGATTCCCAAAATAAGCAGTCATCTACAAAAGGGCGGGCCTGGGTCGATTTTCCCGTGAACTCTTTCAAGGCCTCACACAATAATTATTACTTGATGATCACCATCATACTTGATATAAGTAATTAGGTTTTGTCCATAACAAATGGAGTTACGCAATGAAAAAATTGTTTTTTATCTTATCGTCGGCTGTTTTGAGTTTTTCGATGGGTTTTAGCCCTGTTCAGGCTGAAATTGGCGGGGACACGACTTTCACAGAAAGATTTGCCGAAGTTGTACATGAAAAATCGGTCCATCTTGCTGCTCAGGCTGGTATAGAACCCGCAGTATGGAATCGATTTGTCGGCATGTCCTCTGAGAATTTTGTAGATAGCTTCTGTTCTGAAGGTTTTACGCCAGATAGGCTTGATAACGCAGAGGATATAGCGGCATGCCTACGGTCGAGTTGGGGAGTAGCTGAAAGGTGGCTAATGACCGCATATAATGATCTTCCCTTCCAGTATGAGGAGATGAGTCAGAATATTTACGATCATCTCCTTCCCGACTTGGTCCCAGCCATTCAGGAGTTTCTTACCGAGGAGTATAACTCTCTATTCCACTAATTTCTCTCAAGAAATCGTCAGGTTTCGCATTTGCGGAGCCTGACTTCTGAAACCTCTTGCTCTTGACGCAGACTACCGTTTAGCGTCTACTGAAGGCGGGTGTTTGAAGTTCGTGTTTATGCATAGTTATTCGTAATGCATGCACGACTTAGCGGGAGGTTTTATGAAAAGTTTGCGACGTTCGATTCTAATGGCTGGACTGGGATTGTGTGCGCTGGATGCTGTGTTGGCAGCTGACCTAGTTCCACCGCCTAATTTGAACCTGGTTCAAGAGAGGCATGTTCAATTCATTGGTCTTGCTAATCTTCTGAAGAATCCGATGATGCCACTTAGTAGAAAGAAAAGGGAAAGTGGTAATCAAACCTGTGGAGGATTGTGGGAAAGGGAGTTTCAAAGCGTCGAGAAACACGAAGATAAAAAGGATGTAATGGAACAGCTTCTTCCTGCATCGGAACCCCATCTAGAGCTACAAGATTTTGGTAAACAAGAATCGACATCTTCTGTTTGTTCGCAATCCGCCAGTAACCCAGAAGAAGAACTGCAAGAGGCTAAAGACTATATTCAAGAATTAGAAGAGAGGATTCAAGTAATGGAACAGTCGAAATGCAAAATAAGTAAGTCAAATCGATCAGTCGCCAATCAAGCATTTTATAGGCAGTTAGAAGAGCTTGAGTCTACTCTAGAGTTGTATAGACGCTTTTCTCCGGAAAACGTCATTGAGCTAGCTGGTCGCTCAGCAAAAAGTATATTTATGGATATTTATTCGGACATCCCATATTCTCCCACGAAGAATGAATTAATATCACGATCGAGCGAAATTTTTCAACAGAACTACCTGTATTATTTAAGATATTGCGAAGAAGTCGGGAATGATGCTGCGCTTGTTTCTGATTTTTGCCAGAGTTATGGAATTAATGTTGTTAATGATTTATTGGAATTATTTGATTCTATACGTAAAGGGTCAACGATCTTGAAATTCCAAGGGAAATTAAAAGATAAGGTTCGCTCATGCAGAATACCAGAAAAATTTGAAGAGTACTGCAGAAACAATGTTATGCAACGCGACTGCGAGTATGAATCACCTTACAAGAAGATCAAAGAACTTGAAAATGAAGTGGACCAATTAAAACACGAAATACGGGGTCTTCAGCAGAAGTTAAAAAAGGATAACGACCTCGCTGATCAAAGAGAGCGACAGTCGAAGGAAAGTTATGAAGCCCTCCAACGCAAGTATGAAGAGGCCAAAAGAATAAACGATACTGCAAAGGAAGCCATAAAGAAAAGTGAAGATCTAAAACGGCAGTTAGAAAATTTGTGGCGTGATCACAAGGGACTAGACCTTAAGTTAGCTCTGATTCACTGGCAGTCTTTTGGTAAAGCGTCCTACCACCCTCAGCAGCAGATTGGTGCATTAATCTATTTTGAAATTCCTGAAAGAATTTCTAATAATTTTGCCGAAAACAATGACTCAGTCGAGGCTTTGCAGAGGGAGAATGTTGCTTTTAGAACGAGAGTAGAGGGACTTGAGAATGAGATAAAGAATCATAAGAAGAGTTCAGAGCTTTTATTATCAAAAGGTGTAGTCGACAATTAAGATGGAGAAATAGTGAGTAAGTCGATGCCCTTAGAAGAGCTACTGCGGACAACCAGTAAACCAGTTTAAGCATCAGGGTTAGGCAAGAAAGATACAAGGGTCGACTCTCTCAAGAAAAATGTGTAGACTGACCTCATGCTAGTGCTGCAGGAGTGTGTATGACTGAGGATTTGTCAAAAGGCATTGAGCAACTTTCTTTTGAGCAAGCTCTCGAGAAATTGGAGGGGATTGTAGCGGCCCTTGACCGTGGACAGCTCCCTCTAGAAGAGTCCGTTCATTTGTTTGAACAGGGAAACCTGTTGCGGATTCACTGCGAGAAAAAATTGGCGGAAGCTAAACTGCGCATCGATAAAGTCATCCAAGCCACACAGGACGGCCAGATCGAACTCGAGCCTTTTTTCAAAAAGGAAGAGGTGTAGATAGAGCTCCTTGTGTTGCATTGTGGAAGCCTAACCCTGATAGAGATTCTGCGTTACCTGCGAGCTTTGAGGGATGTGAGTTTTGTCTGGGAGGTATACGATTCTCTCTTAAACACCGCCTTGTACGAGCGTGAAGAGCCTCTTTGCTTCCATGACCTTGTTGGAGGTGTGAGGAAAGCAGCGAATTGCGACGCGCCCATACTTCGCTGATGATCCGTCTTGTTTTGGCGACTCCATTGAATGAGGTGCATTAAAATATCGTCTACACGGATAGGTATGTGATCTAGATTCCTCATTGCCTTACCAATTTTGGGTAAAAAATCATACCTTTTACCAAAAAGACGTTTCACGACAGGCCTAGAAACGTACTCAATTTTCTTCGATCACGATCATACGTGACTCCAGATCATCTATAAAAGGCTATCTCTGCGAGGAGTGTCACGCTGAGCGTCGTCTCAGCATGTACTATCCCAATTTTGCATTTATGTTTAATTGTATTTCTAATAAATGAATGTAAGCTAGCAATAAATAAAATTTATAAAATCATATATCTTCATCTGTGGCCATTCCCAGAACAATTTTGGCGGCCGTTTTGACTTGCTGAGCAGTGGGCGTCTTCATGTCAACAACAGCATTGAGCATTTTTGTCATTCCACCGGAAGAAGAGTCCGCAAGAATGACAAGAGCGCAGGCAAAATCTTCCAAATAGTCAGGACAGTGCAACCCCCTCAAACTTCCTTCGGCTCCGCTAGCGAGGCGCCAAAGGTACCGCAAAATGTTCGAATGGGCGTATGCACGCAACTCAGGGGTGTTTTCAATCAGTCGGAAAATAGAAGAAATCCGTGGATCGTTTCGTAGGCTCTCAAAGAGCTGTTCTTGATGCATCTGAGCAAGACAATCCGCCCAAGATGGTTGGTCAAGTTGTACGGGAAAGGCAAATTTTTCAGGGCTACGGAGGATATTCTCCACCAAACAGCATTTGATGAAAGGCAAGACTCGAGCCGTCAAAAGGATATCAGGTTGAGACCCATGCGGTCCTCTCAGCAGTGCAAGAAGCTCTGCCAAAACCGAAAATCTCTCCTCGTGGCAAGGATTGAATAAGAGGTCTTCCTCCTCTCGAGAGGTTAGGAGTTCTCCCCTTAGCAACCTGGCCATTAACTCGTTAGAATGCTCATCTGTAATTTTTCCTTCACGGTACAGCTTTTCGCCCCTGGCTAAGTCGACTCCGTGGAAAAGTTCGTGTAAAGGTCCAGCAAGAACAGAGAATTCGTCCTTGAAGCTAGCCCAAAGCACAGACCGGCTCTTCAGAGAGTAGCGAAGAAAGCTCCACCGGCTTCCGTTACTTTGTCCCTCATTTTGTCGCATCCTTTGTAACCAGTCTTTGTAGTGCGGGTCATCTTCGTCGTTGGCCCAAATGAGCGTTCCCTTTTCTATAGATCTTTTCAAACAACAAAGAGCCATCTGCTTTTCTTCGTCCGAAAGACCGCAAGACTCGACAAAATCCAATAGTTTCTTAAAAAACCCTTCCTCCGTCTGATCTTCTGTACAAGAACTTTTACGCTCAAAAATCGTCATGTAAAAATCAAACATCGTTTTGGCTTGGACATACGTATCACTCTCGCGAAACTGTTGACTTAGCCGTTCGCTTGCTTCAAGGGATGGCTGCCTGTTCAACGAAGTGTCAACATCGCAAAAAGTCGCTATACGTTGGATGACCTTCACACCGAGATGCTGGGCTGAAGATTGGCAATCCAGAAGACTAGCAGCCCAAACGGAAGACACGTAGCTTTTCAAAAATCGTTGAAAATTCATGTATAGGTCCTCATCTTGTTTGAGAAAATTGCACCCAGAAGGAGAATA
The DNA here is from genome assembly GCA_041200185.1 of Alphaproteobacteria bacterium. Classification (GTDB taxonomy): domain Bacteria; phylum Pseudomonadota; class Alphaproteobacteria; order BNTO01; family BNTO01. The sequence continues at coordinate 763,496 of CP165730.1, forward strand.
AACTCTCCGTATACTTCAACTCTTTTATCACAAATTGTAGTAGCAGTGTGTAACTTTATCTTAAATATTATGAAATTTATCTCCGTACAAAACAAAAGATGGAAGTATTACGTAAAAACTAAAATCTGGGGCACTCCTGATTTCACAAGGCGAATAACCTTGAATTATCGAAACAGCTTCCCCCATCTAGATCGACAAGGTCATAGCCTGGATGTTTGAACTTGCTGTGTTTCTAGGCGAGGTGCTCGCTGGGCTGTCCTTTTTTATTTTTTGTTAATAAATTACTTTACACTTTGTTAACGAATTAATTGACAAAAGGTTGTAAGTGAAATACCACGAAAATAACGAGGTGATTCTATTGAGGTTATTATGAAGACATTCGCAACAAGTGTGGCCTGGGCGGTTCTCGGGCAGTCAGTGGTCAGTTTTGGCTCTGGACAAGGAGCTCTAGGGCGCAAGATGGAAAGGTCAGGTTCGTGGGGTCCAGCCACCTACTGCGAAAATGCAAGGTGGCAACTTATTGGTAATACCTACGCAAGCGGCGAGAGGTGTCTCTCAGACTGTGTTCGGCGCACGCCGAGTCCAGCTCCGGATCCTTGGAGTGACAATGTCAGCGTGACTCTTAGCGTGTCAACACCGACCACAAGTCAGCAATTTCCAATCCCCGAAAACCAAGAAGTCACTCTCGTTGCCGAGCAAGTCTTCGGGGAAAACATCCGTTTTAAGGCTATTGAACTCCAGGCTCCTCAGAGGGCGTCTCTAGAAAAGGCGTTAGGACCACAGCCAGCAAAAGCATTGATAGACGAAATTCAAAAACAAAGTAAGGAAGGTCATTGGGATAAGGTGATCGATAGTTTAGACGTGGTTTACAACCTCGATGCGGCTGATCTTAAACCAGCTACATGGAAGGTTTTTGACTTGATCGATAAAGTCGCTATGTTGAAACTTTTCGAGGCAAATCCAGAGAGCTTGGAATACAACCCGTGTTACTCGTTTTGTACTTCTAGACTGCTAAGAGAGTACTTTTGTTACCCCGGGTCTGATAACGATGATCCCGACAAAGTTTTACAGACGGCTGGGGTTTATTTGTACGCTCTGGGTAATTTTCTGTCCGGGGAAAAGAAACCCGAGCAGTACGGGCCTGGTTATCAAAATGCAGTTAAATTGTTGGCGGACTTGGAAAGAGAAAAGAAGACGGTTCAGAATCCTATTGGGTGGGCAATAACGTCAGCCAATGAAGATGCTGAGACAAGAGGCTATGTTCAAAAATGCAATCCCAAGCCCTCGTTCTAGTAGGAGGTTGGTATGATGAAATATCTCTGGGATCTCCTTTTCTAGCTAGGGTTTGTTGGGCCATGTCTGCAGTGCGCCCAGTGGTTAAACGTCGTTATGGCTACTGACAGTAACTACGTGATCCCCACGGCGGTGGCAATGAACTCGCTCATCGAGGCAGAGAAAGGTTCGGGGATAAAACTGAGGTTCGTGATTTTCTTGGACAAAGCTACGAAGAGAAAACAGCGCACATGGAGTAAGCTATCACGATAGCTTGCTAACGCAAATGAACCAGGTGAATCCTGAGCGCGTAGAAGTCAATTTGTTGGATATTACAAATTTTAGGGATCCACTTCTTGATGAAGCTAAAATATAACAACAGGCTTATTGCTCTTAGGCTGGTATTCCCTAAAATTTGGGAGAATCAAAAATTACCCGGAGTCAGCGCCAAATTATTTGAAACCATGAGGTCGTTTTTATGGCTTGACTCTGATGTTCTTGTGATGAAACCCCTGGAACCGCTGCTAGATGAAGTCGGCTACGAAGCAGAAGAGGGTATTCGACAACCCATCATAAGCGCGAATCTGGATTTTATTTACAGTCAGAACGACGTACCGAGACGGTATCGCAACTGTCAAGTATGGAGTCACTCAGGGTTCTTTGCAAAGGAGAGTGTGGGGTCAGAATGCCGAGGTTCTGCCCATGTAAGTGGTGGAGTTGTTTTTTGGAGATTGGACGACATGCCGGAGGCGGGGATGCTTGAAGGAACAATCCCACTTGGACGGTTGAGAAGGCAACAGCAAGGGCAGGGGTTTGATCCTAGTGTTCTTGCCTACTGTTATCTTGCGACAAAGCAGTCAACAGAGGAGAGTGTTTTTGATACTCTCCTTCGTGGTACTCAGGACAAAGTTTACTTTTTCTCGACGCTTTACAATTGCCGGCCGGGATATGTTCCTGTAGCTCAAGATTTCTTGCGCAATTTCCCGAATCTATTAGCAGCCCAAAGCAGCGCAGAGTTGTCGTACATAGGCAGTAAAGATGTTCAAAAGAAGACTTTTAACACTCTGTTGAGTATAGCCAATAGCAATGTTGCCATCTGGCACTGGGACTACTCGGCCTCCGGTACATCCCGAAAGGACGACGTTTGGCCTCCTCGCCTAGGCGTCGTTCCTGAACTTAAGCCTTGGCGTGCTAGCTCTGTCATGTTCGGCTCGCCAGAAGCACTCTGGCGTGGAAAGTACGAAGCCGTTAAACAGATGTTCGAGGAAAACGCCGAAGTAGTGCAACTCTTCACAGCTTGGGAAGCTCAGAACTTCAAGGGCTAGACAGCTTGCCGTTTTTCCGCCTCTTCCTCTGGCGTTGTCAACATCGACCAGGGTCTTGTCAAAGACACCTAGCTCACGGGCTTTCAAATTATTAGATCCATTACGAAGTCTTTGACAATTAGACTGGAATAGGTTGTCAAGTGTAGATTAATTTTTTTATGTATAAAAATATACGATACATTTACATTTATCCCCAAAACACCTCCTTCCAGCCGCAGTTGACAGTCTTTGGCGATTCCTTCATGGGGCGTTTTTTTGATCATGAATCTAAATTACAAGAAATAGTCAATACCCATAAATATCATTTAATAAAATAAATGGTTATTATATTCATCAGCGTTATATTATTACGAATTGTTAATAAACATTAAGTATACTTCACTCAGTTGAGACACAATTCTTTTCACCAGTTTTCCGCATGAGTGGGTTTGGGAATTTTGGGGTCGTGGTATTTCACCGATTCAAACGGGCTTGCGGCATTCTTGCTGCCTGTTTGTTATCCGCTTGTTGTTCGCTATCGCCTCCAAAAGAAACTCTCCAACCTAAAAAAGATGTCGCGTTGACGAGAAGTTACCTTCGTCCAGATCATCGGGACTGGGTGCGTTGGATCCCGTCGCTGTCGGATGGCAATGTCCGTCATTCTGTCGTGATAACAACAGGAAGCCTCTTAGGCTTTTCAAGCAAGGCAGCATCTGGTCGGCTGATCCGTTTCATGTCGGGGGATCGAAGAGAAGGATTTTCTCACGTCGGTATGGCCATTGTTGCTTACCCTTCAGAGATTTTGAGGCTTGTTAAACTTTCAGCAAAGATAGGCGGACTTTCAACGCGAACACCTGAGTATACAGCGTATCAGTTACGACTTTTGTACAGGGCACACCCTTATCTACGGCGAATTCAGTGCGAAGTCGAAATCGATGAACCCCTCGAAGTTTTTGTCTTTGAAGCCGTTTCCGATGCTAAACTTATTCGAAAGGATGGGATCTACTCGTGTGTCATGCTAACCCCTTTGAGTTTGGCTGTTGATGAGCACCACCGAGATGTCTGCGTAAGAACCCTTCTGCCAAGCATGGACTTAGAATCTCTTCAAAGCGTCATCGTCCAAGAGCTCGGCATTAGTTATGAATTAAAGAAAGGGCAGCTCCTCCGAGCGACTACAGACGCTAACACAAAAGAAGATGGAAGTTCGTGGTTCTGTAGTGAGCTCGTAACTTACGTGTACAAAGTAGCGGATGTGTTAGGTCCAGACGTCGGTTATGCGAACAATGTCGTTCCTATGGAATTCGCTTCCTACAATCGCGACGATCTCCTCAAAGGTAAAGCCGCCGCTGAACAGTGGATTAAACGAGTTAAGAGGTAAAAAGCAGAATTGAGTATAGAACGTGATAAGCAAGGGAGAATTGCGGGTTGAGTTATTCTTAAAATTATTTGTCATTAGCGTATGATAATTTTCATTTATTATGCTAATAGGAAATTTATTTTGAATTCTGACAGCAGAGTTTGCGAGTGTTCACTCCATGTGTTCCAGTTTTCGCCTCCGCGAAGCAGACTTTTTTAGGATCTCAATTATTCTGCATTTATTAAGTCCTCGACACGAAATGCACTATAAGTCAGAACTACTCTAAGCCTTCATGATAAAATGCGGATGTACTCCATAATAAGGTTACTGCAAAACCCTGGGCTAACAGATAGGTGGATTTTTAGGAAAGTTGGGTGATAGATTGAAAGAGGAGGGTGGGAGGTTATCTCTCCGGTGGTGTGACCTGTTCGAGGGGGAAAATCTCGAGTTATTTCGGGGTTTCTTTTCACAAGGTGCCGCTAGGGAATAGCATTTCCGAGACCTCAATTTTGAGCAAACAAGAAGAACTCATGGCCCTATTTGGAGGGCTTAAAGGGGCAACAGAAGAATTGAGGGAATTGTTTCATTTTCTAGCCAACTTATTCCTGCAAAACCAGAGATGGCATCCCGATGGATGATTAAGATAAAAACCAAAAGCAAATTCGCCAGGATTCAAGATTTTATTCGTTGAACAGTCCTGTCGAAGGCGGTAGAAACGATAAACATCCCCTGCAAACTATAAATAAACGGGGAGATCCTCCAATTATAGATGTGTAGCACAGTTGATGGATGGGGGGAGGTTCTTCAATATTACATCTGAAACATTATGCAAATCTTCGAAGACCAGGAGTACTCACGATTTGTAGGTTTTGTGCTGAATTCATCAGTTACCTAGCTTCGATGAGTCTGATGAAGGAATAAAAATCATTGAAGATTACGTTTAAGATCATGCGAATTTTTGATTGCTTTTTTATTTTGTTCGATAAGTGGGGATGGAAGAGACAACGTCGATTGCAGCGCCAGTGCAGAGGAAGCTGAACGATCCCGCATGACTCGACAAGACCGTAGTTTTGTGCTAATGGCATGGTTTTATGTTTTTCTCAAACTACGATTCTTTTCTTTTTAGCAAGCAACTATGTAGAAATATATAATGCTGCATGCTTAAGATTTTATCAAGTGCATGGGGTTGACATGATAAAAAATTTTATTCTACGCTTGACATAAGGGGGAAACGTTCCTCCTTCCGTGACCGTCCGGAAGACGGTTAACCCCTCAACGAAAGGAGTATGAAAATGGAAACAAAAACATTAACACTTGGAGTAGGAAGCCTGATTCGGATTTTAGGACCGGCTCTTTCCTTTGTCAGCGCGAGCGAGGCCGCCGATCAAAACTGCCCTGCTCGCCAACACCCCTCTGCCACCCAGCATGTGGGGGATGGAGAGGATCTGAGGCCCAGTATAATCCAACCCAACGAAAATGCAAACGGACGACAAGAATCCTTAGAACCGTTTTCTCTGCAACACTTTGAGGCCTCGGAAAGACAGAACCGAATTGGCTTGGCTAATTGTCTACTATTTTGCTCTCGAAATATGGGCTATTTTAAGCTTTGCTTTTTATTTTGAGATGGCGTTACCATCAACTTAGGGGAAGGGAAAAGACGGATGGTCATCGGGGCCAGCGAGACCACCTTGCGATGAGGCACCTGAGTTGGTACTGGAGCTTATGGCAGGCTCTGCAAACGACCTGCCTGACCTTAGTGCTGATAGGCCTCAACGACTCCAAATAATTAAAGACCGACTTTTTCCTTATACCCGATCTAAGTTTTTTTAAACGAAATCATAATGTATCAACTTTTTACTTAACTTTTAAAGGAGGAATAATATGACAACAAATTCATTTAATAATCAAAATCACAGAAGAGAGTTCTACTTGCTGCCGGATTTGACGCAGCTGAACATTGTTCAGGGTGCGTGCGAAGAGGATAAAACGCATCCTGCTGGAACGCATTCTCTGAATTTTGCGGTGTCGCAGGATTCTGCAGAAGTAGAGGTGGATATTGGTGTTGCCACAGGAGCTCAAGATGAGCCTCTACCTCGCGTTCCGAAACCACCTGAGTTACAGGATGACTACACTTTGAAGCATAAGGAGAGTTTTTCCTATCCAATTTTCCAAGTTGGATGGACGGAGCGGAAAGAACTTTCTACTTCTACAGACATTCCGATACCTCAGAGAGAGTAAGTCAAAGGGCGGATGAGGGCGAGGGGCTGAGATGCGAGCTTTGAAGAAGGTGGGTTAATCGGTGCGCCCAGCTTTATCAAACTCTTTGCCAAGGTCTGTCCACTCTCTTAACGTTATTTCTCTTTGCTGACTTAGTTCAAAAACGCTGCGGTATCCTAGTAAATCAACGAGAACGGCTCGGTACGAATTATTAGCGTTGTTCTCCTGGTCCAGAAAATTTTTCAGTCTTGTTCGGACATCCGGTTTCGAGAGAATTTTTTCTCGTTGCCACGTTTGATAGAAATCGATCAGACCTAACTCCTCGAAATGATCCTGTGTACTCAAACTTGCAAGATCTTGTTCTACAATCCTTGCAGGACGGTAAACAATGGGATCTTTTGTAATATCCTGCTTCGTTGCTTCCCTATGATAGACCTCGAACGTTAGCGGATTGGGGTGCCGAAAACATCCATAATCCCCAAAATCCGTGATTCCTAAACCGTTAACGCCACAGCGGATGAAATGGTTGAACCCGTTGTAGCGGTTAAAACTGATGGGCCAGTAGGGGTTGAATATTCCCTCCATTTTGGGTTTTAACAGATCCACCAACTCGGTATTACTTGCTGGCATTGTGTCGTTGGATTCCATCGGATAACTGTTTGCTAACTCTTGATCTTGCTTATCTCCCTTCATGTACTGCCAAATTTTGTTGGAGAGAAGGATAAGATTAACACACAACTGCCCACGAACAGGCTTGGAATCATCGGGTAAGAACCGCTCATCAGGATCGGAGAAAAAGTCGTGAATATTACCACATGGCGTCGACTCCGTCCCACCCATACGCTGCAGATAACCCCCTATAAGTTCTAATTGTCGATTAATGCCCTTGGGTGTGATGCCCGTGAAATAACACATTTTACTGACCATTCGCTTGGTCCCGCCACTTGCATCCCAAACGTAGTGCGGTGTCCCGCTTACGAGGTAGCACGAATATCCTCGAGCACCGTCGTGGTTGCTTCCTTGATGTATTTCCTGAAAATTTTTCCAATTTCTAGCTAAAAAGCCGCTAGCAGCCTGCATAGTCTTTTGTCGTTCTTGTTCATAAAGATCAATAACTTCATCCCGAATACCGCTATACTCACCCGTTGAAGATCCACTTTTGAGGATTTTTACTATGTCAGGAGTGTATTGCCAAAGTTCTTGAGTTAATTGAGCTGCTGGCTTGAGGTATTGCTGAACGTAGGACTCCATGGTGCTCGTTGCCGCTCCTGGTCTTACCAGAGTGAGTTTTGTGAAAAATTCCGAATCATTGCTTTCCAAAAACTGACCGTCGAGGAGATGATTTTCTAGAATTGTCACGGGGGTTCCCGCCGCACAGGCTAAGGCTCCTTTGATACGATCTTCGTCGACCTGTATAGCGAATTGTGCATCCGTAATTTCTACTTCCTCGGATTGAGAGATAAGAGCTCCATGCATGGCCCGAGCAATGAGCGCACCGTCTCGGTCATTACGAATCATCGCATTTTTAATTTGTTCTTCTAAGGTGAGTTCAACACCGTAGTAACAGTAACTGAGCGGTACGGTTTTGTTCTGCTTTTCTAGATAAGCCCGAATGCATTGAGCCAGTCGTTCCAGAGCGGGAGAGAAATCTGATGCCTCAAAGATTCGTTCTCCTTTGTAGTTAACATCCGATATTTGTCGGTATTTCTCCTGGACACCGGCGATTTTAACCGTCAGATCGGATTCGTTTTGGTAGGGCAAGATGTCTTGGTTACCACGTTTGAATCTCATACCTTTATCTGAAGCCAATAGACGCCTCAACTCCTCCGGCGAAGCTAAATAGACCCTGTGCTCCTGATTTTTTTCGTCCGTTATACCGACTTCTTGGTCGAAGAAGTTAAAAATACTGACGATGTTGAGTTGATTTAAAACATTCGCCAGACGGTGTTATTCAAAAACCTCCACAACTGGGTGAACGGCATCGTATACCATCTTAAAATACCGAGTCGCTTCATCGGCAGCACGACACGGAGCACCGCTTAAAAGGGTCAACAAGAACAACAAGGGCTTTCTCATACCGACACCAAGATGGGAGCGAGCATCAACATGAGCAATTATAGCATCTCTCTTCATAAAAACAAGAGAACTCTGGAAGTAAGCTAGAGCCGGTATCGACGATGTTCTGAAGGAGTAATAATATTTCGACACGAATATCTGAATTGCATCAACAGAAGACTTTATGTATAGCTAAATACTAAATAACTGTAAAACAACATCCATTACCTCTAATATCTTAATAGGGAGGTGTCAGGTGGGTTAACGCCAGAATATCTATTTTGGTTCACCTTAAATCATTTTGTCATTTATCTATTAAATCATCCAAATACTCAAGCAAACTCATTCAAAAATTATCAATATACTAACTTTAACTTCAATAAAAAATATATCATTCTAACTTAATATTTTTCTTTAACTTTATTTTTCTAAAAGGAGATTAAAAATGTCTGCATTTTCATCATTTAGCGCCGTTAAAAAATGGCTCAAAAAAGACTCTGCTTTGCGCTCAATCCTTCCTGGGAGAGCGGATAAAGCGCAGTTCACGGCTTGTAACGTTCTTGGGAAACCCGTTTGGTCGCCGCGTAACTACGAGGCCCTTGTCAAAATTGGATACCAAGAAAATGTCATCGTCTATCGATGTGTAAATTTGATCGCAACGAGTCTTTCGAATATCCCCATCAAACTCCTCGAACACCGTCCTGAGGGTGATGTTGAAATCCGCATACACCCCACTCTCAGTCTGCTTCGAAATCCCAACGCGAAACAATCGCAATGTTCCTTTTTCCGTGATCTGTTTTCTCAGCTTATGCTGTCAGGAAATGCGTTTATCAAGGCTTCAGCAAATGGCCAAAACGTCGCACCTGCCGAAAAATTTCCAACAGCGCTCAAGGTTCTGAGGTCGGATCGCGTGCGTATTCTCCTCGATGACGAAGGTCATCAGGCTGGATTCGAATACACCAAAGGAACGCACAAAAAAGTCTTCCCTTTCGATCGAAAGACAGGGCAATCCGCCATTTTGCATATCAAACTGTTCCACCCTCTCAACGACTGGTACGGCATGAGCCCTCTTGAGGCTGCTGCCCAGTCGATTGATCAGCATAATGCCGTGGCGGCGCATAACCTTGCCATTTTGCAAAACGGAGGTCGACCTACAGGAGCGCTCATCCTACGCTCTCTCACCAACGGCGTCCTCCAGTCACATCAACGCGAAGAGCTGAGGCGTGATTTCAATGGTCTCTACTCCGGTGCCGAAAATGCTGGAAAAATCCTCATTTTGGAAGGTAACTGCGAATGGAAAGAAATGGGCCTCTCTCCCAAAGATCTCGACTTCAATTCAGGTCGCCAAGCCGCGGCTCGTGAAATCGCTCAGGCTTTCGGCATTCCGCCCATCATGATCGGTATGACGGAAGACGCTACCTATACCAATTATCGCGAGGCCCGAAAACATATGTGGGAAGATACCCTCCTCCCCCTCCTGGATTTGGTTCTGGGAAATATAGGTCGCTTCCTGCTCTGACCTTGTCTTGCTGTTGAGATAGATGGAGGAGGTGTGAGGTTGTAATTTCATAGACTTTGCTATGAAACGCATGAAAAACCGATTACGAAATTTTTGGCAGCATCTTAAATACATTGGAGGCAGCAATGAAGTTATTTTAATAAAAAATTTGTTTTTTATTAAAATAAAATGTATATAATAAAATACAATTAGCGTGTATAAGAATAAAATACAGAAATAGAAGCAGTTTCTATAAATATGTTATATTTCTGGAGAATTTTAAAAAATAGAAAGCACTTATTTGATAAGATGTGACCACATTTTCTAAATTACGGGGCTGAACAGTCTCTACCAAGCATCCTTTTTCTAGCAGTTTTTTTTTGGTACGTTGACGGGGATGTGTGGGAAGGTGGTGGTAGATGACACCGCAAGAGGCCGAGAGACGGTTACAGGAATTAGCCAAGGAGATACAGCGACACGACGAGTTATATTACAACGTCGGATCTCCTGAGATCAGTGATGGTGAATACGACCAACTCAAGCGGGAATACGAGGAGTTACGTGCTAAGAATCCAACGATAGAGGTAAGTAGCGATCCGATTTTACGTATAGGGGCACCGCCTCGCGGGGCTGTGAGACGGATTCATCACGAGGAGCCCATGATATCGTTGGAGGACGTATTTACAGAGGAGGAGTTTATTGAATTTTTTAGGCGGATAGGACGATATACCGGACAGTCCATAGAGGGAATTGAGTTTTGGGCAGAGCCGAAGATTGACGGTTTATCTGCGTCGATAGTTTATAGGAATGGTGAGATCGAGAGTGGTTCGACAAGGGGGGACGGGTTTGTAGGGGAGGACGTCACGAGGAACATCAAGGGGATAGGGGACATACCGAAAAGGCTACGAGGTGAACAAGCGAGGGGTATTTCACGCGTAGAGATTCGAGGGGAGGTATACATGTCGAAGTTGGTATTTGAGCGACTTAATCATCAGCGGCATGAAAAACACGAGATATTATTTGCGAACCCCCGGAATGCCGCAGCTGGTTCATTGAGGCAGATAGATAAAGGCGTAACGAAAGATCGCCAGCTTCGTTTTTTTGCCTATGAGGTGTTATGCGACGACTTAAAATTTGATCGGCAGGACCAGCTACAAGGGTTCTTAAAAGAATGTGGCTTTATTCCCGCGAACCCAGCGAAACTCTGCAAGACGTGGCAAGAAATTATATTTTATCATCAATATATTCAGCATATTAGGTCACAATTACCCTATGAAATTGACGGAGTTGTTTATAAGGTTAACGATAGAGCCTTGCAACAGCGATTGGGTAATGTAGGTCGTGTGCCACGACATTCAGTTGCTTTTAAATTTGCTGCTGAGCAAGTTAAGACGAGATTGAAAGAGATTGTCTTTCAATTGGGAAGGACAGGGGTTCTCACTCCTGTTGCCATTCTTGAACCCGTGAAACTTTGCGGCGTGACGGTGAGTCGCTCTACTTTGCATAATTGCGAAGAGATTGCTCGATTGGACATTCGGCTAGGCGATAGGGTCGTTCTTCAGCGTGCCGGAGATGTCATTCCCCAAATTGTGCGTGCGGTCAAGGAAGATCGAAATGAACCGGTTGATAAGTTTCCTATTCCCGATACGTGTCCTTCATGTGGGCATCGACTTGAACGGGATGGTGTGAGCTTGGTGTGTCCAGCGGGATTTGATTGTCCTGATCAGGCTGTGGCGCGGCTGTCGCATTTTGTGAGTCGACAGGCTTTTGATATAGAAGGTCTAGGAGAATCCAACATTCGTTTTCTCTATGAGACGCATCGAGTGAGAAGTTATGCAGATATTTTTTGTTTAAAGGAGAGGAATGACCAGGCGCGTAGGCAAAGAGAGCAAACGTGGCCATCGCGAGATATGTTCCTAGAGGATCCTACTCAGGACTCTCCATCATGGCCTTTAGGAGATACCAATCGTATTTCTGGTGACGGCGACATCCGCGATGATTGTTTTTTGCCGACTCCCTTGGAAAAGGAATCAGGCTGGGGACCTCTCTCGGTTAAGAATCTCTTTCGAGCCATTGAATCTAGGCGCACCGTTGATTTAGACCGATTTATTTATGCTCTCGGCATTCCTCAGGTTGGGAAGCAGGTGGCGGCTTTGCTGGCAAAAACTTTTGGGGACCCGGCGACTTTTTTAGACTGCACAGAAGAGCAACTCCTACTTGTTGATGGTATCGGTAAGAGGACGGCTCGGGATATCGTTCATTATATCAATGACCCCTTCGCCCGAGCAAATATAGACAAGTTGTTGGCGCAAATTACGGTTCTTCCTTACCAACAAAGTGTCATGGGATCGTCGCCGCTATCCGGAAAGACAATTGTTTTTACGGGTACATTAAATCATTTCAGCCGGGGTGAAGCCAAAAATCAAGCCATTAGATTGGGTGCAAAAGTTGGGTCAGCAGTTACATCGCAGACGGATTTTCTTGTTGTTGGAACTAAGGCAGGACGTAAGCGAGCGGAGGCGATGCGCCTCGGCATACGAATTGTCGAAGAGGATGAGTGGGTTCGATGGATCAATAGTGGATAAGATTGCCCAATTCATGTTCCTAAGTATCTCAAGGTGTCGTTCTTGTTCTTGTTATGTGTTCTGGATTGCTTGTAAAATGTCGGTTAGATTTGCTCCGTCTTGTGTCTTCGTTGTGATTGTTATTGCGTTGTTGTTTTCTGTCGCTGGTGCTGGTGTTTGTATCTGGTCTGTCATTTTTTTGATCATGTCAAATACGGCTGCTGGCGTGTATGATGCTGCAAATAGCTGTTTGAGTTTTCCTGTTAGCGTCACAGCTTGATTGTCGTTAACGTTTACTCCGATTGCTTGTGCTAATGCTGCGTTGGTTTGGTCGTCTGCTTGTAGGTTTTTGACGTATTCGTCAACAAAATCATCCCATGCGTTGAGTTTCGTGGATACTGTTTCGTCTTCTTGTATGTCGTGGTCTTGTGCTTCTGTCATTTCAAGAAGAATGGCTTGAGATTTTTGCATGAGTGCTGCCGCGTCGACTGCTACGTTCGCTGCTTTGATGTTGGTTGGGCCGGGTTGGGGGGCTTTGATCAGTGCTATGCCTCCATGTTTCGCAAGTAGATATATAAATGAGTTTTTGTAATTGGTCTTGGTCGTTAGCTTTCTTGAGCTTGTATTGTGTTGAATTGGACCCTATTACGTTTACTTGGAATGCTTGATTTATGTATTCCTGTTGGAGTTGTTGCTGTAGTTCTTTTTTTGTAAATAATCTTCCTTCGTTGATCGCTTCTACGTTTGTAGGGAGTTCTTTCTGGGTGACAATTTTGGGTGCAAACTCAGGACGCCATGGTTGGTCTTGAATGAAATAGGTATAGTCGGCTGCTATCAGTCCGTATTCTTCGTCAGTGAGCTGTTCGATGTTCGTAAATGGGTCGTCGTTATCGATTTTTTGAGATTCATAAAGTGCTTGTATAACTGATTGGATGAGTGATTTCTCATAGGCGGATCCGTTTTTGTAAATTTCTACTATGGGAGCCTTGACTTTGGTTTGCTGAAAGCGTTCGTCTTCTACTACGTCTATCAGTTCTTGGGTTTTGTCCGTGATGTGGATTTCGTCTGTTTTGTTGTATGTTATTTTGTAAGGCGCATTGAATGTTGTCGTGTTTTTGGCTGGTGTGATGAGTATTAGATCGTCATCGGCCATGTTGTCAATGAGTGATTTCATTATATTCGTGTAAAATCGTGGGGCCATACCTTGACTTCCGAAACTTGTTTTGATGAATTGTGATTTTTTTAGGTTTTTGAATTGGTTAGTGGCGTGTGCTGATATACTTATCGCACTGGTGATGAGTGTGAGCTGTAATAGCTTTGTGGTTGTGTTCTTCATCATGTTGTTCCCTCCTGTTGATTGTTGTTTGCTATCGTCTTTTTGTAAAGTATTGTTGTTTTATGTTCTTTATTGCTGTTTGAGTTGGTAATATATTTTTTTGCCGCTGTGGTTGATGTACTTGAACTCACCTGCTTGTACGAGTTGGTTCATGGCTGTCTTGCGTGCTGGAACAGGATTGATCTGTGATGCGAGTACGACTATGGTGGTTAGTGGTAATGTTTTATTATCAATGTTATATGTCTGTTGACCCTGTTGTAGTTGGTTGCTAAAAAGTTGCCCAAGGTTTGTGCAGGGTATGCCGCTGTTGAATAATTGAAGTTGAAGTTGTTGTGTCTTGGCTTTGACTGGATCACCGGTTTGTTGGTTGCCATTTTGTTGTTGTTGTTGTTGTGGAGCTTGGTAAATGGTTGTGTGTTCAAGTTGTGCTTTCACGTAATCGCAAAATTTGTTGTATTCGTTAATGTCCGAGAATGTATTTGCCCATTTTTTGTTACGAAATCCTGCTTTGAAATTTGTTTCGAGTCTGTGGATTCGCCCTTGTTGGCGAAGTTCGGTTATTGCTTCGTTGATGTCGTTCTGCTCTTCTTGTGTTATGCTTATATTGTTTTGTGTTGCTACTTGCATTGTTTGTTGCGGGTTTTGGTTTGTGTAGTCTTTGTTTTTGTACCAGTTCGTCGCCTCAATCTGTTCAAAGATTGTGTTGCTGTTTGCTGTTGCTGTCGCAAGTAGTAGGGTTGCTATGATTTTTGTATTCATTACGTTTTTTGTTGCCATATTTTTCTCCTTTTTTGATGGTTAATGGCTCCGGATTGCCCTCTACAAAACTGCGCAAACCTACTATGGAACATATGGTTTGTCAATATATTTGTTGTTGAAGAGATAAGATTCGGTCGTTTTTTGGCGGATTTCAGGGATCGAAGACTTATGCAATGTTGTCGTTGAGAATGGCCGTCATTCTGGAAGTGAAGCGGGTCAAAGCGATTTGGAACTTTCGTTTCAAAAAGTGCGATATAAACTGCTCGAAATGGGAAATCCAAAACAAGGTATTTGTTCAGGACAGCACTCAAATATAGATTATTTTTGTTTTTTATTTTAATAAATACAATAATAAAAATTGAAATATGTTGCATCTAATTTCCTTTTTGAGATTGACCGTTTTATATTTCCTACACATGCTGTCTGCCCTTATAATCCCCAACTCATCTCTGTAATGAACGAAGACTGCTTCTGATAACTATCTCAATTCCAACTTTTTTCTTGATTTTCTCCTCTTTCCGTTAACCTTTATATTTTCGCTCTTTCATTTCTTTCATATATTTACAGAACTTTAACATTTAAAAACTAAGATTTATCTGAGGTAGTGGTGTGGGGGAAGAATTCTTGGTGAAATTCTGCCTATCGACATGGCTGCGTCGGGTTGTGGGTTACACGAGCAGATGTGATGGGGAGAAGCAAATGCACTTGCCTCTCTTGTCCAATTTGCGCCCTTCTCGAATCCAAAAGACGAAAGCTATTCCTCGTGCTGATCCTCCGCCAATCGTCAAACAACATCCTTCTAATACTCTGAAGTTAGTCCGCATTGGTCCGTTTTTTTGCTCACGACGTGTCTCTAGACAGCCGGTTATTCCTCAGTTGTTGTCACCATTTTTCTGTCACAACTTCTCCGAGTTAACGAATAGAAATAACAGAGATTCTGTACGATCACAGATTACTTTTTTAGGGTTTTTATTAGGTCCGAAGAAATGGCTGTCTAAGATATTTGTTGGTGCGTTCTTTTTGACAGGGCAGCCTTTGGAGGCTAGTGTTTTAAGCTCCCTGCAATCGATCCATCATGATTTATCTCTTGTTTCGCCTCTTATCTGCCGATTAAGCTACTTGGATGCCCTCGTCGACCCTACTCAAAAGAAGGCTATTCAAACTTTGGCTGCTCAACTCGGACTTGACTTGGAAATGAACGGCTTTGCTTCGAACTCTGGCTTACTTGGAGAACTTGCTGCAATCAAAGATGGCGTAGAACAGTTACCCAACAGTATTTTACCTTTTGGTGATGAATCGAATACTGCTCAGCAAGCCGATCTTTCAGAAATAGTTCAACACATGAATTCAGTAACGCAATCATTAACTCTTCCTTGTTATCCAGCAATTACTACCTTTCAAGACGAGCCGACCTCGCTGGTTAGCGTTATTCAAGCAATTGACAAAGATTTAGACTTGTTGAATTCATCGTTATCTCAAACTCGTAAAAATATTTTGTATCGAGAAGGTAATTTATCAGCCCCTTGGCCTGACTTTCTCGATTTGGTCGCTCAACAGCTAGATGGCTTAGCTTCCTCAATTTCGAATCTTATTACGAATACAACCAACGAGGATACCAATCCCCCTCCTGAGGAGGCGACACTTATCCGATCCTGTACATTATCAATATCTGAGAAATTGAGATCCTTGTCTGAGAGCATTATGAAATTTAACGACGAGCCTCTTTATACTCACGACCAGCTTGCATCGCATCTTCAGGGATGGTCAGGATGGTTTGAAAAGATTTTATGGAATCTTTCGGGCAAGAGATCTTTCCCGTCCGCCGAGACCGACGAAGAACTTATAGCATTTTACGGAATCGACTTTGACAATCATATTCAAACCAATGGCTTGATCCCCATGATTATTAGTTTGACTAAAGTATGTAGGGATCTTCTGACCCTCTTAAAGACAAACCCTAAGATCGATTTCAATGACCCAAAATATCTCCGGAAGGTTAGGTACGCTGATGACCTTATGGGACGTTTTTGCAATGAGGTCTATGCAAAATACTCACAGATATTTGGTGATGACAACCTCCAAGGCCAAGCTCCCAGCAGTATCGAAGATCAGCAAAATTCTACTCCTCAATCTTTAGTTAACATCAACAATAACGTGCAATACTATCCAGGCTGTATAAAAACTTTTATTTCTAAAACTTCTGAAAAAAATCATAAACTACTATTTATTATGGATAATTATATTAATGAATTAATTCAAAGTTCATCAGATCTTCTACGCTTTGTCCAACAATTATTACCAAAAACACAAGATACGGTTCGCTCAACCCCTCAAACTCTAAACAATTTGGATAACTGTCGATCATTACTCGCTACTTCATACACTAGTGATGCGAGCGCTCTTGAAGGACCCGTTACGCCCGACAATGTTAATTTAGCTGCTCTTTTTCAACGAATTGTTTCTGCTTCAGAATTCAGCGTTAACATCGTGAAACTTCTCGCTCAAGCCGAGTTACCCGACCCTGCTACCTTGCCTCCTGAACTATGGAAATTTCTCCCAACTGATTCAACGCTGCCCGATACGACCGTGACATTACTCCTCCACTTGAGTACTCTATTTTCCAGCCTTGATCAATTGAACAGTTATAGCGAAAACTTACAATCAAACCCTTTTCAAGATAGTGATTTCATGAGTTCTTTAGAGCTTTTTTCTCATCAATATTCTCAGTTCACCGAATTTCTCTATGAAGGTTACCAACGCATGATTGAGCAAAAAACTGACCAATATCTTGAAAAGCTACGATGGCCGACGACTGTGCCTACTACCTTCAGTGATTGTATTCAAGCTTTAGACAGTCAGTTAGATACTTGGACTGAACTTCCTGATTTACTTACCCAAATCATTGTTCATGCGGCCAAATTTAATAGCCGTTTCCTCAACGATACTTTTTATAACCTTCTTCCTTTTTTTGAGCAACTTCGAAGCCTTACTTTCGAAAATTCTCTCAAACTCATTCCCGATAGTGATGATAGTTGGGGGGCCAAAACATTTCGTAAAATGTTTCAACAAGACGGAGGGACCCTATCCTGGTTCCAGCAAATCGCCCAGTCACTCGCTTTTCAAGCTGAACATACGACTTGCTGGGAAGAGTACATAACATCATTAGGTTATATCAATAGCTACGTCATGGTGTGGGATCAGCTTTTGCAGAAGATTAACGCCATTCCGGCACTCAATGCCACTGAGGAATCTAAAGGCGAAAGCTCACCTACCGAAAATCTATCTCTCCCTGCTTTACCTCTAAAGGAAATTGAAAACATTACAGCTGAAATCGGAAAGACAACGGCCGCCATCAGTGCTGTTGCGTCGCTGTTGGGTGATGGTCCCGGGTGTATTATGAATCACGCATTTACCGAGCAAATCCGCATCTTTGTTGACGCTTGTGCAGAAATCACAATGCAGCTAGCATCCGCTTATAAGAGCGTTACAGGAAATACGCTAGAGGTTGCACTTCTTCTTGTTAGTCCTGAATTTACGCCTGAAGATCAAAATCAACTCCTGCGATCTATTATCCAAAATATTCTGCATCTCTCTCCATCACTTCAACGACTGCTTCAGTTAAACGCTGAGATCAAGGTGCCGCAAGCTGCAGACATCCAGACCATGAATGGCTTTAGAGGACAACTCGAATCCTTGGTTAATGCACTTACAGAATCTCCTAACTCTTTATTTCAAAAGTTAGTGTCAAACAATGAGGCTATTTGTGATCATAAAGTTACGACTTGTGTAGATGAAATAAAGCTTTTGTCGAATACACTCGATGAGTGGACAGCCACAGTGGACCCCGTTAATACTTTATGTCCTGCGTATCAATCCATCCAGGTTTGCTGTTACAAGATGTACCGTTACCTAAAAGCTTTACTCTCATGCGATACGATGTACACATGGGAAAGGCAATCGACCTGGATCGAAATCGTAGAAAGTCTGGCAACTTTCCTAAAGAATATTGAACCAAAGTCTCTAGCTCAAGCCAACTTTCCGATCCTAAAGACTTATCTCGATGATGTCAGTGCAAAGTTCGAAGCCCTCTGTGATCAACTCAATCAGCTTTTGGCACAGCTTCAAATTCCTAATTTTGTTCCGGACTTTTCGCAAAAATCCGTCGAGCATGGTTGTCACTATATCAGCCAAATCTATGGGAACATTGGAGAAATTCTTTCGTCTTGTCCTAATGATTTTGAAAGTGTTTTTGTCGACCGTTTCGATAAATCCGATTACGCTCTTAATCAAACCCTTACTGACGCGGTTAGCAGTCTTACAAAATGCCTCCATAGCGTCTCTTCTCAACTCTGCGACGAATCTAAAACCCCAATCTTTACTCAGTTTTGTACAGGTTGTGGAGAGAGTGTCGATCTGAGCGAGGTCAGAGAATCTTTGTCGAAACTGTTCGATTTCCTAGAGAATAAAGTCAAATCGTCTTTATCGGCTCCTTTGTGTTGCCGGAAGCCTCGTCTCGTTTTGCAGAGAATCACGGAAAAGACGGTTATTCTTAGCTCTATTACTAATCTAATCGCAAAGTCCATTGGTGTAGCGGATATTTCACTTTCCACAACTTCCTCACTTAATAATCAATGGGTACGTATCAATAACTCATTAGATACCATTATTACAGCTCTTGATACCATGACATCACGTATTTCGGAGGAAAACGCAACACCCTGTATTCAACTTCGTTGTCTCGAGGAACTTACAACAGTTGAGGCGCAACTTTCCCAAATTGATGATGCATTCACGCGTGTTGCGGCTCTGCTCGGTGCATCGTACCAAGAACCATCGGAGCAAGAATCGCAAGTCATGGAGATAGAGAATGCCTGCATCAATTTTGTGGGGACGCGACTCTCCTCTTGCCTCGAGGAACTCGCTAGCAATTTTACTGAGTTTAGATCAAATCTCAGTATGCGGAATCAAACAGTTTTTACAAGAGACCTTTACGATACATTTATTCAATTTCATAAAAAAATAAGAATAATGATAAATAACTACAAAATGTTTAATGAAGCTATTGCGCAGGCTGATGGTGTTACTTGTAGCCACCTTCAGCTCTCTGACTTTGAACAACCACTCGAAAACATCCAAACGGCTATCAATGAGATACCGGAAACTTACAAATCATTCTGCTGCTCATCTACTTCTGTTTTTTTATGCCAGCTCAATGTACATTTTCAAGAAATTTCACAATACATTAAAAAGACTTACGAGGGCTATGCCTTTGACACTCCATCTATTTGCGTTCCCGATGAAGTTATTTCTGATGTGTCCTCGGTAGATCGTCGAATCACTGTGTCCCTCGAACGAGTTAAAAATAAAATCACTCATATAAAAGACGATCTCTGTATTTTGTGTCACCTGACACCTGAGTGGTTAGAACGCCAACAATGCTTTGTTGACCATAAAAACGTCATCAAAGCGCTGCTAACACTTCAAAACGTAGGTAGTCTTGAGTCCGTGCAAGATCCCCCCCCAGCAAAACATGCTTCTGAAGGCATAAAAGCTGTTATTGCGTCCTACAACGAACTCTCTAAAAATCTTCAAAATTTGGTAGAAAAACTCAAAAATTCTCCTCCTTTGTTTCCTCCTCCAAGCGATTTATTGACAACTCTCCCCATGATTCGAGTACTCTTCTCTCATCTCGATAACCTTGTTACCATCTTTAAGACTTCGTTCAGTGCATCTGCATTTGATGGCGGAAGTTTGCCCACCGATGGCTCTGCATCCAACTTATGTTCCGGCTGCCAGCGTGTTAAATTCACATCGGACTCTGTTGCTCCAACTCTGGGTTCTACAGCTGAATCTCTTGAAGGGACTCTCACGACGTTTGATTGCTGTGCTTACGCGGCTGCTGAATTCAACACTACTGCCCATCACTTTCGAAAATTGCAAAATTGCCTTCACGCCCTTGCTCAGCTGCCTGCGCTCAATCTCCATTCTGCCTATGAAGAACGTTTCCTCAAATTGCTGGATGTGTTCACTTCTGCGCTTTCGAAGTTCTGTCAGGAAAGTTTTGCGGATTTCGTTACCGCCTACATGGCACTTCCGGAAGGCGCTTGCCAGTTGTACAAGCTTTTCCATCCTTTTCAGCGACTTAACGAGGACCTTGGCTGTGTTGTTCATGTATTCTTCCCACTTGCTCGGTGCTTAGGTGCAAAACCAGGCTCTGACGAATTCATAACCTTGCTAGGTGAGGACCTCACAGGAAATGAACGTATGACTTTGATCTCGATACATTTAGCTGCCACTGCAGAAGATTTGTTAACAGATCTAAGAAGCCTTATTAAACTTGCTCAGGCACCATCCGTGAGAGAAATTCCTCCGGCACTACTTTCAACGCTAGAAAGTATCGTACCGTTTTTGAATCAAGTGGTTCAACAATTCCAAACGCTTTCTTCCTCTTGTTTGACTCGTGGAAATCCTTCACATGGATCAGATTCTTTTCAACAAAAAACTGCGGCACTTTCTCAAACTGCGACTTCCCTTTTACAGTGCACGCAACTTTTCGGTGGTGATTCCAAGGCATCTCTTTTGGGAACTTTGCGAGGGTATTGCCATTCGAAGATCTACCAGATGATCTATGAAATGGCTGTGGATTTCACAGCTGTCTCACAGCTATGGCAAGCTCTCGAGTCCCTGTCTTTTTGGTCTTTCTCATATTCTGTGACACCGGCCTCTTCTTTTGAATTCTTCCAATCAGACAGTATTTCTCTATGGAAGCATCTCGGAATTCTTGATTCTTACCTACAGGAACATGGTTTCGAGGATTCCTCTACTTTGGATCCCATCCTGCGCAATGTTTCTTCGGATCTGCACTCCCTCAGAAACCACGTTGAAGCCTTTGTGGTCGGGGTCTCGGACTCCTTCGATTTTTTACCGAAACCTGCCTCTATAGAGGTTATTCCTCATTTTTACCAAGCTACAAACGATGTACTGGACATCTGGAAGAACTGTTTGCAACAGCACAACTCCCTTCAGAAAACGCTCATAACGAAAATTACAAATGGAGAAATTCTCTACGCCCAACCTTCTTCTCTTTCTGCCTTCCTCTCATACCTCGCCTCTCCTGAAAAATCAACAACTTTGCAGCGTATCCTTACGATAATAACGAACTGTCCTTACTGCAGGGATCTCTCTTCCTTATCTCTTCTTCAAGTTGAAATAAACACATGGTTTACTAATTTTACATCCCTACAGAAAGCGCTGCTGTATCCGACCTGTTTTCGAAAACTCGAAATTGCAGGGCAAAAGGCTGCCCAAAAAGCAGAGTTCGTTGCGCAGATTTGCGAAGAGTATCTGCACTATCATCAGGCTAAACTCTACTTTGACACCTCCCTTTTCAAAATCTTATCTCAATTCTGTTCCCATCTAGTAGCTCACAAGCAGCTGATCGACGTTGCCACATTTCAAACGGTTACTCCTCAGAAGATCGAGGCACTGGCTCAGGAAATCGACGCGTGGACAGAGAACTTTTGGGGACCTCTTGCCATTACCCTTCAGCAATTCCTAACTCTCATTGGCTTTCCAGTTGGTGATATTCCCGAGAGCATCTGGTTACCATCCCTTGCTTTCAATGAACAGATTGATCACTGCCAGAAAGCTTTTGAGAAATTACCTCGTGTTTGGCACAAGACTTTCGAAATTGCGCGAAACACACCCGTTATTCCTTACTGTCGTACTCTGGTTCATGCTCTTTTTGAGGCTTCGGAACAACTTAATCTCTTGCCGGAAAAACTTCAGAGCCTTGCAGAATTATCTCATCAGACTCCGTGGGGTCATTACGCAAACGATCCCACGCTTGAGTCCTCTTTCATAAATTCAGCACAAGATGTACAAAATCTTCGAGCCCAGTTTGTTGCCTTACATGACGATCTTGAGCAAAAGTGCTGTTCGCGTTTGTACGTTGTACTCGCTAATATTCTTGCATCTCTTCAAACATTCCAAGCTAATCTTGCCATTGCTGTTGATAAGAATCCCCAATACCCCGTTTATTTGCGAACACTCAGTAACGATCATTCCTGTCTTACTTTTGTGACTCAACAGACGTTACCTGCTTTGGTAAAAACACTTGGCGGTTTACAGACAGCACTTTTCTCTTTGCCCTGCGAGGAAACTCCTTCTTTCTGTTACAGTACGGAACTTCTTCCTCATTTTGAGGAGCTCGATTCGATTTGTGGAGAGGCCGTCCAACAGAGTCAGGACTTTTGCCATCACTTTAAGCTGGAAGCTGTTTCCTATCCTCCGGTTGTTCCATCTTCTTGGGAAGTTTTTGGCCATTCTTTCATAGAGGTGTTACATTCTCTCCAATCAACGCTCATGACCATCCAAGACTTGCATGCCACAATCTCCTACACAGACGATACTGCACACCTTAACCAGCTATTTCTTGCATTTAACCAGGAGCTCAATACTCTCAGACAGTCTCTACAGTCTTTTACGGAAAGAGGTGACATTGTCATTTGCTCGAAGTGCACACCTTGGACCCATTTATTTCTCCGAACGGCTGTTCAGTTGCTTCATCCTATTGAAATTTCAAAGTCAGGAGAGACAACAAGTACTGCTCATTGTTGTCAGGCTTTAGTACAGGAACTTGCTATTCTTCAGCAACACTTAGAAATGTACACTTCCCTCCAGGATCAATGGCTTTTACGTTACGAGAAAAAAATCTTACAAGGATCCAATCAACCACCACGTTATCAGCAGCGTTCGCTTGACGAGGCAGACCTTCATCCCTTTCTTTCAACGCTTGCTCATCTTTCTACGTATATGGCCCGGGCTGATAATGTCCTTGATCGGTACTATTCGTATGTTGCGCACTTGGATTTTTCCTCACAAAGCTGCCACGTTCACGGATGTCTTCCCTACATTCGAGAATTAAACAATCTTACTCTGCAGATGAATCACGTACTTATGGCGGCCCTGCGCGTGCGTCCACAACCTTGTTCAGCAACTCCAAAACACGGCGAGCTACCGTGTATAGCACGCATTCATACGGTCGTTGCCATTTTCCAATCTTTGCAAAAAGCTCTTGGCAGGTGGCACCCTTTCCAAGGTGTGTGGAAGAACTTGACGTTACTTCCGCACAGTCAAAATTTCGTTACAACTATTAGTGATTATTCAAAACTCCTTCTCCGTATTTGCGAAAGATTTCAAAATAGTGCTGAGTTTTACTCGGTGGAAGAAGGAACCTCTCGATTCTGTTCCGCCTGTCCTTCTGAGAACAGCATCCTTAACGCTATCTCGTCTTTGCCTTCTGCAGATGAGCTTGAATCGGTATTTGACTCTATCTTGCAAAAAGCTGCCTGCCTCTGTTCGAGTGTTTGGGAACAATCTGTACGTCAAATGGGTTGCAGTACTCGTCGCATAACAGCATTTTTGCATAAACTTCGGTCTAATAACGAGTGTGTTGCTCTCCTGGCATCATCTTCCGTTCCTTCTTCAAAATCGCTTCTTGAAGATGCGTGGAATCATCTTAGTTTACCTATCGAAAGTATAGCGTTAGCTCTCAGAAAATGGTCCGATCTTTCTGTGACAACTCCGTCCTGTTTATCCGAAGCTCTTTATCCTGTTTGTGAGAGCTTTGTTGCAGCCACAACTGAAATTGAGGACGTTTTTCAATCTATGTCTGAATGCCTAAACTTTAAATATGAATCAGAAGAACCATTTTTTACGGAGGATGTTGATGCTACCCAGTTGCCGATTCTACTCGAAGACCTCTCTTTGGTTTGGTATCGACTTTGCCAGCAACTCAGCAACGTCATTCCTGATCAAGACAGAGCGCGATACCGACAAGTCTTTTCAAACATTGTTCAGCACCTTAGAACTCTCGAAACAAATCTCGTTAACCTCCCTCTCTCCTTCGTCTTTTGTGGTCAGAAGTCTGCATCAAAGCATTTTGACTTCCTCCGACTTCTACAGGATCCTCTCGCAAATATCCTTGTTGCTACGGAACATCTTGTCAAAAACCTTCATGGTGACAATTGCTGCGACGCTCATGTGCATTGTCTCTATAACCTCGTTCAACGACTTCCTGTCCTTCAACGAATCTTTACAACTCTTTCAGCAAGTGAACTCCTTGCACTTTGGCTTCCTTGCATGGATCAATCGACAGAGATCGTCGATCGGATCCATCACAAGCTCCATCTAGAATCCCTCCGTTCTCCGCGTCCTTCGTGTATCTTTGCCGCAATAAAGGATGAATTTGAGAATCTCGAAAAAATCATCATCTCCTCTCTAACGATAGCCAGCCAGAAAGTTTCTTCTGTTCTGCCAACTTTCGTCAACTGGGATGATTTTTCAGCTTCAAGTCGCCATGATTGTCATTATCTTGCTGACTTTTATGCGGATCTCGAAACGAAGTGTTCCGAACTGGTGACCGTTGTTACTGAACGCTTTTATGCTGAGGAGCCGTCAAGTTTCGTAGTGCTTGCGAACACTTTTGAGCGTTTGGGTAGCTCGCTTCGAGCCCTCTACCAGATGCTCGTCAGTCGGCAACCTTTGTGTACGTCGTGCCCTGGTGAGTTTATTCTGCGAAATCTTCACCACATCGCCGAAACTTTCGTGCTTGCTGGTCAACGTTTTCAATTTCTTCCTGAATGGCCGATCCTCCAAGCCAATCAGAAGATAGCAGAAAGGAGTGTAATGACACTGAATTGTTTCGTAGGCGCCCAGAATAACAATTTACGGCCACTTACCGTATATACCGGGTTACCCCATGAGGCCTCTCTTGATTTACGCCAACGCCTCAATAGCCTCACGCAGCATATCCACTCTTCAGTCCACTCCTTCAACGTATCGATACCCTCTCACACGTAGCAAAATCCGCTGCTATTAACTTAAAAATCATCCTGATCTGTTGGCTAAACTTAGACAACATAACGAACAGTGCTTAAATAAATATTAAATACTTACTGCATTTACATAGTTTTGTTTACAAAATTTTAACAATTATTTTTTAGCATGAAATATCAAGGTCGATCTGGAGTTTCGGCAAGATGGCGCGCTTAGTTACTATGACTTCTCTTGTTTTCTTAACACCCGTTATTGCGATAGGAACGAAGTCGCTGGAGGTTTTACAAGAGAATTCGCAGCGTCAAAAAGAAACGCTAAAAAACATACATGATGCCGATTCTATCCGCCAACGCCTCGACCGTATTGCACAACTGAATCGCCAACTTCAAATGCAAATTGCGCCTCCCCCGTCAACAGGAACCCTAGATTTATCACTTTTATCGACTGGTATGCGTTCAACTCCTTCTAATCCATTGTCTCGAGCTACGGTTTTGGCCAACCAGTCTCATTCTCTTCTTAACCAAATCCGTCGTCAGATGACTACAGTTGACCAGCCTCAGCAGCCGAGGGCACTAGCTGAGACACCAACACGGCCGTCACGAAGCCAACTACAAACACAGGCCTGGGAGCGCAACGCACAAGTTATCGTTTCCGCCGTTGATCAAATTTTTCGAGGCCAAGAGCCAACCAAAGAGGAAGTTATCCGTATGATGCTGTCGAGTTTCCTTGCAAAGCTTCCGCATAAAAACTTAGAGCAGGCCCTGCAAAAACCCGCTATCGCCCAAAAGATTAATCAACAATTTTCCATCCTTATCGATAAGATCAACTCACTCTACCCTAATTTTCACATACAAAATGAGTCTTCTTTCCAAGAATTTTATGAAAAGTGGAAGTACCTTCTAACTTCTGACGTTCCATCAAACCGACCTGTTGTCGCTGACTCATTGCCGCCAGCGAGGATAACGGCTCTCCTGCACAAGTCTATCGATACTACGCCAAATACATCGGCGATGTTTCCTGTGTCTCTGCCAAGCAACCAAAGTGAATTCCTTCCGAGTACTGCTCGACTTGTTAATCTCCAAGTTCGCGAGTTTAATTCAATCACGACTCAATCCATAACTTCACCTTCGAATAGCAATGCGATTTTACTTAAGGATTCTTATGAAGGGATTTGTTTTCGTCCAGAGGAGCGTCTCTTTGTTCCTGGTGTGCGTTCCAGTTTGAAGGAGGGCCGCAATTTCCGCGGTAAACCAGAACGTGCATCTAGCTCATCAACAACGCAACTTTTTGCTTCATCAGCATCGCGCAGCGCTTCTCAGGCAAACTCAACATCAGCCGCTTCTCTCAAGTCTTCAGTTGAAGGCCTTACAAATCATCAAACTTCAGGGCAGCAACAGAGGTCTGCTATAGCAACCACACAGGTTGTGCAATCAAGGGAAAACGTTCCTGAAAAAACGGAGAATCTTCCAGAGCAGAGGCTACAGTCTAGCGCAAGAGCCAAAATTGATCCTCTGGACAGCACTCAACTGAATGCATTAGAACCAAGTAACCGTAAGGAAATATCGAAAGAAACACCTGCCCTTCCATCAACAACTCCTCGTCATCTTCGCAGTTCGCGGCTTCAGCGCACTCGCATCCGTACCCGTTCCAAAGAAAAGCTCACCAATCCACAATCCTCCCAGAATCAAAAAAAGAACGGTATAAGCGATATTTTAACTGCAACGCAACAAGAAAAGTCCGCTCGAAATAAAACTAATCAAAATCCTCAAGGGCTAACCAACAACCAAAGAACGAGTGAAGAGCAGCAAGGTTTAGAGAATTCTGCCGAAGAAACAAACAAGAAAAACTCTGCTATGCTCCGCAAGCGTAAACAGATAGCACAACAAGTAACGTTCAATGAGGATATGCAAAAGTTCCAACAGGAAGCAGCAACGTCAAAGACGGCGTTTTCCGACTCAATCCGATCTGCCTGTTAAGACGCAGCTACTTTCTAGGATAGGCTACTACCGATCGGCTGTACTTCTTCGACTAACTCTCCTGTTAGACAGGTCGCCGTCGCTTCTTTGACGCTCACCTTCCAAATGTGGTTTTCGTACATTTCCGGATTTTCCACATCCACAACGACAGATTGCATGTAAGGCGATTTTCCCAAAATTTGGTGTTCTTTCTTCCCGTACCTGCGGAACATGACAGATAGATCCCGTCCAATGCACGCCTCATTAAAAGCTCTTTGTTGCTCACGAAGGACCTCTTGTAGTTTGATGAGCCTCTGTGATTTAACTTCCTCCTCAATCTGATCCGGCCAATCTGCAGCAGGAGTTCCTGGCCGTGGACTGTACTTAAACGAGAAAGATTGAGCAAACTTCACAGTCCGCACAAGCTCCAGTGTTGCCTCAAAGTCTTCGTCTGTCTCTCCTGGAAAACCAACAATAAAATCTGACGACAAAGCAATTTGAGGGTTGAGGCGACGGATCGCTTCTACTAAACGCAAATACTCCCCTGATGTGTGCCTGCGATTCATTGCTTTTAAAATTTTATTGCTGCCAGATTGAACAGGAAGGTGCCAAAACGGCATCAAATTGGGGAGTTGAGCGTGGGCTTCAATAACGTCCATGGTTACGTCCAAGGGATGAGATGATGTATAAAAAATCCGTTCAATACCCTGAATACGACTTACGGCCTTGAGGAGGTCTGCGAAAGACCAACGTGTCCCATCCGGCCCTACACCACCGTAAGCATTTACATTTTGACCCAAAAGTGTAATCTCACGGATTCCCTTTGCGGCGTTGTTTCGCACTTCCTCCAAGATAGAGCTTGCTGAGCGCGATACTTCTGCGCCGCGCGTATAAGGCACAACGCAGTATGTACAAAACTTGTCACACCCCTCCTGAATAGCTACGAACGCTGCACCTTCGGATTTGGCGATAAGTGGTAAAGACGCAAATTTGTTTCCTTGAGGAAAGTCGATATCCAGGACCTGCGCTCCTTTCAAAACAGGCACAGTCCCATACTTTGTTAGATGTTGCTGTAATTTCTCTTTTTGCTCACTGGCTTTCTGCCAAGCTACTTCAACAAGGCGCACCACGTCCGGGAAAGCCTTCGTTCCCATGACGACGTCTATGTAGGGTGCCTCCTCAAAAAGCTCCGCCCCTTCTGCCTGAGCTACGCAGCCACTAACACCGAGTAAAAGTACGCGTCCTTCCCGCGCCCTTTTCTCTTTGAGTTGTTTCAGCACTCCAAGTTCAGTGAGAACTTTGTGCTTCGCTTTTTCCCGAATGTGGCAGGTGTTTAAGATGATAATATCTGCGTAGTCAGATCCCTCACACTCTATCCACCCTTGTTCCATTAACAGAAGTGCCATCTTTTCTGAATCATGAACGTTCGTTTGGCAACCGTAAGTTTTAATGTAGAAATGCAGCTTTCCGAGATCCGACTGCTGATTTGGATTTAGTTTCATACTCACCTTTGTCTTCCCTCCGCTAACAGTGAAGCTAAACCTCGCTTAACTCATTGATCTCCAGCATTGTAACATCTAGGCCTCTTGCAGGGATTAGAATCTTTAGAGATTTACAGAAACCTGCTGTAGCCTTTGATTGAATAAAGTTATTGAAAAACATCTTCTACCTCTTTTTATTAACCAGGCTATAAAAAAATTTGGAGAGATGTTCTCTCCAGTATTTTTGCAGTTGCCTACTTCATGAAGATATGAATGGCTTCACACGCTACAACGAGGATTCCCGCGCTAAGGACCAACCAATCTCCAAATTTCAATGGAGAACCTAATTTTTTCTTTAGATAAAAAGGCATAAAAATGACGAAAACAACGGCCATCATGGCGCCAAAGGAAAGGATACTCAAAAAAGCATCTCGGATAGTCATACAAACAATCGCGGGAATTGTACACACAACGAATCGCGCACTGTACTTCGACGAGGTTACTGATTCCTCCAATGATTTTTGAAGACCTACCCCTATCCCTATAGCTGACGTTGCAATGGCAAAAAGACTTAACGTCTTAAAAAGAGTATCCATAAAAGCGATTTTAGACGAGCTGCACAGAAAGGCGATAAGCTCTCCAACGGAGACTTGATGTAGTCTCATTCTTTCGAAAAATCCGGCATCCCTGGCTGAAACAGTCCCCAATACACTTACAATCCATGCCAAATAAATGAAGGCCGGAATCACAATCCCTACGAAGAACGCTATCTTGATCCTCCTCTCATTGCCGCCTAAATAGTCATAAATACTGGCGCAAATGTTTTGTACGCCGAAAGATGTAAAAACAACGGGAATAAAGGATACGATATCCTCTGGTCTCACCGAAGCTGCAAAAGAGGCTCCTCTCTGCCCCGAAGCAAACTGAGAGAGGCAGGAAGTGATAATGATCAACAAAGTTGCTACAAGTATTGTACTTAATCGTGAAAAGTAACGATCATTTAAACTTAAAGTAAGAAAAAGACATAAACTACAGCCTAGAATAATAATATTTGGATGAAGGCAGCAAAATGATTCAAGAGTACTTGCCATACATGAAAAATAAACCGTTAAAAGGGCCAGAGATAGCGTGTAAAAACTCACCATTGAAATCCAAGCAGACTTTTTGCCTGATATCGAACGACTGAGATCAACGATGGAGGCAGCCTCCTTCTTGGCCTCGTTAAGTTCAATCGTCATGATTGAGGATCGATAAGCAACAAAAACTGCGCAGATAAGAATAAGAACGGTCAGACAAGGTCCTACATTAACAACCGTCAAGGGGAGGGCCATCAACCCGGCGCCGATCGCCGTTCCCGAGATCAAAAAAATAGCATTAAATAACCTTTCCATACTCAAAACTCCTTTCAAATAAATATAAAACCTTCGACTGATCTCTAAAGACCAGAACGATCAAATACATATACTGGGAATAAAATTGGCGCCTAGCGCCACCAAATGAACACAGGAAAAGCTATAGGAGTCGCGGACGGATAAATATTCATATTAGGAATATCTTTTACCATAAATCCTCGTCCAACCGATGGAGACGTTGTGAAATGACAAACTAACACACGATAATTGATGACATAAATATTGATGTAAGTCAACCCGTGTACTTATGAATTAGCCGTAATGAATTAACGGAAATTATTTGAATCTCACTTCATATTTGAGACGACCTTATCAATGCCGATTTCCCAACACCAGAAGTCCATAAATTTTAAAAGGAAAGTTTATAGACCAAGTTTTCATTTGTTTACTTGCGAAGAACGATTTACAGACCGAGCTCCTCTTGGCGAAGCGGCAAGAAGCTACATAAAGCCACTACTCCCCACCGGATTTTGTCTCCAATACAAGGATCTTGCCAGGCCTGAGATCGAAGGTCCACATATCAACCTTGGGGATGAAGATTTGCGCTGGGTTATCAAACGACTCGCCTTGAGGATTAACTGTCATAAGCATCTGCTCGCTAGAGAATTCAACCGTAACTTCTAGGCCTTGGCGAGTTGCGTGATAGCTTTTTAAGGTTGCTTTAATATCCCGAACTTCGAGGCGCAAGATTAGATTTCTAGCCTCTCGTTTCTCGATTTGCTGAGCAAAGGATTCGTATACATCTTTGCTCAAGTATTTTTTTAAGGTTTTATGATGAGCAGAAGCAAATGCTTCGAGGAGACTGTGAAAAAGACTCTCACACTGTTTTGTGATTGAAGCGACATCCCCCATGTTCTTTTTGTGCAATAGCTCGTCCAGCCCCACCAGTTCTGAAGGTAAGGATACGTTTGTACAGGATTTAGGCTTTGAACTTTGCCGCGTGTTTAGGTCAGACGGAGTAAACCCCTTCTGTGTACCGAACAGCCTCTGCAGCTGAAAAAAAACAAGAGCGACCGCCGCAAAAAGGACAAACAGGAACGAACTCACGTCAAAATCCCTTCGAGAACACCCAACGCTATGATAAGTCCACATCGAGATGAGAGCAAGATTTACACTCTTTGGGAACTTTTTTTGAAAATGCCTTTTACAGAGAGGTATTCTCCTCCAATGCCATCGCGCTCTCATTAACCAAAGAGCTAAAACTCCGTCAAGCTATCCTTGCGCCTCTATAGGAACGCGAGAGTGAAGGGAACCCCTCCAAAATCAAGCGGTATTGTGTTAGTTTGAGTTTGTGGGGTGGAGTAAAAATAATGGACGGGGGGCTTTATGGCCAAGAAGATTGAAGAAAAGATCGAAGAAGTCGAGTCAGAGAAAGCGCAGATTGCTTGTCAGCCGAGGAAATGCTGCAGTAGTGTAACACAGATGCTCAAAGGATTCTCCCTGGGGGCGGGGATTGCTGCATTCGGATATTTCAGTTATTTGGGGTGGACTTCCTGTGCCAGAATGGTCAAGGGACCGAATAGCATCCAGGTCAAGGGTTTAGTAAGTCGTCGGTTGAAGTGCGACCACGCCGAATGGAAGATTACGTTTTGTGGGACGGGAAATGAGGTTGAGGAGCTGGTTCAAGAGGCTAAAGAGCGCCGGGAACGCCTATTGAGTTTTTTGGCTGGAAAACGCATCTCTAGTAAGGATATCCGTATGGATTCTGCCAATACATCGGTAGAAGATCGACACGCTTCATTTGCAAAGACGAAGTACAACCTGGAGCCTCCGCGCCACCGCTATGAGGTGACGTGG
Source organism: Alphaproteobacteria bacterium (assembly GCA_041200185.1). Classification (GTDB taxonomy): domain Bacteria; phylum Pseudomonadota; class Alphaproteobacteria; order BNTO01; family BNTO01. The sequence goes on from CP165730.1 coordinate 795,342, forward strand.
ACCGTTGTCGTTGATACGAAGGAGGTTGATAAAGTCGTTGAGGTAATGGAAAGGTTTTACGAGTTCACGGAACAGTCTCCTCGAGATGGAAATTCTCAATTTCGGACGCGGGTATACTACACATTAGACAACCTCGATGTGTATCGTGCTGACATGATTGCCGAGGCCGCAGCAAGTGCACGGAAAATTGCCGAGAGCCTGGTGGCTGGGAACGGGGAACGTTTGGGGCATTTGCTTCATGCCGATCAAGGAACAATTCGATACGGGCGTGGCGGGTCGAGCGATCCTTTCCGTCAGGCAGAGTTGGTAAGTTACTTCAAGATTGAGGTTCTTCCAGGAAATAGAACGTCGACAGAAAGGACCCGGTAGTCTCGTCTGTTGGTCTCTGTTAAGCCCCGCAACTTGTCTTTCTCGTTCTGTAAGTTCGCAGCAGAGTCGGGGCTTGTCCTTATTAAGAGATAATCGGGGCGAAGCTGGTTTTGGTGCGTATACCTTCAGTTGAATAGAGGCGTCAAGTGGTGGGCTATACATTTTGAATCAGAATAAGAAATCTTCGTGAAATGAATAGGGAATTGAGATAGCCTATACTTAACTAGGGTTGGGTTACGCAAAGGATTCGTGGCAAAAGGATCACGTCGCTCTAAGCGAAAGAGAGCTGGAAAAGCACTCTTTCAGTCTATTTGGTCGCACTCGAAGCTGGGAACCATTGTTGGTGGGTTGTTAGTACTTTCGGGGGGATGGTGGTACTGGACGAAGATAACGCCGAGTTGGCCGATCAGCGTGCAGCGATGGGTAACGATCGGGCTGCAGGAGTTCGGTTTTCGTTTGGGGGAAGTGACTGTTTTCGGTCGATCACGGACGACCCAAACTGAGGTTCTGAAAGCACTGAACGTCAAACAAGGAGATTTTTTATTGGGGTTAAATCTTCCTGAAATGCGGACAAGGCTTCTAGCTTTACCCTGGATCAAGGAAGCTTCGTTACACCGGGCACTTTCTGGAGGGCTATATGTTTATTTGGTCGAGCGGGAACCTATTGCTGTGTATCATGATGCTGGGAAGAAAAAGTTCTTTTTAGTAGATTCAGGGGGCGGACTCGTCGACCAGCCCATCCAACCGTGCTTCCGTGGGCTGCCCGTTATATCAGGTGAGAAAGCTTTCACGACTGTTGGACCAATGTTACAACTCCTTAGAGAATTTCCGGCTCTTCGGTCAAATTTATCGGCTTTGGTATGGATCCATGAGCGACGGTGGAATATTCGACTTAGCAACAATCTTAAAATTAAACTGCCTGAATCGAATCTTCGACCAGCATTGGAAATTTTGGAAACACTTGTTAAGGCAGGTAAGACTTCGTCGGGAGATGTTCAGCAGATCGATTTGCGCTTGGCTGACCGCATCGTTCTAAAATTGACGCCTGGAGGGAAAGCGTATTTTGAAACATTGAGAAAAGCCAAAAGGGCGTAAAAGTTAAGTTGAAGAGATCAACAAACTCGCATGGCGGCACTTATGATTGGTCCGTAATTGAGGGTTTTCAATGGTTAATTTGGGGTATGCCTAGGTTCATGCCTTTTTTACTGATTTGATGGTCAGAACATGCGTGCTGAAATGCTAGTGGGAATGATAGAGTAAGGACGGTTAAGGTGGGTTAGTAGTTGAGATAGTAAATGATTCTAGGGATTGGAACAGACATAGTCGTAGTGGAACGAGTAAGAGGATTATGGGCGCGGAAAAGTACGGTGGCTTGGGAACGGTTACTGACCCCAAATGAAAGGCAGTTCTATAAAAAAAGAAAAGACCCTGTGCGTTCATTTGCTAAAGTTTGGGTATGTAAAGAAGCGATTATCAAGGCCCTGGGAGGTGTTTGGTCGGACTTTTCTTGGCAGCAGTTCGAGGTGACTCATACGGCTACGGGACAGCCTTGCGGCAAGCTGACTCAGATCGTACCTGCGCTAGCGCAACGATTAGCTTCACGTGGAACAGATATCGAAGATCTCGTCATACATCTTTCCATAAGTGATGAACTTTCCTTGGTAGCAGCTTTTTGCGTAGCTGAAATTCGCATTTCTATTCACATGTAAGATCTGATCGACTCACAAAACTCATTGTAGGGCAAAGGATGGATCCCTTTTACCTATGTATCGGCGTATCAAAGTTAAGAAGATTAAGAAAGTGAGGTCTTAAAAGCCAATTTGAGATTATCTTTAAGTAGGAGGAGATGTGGAAGGATAATCGAGGGAGATCTGCGTATAGTCTCGTATAATTCATAGAGGAATAGTACCCTAATAGGAGATTTAAAAGGCTCTATTTTCATATTCTTGACCGTTATCTAAATCTTTAGGTTAATTGACTACAAACACAAGGAGTCATCGTATAGCATCCGTCTATGTGGTAAATGTTCTTTTGGTGAGTAGCATAGCCATTGGGCCGCAAGGAAGATGAAAAGGAATCGGATTACATCGGTTTGTATGGACTTGTTTGCTTGAAAAGCTACCGAATGTAGGCGCTTCCGAGAATTCCAAGGAGGGTGTTCCCGCAACCAGAGAGTGATAGAAAAAAATCGGGATGTAAGTCGAGTTGTACAGCCACCGTCGAATTTATCTAGATGCTTATCTTTACTTTATTGCACACAAGGGAGTCAAGGAAGCTGTAGAAACGCGGTTACATCAGGCTATGTATGTTAAGGGGGAGGGATAATGTCTGAGGAGTTTTGTGTCGAGTATGTTGCCTTTCAAGTATTTGTCGCAATGTTAGACGCATTATAGGGGGCAAGAAAAATTGCGAGCAATCGGTTGACGTACTGGAGAGGGCCAGGTAAAACTCACTATTAGTAGCCTGCTAGGTCACTACCGATAAGGTGAAAATTTGAAGAACAAAGGCTCCTTAATCCAAGCGGTCAGACCTTTGAGGAATTTATAAGACTGATTTGCATGCAGGAAGATGCTCAGCTCAGAGACCAAGGATAAATTGTCCTTATTGTGCTATCAGGACACTGTGCAGAATTTCTTTTCCAACTCTTGGATTCTGCGTTCTTTCAGATTCAAACTCAAATTTTTTGGTAAACTTACGCATTCATGATAGGTAAAAAATGTCATTTGTATAGCAAATGAGTTTTTTGTATTTATGTAGGGTGTTCTAGCTTCTGCAGTTCCTAACGCGTAAACAATTGAATCTCAAGGGATGGTTATGTTCTACGAGAGACTCGATTCTCAAGCCGCTAGAGAAGGAAGATTGGAGCGAAATTATGCGGTGGATACGAATCCTCGTAGGAGGTGATAAGGGTAAAGGGGGTTAGCTTCCTCTGTATTAAAAACGAAGAAACGCCTGCTAGTTCTCTTTTCGGTATTCTCTTGGCTTCTAAATTTCGGAGTTAGAAAAGGAAGATGGCTAGATTTTTGGAGTAATTAGTCCTTCCAGAGAAGGTCGAGTGAAATGAGGAGGAGTTCTAGATCGGTTAGGTTTTGTCTGATGGCTAGTTTTTCAAAAGCACGGAGGGTATTGAAGGACGGATTTTTGATCCTACAACGATGCAGCTTTTCATGTCCGTCACTGAATAGGTAAACTGAAAATTCTCCATTTGGGCTTTCAACAGCCTGATACCTTGAGCAGGCCGGGAAAACAGGGGTGTCTAAAGAGTGAAGCGAACATAAGGTTTTCATCAAGAACTGAGCTTCACCAGGGATTGCAGCTGTTCCTTTCGGTATTTTCGCTTGGCATTGATTGATCAAATCGAGGCTTTGTAGAATCTCTTCTTTCCTTAGGGTCATCCTCGCCAAGGCGTCACCTCGCGAATCGAGAACCTTAGTGAATCTTAGATCCGAGTAAATGGAGTGTTGACCTCCAAATTGACGAAGATCGAAGGACACTCCTGCAGCCCGTGCATTGGGCCCCGAGAGGCCGAAAGATTCAATGTCTTCACGGTTAAGTATGCCAAGTTGAGAGGTACGGTCGCGGACAATTCCGCTGGATAAAAGGATTTTTTCGAAAAGAGTGACGAGAGGAGGAACCTCCAGATTTAGAAATTTAATGAACAGATCAAGAAGTTCTTGCGGGCAGTCCGTAGTGAGTCCACCAAGTGTGAGGAGGCTTGTCAGTGTGGATGTCCGGAAGATCTTTTGAGTGACGCTTGATAACTGGTTGTGGAAGTTTTTGACGTAGAAGGGAAGGGGCGTAACGCCGAGGCCTTTGGCCATGGCTCCGAGATTCAAGAAACGAGCTTGGATATGCTCTACCTCACTGAATAAGACGCGGAGATATTGGAAGCGAGGTGGATCGGGAATCTCTAGAACGCTTTCCATGCCTTCTAGAAAAGCAAGCGTGTGGCTGAATGAATAGGGGCCTGTCTCTGTGCGAAAGAAAGTGAGAGTATCAAGGAACCCATGCTGCTCTGTGTACTTTTCCTGATCTATGGAATGAAAAGGGATGGCGGGTGTCAGTCCCACCACAGTTTCGCCTTGGGTTTCAACGTCAAACGCTAAGCCTCCCGGAAATTTTAGATGAAGTGCCGGGAGTTGATATAAAGAATTGTTGGTATATAGATGCATTTTTCTCTCATTTTTTGATGTACAAGATTAATATTAAGATTGTAAATAAGGTCTGTCATGAAGAGATGTTGTTGGTGAAATAGAAGGAGTCTCCAAAAAGGTAATGTTAAATAAACGGCTCGCTTCCTCTTCAAACCACTTGGCTGATTTATAGAGAGAGCTGATGCTTTCAAGTGGCTCAGCATCTTCAACAGTAACACGCACACAAAGCCTGGCTTTAAGTTGAAGGCTTGTAACAATGTAGTTAACCTCGAGAAGCTCGCTGCATGGAGAACGATCAACCACAATGATATCCGACAAGACAAGAAAACCAAGATCCTGTCGATTTTTCAACAACGACAAGACCCTCACAAAACGCTGCCTCGGAGCGTTCAAAACTGGGAAAGCCTCCTTGCGAAGGCACTCTACCTCGAGACCGGCAACGGAAGAAATCTTCTCCACCAAACGAGGAGAGAGAGTTATCACCGCCTCACTCTCCTATGCGCATCTAAAACTACCCGGCTGTTGTACTTACCGCCTCTTCAGTGGCTGCCTCAGTAGGCTCGTCCCCACCGCCAGCTTGGACGATATTCGCTAAAACAGCCTTCTCGGCAATGCGGTGAAAACGGCATCCCTCTGGTAATTTCAAGTGTTCAACGGTGAAAGTGGTTCCCATCTTGGATCCAGTGAGGTCAATTTCAAACTTCTCAGGAACTGACAAAGGAGAGCAGAGAACCTCAACATGACGTTGGACAATGTTGAGGATTGCGCCCAACTTGATAGCTGGGGACTTGTCAGCATTCGTAAAATCTACAGGAACATTAACGCGAATCTCTGATGTCGCACTCACGCGGAGAAAATCAGCATGCAGAGGAGCGTCTGTGACGGGATGGTACTGAACATCTTTCGGCAGAACCATGACCTTCTGATCACCCACTTTTAGCTCAAGGACACGGCTATAAAAATCACCCTTCAAGCAATACCTCTCTAGCACCCGTCTTTCAAGTGCGACTCCAAGCGGATCTTTACCGTCACCGTAAATGATACACGGGACGCCTCCCTCGCGGCGCAGGCTACGAGCCGAACCCTTTCCACGTCCCTGTCGCTGCTGAACGTCCAACACCTCAATCGCACTCATCTTATTTCACTCCCTCAAATTGACTGAACCTACTAACCCTGCCGCGCCTTAAACTTCGGGCATTGCTTATTAATTACGTACAAACGACCATGACGCCGTACAAGCTTGGACGCTTTATGACGACAACGAATGGTTTTTAATGAATTGGTAACTTTCATGATCCCTCTCCCTTCCTTCCCCACGAAGATGGGGAGGTAACCGAGTTATTAATTCCCACTTTCTCCATCGTATCGCACTTTAAGGCCGCTTGTCAAACTACTCCCTTGGAACTGTCCGTCTCCTACCCTAGAAATAACGAAAACTTGCTCGATACGATCGTGGAATACGATGAATTAACTCATGTTCGTCATAATAGACAGTTTTTGTCAGCTTTGTTTGTCCGATTTTCTTAGGAAGCGTGCACTCCATTCTCTTATACGCCAACTCGTCGGGGAGGGGGCGCCATTTCAAATTGAGAAAAGGTTTCAATTTTGCGTAATGAGCTGTCAAAAAACGGTGAATATCAACCTATGATTTGACATTACAGTAACCACACTTAGACAACTTGCCGTTATTTGTTAGATTTATCTCGTTAAACAACGAGTGTCTAATAAATCCTTTCGACGCAAAGACCTCGTCTTGATCGTGTTTGAGGAAGCCAATAGAATGATTGTGGGGGTTGTTGGAAGGCAGGGAAGTGCTTGGATGTTTCAAAAATTCATAAGAGCTGTTACAGAGGGATTCTGGGTTTGTTGGGTGGGTTTTATGTATCCTCCACAGCGGTCTCGCGGAGGCAGCGAAAGTGGATATCATCTTTTTTTCGCATACAGGAAATTCGAAATTGGTTGCAAAATCGCTCCAAAAAGGCTTAAAGGTGCAAACGACCCTTACCGAGATTCGCTCTACTCATACATACCCTGAGTACGACGAGTTAATGGCTATAGCCGAAAAAGAGGCGGGAAATCCGGATTGTCGCCCCGAATATTATCTTGTAGCGCATCGAACAGCGTCAGATGGTCAAGTTGAGCCTGTAGAATTGGACAAGAAGACGATCGATTTTGATTCTAGCCAGTGTGTCATTATCGTGATGCCCGTTTGGCATTATAAAATTCCCAAGGTCGTGTGAACTTTCTGCAACATCAAGACTGGACTCACCAGAAAGTCATCTTAATTACGACACACCATGGCTTTTTAGGTTCCTGTCAAGAAGACGTCAAAGTAGCTATTCCAGGTGCAAAGTTGGTTGACACTATGGACTTCTACTTTCCATCGTCGCCTGGAGATGGAACCATAAATGACAAAGAGGTTAAGAGAGTCATCCAAAGTATTAATAAACACATTGCTCAATAAGATGAATAAACGAGAAGGTTCTCTTGTATCGATATTTTATCCTTCAAGTCTTCTGCCTTTGTAGACTAAGTATCCAAGTTTTTGTGTAACTTTGGTACTTAGTATCACTTCAGGGATGTTGCGTCGATTGCTGCGCAATCCATGAGTCTCTCCCTTTTCACACCCTCGCTACTGAGCGTCTCTCACCCCAATTGCACTCATCCTGCCCCTTCAATTTTCGAACTCGCTCCCGTGGCGTGCACCTTAGACTTCGAGCACGGCTACATATTCCCGACTGCTTGTAAGTATTTTGTCTTGTCGACGCCGTACCATCTGCAGAAGGAATCCAGCAAGTCGACGGGGTCGCCATGGGAGTCCTGAGCTAAGAGTCGCCAGAAAGATTGGCCTGTTTGAGGATTGATGGAGATATCAACGAATCTCCGAACGAGGTGTAACAGGTAAGGCCTTTCTCCATGACTCAACCCCGAAGCAAGGTCACTTCTGGGGTTCATCAGCGTGAGGAGCTCACCCGTTATAGGATTTTGGAAATTAAACATACCCAAAATTTGGAAAACTTCGGCAGAATGAAAGCCCCAAGAAAACGCATTGAGGGGAGGGTAAAACTTTTCTGGCAAACGTCCATGCGGATCTTTCTCAATATAGTCCACTATTTCCTCAACATCTGTTGCTGAGTAACAACTTAACTGTGAGAAAAATTGAGTGACGATTTCGCGGTTGAAGGGATCTTTATTGACAACAAGTCTCATAATCTTAGATGCAATAGAAATTGTTGGATTGACGGAATCTTGAGGTATACCGGCATTTAGAAACAAGTCCAAGAGGTGTCGGATTTCGTGAGCCAGTGAGGATTTTGCTGAGAAGGGTATCAAAATGGCCGTGTGCAGAGGGGTGACCACATCAAAACTTGTGATCTCGCCAGATAGTGGCGGAATGGGAACCCCTATTTGAAGGCAGCCTCCATCTCTTTGCGACAGCCAAACATCATCCGACCGAATAAGGAGCTCAGGAGCCTTTAAAAAATCCACTAGAGAAAAATAACCAGAAGGTAGAGTCCTATAAAATTCCAAAAACGCTTCAATGGGGTGACATGGGGCTTCACTCTTGGCCAGAAGGGTGATGACGGAGTTTTTATAAAAAGGATCCTGGCACAACTCAGCAAAGGCTTGGCGAGTGTACGAAATGAGCTCGGTGCGTTGTTCGGGTGTGTCAGCTTCGAAATGACACCTTGTCTGCAAGAATTGATCCACGAATTTGAGAATTTCCTCAAGGTCACTGGACCTTATGTGGGTTAAGTAGGTCTTTTTGCGCTCTGGATTGAGGACGAGGCCCTCGACGAGTTTTAACAAATCGAGCTCGAACACCTTGTCAGACCTTGGATAGCCTACGGCTTTAAGACTTTGAGAAACATCCTTGCTCCCGGGAAACGGAGAGATCACTTTCTCGAGATACTCCCTAAACAGCTGGAGAAACTCTGGCGTCCAAACTTTTTGTTCGAAATCTTTAATGGGAGGGAATGAAAAAGCCGTATGATCCTGATAGTCTGGTTTTATTTTGTCTCGCACCTCGCTGATAAGGAGGTTAACCTTCTGTTTTGCTTGTTCGCTAGCCGCAAGGCGTTCTCGGAGAGTGTTTCGGTGAGAGTGTAGCGCAGCCAGGCGAGAACGACCTTCTTCCTTAAAGGTAGATAATCTCGAGTAGATATAGTCGAGTTCTCGTCCGACGTCCTCCAATCTATCGCTCAGCTCTTCACATTCTTGTTGATATGAAAGATAAACCTTATTTAGCTTGCTCCTCTTGGCTTCGAGATTGTGGAGGTTATCTTCGTAGCCGTCGGAGGGGCGAATAATTTTCCTGAATAATTCGATGCACTTATCCTTGGTAAGTACCTGTTTTGCAGCTGTCGTAAAAATCATAAAATTCGGATACTTCCGCAAAACATCTGCTTCTGCTCGGCCAAGAGAGGCCTGTGTGCTGCTTGTAACACAGCAGACGGGAACCGCCGCAAGTAAAAATTTTCTTATCGACTTTGGAAACATATGTGCTCCTTTAAGGATTGATCCAGTTGATAATATTAGACAAACGTAAAGAGATCAACTTTGTTCCGTGGCTTGTGGTAATGCTGATTCTTGTGGGAACTGTTCCTGGACCTCTGAGGCGTATTTTCCAGCGTCATGCGGCTCAAGCCCATAGGTCGACTGCAGCAGGTCGTAGGCATTAATGCGCTTTCCATTTTTATCAAGAGGTGAAGTCCAGGAGAGAAGTCTATTATTCAAGAAAAATCCGAGGTGAGCATGTATGTACTTGCGTTGGGTCGTGTAATAACTCAAGGCCAAGTCATTAGCAGGATTGTAAAAAATGCTGTCTAGAACGTAGGAAACCCCTGCGATCTGCTGAGCCTCAGTATTGTTGCTAAGGATTCTCCGAGGACCATTTGGAAGATTGATGGAGGGAAGGTTTAATTTCGTTAAGGCTTGACTAGGAGGAGGAAGCACATCGAGTGCCCTGCTCCAATTGTACTTTATCGACATCAACGGCGAATATACAGACGACAAGGTTTGTTTTGAGTGCAAATCAGGAAGGCGATTATTTTCTAAAAATTCTTGAAAGTCGCTGGAAATATTCGTTATGTGCATAAATTCGTGGAAAATTATTATAAAGATCGGCGGAATAACTTCAATTGTCTTCCAGTAGGCTGCTTCAGTAGGTTCAAACGCCAACGACGAACATTTAACTAAATCCAGATCCAGGTAAAGCCTCCGCGGTGTGCAGCTTGGACAAACCTCACTACCTTCATGAGAGTTCGTAACAATAAGTCCAGGTGAACCTCGTTCATCCGTGAATAACACATGAGACTTTGAATTTAGCGCTGACGTGAGATCTCCTAAAATCTCAATTCCCGTTAAATGAGCTTCGCAAACAGCACAAGAACTGAGGACATAAGGGAAGAATTCATCCGTGCTGAGAAGAAATAGAAGTGAGTTTCTAAAGGCGGACTCTAGTTTATTTCGACTCTCTTCATTTTCTGCCTCAAATTTGACGAAGGTTGAAACCCACGAATCCAAAAAGTTCTTTTTATCTTCGAATGAGCAAGGAGAAGAAAACAGCTTATTATACTGATCTTGGCGATTGGGAGATATGCCTAGATAAATGATAAGTTTTTCCGGATCAACTTGGATAATGGGTGTATGAAGAGGAAGATGTGTAAGACTCAAGAGGTTATCCCACAAAGGGCTTTTGGCAGAACACGTAAACTTCGCAATTTCAGACATGGCCGCATCAATCCAGGACCTGTGAAGGCGAAGACGTGTTTTCCAATCCCAATAAGGTTTTAATGTAATCTCATGATTTTTACTATATTCGTAAAACTCACCAAATTCTTTATAAAGAGAATTTATAGTATTATAGAGTTCGCCACGTTGCTTATAGAGGATATCTATTCGTTGTAAATCTTCTGGCGTATCGGGGGACACCATGGAATCGATCTCTTTTTGAATCTTCTCGATGTCTTGGCGACAAGCTTCTATTTCACGTTGGATATCGCATACTTGACGAAAAACCACACTGGGCTTACGAGACAATTCTTTTTCGATGAGATTGTTGACTTGTTCTGGAGGCAAAACAATGGAGGCCATGATGGCGAGAGGCTGAAGCTCGTTGGGAAGTTCTGAAAAGTTTTGTCGGCTAACTCCGCCTTGAAACAGAGGAGTGATGGACGCAGCAAAAGAAAGACCTGAAAGAGTAACAGACAAAGCGAGCAAAGAGGTTGCACGCTTAAGACGCTTATTGGAAGTCATAAATTTGATAGACATAGGTAACATCGCGAAAGAAGCAAATAACTATTTGTACTTCATGTAGAAACGTAAGTCAATGAGAGATCAATGGGGCATAGCAACATTCCACAAAGATGGGCACAAATCCTAAAAGACTTATGCTCATACTCAAAAGTATGGCGGAGGCAGCGCTTACCGGAAGATAGACTTAAAGAAGTTGACGATCCCATCAACGAAGTGGAAGTGCACAAAGTCATTTCGCAGAGACCATAGCATCAAAAGAGCAACGCACCCCAAGCCGATCCTGTAGGACCATTCTATAAAATTTTCAGAGAGAGGACGTCGAAGGATCGTCTCAAGACCGTTCAAAAAGATACTTCCACCATCGAGAGCGGGAATAGGCAGTAAGTTAAAGAACGCTAGGCTGAACGACAACATCCCTATGAAGTTAAGAACAGACAAGGCTCCCTGAGACATCGTTTTCTTCGCAGCACTACCGATGGAGAAAACGCTCCCGAGTTTCGCGCCTGATTTCCCTGTAAAAGACCCAATGAGAGCGTTGACGGTGTTCGTCGTCATGTTCCAACAGTAGGATAGACTGTAGGCAAAAGCCTGCAAGAAAGTCGCTTGTTCAAAAATAAGCTCGCCTCCTAGCGTAACGCCGAGGCTATGTTTGATGACCGTTTTGCCTTCAGTAGTGGTTTCATAAAGAGCAAGGGGAAGAGTAACCTTCTCCTCACCCCGTTGAACAACAAGAGTGACATTTTTCCCGGCGAATCGTTTGAGAACGGTCGGCAATTGGCTAAGAGTACGGACTTCTGCGTCATTAAGAGAGAGGATAACGTCACCAACGGCAAGGCCAGCCTTTTGAGCGGGAGAATCTTGCATAATTTCCTGTATTTTCGGGACACTATCAGGAATGCCCTTAAAGAACCCCATCCCCAATGTAATGAAAATCGTGAGAAGAATGTTAAATAGAGGACCGCCGAATGAAATCGCCATACGCTGAAAAGGAGTTTTTGAGGTAAGAGTTTTGGATTTATCCTCTTCTCTGACGTTGGAAAGATCCGCCTTAACGCTCGTGGCATCATCGTCTCCGAGCATCATGACGTAACCGCCAAAGGGCAAGAGGCTTAGGCGCCACCTTGTTCCTTTCTTATCCGTCCAGCCGCAAAGCTCAGGACCAATACCAATAGAAAAGGTTTTGACTTGGACGCCGTTGTATCTAGCGATGAGAAAATGACCCATTTCATGAATGAAAACAATAACGGTAAGAACAATGATAAATGGCAGAGTGTTGGCCCCTAGATTCCACAACTTATCGATTATGTTCATTCTTCTATCTCCCCCTTTTCTAAAGTAACTTCCTCTTCCGTACCCGCCGTGTGTGGCACGAGGCTTACGGCGACGACCTTCTCTCCCTCGCTGACTCGGAAAACAATCACTCCCTGCGCAACCCGGCGCGTCACGCGGATGCCTCCCACGGGGCAGCGGATAAGTTGTCCGGAATCCGTCACTAGAATGATATCATCTTCTTCGTGAACAGGGAAAGAGGCGACAACATCGCCGTTTCTCTGGCTCATTTGGATACTCGAGACACCTTTTGTCCCTCGATTTGTCGTCCGATATTCGTAAGCCGAGGTTCGTTTTCCGAATCCTTTCTCAGTAATGGTTAAAATAAACTGCTCGTTTGCTGAAAGTTCAGCAAGACGCTCGGCACTCAGCGTTAGCGAGACCGAAGAAGCCACCTCGGCTCCATCATCCTCCTCTCCGCTATTCACAACCAACTCTTCATTGGACGATTTGTGATAAGCCAAGCGCTCTTCCGCGGAAATATCTTGTGTCTTCAAAACACTCACATTAGTCACAACATCCCCCTCATCGAGGCGGATAGCTCGTACACCGTTAGAATCGCGGCCTGAGAAAACGCGAACTCCCTTGATAGAGAATCGGTTGGCCATTCCCTTGGCGGTGGACACGAAGAGGTCATCATCTTCCGTTGCAAGACGGACACCGATCAAAGATTCGCCATCATCCATGCGAATGGCTTTCTTCCCTTTGCTCAAAATGCGAGAAAAATCGGCGATTTTATTACGTCTGACGTTGCCGAATGACGTCATAAAGACGAGGAATTGCTCTTTTTGCGAAATCGACTGGTCAGCTCCGTCAGGCACGACAAGCACGGTAGAAATCTTTTCGTTTTCTTCGAGTGGAAAGAGATTAACAATGGCACGCCCTTTTGACTGAGGACCACCGAGGGGAAGTTGGTAAGTTTTAAGTGAATAGACCTGACCACGTGTTGAGAAGAAAAGGATGTTACTGTGAGTATTGGCAACAAAAACATCACTCACAACATCTTCTTCCTTTGTTGTCATGCCAGATCGGCCGCGTCCTCCACGTCGCTGAGATCGATAAGTCCCCAGAGGAACCCGTTTAATGTACCCCTCTAAGCTTACTGTTACGACCATATCTTCCCTCTGAATGAGGTCCTCGTCAGAAAAATCTCCCGCTCCGTCCTCAATCACCGTACGGCGAGGTGTAGCGTATTTTTCTTTAACGGAAAGTAATTCCTGTCGAATGATTCCCATAACACGGGCTCGAGAAGCTAAAATGGCTAGATCTTCTTTGATTGTGTTTGAAAGTCCAGCAAGTTCATCGTGTATTTTTTGGCGCTCTAGTCCCGTCAGACGATGCAAACGAAGATCGAGAATGGCATCAGCCTGTGCGACGGATAATTTGTAAAATCCCTGTTGCGGATCGTTTGGATCATCAACAAGACTCAGTAAAGGAAGAACCTCCTCATTTCGCCATTCTCGCTCTAGGAGCTGGCTTTTTGCCGTCGGGCGGTCAGGTGCTTGACGGATCAGCCGAATAATGTCGTCTAGGTTGGCAAGGGCTGTGGCAAACCCCATTAAGACATGAGCTCTTTCGCGAGCACGATTCAGCTCAAAGCGTGTTCTCCGTCGAACAACATCTTCTCTGAAGGTCAAAAAGATCTCGAGCATCTTCTTTAGGGAGAGCTGCTCCGGCCGGCCATAAACCAAGGCTAACATGTTAAAGTTGAGGCCGATTTGGACAGGCGAATACCGATAGAGCTGGTTGAGAACCACGTCACTCACGGCATCCTTCTTAAGCTCGAGCACAATACGAACGCCATGGCGGTCGGATTCATCTCGGATATTACTGATGTCATTAATGATCTTCTCACGAACAAGCTCCGCGATGCGCTCAACCATACGTGCCTTGTTGACCTGATAGGGAATCTCTGTAATGACGATTGATTCTCGGCTGCCGTGTCCTCCTTCAATATGTGATTTACTGCGAATCAGAGCCGAGCCCCTCCCCGTCCGATAAGCCTGAAGCAATCCCCCTCGACCAAGGACGGTTCCTCCCGTTGGAAAATCCGGCCCAGGAATGATTTGGATGAGGTCTTCAATTGAGAGGTCAGGGTCGTTGATCAAGGCGCAACAAGCATCAATAACCTCGCCAAGGTTGTGGGTAGGAATATACGTAGCCATACCGACGGCGATCCCGTTCGATCCGTTGACGAGCAGGTTAGGAAAACGAGCTGGTAAAACAGTCGGTTCCTCCAAAGAGTCGTCATAGTTTGGTTGAAAATCCACGGTGTCGCAGTCGATATCATCGAGAAGTTCGCGAGAAATCCGAGCTAAACGAGCCTCTGTGTAACGTTGAGCAGCAGGTTGATCTCCATCCATCGACCCAAAGTTTCCTTGGCCATGAACAAGGGGAATTCCCATATTAAAATCCTGGGCTAATCGAGCCATAGCGTCATAAGTAGCTGCGTCTCCATGAGGGTGGTATTTTCCCATGACTTCACCAACAACGCGAGCAGACTTAACAGTGGCTTTGTTGTAGTCATAACCCGCCTCATTCATGGCATAGAGAATCCGCCGATGGACGGGCTTTAGACCGTCTCGAACGTCAGGCAAGGCACGCGAGACGATAACGCTCATGGCATAGTCCAGGTAAGCCCCCTTCATTTCCTCTTCGAGGGAAACAATCTGAATGTCGCTGTTTGCGCTGGAAGAAAAGGTCTCTTTGTTGGACATATACGGGAGCCTGCGGCTTTCAAAACAACGAGTTAGTGTAGCATTTACGCCGCCAAAAAGCTATGCCAGTCCCATTGCGGATGATGAGATGGTCTATACACCACCGTGAGCGAAAAATTGTAAATACAGTTTGAAGTGAACAGTTTGAAGTGAATATATTAAGTATAATTGGTGATTGTATTTGTTTTAATCAGAGTTATAGTATAAACTTATGTGGTCTAAAGAAGAATTACAAGTCGAAGACAAAATGTTAATTCTTAAAGGTAGCTTTTTTCTGGAGTTAAAAAGCTTCGCGAAGAGGGGTTTAAGATTCTAGGCGTGATTCAGATGTTCGAGGTAAAACCAGACACCGATTCAAGCTGTATGGTACAGGTCCAGAGAAGATAGCTGACAGCAAAAGTCGGTCCTTGAATCTCCACGAAGAGCACCTCCATAGTTTTTGGATTCCGTGATTCGATCCCAATCAGGATGCAATTTGAGAATTATCGGATGAGGACCAGGACAAAAATTTTGTGCTACATGTTGAGGTGATGGTAGAATAGCGTTCTCGCACGACAACGTATACTTAAACTATTCCGGGTCGAAACCAAGGTGTGAAAATAAGTTTTGTAGAAGGGTTATTTGCCGATTTTAAGGGATACGACAGCTGATTTCCAAGGTTTTGATAAAACCCGCAGAAGAATCATCCTTCCTTACAAGAGGAGGGGTGAGTTGAGCACAGAAAAAGAGAGAGGGGCAAGCCCTCCTTTCCGCTTCTGTTTTAAGAAACCTTATCTCAATGTTTGGGTAGAACGCCGTATTCCTGAGGGATTTCATTGTATTTCGCATCAATCTCTTTGTCCCTTTGGTCTAAGACAGCTCTTCTCTCATCAAGCGTCTCCCGACGTTCACGTTCCTGAGCGTAATTATCAGAAATTCGCTTTTGGAGGGCACTCTCTTCAAGGGACGGAAAGATATCCCAAAGATCGGTACTTAACTTATAAGGGTAATCCTTTGAGCAATCTATACACAGATTCCCTTCAAAATACAGCCCAGAGCTCTCATTTCTGATCATATTATGAGAACGTTCTAATGCACCTTATTTACATTCGAAGAAATCAGCAACATGACGAATTTTAAAAATTGGCTGAGACGCGAAATACTACACAGACAGCAACAAATGCTACCGGGCCTGCATGCTAGTTGAGTTCATTATCGGAAATAAACAACGAACTTGTGACGTATGTTGTGCAGGCCTAACTCTGTGTAAAAACTTCTACACCGGTAGACGTTACGCCAAGACTGTGCTCGTATTGTGCAGATAGGGAGTGGTCTCGCGTCACAGCCGTCCATCCGTCAGAGAGGAGTTTTGTTTCACATTTCCCTGCGTTAACCATGGGTTCGATCGTAAAAAACATCCCTTCTTCGAGGACTACGCCTTCACCAGATCGACCGAAGTGGGGGACCTGTGGCTCGTCATGAAAAACACGGCCAAGACCATGACCACAGTAATCGCGTACGACAGAAAATCGTTCGGCTTCAACAAATGCCTGAATAAAATGACCGATATCCCCAAGAGTGACTCCTGGCCGAACTAAGTCAATTGACTTCATGAGGGCATCGTACGTGACCTGCATCAACCTTTCAGCCAAGCGGGAGATTTTACCGACAGCAAACATCCGACTGGTATCCCCATACCACCCCTTCAGAATGACAGTAATATCGATATTCAGAATGTCGCCATTGCGCAATTGACGAGCACAGGGGATACCATGGCAAACGACATGATTCAGGGAGATACACGTGGATTTGGGAAAACCTTTGTAGTTCAAAGGAGCGGGAATAGCATCATGACTTATGATGTAATCGTGACAACGCTGGTCGAGCTCTTCTGTCGTGACACCTTCCTGAACGAAGGGGGTAATAAAATCAAGCACGTCCGAAGCTAACTTTCCAGCAGCTCGCATACCTTGAAAATCTTCAGACTTGTAAAGGGGAATAGGTACCATGCTTCGTCAAACCCACTAGACAACCCGACCACAGGTAATCACGATTTCGGAAGAAAATCTAGGGGGTAAGCGAGACGGGAAGGGTAACATGCAGGAAGAAGGGCCCCGAGAGTTGCTAGGCTAAACAGAGCACAAGTGCGAGAACCAGGTTCGAATACTTGTCAATATCATTACTCCTAGATTCTGTTGACATTTAAATAGGGTAGAATGCTCTGCGAGGAACTTTACAAAACCGAGATTTTCCATGACAGCCCTTCATCGACACGACATTTCAGACCAACTTTGGAACAAAATTGAGCCTCTTTGCGTAGGACGTAAAGATCAGCCAGGACGAACAGCGAAGGATAATAGACTTTTTATCAATGCTGTCCTTTTCGTCATACATGAGGGGGGTTCTTGGAGAAGTCTTCCTCCTGAATACGGAAAATGGAACACTGTTTTTCAGAGATTTCGGCGCGCAAAAGAAGGGTATATGGCAAAAAATGATGGAAATTTTATGGAAACATTCTGAGTGAGAATCCCTTATGTTAGATTCAACTTTTATCAAAATGCAACTTTCTGCCGCCGGAGCCAAAGGAGGCCATCAAGCGCTTGGGCGCTCAAAAGGAGGCTCACAAGTCAACTGCATTGGGCCGTGGATGAGGCTGGTCTTCCCGTCCGATTTGTTATGACAGATGGCGTCACAGCAGACGGCAAAACAGCTTGGCAGCTTATTCAAGGAATGAAAGCAGAGCGCTTGATAGCCGACAAAGCTTACGATTCGCAGGAGATTTTGAATGCAGGGACTTTTATGGGGATGGAAGTTTGTATTCCACCCAGAAAGAGCAGAAAAATTCAACGAGAAAGAGATAAAGATCTCTATAAGACGCGTAGGCTTGTCGAAAATGCATTTTTAAAATTAAAAAGATTGAGGGGGATTTCTACGAGATACTGCAAAACTGTGGCCTCGTTCTTTGCCGCCATTTGTTTGGCCTGCGTGGTGATTGGGTGGATACAATAAATGTCAACAGTGTCTAGCCATTTTTAGGATATCATTCGCATAGTTATCCCTTTTGCTTAGTGTTTTTTACAATAATTTCATTGCGGAACTGCTCTAAGTACAACCCTTTTAGGTAGATTTCTCCATGTGATCTTCTGCGTTCAGCCTTGGAAGAGGAAAACAAGCAGCTTAAAAAAATCATTTCATTTATTTAAGAAGGTTGATACACTACCCCAGTTACTGGTTTCTAATTATTTTTTTAGGAGGTTCTTATGAACATAAAATATCTACTTTTATCTTCTGCAGTTTTGAGTAGTGTTTCAGCCATCGCGTCTGACCGACCAAGCCAAGCACTTCATGGAGACATA
This sequence comes from Alphaproteobacteria bacterium, assembly GCA_041200185.1. Lineage (GTDB taxonomy): Bacteria > Pseudomonadota > Alphaproteobacteria > BNTO01 > BNTO01. The sequence continues at coordinate 813,504 of CP165730.1, forward strand.
ACTCAAAATCCTAGCGAACAAGTTGTGGAGGCTAGGGTATCTGTCCGCTCACTAGATTTTGATGACCTTTTTGACAGATACAGCGAGGAAAAGTTGCGTTTCCTTCGTATGAGATATCCTGATAACGATCCATCTCAAGATGAATTTAAAACAAATCCGGAATGGCCCCATGCAGAGGAAGAGGCATTTATGGATTGCTCAGCCTTATTCCGATGAAACGCAGAGGATCTACTCGAAATTTTATTTTAAAATCAATATGTTGGAGTGCGTGCTCAGTGATATTCAGCATCCGGAACGTTTTTGGGTGAATCGTGAATATGCCCTTCAAGAGTTGGGAGGTTACATAAAGAATTTCGAGAAGAGGTCGAGGGGGCGTACTGTTCCTAATTTTGCTAACTATGACGAAAGATGGACTCGTGAGTTTCTTAGCGATAAGGAACTTGAACGTAAGAATACCGCCTACTATAAAGAAACGTGGCAAATGTTAGAAGAAATGTGTCAAACAGCCATAGCCAACACCAAAGCGCAGCGCGATGCCGAAGTACATCAATTGTCACTGCGTTACTGCAACGATGCGTGCTATAGCATCGTCGAAAAAGTAATTTCTCTCAACAAAAAACACACCTAATGGAAAAATGTAAGAAAACGTATCTCACTATAAGGTCAGGGGTTGCCTATATTTTAAAGCGTATCTGGCAACCCTGATGGAGTGCTATCAACTACTCAACTATGCTACTCTTCTGCTGAGGAAAGAGAAAGCTCTAGATGATGTCTGCTGGAAATGCGGCGTGACTTCGAGGAAAAGGTGCAACATATTTCTATTTTGATCATAGGTTCGGGGCCAGCGGGTTGCACGGCAGCCATTTACGCAGCCCGTGCGGGGATGCCTCCGCTTGTTTTTGCTAGAGCCCAGGTGGGAGGACAGCTCATTCAAGTGGATTGTAGCTAATCGATGTTTTTACAGATCAAACGTTGGCTTTGTTGTAAACGATTGAGCCAAGTTTATTGGACTCTGAGTAGTAGACATTCTACCTTAGACCTTGCCCGTGTCTTGAACGTTGGACGACAGTGTGATGAGCATTTTGAGACGCTATTTACATTTTTTTACATTTGCTATCTAATTTTCTGAAGAATATTTTGCGAACTTTTTCTGTTCTGGAGCCAACTGTCCAAAACAGAAAACTGCAATGGCTCTGCCCCACAGCGTCTCACACCCGCGTTTTCGAATCTTTTTTTGGTATATGTCTTCTGCCCGTCCTTCGAAAACTTGGAGATGACCCGATTTGTCGACTTTGGGGGCAACGGCAGACCTGCTCATGCTTCTCATGCTGAAACATCTACGACATTTAGATGTCCTCCATGGAAACGGTTTTGTTTAGCACTTTCAACTCGAGACACAACGAAAACAGTGAGAACATCTGAACCTTTTCTTACTTCGAATGGATTCAGTTTTTCGCACAACGAACCGCTTTAGATCTTTCGATAAAACGTAGTCACCAATGGCCTCACGAGGACATGCTAGTTGGTCCGAAGCTTCGACTGTCCTCGTAATCCCAAAAAGAACTTAGAGTCTAGAAAAAGGAGGTCCCAAAATTGTCAAAAGTAAACAAATTAATCGAAAAAAAGAAAAATTTACATATAAAAATGCGACAATATAATGTAAAAACGCCTGAACTCTTAGGCGGATCCAAGGTCCTTCAAGACAAGACATAATTTACAATGTTAGAATCCAAACAAATAGCGATCCGATATACCAAAGAGAGGGAGTTTACGCTAATTCGGGGACTAAGAGGATTGATAAAGTTCCCAGGACAAAATTATTCAATGACAGGGATTGACGAGCTAAGGAGGCCTAAAATCGGATCAAAGGCTTTTTTGGGACAGGAGTCTTGTAGAATTTGTATTATTGATACGAACAACAATCCTAGAAGGTATCAAGAAATATTTGGCAAAAAATCTCATTGGGGGTCTATATGGATAAAAAGTAATAATTTGATTCAAAATACAACTAAGAAAGTTTAGAACCATTCAAAATTACTTGATGTTTTTATCGAAATATGTTAGCACTCCAATGTGGGTTTGTAGTGGGCTCATAAAGCCACAGGTAATTTTACCTATTACCTCAATACCTTGCCCCGATTATACCTTTGGTAAAGCTAAACGTCCCATTTCATGCTTATCTTGATTTATAATCCGTATTATAAAATTTATCAGTATTTATACTACCGTTCACCTCACTTTTGTAAGTGTACGGTTGTTTATCGTGCCTCATGGTCGAAGTTTCCCTCTAGAATCAAATGGAACAGAGTGGCATAATGATCCCGCCTAGTTTTGAGTTGATTTCACATGCAAGCCAACTACGAAAAGATTCTCGAGTTATTACCACATCGGCATCCATTCCTTATGGTCGATAGGGTAGTCGATATTGTTGTGGGGGAGAGAGCTACAGGTCTAAAAGCCGTCTCATTGAATGATCCTGTTTTTCAGGGTCATTTTCCGGGGGATCCAATCTTTCCTGGTGTGTTGATTATCGAGGCTATGGCCCAGACGGCTGCCGTTTTGGCCCTTATTTCTGAGCCTCATCAGGGATCGGCGAGGCCGTCCGTGTATTTCATGACCGTTGAGCAAGCTAAGTTTCGCCATCCTGTTAGACCTGGCGACTTGATGCGTCTTAACGTCCAAAAGACTCAGGCGCGAGGAACCGTTTGGAAATTTTCCGGAGAAGCCTATGTGGACGACCGTCTTGTTACTGAAGCCAACTTTATGGCCATGATTAAAGACTCATAGCGAAGATATGCCAGCACAACCTACGAAAGTTTCACTCGTATCTCGCGATTTTGTTGCTGGTTTTCGACAGCGTTGTGAGGAAACTCTTGGTATCGTTCTCATCGCGGCAGCTGTTTTTGTCTGCGTAGCCTTAGGACTCTACACACCTCATCATCCCTCTTGGAATACGGTTGGGATCGATAACGTTTATAGTGTGGCTCTTCTTTCTGCCTATTGGTTGGCAGATATTTTGCGACAGTTTTTGGGCTGGGCAGCTTGGTCAATTCCTTTCCAAATCGCCATACTTGGAACACGAGTGTTTCGGCATTCTGTCCGCTTTTTCTCGCTTAAAACATTTTTTCTTTTACTGCTTACTCCTTTTTTTCTCTGTCTGTTTTGCCAAGGTCTATGCATGAACCAAGTCGTTATGCGAAAGGCTCTCGTTCCACTTCCAAGCGGAGGGGCCTTGGGTTTGTTGAGTCTGCGAAAAATTCTCGTATTACTGCATGCACATCACTCACCAAACGCTTTAATTCCCCTTATTTTGGCATTTTTAGTCATGTTTTTATGGCTTATGAAAATTCAGATTGGCATGCCTCTCCGAGAGATCGTTATCGCGCTAAGACGCGTTCAGATTGGCCTATTAAAAATCTACCGCCGATTAGCACTTGGCCGTATCTTTGAGAGCTCTCCGTTCCACCGAGAAAGGTCGCTTGAGGCTGAAGAGTCAGTCGAACCTACGACTGGTGGATCCCAACCAGACGAAACCGCTAGCGGAACAGTTGCTATTCAAAAGCAGTTGCGGCGTCGAGCTCACAGAGCTGCTCAAATGGAACTCCCTTTGAATGATGATGAGCTCCCGGCGAACGGATACCGGCTGCCGCCTGTTGACCTCCTCGCGCTTGTGCATGATAACGCCAGCAACGCCGCTCTCTCAAAAGAGCAATTAGCCGAATCGTCACGTCAACTTTTGTCGGTTTTATCCGAATTTGGCGTCAATGGAGAAATTCTTAATGCTCAACCGGGCCCAATTGTTACGATGTTTGAGTTCCGCCCTGCGCCAGGCATCAAGACTTCTCGCGTTATAAGCCTTGCAGATGATATTGCCCGTTCCATGAGTGCTCTTTCAGCCCGCATAGCTAACATCCCCGGCAAGAATGCCATTGGCATCGAGATACCTAATCAACAACGTCAAACCGTCTACCTTCGTCCTTTGCTTAATTGTTCGGTCTATAGGCAGACATCCCTCAAGCTTCCCCTTATACTCGGGAAGGATATCTTCGGGCACCCTGTCTTAGCCGATCTCTCAAAAATGCCGCACTTGCTGGTTGCAGGGACAACAGGATCAGGAAAGTCCGTTTCTATTAACACGATGATTTTATCTTTGCTTTTTAAATTCTCTCCAGAGAGCTGCCGTTTCATCATGGTTGACCCCAAAATGCTAGAGCTTTCCGTTTATAACGATATCCCACATCTACTGACACCTGTTGTAACGGAACCCAAAAAGGCAGTCTATGCATTGAAATGGGCCGTTCGGGAGATGGAGTCGCGCTACAAGGCCATGTCGCGTTTAGGAGTACGTAATATCGATGGATTTAACCTTAAAGTGGCCGAAGGACAACGACGTGGGACGGCTTTTACTCAGCGCATTCAGACGGGTTTTGATACGGAAACAGGCTTGCCTCTTTTTGAAGACAGACCTCTCGATTATCAGCCTCTGCCTTACATCGTGATCGTTGTTGACGAAATGGCCGACCTTATGCTGGTTGCCGGAAAAGAAATTGAGATGGCAGTGCAGAGGCTCGCGCAAATGGCTAGGGCGGCTGGAATTCATCTCATCATGGCGACGCAACGCCCTTCTGTCGATGTCATCACAGGGACCATAAAGGCGAACTTTCCAACACGCATCAGTTTCCAGGTGACGTCTAAAATTGATAGCCGAACAATCCTGGGTGAGCAGGGTGCTGAGCATCTTCTTGGACATGGCGATATGCTGTTTATGAGTGGTGGTGGGCGTATCCAGCGTGTGCACGGCCCTTTTGCTTCCGATGATGACGTTGAAGCTGTGGCTGCATTTCTTAAAGAGCAAGCCCAACCGGATTATGTGGACGGCATTACAGACGAAACCGACGGCAGCCTTGAGGATCTCGATTCAGGTACGGGTTCGGATGACTTGTTTACGCAAGCCGTTGACCTTGTCCGCCGCGATGGGCGCGTTTCGATCAGCTATATCCAGAGGAATTTTCAAATTGGATACAATAAAGCCGCCAAACTTGTTGAGCAAATGGAGAAACAAGGCATTGTGTCTCCACCCGATCGGTCAGGTAAACGCGAACTTCTTGATGCGTAAGCGGTGTTGAGAGTTGAAGGAGGGGGATGAGACTCAAGGTTGAGACAAAATCTGAATAAAAATTTGCATACTTATAGTATTTATTCGTTAATTAGCTCTATCGAAAGCAGTAAAAACGCTTACTGCCAAAAGAATAGAGTTCTGTCCCCGAAAATGATAACCATGAGTTTTTGCTTTATATAGGATAAATATATAGTCATATAATATAAATCTACAATCTTTATAAATCATTCCTTAACCTTTACTTGTCAGAATGAGTGTAGTGCAAAACTAGACTTAGGTGCTCTATGCGTTTGACTTTCGGGAAATGTCTCCTGCTTACACCAGCTTTCTGTTGCGGCTCTTCCCACTTCGAACATCTTGTTCAAAACGAAACCTTTTCCCTCCTCAAAGAGGTCGGATTGGTCAAGGATGTCACTCCTTCTGACGAGCCTTCTGCTCCTGTCGTGGCGCCTGAAGTGGCTCTAGGAGGACATTCTGCGGATAAAACCGTAGCTTCTTCGCTCAACTCGATCGATAAACAAATCACATCTATCGACTGCTGGGCGCACAAAATGGCCAAGCAACTTTCCATCCTTGAAGCAGAGAGAAAACGTCAAATGAACTCTCTGACGCAGGTGCTGAACTCCATCATGGAGCATTATCAGCAGCTTCAGGCTCATCTCATGGCCAGTGGAACTCTGTTGATCTCCTCCTTCGAAGAGCAGCCAGACGTTCAAACGTCTCTGCAAAAACTCCGAGAAAAAGTAGCTTTGTTCATGGACCTTTGTGCAGAAACTTTTACCCCTTTCCCGCACACCTACAGTGGCAAAGACCTGATTCCTCAACCGATTCATGGGTTTATTAGCCATGTTCATCAATGTCCTGATGAAATCCAATGCGACCACTGTGGCGGGGAGCACGAAACGGATCTCTGTACGCATATCTACAACCTCCAATTAGGAGACAGGAATGTCGAGGTTACCCTGCTGGAGGATCAAGATTCGATTGATTTGGCTCCTCTGGGTTACACGACGTATGTGTGTTCCTGTGGTCAGGAGCATGCCTACACGTACGAATGTCCAGAGAAGAAGCCAGTCATGCTGACTCAGACACATGATCCTGAAGCCGGGATTGCCACTCTTTCGCTGGATAAATCCCTCCCTGAAGGAGTTCGAACTCGGGAGGTTAACCTTGAGCCAGAACCCGCCATCCAGAATGTCATTCCCGGCTATATCGCCCCCGACAAAACCTAGCACCGGCTGAACACTGTGTGGAGAGAACCCGTCTCGGGTGAATCTCCTTATCTTTGTAAGTGTGGGAAATGGCATTCCAAAGCTTTGAGTTGTGCATACCGTTATGATGGCAATGGATTTTTTCATTACCCCGTGTACGAGAACAAGACTCCTGGATACATTTGCACTTGTGGAGACTGGCATGTTCAAGGTCATCGTTGTTCCAATCCCGAAAACTTTCGATATCTTTGTACTTGCGGCAAAGCTCATGACCGTTCTGGTTTTTGCCATGAAAACAACGGAGCACCTTACCCACTGTATAAAAACGGTATAGCAGGGTATAATTGCTCGATCGATGTTCATTGGCATCCCCTCAATACTATTTGCCAACTGGGGCTTACTAACCCGCCGCAATGTGGTCAGGCTTTAGGGTATCTTTGTGCCTGCGGACAGATGCACACTTCGGCCGTGCAATGCGAGGAGGGTTATCCTCTAAAGGCTTAATCACTACCCCCACCATAGAAGTCCTCCTTACTCTCGCATCATATAATAAATACTTGTATCTGGATTCTTGTTTTATTTATCTAAAATAAACAAAATAACAGCACATTTCTAAGCTCATCTTACGAGATTTACGGTGGGACTGTCTTACCCAGGTCGTTTGTTGGCCTCTGGTCTTTATCTCTTCTTTCGTGCTAGGCTCGACGTTGGGGAGGAAGTTTCTCGGAGAAAGCTCTTGGGTATCTTAGCAGTCTGCCTCCAAAAAGGTTCAACGCGCCTTCAGCAAGGATTCTCTATTCCTAAGCTCACGAACCTATTGCGAAGGACTCTTGAGGAGCAATCAGCGTCTAACGCGAATGAGGATTTTACTTCGGTCTTTTTGATTCTCTCGGTGGAGCCCCCGAAAACTACGTTCGGAGAAAAACTGAGATGATTCGTATTATCTGCAGTCTCTTCGTCTGTCTTTCGCTTTTTGCCTATGTCTCAGGCTACTTTATTACCAGGTTCGCCACTGGTGGGAAAATTGCGCTGCTAGGCCTCTTGGTGACCGTTACTGTAGCGGCCGTCTTTTTCGTCTATCGACTCCTAGAAAAAGTTCGGAAATCACATCGCTATGCGCAATTAGCTCGGTCGTTCCTAGCTGTTTCTGCGGAAGTTGACGAAGTGTTCATTTTAGATGAGGAGTCGCACCTTGTTTTCGCTAAAAGCGGCTTACCTGCACCAGATGTTTTCTCTTTTTCACAGCTCATCAGCGAACACCTCGAGGACCATGATAGCGCCCTCGAAACATGCGAACAGGCGCTTTCTCAGGGCCTCTATTTCGAAGATATTTTTCGGATGCGGCAAGAAAACCCTTGGGAATGTGATCGTTATGTTCGTGTTCGAATTCTGCCACTCTTTACCTCTTCTCTATCTGCGCCGAGTTATCGCGCCCTTCTTCTCAGCGATGTTACCCTCTTCCAAAAGAAAGAGTGGAAAAACCACCCCACATCTGATGCTCTTTTGGAGCAGTACCTCGACACCGCTCCTTTTGGCTTGGTTTATATTGACGCCCAAGGCACGATCCTCGGGTCTAATGCTGTCTTCCGTCGTTGGATTTCTGAACGTCGTAGCGTCTTGGGTGTTCCTTTTCTTACCTTTCTAATGCCCCCTCTCAGTCTGCAAGATGTCATTTCGGCTCATCGGGGCATTAACGTCTCCCTCATATCCGGCAAGAATCTCTTTCTTTACACGGCAAAAATGAACGAAGCCTGCTTTGGTCTCACCCTCATTCCTATTGTTACTTCTTTGCCTTTACCATCACGCCTTTTAGACCAGCTTCCCATTCCTTCTCTCACAGTCGACTCAAAAGGCTTGGTTCAAAAAATGAACACCATGCTTCGAAATCTTCTTACGAAACAACGGGAAGACCTTCTGGTCGCTGGAAGGCCTGTGGAGGAAAAGCTGGACGAGACGTCGAAAAAAAAGTGGGAAAATGCTCTCAAAATGGGAAGCGCTGCTCGGCATATGCTTGAGCTTCACTTTGAAAATTCTGATTTATCAGTTTTAGGGTCTCTTAAAAAACTTGAGAACGATGAAGTCCTCGTCCAGATCATAGACACGAGTGAGCAGAAAAAACTTGAACAGCAGTTTGCCCAAGCCCAAAAGACTCAAGCTGTCGGTCAGCTCGCTGGTGGCATTGCCCACGATTTCAATAATCTTCTCACCGCTATCATCGGGTTTTGTGACCTTCTCTTGCAGCGCATCATGCCGAACGATCCATCTTTTGTTGATATTATGCACATCAAGCAAAACGCCAACCGAGCCGCCAACCTTGTCCGGCAACTGCTGGCTTTTTCAAGGAGACAGTCCCTTCAACCGCGACGCATCAATGTCGCCGAGACAATGTCGGATCTATCCGCTCTCCTGCGACGGCTTATTGGCTCGCAAATCGAATTTCACCTACATCAGAATCGAAATCTCTGGCCTGTTAAGGCTGATGTCGGACAGTTCGAGCAAGTTATCATCAACCTCGTCGTCAACGCTCGTGATGCCATGGAATCAGGAGGAATCCTCACTCTCGAAACGACAAACTACACCAACAAGGTCGCTAAAAATTTAGGGAACGATATCATGCTCCCAGGAGATTACGTTCTGATTAGCGTCAAAGATTCAGGTTGTGGTATAGCACCTGACCTCATCAAATCTATTTTCGAACCCTTCTTTTCAACAAAACCCAAAGGTCAAGGAACGGGGCTTGGCTTAGCCACAGTGTACGGCATTGTCAAACAAACGGGCGGAGTAATCGATGTTGAAAGCCAAGTAGGGGTCGGTTCAACCTTCAAAGTCTACTTACCTCGGTGCCGAGATACAGAAGAGGTAGTCGTTCCCGAGAAAAAACGTGTCCAGGATGTCACAGGGACTGAAACGATTCTCCTCGTCGAGGATGAAGATGCTGTCAGAATCTTCGCCAGTCGCGCCCTAAGAGATAAAGGCTACCGCGTCCTCGAGGCACCCAATGGAAAAGAAGCCCTGCGTTTGATCCGCGAAGGAGCTCACCCCAATATCCTCATCACAGACGTCTCCATGCCTGATTTGGATGGTCCAACTCTGAGTTCTGAAATTCAAAAAATCCTCCCAGAAATCCCAATCATCTTCATGTCAGGTTACGCCGAAGAAACCTTCCGCAAAAATCTCTCAGAAAATCAAAAATTGCACTTCCTTCTTAAACCTTTCACCCTCCGCGATCTCGCCACAAAAGTCCGAGAAATTTTGGAGGCATAGGCCCCTCCCCCTTCTATCGTGAACGATTAATGATTCGACGCGCGCTCGAATCTGTGTAGATAAGATGGCATCCTAAGAGTTGTAGTTGTTTTGTACTCCAGGTTATTAAAAATGTTAATTCTTTTTTTGGAGTATTTGGTGTGAGGCCTAATAAGCGCCAGTTGATGGAATTTTGAATTACGTACACTTGTCTTTTTAGTGATTGCGTCATGGATCGATATTTGGCTAGAGTGGACGATGGATTACCGTGATTGTAGTTTATAGCGTCATTCACTTGGAGATTTTTAAAAATGTTCGTTGCATAAGCTTGTAATGTCAGGTTTTGCAACATACTCAAGTATCTTCTTGATATCGTCATTGAGCCTTTCCGACTCAAAATGAGTACATTTACTCCACATGAAAGGAAGTCATCTTCCTGATGGCGTTAATAGAAACTGTTTTTTTGTACTCCAATCAAGGAAAACGCTTTGCTCTGTCAAAAATTTGCTCTGTCAAAAAACTATAAATTATCGATAGACCAACCTGTGGTTGTTCATAATGATGCCGTCAAAAAAAAGAAGTGGTCGTGATTCGGAAAACCATTAGTAGACCTTCTTTTTGTCTTGTATCCAGCGAGGCAAAGGCGATGACCCACTCGGTGGATGCCCCTAAGAACTAAATAAAATTAAAGGCCGTTCCGACAGGATGTAACCTTGTAAGACGATTACGTAAGTAAACAGACAAAAGCCTATAATTTTTTCAACCTGCATGTCGATCCGTTGGAATCTTAAGCGAAGTCACGAAGAAACTGATATTGGACTGTGGCACTATCTTGAACATGTATCCCAGATTAGTTTAATTCCTCTAGGGTAGAGGATTGACACGTGTTCAGCAGCATTCAAGAGCCGTGAAAAATACAAAACGAGGTCATACCCCCTTGCCTCAGGCGATTCGTTCATGCTAAAAGGAAACAGGTTCCCCGATAGCTCAGTTGGTAGAGCAAGTGGCTGTTAACCACTGGGTCGGCGGTTCGAGTCCGTCTCGGGGAGCCAAGCTGGTCTGGTGCGTGTTGAAACACTGGCAATTTTCTTAAAATCCGAAAGATCATCAGAGGGCTGAAACCCCTATATTTTCTGGGCTTGTTGAGGCTAGGGCAGCGTCCTTATGTCCTCTGTCTTGACGAATTCGAAGCCAAAAGGCGGACCCAAAAAGGGCTCTCAGCCCCACTCTTGTCACGAAAAATGTGATATTGGTACCATGGTCCTTGGACCCCAAGATCGAACGCATTTCCTCGATATTTATTGAAAATTTTTTTCTTTCTTGATCCCCAAGGTGAAATTTTCTGCGACGAACGATATCTCATGTGTCTTGGGGGGCAATAAGGAAGGTTTAAGACCCACTTCAGGTCCAACGCTGGCTGTCGGAAGACGGGCGACCATTTTCTTCTCCATCGGTAAGTCCTCTTGTAGAGACCGTACTGTGGAGGACATCATGGGGGATTTTGACAAAGCTTTCGCTTTCGTTTTGCAGAACGAAGGCAGATACAACTACGACGCCTCCGATGCGGGCGGTGAGACGAAGTTTGGCATTTCAAAGAAAAGCTATCCAGACGTCGACATCGCACACCTTACAGAGGAGCAGGCCTCAGCAATCTACGAGCGGGACTTCTGGGCGCCGTATGCCTCGTTCCCCGACTGGATTGCCACGAAGGTGTTCGGCATAGCCGTCAACATGGGCCATAAACAAGCCGTAACGATCTTGTAGCGAGCGTTACGGTGTTGCGGAGCTCTGAACGTCAAAGATGACGGCGTCTTGGAACCTGTTTTGAGGAAGGTTGGGGTCAAATCCACTCAGGATGAGCCTGGACTCGGCCGCTATCCAGGGGTGACCGATGACCGTTGCCGAAAACGTATGGATCTTCTGGATGAGTTTTTCGTAAGCGGCTTGAGCGGCTTGTTTAGCGGCTTCTCGCGTCGGGTAGAGGCCTCGCAAGGCATAGCCTAAGGACAGATTTCCTGAAGTATGGCCTCCCGCAGTTTCATGGAACTCTGAAGCCGTGTTGAGGTCGTACTCTTTCGCGGTGATGCAAGGAATGTCTTCCTGCTTCGAGAACCTGTAAGCCCAGCTGATCACGGAATCCGGCGTGAGTGTCACCTCAGGGGTGTCGCGTTTCACGACTCCCCTTCCAAGAGGGAGGGTCACGAGGGATCCTCCGGCGGGCTTGATGAGCAGGTTGTACTTTTGGCCAAGCCGTGTCAAGAAGTGAAGATCCGATTCGGAGCTTTGGTGTAGAGTCGGGATGCGAATATTTTGAAGCTCCTGAAGCGTTCGACTCCTTGTAGCTGTTTGTGCTGTTGCGAGTCAGCACAAAACATCCGTTTTGCCCTTGGGCAAAGACCTGGGAGAGAGGTTCATGATCGGCTTGGAGTTCATCAGCTCCTATTTGAAATAATTTAGAAACTTCCAGAGAAGTCAACATGACTTCTATGAAACCCAAACCAGTTATGGGAAACCTCAGCTAATCTAAACCAATCTCTGTTAGTTAGGTAATACTTGCCGGCCTGTGAATAAGTTATTTCGCAGTCGAGAGATAATTGGTAATATTTGCGCTATATTGATATACATGTTACTATGCAAAATACATGAGGGGTATTATGCGGCACATACACCATGGCAAAGGTCGTTTTATCGATATTTTTGATGACAGCTATTGATGGATTTTCAGTACAAATCAGGATCATAAACTCCAATGAGCCCGATGTTCCAACAACAGAAAATTATAACAATTTGAAATTCCTAAGTAATAAATTATTATACTTCCTAAGTAATAAATTATTATTAAGTCACAATGGAATATCCAGAACTATCACGGTGGTCGATTTTTGTACAAACACAAACAATGATCAGTTCGTTTTGTTCAATAAGATCGCTGATGCTTTCCAAAAGATAAACGAAGTTGCAGTTGGACAACAACTGCTAGAAGACATAGTTATCTTTGGCGAAGATGATCTTGTTATTATGCCAGCAAATTTGTATAATAAATCAATTGAAGATGATGGTGATTTTGAAAAATAAAAGACCTTCAGGGGAAGAGTGTTTATTTGATGAATAAATTACCAAAAGTAATAGCAAATTATTTCATGAGTACTGTAAGTACACAACAAAGGTACACAAACCGATCAATCCCGTTCAGCTACTCGTTAGAGTTAATATCCTCGGCTAACTGTTCGTCGTTTACAAATAAAGTTAAGCAAAATTGGAGTAAGAACGTAATCTGGCTGGATGAGTCGGATCTTCACACTCTACGGTGTTCTAAGCATATAAACGAAGATACTCAGCAAGAGAAAATAAAGGTTTCGCTTGTTCAAGATTCAGAAACTCTTCCCCTGCATCTAAACTTATTTCATGAACTCAGTCATTATAGACATTATAAAATGAACTTTCACACTTGGGATTTCATTACTGGAGCAGCGAAGATGAATGTACGAAGCGGTGACCCATCAAAACCGGTGAGGATATACAAACAAGGTTGCCTCGCAACAAACATTACGACTCAAATGTGCAATGCCGAGGAAGAATTACAGTTAATCGGGAGGACTGAACTTGATGATCATGTCGTTGTCTACAATTTTGTAAACGAGACATGGTACAGGCTTGAGCATTCTATGGAGATAAGGTGTGCATACAATAGCGATCGAGTGTTTGAATGCAATGAGTATAGTATCCCAGCAGGTGATTACTTGACTTTTATACTCGGCGCGTGCTGCAGGTAATAGGTGTTACGTTGTGTTTAGAGTTGCTTTTTCTACGATTTTCAAAATCAAGGAGGTTTGCGTGGCTTGTATTAGCAGAGTGGAGCGTTTCGGTGAATTAGTGTTTGTTTTTGCGCCGGTTATCGGAAGTCTCTGGGGCTGTTCAAATTGCGATGGGTCGTCTCCTTCTAGGAGTCAGATTGTAGATGATTGTCAGATGAAAAGAGATCTCTGTGTTGCTGATGTCCGAGTATCGTGCACCGATCCTAATTATCGTCTATTCAGCTATTATCTTTTATCCAAAAGTTGTTTTTCTTTAGGAGGGATCTCAGATGAGGTCAATCTTGGGTGCTATTTGCATGCACTCGGTAGTAGCTTGGGTGATAGGTTTCCTAATTTTGATGCTTAATATCCAAAAAGCTATTGAATCGTCACCTACCGCTCTTTATTTGATAGCGGGTGGAGCAATCACGGGCGGGTTTAATAATGAGCTGCAAAAAAATATCGTCGATAATTTTAAAGATATTGATAATATCTTTAAGCTAATATTTACAGGATTAGAGATGGGTTAGTCGTATGTAAAAATGTTCTGATTTTTGTCGTTTATTTCATCTTCTGACTGAGGTGTGTCGTGGCTTCGAACGTCACCGTAACTTTAGAGGCATCAGAAACGACGAGCGTTCGCGTGACGTAGTCGGCCTCTTCAGAAACCGTCCCGCAGACGGTTTGAAGACCCGGATAGAGAACCGGGCTCGCCGTCGCCGTGCCTTTGAGAGATGCGCCTTCAAAACACAATTTCCCGTGAGGCTTTCACGAAGAGCTAACGGAGACTCCTCTGCCAAGGTGTTAACGGTGCCGTCTGCACTCGTCAGCGTAAACTCTATATCGGTAGCCGCCGTTGGGCGCTCCACGTTCCCCAGAATCATGAGGTCGGTGAGCTGCTTGATCTGTAGAGAGTCCTCAAGCGTGATCGTCTTGGTCGTCTCTGTGAATTTGGCAGCTAATAATCGGAAAGTTAGGTCACGTTCTTGATGAGCCGACCAGGTCACGGCATTACTGGACGAGAGCATGACGCCCACTTGATATATGGTTGCGTCGTGACCCAGACGCTTTGTTGGGAGTCATATTGCCCAAGTTCGGCAAAGGCTACGGCGTGCTCTGGGTCGTCGGTCAGTAACACGAACGCATATTCGGTATCGGCTTCGCACCAAACGGGTGGGCATAGAAGCCGTGTCCAGCCCGTGAGAGACATCTGATCGGCCGTGAAGGAGCCTTCGGACAAGACCGTTGTGGTCGGCAAGCCCAATTTGGCTTCGCGGATTTGAAGAAGGCCTCGGCCTGTTCCCTTGGCTGTGAACTGAACGTCGACCCCAGCGATGAACCGTCCTTCGGACAGGGTGAAGGTTTGAGCTAAGGGGTCTATGCGCGATCTGCAACGTCGGCTCGTTTGCGGCGCACGTCGTTCCTCCGTTGTAATGAGACCTCGGCCGGTGTAGGTGTTTTCTCCGTAACTTCCTGATTACCTGCGAAAACGACGAGTTTGGTTCCACTCGGCACGTTCTCAGGGATGGTCAACGTTCCTTCAATCGTTCCCGAAGCATTAGCTGTTAATGGCATGGTTCCTCCTATTCAGAAATGGGTTGGGGTTCGACGATAAGACCGTCAAAGGTCACGGAAAGGGCCTCGTCCGGCTTGAAGCCTTCCACGCGGAAGCGTTGCGTGAGAGGCCTGAGGTACTCGGCCTCCTCCGAAGTCGAGGAGAGGAGCGTTCCGGTGGTGGTGGCGGACTGCGGAATGACGTCGCTGGATGAGGAGACAAAGCGGGAGGTCGTTCCTGAGGTCCAGTTCGTGATGGTTTCCGTCCATCGGTCGGTGTCGAGGACCATTTTGATGTTCGCGGGGAGAGGATCGAACGCCTGATAGGGATTCACATTCATGCTGCCGGTCCGTAACGTCTGAGAAACAACCGGCTCAAGTTCATACGGCAAGGTCCAGGGAGTTTCCTCCTTTCCGGTTTCAACGACGTCCACGGCAATGGGAAGTTGCAAGCACTGGTCGACAATCGCTGCGCTCTGCTCCGTTCCGAGATCTCGCAGATCATCGTCCAAAAAGGGATCCACAAAAATGCCCTTTTCCGCGGCGGGATCCGAGGCGTTGGCGTCGTTTTTGAGACGTTCTTCCGCCATCAGGTCATAGAGATCAGCGATCATGGATTTCATGGTCTGGAGTTCGTTCATCGAAACGGCTTGAATCCCGGTCGAGACGACTTGAGGCTTCTCCGTTTTCTTCCAGGTTTGTTTAATCAGGGCTAAGGACATCTGGCCTGCTGAGGCCGACGGAATCGATGGATTCCAAGCATGAGCGGGGCCTTGAATGCGTTGGACTTGGCCCTGGCTATCCAGTGCAATCAGGTCGTACCGGGGCATTTTCCACGTATAGTCTACCAACACGAGCGTGCCAGGGACGGCGTTCGAAACAGTAAACCCGTCTTCTGTCACATCCTTTGCCGTCGTCTTGACGCGGTTCCGATACGTCACTTCGTACGAGCTTCCGGGAGCTGGCTCCGATCCGCCTGTCCACGCGACACTGTTCGATTGTAATTTGTAGTCGGTTCCTTGTGTATAAATCGTCGTGCCTTGCCGGATTTGAACGATTTCGAGAATGGCCTGATCGGGAATCGGATCCGTGACGCCGGCATACGCCCCGTGGGTCATGTTGGCGGACTTCTGCTGCGTGATATCGACGGATTTAAGCGTTGAGCAGGTCGGGTTACTGAGTGTGATGCGCATCTCGCCTTGCTCGTCGGGTTGGAAAACATGCGGTTCGGACTCGACTGTCCCCAGATCGGGATTAACCGGATAGGTCAACCGAACGCTGTGGGGAAGTTCGATTTCGTAGCCGTTGACATGCGCCTTTCCTTCGCCGAGTAAGAAGACTTGCTCGTCGTTCTCTTCCTTTTTGGAATTTCAAACTCAACCCTTTCACGAGGTAGGAGTCATTGGATTCACGGTCATAACGAGCCAAGGCCACGGTCACCGTATCGGCTTCGGCGGTAGGAGAAGCCACAATCAACGCGCCATGTTCGGCGGTATAGACGGGATAGAAATCGCCTTTATCCGCGGGAGCGGCGGCTGTTTCGGAAAGAACGCCCCATGTAAACGTGAGTTGAAGACGGGCGGCTCCTGCTTCCTGGTAGTTTCGAGTTCCGACGGCGGGGTCTCGGAGAGCTGGATCCTCGAGCTCGGTGATCGTTCTTTCTTTCACGAAAATGCCGATGCGATACCGGCCGTCATCCGGAAGTGACAATGTAGCCCCAGGGATCGTCCGCACAGCGCCTTTGAGGTAAACCGCACCGTCCTCAATCGTGACGACCTTGTCCTGGATCACACAGGTACAACCTTTGACGACGTCACCGTCCGTCAACATGGCGTCGCCCAGATCTTTGATCTTGGTGAGGGCGTTGTCCTGGATTTCGTTGAGCTCGGCGGACTGCAATCCTCGACCGGCAATAAAGAGGGACTTCTCGTAATTTTGAGAAGATTGGAAGCGGTTGTAATACTGGTTGACCATGACATTTCCTTACAAAGTGATGACAAACGAAAAGGCTTCTCGCGTGGCCGCCGTTCGGATTAAGGGGACGGTGTTTTCAAGAACGAGCAGAATGCCTGGGTTCTTGAGATCCGAGGGGACGAAGTACCGCTGGCCTGGGGGGCAGGAATCGGCGACTTCGGTTCCCATGAGGATTCCGAGTTCTCGGATCGTTTCGTTAGCGGCGTCTTCGAAATCAAACGTGGCATGGACATAAAGTTGATTCGTGGGCGTGTCGGTCGCGGTAAACCGCCCCCGGCGGCGTGGCCAACAAACCGTTCTCATCGCCCACGCAGAAAGTGACTTCGTCCACAGCTTTACGACCCACTTCATGAAGCAATGTTAAAGCTTGGAGGGCTTCGGCGGGAGTCCCGGTCGTGTACGTAATGGTCACGGTACTTGGAATCGAGGAATCCATCCGTGTTAAAACGCCGATCTGAGAATCCAATTCAAATCCTTTCGTGACGTCCACTATGGAGAGAGTTTTTACGGGAGCATGTGGAAGTTGAATGCGGTTGTCGTTGAATGTAAACGACTGCGTAAACGTGGACTCTCACGCGGGATCGCCCGTGCCCCAAGCCAAGTACAATGGTTGTGATTTAAGGCTGACCGCTAACGCCGTCCGCCCCGATTGAGTGAGGAGAGCCATATCCCGGCTTCTTTGAAGATGAAACTTCTACAAAGAGCCTTAGTCAATCGAG
The DNA here is from genome assembly GCA_041200185.1 of Alphaproteobacteria bacterium. Lineage (GTDB taxonomy): Bacteria > Pseudomonadota > Alphaproteobacteria > BNTO01 > BNTO01. The sequence continues at coordinate 831,118 of CP165730.1, forward strand.
CGAAAAGTGGCACAGGGGAAAGGGACCTCTCAGATGAAATCGTAATAAGATTCCCACCAACCGTAGTCGCCCCTCACCTCAACAGTCCTGAGAGAGTACTGTCGTTTCAGGCCAACACCCCACCTATGAACAGTGGCCGGTACCACATAAAATGCATCTTGCTAGCACTGCATCATCATGATCTCAAAGAGTCACACCCCTGAAAAAAAACAACGTTAACCGGTAAATGCGTCACTCGGAATAACCTACGACAACAAGCCGCACAGAACTAATGCTTTGTATTCTTCCCTGTGTTGGTCTTTGAATGCGCTATCTTTATCAAGAAACCACGTACGTAACTCAAATAGTACAGAACGAACTTCTGTTCTTAGCTCAGCAAGCACTGAACGGAGCAGGTCATCATCTGACGCAATTACCTGTTGTCGCACCTTATTCAACCAATTTATAGAACCCTCAACATGACTTACACAATCACTCAAATTGATCGAAGAATCCGTACTTTCCCGAATTTCCCTGAATGACCCCACCAAATTCTCAACGCCCGAAGCTTTTTCTTGACTGGCGTAAACTTTCCAATAGTCATCAGATGTAGCCGGCGCCACTGCAGCAAACACCCTGGTAGACATCAAACAGCAAAAGAACAACGACGACAAATTCATAACTGCCCTCAAATTAACGACAACACACACTCTTTGTAGCACGAGATGGGACAGCAGCCAAGATAATGTAAGCAATTTTCGTTACTGTCCCCGAACGGAAACCTCTACAACAAACGATCCTTTATCTTTATAGATTATCATTATTCACTTCCCGTAGTTTGTGAGATGTAAGGTTAATATGTTTATATAGTTTGCAATAATGTCTCCACTTACTTGGAATACATCTCCACTATATCCAAACCTTAGTTGTTTGCCTCTACTTAACCTAAACAAATTTTCAGAGATATCATCCCCACACAAGAACTTTGGATCAGCTTTCGTTGACCCAAGTATTGTCCGCATCTCCTCAAGGTCCAAATGACTCTTACTGTACCAACTTTTTGCATCACTATCTTTAATTTGACCGGCGCCGATTACGTTGATATAAAAATTGCGCCACACCATTGTTAGGCCCCACGAACTTTGTTATATCGGATCTATTCACTTCTTGCGAGTACCTTCCAGGGTCACGTAAATAGTGGAACCAGTGGATTAGTTCGTGAAAAATAGCCGTTTCGACATCAATTGCCCCTTGGACAACAGACTCTTTATCGTGGTTGTGACATCTATTACCTATACACGTCACAATGATATCTGATGTTGTGTAGTAAAAATAAAGAGACGAATCGTCTTCACAATAATTAAAACTCGCCTGAAATCTGACTGAGAGTTTTGTGGGAGTCGATGCCTGTAAAAAAGTCGCATTATTTCTTTGTTCACTTCGTTGTTTATAGATCTCTATTAGTATTCTATATAATAAAGCTCGTCCAATTGGATTCGCCGCAATACGCCTCAAATACATTTTAAATACTTCTGCTGGATGTACTAACAGGTCGGACATTTGATATTTCTGTTGGTAGTCTTCAAGAAGCTTTGACCTTACTCTAGACAAGTCTATAATGTTATCGTTCTCGGTAAACATTTGTACATACCATTCTGTAATATTGGATTGTTCATTGGTATCAATGTTAGCGCATGACCATACAACGACATCGCTGACGCTTGGTTGCTCTCCATCCAATGGAATATAAATGTTAGCCGATCCATTTGATCGTTGAATTTGGAAATGTCCAAAACGAGAGCTACTCAATACGTAATTAGGAGAACCGGAAAAATCTAACTGACCGGCAGTTGAGTTAGCACGTATAGCTAACAAAAAGAATGCTAACAAACTAATAACACTGCTAAAGGTATTTTTGTTCATTACTACACAGAACCTAGGTAATTTTCATGGGATCAATCATGTCAATTAAAAACAGCCATTTACCCACTAACGATGTTACCTATAAACAATTAATAAATGGTAAACATCCCGCGTAATCCATTAAATCAACAATCACCCCCCCCCTTACTCCACGCTTTATCACGGTGTCTGTGGTCATGCCACACGACGCCGCCGGGGTAGCGAGCGGTGCGAAGGTTGCGGAGAGTGCGGTGGATTCGTATGATCGCTGGTTTGCGCATCGATGCTCATCCCAATCGCCTCCTCTGCGATGGAATCGCTCTTGAGAGGAGCATGGGGCAGATGAATCTGTTCATTCTCAAACGAAAATGACTGAGTAAAGGTGGACTCCCACGCGGGATTACCTGTTCCCCATGCCACATGCAGAGGTTGTGATTTGAGACTGACCGCTAGCGCCGTCCGCCCGGATTGAGTGAGAAGAGCCATGAAGCCCCGTGCTTAAGATCTCGGATCCTAAAGAGAGACTTACTCTTGGAGAGGGGGATGGGTGTGACTTTTAAGGAGCTGTTAAGGCTTATCCTCAATCGCCCTTAACCCACAACGGACCCGTCGCTAATCTGGGACAGACGTTCCAAATTCCTCAATATTTACTAGATAGCGTTGACATTAGAAGATTGTGTTATGAGGATGCTTGATTTTATTTGAAACGTGGACGTTTACCATGTCAGATTTACACCGTCACGATATTTCCGACGCTTTATGGGAAAAAATTGAACCTTTTTGTGCTGGTCGTCAGGATCAGCCTGGACGGACGGCTAAGGACAATCGACTCTTCATCAATGCCGTTCTTTTCGTTATACGTGAAGGAATTTCTTGGAGAAGTCTTCCGCCTGAGTACGGAAAATGGAACACGTTTTTTCAACGATTTCGTCGATGGCAAAAAAATGGTCTTTGGCTAAAAATAATGGAAATTTTATTACAACATTCCGATTGTATATCCCTTATGATTGATTCAACTTTTATAAAAATGCAGTTATCTGCAGCAGGAGCAAAAGGAGGGAATCAAGCGCTGGGGCGCTCAAAAGGGGGATCAACACAAAGCTGCATCTGGCCGTGGATGAAGCTGGTGTGCCCCTCAGATTTCTTATTACAGATGGCGTCACAGCAGACTGCAGAACAGCTTTGCAACTTATTCAAGGACTTGAAGCAAAACGCCTCAGTGCGGATAAAGCTTACGATACGCAAGACATCATAGACTTTGCAGCATCGAAGGGGATGGAGGTCTGCATTCCCTCGAAGAGAAATCGAAAAATTCAACGAAAAATCGATGAAAATTTATACAAAACTCGTCGACTTGTGGCAAACGCTTTTTTAAAATCAAAAAGATTCCGAGGTCTTTCGACGAGATATTGTAAGACCACATCTTCCTTGTCCGCCATGGTTTGCCTGGCTTGCATCGTTATTTGAGGGTAGGGAATTTAATGTCAACATTATCTAGGCTGCGTAACCGGGAATATCGATCCTCACGACAAATCTATTCCTTCGTTGCCTCATTGCTTAAAGCACATTTAATAACCGCATCCACATCGTCTCCATACCAACCCATAGACTGTCTTAGCTCTTCAGATCCGCTGTTCGTCTGCAATACACTCAATGCTTCTTGAATAACCAATAAGGAATCCTTTAGCAGCGCAAGAGCGAAATAATCCTCACTCGTGCTCGGTTGTGCCGCATCTAATTCTTCTTTCATGGCGATAATAGTGTTCTCCCATTGTTCCACATCATTAGTACGACCAATCTCCTGGCATCGTTTATAAAAGGATTTCTTTTTTTCCTCAATGCTTGCACTACAACAATAACCATCAGAAATATCGAAACAGTCACAACACCAAGAAGGGCATGTACTCAACAACGCAACAAAGGCAATACAGCCAATCTTCATTTTTTCGAACCTTAACGTAGAACCTCATATATTATCCTTGTATCACACTCAAAAGCGCGTGTCTATGATAAATTAGTGATTATATAGAGCGTGCCCTGGAGACAATTGCCAATCAGAGTCCTCGTGAAAATATTGTCGATTTGTTATTATTGTGGAATGAACTTTTTTTATGATGGCTGCCCTCGGATCATTACTGTTCATATGGTTTATACCTCTAATCTCTGCCGATTTTTCGTATCGGCCTTTATGGCCCCATCTCATGGGTTGATAAGACATTGATCTATATAAATTCTCACACAAATCATCCCCGTTTAATTTGCCATATAATCCATTTTCTAAACCATATATGTTGCCATTTATAGTTAGGAATTCTTCATAATTACCAACAAACTCCTCTCCTTGCTGTTGTTGGCCACTTTTTCTTTGTTTCTTGTACCACTCTGTTGAATATTCGGGCTTTTCTATGTATGTTTTGAATGTCAATTCGCTAATGTCCTTTGGATGCGCCTGTTGTCTTGCGTGTTGGTACCTCATAATGTTTCTGAGGCAATGATAGTAGTGCACTAATTCATGGAACAGAGCTACATCATCAGAATAACAATGACTCGTACAATCGATTCTCCAGGAATCCTGATCATCAGAAGCCAGTACTGTATCCGGCAATTGCGCGACTGCATTTGAAAAGTATAAGTAAGCCTTTTTGCTGCCCTATCATTTGTTTCAATAATAAATCCGGGAAGTCCAAAGACAACAGTCAGTTGGCGACATTGATTTCTGTATGATAGAAAATTTGCCTTGATTTTAACCCCATTCTCCTGGCATCCATAGTTGTTATTCTGTCGGCTCAATTCAATCAAAATTCTATAGAGCAAAACTCGTCCGACTGGATGGCTAGCGACTTTTTTGAACGTTTGCCAAAATTCGTCACTGCGTAACACACCGGCAGTACTTTTCAATAGATAGGACTCATCGAAAACAATGATGGACGAAGGCTGGCCGGAATCATTAAAACCCTTCAATTCTTGGCGCCCCTCTTTGGTATAGCCAAACTGCTCCATATACCACTGTGTAACCTCGTCTTTATCCGGGGCAAAACCTGTTTTAGGGTCGACACCATGCATGGCCCACGACTCAGCTGCACATGTCTCAAGATCGGGTTGTTCTCCCTTGCATCGTCCCTTTTGAGATGCATCTCTTCGAAACAATACTCCATCATACTGACACTTTTTACCTTCGTCATCGTAATACGTCGTTGTAGCCACCATTAATCCTAGCCACAAGATTCGCGGTTAGTATTTTTGAAATGTCTATGGTTGTTGCAGTACAAAACCCCATTGTTGAGGTCAAGAACATCGTGAGAACGTAAAAATAGCGTAAAAAGTAGGCCGACATAGGATCTTAATGAAACACAATACTACATAAACAAATACTAGAATACAAACATTAATAATTCATTAACAGGACTGATGCTGCGCCGAAACAATCACATCCCCCTCATTCCACTTCCTGTCTAAGTGCCTATGGTCATGCCACACAATGACGCCGGGGTAGCGAGCGGTCAGAAGGTTGCGCATCGTGCGGTGAGTGCGTGTAATCGCAGGCGACGTGATAGCCGCATCAAAATGGTAGCGTTGCGACGACGCTTCAAAGGCCAGTTGCACGTCAACGAGGGCTTCCGAGGCATGTTCTTCGTAGAATCGCTCCAAAATCTCAACGCGTTCTTGTTTCTAGACGTGGTTCGACAGGGTATCGTCGCTATCCAAAACCAACGGCCCGCCAGATCTCTTGAAGGGTTGACGCCCCAGCGCCGCGTTCACCGAATCGAGTTCGAAGCCGTCATCCAACACCACTTGCGACTTCGCCTGGCAGGTATGAACATCCTGGATAGCGTGTTCCGTATTGGCTAGGCCGTCCTGAACCTCGAAAACAAACGCATGTTCGTGGACAAAGCCGGGATCCCATAATTCCGTCTTTTCGTCATCCAACCAGCTGTCGTCAAGCCGGAAGACGAACCGATCCGTCACCCCAGCGACATGGTCTCTCAGAAGGGACTCCATCGCCTCACCCAGGAGACCTTCCAAAACGGTATGCGCCTGCTCTCGTCCTAACGAAATCTGCAACCCGTCCATCGTAACGCCGGAGTCTCCACTGAGGAAGTCGCCGTAATCGTTCTTATCCAAGACCAAACGCCGCTTGTCATAGAGCGAATTGTACAGCCTCGAAAACCGAGATCGGGCGGGCTTAGCCATATCTGCTAACGCCACAAGGGCTTCGACGGAAAGATCCGAGGGCAAGCCTTCCAACCCCAACTGGAATTCTGCGAAATGTTCCCCAGGACCAGCCTCTTCAATGACAACGTTCTCGAGACCTGTCCATTTGAGAGCTATTTTCATGGCAGCAGGTGTCCCTCGGAGCCGCTGAAAGAGAATCCCTTCCTCCAAAACCTTCGAAGCGTCTTGAATCCAGAGCCGAACCTCTTCGAGGCCATATTCCTGAACCAAAGCCTCAAAAATCAGGTCCATAGCGTCAGGTTTCGTCTTGAATCCCCGCAGTTGCGAGACATCAAGAACACTTTGAAACGAGCCTTCGAGGCCCTTTTCAAGGGCCGTGGCGTTGGAGGGGATCAAACTTTCGAACGGCATTACCAAGTCCTTCCAGCTAAGGTGAGTTCACAGGATTTGAGCGCTGTACAGGCATCGTCAGCGACCAAAAGATCGTCCAGTGGGCTCTCTAACTCAATGTTCTGGATGCCTTCGACATAGAGATACGCGTTGAGCCAGGATTTCGTGACGTCCCAACCGAGGCTTTTTGCGTGTTGAAGGCCGCTTCCAGACGATCTTGGGCCGTCTCGAGAACGGATTCGAGCGTTTCGGGATAGAGCCATACCTTCGCTTTGACCGTCACGTCCTGAATCGTACACGGCACCACCTCGACCTGGGGCTATCCTAACCTGGTAGGTGGCTTCAGCGCCTCTTATTTTGGCTTTAACAAGCACCCTGTCATAAAATCCTTTCCCTTTCTCAAAACATCGCCGCTAAGGCCTCCAAATCGATCACCAGCGAGGCTTTTAAGGCTAAAGGGTTGGAGCAAGGGTTTGAAATGACTCTCGCTCTCCGCTTGCTTATTTTTCGAACCCGAGACTCCCTCATGAAGACTTGCTGAATACTGAAAAAGTGAAGAAAATGATCAAGTCATCAACAAGTCAAAAACAATGAGCCTATGAGGCTAAAAATCATCTCTGCCCCCATGCACATATTTTACAATCCTGCAAGAAATTTATTTAACTATGAGGCAAAAAAATGTTTGACTCGAGAAAAATGGAGACCTTTCCAACGACTTTTTCACCAACTCAAAGTCCGAAAACCTCCGTGTTATCGGCCTCTCGTGCGGAGGAATAAAAGCAATATGTAATAAATTTAAATAAAATATATTTGTAATTGTAAAGAATTGCTGTCGACAGGAGCTTTTGTTATAAAACTTGGTTAAAATTTTGTTAATTTTTGATAGAAAAAGGATCGACGGTAAAGATGAAGTATCGATCAAGTAGAGAAACCATCATGGGCAAGTGTTCACCTCCGCTTGCAAGCATTTCTTGAACATGCCAACGTCGAACTAGGGAGATGGGTTGGGGGGGGACTCGATGCTCGAGGAGTTTGAACGACAATGCTTGCAGGGGGCTGTGTCCCATCCTGTGGTGGACGCTTCTCAGTTGGAACGCGTCGCTCGGCTCGAACACGACCATCTTGTCACGCTCAAGAAAACCGACGATGGATTTTATGTCCAGCCCAATCTCGAAGGCATGGATCGATGGTTACAAAAACTATTGAGCCAGTACGAAACGGAATTAGGTGTTCGTTTCGTCAACGTTGAGCCGTTGCTGTATCTCATTCATCACCCCAACAATCGCCCCTTTTCCTCCTTTGTGGGAGGTCAGACACGTACTCTGTTGTCAGCCGAAGTTCTCTGGGTCGCTCTTGAGGCCCACCCTAAGCAGATCAGCTTCGTCGATATCTATGAAGATCCGTCCCTGATGTCGGAAGCTTTGGGGTGCAAACCACGCCTTATTCTGGAAGAAAACGAGCAAGGGTTCTTCTTGAATCATCGTCTCATCCTAGGTCGACGCAGTCCTTTACGCTGTTTTCTCTTACGCCGACTCGGCCTCAACCCCGAGAATTCGTTTGTGTCGTACGCCGATCTGGCTAAGCAGGCAGAAGCTTCGGGCTATCCCCCCATCCACGATGTAAAAAAAAGGCATCTACTACCCATTGTATTCGATACAACAACATGTCCAGAAAAGGCTCAACGTCGACTTATTCGAGTTTCACGATGGCTCCGTTCGTCTTTCTCGAAGCATTCATGTCAGCACCTCTTCCTTTGAACCATAATCTCTCATCATCCCTGAAATAACTCCTTCTCACGTGTCAAAATAACCTCGCCAAGAGGGCGAGCCACAACTTTTTTTAAAAATTTTTCATTTTTTTGGAGATTTTGGGCCTCAAAGGTTGCGTTGAACGCAACCTCTGCAAAAAGCCAATAAATTCAGGAGGTTTAAGGACATTTTTCGGTCTTTTCAAAAGGATTTTTGATTCCTTATGCCTAAAAAATAGGCAAAAATACCTCTTTTTGAGGGCAAAGGTTGCGTTGAAGTGGTACCGACAACTGTTTCCATCTCTGCCATAACGGAAACAGATGAGGCACGAACAAGGAGACAGCGGATGCTGACACAGGAACAGATCCAACACATCCAACAACGCACGCATCTCTATGCGAAGAAATGCCGACAGTGGCCGGCTTTTGCCCACGATGCTCTCGACGATATCGCCCACGATTTGTGGGTCGACGTCTTGAGCGCTTTACAAAACTATGACCCCAGTAAGGGAGATTGGAAACACTTTGTCGATAACGTTTTGAGAAAACGGTTCTGCGTTTTGCTGAAAAAGCGCTTCCGGCAAAAACGATTCACGCCGGACACTCCGGTTTCGTTGGAGGATCTTTTTGAAGCCGATGTGCCAACGACACAGGAAGATCCAGAAACGGCAGAAGTTCGCCGAAAAATCGGACTTCAAATACAGAAAATGCCGGAAGCCATTCGTAACGTCATGGAGAAAGCACAGACTCTGTCGTTACGGCAAATGAGTCGAGACATGGGGCAGCCCCGCCATAAAATCCGCGAGCTCTATCGTCAAGGACTGGACACGTTAGCCCAACTAGGAGATGAAACCTCTTTTTTAGAAGAACGTCTCAAAAGGAGGTGCCTATCTGTGTCACTAAACTTCTTGGACACGGCCACCCTTCGAGATGTTTCTGAACTGCCTTTGGAGGAACTGAGCTTCCTGATGAATCGGTTGAAACAAGCTGGAGAGACGCAAGACAGAAGGAAGAAAACTTTGACAGAAGCCTTGAAAATGCGGTTTGGAGGGACGGCGGCCGATCGGCTTCACCAAGCCGGAAAGGACACCGGAACGGTTCGCTTTAAGGAAGGCGACATGACGATCGTGGCTCAGTTCCGAAGAAAGTCGAGTGGGATCAAAACATTCTGGCCCAGTTGGCCTCGGAATTTCCGGCTGAGGTCAAGTGCCAGTATTCCTTTGATGAAAAGGCCTTTGAAGCCCTGTCTGAAGAGCAGAAGCAGCGATTTAACATGGCTAGAACCGTCAAAATCGCAGGATATGAATTTACCATCAAGGAGGAAGAATAATGGATACAGCAAACATTCAAAAGTTTCATCACGAACAGTTCGGAGACATTCGAACTCTTGAGAAAGATGGTGAAATTTGGTTTATTGCCAACGATGTGGCCAAAGCCTTAGGGCACGCTAACCCGAGGAGAGCTCTGCAGGCTCATGTATCAAACGAAGATAAGGGTGTAACGTTTTGGAACACCCTTGGTGGGCAACAAAAGTTGGCCACCATGAATGAATCCGATCTCTACTCCCTGATCCTGAGTTCAAAGCTTCCCTCGGCACGAAGTTTCAAACATTGGGTGACGTCGGAAGTCCTGCCTTCCCTTCGAAAGCATGGCGCTTATATGACGTACGACACGGTCAAGCACATCATGAGTAACCCTGACAACTGGATTTCTCTTCTGACGACGCTTAAAAATGAGCATGAAGAAAAGTTAGCCGCTCAGAAAAAACTTCAGGAAGCCGTCCCCAAAATTCAATTCGCGGATGCCGTCGCGGCGTCGGGTGACGGTATTCTGATCCGTACCCTGGCGCAGTTTCTCCAGTCCAACGGGATCAACATAGGCCAGAACCGCTTGTTCGAACGCCTCAGGCAGGATGGATTCCTGATTCGACAAAAGGGGGACACTTATAATACGCCGACTCAAAAGGCGATGGCTTTGGGTCTGTTCCAAGTAAGAGAAACCATCGTCCAAACCGACAAGGGCAGGAGGTTTGTTCAGACGCCCAAGGTCACCGGAAAAGGACAACAGTATTTTCTTGAATACTTTTTAAAAACGCAGCAGTGGGTCGAGATGATCGAAAAAGGAGTGTTTGAAAACTTGGCCGATTTGGCGAGGGTCGTGAAGTGCCATCCGGACACGGTTTATAAACGAGTTCGGGCGTTTCGAAACTTGTCGCCGAAGGTGAAGGCTGCGCTTGAACACGGGACCTTATCCGGGACGTTTCGTCTGAGTGATTTTATAAGAAAACGAATTCCGGAATCTTGGCCAGAACAGGAGAAGGTTCTCGGCGTATAAGACGTAGGATCGAAAGAACAATCCTCCTTTTGCTAGGCAAAAGGCTGGATTGATGGAGCCGTTTGTTAAGAATCTCTGAGCATCTGGAGCTCTTCCTCCATTAAACCCGTCGCTGCCGCGATTTGGTCAGAAGATAGGCCGGCTTTGAGTAGGTTCAAGGCCACCTGTCGTTTCCCTTCAACGAGGCCTTCCGCACGGCCTTCGGCGAGCCCCTCAGCACGGCCCTTGGCTTCTCCTTTAGCGAGGCCCTCTGCGAGGCCCTCTTGTCTGGCTTCAAAATTGACTGATTTGATTTCGGCTTCTCTCAGATCGTAGCGCATGTAGTCCTGCAGTTCGTCAGGAGTATAGGAAGCTTCGACAAGGCCCTGGTAGGCCTGACGAAAGACGGAGTTTTCTTCGAGGAGCGTTTTCAGTTGTTCTGGAGTGACATTGGCCGCATGTTCAAAGAAAAAAGCCCAGCGATCGACATCCGTAGTGAGTTCTTCGAACCTTTTCTTAAATTTAGGAAGTTCCAAGAAGGTGAAAGACATCTCCTTTATATAAGGTCCATTGGTAACGATTTCTCGGAATTCATGGTGAGAAAGGAAACCGACCTCAGGCGGGAAGAGAGTCTTTTCCATGATCGCAAGGCAGATGACAGGGTGCACCTTATCACATCCGCCCCGATCCCCCGCTTCCTTGTCTTCCTTAAGGCGCTGGTTAATGTACGCACGATAGGTATAGGAGACGAGTCTCTGGATGAAATAAGTGTCGGCAGCTCGTTGCATCTCGACGATGAACTTCCTGCCATCTTCCGCCTTACAGAGGACATCCACAATACTGGGACGTAAGGATTCCGTTTCCTGGGACAACACGGGACTGATGAACGAGATATCGATGACCGGAGGCTGGGTCTTCTCCAGCAAGGAGTTAAGGAGGTGGATCGTGAGATCTTTCTGCGCTTCCGTACCGAACAACCGTTTAAACAACCAGTCGTTGGTCGGGTTCAATAACCGCTGCATGGACCTATCCCTCCGTCATTTTTCCTCATTATAATCCAATTTTAAGGGATAATCCAATTTTAAGGGGGAGGCAATAGCCGAGTTTAAATTCTATATGTGCCAATTATTTATAATGTAGTCAATATTAGGTTTATTTAAAACCTCGGTATAACTGGGTCCCGTCAATATTCATGGGTGTGGTATTGGCCAGTTAGGACTGAGACCAACCACTCATGAGTATCCTTAGGGCGTTATTGACGTGTCAAGGAGGGAGTACACGAATCCGGTTTGATATGACACTTGCCTAGGGATTTTTCGATAAAATCGAACTCGTGCTACGGAAGGACAGTGTAGCAAAAGCGTACCCAAGGTACGAAATTTACCGATATCCTCCCGTAAGATGAAATTTTTTCGATGTCGAGTCTCTACGTAAACAGGTGCTGTAGGCTCAAAACCAACGAAAACTCTGGGAGCAAGGGCTTGGGTTGAACTTGAAAACAGGGCCCAGACATCCTTTAGATGAAGTTTCTTCTATCCCCATTTCTAGGCAAGGTCTTGGGTTTGAAAGGCGATGCTTTGGGGAGCCAAGCTGTTTTGGTGCGTGTTTAAACACCTGCAATTTCCATGAAATCCAAGAGGTCTCCAATATGTCCCCGTATTGTCTTTTTGTAAAACTAATAGTGACATTAAGATTCTTAAGACGTTCTCACAACAATCGGCACTCTTCGAGTTGTACCTTATAAAGTTAGGTAAGTGAGTCGTGAATATTTTCATGTCCTCATTGAAAGTGGGCAGGAAGCTTACAGCCTTCTCACTTTTGGCCACGAAATCTTGAAAAGGTGTGTTAAATTGGTCCGGATTATTTTTAAGGGACTCAGTTACTGAGTCCTTGTAATTCCCAAGATCCTGTTGTGTGGTTAATTAAAGTCACGACCTCATGAGGAATAATTCCCTGGAGTATGGCTAGGAGAACACCTTTAGAGACTGACGTAGGTATATCCTCAAAGAATTCAGATAAATTTTTTATGGATACATTTTTTTGTAAATATCTTATACAATTACTGAAAAATTTTGGTAAATCATCAGACTTCAGATTGGCTATTGCTATTTTGGAAGAGATGAGGGTTGTGAGACCGGCCAAGAGTTTTTCCGTTAGTAAATCGCACGAATCCATCGTCGCTGGCTTCCGACAGTATACGTCAAAGTAACTATGACCATCGTGACTCGTCCCTGTCGAACACCCTGAAGAAGAGACCTGTTGCACCAAATATCTCAGGGGGCAATAGGCGACATCGCCTCTGTCTGCGGGGAGACCCAGCAAATCGGCTGCGAAGTAGCCCATTATTGGGCCATAATTGGCGTCTCTTGTAAAATTGAGCCCGCCATTCCTTACAGCATGTAGAAAGTTATCCCAATAGGGACTCATCGCCAGCTCAACAGCGTCTTCGCTGATGCCAATGTTGGACAGCAACTCAGCCGCTTCGTGCGGGTTGTGGACGTAGTCAGGTATTTTGGAGCCTTGCCCAACGTCAATGTCTGACAGCACATAAGCCGTGCCTGGAGTGGAATAACCGTCACCAAGCCTGTCGTGGCCTTGCTGAGTCGAAGCAACAGCAACGGACGCCAAACAACTGCAACATAGTAAGTTTCTAAAGTAACTTTTCATGATTTTTCTCCTTTTTTAAACAAGAACAAGAAAGCATCTCAATGCCATTGAACAATGCCTCCAAACAAAATAAAGTAAAATAAAATAAAGATAATACGACTCTAACAGGTGACACCCGACCCGCTAGCAAACGAAACTAGCTCAGACCTGAACGAAAAACCGTAGACTCTTTCTTAGGATCGACGTTGTCGATAAGTAGAAACAAGGGCCTCTCTTACCGAGAGCATGCACAAGGAGAGGTTCAAGCAAGCGCTATAGCCGACCATAACTTCCTCCTCTGCAAAAAACGAAACCCACAGGGAAGCACACGACGGCACTCCACAAAACACCTCCAATTATCCCCATGGTGTATTAGCTGTTCTCTGGCTGTCAAGTGGCGTTTGACGAGAGAGGAAGGAAAAAAAGAAGCAACCCCATTAATACAGTTTACCAAAGCAGAGATAAACGGAAGAGAGGCTGAAGATTCGTCAGTATCCAAGGTCAACCCCCGTTGGCTAGATTTCGATGAGATCGGTCTTCGCATGGATGGCGCGGCGAAATCCTCAGAGTTATTGCGAAGAGAGTGCTGAACCAGTCTGTGTAGGGTTGCTCATGCGCGAGGGGGCACCATCGTCGCCCCCCTTGCCGGTTCCTTGACTATATTCTTGAAGGGATGAGCTGATCGTCAGGAGGCAACAAGTGAAGAAAATTATAGATGAACTATTGGTATTCATATACTTCTCATTTTTAAAATTTCGAAAAATATTTATAGTATATCATCAAAAATTTAAGTATCGTCCAGATCGTCCAGCTAGATCGCATTTCTTTGTGTAAAAAAGCTATACCATCTGGAGTAACGTGCACGATACTGCAACAAAATGAGAAACGCACTCAAAAGTTTCAGGGCGTGCCCGAGACGCCATTCAAGGAAATTCCATACACCTTATTGCATTGTTTTTTGAACTCAAATCTTACGTTGTAAAGTACTCCTCGTCCTCTAAAACGCCAATGGAAGAGCGGAGGCTAAATAGATCCACTCTCCAGCGTAGGAAGTTCCAACGATAGGAAACGTTCCACATCAACCCGTTTTACCGCAGTAGAGCCAAGTACCCCTCACTCATTTGCCTGATATCACCCGTGATCCGCAGCGTTTTGATTAACATCCAAAATCTCCGGTTTTTTGATTCCCCAAACGAGATAGAGGAAGGAGTCCGTGATCTTTTTGAAGAATCCCGCTTCGGCGACAGGAACGGAAGCTATAAGGGGAACAACCAAAGGGCTCTTCATCGTCGACGAAGTGATGCGAATTTCTCCTACAATGGCTCCTTTTGTGACAGGAGCTGACGTTGGCGTGTCGTAACACAACAGAATCTTGGCGTCGTAGGGTGATGAGCGTGGAAGGGTTATGGTAAGGTTTCTCTCGAGAGTGATGGGCAAATAGCTTTCTTCTCCGTACCACACGGGAATCTGCGCAACTAAGTCGTTAGCCTTGTAAAGGGAGTGATTGATGAACTGACGCCGCCCCCATGACAGAAGAGCCACAGCGTCTTCAGCCCGTTTCGACTCGCTCGTGCATCCATTAATCACAAGGATGAGCCTCTGGCCATCTTGCAGACAAGTGGCAACGATACCAAATCCCCCTCCTTCTGTATGCCCCGTTTTAAGACCGTCACACCCAATGTTTCTCTTAAGCAAGATGTTTTTATTGGATTGCGTGACTCCATTGAATGTAAATTCCGTTTGGCCGTAGAGGTGGTAAATTTCCGGATAATCATGAATAGCATGGTGAGCAATCAGAGCAAGATCGCGTGAGGTCGTTTGATGTCTTGGGTCCGGTAAACCACTTGGATTCGTGAAATTCGTTGCAAGAGCACCATAGCTTTTCACAAAAGCCGTTAGCTCGGCAGCAAAAGCAGACTCCGAACCGCAAAGCCCTTCAGCTAAGACAACGGCAGCATCATTGGCTGAGACGACGATCAACCCCTCAAGAAGGTCTCCAACAGAAACTTTCTGCCCTAATTTGAGGAACATCGTTGTCCCCTCTCGTCGATAAGCGTTCTTGGAAACTGTAAAAAGAGTCTCCATATCAATTTCCCCGGCACGGATCTTGCTCATGACGAAACAGGCTGTTGCGACTTTTGTCATAGAGGACGGCATCATCAGCATGTCAGCATTTTTCTCATATAAGACGGCTCCACTGTCGGCATCAACTAGGAAAGCTTGTTGCGCTGTTACAGTTGGTAGATGAGAAATGTAAAAGTTGGAAGAAGCAGAAGATTCAGAAGCTGTTGCACCGGGAATCGGTCCACTGTTCCCAGAACGCTCCGATGAGGATGAGTCTGAGGGTTGAGATTTGGACGTCGTGGAAGTCGCAACCGGACTAGAGCTATTTTTTTGACCATAGGCACCTACAGCAGCTAAGACAACGAATCCGCAGCATCCCATAAACCGCTTCCATACCCCTTCTTTCGAGCCCTTCATTTGCCAAAATCCGATCGTCACCCCGCCTACTTTGCCTTTCTCTCGCCTTACCAACTTCATTATATCGACCTCGTACAAGTCTCGCGAGCTTTTTCAGAGAGATGAATCATGCAGAAAAGCGTGATGAAAAAGAAAGAACGAAAGTTGTGACGATCCAACGACAATTAGGTTAGCGTGCTATCGAAAAAGACACCCAAAGTCTTTCTCAGTTGCCACTCTTACGAACTTCACCAGATAAAAAAACCTTCACGTTATCAAACGATTTCAACAGTATTGAATTAAGTTGAATAGGAAAGATCCAATCAATACAGTCAGGTTCGTTTGCCTTTAAACTTTCACAGAACCCTATCATTTTGCTTAATGTCGGGTAAACTAGAACGTTCGCTAACTTGTAAAACATCGAACGGTTGATAATACATTTATATTTCCGCTAACTCACAGTCCAAATCTACGATCTGCAGGTCAAAGCAGCTTCTTCGTCAAGAAAAGAAGAGTCATTTTCAGAGAACAATTTCCGCTTTTATTTTCTCCTTCTCCCTTTTGCCAACCCTCTCCAAGTATTCTGCAACTTTGGAAAATTTTCCCAAACTTCTATCCGCTGCTGCACCGGTTAACTATAACGCTCTAATATGTTTTATGAAGCTTCAGACTTGTTTCAATTCCAGTAGACCACAACGGCTTTGCAAAGACTCCTCCTAGTGTTGCTACGAAAATATAGACGCAAATGCACTCCCTCCTCTGTGAGCACAAGAAGTGGGAGAAGGGCCGTTAAAGTTTAGAGTTTGGTACTCAGCTTAGCTGAATATCACTTTTCCAAATACTCTGTTTTAACAATTTCACTTTATATGACATAAATAATTCAAACCACGGAGCACTATAAATCTTTTCAAGAGTGCATTTGCGTATTGTGAAAAATTGTCCTACCACTAGGCGTGGTGTGTCGGGTTTATCTATTCATAATAGCCCAAGGTGATGGCAAGACAGAAGGGAGGCAGGCGGCTGGAGAGTCGTTTCTTTGGTAAAATTCCTAACCCTAATAATGTTTTTCCTAATGACTATAAAACATCCTGTTTTCTTAAAAATGTTATTACAGCTCAAAATATTTCAGTTGGTGACTATACATATTACGATGATTCAACAGATCCTACGAGCTTCGAAAGAGATAATGTCCTTTTTAATTATCCAGAATTTGGTGACCGTCTCATCATTGGGAAGTTTTGCCAAATCGCCTCGGGGACCAAGTTTATCATGGGCCCGGCTAATCATCGGCTCTCTAGTGTGACGACCTACCCTTTTAACGTGTTCGGTGGCCTGTGGTCTGAGCGTACTCCGCCACACATGAGTCAATTGCCTCATAAGGGAGACACGGTTATTGGAAATGATGTGTGGCTCGGGCGCGAGAGTATCATTATGCCAGGTGTAAAAATTGGTGATGGTGCCATTGTTGCAGCTTACTCCGTAGTAACAAAGGAAATTCCGCCTTACGCGATTTATGGCGGAAATCCGGCGAAATTCATCAAGGTTCGTTTTGATGATGAGCTTATGGATCTCCTACTGAGATTTCGTTGGTGGGATCTAGCCTCGGAACAGTTAGTTGAGATTCTTCCACTCCTGTGTGATCCCGATTTAGAAAGGGTAAAAAAAGTGCTTCAAGGTCAGATGGAATGAGAGCAAGCAAGGAGGCGAAGAGCCGAATTCATATTGGCTACGCTGACAGCCCTCTAGCCTGCATCAGTAACCTGCTTATCAGACGATTGAACGATAAAACCCTCCCCCAGAGTCATTGTAGGCATAAAACGAAAGGGAGAGCAAGGCCCCGAAGGGCCTGAAGTTAGGACTCGCTACTTAGTGCTGAAGCAGTTGATCTTGAACGAAGTAGCCTAAATCGGCCGCTAGCGCCATCGAGAGAAGGGTAAGTCTAGCATCTTTTTTGATAGCTTGTTTAAATCTTCTTCCAGCAGCAGCTATTTTTTCATTTGAAGACTGATCAATTTCTTTTATACCTGTCAATTCATCGGTGAGCACGCTGATGGCGTATAGAGCTCTATTGAATGACGGACGATCACCACATGGCGAACCTGAAGAATTTGGATCATTTGGTAAAGCCGGAGGATAAGTTGTTGTAATCATAACGTTGATCAACGTGCAATTCGTCGCACAGAGCCTTATAGGCCTGCAAACTTTCGGTCATTTCCGTCAAATTTTCTTGACCTTGCGCCTTCAAATCATCGAAAGTTTGTAGGGATAGGGCAATAAACTCCTCTGCACTCCTGTTATCAAAATCCGAAGCCACAGCGACGCAGCTGACAAAGCCCAAGGCTGCCAAAACTCTCTTCATAGTAAAAATCCCCTAAAAAACCCTTCCCCCTCGTTTCATTGTAGGCGCAAGAAGTGGGAGAAGGTCAAGAACCAAAATATTACAAATCATTACCAACTTCTGAGCCTTGAGAAGAATGCCTGGACTGTTGTCCTGACTCTTTAGCAATGACCTCATCAAGCAACTGTCGAAACTCACCTTTCTGAAGGGCGTCGATGCTATCATCCCCGTACACCACTCCAACGCACAAGGCAACTTGTCCCAGTTGATCAATAGCTTCCCAAAGAGGATTTTTCGATACAATCCTCAACAAGGAAGCTATCCTTTCCTCAGTTGACAAATTGACAAGACTCGGTACTTTTTCAAGCGTGGAGGCGATGAACTTCTTTTGCTCCAAAGTCACACGCGCGACGCTGAGTACCATTGCAGCGGTAAAGCGCATGACTTCAGTTTGATAGGATTGATTATCCTCATCAGGAACACGATTTGAACAAAAACCAACATAACTCAAGAACAGCCCAGCAGTCGCAAGGGCACCAACTCTCTTCATAGAAAATTTCCCCTAAAAAAATCCTTTCCTCAAAGTCATTGTACGTATTACAAAAGTGGGAAGTCAACCACCCGGGTGGTTGACTTTTTTATTTCTACAATATTTCTGGCTCATAAAAATTATTAACAGCATTTGCTCTTATTCTTTGGTCTAATATTTGTAATTCTTGTAATATTTCATTTTGTGTTAAATTCCCTTCTCGTATATTCTCCTCTAGATTATTTATCACTTCGACGTTCTGTATTATTTGGTTTCTAGAGGTTCTTATAATATTTGTTCCGTCATTGGTATATTCCATAAATAATGAGAGATTATAATTAAGATACCTATTTTCTGATTGTAGCCTTTGGTTTTCATTCCTAGCCTCAATAAGCATGAGGTTGGCGTCGATTATCATGATATCCCGATCACTATCCTCTTGATCTCTCGGGGAGAGTTCCAAATTCAGAGCTTCGGAACCTCTCGTGCGAAGATATCCTCTCCAAGCCCCCGGGAAATGACTTTCCATGAAACTTAAAGGGATCTCGCCTTCAGAATGAGAACGCCGAAGTCCTCTATTGCCCGATCTTCCAATGTTGGCTATATTTGCCACCGGATACTCACGGGTTTCCAGAGTGAGGCGGTTTTGATCGGCGGCCTCGCTCGCGCTGATAGAGGAAAGAGCCGGTCCTAAAATCCGAATCAGGCTTCCCAGTCTGAGTGTTAAAGTTTTTGTTTCCATTTTAATACTCCTTTTGTTGAGGGGTTAACCGTCTTCCGGGCGGTCACGGAAGGAGGAACTTTTTCCCCCTTAAGTCAAGCGTAGGACAAAAATTTTTATCATGTCAACCCCACGCACTTGATAAAATCTTTAGCATACAGCATTATAATTTTTTACATAGCTGCTTGCTAAAAAGAAAATAATTCTGCCTTGAAAAAATCATAAAGCCATACCACTAGCATAAAACCACAGCCCTGTCGAAACCTGTGAGAACCAGAGACTTCCCTAGGGCGTCTGGTCTCGTGGTTGTGTGTATCGAAATAGAAAGTAATAAGCAAAAGTTGTTATACGATTATGCATTCTAGCTCGTATATTTCTTACATGCTTAAGTCAAAGCATGAATTATAAAATTAAGTTTTAATTATAATTTACTTTTTGTTGGATCTAATATCCTTATTCAGTAAAATATTTCTCAATTTTTATTCACTCATTATTTTGTTTACAAAACGAGCAGTTATTTTGTTCAATTCTTTGCTCCCGTTAAACCCATTTCTGCTAACTGGGCGCAAAATATATCCTCAAAACTAAAAGGGATAGATAACGAGGTTTGATAAATGCTTCTTCAAATCAAAAAACTTCCCATAATGTTATCTGTTATCAAATACATTTTGTAAAAACTTAAGTATCAATCTCTTTAATTTAGAAAACTCTATAACCTACTCCCTATCAATAATGTCGAATCTTTGATCGTTTTATTGTTGATTGTACAGTCACCCATGACGAAATCGAATGTACCTCGGCTTAGAACACACCTTTAGACCAGATTAAACTACCTTTTTACATAAGCTTACCCTCATTCCAAATTCTTTTTTTGCGCAAAGTTAATGTTAAAAAGGACTTCTACTCCCATCTCGAGAAACATTTTATCCACTTAGGGCATCGATCAACTCACACGCACGAAAAAACTCCACTCTTGAGCTCTAGAACTTGCTCTTATTCTCGCCCCAACCGGTAGCGAAGATAATCAACAGCGTCGAGAGCTGCTCGACAACCATTGCCCGCTGCCGTTACTGCTTGCTGGTAATGAGGATCCATGACATCCCCTGCAGCAAAAAGACCAGGACACGTCGTCCGCGCTCCTCCTTGGGTTTGGATATATCCCCGATCATCTAAACCCACTATCCCCTGAAGCCACTTTGTCTGCGGGATATGACCGACCGCCACGAAGACGCCCTCAATTGCGCATTCGGAAATTTCGAATGTCCGCACGTTTCGCACAAGCACATACTTAACTTTTCGCGGATTTTCCTCGCCGCAGATTTCGACAACTTCAGAATTCCACATAAACCTCACATTCGATTTTTGAAAAAGACGATCTTGCAACGAATGGTCTGCTCTGAGCGTATCACGCCGATGAATTACTGTTACCCGCTGCGCAAAGTCCGCAAGATAAAGTGCATCCGTCACTGCTGTGTTACCGCCCCCTACAACTGCCACATCTCGGCCACGGAAGAAGAAACCGTCGCACGTCGCGCAACCAGAAACGCCATAGCCTCGAAATTCCGCCTCTCCAGGAACCTCAAGCCACCTCGCCACTGATCCCGTTGCGACAATCACTGCTTCAGCCTCGACAGTCGTGTACTCTCCTTCCACAACGAAAAAATCATCTACCCTTTCTATTTTCTGAGCCGATTCAGATAGCCACCGAGCGCCAAATCGAATAGCCTGTCTCTGCATACGTTCCATCAGCTCTGCCCCCAAAATAGGCCGGTCGAACCCAGGAAAATTCTCGACCTCCGTCGTCTGAATGAGCTGTCCTCCCACCTGGGCTCCAGCAAAAACAAGCGGAGGCATCCCCGCACGGGCTGCGTAAATGGCTGCCGTGCAGCCCGCAGGACCTGAACCTACTATCAAAATAGAAATACGTTCCATACTCACCCCTTCCTCAAAGTCCGTCTGTGCTTTCAACGGATATCGCCCATAACTCTTCCTTACCCCAGGGGAAGACTAGCATAGTTGAGTAGTTGACAGCACCAACCAGGGGTACCAAATACGCTTAAAATATAGGCAACCCCTGACCTTATAGTGAGATACGTTTTCTTACATTTTTCCATTAGGTGTGTTTTTTGTTGAGAGAAATTACTTTTTCGACGAAGCTATAGCACGCATCGTTGCAGTAACGTCATACCCCCTTGTGAAATGTACATGCGGATGAGAGATGGAGGTATTTATCTCAACAGTAGCGAAGCTCCCCAGATAAAAACACAAAAGACCTTTCACGTAGGAGTCTCATTTTTTCTACGCTTACGCAATCATCTCCGGCATTTCCATAAAGTTTATGGAGTCTCTTTCTTTGCAAAATTTTCGGCAAATGATCTTTGAATCGCCTATAGAGTAGGACGGACATTATGAATGCTAAGGCAGGCCTTCGTTAAGCCTCGATGATGAGCTGCTTTTGCTACTCATACTCATCTGTGACCGAGTCCTTGCGAGGATAGTGTGGCGAGCCCGTTTTTCCGGCTCAATGCTTCCAACGTCTGTCACCATTCCCAGCACTTCGAACTTCTTGACATCCAGCACTTTTCTGTCTAGAGGGAACGAGAAATTCTGGCCGAGGACTCCAAAATGGATTATGGATATAATAAAATAGATTTAAGGACTCAAAGAGTCTCGATGAGAATAAAAAATTATTCAAAAAGAAATATAGTCTAAAAATTCAACAATTTTTAATACAAAATCTTGCAAAACTTCCCTAGTCTGCTTATCCATAGAGCCCGTAAAAAACAGTAATTCGATCCAGAAGCATAGGGGAAATTTGTATGATTGTGGTGATTCCTCGGAAGAAATGGTGAGGGTGTTCTAGCTTTGGAGATCGCGATCCTAACCACAGACATTCAAGGCCGAGAATTCCCGTTGATCATACTTTGCGGAAGTTAAGATAATGAAAAATTTTAGGAAGTGTTTATGAAAATTTTTAGAAAAAGCTATCTCCAACATTTAATATATTATCTGAAACATACAATTCTATTTTTACTTTAATAAAGAAAAAAATATGACAAATTTTGTCAAAATTTGCTAAACACTCTGCACTAGTAATACGTATAGGGGGTAAACAATAGATTTAATACCAGCAGGCTTGATACTGCATCCCTATACAAGCGTCGTCGCACGGTCGAATAGTCTCGTTACACTTCCCGATGATCGGAAAAGAGCTAGGTCCTTCTTTACTCGGCAGAAACGCCTCCATGGTGTCACGAATTTTTCTCATCGTCAGTTGAATAAATATATTTTTTTGAACAGATGTGCTTTTTCGTACAAGACGTTTCAACGATTCAGTTTCTATTAAATTTGATTTTTAAGAGCTACTGGTATTTCGGCGCAAGATTTTTCTTACCAAGTCGATACAAATAAAGTAGGTTGACTGATCTAGAGCGTCAACAAGCCCAACATCCCGATTCCCTCTGCAAAAAATATGGACGTACTAAATTTAGGCAGAACATATTGCTTCATATGAGCAATTCCTTAAGTGAATCGATAGATACCATTCCATCTTTTCATCTCCATAAAAACAATTTTCGAGACGATAAATAATTTGAAAACCACCTCTGCCACTGACAACCGATAATTGCTACCCTTTCTGTTCTCTGGTTTCTCTTTGAATTTACCTCCATTTTCTGTGACAATGGTGGCAGCGGGTTAGAGTTATTGTGATGGTCAGGTTGGAACAAGAGCATCTACCACGTGTTGTTAATTTGCTGCCCTTGAGGGACGGCATCTTGGTCCCGAGGTCGGAATTGAGGATGCCTCTCTCTCTTCTGGACAGTCTGACGTCTTGGACGGACGCTATTAAGAAAGATCGGCTCGTTGGCATCGTACAGATCCGAGAGGAAAAGTCAGCGAAGTCGCGCGTGGAACCCATTTTCCGTTGCGGGTGCTTGGGACGTATCCTCGATCTGCAGGAGGGTGAGGATGGAGGGCTGGTATTCTCAGTGAAGGGGATTTGCCGGTTTGAAATTGAACAAGAGTTACCTGAGGCCTTTCCTTGCCGAAAAGCCGTTGTATCCTACGAAAAATATGAGAGGGATGACGTCCAGGAAGCTGATTTTGTTATGGACAGAAAACGCCTCCTCGATGCTTTGAGGGTTTACAGTCAACGACTGCATCTGGAACCTAACTGGGAGGAACTGGAAATAGCCTCCAATGAAAGGTTGATGTCGATGCTTATGATGGTCTTTCCATTTAGTGCGACGGAGCGGCAGACAGTGTTTGAAACGGTCGAGTATACGGCTCAGTCACGTATTGCGATGCTCCTTATGGAAATGAACGCCCAGGGTACAGTATCAACAGCGTCCCACTAAAAACATATCCAATAAGGGTGTTTTTTCGCACTTGGGGGCTCTACAAAATGGATTTTAAAATGCCATATAAAAAGAAGAGGTCTAGAAGGAGGGGGGTATCTTGAATGAGAAAGATTCTAAAGCTTTGCTGACTCCTATCAGCGGCTGGGTGCTTCTTGATAAGCCAAAGGGCTTGACGTCAACACGAGTGGGGAGTTTTCTTAAGTGCCGACTCAGAGATTTGGGGTATGAGGTCAAACATCTTGGACATGTTGGAACGCTTGATCCTTTAGCCACGGGTGTATTACTACTTGCGCTCGGAGAAGCTACTAAGTTGATTCCTTATCTTGAAAGGAATGCTCAAATTTTTGGTTCAGTTTTGGAGCCTCAAAATCGTCCACAAAAGGAATATACCTTTGATCTCCGTTTCGGCCAAGCGACAACCACCTACGACGCGGAAGGCAAGATTACGATGGAGAGTTCTGAACGTCCAACCAGGAGCGCTCTTTGCGAAGCGTGCCATCATTTTCTAGGTGCCCAACACCAGCGTCCTCCCATCTACTCAGCGCTTAAAAGGCAAGGACGGAAACTCTACGAACTGGCGCGAAGAGGAGAGGTTGTAGATGTCCCTGAGCGTGAGGTTTTTATCCATGCACTGGAAATAATGAGCTTTGATGGCGAAACGGCTCGTTTCCGCGCAGTTGTTTCCCAAGGTACATACATCCGCTCTCTTGGAAACGACCTAGCCAATGCGGTTGGGACTTTGGGATATATCGCCTCCCTCTGCCGTCTACGCGACGGTCCTTTTAGCCTTGAACAGGCTCTGACGTGGGAGCAGGTAACAGCGTTTCTTGACAGGGGGCAACTCGGCGGTGTTATAATGGCGGTAGGGGTCCGTGCTGGGCGACATCCCGGGCGTATCTGTGAGTGAGGACGAGGAGAGCAGTTTCTGCGCCGGGCAAGGTTTCCCGATTGTTGGGGCTGCGGACCAGCCGGCTGTTCGTGTTATGTTAGGCGAGCGTCTCGTCGGCATGGGACGCGTATCGGGGGGTCTTTGTTTTCCGAGACGTCTCCTCAGGCTTTAACAAGGAGGACATGATGTCGATTACGAAAGAAAGAAAGCAAGAGTTAATAAAAGAATTCGCCACAAAACCGGGAGATACAGGTTCCACGGAGGTTCAGGTGGCTGTTCTAACGGAGCGGATCAGTAATCTTACTGCGCATATGAAGGGGCACGTCAAAGACTTCCATTCAAGGCGGGGTCTGCTGATGATGGTGGGGCATCGCCGCCGCCTCTTGGACTACCTGAAGCGCACGAGTTTCGAGAGATACCAAAGCCTTGTTAGCCGTCTCGGCTTGCGTCGTTAGAGGGGGTGAGGGAGGCCTCTCTGGCCTCTTTCCTGAGTGGGGGAAGGTGTTGTGATGGCTGGTCTAGCAAGAAGTGAGGGAGTCAGTTGGAGCTGCTTCTCGTCTTCTTGGCCGGTCGCATTGAAGTGTGTTACACTGAAAGGAACGTTGGGGAGGTGTGCCGGAAGGCCGGTGCGCGGTTCATTGCATAGAGCGAAAAGGTGAGGATATGTTAAAAAAGTTGCTCAGGGTTATTTTAGGTTCGGCCAATGACCGTTATATCAAACAGTTTCAAAAGACAGTTGATAAGGTCAACGCCAAAGAGCCTTGGGCTTCGGGCCTATCCGACGGGGATTTGGCGCACCAAACTGTTGTTTTTAGGGAACGCCTAGCAAAAGGAGAAAGCCTCGACAAGATTCTTCCTGAGGCTTTTGCTGTCATGCGAGAGGCTGCTCGGCGTGTTTTAGGGCAGCGGCATTACGACGTTCAGATTATGGGCGGCTTGGCGCTTCATAACGGTATGTTGGCAGAGATGAAAACCGGTGAAGGAAAAACCCTGGTAGCAACGCTTCCTGTTTATCTAAACGCTCTTACGGGGAAAGGTGTGCACGTCGTGACCGTGAATGATTACCTCGCCAAACGTGATGCGACGTGGATGGGGCAGGTTTACAACTTCCTAGGTCTAACTTATGGCTGCATTCTCCATGGCTTGACGGATGAGGAACGGAAACAGGCCTACGGTGCTGATATCACTTACGGAACGAACCACGAATTCGGGTTTGACTATCTCCGAGATAACATGAAGTCGCAGCTCAATGAATTGGTTATGCGTCCCTTCAATTATGCGATTGTCGACGAGGTGGATAGCATCCTTATCGACGAAGCCAGAACCCCCTTAATTATTTCAGGACCTGCTGAAGATTCTTCCGAGCTTTATCAGAAAATTGACAGCATTATTCCGAAGCTTATTCCGGAAGATTACGAAAAGGACGAGAAGCAAAGGACGGTCGTCTTAACGGAATCCGGAGTGGAACGCGTCGAGCAGGAACTGATTTCCTCGGGTATTTTGCCGGATGGAACAAAGCTGTACGATTCGCCGAATGTGACAGTTGTTCATCATGTCAACGCGTCGCTACGAGCACACAAGCTCTTTTCGAGGGACGTTGACTACATCGTGAAGGATGATGAGGTCATCATTGTGGATGAATTCACGGGCCGCACTATGGAGGGTCGACGTTATTCAGACGGCTTACATCAAGCACTGGAGGCTAAGGAGCACGTAACAATTCAGCGCGAAAACCAGACTTTGGCGTCTATTACCTATCAGAATTTCTTCCGTTTGTACCCAAAACTCAGCGGTATGGGGGGTACAATTGTGACGGAAGAGGAGGAATTTGAGGAAATTTATAAACTAAAAGCTGTTGAAATTCCTACCAACAAGCCTATTGCTCGTGTGGACCATGATGACGAGGTTTACCTTCTCGCAAAGGATAAGTATATAGCTGTTGTGAAGCTTGTACGTGAGTGCATGGAACGGAAACAACCGGTTCTTATCGGTACAACCAGTATTGAAAAGTCAGAGCTTATCTCGTCTATTTTGACAAAAGAGGGTATCCAACACGAGATCTTAAATGCGCGTCATCACGATAAAGAGGCCCTTATTGTAGCGAATGCTGGACGTCTTGGGGCCATTACAATTGCGACGAATATGGCAGGGCGAGGAACGGATATTAAACTTGGTGGTAGCTGGGAAGCTCGTGTACAAACCGAGCTCAGTGGCGTTCCTGACAGTCCAGCCCTTCAAGCACGCGTTGAGGAAATAAGAAAAGAGGTTGAGGAAGAACAAGAAAAGGTTCGGGCAGCCGGGGGTCTCTTTGTTATTGGGACGGAACGCCATGAAAGTCGACGGATTGATAACCAACTTCGCGGCCGTTCTGGACGTCAGGGAGACCCAGGTGCATCCAAGTTTTTCATATCACTTGAAGACGACCTCATGCGTATTTTTGGTTCTGGTCGGATGGATTCGCTCATGCGCCGTGCGGGGATGCAGGAAGGGGAGGCGATCTCTCACAAGTGGATCAGTAAAGCGATTGAGCGCGCACAGAAGAAGGTTGAGGCTCACAACTTTGAGATCCGCAAACACCTTTTGAAATACGACGACGTTATGAACGATCAACGAAAGGTTGTTTATGGTCAACGCATGGAGATCATCAAGAACGAGGAAATATCAGGACTTGTCGTTGATATGCGCCGCGATGCTATGGATGACCTTATTCAGGCCTACATTCCACAAGATTCGATTCCGGAGCAT
Source organism: Alphaproteobacteria bacterium (assembly GCA_041200185.1). Taxonomy (GTDB): domain Bacteria; phylum Pseudomonadota; class Alphaproteobacteria; order BNTO01; family BNTO01. The sequence continues at coordinate 858,311 of CP165730.1, forward strand.
TGGGACTGGTCAGGTCTCGAGGCTGGCTTCCAGCGTGTGTTTAATGTTCAGATTCCGATCGACGATTGGAAAAAGAATGAGGCAATGACGGTCAGCGAAGCCACTGTAGCGCTCGAAAAATTGGTGCAAGAGCAAGTAACGGCTCAAAGCGAAAAAATTCCTGAGCCGATCATAAGATCAACAGAGCGTGGGATTTTGCTTCGCGTTTTGGATCAGCAGTGGAAAGATCATTTGCTTTATCTTGATTATCTTCGTCAGGGGATCGGTCTGCGTGCATATGCTCAGAGCAACCCTCTCAATGAGTATAAGCGTGAGGCATTTAATATGTTTTCGGCCATGATGCAAAATATTCGCTATGAAACCATCAGTAAATTATCTCACTTCGATATGTCTGTAGAAGATCTCAACAACCTTCTGGAATACTTCATGTCGCTTGAACGCATGCGTCAGGGGCAGGATGAAAGGGAGCCGGAGGATTCCGTGGAGGATGTCGATACAACAGAAGAAATCGAGAGGTCTTCTCAAGAGGATACTGACGCTATTGCCCGTGAATCACTCGATGTTGCCCTTCCTTCGAAGGAAGCTCCTACAGCGAAGAGAGGAGAAGAGAATAGCGAATTTATGCGCATTCCTTCACCTGAAGACACTTCAGCTGGAAGATCATCTGTCAGAGAATCTGCACAGAAAGGGTTCGTCCCGCCACAAAATCGTAACGCTCCTTGTCCTTGTGGATCCGGCAGGCGTTACAAACACTGTCATGGTGCCTTACCGGCCTTTGCGTCCCGTTCCCCATCACAAGAGGCAGTTGTGGAGGAGGTGTTCCCCGAAGCTGTTGTCGAGCCAGCGTCCATAGAGCCTGGGTCTTCCGTTCACCCGCGTCGTCAGGGGCGAACGGTAGCAGAACACGCACGTACGGAGTCTCGCAGAGAAGCCGGCCACCATCATCGCCCGCGCCAAGGTGAGGCCAGGCGCCGTCCCTCTTCGCAAGGTAGGTCAGAAGGTTCTGAAGAAAAAGGTTTTGGTCAGCGTCGCCGTCCGACTTCAGGTCGCAGGGTAGATCGTCTTCATTCGGATCGTCCCAGATCTTCTTCACAAACAGGTGCGCGAAGGACAGGGTCTTCATCCCCCCGGTCAGCCTCTACTCAAGTCCGCAAAGCCCCTACGCGAGCGACATCCCACCGTTCAGAACCATCAGCTCATTCTCGGTCGACCCCAGCGAGCCCTTCAACTCGCCGCCCCCACCACAACGACTCAACGGAGCAATGAGGAAAGGAATAGCCGCTCAAAAATCTCCGGTTGACTAAATCCTAAATGCCAAAAATCATCCCCAGAAAAACTCTGTAACCCTATGCAGTGCGCCACATAGGTCTTATACGCGGCATCAACTCAATTTGAACTGTCGGTTTTGAAATAAGGGGTTATTGTATCATTCGTTTACCGTCTTACAGGGAAGAACTCTGGTAATGCCACGGGGATTGCGCATTTCGAAGAGATATTTAAGGAGGGATTCTTTTGGGACAAGAAGGGACGAAATTTGCGCGAAAAATTGCTGAATGCAAAAAAGGATGGCAGCTTAACTCTTCTGGAAATGAGTAAATATTGATGAAGTTCTGATCTTGAAGGGCATTGAAGAAAGAACAGAAGGCGAACATAGAAATGTAAGAATTGCTATCCTACACAAGGTGAAATGGATAAATATGTTAAATCACATATGTCAACAGGATATTGGTTGTGAATATTGATTTTGTTCGCGTTAGACGTTCATGGAACGGTACTTATTCTTAGTCAATTCTTTAAGAAAAAATTTTGTGCAAAAACCGTTATGATATGGGTGGCAAGAGCTGGGGTTAAAATTGAGCAACATCAGGCAAGGGCAGAGGACTGAAGACAGATCGAGATACATATTGAAGGCCTCAAAATGACGTCCATCAAGCTCGACATCTTCAGAGAAGCCAAAGTCTTTATGAACATGTTCATCAATAAGAAATCTTAGGCAAAGAGTATATGACTGTATTTTTATTCATATCCACAATTTAATCTGGAGTTTGAACTATGCCAACAACAAACCCAACAAGTTATCTTTGTACACCCTTATGAAGTCTGATCTTTCCCATAATCCTGTCCCAGATTCAGATACGACTAGGACGGATCCAAAGGCATAACGCAGCCGAATAGGAAGGATTATTTGTGGGTACGTTTCGACGAAGCTGGAAAACTTATCGTGACGGTTCAAACGGATGATGAAGAAAAGATCAAAAAAGCAATGAAGTGGATGAATCAAAAAGAAGTTCAAGAGGATGAAATCGTTGTCGATCTGTCGTCTTGTACCATTTAACATTGGCGTCGAAGGAGGCATGAGAACTTCCGTTTCGTGATAAACTCCGGCAGTAGTTTCACGGGGATACCATGACGACCTACCACCCCCTTCATCAACGACTGCTGAAGCTGAAAAACCCTCAGAAGGCCGCTCAATTAAGCCGATTTTTTAAGACAAGACCCGGAGAATATGGCGAGCATGACCGCTTTTTGGGGATTTACGTGGCCGATCTCCGGCGACTGACCAACGAATTCAAAAGCCTTTCTCTCGACGAGATCGAGCTGTTCTTGGCCTCTGGATTCAACGAGGAACGCTTTTGTGCCCTTCTCACCTTACGGCACCAGTTTGAAAAAGCTGGTCCTAATGTTCAACAAGAAATCGTCGATTTTTACCTGGATCATTTGGACAGAGTCAACAATTGGAATCTTGTCGACGTCTCCGCGCCTTATATTCTGGGGGAATTCGTTTATCAACACCCTTCGGATATCCTTGATAGTCTCTCTCGTTCGCCTCAGATGTGGCGTCGAAGAGTCGCCATTGTGGCCACGCTCGCTCTCATCCGGAAGCATCAAATTGGTCCCACTCTTTGCATCGCCGAGAGGTTGTTAGAGGAACCAGAGGACCTGATCCACAAGGCCGCGGGCTGGATGCTCCGAGAAGTCGGGAAAAGAGACCGCGATGCCCTGATCTCCTTCCTCAATAAATTCTGCCCTCAAATGCCTCGCATCATGCTGCGGTACGCCTTGGAACACTTCGAAAAGGAAGAACGGCAGGCCTTCCTGAAGAGACGTTAGTCTCTACTCTAAGCAGGTTGACGGGTTTCTTTCTCATCGAGTGCCCCCTCCAAGCTTGTGTCCTTAGCCGTTAAATTCAGTAGGAATTCGTTCTTAAAGGAGACTTGGCTTTTGAGGTAAGCGAGAGCTTCGTCAATTTTGGATCGGTCGTTCGTTTGAATAATCACCTGCAGCCTTCCGTCGACCTTCCGAACTCTCAAACTGTCGTTTTGGCCGGGAAGAGTCACGTCTGGAATTCGGTGCCCGTTTCGGACGATGTATATAGGCCAGAATGCCTTCGGGGAAGCAGTAAAGTAAATCGGCCAAACATCGATCTCTTGCGCAAAAAAATGTTTCCAAATCGTCTTAAAAATGACTTCTTCAGGGAAGTCAGAAAGCACTTTGGAGAAGCAGAAAAACAAAGCCTTGTAATCATCTTGAATATCACGGAAGTTTTGTTCAAAAATGGTAATGGCTTCATGTACGAAGGCCTCGTCGAGGCTTCGCTCTGCGTTCAGGTAGCATTGAACCAAAGGAAGCAAAAGAATTGAAAACCGGTTGATGATATCGTCGTTGAGGCGTTTTTCCGTTCCGCTCTTTTTCGCCTGAGGAGCGGGTCTTGAATAGCCCTTCGAAAAATAATTCCCAAGGCACGCCTCAAGGGCTCCTTCCAGGTACCTGACGGCTATGGATTGAGGAGCTTTCGTCTGCTAGATTTTTGCCGCTGGGCGAAGGCCCTGGTGACAGAGCTCGGGCACAACAATACCCCAATGCTCCTTCACCATCACCTTATGATGTTGAAGAGGCATATAAGGCAGGAAAATCATGTTTGAATCGATCCAAAACGATGTAGCTTCGTGATTTTTTATGCCAGGAAACAGGAATACCTTCACAGGGCTGTCTATCTCCTTCTGCCCCAGGAAACGAGCAAGAACCCTCAGCTTTTCGATGGCCCTTGGCGTATTGAATTCTTTCTGGAAACGCCTCGCCCAATACTGCAAAGCCTTTTTTTGCTTCGTAGTTAAGGAAGCATCGTACTCTTGTAAGGCCTTGGCAAATGCCCCAGAAAAATTGGTCCTCCTCAAATGCTCTCCTGGAAACTGGAGAACACAATCAACGATCTCTGTGGATTGACATCTCAGATCATCGTAGAAAAGATGAACAAACTCCTTTAGAAAGGGATGCGCGGTCCCATGAGGGTGCACTATTATCTCTTTGCTTCTAGCAATGACAGCCACACTCGGATTGTACTCGACTTGGATAGTCATGTTCGTTGCTTGGCAACACGAAGCTAACCAGAACAACACCCCCTTCAAACATTTCATAGATTCCTCATTTGTTAAAAGACAACACTTCGTAGTATACGCAATAAAGTCTTTTCAAGGCTACAACAACAGGTCGTATTAACAAACCCTTACTTTTTAGGTCGTATTAACAAACCCTTACTTTTTCCACAGTGCGTCTACTGCCCTAAAAATACTCTGGATGTCTCCTTTCACCCAATAATCGTTGTTTGAGAGGTAGTTTGTTTTCACTAAATTGAGCGAAATAATGAGGATCTTTGGATTGATCAGCAGCGCATAGGCCAAAAATCCACTCTCATCTGAATTTAGCCCTACGGTGACAATGACATCAAGCTTGAGCAGCTCATCTTTCAAAGCACTATTGGATTGATAGCGATTGAGACAGGCCAAGATCGGGCTCATACCCGTTTTTTGGTGAAGTTGATCGAGATTTTCGGTTATCAAAGTGAAATGTCGTTCTTGGCTGATCTTTGCCAAAATTCTGTGTGCTTCGGTAGGCTCCGCGTTGGCACAACGGTCTTGAAACTGTGCCATGATGCAGAGGAGTTGTTGAGGATTTCTGGTGGCGCGTTCGACGTACTGCTTCAATCCTTCCGTACGATACAAGTCTTCTGTAAAGCCGAGATCGGGTTCCAACTGAGCCATAGCCGGGACCACAGAAGCCGATATCCCCGCGCCGGTATAGAAGAGAACGTGCCGGTTGGCCAAAATTTCCGCGAGTTGCTCGGCGGACATCATTTGAGGGGTTCCCTCACCCACAACGAGTTTTTTAGCATCAGGAACAGGGGTATTGGGTTTTACGCCTACCAGGTCTTTATTCACTGGCTGACGAGGCTCTTTAACTGACTCAGCATAGGTAAATTCGTACTTAAACCAAGAAAATGGCACATAATGAAAGAGTTTTTTGGTTTCTTTACCGAGATTATTGTACAAATTTTTATTACAAGTTAGAAAAACCTCTGTCTTGTCTTTAGTTTCTTTGAATCCTAGAATACACTGGTATTTTTTGTCAGAACTTTCCATATGCCAAGACATACTTGCAAGACAATGGACAGAACACACCAAAAAGAGGGTAAAAAGTCGAGCAAGCCTCAGGAACCCTGTTAGCCTTCGTTGCTGCTTGAATATTTTTGAGTTCATAGCGAAAAACCTTGACACCAAACGCCCCTCTGACCTAGGCCATTGTACATTAACAACAGGAACCATTCTATTTTTCTCCTTAGACGCTTAGTCAAAAAAACACTTAATTGTCGCACATTGTAAAAACCTCTCGGTACAAAGGTTAGGCTTTTAGCGATAGCCCAATGGATTGCATTTCCTCCATATACTGCACGACCTCAATGCTGGATAAGGAACGCACTTGAGTTTTTTCGTACTCCTTGTATTGCACGCAAAAACATGGAGTCTCGTTTTCACATATCTTCTCTCCATTTTTGCGTAAATACAGGTCCAAATCCCCTGTATTTACGCAAAAATCTTATAAGAAATTCTCATATTTCCTCGATTCTTAATCGCATAGATACCACAGGAATGTTTGTTCGCAAAATCCGCCGTTCGCGGGTACAACCTCGCAAATTCCAAAGACTTAAAGGGAAAATTCCAGCGTTGTAAACCGCTTCTTGAATCGCGCTCAATACAAATATACCGTCCGCAGGTTCCGCATATGTGTTGCGTATGATTTCTCAAACAATTGATGGGATCTAATAATGGAGTCGCTCGCTTCTGATAGACATAACATTCTGAACACATCATCCATGAATTCGTGCAAAACCTCACAGAATCCACTCAAAGATCTTCCTGGCGGAGCGATGAGCTGACCTTGGAACCCTATGTCCATCGAAAATCCAAGTGTTTCATGAAATCGTTGATACCGAACCCTGGACCCACACTTACGTCAACGTCTCGTTCGTTATCAACCTCCCGTTTTGTTGGGGTTGGACGTCATTTCGCGTGGCTATTCAGACTCAAAAACTCGATTTTATCGATATATTGGTCTGCATCGATCTGGTTCCTTGTGTGGTTCCTGATAACTATATTGTGGGACCTCCCCATAAGGACGACCTAGGGGATTTCGGAACATCGGAATGTTCGATGTTTTAGGGTGAAGAGAAGGGGAAAAGAGATTTAAGGAGGGACCACGGGGAAAGAACCCTATGGCCTCCTTATCCGTGGATCATGAGTTCGAATTCTTGAGACGTCGACTCCCTAAAGGGATTCCAACACCCCTGTTTATCCCACAACAAAGCCATGAAAAACCCCCCTTTCGGGGGTTCTCTACACGCCAAGTCTTTTCTCTTGTTCACGCCATTCACGCGGAATCTTCCCTTTCATAAAGTCCGTCAGCCGGAATCGCGGAGACAGCGTCCGCGCCTCGATCGCTTGTTTAACTTTCGGTGAAAGATCCTGGAAGGCTCGAATCCGCCTCGTGACGGTCCGCGGATGACAGCCGATAACCCTGGCCAAATCCGCCGCGTTCTTATGAATGCCATTCTCGAGCATCTCTTTCCACTCGAGAGCTTTTTTGTAGGCCTGTCGTAACGCAGCATCGGTCTTGCCCTGCTGCCCGTTCTCGACGAAGCTTTGTCTCTTGTCACCAGGAACCCACCAATCTCCTTTTATAAAGAATTCCTTTTTCAAGGTCGGATCCGCAAACTTCAGCATGCCCGGCATAGCCTCCGGTAAACGAGCTAAACTCAGCGTCGGACAGATCCCGTCTTTACTGATCTCGACTCTATCCACAAAAATCTCGATCAGTTGCCTCAAATCGCCGGAAGCCAGTTTTCCTGATAACGTGTCCAGGCTCTTGAGGATGCGAAGGACCTCTTGGGGCGACTCGGCTGCTTTTTGAAGATAGTCCGTAAACCCGGGAATTTGGTGGGGATTATTCAGCATCGATCGTAAGACATCAAATGTCTTTCGTTCGACGACGGCTGCGCTTACAGGCTTGTTCAACCCTTGACACCGCAGTTTTTGAGCCCGGGCATGGCAGTTTAAGTAGTAGTACTTCACGCCATTTTTCTTCGTCGTGTGGGTGGGACACATCGCCACCTGACACTCATGACAAAAGCACTTACCCATCAACAAAAACTCGGATCCCTTAAGGACATGCCGCCTCGATCGGTTTTGAAACATCTCCTGAGCCTCTTCCCAAACATCCTCCGAAATAATGGCCTCATGTCGGCCTTGGAAAGACTGACCTTTATAGGGTACATAGACTTTATAAATCGGGTTCGTAATGATGTGACGAAGGCGTTCATAGGAATAGTGGTCAGCGATCTCAGGGGCTTGCAGTTGCCATAGCCGAAGGATCGATCGAATGGAGCCGGTTTCATTGTAGAGCTCGAAGATTTTTCGAACCATGGGGGCTGTCTCAGGATCGACGATAAGCTTTCGGTCCTGACTCTTATAGCCGAGGGGGACAGAACCCCCCATCCACAATCCCTTTTCTTTTGAAGTTCGGACTTTATCTTTAATTCGAGCACTCGTCTGTTCACGTTCAAACTGTGCAAACATCAGCATCAAATTGAGGAACAGCACGCCTTGGGGTGTACTTGTGTCGAACTGTTCTGTGACCGAAATGAACTTCACGTCATGCTTCTTGAAATGGATGTCGATCACGCTCACGAAGTCGTACAGCGATCGGGTTAATCGGTCCAGTTTATACGTCAGAACCCCACCGATCTCTCCTTTTTGAATATCTTTCAGCAGTCTCTGGAAGGCTGAGCGATCCATGTTTCCTCCTGACAAGGCTTCATCTTCGTAAACCTCGTCCGATAGAAGCAGTTGATGTCGCCTAGCATATTCTCGACACTGGATGGCCTGGGCTTCGAGGCTGGTCATTTCTTTCTGGTAGTCATCTTCGCGTGATTTCCGTGTGTAAATAACGTAGGGTCTCCCCTCTGCCAATTGCATCATAATTTCCTCCTACGCATAAGTTCTCTCATTTTTTAAGCCTTTGGTGGCGACGTTCTCGATGCCGAAGCAACACGTTTTCATCAAGCTCGAGACTCTCTTCATTGGGGACACCAAAGAAGTGCAACCCGCTGATTCTGTGTCCGGTGATCCTTTGAGCTACGGCCGAATAGCTTTCATAGAGTTTGCCGCGGTATTCGAACCCATCTTCCACCTCGGCGACAACGTGGTCCTCGCCTTTGTAACGTCGCGTTCGTTTAATGCCAGGGCGAGGCGTATATTTCCGTCGTTTGGGATGGCGGTCCTCTTCTTTCTCCTGCCGATAGTTTTCGTATTCCGATAAGCGTTTCCGCATATAGTCGCAGGAATAGGCATTGTGAGGACGAACGCCAAAGGTCTCAACCCATTTTTGCCGCAGCTGTTGCGAGCTCATGTGGTGGAGCTCACCCGTCGAGTTGATGAGTTTAATAAGGTTTAGCATCTTTTTTCTTTCTGTCTTGTGTTTCGTTTTGTGTCTGTATTCAAATCCAAGTTCAGTAAAAATGCAATATTATCACCCATAATGACATAGGTTCGTGAACTTTATAGTTTTCAGGATTATAAAAGTTCATAAGTGCACGTCCACTCACGAAAGGAGGAGAAAATGGAACCTGAATTTGTTCGAAAACTAGCTGCGCTTCAAAAGATGTCCTGTCCCGAATTGCGGGCATGCTGGCGAGAAACTTTTGGAGCAGCCGCCCCCAAAGGCATGACGAAAGATGTTCTCATTGACCGATTGGGAGATGTTCTTGAGCAACAACAATCTCTTGCGGTAAGACGTCCCTCGAGAAAAGGAGGAACTCGTATTAAGTACTTCCCACGGCCTGGCGTCGTACGAAAATGCATGTATAAGAGCCAACTTCATGTTGTGAAAGAAACGGAAAGCGGTTTCGAATACGAAGGACGCCTTTACAAAAGCTATTCAGCTATCACAAGGCGTATGACAGGCCGTCGCATAAACGGCTTAAATATGTTTGGTATCACAGCAACGCCTCCAAAAAAGAAATACACCCTATAATCGGCGGAAACTTTTCTTAGCAAACCCAAGGAAATACGAACTCATTTTTAATGAGAAGACACTTTTTTGACTTTAAAAAGGAGACTAAACATGGAAAACGATGTAAGAAAATTCGCTATTTACACTCGAAAATCCGTCGAGGATGAGTACCGAAAAGAGCTGACAAGCCTCGAATCTCAAGCTCTGTATTGCCGAAAATATGCCGACCTAAATCAACTTCCTCTTCTCGAAAACGTTTACGAAGACTATGGGAAATCCGGCGGGAACATGGAGAGGCCTGCCTTCCAGAGGCTTCTTAAGGATATTCAGAGCGGCGAAATCGGCGGCGTTCTGGTCTATAAACTCGATCGATTGACGCGATCACTGAATGACTTCGTAGGTGTTATCGGAAATCATTTTAAGAAACATGATGTGAAGTTCATTTCTGTGACCGAACATTTTGATACAAGTACACCGCAAGGAGCCCTCTTTTTAAATTTGATGCTCATGTTTGCTCAGTTCGAAAGGGAACAAACCAGCATCCGCGTCAAAGACAAGATTCGGAACTCGCGACAACAAGGCATTTGGACAGGCGACAATATCCCTTTCGGCTACATGAGCGTCGACCGGAAACTCGTGATCAACCCCGAGGAAGCGACGTGGGTAACGTGGATTTATGAGGAGTATCTGAAGACAGGAGCGGCTCGTCACATAGCCACTCGCCTTCGAGAAGAATTTCCGGACCGGCAGGAAGATTTTTATTATGAAAAGATTCGGAAAATTCTTCAAAACCCGATTTATAAAGGTTATATGAGATGCAATGGCCAACTTTATAAAGGTCGCCATGAGGCCATGATTAGCGAAGAACTTTGGCAGAGGGCTCAAGAGCGCATTCCCCAACGCTCTGTTTCTCAGAAAAATCCTTCAAATGCCTTGCTTCAAGGTCTATGTTTTTGCGGGGATTGCGGGAGCTCTCTCATCCCCCTGCATGTCAAAAAAGAAGGTCTTCGGTATCGCTATTACGTTTGTCGGAATCGGCATCAGGGGATTCCGTGTACGAGTCAAATGAAGTATATCAATGAAGATGCTTTGAATAACCTCATTCTCCGCGAGGTGAAAGCCGTTCTGTTGCAAGCGAACAGATTGGCTGGACTCACAGAACATATCGTGAAGCTGCCACAAGCGTCACAAGTTCTGGAGGCGTTGAAGAACACCGGCGAAACGCTCGACCGTTTGGACCAGCCCACACGTCGTCAGGTGGTGCGCAGCTTTTTGAAAAAAGTTGTCGTAAGTGACCATGACATGATCTTAACCTTCACAACGTGCCATCTTCAACGACTGTTGGGAGAGCTCTGGGATTCCTCGGCAGAGCTGGAAGAGACAAGAACCCTCAACACCAAGCTACTGGTTCACGGAGACAAGACTCAGGAGTTTATTGTGGATGGTGATTCTTTGACTGACCCTCATGTGGTGGAAGTGTTCGAGAAAGCGCACGAATGGAAAGAGGCTCTCGACAAGGGAGAGGTCGAATCCTACGAGGAATTATCGAAAACGACCGGGTTTTGTACGCAGACGATTCGCCGTTATTTGAGGTTGACGAAACTTGTTCCCGAGGTCAAACAGGCGATACGAGACAAAACGCTCAACGCAAAATTTCGAGTGCAGGACTTTACGTTAAAGAAGATTCCGAAAGAGAGGAAGGCCCAGATGAGGCACTTTCATCTTTTGTAAAAGGCAGCAACGAACGAAAGACTCGAGGCCGTGACAGGACGGCCTTTTTTTAATCAAGAATAAAGAAAGTCAGGGTAAGGCTATCAGAATTTTGTGGAGATTGTGCTTCATAAAGTATAGAAAACGTACCGTAGTGAGGGTTCTCATTTTTTTAAGTGGTTAAAAAAACCGATATCATGGAGTGAGAAATTTACTGTCACATCGTCGAAAGAGAGGCGAAAAAGCCCGGTTTTATGGGGTTTTTGACAATAACAATGTCGGACACCTACATCGGTTTTTTCGTGATGGCTCGGGACAAGATCTGAAATTTTGTATCGCGAAGGCGGAGAAAAGAGGGGCGAAAAAGGATCCGTGAGAGAAGGTCAAAACCCGCCAAACCCCCTATTTATTGGACCTTTGAGAGGGGTTTGCGGCTGTTAAGATTTAGTTCAAATTGAAGACAGTTTTCCAAGCAAAAATCCTCTTGAAGGCACGCTTCTTCGTGATCCTCGAACGATGATTGGTCGAAAGTCAGGTCTTCTCTGCCCTGGGGATCATCAACGGGACCCTCCATGCGGTCCGGTAAGAACGGCGTTAAACCTTCGTTTGGAGGACTCTCATGCGGGGAATCCGAGGTTGGATCTGCAAGCGATTCCGTGGCTTGGGGGCAGGGTAAGCCGGGTGCTTCGGTTGTCGCAACAGGCGGAGGGGAGGCTGAAATATGTGGTGATAAAAGTGGTTTCTCTTGAGGGAAATATTTCGCTTGAAAGGCCTCCATTTCCTCCGGGGAGTTAATCCAAATGACGCCGTTTCCGGTAAACATTCGGACTCTCTTGAATCCCGTCGGTGAGGACGCCGCTGGGGCGTTGGAGGCGCGTTGAGACGATAAAATCCTTTCCCTCTCCTTCCACAAAGCTTCGAATTCGGATTCGGGCCGGGAAAGGAGGTGAAAAGTTGGCGACGACAGCCTCCTTGAGGACGCGTCGTTGGAAATGGAAAAGCAGCTAAACATAGGGTGCTCCTTGGGTTAAACCTTTGCTCTAAGATCAGGATAAATCAGTTTCGAGGAAAAAATCCGCTTGGCCGATAGCCCATGTCTAGAATGGGCAAAAAACGAATTGTCAAGATAAATACAACTAAGTTGAGAGATGGTATGAAAATGGGTTGGTGGAACGATGTGTCATGGCGCTTTTAGAGAGGAAAGGCTTTTAGGCGGCTAATATCTCATTCCTCCTTAACCTTTTGTTTAGTTTTCCTCCGTAGGATGGGGGTGGGGATAGGTGAGGTTCTCTGAAACGGAGGACAGGATCGACCTACCTTGCGCATGCCTGGATATGCGATCCGATACTACTCTGCATAGGAAACTCTTCCCTTTTGACTTCTTAAGATTAAGGGGGAGAGAATTACACTCTCGGTACGTATCCTAAAATACTTGCGATTTCGTCGAGGTTTGTGCCGCCGAGGCGCAGGACCTTTATCCTCTCTTGCGTTGTATCGAGGATGGTTGACGCTATTCCCACTTGGCAGGGGCCACCCTCCAAAATGAGTGGGACTTTATCCCCTAGCGACTGTCTTACACCGTCTGCCGTTGTTGCACTTGGAGCGGATGACAGGTTAGCGCTTGGGGCGGCCAAGGGATTTGGATAGGCCTGTAGAAGCGCTGTTGTCATGGGATGATCAGGCACGCGCAAGCCTACGGTGGGTCCACCTGCACTTGCAAGCTGCGAAATAGGAGAGTTGGGCGGCAGTGGTACGACAAGGGTCAAAGGACGATGCTGAGGTGTTCCTGGTTGCCAAAAAGCCTGAGCAAGGGTCTCGGCTTGGGGTGAGAAAATACCCCACAATTTCGCCGCAACGGTATTTGCCACTAAAAGGCTTAGAGGTTTTGTTGTTGGACGGTTTTTAATGGCATAAAGGTAGGTCACACCCTTGTCAGACGTAGCATCGGCTGCAAGGCCATAAACTGACTCCGTAGGGATCCCTACCACCCCCCCCTTGGAAAGGATTGTTAACGCTTTTTGCAGTTGTGGATTTTGAATTTGCAAATTCATGGATTTCTTCCTCCCTAATTAACGAACCCATCAAGCGAGCCCCCAGCAAGGCGCAGCAGCCATTTCTTCTTAACTGCTACTTCCTTGCCGTGAGAGGGCCCTTTTTGACATCAAAACTTTTTTCTTTAGCTTTCTTTGCGACTGGAAGGACGCGAGGCACGTGGTTTTGTTTTCTTCTCTCCTTTTCCGTCCCGCGAAGGTTTGGAGTCTGGCCGACCGGCTGTGTGCTCGTAGGACGAACTCGGGTTCTTGGGGTTTTCTACGGCCTTCATACTAAGGCGCGGTTTGCGTGTTCTGGCATCAAAGCCCAGGAGAACGACCTGGACAGTATCCCCTTCTCTGACGTAGTCTTCGATATTTTCAACCCGTTTGGTACTGATCTCACTCACGTGGACGAGTCCCTCACGATTTCCGAAATAGCGAACGAAGACGCCGAAATCCGTCACTTTAACAACGGGACCTGTGTACACCTGCCCAATTTCAGGCTCACCAACGATTGCGTTGATTTGAGCAAGAGCTTTTTCCAACACTTCCTGATTCTGGCCAAACACGGCGACGGATCCGTCATCTTCGATATCGATCTTGGCTCCTGTTGTGTCGCAGATTTCACGTATGACCTTTCCACCCGGGCCGATCAAATCGCGGATCTTGTCTCTATCGATCCTCACACTCGTGATTTGAGGAGCATAGGAACTGAGTTCCTGACGCGGTTCTGCAAGAGCCTCTGCCATTTTCTTTGCGATATGTTGACGCCCTCGGTGAGCTTGTTCCAAAGCTTGCTCCATGATTTCAAAAGTGATGCTCGTGATTTTGATATCCATCTGAAGCGCTGTCACGCCATCCTCGGTACCGGCTACCTTGAAATCCATGTCGCCCAGATGATCTTCATCTCCCATGATATCTGTCAACACAGCGAATTTATCACCTTCTTTCACGAGTCCCATAGCAATCCCTGCAACAGGTTTTGGTAAAGGAACCCCCGCATCCATCAAGGCCAGGGAGGAACCGCATACCGTTGCCATAGACGACGACCCATTCGACTCCGTAATCTCCGACACGATTCGGATCGTATACGGAAATTTGGAAGCTGAAGGAATAAGGGGATGCAGAGCTCTCCAAGCCAAACGACCGTGGCCAATTTCACGCCGACCTGGAGCCCCCAACCGCCCCGTTTCGCCAACAGCAAAGGGAGGAAAGTTGTAGTGCACTAAAAACCGTTCTTTGTAGTCACCGACGAGGCCGTCAACGAGCTGCTCATCTTCACCCGAGCCGAGGGTTGCTACCACCAAAGCCTGAGTTTCGCCACGTGTAAACAGAGCACTCCCATGGGCGCGTGGCAAAAAGGCTACTTCGCACGAAAGCGGGCGAACCTCGTCGAGAGCTCGACCATCAATCCTCTGAGATTTCTCGAGGATATCTGTCCTGAGAAGTTCATGTTCCAATTCGCTAAAAATTCTCTTGGCCCATGATATCGTCTTGGAAGTTGCCTCGGCCCCGAGTTCGGCTTCCACCTTATCCCAACACTCGGCGACAGCGTCTCTTCGCTCTAGCTTCGGGCGAATGGCGTAGGCTTTGCGCAGATCTTTCTCAATTGACTTTCGAATGGACGACTTCAACTCAGAAAAAGCTTTCGGCAACTCGGGGATTTTCCACTGAGGCTTCCCTGCTTTTTTGCACAGAGACTCAATAGCCTCGAGGACTGGCGCAAAATGACTATGTCCGAATTTAACGGCCTCCAGCATGATTTTTTCGCTTAATTGCTGAGCCTCGGACTCAACCATGAGGACACCATCTTTCGTTCCAGCAACAACGAGGTCAAGCTGGCTTGAGGTTATTTCCTTGCGCAATGGGTTGAGGATAAACTCCCCCTTTTTGTACCCAACTCGGGCGGCTGCAACAGGTCCCTGGAAAGGTAAGCCCGACAAGGCGAGAGCTGCTGATGCGCCAATAATCGACGGGATATCAGGGTTGTTCTCTTGATCATGCGCAAGTACTGTACAAACGACTTGGACTTCATTAAAAAACCCATCCGGAAACAGCGGACGAAGAGGACGGTCAATCAGCCTCGAAATGAGCGTTTCGCCTTCCGTTGGTTTTCCTTCACGCTTAAAAAAACCTCCAGGAATCTTCCCAGCGGCGTACATTCTTTCTTGGTAGTGCACCGTAAGAGGAAAAAAGTCAGCTGCTTCTGCTGCTTTTTTGGCACCAACAACTGTGCACAAAACTTTCGTTTCTCCATAAGTCACCACAACGGCACCATCGGCTTGACGAGCAATGTGCCCCGTTTCGAGGATAAGTTTTCTTCCTCCGAAATCAACTTCTTCTTGTTCAATTTGAAATTTTACTTCTGACATTCGTTTTCCTTTTTCAATAAATTCACGGGGTTCTTCAATGACCCCAACATCCTTCCACATTTTACCAAGGGGAGTGTAGTCGATGTTGACCACACGGCGCAAGGCCCTAAGGGTACTCCTGCTAGCCAAGGCGTCATACTCAGGATTTTTTTACAAATTAAGCCCCGCCCTGGTTTTTTACTGTTGCTCGTAGCAGCCAATCCATGCTGTCTCCTAGCAACTCTTTGTCTTTACGAACGCTTTGTTTCACTTTTACATCATGTGCGATATCGATAGTCGCCGTCTCGTATCCGGTGCCTCTTACCAACCTTTCGTCGATGAAGGAGAAATCCTGTGGGCGGTCTCCTGGCGTAGCTACTGCAAATTTGGCCTGCCTTATCGAAAATAGTCGGTGTAGCTACGACAAATAATTCTCCACTCAATAAATATTTATTTAACGAATCGGTTGATTTAAATGGATGTTTTTCGAAGTCCTTGCATTTTTTGTTGATTTTACTCAAAAGTTCTCTTGGTGGGATGTAATAGCCTTCTGCCATCTGAAGATCATCCCGTTCGTTTGTGTACTGAGCGACGGGCCTTCCGTTTACAATGCGTTTTTCCACCTCCTTCCAACGAAAGCTATGTTGAATACTTTTCTTAAGTCCTCGTCTTTCTTCTTGCAGCTTTGGCGGACGACGATTACTTTTTTCGCGACCGTTGACGGATTTCTTCGTAGGAATGGTCCCGCTTACCGTCAAAGTTAACTCATAACAAGGCGTTGTCCCTCGTAAAGCTACGCGGATGAGTTTTTGTTTTCTATTTAAAATTTGATTCATTTTTCATCTCCTTTTTCATTTTTACCTCATACATTTTGTTGTTTTAATGATTATGATTTTGTTGTTTTTGTTAAAGTTATCTGACGCAACGTTAATTTGTTTTTTTTATAGACAGTATTGTAGCGCCGCGGATTTGATATAATACAAGTGTTATTTTAATTATTACTCTCATATTTTTTTTAATTGTTGCATTGACTCACGAATTGCGGTCCCCCAGTAGGTAGGCTGCCTCGTCAAGAATTTGGGGCCCTTGGCTCTGTGCTAGCCGAACACGAGCTTTGTGCCTGATGTTATTTCGATAAGACGGAAACCAGCTGAGGCCAGAGCCAGTTTGGCAGCAAGGTCAGTACAGTGGCACGGTCCCAATTCCTCGACTCCTTCGGCTTTTAATCCCAAAAGAGTCTTTTCAAGGACAGTTTCATTTTCTTGGATAAGATGCAATCCGCCAATCACGCTTTTGACACGAGACACATTCCACTTTTGGAAAGCGACTTCTTTGGCGTGGTGGACGATGTTACAGATACCTGAGTGCGAACACCCCGTGATGATGACGAAGCCGTCAGGAACGAGAGCCATGAGGGCTGAGTCGTCGGGAACAAAATCCTCTGACACAACGGCCTCTGGTGACGCAACACTCTCAGGATTTTCGGCAGCTTCTTCACCATCAGTAGGATGAAAGACCATTCGACCAAAAGAGTGCTTTCCTTCAAAGTCATTCACGCGAGGAATACCAGCTAGAAATACCAGGCTAGGAGTCAGATCATAGGCGCCTGACTCTAAGGCAGTCACTTCGTATTTTTTAGGAATATCTGGAGAAGCGAGTTTGTTTTCTTCATCTATACGAGGATAAAAAGCGTATTTTTGAGCGATGACTTTCCTTTTCCCGCGTGAGAAAGGGGGTAAGCTCTTTAAGCCTCCTACGTGGTCGTAGTGATAGTGTGAGAAGACGACTGTATCAATTTCCCGCAGGTCGATCCCACATTTGGCTGCGTTGTGAACACAGAGGTCCGTAGCGCCGGTATCCCACAAAAAACTGCGGTTGTCTGACGTTAGCAGCATCGAAAGCCCGTGCTCACCCAGCAGTGGACTTATGGGCATAACGCTATTTTCGACTAAGACTGTTAACTCTAACATCATGACCTCTAAGAAGATTTATAAGGATAAATAGTATGAATATCGAATTGGTTCTCTAGGTACCCTTAGATAACTGAACCCCTGAGAAACTGCATTCGGAAAGCCGCCCCCAAAGCTAACCGCGTGCCTCTAAGTCATTATAACATCCGCAAACGACCAAGAGCAACATATGACGTTCCTTTAGGCTCCCTTCCGCAACTTTTTTCACCTGGCTTTTTTTGATAGAGTCGAACGTGTTCCTGTTTTTTTCTGTGGTTCTTATGTCCGCTTCTTCAACTTACTACCGTACGCATCACTGTTCGGAACTCAACGCTCAATACAAAGGGCAGGAGGTTACTCTTTCCGGATGGATCCACAGAAAAAGGGACCACGGTCAGTTGATTTTTGTTGATCTGCGAGATCATTTCGGTCTGACACAGTGCGTTTTTGAGCCGGGTAGCAAGGCCTTTGCTGTTGTCGAAAAGTTGAGCAATGAGACGGTCATTCAGGTTCAGGGAACGGTTACGCTGCGGTCTGAAGAAACGAAAAACGATCATCTTGCAACCGGGGATATTGAGGTTGTTGTGAAGGAGATCACCGTTCTAGGAGAAACAAGCCCTCTTCCTTTTCCTGTTAACCAAGATTTGGACTGCTCGGAAGATTTGCGCCTGACTTATCGTTTTCTTGATTTACGACGTGAAAAGGTTCACCGAAACATCGTTCTTCGTTCCAAGGTCATCGAATCCTTGCGGAGGAGAATGCTGGAGCAGGGATTCCTCGAAATTCAAACCCCTATTTTAACAGCGTCGTCACCAGAAGGAGCGCGTGATTACCTCGTGCCGAGTCGTGTTCATCCTGGGAAGTTTTATGCCCTCCCTCAAGCCCCTCAGCAATTTAAACAACTCTTGATGGTAGCGGGGTTTGATAAATATTTTCAGGTAGCTCCATGCTTCCGAGATGAGGACGCCCGAGCCGACCGCTCTCCAGGAGAGTTTTATCAGCTCGACTTTGAAATGGCTTTCGCGTCACAAGAGGATGTCTTTGCTGCTTGCGAACCCGTACTTCACGGTGTCTTTACGGAATTTTCCAACGGGCGTCCCGTTTCACCAGCACCATTTCGTCGCCTAACTTACAAGGAATCACTCCTGTCGTACGGCACGGACAAGCCGGACTTACGCAATCCATTGGTCATTGTGGACGTTTCTGAGGTTTTTGACGGAGGCTCCTTTGCAGCTTTTGCCAGTCTTGTTCAAAAAGGTGGGGTTGTTCGGGCTATTCGCGTTCCGGGAGCTCGGCAGCAGCCGCGGAGTTTCTTTGACAAACTCGGGAGCTGGGCTCAGGAAAACGGTATGCCGGGGTTGGGGTATATCGTCCTCGAAGAGGGGCAAGCCAAAGGTCCTATTGCCAAATTCTTGGAGGAGGATCGATTACGCACATTGGTAGCAAAGACGAGTCTTCAAGTTGGGGATGCTGTCTTTTTTGTGGCTGATGCGAAGGAAACACAGGCAGCGAAATATGCCGGCCTCACACGCACGCACATCGCCAAGACGTTGGAGTTGATTGAAGAAAACCGTTTTGAGTTGTGCTGGATTGTCGATTTCCCTATGTACGAGCGAGATGAAACAACGGGGAAGATTGAGTTTAGTCACAACCCCTTCTCGATGCCTCAAGGAGGGTTAGAAGCTCTTCGGACGCAGGATCCTTTGAGTTTATTGGCTTATCAATATGACATCGTTTGTAATGGTGTTGAGCTGTCGAGCGGAGCCATTCGGAACCACGACCCCGAAACGCTCTACACGGCTTTCGAGATTGCAGGGTATGACCGCTCGGTCGTTGACGAGAAATTCTCTGGAATGATCAATGCCTTCAAGTTTGGCGCCCCTCCCCACGGCGGATGCGCGCCGGGAATTGACCGAATGGTGATGTTGTTAGCAGATGAACCGAGCATTCGGGAGATTATTGCTTTTCCATTCAATCAGCAGGCTCAGGACCTCATGATGAAAGCCCCATCGACGGTAACAGAGCAGCAGCTTCGAGAACTTCACATCCAAATTCGTAAGCCCAGTAAACCGGCGTAACGGCGAGTACGTGGGGGCGCTAGGGTTGGAGGGTACCCCTGGACCCGGTTATATGATGGGCTCCCAATGCTAGGTTCTGTCGCGCCGAGATTCGGTTTTGGGAAAATTTATGGATGATTTTTCCAGACCTGAAGTGAGAGTTGCGTCAGTTCTGGGTTATGTGGATCGACAATACTGAGGCAAGGAATAGAATAGAGGTTCGCTGTGAACGCCGCCATAGAGGGAACGTAATTCCGTTCAACAGCTGCTAGAAAAGCGACCAATGATTGATCAGGAGCATTTTCTCTCTCGGGTTGTCGAGTCTCATTTTGTTGTGTTTCTTTGACTTCTGGAATATTAGGAATAGGACATCCATTTACAAGACCTGCATTTCCAATTTTGCGTATTAATGCATTATAATGATTTTTAATATTGTTACCTGTTCGGCCTGGGAGGTATTTTTTTAGAAGCGTCCAATGAGGTCCAATCTCGGCAAAACGTTGTAAAAGGAGTTGATCCTCCTCAGGCGTCCAAGGCTGTTCAGGAACTTGTTCTTCCTTCCTCAATTCGCGCCTCAAGGACGTTTGCGCCTGTTGCAATTGTTCAGCCTCTGTTTGTTGTTGGACATCAACGGCGTGTTGATCTTTCCAACGCTCAAGATAGGATGATCGGCCCAGTCTCTCTTGTCTTTCTATTCTTTGCGCTAGACCTTGCAGATATTTGCGATCATGGTTTGGAAATTGTTGTTCTATAAGCGAAAAATTGTGACCATTAGCCGCCAGCAATGTTGCAAATTGATTGAGTTCTTGTTCTGTCATTTTTGGATTTGGTTTTCTGTGTGCTGTCAAAGTAAAGAAATATTGGATAGCCTCTAGGGTTGGTTTTTTACCGTTGTAGTTCGTTTCTTTGTAGTGTTTTTGCATGGATTGCAGAGCGTCAACTGGGGAAGTCCCGGCTTTATGCAGCTGGATGAGCTTATCTCTTTGCTCATTTGAAAATCTGAAACTTCCTTGAGGAGCCAGTCCTCGTGGTGCCGTGCAGAAACCCGAAGTACCAACCACAACTCTACCGATTATGGCACCTCCCATAAGACACGTGCATATAATAATTTTCTTGTTCATTTCCCTGTTCTCCCCCTTGATTTTGTTAAGACATCGTTTGATGTTTAATTATTGCGGACTCTTATTTATTTGTGATTATTTATTTATGACTTTTCTTGCTTAATTCTAACGCACTAAATACGCTCTCAATCCCTAGGTCATCGTTCGATATCTTCCCCCCCCTTGGAATGAGCCTACAGCTAGACCCCTCCCCTTAAGATTATGGTGGAAGAGTTTTGATTCTTTGTCAACTCCGACGGGCGATCAAACGTCTAAGTCCCTGAAAAACGGGGCTTTTTCTTGGATAAACTGAAAGCGGTACTCAGCCCGGCGCCCCATGATCCGGTCCAAAAACTCTTCACAAGTCTCAAAATCATTCACACGAACGCGAATAAGCTGGCGCGTGTTGGGAGACATGGTCGTTGACCTCAGCTGAGCTACAGGCATTTCTCCAAGGCCCTTAAATCGGCTAATATCGACCTTTTGTCCCTTCTTAAAAACCTCCTTAAGCAAACGATCTTTCTCGGCGTCATCATGCGCGTAAACCGTTTGCTGCGCCGTTGAGAGACGGTAAAGGGGTGGGCAGGCAAGGTACACAAACCCACCTTCTAAAACGGGGTACATTTCCTTGAAGAAGAAAGCTAGCAACAAAGAAGCAATATGCGCCCCGTCCACGTCAGCGTCTGTCATGATAATGATTTTGTGGTAACGCAATTTGTCGACGTGGCAGGTAGAATGAGTTCCGCATCCCAGAGCAACGGACAGATCGGATATCTCCTGATTCTGCCGTAACTTCTCAAGCGAGGCGGTTGCGACGTTTAAAATCTTGCCACGAAGCGGCAAAACGGCCTGAGTCTTTCGGTCACGTGCTTGCTTGGCTGACCCTCCCGCAGAGTCTCCTTCAACGAGAAAAAGCTCATTTTCGCCGGGTTTTTGTGACAAAGCGTCCGCCAACTTTCCCGGCAAACGCAGGCGGCTAATTTGTCTTAGGCGCGAGCTTTCCTTGGTTTTCTGCCTGTTGCGCAGGCGTTGTTCTGCTTCCTCTACCAAGATATCGAGGACTTTAGCTGCCCGTTGAGGCTGAGCCGTTAGCCAGTGCGTTGTATAGTCCTTAAGGGCTGATTCTGTCAGCTTCTGCACAGCTGTCGTTGTTAATTTTTCCTTTGTCTGGCCCTGAAACTGCGGCTGCTCTACGAAGCAAGACACGAGTCGAACCGTACTTTTTTCCACATCTTCCGCAGTGATCAACTCAGCCTTTTTATGACCAACCAACTCACCAAAGGCTCGAACGGCCTTCAAAAGGCCTTGACGGAATCCCGCTTCATGCGTTCCTCCAAGAGGGGTTGGAACCGTATTGCAAAACGAAGCCGAGGAAAGGGGCCAATCCGTGTTGATATCACGTTCCCAAGCTACAGCCCACTCAACACGTCCCGACTGGTCGGAGTAAGGGGCTGTTCCCTGGAAGAGAAAGTAGGAAGGATCCGGAACGCCTGCATCCGCCTCCTCTTTGCCTTGTGTCTCACCGGTTAGTGTTCCTTTGAGCGATTCCTCAAGGAAGCTTGCCACTCCCTCAGGGTAGGTCAAACGACATGAAAGAGGTACATCTTCTGCTGTTCGTTCGGTAGATGGCTTATAAGTCCACAAAATTTCGACATTTTTCACCAAAAACGCCTTAGCTCTAACGCGATCAAAGAGGATTTTGGCTTGAAATGTCTCGTTTCCGAAAATTTCAGGATCGGGGTGAAATCGGATAACCGTTCCTCGTTTACGTCCTTTGACTTCCTCAATCACCAATTCCGTTTCTGCGTGGCCTCGACTATATCTTTGAAAGGCATGCTGGCTACCACGGAAAACCTCAACTTCAAAGCGGTCTGACAAAGCATTGACGACCGAAAGGCCGACGCCGTGCAATCCTCCCGCTGTTTGATAAACGTTTGTTCTAAATTTTCCTCCTGAGTGAAGTGTACCCAAAATGACTTCCAATGCCGACAAACCTGGATATTTGGGGTGAGGGTCGAAGGGGATGCCACGACCATCGTCTGCCACAGCAACCTCACCTACAGTTTCATCAAAAACGATCTCAATGCGCTTTGCGAAGCCAGCCGTTACCTCATCCATGCTGTTATCGAGGATTTCACAAGCTAAGTGATGCAAAGCAGCGCTGTCTGTGCCACCAATATACATTCCGGGCCGTTTTCGAACAGGCTCCAACCCCTCCAAAACTTCAATATCCTGTGCCGTGTAAGACGAGGCCACGCGAGGTGGAAGGACCGACCCGAATAAGGACGATCCTGAAGAGGATTCTGATTCCATGCCCCCGCACCACTCTGATGATACACGCTTGATTATAGCTTACGTACCGGCGTTTTCAAAAAAGCACCGGAGAAGCGTGGAGATAACTGCCTACAAACTTCAACGCTTGTAACGGAATATTGGCCTTTTTACTGCTCATCGCAGGAGATTTCAAAAAGTGGCCATGACGGTCAATTCAGATCCACTTGTTAAATCCAATACATTTGCTAAGAATGAGTAAACAACCCACGATGCAAAGGTAGTACCTATTTTCCCCAAGGGAAATAAATCAGTCATCCTCCAGTACCCTTGGAGTCTACATCCCTCAAAACAGCCGCTAGTCAGTTATGTTCACCCCCTTGTGAAAAATTTTATGCAAAATGATCGCTCTTTTTGTGAAAAATTTAATGATTTGTTAACCATTTTATGGTTATTATCACTCTAGTGGTTTCGAATGGTTTTAAGGGTGTTTTATGACAGTCAGAATTTCAGTCAGGAAAATTGCGGGCTTCGCGATCGCGGGGCTTTTGTTGGCGGCTTGTTCGCAGCAGCCGAAGGATGTTGAGTCGGTAGCGCCGTCAGTCGTTCCCGGTTCAGCCGAGGATTTTGAGGCCAATGTCGCCAATACGGTCTATTTTGGTTTCGACCGTCAGGATTTAACGTCTGAAGCGGCCGAGATCCTCAGCCGCGTAAAAGATTGGTTATCAACTTACACGAACAGGACGATCGTCGTTGAGGGACATGCAGACAAGCGCGGAACGAAGGAATACAACCTTGCCTTAGGCAGCCGTCGTGCTGAATCCGTCAAGAAGTTCCTCGTTTCGAATGGTATCGATGAGTCACGACTCAAGACGGTTTCCTTCGGTAAGGAGGCTCTAGCAGATCTGGGTGATGATGAGATGGCACATGCACGTAATCGTCGGGCTCACTTAGTCGTTGCCGAGTAGTCGTTGGCTTTAGAGCAGCATGTTGTGAGAAGGCCCCGGGCTTGGGGCCTTTTTGTGTTGAGCTGTGTGATATAGATCCTCATTAAGAGACTTCGAGAAGTTTGTGGTGAATGTGGATCTTGCGTCTTTAGGTAGAATGGGATATGGAGTTCTTGAGAAGCTAGTAGCTATCAAGGGCTCTTTGTTGTGCGTTTTTAATTTTTGCAGTGGAGCTATTCTGTCGATTTCGAAAGGTAGATGAACATCGAAGTTGTTAGAGTGGGAGTTGTGATTCGCCTTAGAAGGCAAAAGGGAACCACGATACTATCAGGCAATCTCATGCGGATATTTGAGTAAAACTCAGAAATGTCTAGCCCTAGGGTGTCGGGTAGCTGTGCAGTTTTTATCCGTAACAACTTGATCCAATCGCTAGACGAACTGTTTAGGGGGCATGTGCACGTACGGTACTTTTTCTTATATCTTAGAGCGGGACAATCGGTGCGGGCATTACCTATTGCAGCCCCGTTGGGGCGGATAGGAATTCTGTTCGCCACAAAATATGACCTGCATTACGCCATTTGTTTCCCTGAAATTTGGTTCGAGTCGAGATCACCTCTCTAGAGATGTTGAGTGTGTTTCAACATGCTGGGTCAGAAACACCAAGGGAGTGGAGCACCCTTCGTTGTTCCTTCTGGCGTTGAAAAGCATCGATTCCATGGGGCGAAGTTTAATGCGAATCAAAACAAATGCATTCAGTTCGAGCACAGGACCGATATCTGTCAAAACTAAGATTTATTGCAGGAGAAGATTTTTTTTGACATCATATTTGCATGAATCCTGAGTGATAAACCTCTTCATCGGTAAGTTGCAAAAAGCTTGGGAAATGCTTAGTTCTTTCAGAACTCTCCTTTTGAAAGAGTCGAGCTTTACAATTTACAGAACTCGGATGCCTGTGGTTGTAACTAACGGCTGTTCAAACCAGAGACATGCAAGGTCTATAACAAGAAATCAAGGTAAAATAGAATGTTTTAATTTAAATACTTTTTGTAAATTATTTAATTTTCAAAACTTTTGTAATGCATAAAATATTGATAAAAATCCAATAAGGATTCCTTAGTCTTTGCCTTTGTCGTACCTTTGGAAATATCAACGAAAAAGACCTCCTGTTAGGAAAACTCTAGAAATTGCAGTTTATAGGGAGCTTAGCCGTCAAAAGAACGCGATTCGGAAAAGTCATCATCCCAGCCAACATCCGCGATATCAGGAAAAAGAATATTTCGAGGATTGCCGCCACTTGAGTTAAGTGGTTTGCAGACAGCCTCGCTCAACCAGTTCGGTCGCTAAGAGGGAGCGTTCGGATACGTAGACTTCTTAGCCTGTCAATTTAACAGATGTGATAGAAGAGTCTCGCCCGCTAGCGTACTCTGGAATAAAGACGTATGACATCAAGTTGACATATAAAGTCATCGGTGATCTTCTCGACTCTTGATAACCAGAGCTGTTTGTTATATTCCGCCACTTGATCGCCTGGCTTTGAACAGCTAGGATCCCAAATCAAGGAAAGAATAAGCTGCTCTCCCTTCCTCGAGCTCCATTTCAATGCCTAACTACCGCCATCGAATCAACTCCTCTAGCAGTATTACAACAGAATTCATGGGTTATGATGTTGGCCAAGATGTAGTCAATAAAACATGCACGTCTGAAAAAAACAGTAACGCAAAGCCGGATACTTCTCACAGTTTCTCTTTTTGGTTCGACTCTGGCCAAGGAAACTCTCCATTTGCGCATTCGAAAAACA
Organism: Alphaproteobacteria bacterium; assembly: GCA_041200185.1. GTDB lineage: Bacteria > Pseudomonadota > Alphaproteobacteria > BNTO01 > BNTO01. The sequence continues at coordinate 883,869 of CP165730.1, forward strand.
CCTATCGTTCGCGTACCTCAATACGTAATCGTTGCTCCGTTACGACCGAGGAGGACCCTGGCTTTCCTGCAGAGCTTACGCAATTCTTCGCGATGAGAACCCCGTATGCTGGCGTCATAGTTGCAGAAAACGAGAACGGACCGAGAACGAAAGTCTTTAAGGCAGACTGTTCGATCGACAGTCATTCCGGGTGCTATTTCTATTTCAACAACCTCAAGGTCATTTGGGTAAGTCGCCTGTAACTGGGCTGCTTGCTCAAAATACGCAGTTGCGTCCATTTTTCTGAGCTCTGCTAGTAATGCTTCAGCTTTAGGGAAGACGAAATGCACACGGGTTACCTGCTGCTTATTCGCGTCTTCTTGCGCTGTCACACGGATATTTCGCAGCCCAACCGTCGGCAGAAAAACTTGATCCTTCGTGCAACCCGCAAGAAAAAGAAGGGTTATACCAGCAAGTTTTACCGTCTGTCTGAAAAATGTCTGCATCGCCTTCATAAACCCATACCTTCCTGACTATACTTCATCATACATAGTTTTAAATAAAATGTAAAGTTCTTATACTATCTACGGAATTAAAATCAGGTTGAGCATTCTGCTATCCATAAATACCCTCTTCTCCACCTTTTATCATATATATAGTTAGCCTTGATTTGTGTGTTTCAAAATAAATTTGTCGGCGTCAATGTTACGACATTGAGAATCTGTATCGAATTCCCTAAGTATTTCTATCCATTATATTCATCAAACTATTGTGTAGTTAAATATGTAAAATTACTCTCGCTACGAAACGTCTATATGGATCAGAGGCCGGAGTTAAGGTACTGAAAACTTCTGGAAGGTGTTGGATTCTCATTTCTTTCAACGATTGTGAAATTATCAACGATATTTCCACCGTTAAAAGTTGAAGTCATCACTAGTACGAAATCGCATCAAATTTTGTGTTTATCCAACATCAAAGCCTGCAAAAGCGGGATTGCGACATAATCAAGTTTTAATTACTTTGTGTTTGACTTACTCTAGTATTTATGCGCTCGGTAATACCGAATCATATCTATATGATACTTCATTTGTTCTTATTTTTAATCGTCGACACCTCTCTCGTTGAGCGGCCACTCATCTCTCGAATAGATCGCTCTTGGATGAGAACCCAGGCTTCCAATAGGTGTATTCTTCGGTGAAAACAACGACTCCCATGTTTATAAGGGTCGCCCGTTTTGAGATGTTTGGAGCACGATTCAATTCGGGAATGATACCCACAAAGAGGCTTCCCAACGTCCCCCCAACCTTTCGATTGAGAGTATTTGACCAGCTCTTCCAAGGACAAGCCGATAACGCTGCTTGCGCTTCCGTAGGCTGGGAAAACGGTGTTGAACCTTTGCAAAAGTGTCCAAATAGACATCGACACCGTCGTTCACAGCAAGGGGAAAAACACTTCCTACAGCGTAACCAATCACTCGAGAACTTCATCCGGACGAAGCATGCGAGGTTTCGCTCCAAAAACGACCTTAAAATTTGGAATTTGATGCTTTCTGGTAACCCGATATGACGATCAAAATAGAGCGTTCTCCAACCCAAAAAGACAGTGTCTTTGCAACGCGGGATGGTTCACATCGCAAAGCTTGCGCGGCAAGCTCAGCAGTCGCACTAGAATCTTCAAACTCCTGAATTCTGGAGGCCAGTCCAAAAGACTGAAAATAGGCTTTAATGCGTTCAATCGGCACGGTTCTCTGCCCCAAGTGGGCTTGCCCGACGGTCGTTTTAACATAGAGACCTACAGGATCGCGGAGATACAGAAGACTTTTCCGAGGAAAGGATACTAGCGAGTATCCAGTGGTCTTCCAAAGCAATGGAATTTAAAAACCTATAGCGAGTGAATAAGAAAGAAATAGGATGGGGTTCGTCCAAGATTTGGGAGTTATTATGTATCAATAAACCTAGGCACTTCGCATTCGCAATAGGTCTATTGATTTTGTAACGGGTCCGTTATTCTACCTTTTGTCTAGCAACAAAGCCCCAACGTTTCCCGTTCTTTTTACTGAGTCACTAGAGGCTGTGCCCGCGTACGATAATAACGTCTTCATCAGTAAGAATAATTCCAAAGGGAATACCATCGGGTTCGCCTGGGCCAAAAACCTGGGATCCTGTCCGCCTTCGACAGAGCCCGTGGCCTGATCTCCCTCCTTCTCTCAAGGCACACGAACAACCCCTCATGCGAGAAGTACCAACCATGAGCCACCCACAAAACACTCCTATCATCCTTACTCGACGCGATCACCTTTAAAGCCAGCCGGCTAAAAGCCTGCCTCGGGGACCTAGTCCCCCTCACCCGAGGCCACCTCTACGGAGCTTAATTCTACCCTCAGAACCGTCTAGAACTCGCTGGCTTTCTTCCTAACAAAAAAGGACTGGTCGTGTCCACAAACAGGGCAAGACACAGGAGCCTTTCTCCCATAATGAACATATCCGCATTCCAAGCACACCCAACAGGCTTCTACATCTGACTCAAAGACTTTCCTGCCTCTGAGCTGCGTGAGAAGACGGGTGAATTCAGCCTCGTGTGTCTTTTCGATATCCGCTACTCGCTCAAACAAGAGAGCGATATCAGGAAAACCTTCTTCTCTCGCCTTCTCTGCAAAAGCTGGATACATTTGCGTCCACTCATAGCTTTCGCCTTCAACACAGTCCTTAAGGCAAGTCTCCAGATCTGGAACTCTACCTCCATGGAGCTTTTTAAACCAGATCTTGGCGTGTTCCTTTTCGTTGTTTGCCATTCGCGAAATGATTTCGGCGAACTCCTGATAGCCTTCACTCCTCGCCTGTGATGCATAAAAAGTATACTTATTCTGAGCTTCTGACTCTCCCCCCAACGCAGTTCTCAAATTCTTCTCCGTCTGCGTGCCTTTCAGTGAACTCATCGTAAAAACTCCAATCCACCCAACGCTGCTCGCATTGTAGCACAGACTGAGAGGGAAGGGAAAAACGCTTCGCTAAATCGACAACAACTTCTTAGCATCCCTTTACCACCGAGCGAGAGCGGAACCCCAGGTGAAGCCAGCACCCATGGCTGTGAGAGCGATCAGATTTCCTTTTTGAATACGCCCATCGTGAGAGGCCACAGCAAGCGCCATCGGGATCGTTGCTGCTGAAGTGTTGGCATAAGAATCGATAATGCAAATAGCTTTATCCTCCGGAAGGCCTAAGTCATGAGCTACGGCATCAATAATTCGTTTATTAGCCTGGTGCGCAACCATCCAATCAAGATCCTTAACAGATAAATGCTGTTGTTCGAGGGCCGTGCGAACAGAGGCTGCCATAACTTCAATAGCCCTAACATAAACGGATCGTCCGTTCATAATGATTTTCCCTCGGTGCTGGGGAGTTTCAGCCTCCACATCCGAATAGAGCTTGTCATAAGCCGTCCCGTCCGAAAATAAATGTGTCGATAAAATACCTGCTCCTCTTTCGTTTGTAGATTGAAGCACAACAGCTCCGGCGCCATCCCCAAAAAGGACACATGTCGAACGATCTGTCCAATCGACCATACGAGACATCAGGTCCGCTCCGATGACAAGAACGGTCTTCGAATGACCTGAACGAATAAATTGATCTGCCACGGATAGAGCATAAACAAACCCTGAACAAACGGCCTGAAGATCAAAAGCAAAAGCTTGTTGGGCTCCTAAATTGGCCTGAATTTTAGTGGCTGTAGCTGGCATAAAATGATCAGGAGATGTTGTCGCAAGGATGATCGCGTCAATGTCTCTTGCCAAAACGTGTGCGTCCTCTAGTGCTCGCTGAGAGGCAACCGTTCCAAGGCTTGCAACGGTATCGCTTGGACCAGCTCGTCGGCGAGCCCTAATTCCCGTCCTTTCCACAATCCAGGTGTCTGTTGTGTCGAGAGATTTGGATAGATCATCGTTCGTCACGACCTGATCAGGAACCGACATCCCACAGCCGGTAATATAAGAATGAAACACAGACGTCACAAACGCTCTCTTCCTCGCTCATCTTGGGAGCAATAACCAGGCTCAACTCCCTGAGTTTACTGAATTTTTCTCAAGATTTTCAACTTTTTTGCTGTCAGCTCCTGTCGTCGTCATAAGCATCAACCTCTTTTCGATATGCTCCAAGAAGTTTGATTGCGCCATGTCGACAGCCACCAAAAGAGCCTGGGCAAATCCAAAAGCATCAGCACCCCCGTGGCTTTTGATGGCGATTTTCCGAAGGCCCAAAAAGACAGCTCCGTTGTAGAGGCGAGGATCAATTGTTTTTTTGACAGTCTTAACAAGAGGCAACATAAACAACGCTGCAAGCCGATGAAGGATCGACTTTTTAGCAACAGACTTGAGCAGGTGAAAGAAAAAGTAAATGGATCCCTCAATAGCTTTAAGAGCAATATTTCCGGAAAAGCCATCTGTCACGACAACGTCTGTAGCTCCCTTAAAAATATCATCTCCTTCAACGAACCCATGAAAACAAAAAGGGTGAGGGGTGCGACCTTGATGCGTCTGAGCATCGATTTGTTGTAGAAGGTGTGCCGTTTGCTGGATTAAGGCTGGCCCCTTCATATCCTCAGCCCCAACATTCAGCAACCCTACGGTTGGGGAAGTCTTTTTCAAGAGAACGTGAGCAAGAGCCTCCCCCATAAGCGCAAACTGGATAAGTCTCTCAGGAGGACAATCAACGTTGGCACCTAAGTCAAGAACGACGCTGCGTCCTTTTAAATTTGGCATCATGGCAGGAATGGCGGGTCTGTCAATTCCATCTAACGTACCTAGCAAAACCTTAGCTAAAGTCACGTATGCTCCTGTGTTGGCAGCCGAAACAACGGCGTGGGCTTCTCCACGAGATAGAGCACCTAGCGCCATTCCGAGAGTCGAATCATCCCTGTGACGCAAAGCATCAATAGGTTTCATATCATTCGTAATGACGACGTCCGTATGGGTAACGGAAACATAAGGAACGACTTGAGGAAACTTACATAGCTGCTCGCCAATAGCTCCCTCATCGCCAAATAAAACGAACCGAACGCTTTCAAGCGAAACACCGCGCCGCGGCAGAAACGACAAAGCCAAAGAAACCCCTTCAACGACAACGGGCGGGCCGAAATCACCCCCCATCGCGTCAAGTGCAATGACGACTGTCACGGTGACCCTATCGACCGAAAACTAAGAGTCGCTATCCGAGACTTCCCTCGACGAGTTTCTTAAAATCTGCTTACCTTTGTACCACCCACACTTATGGCAGACATGATGGGGGAGATGTTTCTCGCCGCAATTGGCACACTCCACACTTTGAACGAGAACTAACCCGTCATGGGCCCTGCGCATATCTCGTCTGGACTTGGATGTTTTCTTCTTTGGTACTGCCATGATCTTCCTTCCTTTCCCGCAGCCCCACGACAACCGTGCGGGCTCTTCTAAGCACAAAACTGATGGCGTTCCCAACGGGACTCGAACCCGTGTTGCCGCCTTGAAAGGGCGATGTCCTAACCGCTAGACGATGGGAACACGAAACAAACCCACTGATCATTGTACGTAAAGTTTGCAGCTAACGCAAGATGACGAGACTGGCGGAGACTTTGAAAGGATGACTGAGGTGGATGGGGTTCTGCGCTCTCTTGGAGTACGGTTGCCACGAGATAAATGTCTCAACTCACAGAAGTTGAACTGCATTATCGGATTATTGTATCGAGTGTTAATAACAAAATACTTCACACTTTCTTAACCTTTACTTGTCAGAATGAGTGTAGTGCAAAACTAGACTTAGGTGCTCTATGCGTTTGACTTTCGGGAAATGTCTCCTGCTTACACCAGCTTTCTGTTGCGGCTCTTCCCACTTCGAACATCTTGTTCAAAACGAAACCTTTTCCCTCCTCAAAGAGGTCGGATTGGTCAAGGATGTCACTCCTTCTGACGAGCCTTCTGCTCCTGTCGTGGCGCCTGAAGTGGCTCTAGGAGGACATTCTGCGGATAAAACCGTAGCTTCTTCCCTCAACTCGGTAGAGAAAACGATGACCTCTATCGATTGTTGGATGCACAGAATGGCCAAGCAGCTCTCGATCCTTGAAGCAGAGAGAAAACGTCAAATGAACTCCCTAACCCAGGTGCTGAACTCCATCATGGAGCATTATCAGCAGCTTCAGGCTCATCTCATGGCCAGTGGAACTCTGTTGATCTCCTCCTTCGAAGAGCAGCCAGACGTTCAAACGTCTCTGCAAAAACTCCGAGAAAAAGTAGCTTTGTTCATGGACCTTTGTGCAGAAACTTTTACCCCTTTCCCGCACACCTACAGTGGCAAAGACCTGATTCCTCAACCGATTCATGGGTTTATTAGCCATGTTCATCAATGTCCTCCCGTTTGCGATCCATGCTGGGAAAAGGGACAAGGGCTTCTCTGTACACACATATACCTCCTTCAAGGAAATCCATATCTCCAAGTAACTCTGAAGGATGATCAGGAATGGATCGACCTAGCACCTTTGGGATATACAACTTATGTTTGCGATTGTGGACAGGAGCACGAATATACCTATCCATGTACAAAACCAGTTATGCTCACTCCTGTTAATTCCGCTGAGGAAAGTCAAACTACCCCTATTCCCGGCTATATCGCCCCCGATAAAACCTGGCATCGGCTGAATACTGTGTGGAAAGATTGTTGGTTAGATTTTGATGTAGCATCGAACAATATTTGACAACGATTACGATAAATCAATTCAGGATTCTTTAGGAACTACTAACGCTCGGAACTACGCGAAAAATTCTATTGATAACATTAATCAAAATAATAGTTACTTGTGCTCTTGTGGAAACTGGCATTCTACGAATTTTCAATGTATTAATCACAACCGTGAGGATCAAATAATGATAACCGTCTACAAAAATGGCCAACCTGGGTACATTGGTGATTATTGCGGAAAATGGCATGCAGCAGGTACATTGTGTCCCGCTCGATTTGGCTACATGTGTAAATGTGGACGGTTACATTACTACAATGCACATTGCGCGAATAATTTCGCTGTAGAGTTCAATGGCGAGCCTGGCTATACTACTTACTGGTGGCGTGGCACCTACAGTCAGTGGCAGCCGTTAAATGTGCAGTATAAACCACCATTTGGGATGGAAACTTACATTTGTAAATGTGGAGGAAAGCACTACAAAGCAAGCGAATGCTCGGAGGGATATTCATTTGAGTACTGGAGTGCCGAACAAATTATGGAACGTATTCACGAAATCTATGAACATAGCAATACTAGTGAAGAATAAATAAAAGAAAAAGCTCCATATAGTTCCCCCTTACACTTCTAGTGACTGGCCAATAGTAATGAGACACGATGGATTCACGCATGAAGAGAGATTTTCTGTCTTCATATCAGCACCTTCGATAACCTTTCTTAAAAGCCTTCGGATAATTTTCCCGGATCGCGTCTTTGGTAAATCAGGCACGACGAGGATTTTATCAGGAGTTGCAATGGGGCCAATTTTTTGCCGGACAATCTGTTTGATTTGCTGTTTTAGCTCATTGTAATTACTGGCTTTCGTTACCAAAAAAGCACAAATACCTTGCCCCTTAATGCTGTGTGAGAAACCAACAACGCAGGCCTCGGTAACCTCGGGGTGTTCCATGATGGCCTGCTCAAGCTCTGCAGAGTTAAGGCGATGTCCCGATACGTTGAGCACATCATCTAAACGGCCCAAAATCCAAATATCACCATCTTCATCGCATTTCGCACCGTCTCCACTCGTGTAGAGACCGGGATGAACGTCAAAATAAGCCTTTTGGAAGTAATCTTCATCACCCAAGATGCCAAGTGCTTGCCCTGGCCAGGACTTTTCAAGACAAAGGTACCCTTCTACGCCAGGCTGAAGAACGGGCTTTTGATCCTGAATAATGACAGGACGGACTCCAAAGAAGGGTTTGGCTGCACAACCTGGTTTTTGGTGAATGAAGGGGTTTTTTGATGGATTCGTTTGTTGCAATAACTCATTCGCGCTTGATTCAAAAATAGAAGCCGAATCTTTTGAACGTACATTCGTCACCAACGGGCAAATAAGCACACCACCTGTTTCTGTTTGCCACCACGTATCCATAATTGGACAACGACCTTTTCCAATAACGTCAAAAAACCATTGCCACGTTGGAGGATCAATCGGTTCGCCAACAGAGGCCAATCGCCGCAGGCTGGTTAATGATGCGGAATCAATGAAGCTTTCTTCAAATTGCCGTAAAGCTCTAAGAGCTGTAGGCGCCGTGTAAAATAAGGATACTTTGTGCTCATCAATGATTCTCCAAAAGCGCGAAGCATCAGGGTAGGTTGGAACTCCTTGAAAAAGCACAAGAGTTGTTGCCTTTGATAGAGGACCATAAACGCCGTATGAATGTCCCGTAATCCAGCCAATATCAGCCGTACAAAAGTACACGTCCTCCGGCTGGATATCGAAAATAACTTGATGCGTGAGCGAGGCGTAGACGAGGTAGCCTCCTGAGCTATGAATAACTCCTTTGGGGTGACCTGTAGACCCCGACGTATAAAGGATAAAGAGTGGATCCAAGGCGTTTACTGTAACACAGGGACAGTGATCCGAGACGGTCCTTTCCAAGTCATTGTAGTTATGGACCACGACGGAAGCTGGCCAAGCGAAAACGCCCTTCTGACCTCCCTTATTCGGATAGGTCATCGAGCTCTCTGAGTTTAAAAGGAGGACCGTTTTGACAGGACTGCAATCTACAGCGAGAGCCTGTTGTGCGTTATCACGAAGGTGATGAATGCGCCCTCCACGGCAATTTTGGCTTACAGTTACCAGGTAACGCGACTGTGAGGCCGCGAGGCGTTCGGCTAAAGCTGAGGCCGAAAAGCCTGAAAAAACAACAGAGTGAATGGCGCCCAGTCGAGCACAAGCCAGCATGGCTACAACCAACTCGGGAACCATGGGCATGTATAGCGTGATGACATCTCCCTTTTTAACGCCAAGGGAACTCAGAACGTTGGCGAGCCTGCAAACGCGTTGGTGCAGCTCTCGGAAAGAGATGCGTTGAGAGTGTCCGAGCTCATCCGCCTCAAAAATAATGGCTGTTTTGTCGGCATGTTGTCCCAAATGCCGGTCGAGGCAATTGTAGCAAACGTTAAGCTGACCATCCTCAAACCAGCGTATTTCCGCTTTAGGTGCGAATTGAGAACGGTCCGCAACCGTCGGTGTACGAACCCAATCGATCCGCTTCGCTTGCTCTAGCCAGAAAGCTTCTGGGTTATTGAGCGAATAATCGTAAGCCTCTTGGTAAACATCCAACGAAGAGAGAGAGGGGGTAGGCGATGATGTTAGACGTTCTGGATTCATAGAGTTGGCCAATCTCCAAAATAACGCACGAGCCAGGTTACCATACAATGACCTTAAGACAAGCTAGATGATGAGGACGGGGCTATGGAAGCACAATGGTTTGCTAACGGCCTTATGAGCAAGTAACAGTAGAATGGAGAAGTATGTTAAGAGAATTGCTGTAGCTCAAAGCCAGACGCGCGCCAAAAACAGCCTTAACCTCGCTAAAAACTTTCCAAGCAACATATTCCTGATTTTGAGACAGTGTGAAGTAAGCTATTGACGTGTTTAAAATACCTTTTATAAGAAAAGCATCAACCTATACATCAAGTATTTAAATTTATTCCCAATCTTTTTGATAAATTTTATCGCTATTCTTTTAAAATGGTTAATATATTGAGCTCGATCTCTGCCCTCCATTTTGGTTAGTAACGACGACAAATAGTTGTATCGGTACCTATGTTTTTCTTTGACAAATGCAATCTTCTCTTCAGCGCTGGTATTCCTCTTGCTGACCCTTGGTATGGGGGCACTTCTCAAGGAGTGCCTGGAACAGCGGATTACAAACGAGTTGCAAATACAATACTGAACCCACTGAGCGGCCTGCATTCCTCAAAACATCTTAATTAACAGGTATCAACGCGGGTGGTAAAGCTGTTTTGAAGGGATGAGCTTGCAGGTAGCCACCGGGGGTTCCCCTACAAAAAGTGTTACTGACCTTCGATATCAGATCGCCAAAAGATGGTCGAACTAAGTTCCAAAATTAAGCATAACATATCATTATTTCCATCTTGGATTAGTTCTCATTTAAATTATTGATCGATTATTTATTTTATTTAAAATATGAGTAATACAGGAGCAAAGCTGTATCCAACATGACTCACAAGTGAATACCGGAGGCAAACCATTATCCCGAGAACGCAATAGAGTTCTGAAGAATGGATTAAGTATTCGATTGCATTAACTAAGACTGTCGATCTCGAATTAAAACGGCTAGTTAATAGGCCCGATGGCATCAGTTGCAAGCGAAATCGAAACAGCATCCTGGATAATTTGTCAATAATAATATCATTTCAAAATTTCGAATTTTCTCTAAGAAAAATGGGGGATCTATTTTTTTGGCACTGTATCGACAAAACGCGAATAGCACAAATATTTATTTTGTATCAACAATAATAACTTCAATAAAATTGATAGACGTAAGAGACGATATTCTGCCAGAGATTATTTTGCTGTGTTGTAGATTGCAGAAAACTTGGTTATTGATCACTGCTGAGTAGTTTCTGTATACTGACCTCATTGGTTGGTCACATAGCTCAGCGGTAGAGCATTGCGTTCACATCGCAAGGGCCATAGGTTCGATCCCTATTGTGACCACCAGGGAGAGATGGCCGAGAGGCTGAAGGCGGCGGTTTGCTAAACCGTTATACGTGTCAAAGCGTATCGGGGGTTCGAATCCCCCTCTCTCCGCCACGTGAGGGTCTTGTGCTCTCACCATCTTGGTTTTGGGGGCGTCGCCGCTTAGGCCTGGTGGAATTGGATGGTGTGTCGTTTAATCTCTTTTCTATCTTTTTTCTCAAAGCTGCGCCTCATTACGAAGTGCGGTGCTCAATCACAAAAAAAATTGCAGGATAACGATGAGTCACCCGACGTTCTGTTGCGTAAAAGCTCATCCAAACTCGTGGATTATAACTCTCATCTACGGTCAGTTTCGATCAGTGTGCTAACGGTTTTTTTCACACCAATTATAGGCTCTCTCATCTGAAGTTTTCAGTATCACAACAGTAGCTCTGATTCAAATCGAACTGAAATTTAGCGTTTTAGATTTCATAATATTTTGAACTACACACAATTCTTGTCACAAGCTACAACCACCCCGTCGTCATCGTATCATACACCGGCTTTTCTACACTATTTACTCCGCAGATAATACTAAAAATACACACTTAGTCCTAAATAGCTCCCACCAGTACTAGCCAAGAATTTAGCCCCATGTACACTAGAAAGAAACCGCTCTCCCCCGACTTCAGCCCCCATCTCTCCGACGAACGTGACGTGGGAGCACAACATCACCATTCTACTAATCCAAGCCATGACCGACTAGAGAACCTGATCGACAAGCCGAAGCCGATGGCGGGCAAAACGCAGACCTCTCAAAAATCAACCGCCGGCGGCGTGCAACAACAATAGCGCAAGAAGAGGGGAGAGCCCCCTCCTCTTCTTCGCCCCTTACCCCGACATCAGTTTCTCTTATTGGCACCCCCAGCCGGCGAAAACCATTTAACCTTCAGTGCGTTTATCTCGCTCGGATGCTTTTCGATAAACTCACGTATTGGCTTCGAGTAGATTGATCCCTGACATGTGATGACACCAATTCCCAACATTCCCACTGCTGGAAGCGCAACAATCTTTAAATCCTTGTTGTTGTTAACGATGTACTGCGCCTCGTCCGTATCCAAAATGCAGGCTGCTAAATCGCCCGAGCGCAACTTAGCTACGATGTCAGGAATTGTCAGATGATCAAAGCTCTGGACAAACAAATTCGGAAGATCCGCCCAGCTCGTCTTAACTGCTTTCTCCTGCCATGTACCCTTACGCACACCAATCATTTTGTTACTAAGATCTTTTAACTCCCCTGACGTTGTGTCCAACATCAACAAGCAAAAACCACTCTGGTGATAGGCCGGCGAAAAATCGACCAACTTCTCCCTATCTTCAGTGATCGAAATATCTCCAATAGCCACATCCCCTTTTCGAGTTTGAATTGCGTCAATCAGCTCATCAAATGGCAAACACTTCAACTCAACACCGCGATGCATTGAGCCTGCAATCATACGGATCAACTCGATATCGAAACCAACAAGCTCGCCCTTCTCATTCTTCATTGAAAAAGGAGCATTCTCGCCTGTCGTCAAAACCACCAGAGGAGGCTCTTTTTTCGTACAACACGAGAAGAATACTGCCAAAACACATAAGACAGACGACAATATCGTCGCCCATTTTAAACTTTTCATAAACGTAACCATCCCTAAAGTTCAATCCCACTATTTGGATGGTACAAAAAAAAAGCACGCCTGTCAAACCACACGACGGGGCAACAAGCGCCTGAACGCCCCACTCAAGAAGCACAACTATTTTATTTTTGCCTCCTTAAAAAGGACATGCTTTCTTACGACGGGGTCATACTTCCTAAGAGCGAGCTTCTCAGGCTTCTTACGAGGATTCTTAGATCGAACGACAAAAGTGCCCGTCCCCGCAGTACTCACTAAACGGATCAATACGCTTGCCGACTTTGCCATAACACACCCCAACAAAAAAATGGAGCGGGCGAAGGGATTTGAACCCTCGACCCCAACCTTGGCAAGGTTGTGCTCTACCCCTGAGCTACACCCGCACTCCAAAACCCTCTACAGGTTACGAATTTTTGCTGCGTTTTGCAAGCCTTATGTTGGAAGACAAGATGGACCGCCGATCTAGAAATTTATACATATGGAGGTCATTCTAAGTAAGCCACAAATATCTATGAATTTTATTCAAAATAGAATGACGTATTCATGTTACTCCTACGACTTTTGTTCATATTGCAACTCCCTTTTTCCCTTTGACAAGAAGGAATCTCACGGGCTAGTCAGCGTTAAGAAAGGGTCTCACGTCTTTTTAAAATATTTTTACTCTATGAAGAACTAATACTAACTCGCACGTCCATGGATTCGGAAAGATACAATTCGATTCCTATTCTGTATGAGTCTTGCAGTTACTGGATTTACAAGGAACCGTAGGGCGGACACTACACACTGTCAAAATGATTTACAAAAGATAAAATATTAAATCCTCGAACAAACTAAGCACAATCAAACAATAGAGAAAATTTATAGGTTTTGGATCTTTTCCGCTTTGTTGGAGTCAGGATACCCCTGAGAAAGAACGCAGGCGCAACAGAGGTTCAAATGAGATGATCCAAAGTACTGACAACAATGAAAAAAATGATTCAGAAAAAGAGATACTACCCCTTGAAAAGGGAAACAAGAAATCACAAAAACCCCATAAAATCGCCAGCCTACCGAGACCTTTTCTCGGTTTCTAAAGTTCGAAAAACAAGCGATCTAATTCCGAAACATGCAGATGTTTTGTCGACTCGGAGCGAGGAGTTTGTTAAAACCCACCCAAAAATGGTGATTCCTTGAAAGATAAAGACAGAGCGCATAAGCCAAGAAAATCAAGTCCTAACCGAAACCTTCCAAGGTTAAGGATACGACTTACTTTGGGCCATAAAAATAGGTATAAAACACGACAATCATCTCCACCAACACCTCCTGGCCTCCCCCTGCGAAGCAACCTAGATTAACACTCCTAAGATAGAGTGGGCCCTGAAGGATTCGAACCTTCGACCCCCTGATTAAAAGTCAGATGCTCTACCAACTGAGCTAAGGGCCCTGAGGCTGGCAATACTCATACAGCACTCACGTCATGAGTTTACGCAATTTCGGAGATGAAATCAATTCTCGATCTGCTTTTTGGCAACTCTTGAAAAACTCCGCCGATCTTTGATTAATCATTTTTGTTTGATGATCCACCAAAATACTGATCACCTTTCCGAGCTGCTCGGCTTCCTTAGTACCCGGATCCTCTCATCCCTTGGCATCCGCGCAAAATGCTTCTACAATGAGCGAAGGGTTCGGGTCAGGGAAAAAATCATGCAAGTGAAGCGTTTTTTGTGGGCCGCAGCGGTGCCTTTGCTCTTGACGGGATGTGACAAAAAAGGTGAGGACAGCGATTGTAGCCGAGAGAAGTTTGAGCCGATGGTGAAGGCTATCGTCGAAGATATGCTCAAAAATGAGCCTGAGAAGTTTGTTCAGGCTATTGATCATGCTATGGCGAATCAGCAAAGGAAAGCTCTCCAAGAGGCTGAACAGAAGGCCGGGGAGATGCAATCCAGATTTTGGTCGTCGAATTTGGTCATAGGAAATCGGGACGCAAAGTTGAAGATGGCTGTCTTCTTCGATCCCATGGACCCCACGTCACAGAAGTTTAGGGCTGAGGTCATGGAGCCTCTTGCAAAAGAGCGGAGTGATGTGGGTTTCTTCCTCATTCCTGTTTGTATCTATAGCTCTGAGAGCGGAAAAGGACCTAGTTCGATGGAAGCGACAAAGGCCATTATTCTCGCAGCAAACCAAAAGCCAGAGGCGGCTCTAAAATTGCTAGCCAAGTTCCCGACGATTGAAGTCGAGATGTCGGAAAGCCAGCTCTACAAGTGGGCAGAAGAAGCCGGCTTGGATGCTGATCGCCTCAAGCAAGATATGAAGAGTGAGCAGGCGAAGAATGATGTTATAGCTAACGGACAGCTTGCCGTTACCATTGGAATTCCTGTACAGCTTCCGTTTGTTTTTGTCTGTAAGAGTGACGGTAAGTTGGAGCATCTACCGCCATTTGTGAAGGAGAAGATGATTCAGGCCCTGGATGCCATTCGCGATGGGAAAGACTGGCGCTTGGTCATTCTGCCACCAAAGGATGGGGCTGCTTCGGACTCCTCAACAGCTAAAAAGAATTGATGGGACCTTTTCGTGCGCGTTATCGGTCTTGACCCAGGCCTTCGTTTTACGGGCTGGGGGTGCGTTGATGTAGATGGTAGCGCGTTTATTTACAGGGGACATGGCGTTATTGCCGTCCCCTCCTGTCTATCCGTTGCTGAACGACTAGCGGCTTTATTTCAGGAGCTGAAGGCCATCCTGGGGGATTTGCAGCCAAATGAGGTCGCCGTTGAGGAGGTTTTTGTTAACCACAACGGCACATCAACGATGAAGCTATGTATGGCCCGCGGCGTCGTTTTACTGGCGCCTGCGACACTTAAGATCCCTGTCTATGAGTATGGAGCAAATTGCATCAAGAAGACCATTACGGGAAACGGGCATGCGACCAAGGATCAGGTTAAAACTATGGTCGAGTTCCTCTTGCCGAAGTTCCGGCAGGCTCAGTCGGACCGCAGATTTTTTGCTGACTGTAGTGATGCGCTAGCCATAGCGTTGTGCCATGCTCAACACCTCTCTTTCGCCGTTGCTCAGGAGCGTGCGATGGGAAGGGGATAAGAATCTTTTTCTCTGGTGGGCTCTGAATTCGAAACAAAAATCGGTAGCTGTCGCTCGAGCCGGAGTGTATTGGCGAGGACAAGAAGCCGAATGGGCGTTGTTGGTTTCTTGTTAAGTAGGTATTGTGTATAGCACCGATTATTGAGCGTAAACTTGTTGGCAGAAATATCGTACCCATCGTTACATAGAAAATTAACCACCTCTGCAAGACCTACTGTGAGTTGAGTTGGAGAGGGATTTCTGTGAGAACGTTTTGGTTCTGCTAAACGGAGAGTCGGAAGTGTTGAAGTCGTTAAAAAACGCGACCTAGCGCGGATCCGGAAGCGTGACAATGCTTTGTTGAGCGCTGTTGGTGACCGATTAAGCTGTTTCGACAAGACCTTCAAAGGGGTCCCTTTTAAAAAGCCGATCTTAAGAGCCGCGATATCTTCTGGTGTCCATGGTTTGCTGTATGCCATCGAAAATCCTTATCAAATGATTAATTCCCCTAGAGTTATTGTGGGAAATTTTTGACTCAAAAGTCAAAAAGAATAAAAGCCCATACAATTTGTATAAAATTTTATATAAATTTTAAATTTCAATGCACTACTTGAAGGCCAAACAGCAAAAATTCTTGTGGTTTATATATGCAAACAATATAATGGTGGATGTTCGTGTCTTAAGCGAGTTTTAATAGGTGTTAGCTTGTTATTGTTGTCAGCTGTCTCTGAGCGAGAGATGCCGGTGTTTGGTCGGCTTTTGCCGAACTGGTCTACTGGTATTTGCGTTAAGTTTAGGTGGACAAGCAAGCGTTCTTCATGTCCGTCCATCCGGTTACGTCGTTATTTTAAATGATGTTACGGTTCATGGGACAGTCCCTGTCGCCTCCAGTAATCGGCAAATACAAAGCTTTTGGCAAAACTTGTGGAGTTTTTGTGTCCGAAATAAAGAGTCTATAGCTATCATTACTGTTACTGGGTTAGCAGTCTATACAGCCGTGAAAATACTAAGTGAAGATGTTGGGGACCAGCCAACAGAGCGGGCGCTTCCTCAGCAGAATGATCCTCAGCTGCAGGAACTCCAAAGTTTAGCTGACCAACAGGTTGCTTTTGGACAGCAATTACAGCAACTCAGTGGTGCAATAACGGAGCTAACGACGTCTGACCAAATCGCTCGTCAGCAAGATAGCGCACGGTTACAGCAGTTACAGGGAATGCTCCAGAACCTAACAGCGGTTGTGCAGAACCTGCAGGCACCTGGTAGTCAACAGAACATCGCCCAGATCAACCAATTTAATATCCTGAACCCTCCCAGTAACGCCGTCGATCGATCTGACGAGTTTGACCAGAGGATTACTGGCCTCAGTGGTGACATTGGAGACATCTTGCAGCAGCTGAGGCAGATGAGCCAGAAGATTCAGGAGCTTGAGGCGAAGGTAATCCAGGATGAGATTACGCAAGGCATTGTCATCGCAAGACAGGATGCGGCTCATCGGATTCAACTGTGCCATCAAGAAATGCTGAATTTATTGGAAAAGCGAATCGAAGATCTAAAAGTAGAAAATGAAAAAAAAGATTAGTATTTCGGAGGTGAAATTCTTATGAAGTAAACATGTAATACCTTTGTACTGTTTTGAATGTGTAAAGCATTGATAGCAGTGTTAACAGTCTTTAATCAATTTTATTTTTATTGAAGAGGAATTAATTATGTTAGATCTTAAGAAAAGAGTTATAAATACAGCCTATCTTCCTGTTGTTGTATCTTGCGTGGTTGTAGGGATTGAAGCGCAAGCTACCGATCCACTTACGGATTTACAAAATCAGTTAGCGGTAAGTAACCAACAGTTTGTGACGTTGGATCAGGTTACCACTAACCTCAAAAAGAAAATGACGAAGCAGCTCCAAACAATCCAAGAGCAAGAAGATGAGATAACAAATTTGAAGCAACTTCTATTGCCCTACGCACAGCAAAGGCAGGTTGATTTGGATGAGTCGTCAGAGACCGATGAAATAATTAACGCAGCCAAGGATCAGTTGCAAGCAATTGATAATCAATTACAAGAAAGTAATCAAAAATCTGAGGCTGCTGTTAATAACATAGAGCAAATGATGAATCAATTTGGCAGTAATTTAACACAAGAACAAAAAGAGGATATAGAACAGGCAGGAAAAGCCTTGGCACAAGTCAACCAAGGCTTAATTTTGAAAATACAAGAATTAGGCGCAGCTCTGTCTGTGAATGAAAAGGATCCCTCACAAGCACTTGATCGAATGAAAGATGTAGTTCAGCAGGTTAAGGACAATCTTGATAAAGCTCCAGGTGGTGATCCGAATAACTCAATTTCAGATGCCTGCACAAACTTGATAAATACTATTCAAACAGCTGCCAATCAATTAAATACAAGAAAAACAACCATGGATACTTTAACTCAGGAGCTTGAAAAATTAAAACAACAGAGTTTGGAAGCAACAAAGGATTATGACACATTAAGCGATGCTCTAGGCGACAGAAAACTCAGACCTGCGGTTGTAAGTATCACCCGTTCGCTTGGAGTGGATAAAGAGGTCGAAATTTTGCAAAAGATAGCTGCTCTTACGAAGAATGGAGCTCATTCTGCAGATGAAATACTCCATCAATTAGATCAAATAAAATGATGATAATTGACTAATGAATGGACAACACTAATTACTTGCAGAGATTATTCACTCTATGCTTCATATCGTTTGCGTATGGAGAGTGTGGATTATACGTCGGTGGAAAATTGGCTATAGTTCACACATATGTCTGTGGTAAGCAATGTGCTGTAATAAAAAGGCATTTTAGTGAGCCTATTCGCCTTCCTCAATTTAAGGGAATGCAGATTTTTTTAAAACAACTAAGGAGTGATTTGCTTCAGAAAGTTTTATACTGGCAACACGGCAGATGGGACGGGGTACAGCTCAATTACGGTGTCGATTTCCAGCGTGTCTATCCAGCAGCAGTTGGTTTCGGCATTACAGGAAACCAGCTATCGTTGCAGCAAGTACAAACGAAATTAGACAAGATTTTCAATGATTTTAAGTCCTATGTTAAAACGAAAACAGATGGGCATTATGGTTTTTACGTAGAAGGCACCCCGTCTGTAACAATCGCGGGCAACGCCGGATCGGCACGATGGATCCGTAATTCGGTGGTTTGGCTCAAAAATCGATGTTATCCGTCGTATCAGGTTCCCATTATCATGGGACATCCTAACGGAATTACTTTGTCAGATTCAGCTTTTGCTGATCCGTATCTCATGTACCGAGAAATAGCCGATGTATTTTTTCAACGTGCCCCAGGCGATATCCTCGATGCCTGGTTGCAAGTCCCTGATGAAGAAAAAGCTCGTATTGGACAGGAAATAATAACAACTGAAGATCAGCAATGTGTTGAGCGGTATAGTACTCAAAAGTCGTCAATGTTGGGGGCGGTCAACTTGCTCGTGGGGTATCATCGGTCATATTTTCAGTCGGATGCAGCTCGGTTTGGTACCTACTATGGGGCAGAGGTTTTCTATGAGGCAACTCTGGGAAGCCAAAAACTGACTCATTCTTTAACATCAACGACGAGGACAAAGACAGGGAAAGGGAATGCATCTATCACCTCGTCAACTTATCCGTCAGAATACGAAGCTTTGAAGGTTCGCCAATCTCAGGCATGGGGCGCAACCGCCTTTTTGGGGGTAACCTTGCGCAAAGGATGGAGTTTTTATCTGCCTGTTTCTTGGCGGATTGCATCCTATAACATCGACGTTCAACGTTCAGCGGGAGGCAAAGGGATCGAAATTACCGCGCTAACTCAACCCATATCGATTATGGAAGAGGTTGACAAAAAACTCCCCATGACTGACCATCTACGAACTTGGAAGAATGAGTTTGAAGGAGGCGTTGGAGTGCGTCTTTCTGTAACGTCGCGAGTGACTTTGGGTATGCGTTGGACATCGTCATTTACTCCCACGAAGTTGGCGTTTCATTCACAGTCTTACGAGATCGTCGACACAGCGAACTCGGCAAAAAGTCGGGAGATCGGCTCACGGTGCGACGTAAAAGTGCAGCGACAAAAATTCTGTCTTGAGCTATTGTGGAACTTCCATCATGGACGATAAGGAGAGATCCACGGTCTCTGTTTTGCGTGCGAACGCAACAAAACCGTGCAGTAGCTTGCTCCACGCCGTTTAAGGAAAAGAACGTCATCCGCACTGCGGAGCTCTTTTAGGTAAGGAGCTAATTGATCTCGCCAACAACGTGTGGTATCTAGGGACATAGGGATAATCTTACGAAGACCGCACTCTTGCGACCAAACTTTGGCGTGGAATCCACCTTGCCTCGGGTTACTGATATAAAAGGTTTCCGAAGTGCGGACCCCAATGATTTCGCCATAGTGTGTCAAATAAATATCAAATAATTGAGGTCGGAAAAAACCAAAAAGGCTAATCATCAGAGGTATAACCGCGAACCAACGCTTTTTTTGCTGCCAGATCATCCACCATAACGCACTCAGGACAAGAAGAATGAGACTGGAGTACGAAGGCTTTGGAAGCAGGAAATCTGAGCCCGGGAGAGCAGCAATGTGCTCAGCAATGGAAGCCAGCCCTTTGAGGCTCATCCCCCATAGCGTTAGGAAAGGCGACATTCCAGAAGAGAATAACAAGGAGAGGATAGCTAGAAAGGCCAGGGGAACAACGACAAAACTCAGGTAGGGGATGGCGATGAGGTTTCCGAATATCCCGACAAGTGTTGTGCGTTGAAAAACAAAAAGGATAAAAGGAGTCGTCGCAAGCGTCGCAACAAGAGTTGAAATGAGGCTATAAGTAATGAAACGAATGGATCGATTTCGTAGAGAAATGAGTCGTTTCTGAGGGAGGGAAATACGTTCATCCGTTTGAGATTTCACGAAGTGTTCTGCCAATCGACGAGGAATGTCTGACTCATATGCACAACAAAGTGCCGTCACCGCGGCGAAAGATAACTGAAAACTAACAGAGAAAAGGCTCTCAGGAAAGATGAGCAAAATACAGCTGGCTGCCGCTGCAGTGCAACGCAGACTGATGGGTTTTTGGTCGATGATTACGGCAATCATAGATAGCGAAACCATAAGGAAGGCACGCATGGCGGAAAATGAGGCGCCGGATAGAAGTAAGTATATCAAGGTTACAGGAACGGTGAAAAGTGCTGCGGCCTTTTTTACGACAAACCTCGTTGCAAAAGGAGAGATGAGGGAGCAAAGCTTCGAAAAGATGAGAAAAATCATGCTAGCTAGCAATCCCATATGAAGGCCGGAAATGGCGAGCATATGGGAGATGCCGGCACGATTAAAATTTTCGCGCATATTGAGAGTAATACCTGATTTGTCGCCAGTAATCAGAGCCGTTGCAAGAGGAGCAACGTCACCGGGCAAGCTTCGGCGTAGACGGTCTGTAAGGGTGATTCGTTTCTTTTTGAGAAAATTTTGCATCCGCTCCCACCAAGTCATTGAGAGGAGTTGAGGACTATCGCGCTGAACAGCTAAGACTTCCTGGACTTTGCCAAGTGCTGTTATTCCTTTGAAATAGACATCAAAAGACGCGTTATAACCGTGTAAAGAAATAGGTTCTGGAGGTGACCAAATATCAGCAAGAAGAGTGACAGTATCTCCAGGATGAATATTCTTTAACTTCTTATAGGTGCTTTGAACACGAATGTAAACGGGCACAGAATCAAGACCTAGCGAATCACCACTGAGTCGAAGACGGCATCTCCTCACAATTCGAGGTCTAGAAATGGTTCCCCTTGCAACATCCCTCGACGTCCTCAACACTAGCCATTAAATGAAGGTCGTGAAGAGGAGCTGTGATTTGGGGTGTATCAACAATGAAAGTGTGCATTTTAGCAGCACACAAACCAGCCGTAAAACCAAGCAAAGCGTTAATACAAAACAAAAAAATCATTAAAACTTTATAAGTTTTCGTGAGATTAGCACTTTTTGTAATAGACTTCCTTATAATACGTTTTAAATATATTAAAAATGTTGAAACACTTAACGCTATAGGAAAAACGGTTCGAAGATTAGGCTCTGTCCAAAGTGAGAAGTAATATGCATCTCCCAGAGCAATCCAAACGGGCAACCACAAGAACCACCGGCGTATTTCGAAAAAATCGTCGTCGGTCATGTTCCTTGGACTTAGTTTAAAGACTCACAGGCTGATTCAATGGTATCACCTAGATTTTGTAAAATTTGTTCTGTAGGAAGATTGGGACAAAGAGGTGATAAAAACCGGAAGGTAACTATACCTGGCTTCAAAGCGAAAATGTGATACCGGAAGCAAGCTCCTGCATTATGAGCGACAGGGACGATAGGAAGGTGAAGGCTTTTACTAACAAGCACTACTCCAGCATGATAGTGACCACACTGACCAAGAGGTGTACGCGTCCCCTCTGGGAAAATAAGAATCGGCGTCTGCTCGCTGACAGATTTCTCGCCTTGAACCAGCAACTCACGGACGGCTTCATGGCCTGCTTTGCGGTTAATTGCGATGAAATCCATACTCTTCATATAACGGCTAATAATTGGTATGTTGTTGATTTCCTGCTTATAAACGATGTGAAAACGTGGAAAAAATAATGAAAAAATAAGAGTTTCGAGAGAGGATTGATGCTTTGGCGCAAGGAGAAAACAGCCATATTTGCGCTGAACGTCGTGCAAGATCTCGACGTTTTCAAAACGTATACGAATACCAACCAACCACCGCAAAGCCAGAACCAGCAATCGCGTCAGACCTCTAAAAAGACAAAAAGAGAATGCCGGTATGAAGAAAGTAAGAGGCCAACAAATGATGAGCGTAACGAGAACGAAGAACCCAAAAACACCATAAAACACTAGTGTTCTGATGGTATCCACTAGATGTTGTAGTAAAGTTCCTGATCCCAGTGTCATCATACCACCACAATGTTGAGAAGCTTATTCGGAACAAAAATGACTCTTTTTACACTTTTGCCATTCGTAAATTTATAAACACCCTCAAGGGCAAGCGCAGCCGTTTGCACCGTCTCCTGATCAACATCGAGAGTAGCCTCGACCGTACCTCGCAGCTTTCCGTTGACCTGAACTGCAATCGTGACGGATTCCTCCTGTGCAAGATCTTCACGAAGAAGCGGCCAGGAAGACATGAACCCCAACGGATCGACTCTGAACATTAACTCAAAGGCTTCACAGGCAAAGTGCGGCGCAAAGGGAGCAATGGTTAAAAGCCAAATGTAGGCTACCTCCCTAGCAACCTCTACTGGTAAAACCTCTAGGGATGAATTTTCAATTTCTCGCGTTAACTCCCTGTGAAAAGCGATGGCTTTATGGAAAGCAAACTGCTCGAGAGCTCGTGTGATCTTCTTGAGATATCGGTGAGCCGTTTTCAGTAACTCTGGCGCATCCTCTGATGGAATTGCAGATGAATAGGAAGGGCGTACTCCACCGGAGAAGTCGAAAGCTCTAGACCATATCTCACTAAGGCGCCAAAGCTTGTTCATATACTTCCAGGAGCCGTCTAAAGCTTCTGTATTCCAATCGAAATCTTTATCATACGGAGTATCGGACATGATAAAAATACGCAAAGCATCCGCCCCATAAGTCTTAACCATCTGTTCTGGGTCGATAATATTCTTTTTGGACTTACTCATCTTCTCCGAACGAACCGCCATAACAGGGTGCTTACCATCCGTTGTAACGTAGGAACCATCATTTTGCCTCTCGACCTCACTCGGATATAGCCACTGTCCTTTTTCATCTTGGAAACTTGTGTGACAAACCATTCCTTGGGTTAACAAAGTCGAAAACGGCTCTTCAAATGACAAATACCCGAGATCTTTGAGCACCATCGTAAAGAATCGTGCGTAGAGAAGGTGGAGAACAGCATGCTCAACCCCACCGATGTAAAAATCCACAGGTAGCCACTTCTCTACAGCCTCTTTGTTGAGGGGCTCTTTGTCTTTCGGACAACAATAACGCAAGAAATACCACGATGACTCGAAAAAGGTATCTAAAGTATCTGTTTCACGAACGGCTTCGGACTCACACTGTGGACATTTTGTATGCTTCCACGATGGATGCCGTTCAAGCGGATTTCCTGGCTCGTTAAAGTCAACATCCTCTGGAAGTACGACCGGTAGATCCTCTATCTGCACCGGAACGGCCCCGCACTTGGGACAACAGATGATGGGGATAGGACAGCCCCAATAACGTTGCCGAGAAACGGCCCAATCCCGAAGACGGTATGTTACTTTCCTATGGCCAACACCGTGTTGCTCAACCCAATCACAAGCTTTAGCCCTAGCTTCAAGAACAGCGAGATCATTGAGAAAATCCGAATGGATCATTTTGCCGTTCGTTGCAACGTAAGGAAGCCTCTCCTCTGTTGGTCCTTCTATAACAGGCGTTATAGGAAGAGCATACTTTTTAGCAAAGTCAAAGTCGCGCTCATCGTGAGCGGGACAACCGAAAACAGCGCCCGTCCCGTATTCCATAAGGACAAAGTTAGCCACAAAAACAGGAAGAGTTTGGTCAGGCTTTAGCGGATTTTTGACGCGTATCCCCGTGTCATAACCCTGCTTTTCAGCGGTGCTAAGAGCACTCTCCGTGACAGGAGTTTTCCTGCAATCGTCGATAAACTGTTCAAGTTCGTGATCACGCTTTGCACAAGCGGCCGCTAAAGGGTGATCACAAGCAACAGCGCAGAAACTCGCTCCAAACAATGTCTCAGGACGCGTTGTGAAAACAACAAGAGCTTGATCATGGTAGTCGTTCCCCACCGTCGAAATATCGACGAATTCAAACCGAACAAGAGCCCCTTCGGACTTCCCTATCCAATTACGCTGCATGGTAAGAACTTTCTCGGGCCAACCCGCT
Source organism: Alphaproteobacteria bacterium (assembly GCA_041200185.1). Taxonomy (GTDB): domain Bacteria; phylum Pseudomonadota; class Alphaproteobacteria; order BNTO01; family BNTO01. The sequence continues at coordinate 908,142 of CP165730.1, forward strand.
ATACCCGGTTGTTCCCTAAGTCTTTCCAAGTTATTGAGAAGTTTTTCAGCATAGTCCGTAATTCTTAAACACCAATGCTTCATGAGCTTTTTAACGACGGGAACACCTGAGCGCCATCCTTTCCCATCGACAACTTGTTCATTAGCTAGGACGGTACAATCAACAGGGTCCCAATTGACCCAAGACTCTTTTTGATAAACCAGCCCTTTTTCAAACATCTCAATGAAAAAACGCTGCTCATGGCCATAGTACTCGGGGGAGCACGTAGCAATTTCTCGATCCCAATCGTATGATAGTCCCAGAGGAAGAAGGGTATCCTTCATAGATGCGATGTTTCTCTCCGTCCAAGTTTTGGGAGCTATTCCATTTTGGACAGCAGCATTCTCAGCTGGGAGACCAAAAGCATCCCATCCTTGAGGATGAAGGACTTTGTATCCTTGAGCTTTCTTAAACCTCGCTAGAACATCACCGATGCAATAGTTGCGAACGTGCCCCATGTGGATCTTGCCGGAGGGATAGGGCAACATCTCAAGCACGTAGCACTTCTGCTTAGAGGTCGACAGTTCAGGAGTTTTGTCGGAATGTTCCGCTAGCCAACGTTTTTGCCACTTTTCTTCCACACTTCGAAAGGCATACATAGCCCACTCCAAAATCCACTACAGCGCCTACCGACCGGATCCTAGCATCTTCAAGATTTTTAGAAAAGCTCAGGCGCATCTGTTTGCAAAACGCACCTAGAACCTTAGGATGACGATTATGCGAAAAGAAAGCTACTCAAGTAAAAATCAATCTCAGAGAGATCAGAATCCTATCCGAAACCAGAGAGACTATCTCGTATATTCAAATCTTCGAGATGGAAAAAGAAAGCCGGTAAGAGAGGTAAAGATCCCTGCTACTTAGAAACGTATCCCATCCAAAAAGGCCACCCCAAGGTGGCCTGGAAATTTCTAAAACCAAACAACCTAACGCGAGTAGAACTCGACAACTAAGTTAGGCTCCATACGCACAGGATACGGCACATCTGACAACTTTGGCCCACGAATAAACCGACCCTTCATGTCTTTGTGGTCCGCCTCGATGTACTCTGGAATATCTCTCTCCGACAGCTCTGTCGCCGCGACAAGGTTAGCATTCGTCTTCATTTTCTCGGAAATAGAAATCTCATCACCATCCTTCACTCGATACGACGGAATATCAACTCTCTTTCCGTTAACACGGACATGACCATGATTGATAATCTGACGCGAAGCAAAAACCGTCGACGCAAACTTAAGACGATAAACTACAGCATCAAGCCGACGCTCCAACAATTCGATCATATTTTCAGAGGTGTCGCCACGCAACCTGATAGCTTCCTGGTAAATCTTACGGAACTGCTTCTCGCCGATATTACCGTAATATCCCCTCAACATCTGCTTAGCCCGAAGCTGAACACCATAATCAGACAACTTCGAACGCTGCTTGCCGTGCTGTCCAGGCCCGTAGTTCCTCGTATTAAACGGACTCTTCGCCCGACCCCACAAATTCACACCCAAACGACGATCGATCTTATACTTCGTCGCAACACGCTTCGCCATGCAGCCCTAAAACAGCCTAAAAACCATCACCTCCTTGCAGGGTGCCATACGACACCACAAAAGTCAAGGCGACCAGCCACGCTATTTAGGCAAAAAACCTCACAAGATCCCCTCTTTTGGTATCCTTCCGCAATTGAGCAGGGATTGTCTTTTCTGGCAGTTCAGTTTACTCTTCCTCTTGTGTTGGCGCTCACACAAACGTCCGCACTTGCAGGAGGAGTGCTGATATGGAAAGTCTTTATACGATTCGAGGATCTTTCCGACACTCTGCTCGACTTGTAGCAACTCAACTTCTTTACCAGATCTACCAAACAGATGAGGAAGTTGAGGAGGCTCTTCGTCAGTTTGAAGGGTGGTATGTTACGGAATTCCTCTCACAGGAGGCTGGGGAAAAGCGTCGCAGACCTTTATCTATTGATCTTCTAAAAGGCCTTGTGCGCGGCGTTGTGGCTACGAAGTCTGAGCTACGTACGGATTTGAAGAGATGCCTTGCAAAGGGATGGACCGTCGATCGCTTACCTTTGGTTCTACAAATCATACTTGAGTTGGGGATTTATGAATTGAGGAAAGGGGATGTTCCAGGTCCAGTTGTTGTCAACGAGTACATTGAAATTGCGAAAGAGTTCTTTCAAGGATCCGAGCCCGCCTTTGTAAATGGTTTGCTCGACAGACTCTGCCAAGAGAAAAATCAAAATCGTAAGGAGCCCTATCAAGATGCGACAGGCAATGCTCGGAGTGGGGAATCTGCTGAGCTTTTGACTAGCAAAAATAAGGAGGCTTTTGCTGCTTCAATAGAGGAAGAAGACAAAGGTAGCCCTAAAAGAATGTCGACCGAGGTTTGAGTAACCCGGTAGCCAGTCGCCCCAAAGTCCGGTAGAATGAAGCCAGGGCGTCCTTAGCTCAGCTGGATAGAGCGGCGGCCTTCTAAGCCGTAGGTCGGGGGTTCGATCCCTCCAGGACGCACCAAAATCCTGTGTCGTTGTTTGTTTTTTTTGAGGCATCTGTAAGCAATCTGAGGTTGGGGGATGAGCAAATTGCTATATGCTTAAGATTACTCTGTCCAGAGAATGTTCAGGTTACGAAATAGATACAAGATTCAGAACTCTATAAGACAGAGAACTTCTTGCCGTTTGCCTTGAAGAAGGCTTAGGCGACTTAATCCCGATATGATCACCGCATAAGAATCGCTCTTTCCCGACATTTAAGCCGTCGTTGTAACAAATTCACATCCAAAAAAGAACTGAATATCTCGGAGGAGGTGGTCGAAAAATTCGAGTATTATAAAAATAATAGAAATAGTATTCTAAAAATATAAGAAATAGTCGAAAAAATCGTGGCTATTATTGAAACAAAAATTCGAGCAAACTTATGAACAATTCTATCTAAAACTTGGAATTTATTTTTTTATTGGTAAGTCTTGATGTTTCGTAACGGGGTGTATTATTTCACAAATATTACAACCAATAATGCTATCAAATTTACCTTTAAGAGCTCTAAGAGCCTCCTGTTGCCTAACAGCATAAGACGGCGGCGTTAACCCGCGGGCGTACCAAGCAAACTTATCATCTAGCGAGATGAAGTGGTCTAAGCCAGAGAGCTTATCGCACAACTGGATGAGAGGTATTAGAAGATCGTCAGGATCAGGTCGAGGCAATGATGCAATGGCCTGCCGCAGACGCGCAATTTCATCCTCGTCTTGGTGACAAAAGGCGGATATGAAGTCTACGTTATCTATCAGAGGGAAGGGATGAGTTAAGCAAACCGCAGCGAGGCGCAGACGACCGGAAGACCGCAAAATTTCGAAACCTACACGTGGGTGCTGATAGAGCTTTTCTGGGGGAAGGTAGAACTTGCCAAAATCATGGAAAAGACCTGCCTCAAAAGACTCATCGGCCTGTAATGATGGAATACGCTCAGCTAAAAGCCGAGCAGCTCTTGCGACTGTCGCAGAATGTTGAAGGGTCTTGATATTTTTCTCGGCGTAAGGCCATTTCTCACATAACAAATCGGTCATTACAAACTCCTCTCTTACACGTGCTCATTTAGCCAAAGAGATAACCTTTGCCAAAAATTCAGAGGTTTTTTGTCGCGATTAGCCATGGAACGGCCCGTGTAATCCTGTAAAGCGTAACACAACAAACCTGCACACGTTGGGAAGGCTAGAGACGGTAAAACGCTATCCTGTCCCTCAATCTCTGTTTGAGGTGCTAAACGCACAGTTGTACGCAATTTCTCTGCAGCAAAGTCTACCATACCTGGAAACTGACTGCTTCCTCCTGAAAGAAGAACCTTCTGGTAAACGACTGGTGGAACTTCTTTAGGAATACATAAAAGTTTTTGTAGAATACTATCAAAAATCTCATCAACTCTCGCTTTGATGATATATGAGACATCCCTGCGTGCGACATACTTGACGTTAGGCCCTGTTTCAGCTCCAATTTGCGTAACAGGCACCTGCTCAGCAGATATCTTGTTTTCGACAACAAGCGTTCCGTAGAGGGTCTTGATCCTTTCAGCCTGAGCAAGAGTGGTCGATAAACCTCGAGCTAGGTCCGATGTAATATGCGTGCCCCCCAGGGGAACACTGCACATCCAGACCAGTTTTCCTCCTAAAAAACAGGCGATTTGGGTAGATTTTCCTCCTATATCAATAAGCGTAGCACCAAGTTCAGCCTCGTCGTTAACAAGACTAGCAAGACCCGCGGCATAGGGATCCGCAATAAAACCAGCGATGTCCAGGTGGCATCGTCCAATACACGTTGACAAGTTTTGAATATAAGCCTTCGGGGTACTCACAATGTGGCATACAGCTGAAAGTTTCTTGCCGACCATGCCCGTTGGGTCCTGGATATTTGTAACGCTGTCGAGCTGGTATGAAAGCGGCCAAATATGAATAACATACTGATCATTTTCAACAGAGATATTCTTAGACAGGCTGAACAACCTTCTCACATGAAAAGGCTGTATCGGCGTTTGTCCAGATAGGTGAATCTCAGTCACCACAGTTTTCGTCTGTAAAAGATGTGCGGGAACATTAACATAAACGTCGTGAATGTTCTTGTGAGCCACTTCTTCCGCGGAATAGACAGCATCCAAAATGACAGACTCTAACGCTTCGAGATCGGAGATTCCCTGGAGACTTATACCGCGTGAGGCTCGCTGAGCAAAGCCAACAAGAGCCACCCTGGGGATGCTTCCTCGCTCACCTGATTCCACCAACGTGTCGTAGATGAGGTTCCCTATGGCGCAACTCACCTTTTCGGTGCCGATATCCAGCCCAGCAAAGGAACCATAAGATCTGGAGGTCCTGGCCGACGCACTTTTCATTTTCAATAGCAAACCGAGCCCCTCCTCCCTGAATTATAGGGCGTATTTTATGGGAAAACGAACAGTTTTATGACGTTCTGCTGTAATGATCATGGTAAGAGCATCAACGCATGTCGCAAAATCGTCATTGATAACGACATAATCGTAAGATACGACGTGCCTTGCATCGCTTTCAGCCGCCTCGAGGCGGCGACGAATTTCTTCCGGAGAGTCTTGGTTGCGTTGCCTTAGCCGCTGTTCCAGTGCCTGTAGAGAAGGCGGTAATAGAAAAACACCAACAACGAAGGAAATAGGTAAGGCGGCGCGCAGGAGGTCTAGACCCACCCAATCCAAAACGCATAGGGTGTCTATACCGCTTTCATGGTTTGAGAGGATCTGATCCCGTGGCGTTCCTCGTAAAGAGCCGTAGATTTCCGTTGTTTCTAGAAGTAGACCCTCTTCTTTTTGTCGGACAAATTCATCCTGCGATACAAAGATGTAGTCAATTCCGTCAATTTCTGAAGGGCGCTTGGGACGAGTGTTGAGAGAAACGGAGCGATGAAGTTCAGGAACCTTCTGCAGCAGCGCGGTTGCAATAGTCGTCTTTCCCGTTCCAGATGGGGCCGACAAAACAAAAACAATTCCCTTCCCCTTGGTTAACTCGATCATGCAGTTCCCTATGAAGCCGTTTTGACAGTAACGCTCGTCGGAGCAAGAGAGAGGAATTCTTCCCAACTCTTTTGAAGAGCTGCTAAAAACGCATCCTCTAGGTGAAGCGTCAGAGGAAGCACTGTAACGTGATGGCGCATTTTTGCAGAAAGGAACAAAGCGTCTTTGTCCGTTGTAACAAGACGAGCCTGATGGTGTACAGCCGTTTGGCTGAGGGTTTGCAGAGGCTTTTCCTTAAATCTTCTTCGGTTACTGAGAGGAACGAAACCTTCGATATTTAACGGATGTTCCAGCAAGGCATGGTAAAAAGCCCCAGCATCCCGTATCCAAGTAAATCCAATAACTTTCTCGTTGTTGTTGAGGGCGTTTTTAAGCTTCCAGGAGGCAATATAGGTAGCTGGGTACGTCTGGCGGATGAACCTCACCTGATCGGGCGAAAAACCCAGAAGGACAAGAGCATCTGAGTGTGTTAGGAGGCGGAGGGTAGACTTGGAAACTTTCTCGGGACGGAAATCTTTTTCAGCGACAGCCATGACAAATTGGCATCGAGTTGCGACGTCGTCTCCCGGGTCAATAAGCAACAAAACGGAGGCACCTGCGTTAGCTGCCGCCGCCGCGGCGTTTTCTGGTAAACGACACGCCCACAGGGGAGCTCTTTGGCTTAGAAGAAAGATTTCCTCAGAAAGATCTTCTTTAGACGAGGCCCTATGGAAAAGCCTCGTTTGGCGCGAATTGGGAGTTTTGACCCAGATGTGCGGGGAATAACCCATTTCCTCGAAATGGCGGACAAGAGAGGCTACAAACTCACAACGTGCAGCCGTTGATGCTGAAGATGACAGAAAACGGACCGCTATACAAGGAATGGGGAGGCTATGTGAAACTGTAGTACGAACGTGCCTCTTCCACATCCGCATCACCAAAACTACGCTCCTTCTACGTAGCCGCCGCAAAAACAGACGCATCCTATGCCACATCCGACGCCGCATATTCGCCCCAACCCCGTCCCGATAAGAGCAAAGCTATCTAAGGTTGACTCAAAAATCAACCCGCATGCCTCAAGAGCTTTGGGGGCTGTGGAAGTAGTCTAAAAGCCTTTGTAGAACAAGCGTTTGTGGTCTGGTTTTGGGGTGATCATCCACACAGTCGACGCAGCTTGCAAACGCTGCTCAAGACGAGGTTTATTAGTTTTTTATTTTTCCAAAGATTAATGAATTTTATCAAAAATAAGTCGAAGATTTACTTTGAAATAAGGTGACATTTGTCTAAAACCTAGATTTTATGTAGACTGGCTCGGGTAGTAGCTTACTTTTTTCCCAAGGAGGGACTCATGAACAACCCCCTAATCACGAATCTTGTGCAACTTTTCTTCGTTCTCAATCCTCACATTGTTCTACCCTTCTTTCTCTCAATGACGCAGAACTACACGCAGTCAGAGCAGAGGTCGATAGGGCTGAAAATGTGCCTCTACAGTTTGCTTCTTGGGTTCTTGTTCATTTTTGGTGGTGGCAGCCTTCTTGATGCGCTTGGTGTGCCTGTCTCTCTATTTCGTGTAGGAGGTGGTCTCTTGTTAGGAGTGGCAGCTTGGAATATGCTCTATTCCCCTTCGAAGCCCTCGGACGCGACATCTGCTGAGCCACCTGTTCATGCGGACATTGCCCTTAGCCCTCTGGCCTTCCCGATGTTGGTTGGGCCAGCAACCCTAACGAAACTTGTGAGCATGGTCCAGGAAACGAGTTCGACCTTTGAGTATTGTTCCGTCCTTATAGCTTTCGTCGTAATGATTGGGCTGTTCTACGGGCTAACATGGTGTGGAGGACCTGTTATGAGGTTACTGGGGAAAAATGGCTCCATGATTTTAGAGAAGATTGGAGGGATCTTGTTAGTGGCTATGGCGGCAGCAATGATTTTTGGTGGATTGAAGGCATTCTACACGGAGTAGTCAATGGATCTGAAATTTTTGACGAACAACTTGTTGTTACAGGTTTTTCTTACAACTGTTTGCGCGGTCCTTTTGGCCCCCCATCTTTCCGAGTGGGGAGCAGCTTGTTTATACTCGATCAGCCAAACCATTCGAGATCTTTTGACGCTATTTCTGCCACTTATTATCTTTAGCTATCTAGTTGCCGCTATTATTGCTTACGAGGGGGACGCCTCTAAGGTTTTGATCGGTATCTTTACTGGTGTTGTGATCTCTTTTGTCTTGGCTTTAACTTTCGTCTACATCGTTGGGGAGGCTTTTCTCCCCCACTTCGTTGCTCGTCTTCCTCAAGCTGTGAGTGAATCCAATCAGGAACTTAAAGCACTGTGGGGGCTGCCGATTAAAGGACCGAGTACGGATATGATAATGCTCCTAGCTATAGGAATTGGACTCTGGTTTAATATTTTGAATTCTTCGACTGTCCAAACACTGAGGAAGAGTCATTACGAAAAAAGCGAAGGGTTGCCGGCTACAGGGAGCGACCGGATCAAAGGTGTCCTCAGTGCTGGCGTTTTTGCTAGGGTTGAGCATCTTGAGTCCTTCAAGCGAGCCATCTTCTGGCTAAGGGGCGGAGTCGAAAAGGCTCTCATGAAGTGTTTTGTTCCCATCATCCCCCTCTACGTTTTAGGATTCATGGTGAAGTTATCTTACGAATCAACTTCCAATGCTTTTTTGCGGGAATTTGGTTTTGTAATTTTATTTAACTTTATTTGTATCTTGCTCTTTTTGTTTCTTGACTATCTTGTCGCGGCACGATGTCAGTTTAAAACTATGGTTTCCTATATTAAGAATATCTTGCCTGCTACTTTTACAGCATTCAGCACGATGTCTAGCGTTGCAACGATGCCCGTCACAATTTCAGCGGTTGAAAAAAACCTAGGGGGTGATCCGCATTTTGCGAAACTCGTTATCCCTACAACCGTTAACCCTCACGCAATTGGCGATGTCATTAACGTCTCCTTGTCGGGGTTAGCTCTACTGGTTATGGCAGGGCAATCCCTTCCTTCTCTTCCGATTTATGCAGTATTCGCATTCTACATTATCGTCGCCCAGTTTGCCTGCGTCTCCGTTCCGGGGGGCGGTATCATCGTTATGCAAGGGGTTTTGCAGAAACATTTAGGCCTGGATAGTTCTACAGTTATGCTACTTGTGAGTATTTATTTTCTGTTGGAACCGGTTTTGACAGCAACAAACGTGACCTATAACGGGTCCTTTGTCATTAACCTTAGGAGAGCATTATCCCGCTTCATCAAGAACCTCGACGTAGAATCGGCGAATCTTAAGACAAAAATTTGAACTAAGACAGTTGAAAATATTGGAAAAATTTATTTTTCATGGGATCGTCTTGTCGGACGTTCTCTTTTAATCTACACTCGTTCCATGGGCAGGGGAGAGGTCAATGTCAAATGATCACAAAAGAAGGATTAATCCAATTAGGGCCAGAGGTGCTGGCAGATGCGTTATTGTCGCTGCGTAAACGTCCTGAACGCGTATTGCGCCGCTACGGGGATTTTTTGTTGGCTGTGCTTGACCCTTCTCCCCAAAAGCTTGTCTCGCTTTTGCGTAAGGAAATATCCTTTCTTAAACGTTCGTCCCACTTTGTTGAACATGATGAAATTACTGAATTAACCGAGCAGCTCGAATTCGTCCGCGAACATATCGTTCTGCACTTGGCTCCAAAGGATCCCGAAGAAGCACTTCAGCTCATCCAAAGTTTACTGAATCTTGGAACGCCCACTCTCGACCGTATCCTGGCTAACTACGATGATCTTGTCCGTCTATTCCGACAGGTTTGCGAAGATTGGGGACAATTAGCCGCCCAATCCTGTGGCAAGGGATACGCATGGAAGGACAGCATTGAGGATAAACTTCTCAATGACAAATATGGTATCTACACGGACGTCTTGTTTAACTTCAAAGAGATTCTGACTCAGGAAGATATGGACTCCTTACAGAAAGAATTTGAAGAGCGTTTCCGCGGTGCCCAAGGTCGCTATCAAAAGGAAGGTTTCTTAGGTGTTTTGAAGAAGATTGCCGATGTACAGGATGACGCCGATCTTTTCCGGCAATACTGCGAGGAGATGGGGGCGCCATCCTACACGGACTGCCTCGAGATTGCTAAGCGGATGGTTTCACACTGGCGCTCTTCAGAGGCTTTGGAGTGGTTAAAAAAAGCTGCAGCCCAGCAAAACGTCGAAAATGATGTTGATTTCTTCTCCCTAACATTGCAAGCTCTAGAGCTCAATGGCGACTACGAGGCTGCCTTACAACAAAGAAAAGCCTGGGTAGAAAGGAACCTTGATTCTGCGGTTTACGGAGATGTTTTGGCGCATATTCCCGATGAAGAAAAAGAAGTATACCGTCAGGAGATCCTTGCGCGTGTTTTTAAGGCAGAGGATGTCCAGAAAGCTGTGACGTTCCTTCTGAATTCTCAAGAATTTGAAACGCTGAGTCGATACATTCGTGAAAAGGAGGGGCAGCTTAGTGGACAGCAGCCTGAGGTATTCCGGCGTGCCGCTCAGGAGATCCAAGGTGAAGACCCTCTAGCAGCCCTCGTCCTGTACCGCCGGATGGTCATTCCTGTGTTAGAAGCTTCCCTGTCAAAAGAATATGACAAGGCAATTGAGGACTTGTGGCGCTGCCAGGAGCTTGCCCCAAGGGTAGCGAATTGGGAAGGACACCCCTCTCAGGAGATCTTCATGAAGCAGTTGGAAACTCGCTATCGGCTCAAAACAAAGTTTTGGAGTAAGTACAAGAGTCTCTCTCTGACAAAAAAACGCGTAGCTGTGACGGAAGACAGTTTTGATGATGACGGTTGGAGGGCGATTGCATAGAGGAAAGCTCCGAAGCCTCCTTGGGGCTTACGCCCCCTGCACTGAGGAGGAGATAGAATCGAAAAGGAAGATGTTGGTCTTCCTTGAGCGTGAGCCAGCTTGTTTCGAGCGGTCGTGCGTTGAGGGGCATTTTACGGGAAGCTGTTGGCTTGAAAGTGCGGACGGCTCGTCAATTCTTCTAACGCATCATAAGAAAGCTAACCTGTGGTTGCAGCTTGGAGGCCACGCAGACGGTGACCCTGACCTGTTGCAGGTAGCTCTCCGAGAGGCTCGTGAAGAATCTGGATTGGACGATATCGTTCCTCTCTCAGATCAGATATTCGATATCGACATTCACACAGTTCCAGAGTACCAAGGAGTTCCAGAACACATGCACTACGATGTTCGATTTCTTCTCAAAGCGAGGGAGTCGACACCTGTAACTGTCAGCGAGGAATCCTTTGCCCTCTGCTGGATCAACACCATCGATCAACTTCCAGCAGAGCCATCGCTACAAAGAATGTTCTCAAAATGGAAATCGATCTTATGAGAAGATGTTGCAAGGACGTGTACTTCACGGAAGACTCAACACAGGAAAGTCCACATGCAGAAGATGTATCAACTTCCTATAAAGGACATTCATACAGACTCAACCAGAAACCCAAGCAGATGCTGGGTTAATATTTACATACGTTCTCCAAAGCTAAACTATTGAATAAAAATTTTCTGATGTGAAATTGAGTATTTAAGCTGCAATTCGTAAAAACTGGACTGATGATTTTGCTCGAGAAATTTCCTAATTTTCTCTGATTCGAGAGCGTTCAGTCGGCAACCAAAAGTTATGACCTGAGAATGACTTGCCATTCGTGGGGAAGCAAAAAACACACCAGAGGGGAGTATAACACAGCCTGTGGCGAGAATTGCGCTAGCAAGGAAAAAACACGTTTCTGCAAAGTAAGGGGGCTTCGACGAGATTAAAACTGCTACTAACTTCCATTCCAATTTCGCAGATCGATCAAGATCCGGCAACATCTTTCATCTGCCTCTGCGAGGGTGTACAAAAATGTAAAGGATGAGGCTAGCCAAACACAAACCTACCAGAGAGACGAATATCCACAAAAAATTGTCCTGAAAAAGCGACTTTGTTTCGTACTTCTCGGCAAGTTTCCGCGCTACCCACACATCGTTGGCCGTTAATCGACCCGTTACAAGTTCGGGATTACTATCGCAAGTAAAATGCATCTGAAATGTCATAATCAGCTGTTTTTTTGCCTCCTCACGCGTCAAAGGTCTAAGAGAATTTTTGGTTTTTTTAACCAAAAGGTCGGAGGATGGGTAGCCCAGTGAGTGGAGATGCCTCCAAAATTGACGAAAATCAGCCCCACCTTGAGAAATTTTCGAGGAGCTCTCTGGATCCAATCCCATGCCCCATCCGCAATGGTACAACCTATTGAAAGGAAACAAAGGGTATGGATCCTGTGCAAAGTCGGGGGCAATATCAGCGTGGGTTACCACTTGTTGAGGTTTGAGTCTATACCTCGTTGCTATCCCCTTTAGCAACAAGATCAGAGCCTTCATTTGTTCTGAGGAGTCGTAGCGGTGGTAAATTCTCATCTTGCATTCCCCCTCTTTATCTACAACTTCGTCGTGAGTTAGGTTAACGAGCTCGATGCCTATCGAATGATCATTGAGATTTTTCATGCGCTTCCAATGGCTAGGGCCAGCGTGCCATGCACGAAACGCCTCCGGCACAACGGCAAAGGCAATTCCTCCTTGAATCTTTACTTTCTTCACAACCTTCCGGCCATCCTCCCAGAGGGGGAATTCAATAATTTCATCACAGCTAATGACGTAATGGGCGCTGACGCGTCCCTGGTTTATGTCAGCGGTAAACCAGCGCAATGTCTGGAGAAGAGAAGTCGTTGTCGCATGAAGAACACAGACGGATACCGAAGATTTTTTACGCAAATTCCAGTGATTTCTTGCGGGAGTATTTATGAAAGGTCGTATGGCAAATCCCCAAAGATCCTTGTAGAACTCTACGACGTCGAGACGGCAATCCAACAAAATCTCAAAGATCCGTTGATCTCTTAGAGATAGGCCTGCGAGCGTGATCTCGTCATTTACCCAATAAGGAGACAAGCTGGTAAGTGCGTCTTTCCATTGCAAAACCTCCTCATCACTTATCACTGTCACATGAGCTCCCTCATGGATGCACCATTGATAAAAAGGCAACTCTCCACCTACCCGACAAGGAAGCGTCAGGGCAGACAGGAGGACGCCTACATGACGAAACGCGCGCAAAAGGAAACACCACGGCCGAAATCATCCCTCATCATCTTACCTCACCAGCCCAACGCAGCGAAGCCCACGAAGTGTATGCAACAGGGAAAGTATGCTGAAGTAGAGGGAGTCTAGGTAAAGAGTTCCTTCCGAAAAATCCGAAAGATGACGTTGATGGAGGAATATTTATTTTTCGCCAGGCCAGAGAAATTGAGGTCATCCTAAGGAAAACCAGGAATGTTGTGATACGCTGGAAGCACCTATTCGAAAAATCCATTTTTCGAAATTTTCATTCTGTTTATATCGTTTCCAGAGTCTTTTTAGCCTTCCTGTACCTAATTGAAGGCCATTTTGGGACAACGATTCACTAAGCTTTTGGTCCCTTGACGAGAAAAACATGACTTTCGTGCAGTACGCATCCGACACTTCGTTTTCACGCCAGGATCAATGCACGAATAGGCAATCGATTAGCCGGCGTTCTACACTTACCCAAAAGCCTTTGTAGCCCCACCGTCGACAGCTGAGTTTGTCGTTTCTTGCGCTGGCTCGGCTACCTTCCTTTTACCCGTAATTCTGAACGGAGGGACACCCTTCGTGATGGTCTCCCCTGTTACTACAACTTCAACGACATTCTTTTCGGAAGGAAGGTCAAACATCGTATCAAGCAAGATAGATTCCATGATTGACCGCAACCCTCTTGCCCCTGTTTTTCGCTCGATAGCGCGTTTAACAATAGCATCCAGAGCCGGCTCCTCAATCCGAAGGTGAGCTCCCTCCATTTCGAACAAGCTATTGTACTGCTTAATGAGAGCGTTTTTGGGTTCCACAAGGATACGCTTTAGAGCGGCCTCATCGAGATCGTTAAGGGTAGCATGAATGGGAAGACGGCCAATAAACTCAGGAATAAGGCCGAACTTTAGAAGGTCCTCTGCCTGAACATCTTGCAAAATCTCTCCAGTTTGCCGGCTGTCAGGCGCACTAACTTTCGCGCCGAACCCCACACCAGCACCTTGTGTTCGCGCACTGATGACCTTATCGAGACCTGCGAATGCCCCCCCACAAATGAACAGGATATTCGTCGTATCGACTTGCAGAAAATCCTGCTGCGGGTGTTTTCGGCCCCCTTGCGGCGGCACAGAAGCAACAGTCCCCTCCATAATTTTGAGAAGAGCTTGTTGCACTCCTTCCCCTGAGACATCGCGCGTGATGGACGGATTGTCTGATTTGCGCGATATTTTATCGATCTCATCGATATAGACGATACCCTGCTGAGCCCGCTCAACATTGTAGTCAGCAGCTTGAAGGAGCTTAAGGATGATATTCTCAACATCCTCTCCTACGTAACCAGCCTCCGTGAGGGTTGTTGCATCGGCAACTGTAAAAGGTACATCAATAACACGAGCAAGAGTCTGAGCCAGGAGGGTCTTTCCGCATCCCGTAGGACCTATCAGAAGAATATTCGACTTCGTAATCTCCGTATCAGAATCACGGTTAAGGTATTCAAGACGTTTATAGTGATTATGAACAGCGACAGAGAGAACTTTTTTAGCGTGGTCTTGATTAATAACGTAATTATCCAGGATGCCGCATATCTCTTTAGGTGTTAAAATTTTCTTACTCGAAGTAGGAAAGGCATTTTGAGAAGTATCGCGAACAATATCAGAACATAATTCAACACATTCATCGCAAATAAAAATCGAGGGACCGGCTATGAGCTTTTTAACATCATACTGGCTCTTACCACAGAAGGAGCAGTACAAAGTCGTCTTCTGAGAATCGTCAAAATTTTTCGTCATGAAAACACTCTCTCCCAAAAACAGCCTACCACGAGGGGACGCGTAAACCCCCTACATCCCTCTTTACCTCAAGATCATACACCAAGAAGCCTCAAGAAATGGTTAACAAACGGCAAGAAATACACAACTTGCTTCCTACCGCGCTATTAGTTCGTCAGAACGCTTAACCATGACCGAGTCGATGAGACCAAACTTAACCGCCTCGTCCACCGACATGAAATTATCACGATCCATAGCCGCCTCAATGACAGAAACATCTTGCCCCGTACAGTCAGCGTAGATTTTGTTAAGATTTTGCCGTAGTTTGACTATTTCGTTGGCCTGGATGACGATATCGGACGCTTTCCCTTGGGCTCCACCTGAAGGTTGATGAATCATAATGCGGGCATTGGGTAAAGCTACACGCTTGCCCTTCGTACCAGCAGTTAAAAGCAACGATCCAGCTGAACAGGCCTGACCAATGCAAACTGTCATGACGTCACAGCTGATGTAATTCATCGTATCCAAGATAGACAAAGCCGAAGAAACGACACCCCCCGGTGAGTTAATATAGAGGCAAATATCCTTCTTGGGATGCTCCGCCTCTAGGAAAAGCAACTGAGCACAGATCAGGGAAGCCATTTCATCATAGATCTCCCCAGTAAGAAAGATAATACGCTCCTTCAAGAGACGTGAATAAATATCAAAGGCTCGCTCTCCTCGCCCAGACTGTTCAACAACCATGGGGACAAGAGTACTCATACGCACTCCTTCACTAAAGGCATCCTTGCTTCTCTGGCTCATACAGACTCCCTTCCGACACCACTGCCGCATCTCACCACGGCACAGCAATGATGCACAACGCTACCCCTACACTCTACTACAGCTTAAACACGCATGTCACGCCCCTCTCACACAGGCGACAAGGACGGCTAGCTGGATTGGTGCCCTCGGAGAGACTCGAACTCTCACACCCAGAAGATAATAGATTTTGAGTCTATCGCGTCTACCAGTTCCGCCACAAGGGCCCACCCGACCACGCCGTCATTCTAACAAAGAGGAGAGGCGTGTCAAGGGGAGTATTATAAAAAACAAGATCCTTAGATAGATAACTATATTTGCTGACTAAATAATTAGAAAATAGAATATTGTTATTTAACTTACAAACAAGAAAGCTGGATATCTTGGAATTTTTAAACTTTGTTAAAGATAAGAAGGAATATTAAGTATCCATTGAGCATATATATTTATTGATTCAATGTAGCGCTCAATCAAAACTTTTACTAAAAATGAATACAATGCGTTAGATGGTTATGCACAGAGCGAGCATGAAGTTTATGGTATATTTTACTACAGAACATACTAGTAACTGAAAGGCAATTATAATTAATTAACAAATAAAATATTTTATTTTTGCATCTCAATTGATAGAGCCTATAAATTAATCGCAGTGCCTAAAGTAGGTAGTAATATACCAGCCTGCTCTAGCAATTACCCCTTGTCTATTTTCGAGAAACTCTAGGAGATGCAGTCTTATA
Source organism: Alphaproteobacteria bacterium (assembly GCA_041200185.1). Lineage (GTDB taxonomy): Bacteria > Pseudomonadota > Alphaproteobacteria > BNTO01 > BNTO01. The sequence goes on from CP165730.1 coordinate 924,081, forward strand.
ACTCGCTTTCCGTTTCGAAAACCGTTACAGGAGATGAGCTCTCCAGTGATGCCTCACTTGTTTCACTACTTGCCGTCTCATCATTTCCTGTTGCAATGACGAAATTCAAATTACTGGGCAGAGTGAAGTCAGTAAGATACGCAACTCGGTGGCCACCTGCTGAGACTTGGAGGACCACTAAATCGGTGCTACAGCGGATCACCTCAGGGCTTTCCTCTTCATCAAAGTGCACAAAAAAGCTTTCGATGTTGGGTCGATGAAGTGACAATATTATAAATTTCAGATAAAATACCAACTATCAATAAAAAGATTTTTCTTAAAATTCCTACAGATATTACCTATGATTTTTTAGATTTTATATAGATTATGACTTTAATTTCTAAGGTATGTTTTCGTTTTCTGAATGATTTTTACTTTGTTGTTAGGAATTTTAAGGCCTTTGTGTATAAACTTCCCACCTATGGTTGAACCAGCTCCTCTGAGATTTCCCAGTTTTTTGATATGCATAAAGCTCAATGCCGATTGACTCTATGTGCTGGAGAGATTCGAGGCATCAAGATGAAATAAGAGGCCTACTAACGTCATGCTTACATAGATGCTGTACCAACAAGAAGCCGGAGAGTATCGTTTTCGAGGCTTAACGAGAGCGTCCTTCAGTTTTTTGGACTCGTAAGTTTTACCCCATTCAGACTCCAATTCTGCGGCCATTTTTCGAAAATTTCGAGGACAATAAACGCTGTAAAATGCACCCCTCACATGCGTGAATTCGACTGGAATTTAACTAAGGTGACTTTCGCTTATTTCGAGCTAAAAGAGGATATGTCCCGTGCATCTTGGGGTCGCCGTGGGGTTAACCCAACATCACTGATCGATATTGCCAATTCCGTTAAATATGGTACAATTTGAGATGTGATTCGGTAATAGGTGGGATAGTTACAATGAGTTGGAGAGTTACATGGTTCTTTCAGTCAAATTCGAACCAATTTCGTCGGTCGTTCAGCAGAAGTCTGCTCACATTTTTGCGTTGTCTCGTTTGCCGCGGGGATGCTTTTTCGGCTTCCACCCGCCGCATCATAATGGCAACCAACGATGCCTACGCATCAATGACCAAAACGGCTATCGCCTCCATCATTGAAAATACGAAGGATTCTCTAGAAATTGGCATCGTAACCTACACGGCCTCTTGGAGATGGAAAAATGTTCCAGCCGAGTTAGACAAGACTTTTCAATCTCTTGAAAGAAATGATGCTAACAGAACTGTGCAGATTGCAGTTAAGGAGTGGTACGACTACGAAGATCAGCTCAATAGCTCAGCACGAAGTGAGATTGCAGAAAAATGGGAGCAAAACCGTGACAGAGCGCCTGGTATTCTCATTCGGTATAGTTTTTTACATGATAATCCAGGACGAATTTTGTTTCCTGGAAATCCTTGGCAACCTTATCTTTGGCTCGATTCCGATGTCGTCGTAAATTGCGATATTGGCGAGATTTTTGAGTTTGCAAACAAAAACGCTCCCCAACAACCTCTTATAGGCTGTGACTATGAGTTATTCAATCCCAAGATTCTAAATACTCAGAACCTTGAAACCCAAGACCGATCCGGCAACCTGATCAGGCTAGACCCGATGGAATTCTTTCCGAAGAATTGTAATTATAAACAGGCTCTTGTCAGCGGTGGCGTGGTCCTGTTTAATCCAGAGTTTATGTTCATAAAAGATCATGCCCTAGAAGAACAAAACTGGTATCAAAAGCTTTGGAGACAATGTTTAGATCACGTCGCCGATCACAAGGAGTACTTGATCACGGAAGAATACGATTACACACGAGCTCTTGAAAAATGGAGCCTACTCGAAACCGAACAGAAAGTATGGGACTCTGAAGAAGAAGACTTTGAGATTTCCTATGAGAAAAACGTAGTTCAATGGCTCCCTAATAGCTTCAACTTCAATCCTGGACAATTCATGATTTGCGAATATATTCTTGACTGTATTGAGATATACAAAACTTGGGAAGAAGGTGTGTTACAGAAGAATTTTCAATCGGATGACATCGCAAAACTATCACCAGAACAAAAAAGTGAATTTTGCAAGAGTTTTATTGAATAAAGCTGATGATCAATTAAGAAAAATATTAGAGAAAGGACAGTATTATCTTTATAGATCATCTACAGGGGAGTTTGGAATGGAAAAACTCGATTTAGACGTAGTGGAAAGGATAGACAACCTGAACGGTATTATCCACTGGGACAATTTTAAACAAAAACCCTGCACCTTACCGCGTGGGGAAGTGCCAGTTGGTCTAGCAGGCTGTTTTCAAAAATGTGTAAATAAATGGCACGACTACCACGACAAAGTACAATAATTGCCTCAAATTTGTCATACAAACCGATTTTTAGTATCGTGCCCTTGGGCAGTGTCGTTGGGGTTGGGTGGTTTATGAAGATTCTGATGGGTCAGCAGAAGAGTTGGGGGGATCGAGTTTCATCGGCAGATATTGCTAAGGTCATAGCAGGATCTTTAGCAATGGCTATCGGTGCGCAGGTGACAATCCCCTTAACTCCAGTTCCCGTAACGCTGCAAACCTTGGCGTTACTGCTGGTCGCATGGTTTCTGGGACCGCAACGTGGGGCAGCTGCGATTACGATTTACCTCATAGAGGGTGCCTTCGGTTTACCGGTTTTTTCTCATTTTTCCTCGGGTTGGATCTGTTTATTAGGCCTCAGAGGTGGTTACTTGTGGAGCTTTATTCCAGCGGCTTTTTTGGCGGGTTGGCTCTATTCATCCGTTCGATCAAAGGGGATGACAGCAATTTTTTGCGCAGGTTGCACCAGTCTCATGCTAGTCCTGGCTCTTGGTTGGTTTCAACTGATGTTCTTTATAGGCCCCAAAATGGCGTGGTCGACGGGTGTGGTTCCTTTTTATGGGGTTGAAATCGCCAAAGCTTTGGTTGCAGCGCTGGTGGCCGCTAGGTGCGTTTTGTGGCAGCGTCGAAAGGAAGTATAATCCCAAAAAAAACTCTTCGGTTTCAACATCGAGCCCCTCCTTGCGCAGCTGGCTTTGATGGGACGACCTTCGGGAGAGGTTGATGCCTCTGCCCTCCCAAAGGGGCGTAACTCACTCTTCACACAGCAATCAAGAGGCTTGCCGTGAGTGTTCCACGCTGTAATGTATCAGTAACCAAACTATATTTTATCTTCCTTTTATTTGTGTACCCCTTTCATTCAGCGAATATAAGGATACTATTCGTATGAACTCACCCAGAGGCTTTCTAAAACTAAGTCCTTCACTTGCCCACAGAGCAGATCTTAACGATTAGTCTATATGTGACGTTTCCCTAAGCCACGCGCCATTTCCTTCTTATCGGCACAATAACCGCCTCGTTTTACCGCAAAATTTCGACTTTGAATCTCAAGTATAAGCGATACAAAGTATGCTCTGTTGGTACCTACGCGTTTGTAATTGCGAAAGTCTTTATATTCTCACAATAAAACAAAAAAGCACTCAAATCATCATTAAAACAAATCTTCTGATGTAAATGGATGAATACGCAAAGAAAGATTATTTCGGTAATGACTCAGAGAGAATGTTTTGAGAGGTTCTTTGAACCGTGTTAGAAGACCTTCAGAAGTACTTAGGATTGGACAGGTATCGTCGGTGATCTCAATATCCCTAGGCAAGGAGAGAATCGTAAATGTAGCAGCATTCGTGAGGGACTCCAGTCTCTTCTCGTCGTCATGCAAAACGATAGTGATATTGTTAAGTCCGCATGGTGTATCTGTAAAATTAAGATTATCGAATGAATTATTTTTTAGATATAAGTCAAGACGAGCTTTAGGCTCGATTTCTGTTCGACGCAGCGTAAAGAAACTTGAATTCTTATCATGCGACAAATACTCAGAGGACAAAGTACCTATCCAATGAAGATTTTGTATCGTTCCATATCCCGTTAATTTTCCTTGGGATTCAAGGATAACGTTTTCAACAGTCGAGAGGTTATCATCCGATGAAATGGCTCCCCCTCGGATTTGGAGAGTTTGAGTTTCCAGATTAGATAAAAGTTGAAGCGTTCCATCTTGAACATCAAAATTGAAGATGGGAGCAGAGAGGAACCCTTGAACAATGGAATGAGTTCCATCACCTTGAACCAGGAGAGATTCCGAACAAACAAAAGATCCATCTTGAATATGAAGGCTCGAGATCGTTTCGGTAAGAGCTCTAAACCGCCCTGAAACGCCAACCCTAGCTCCTGCTCCCAGAGATAAAGCGTGAGTAGAGCTAACAGATACATTTTCTGGGATGAGGACTTCGTCTAACTCACTGAGCCCCGAAAGAGTCACTGAAGCTGAAAATGGGGCATATTTACGAAAATCTAAAGTGCCGCCGTAGAGCTGTGCTGCAATTTCACAATCATTTTCCACATAAAGCCGCGTTTTGTGCTCTCCTTCGTGACGCAGAATACCCCGCCCTCTCAACTGGTGAAGATTTAGATCGCAGTCCGTGTAAACTTCGGCTCCCTCTGCGAGGTTTAATGCAAAACTTGTATCTCGGGTAGAAGCTGGGTTAAAACGAAGAGATCCTTCCTGCACATCTACCTCCCCGGTCCATTGAAGGACCCCAGCAAGCGTGACTTGTCCCTTTCCCCTCTTCTTAAGGGCGGCGTTTCCTTGTAGGGCGCCCGCAAGAGTAACGTCAAAAGGTGTCTCCAGGGTTACGGAAGAACGATTTTGAAGAAAAAGGGTTGGCAATAAATTCAGATTCTCTTCTTCAGGAATGACAGTATTTTCACCAGAAAAAATCCAGGTTGTTTGTCTTGCTAGCGCCTCATCAGCAGTAAAACTATCCGTATGGAGAAAAAGTTTAGAATGATCAGCAAAAATCCACTGATGAGCGTTTATCTGAAAGGAGCTATCTAAAATAAGATTTTGATGAAGACAAAAAATTTGACCCGTGAAATTGTTGGATTTACCCGTAAGATGAATTTTTGATGAAGGACTTGCTACTACTTGGTCTTGGGAAAAACGAAGTGTCCCCGTACCCATAAATTTGCCACCAAAAGTCATATCTCGATCAGGTTGAAGCGTGAGATCATCAAAAATAACGTCTCCCTCTCCTTCAATCTTTGAAAGGGTTGCGGGACCGTGGAACGTCATCTGAGCTCCCTCATCAGCGACAAAGCTTTCATGAGGATCTAATGTGACTTCCTTCTCCTTCGTGAAAGTTGACGATGCCTTGAGATGAATTTGACCAATAAGAGATCTACACGCAGAACCAGCGTAGGTGAAGTGCTGGCCGCCATTAAGTAACAGATTGCCATTAGAAATATCTCCATTAAAAAGCGTTGTGCCAGAAAATATAGCAAGAGTATTTCCATGACAACAAATACATCCACATCCTTTAATACTTTGGCAAGTCAGATCAGCCTCAAGTTCGATGGCTGCAGTCGCAGAAGCTAGGGTAAGGTGGTCAAAGGTGATAGAATTTCTCCACAAAAGTGTAGCGGCGTCTTCCAGTGTGAGATCAAGGAGCCCTTCAAACTTCCCTACGGAGTATGTGTGCTTTCCTCTAAAAGTAATATGACTCGCATGAGAAAGGGTGCCTTCAAAGGTATCGTCCGCCTGCGCGAGGAGAGTTAAGGCGTACCCATTCATGTTAAGATCCCCTTGCCCTCGAAGAGTCTGAAGAGTTAGATCACGCCCAGCGTTCAAACACGTACCCTGACCAAGTAAGACATTTTCTGATGGGTCGAGAACGACATCCTCCTCTAGAGTACATTCACTAACTCCAGTGAGAGCAAGAACAGATGACGACTTACTTCCTTTTTTCCATTCAAAGGATACATCATGTAAGGTAAGTGGGGCTGAGCCTTCAATATCACCACAGAATGCTAGGGGAATTACAGAGGACGAAGAAGAGGTTTCTGAAGCTATTGTAATGGAATCATGACAAACAATTTTCGGAAGAACAGGACCTGACGTTGTGAGCCGCCCTCTCAGAACCGTTTCGCCCCAAAAATCGATTCGAGTCCCCTGGCCAAGATCAAGCGCAAACGGAGCATCGCCAAGATGGTCTAACTTCGCTTGAGCTCCAGGTAAAAGACGGAGTGCACCGGTAAATTTCTTTTTTCCCCTTTTCCAGGCCCACGGGAAGGATGGAGTTATCTCAACCGTTCCATCCTCAAAATCCCCCTCAAAGGCCTCATTGCGATCGTCCGATCCGATAATGGAGAGGGTATACCCATTGAGATAGGCTGTACCCACACCCGCAAGCTCAGCGATCGATTGATCACACCTAACATGAAGTTCACCTCCTTCAGACAGGTTGACACAAAGAAGCGGATTAAGACGACAGTTGGCTCCAACAAAAAGTCTGCCCTTAATAATTTCGACCTTGTTATTAAAACAACTTACAGAGTTTTCTGAAGACTCCAAACACCAAGTGAAATCTCCATTTTCTATACGTAATATTCCCGGCCCGCTGAAGTCACCCGTAAAACCACTTTGGCCACTTGAGTGACACGCAAAGGTTTCATCTTGGATATGAATGAAGCCACTCCCTCGAAGGTTCTTCACTAAAGACGGTTTATAAACTGTTAATTCACCTGTTTTAGAAAGATTCAGCTCGTTGGCAATGAAGGCCTTTTTGGCAATAAAGTGTGCCTGGTCAAGTGTTATACCTGGCAGATTAATTTCCTTAGCATAAGTAAAGGTATGCAGTAACCCATCGGTAGAGGTGACAGAAAATTGACCAACATTGGAGAGAATACCTGCAAATTCAGAGTCTTCAGAAAGGCGGATAGCCAGGGAATTTCCACCACACAGTAAGGTCCCTTCACCTATCAATTGCGATATTTCTAGCGGATTCGACATAGAACAATAAGCCCCCTTGGCTATGTGCAACGTACCTTTAAAATCCTTAGCAAAATTCGGATTTGTAAATGTAGCCATTGAACCCATCACGCTAAGACGGTGATTTCCCGACAACACTCCGCCAAAAGTTTGCCCCACAGGAAATTGGAAGAAGAGATCACCATCGGCAATGAGGCGCCCATGACCAGAGAGCGATGTTAAAGACTGATCAGCAAAAAAGTGGGCTGTTGCATCGTTGCCAATTTCAAGGTTCAAGTTATCGACATGAAGGAAATGACGGGCCTCGAAGCTTCCTTCTGAAACCGTCAAAGACATCTGCGGGGTGTTGATGGAGTTACTAAACGCGAGGATACCGTTCCCTGTTTTGACAACGGTCGCGACTGGAGAGGAGAGGAGAGGAGAGGAGAGGAGAGGAGAGGAGAGGAGAGGAGAGGAGAGGAGAGGGTAAGTGCCGACTCAACCGCAAATGTAGCTGACGCAATGTAGATAGGATTACAAAGTTCAAGGCTATTCCTTGCCCGAAGTGTACCGTTTTGCAAAAGAAGCTCGCCCTCAAAGTTAGATGCAGCCTGAGGCTCATAGGTGCCTCCATTAATAATCATTTTCGCCCCTCCAAGAACAGCTTCGGAGGAAGCTGCAAGAACCCCCTCACAAACTTCCCAATTCCCTGTAAAATTTTTTAAATCACCAGTTAACGTAAACTTACCTGTTCCGGTCTTGGTGATGGCTCGAGAACTCAGAAAACTTCCATCATAAATTGATTCACTATCTGTTTGTAGCGTTAAAGGCCTTCCTATTTTAATACAGCCAGAACCTTCTAAATCGCACAAGAATGTTCGCGGATCTCGTATTTCAAGAATCCCATCCACTGTTGTACAAAGCGGAGTACCCATTTGGTTGTCTTGGATTTCTCGAGTTCCCTGTTGCTCCATATGAGTATCCCAAACTGCAGAGCCAGCAAAACGTAAGCGATAGCTACCGACTGTGCACAAAAAACCTGAAAAATCACAGTTACCAAGAGTTACACAGGCATTTTCCACCTGGAACTGGCTTCCGATGGCAGCAGAAAAAGATGAAAGAGTTTGATCAGCCGTTAACTTCAAAGCCGCTCCTCTAAGAAGTTCGATTCGACTCCCTGCGTTAAAAGATCCGGCAAGTCCACCTTCTTTGACAACCCAAGAACGGGGAAATTTTTCAACACCCATTCCTAACGTCAGCCATCCCTCCCCTTCCTTCGAGATTTCAGCCGTATAATTCAAAGAACCTGCAAGATTAACGGAACCACCACATACTTGAATACGCAGCGATTCATGAAGATCGACCTCACTCGAAAGAATAAGCTGTTCCTTATTTTCAAAGCACAAAATGCCTGAATCGGCCTCACAGACAATCTGTGATGCACCACTAAGATTCTGGGAGTCAGAAACGATGAGCCGTGCCTGAGGTCCTTTAAAGTAAAAACTACCGGGAAAATACGATTTTCCGGATTTTAGCCGGACAGTACCGCATTCGATTTCAAACTTAACCCTCTCTGAACTGAGAATCCCTTCATTAACCGTGAAGGTATCATCGATGGAAGGGAGGTGAATGCGAAGCGTTCCAGGGCCAGCAACTCCACCACTAATGAACTCGTCAACACGGCTAATAGTAACGGTCTCATTCTTTAAATGAAGGTTCAAACTATCGTCGCTGGTATCGTAACAAGATAAAAAATATCTCGGGGTCGCCCCTAAGTAGCGAAACACGACATTGTTGGTAATAATCTTACCACGGAAATTTTTAATATTTTCTCCCGTCCAAGAGAACTCGGTTAGATTTTTCGCGGTAAGGAACAATGTACCTGATCCATAAATATCACCCGAAAAGGTAGTATTACCGTTGAGGTCGAGCGTGCAGTCATCGAGAAGATGGACAGTCCCCTCCCCCGTAAAACCACAAAAAGTTTGTGCACTATTCAGGAAAAGATGGGTATTTTTGCTAAGGGTAATAAACTCTCTACTATTGAGTTGAGTATGAGCAGCAACAACAAGGGAAGAAGAGTCCTTCAGTTCTATACCTCCCGAATGATTGAGCTTAAGAGGAGCCGCACCCCCCCAATAAAACGTTTGATGCCCTTGCAACTGTAAGAAGACCCCTGAGATATCACCAAAAAAGGTCTGAGCCTTGTCGGACTTGATGGTAAGTGTTGAGGGACTAGATAGCTGACCAACGCTGGGGTTGGAAGCCACCTCAATATTACCTCTCCCCATAAGACCTCCAACAGTGACATGGCCGTCAGGCAGATACAAAGTGGAGCCTTGCCGAGGGAAAAGTGTGATCATATCATTCAGCTCCTCAGAAACCGTAAGAGGCACACCCTCAGCAGCGGACAATGTCCCTTGGAATTGTTTCAAAATGCCAGATTTAAACGTTGTTTTATGTTTCACAAAGATAGAATTTCTCTCATGTTCGCAAATAAAGGGAGTGGTTATAGGGGTGCCGTCCGGTAGGTCAAGCGTGAGTTGGACGGCATGGAGCCCAACATGTCCCGTACCATGAAGGCTTGTTAGCGTTGGCGAGGTATGAAGATCAAGAATTGAACCTTCGCTAACAGTAACAGCTAGAGGTTGCTTAAGTAGGACATTGCTGTTAAACGTAACTCTTCCACTATCTATCTGAAGACGAGGAGTCGTATCAGCTCTTAGTTGAGGAGTCGCCGAACCAACGATCATCTCATTAAAAACAAGATTCCCCTCCCCTTGTTTAAGAAGGGAGCCTGAACCGGAAAGTCGGCCGTTCAGCGCAAAGGCGACATTGTCAGGTGTCATCACGTTAAGCGCATGATCAATATGACAATCAGTAACAATAGCTACAGAAGAAAGAGCTTGAAGCGTGGAATTATCAGCTTCGGTCTGAAGAGTCGTATTAACATGTGCACCGGAACTGATTTGAATTAGCGAACTGGCTGATTTAAGATGAAGCGTTCCACCAATCAGCCCTCCGGTAATGTTGAGTGTACCTCCCTCAACGTTAACCTGTTGAGGACCCTGAACAAGAGATTCAAAGGTCGTCGTACCGCCCCTGGCACAAATCGTTGTATTGTTCAGCTGTCCGTTAAAAATCTGCTCTCCCTGGCCTTGGATGGTCACGCTTCCCTCGCCGGAAATCGTTCCTTCAAAAGTCTCAATCGCATGACCAGCAAGATTAACTGTCAACTCATCGGCAGCCTTCTCCACAGTAGCTAAAACAACTGTTCCCTCACCTCTAAGAGCCGTAACTGTTTGCGTTGTAACACCAGTCGCATTCTTACCACTCCCGTCATAACAACTGACCTGATACATAGCACCAGCATCAACAAAAAGCGGAGCTCTGCTGGGGATGACACCTGCCAAAACGCCACCCTCGACACGGGTTTCACCTGTATTAAAAGTGTACCCGTTCCCGCCGTAGATAATTTGACGTCCTGCCCCGCGTTTAATGAGACCACCCTTCAAATCGCTGCCTTGATCGGCGTTACTCCAAGCGCGCCCTTTGTGAGTAAAATCATCCAATTCAAACCCATAAGTAATAATAATATTTTTACCAAAAGCAAAGTCGACTTTATCAACAAAACCTCGACATTCGCAGTCAATATTTCTCGCATAAAGGACATCATAATCACTGCCAGATAAAACGCAATTGGGAAACTTTCCCTCAAGGTAAGTCCAAGATTTTCCTGATGAAAATTGTATTTTCCCGCAAGCCGTATGAGGCTGATCTCCTGCAACAAAATCAACACCGTTCTCAATAAAGAGGATCGTCTTTTCAAGATCAGTATTAGAGTTCGTAATCAACCCATCAAATGATGAAGTTCGAAGTAAATTCAGTTGACCACCAGCGAGATCTAGCACACCTTCACCTGAAAGCTCTCCACTAAGTGAAGTCGTCAAATTATTCGAAGAAGTCGTAATAGGCGTCCCATTCCCCCCTTTCGCTCGTTCGATTTCGGCCTCCGTGGGACCCCGTGCCGCCAAGAGATACGCCCCTCCTTTCCCGATCTTCAGGCTACCTCCCCAACCGATTTTTCCGCAGAGCCACCCCGCCTCAATCGTCGTCCCCCCACTGTACGTGGACGTTCCCGTTAAAACCTGAACACCAACGCCCTCTTTGACAAATTGGCAGCCAGCACCACCTGACTGCTTAAGTTGACCCTGAAAAACCTGGTCAAGGCCGTTGGTGACCGTTACAACACTCCCGTAATACATCTTGAACACACCACTACCCGAAAGGCCAGCAACCGTAAGCCCCTCTGCACAATTGACGTCAAAATTAGCGCAATTGTTCGTAAGAATATGCTTAATCTCAAAACCAGCATTCCTGCCAGTTTCTCCATACCCGACATAAACTTGTGTAAAGCTAGAGTCGACCGTCATGTTTGTAGCGTAGACTCGTGCCGAGGAATTTGCTGTACAGTTAGCAACACGGAAACTGCCAGATATAAGATGAATATTTTGGGCTCGTACAGTTCCTCTTCCCGGGTTGGCATTAGACCCCGAACAACCCACAGAAAAATCTCCACCTTGTTGTGTAAGGTCTCCATTCACGACAAGCTCTCCCTGAGCCGAGGGATGACAAGCGCCAATATCAACGTCACCAGATGTCGTAAACGTTTTGCAAGTTACAGCAACGTTCGCGTTTGCACTATCCCCCAGCCAAAAACCTGTTCCTTTGGCAACAACTATGTTTTCGCAAGTAAAGCCTGCTTCTGCTTGCCACCCAATGCTGAGCCTACCTTGATCAACTCGAACTCTATTGAACTTCGACGCCTTTTGGGGGTTAAAATAGCTCGTCTGACCGGCCGGCCCCTTGTGAACAAGGTCACCGCTACCCGTGATCTTTCCCTTAAAGGCAGAAGTGGTCCCAGTTACTCCTGTGAAAGTCAGTTGATTGCCCGAAGCAAGGCCGATCGTACCCTCGCCCGTCAAACAGCAAATCTGCAGAGAGTCCACAGTCGGTAACTTAACAACGTTTAAAGCACCGGAATGTTTCAGCTCTCCCCCCACCGTTAAACTCCCACTTCCTCCTTCCGTCTCCCCTAACGTCATCCGGCTTCCTTCAACCGTCGTCATATCCTGTGTGACCGTTAGTTTTCCTTGCCCCTTTTCCGTGCCAACGTAAATTTCACCTTTATTGGTTGCGCTCGTCACAGACAAACATCCGTTTTTCTCTTCACCTTGCCCAAGACTGACAGATCCTTTTTCAACCGATAATGTAGTAACCATGGACTGGTCCTTTGTGTTCAGCACCACGTTCTCCTGAATTGTTACATCCCCCCCTCCCACGAAACTTCCTTCAAATTTTCCTCCATTCACAATGAGACTGTAGCCTTTCAGATTCAGCCTCCCTGAGCCGTTAATAGATACGGGTCCTCGTGGCCCCTCAAGATCGTAATCTTCCACCACTGTTAAGGAAGTATCGTTGACGTTATCTTCTTCTGCATTTTCTGTGCCGTACCCCTTCCTCAAAACAAATAGACAGATTAACAACCCTAGGCCACAACCACTCACCCGCACAGTTTCTATCCCACTTCTTCCTCCCCCACGCCATTTTACGGAGGAAAACTAAACAAAAGGTTAAGGAGGGGTTGGTATAACACCTTACGCTTTTAAGCCTTTTTGTATCCATTTTCCCGAGCTTCACATCTACCAGAGTTCTCACCCTTTATGCTATGATGCCGTAGGTTCTTTGTTTTTTTAGAGTCGAATTATGAAGCGCACGTATCAACCCAGTCGTCTTGTTCGAAAAAGGCGCCATGGATTCCGGAATCGCATGTCCACGCCAGGAGGTCGTTCGGTCTTGGCGGCGCGACGTGCAAAGGGAAGGAAGCACCTTGCCGCATAATGTCCCTTGGCAAACTAAAAAAAAGATCGGATTTTGTCGCAGTTAGGGACTTTGGTGTTTTTGTCCGAGCAAAATCTGTCAACCTACAGGTTTGTTGGGCGTATTCCTTTTTGCCTATCTCCCAGGAGTTGACGGACTCTTGTTTCGTTGGGGGGAGGGTCCGTATTTTGATGGCAAACAACCAAGATCAAGCCCCTACAACACAAGTTTTTAGACCGGCAGAGGTTCTTTGGGTTGCTTCTAGCTTGAGAACCTACATGCATGGGTCTTCCCTCGGTCACTGTCGGGGTACATGTGGATGGTCCGAAAGTGAGGCGTTCCCACTAAGTTCCGATATTGGGAAATCAGGATCTGTTTTGGAATATCCTGATTCTCCGGAAATGGCCTTCTTTCCAGGCTGGAGTAATAAAGAAAAGGGGAGGGAAGTCGATGATAGCTGCACTCAACTAACAACTGATTCATCATCCGCAGGATTGAATAAAGAGAATCTCGCGTTGACTTCAGTCCCTGTCAAGAATGTCTCTCTTGACGATATTTTCGTGAGGTACGCCGTTGAAATCCTCGAGGTGATTTCCTCTCAGGATGCTCAAGCCATCAGTCGTAATCTCATTGCCAACACTGTTGAGCTTGAATGTCGCATTTTAACTCCTCCGCAGAGGATTGCTGCCTCCGAGATTTTTGCAAATCGAGATAAACCGACAACGCCTTTGTTGCCTCCGATCGTGCTAGGCATTACTGCAAGTCGCAAAGTTGGGAATGCCGTTAAGCGAAATTTAGCCAAGCGAAGAATTAGGGCATGGTGCCAAGAGCACCTAGAGAAAAGTGTTCATACGCTTATGCAAAATATCAATACACCGAACCAATATCCTCAAACAACAACCTTCCAGCTCTCCAAAAGGTCATCAGCGACTTTGCCGAAGCAGCGGCGTTTTGATACCAATGCCGAAGCATCGTTCAGTCCGTTAGAGAACACCGCCATATCACCTTTGTCGAATGGAGATTTCTCAAAACGTGTACCTCACCCAAAATCCGAGGATGGACCTTTAAGATCATTGCTGTTGGCCACCCCCCACCCCCTCCTGACAGTTGTGTATATAGCCAACCACCGCACACCGGAAGTCGGTTTCAATATGTTATCAGCTGATATGCATAAAGCCCTGGGTATAGGAATGAGTAGCCTTTGGCCTTTGACTCATTCGGTAAAGTAGCTCCTAAGTGTTCTAGATTGTGAAATAAGAGGCATCCAAAACTGCCACCAAGGCTCAGTGAGGGACTGCCCCTCGGCCTTTTAGGCATTCATAAAGTGCTCTTATTCCGATCTCAATTTCATAGTTATTTCCTGACAACTTATCAAAGAGACTCCATGAATTTATGAAATTACATGGAGTTTTACTTACTCTCCATGAAAACAATTCTTTCTCGCAACAATCCCATTAAAGCTATGATTGAACCGATTTTTGGCTATTTCTTGTACCAACGACTAGTGACAAGGTTCACGGTGAGTCTAATCGTCTTAGCAGGGCGTTCACACAACTCACATCACATTGAAATGCCTGCCTGTGGCGGACTGCCTTGCCATCCTGGCAAAATTACTCTCATCGACGACCTTCAGAGGTCAGGTCAATGGGGGAGTGCTCTAGACAGAGCATAACAACTTAACTCCCTGTTAACTTGACTTTTTACGATGTTATTTAGTATTATCCCATTGTAGATGTTGTTTATATTTAACGAGGACTGATACATGAATATTAAGAAAGTAACTTTGGGCTTGGCTTTATGCTGCTTGACAAGCGCTTATTCAGCACAGCAAAAAATCTCCTACAAATGCGGGGACGATACCCATTACGTAGAAGCGTCTTACAACTTGTCCGATTTCGACGAAACGAAGGATAGCGTCTTAGTCCACACGATGGGGAAATCACCAACGGGACAGATGCATATGGGTGGTATTTATGTAAGTTTCGACGAAAAGATAAAGACGACAGAGGAAAAACGCGATTTCTTGAATTTTGCAACGGTCTTTATCGCTAAAATGTCGGTTGTACTGGAAAAGGGACTCCATGACCTCTCTCCAGTTTTGGCTGATATAGGAAGCGAGCCTATTCAAAGCTTTAATCAGAGACTCATCAAGCATATCGCCTGGAACTATGAAAAATTCAAACAGGAGCCTCATGCGAAGATCACTCTTCACGGGAATTCGCTTGAGTTCACTCCGAATGAGTAAACGACGTCATGATCGCCAAGGGGGACTTTCTGGGGTTTGTCCTTATATAGATGTTTCCTCATTCGTGTCATTGATCCTTATTGTCTAAGGTAAGCATTCACCCGTTTATATGCTTGTTTTGATACTTAGCCCCCCCTTTAGGCGACCCCACTGCATCGTTTGCGGAGCAACTCAGTCTTCCTTGGGGATAGGATCCTCAGAAGGCAGAGGGAGATGCCCCATTGTTCGCAGCCGCTGGAAAGATAAGAGCCTTTCCCACTAGAATCGTCAGTCGTTATATTCAAACTTTTTTCAATAACAACCGCCTTTGTCAACGATAAATAGATGAAATGGGTTATGAATGTCTCTTTCTTGGATAATTTTCATCAAAATCCTCGATATTGTGGATTCACTTTGATACATGCATTGCTTTAAAAAAACTATCCGAATACATCAAGTAGGTCTTTCCTACCTAAAGACGGCAGATCAATTCGTCATTTATCGATCAACGATGTTGAAGGAGGTTCATCTGGTGAAAAAAGGTCAAACTCTCGCCATAACCTTTCCTCGCCGTCATCCCACAACGATTTCCGATGAAGCTTTTCGAACCGAGGTCGAGTCGTCTCTCGGTTCTTTGATTCGGGAACAGGCCTCAAGACTTAAAGGCAGTCGAAGGGGTGTTCGAAATGCCTTTGCGGGTCAAGATTACACGAAAAAAGTCAAAATTGAGTGTATTTCCCGATCCGTTTACCTCCTTTTCCGAGCTTTTTGAAGCGGTTTACGAGTTGTTTTTGAAAGAGATTTGAGTATGGTGCTCGCAGGCGCCCCGTATGGAACTGGCCGAAGGTTGAGAAAAGGGAGGTTTTTGCGCGAGACATCACAACGATGCCACGCTCACGCTCCCCTTCGTCGTTAGGAGGGGCCTTAGCCCCTACCCATCCTGCTTGAGCCGTTCCAAAATGGCGGCGACGGTTGTGTCCTTGGCTTTGCTGCCTCGGGATGATCCAAACTCAAACGCGAAGGCATCCTTGAGACAGCCGCCAAAAATCCCCGCTATAGTTGAGATGATTCCCACGGCCTCTCCAGGCAAGACATCGGAATAAAACGCGAGTGAGAGGAGGCACATGAGTAGCCCGACTGCGGCGCACAGCACCATGAGGTCCGCTCGGCGGTTCGCCTGGCCCGTACGCAGGATCTCTAAGTCGCGTTCACGAGCCTGCTGACGGTCCTCCAGCAAAGCCATTTCCCACTCAGCTTCCTTTTTGGCGATTTCGCATTGAAATTCGTTCGCCAGGTGCGCGTTGGCTTTGAGCGCGGCCATCACGTCGGCGTCGGACTGAGCGCCTGTGATTTTACGTGCTAATTCGACCACATCCTGCGAAATACGCCCTGCTTTGTGCCCAACCAACCACCGAATGAGACTGGGAGCAAATTCGGTCAGGCCTAACGCCGCCGCTAAAAATGGTATCGCCATGAGCCCTCCTTGAAAACGTTGTGCGCCACCGTTACCCGATACATGCAGTGCGGGAAGAAGTTCAGCCTCCACTCTGGAAAGCCGTGCATCTCACATTTCGCCTGCTGTTCTTTCGATTTTTTAGGATATTGCGGCGATTTGTCGATTTTTTGTTGTCGATTAAACCAGTACGAATGCCATGGCCACCCCCTTACAGTGCTTCGCCGAGTGGCCGCCTCTGGAAGACGATTCTCTTCTATTGGAGTTTGTGCAAAGTGCTGTTTCATTGGAGGCGGCTGAAAAGAGTGTGCCTCCACGTTATTGTCGTCAAACCGATAACGGCATTTTTCCGCACGCTTTTCCTCCCGTAAAACGCTGAATTTCGAAGTCGAGTTTTGCACATTAGCTAAATTCTCCACCGCAGTTCGCTCGGTACAAAGATCCTGTCTCTTTGCAGGTTGCAGCGCCAACTCTGTCTGACGCACTCCTGTTTTAGGCACCGCTTCGGAGTCCGAAGTCGCATGTCTCATCCTCGATTTCGTCCCCTTTCGTTGGTACCCCACACCGAAAATCGACGGTTTTTGAATTAAATCCTGAACAAAACTCTGCTTAGAAGAAGGACTCGATAGTGGCTTTTGTCGGGACATAGCGCCCTCTTTGTCGGAAATATTGGGCTTCTTCGAGTCGTCTTTTGAGCTCTGATCGTCCTGCAAAATCGTTGAAGGCGGCCCGGCTTTTTGGGGTTTTGAGGAAGGCTCAATACTGTCCTTTTTTAAAGGGAAATTGTTGTTGTAACTCCGTTTTTTGCTGACACGTTGTAACTCGCGAAGGGCTTCAACGACGACTTCAGAGACACGGTTCCGAAGGTCCTTTTTACGGATTTTTGAAACCTCCAACTTTCCTCCACCACCTAAAAAGGCGAGAGATATTGGCTGCTGGACTCTCCCCTCACGGGGATCACTCCTCTCCCCCATCGGGGCACTCCACCAACATACTGTTCCATGCAATTTTGAAAGAAACGACTTCATTTGTTGTGTCCTAAGCCGATTGGGTAGAGCTTTTCGCCATTGCGGCAGTCGCGTTCCGTAGACATCGTTTGGCACGTCTTGCCGGTCTTCACATCTAAAATCACAGTGATGATCATTCGCGATTTCTGCTATCCTAAGGTCGAAATTTTTGTGTTTTTCCCCTTCATAAAATGAAAGAACCTGTGATTTTTGAAAAATTTCTACCGCGCTTTTTGAGAGCAAATTTTCTCCAATTGTTAGCGTTTTTAAGATTGGAGATGTGAGTAATTCTTCGGTTATAAACTCAGGTGAATACGACCAATTTGCAATAAATGTATACATAATTTTCTCCTTTACAAAAAAACATACTCAATAAATTATTTAAAATAATATTTCTTAAATGTTGTTAAAGTTTATAGAAAATATGGTTGCCAATTTGAATCAAAGGCTTGCGATGTTGAGCCCAGGGTGGGAGCGCAGTAGACGTCGCAACATAGTGGTCAGCCCCTTTCGTCAGATCCGGCCAGTGAGTCAACAATACCCCTTCTGCTGTTTGTCGACAGAGGTCAAAAATAGCGTCGTTGGGAGGTGGCTCCATAAGGATTTTTCGATTCGGATCGTTCGGATTCCAGCACGAAAATTGGTACGGTTTTCGACAAATTTCCTCGACCGTCCGCCCAAACCAAGTCTGCTGCTTGAGGCGATTTACCACAACATTTCCCACGGCGATAAGGGAAGCCAGACCGAAAGATTCCCACTCCCCACGCGCCTCTCCATAGATTGTTTTGGCCAAAATATCGAGATCTTGCTCAGAGATATCGCGCAACGATAAATTGTCGTTGGAGGGAGAAAAGGCCGATTTTATTTGAAGATAAACACGCCCTAATTGATGAGAACGTGGAGGTTCCTCACCCTGAGGCGACCCCATAGATTTCTTACAAAAGTCATTCTTCGCCCGATGGCCCCATCCAAAAAGAGGACATCCTGTTTTTGAGGCTACCTCAACAGGTATTACCATTTGCTGATCGCCCAACACTGACTCTTGCTGGAGCGACCCTTTTGTCAAACTCGGAAACAAGTCTGAAAAAGCTTCCGCGTTATCCACACAGGAAGACATGAGCTGCCGCAAGGGAGTGAGCGAAGTTGATGTCGATAGGACGCTTTTCTGACGTACTCTTTGCCTCGCAGATACAGACGTTCTTAGTGGGACAGAAATCTCCTGCCCATTGCAAGTATTTTGATTAAAAATTTTATCATATTGGCCATAAATATTCTTATCGATAATCATAAATTTCCTCCTTTATCTAAAATAAAATTAATAATACTTTTGTTTTTGTGTTTATGAAAAAAGTAGATTAGTTTGTTATAAAATTATCCCTTGTATTGATTGATATTATTAGTGAATATTTGTTTGTTGCTCGTATTATTATTTTGTCTATTTTTATCTTTAAAAATATAGTCATATACTTCATAAAATATTTTAATTTTTCTATTAAATTTTTAAATGATAAATTCCTCAATTAACTTCTTCCTGAACTAAAAAATTTATCTATCGATGGTTAAAAGATTCAGGCTTCGCTTCAGCTTATTCGCCTCGGATGAATCGCCAAAAACCTCTGATTCGCATCTATATATTGACATCCGTTGATCATGTAAAAGACGCCACCATTAGATGACAATATTTCTATTTTTAAAAATATTTAACACTAACTTTGTTATGTTTTTATTCAACTAACTGTTGTGTATTCATTGGACTGTTTCCTATTATTTTATTCTTGTTTTATTTATTAAAACTTGATAATAGTTTTATAAAAATTAAATCATCTTAATAAATAATTAATTATTAATTTGTCACAATTTTAATTGTTTATATTCTTATCATTTTATTTCCTCAATCCAGCCAATTCACATCGAAAAGTCGGGCCAATATTCAAATCGGCTATACGGGTATCAGTTAAACGCCATTGAAAACGAGTGACACATGCACAAGGTCCTAGATAGCGCGTTTTCCATGAATTTAAGAACTGCGTTCGACCCAATTCATTAACATCTGCAGTTCTTTTATACTTCTACACGTTCTTGGTTTTCCGTTCTTTTCGGATGTAAAAGTACTGAATAACAAGGACTTCGATTCACTGAATCGGACAACGAATATTAGATGCATCGAGGTAGAAACTCAGGCGCCAAAGTTCATCCTGGAGACTTAATAAGGACGCCAGTTGAACGTTTTAGAATTCATTGGTAGGTTTCATTTAGGTCACAATTTAAGGACGACTTGACGAAAATTTTTTACAGAAAACGCAGTCGTTCTAGCAAAAATTTACTTAAATGGCGTGTCTTATTATAAAATTGTTCTTAGAAATTTATTTTTCTTTATAATACAAAGTTTATATAAATTGTCTTTTTATTTACTTGAATCATTTCTAAAAAATACATACACTTTTTATATAAATCTACAAATTAATTATTAGCAAAATGCTGTGCAAAAATATAATAAATTTAACTGATAGTTTTCGTCGTGTTTTATTATTATTTTATAAGTTATCCTGTGCCAAATTTTAGATAAATCTACACAATATAACATCTATAGTTCAATCTATATTTATTCTAAAATTATATTATCCTCGACACTATAACATGTAGTTCGCCGCATTCATTACGCAATCATGATGTCTGAGTCGGCCTCGCGGAGTCGGAATCGTTTTCTTACCACGTCTCCTCCGCCCCATCGCGAGCCACCAATGTAACGACGACCTGCTCGAGAGAATTGGCGGCCTTCGATATGTGCGTGGAGGTCCAGGTCACGTCTCCGAAATGCACGACGGCTTCCCCCGCCTCGATGCACAAGGCTAAATTCCACGGCGCACCCACGTCAGAAACGGCAACAAATCGACTTGGCTGAGAGTCCAGAAAACGGGGATCCTTGCTTAAAACCGTCGACAGCGGAACGAGCAAAACCTCCGCCTCGGAAGGACAAGACGACTGAAGCCGCGGAGTCGCCAAAAGGGATTCGACACGATGAAGGGGTCTCGCTAGATCGCATACACCACCGACGACCCAAAGGGGGACGGCCGTTCCTTGAGTCGGCGATGTATAGACGAGAGTCGAGTCATTCCTCGCCGGACCGTCAAGCAGCGGGATGGTGAATGACCGGCTTCCAAGTTGGGGACTTTCGATGTGATAACTCTCAGGTTGGTGGTTTGCAAACCGCTGATTTTCCGGAGAATGTGCACTTTTTGGTGAGCCGTCTTGTGCCAATCCACCGGCCGGCACGCCCCCCTGCGAAGTCGTCTCATTGGTCCCCCTCGACGAATGAGCTGTATGGCAAATGAAACACTTATGACTCCCTGAAGTCGGCGTTGGGAACGCCTTTTCGAAAATAACGGGATTCTCAGCAAGGAGGCGCTGCCCAACCTCAGGCCCCAATGCTGCTGCCGTATCCTCCGTCCATCCAAGGGCCTCCAGACGCACACGTCGAGCCATTTTTCGCGCATCCAAAGGCACGGTCAAGGGCCCAAACTGCCGCGTCCCTGTATCATAAGAAAGGGTCAAAAGGAGGTCTTCGGCCGGCTCCGCGACGGGCTTGGCGATCAGTCGCAACTGCCTCGGTAAAGAACCGACAACGTCATCCGCCGCTTGAGCCCGAAACACAGCTTCATGAGGGTTCACCTCCTCCGTAGAGCGCACACATCCCGACGTCCAGGCCAACCAATCGTCAAATGTCCACGACGCCATTTTGGAAAAATTAAGAAAGTTCATATCTGTCTCCTTTGTTAAAAAGTGAATGAAATAAAGTTAAATTTAAGTTTTGTTGTCCCGTTTATTTTTGTTAATTTTTTAGATTTTTCTTATTTACTTGATCTTGTTTTGTTGAAAATTCCTTTTTGATTTTTGAATTTTATATGGATTAGTTTTTGGTAATTTTTTATGAGTAGCGCTAGTTATTGTTAGAATAAATGTAGATAAAATAATTAGTAAAATAAAAAATTTATTAATAAGGTTTTTGTCTTCTAAATTATTAATTTACTTTTGTAATGATGTTTGATTGACTTCTTTAATTATTTTTATATCGACTGAGGTTACATTTGCGAAGTTACCTACAAGTCACCGAGGAATAATCTACTTCACAAGTCTCTCTCGTGGATCATTTCGCCCTGCCCTATCCTTTAGCTTGCTCCCCTTCCTCAGCCGCAGCTCTTCTCGCGACCAATTTTTTCCGCTAGATCGACCTGCTGAAGCAAAAGGAGTTTTGTCGTAAATTTTGAGGCAGCATGGACTACCAAGAAGTGGGTTCAATACTGAAAAAAGACTTAGATGCTCGTGTCACGTTGAAGGTAGCGGCCTCCTGTCGTTTTTTGGCGTTCGTGATCCGCCCCTACTCAGGTTGCAATTTAAAGAATCATTTTAGAAAGATTTGTTTAAGATAGGCTTAAATTTTATGGAAATTTACAGGATGATAGCGTAAGTGCTGAAAAAATGAGCTCTCATTTCGTGATCTTTCCATGAGTCAACCTGGGTCAGCTTCGCCTATTTTTAGAACAAAAGGCCGGTCCTCTCATCAAATCAAATATTTCGTAATCCGGTTATTCATGATCAAACAATCAATCCTGGTGAGGATGTGCCACAATTAACAGCCTTCGAAATAATTTCTCCCGCTAGGCGTTGAGGCGGAGACCTCTTTCAACAGGCCTAATTCTTGGAACAGCTGGGTTAACGCTTTGTTTCGGGGAGAAAAATGAGCTTTTTGCTCGAGGTCATTTCCGACACCGTGCAGGGGCCTTCGGGTCGAAAAGCATCGCGATAGCCATTAGGGTCCTGCTTCACGGCTTCGTCGCCATAGACGAAAAGTCCCGCAACATCGGCGCGAATGACATGTTCTCTCGTTCCCTCCACAAAGGCTAAGGCCGTTGAAAAATGCGCTGTCTTGTCTGCCACTGCGGCGAGCTTACGGCGCATGTCTGCTAACGCGAGCGAAATCCTTTTCAGGACCCGCCACGCGCTGCAAAAGGCCAGGAAAACCACCGAGGGCGTGAACGAAAAAAACCCGTATCGTCTGCTAGAGTCGGTCGATGCGTCGCGTTGAAAATGACCCGTGCCTTTAAAAGAGCGTTCTCCTCCAATGTGGATCCCGTTTCCTCGACCTCTGGAACGGTAAAATCCCGCAAGGTATAGACCTGAAAATTCTGAAAATAGCCAGACGCTAAAAAGTCGGCAATCTTCGCCTCGTTCGTTGTCCCCAACACAATTTCCTGCATTTTCCCTGCTCTGCCCGCCCCTTCTGCGACACATTCTACCGCGACCAGAATAGCGAAAGAAAGATACTGGGGATGTGGTGTCACCCCCTGGGGACAAATCTATTCCTTAGTTATGATCATGAGACTTTGATATTTCATCGTTTCCTCCGGAACGTAGCGTGGCCAAAACTCTGGTTTGTCACTAAGTTTTACGTTGACAAATTTTATTTGATTCTTCTCAATTTCTTGATAACTACCGACCTCATCTAAGTGTTCATTCAGATATTTCACAACTTCATCTCCAGCAGGGACTACCATAAAGGTGTCTATACTCACCAATTCATCCGAGATTAGTATAGCCGCATCCCCGTCAAACAAACCGCCGCCCCTCCAAACCTGAAATTTCTGCTTACTTTTTATTTTCTCAAACATTGAAGGGTTATAGTAAACTGGTCTTGAAAAATCACTTGAGACCAATTCTCCCCCTTGTCTTAGAAGATCAAGTGCATTATGGATAGCAGTTTTTGTGAACATTTTTCTTACATTTATATTTTCAAAAATAACTCGATCAAATTCGCCTGGCGGAAGTAATTGAGATAGCTTACTCGTATCACCGTCATATTTCAGATCTGGAATCGATACATCAGAAATATTAACAAGGTAATATTGCTTATCACGATCTTGATATGCTAGTCGCGCATAAGCTTCTCTTCCATTGACTTCGCCTCTTCCGGACCCAAAAATGACGACACGCTTGAAATTGTACTTAGTCGTATAATCCACATAGCTCTTCACATCTTTAAATTTTGGAATCGAATCCAGCACAATAAAGAACTTTTTATCTTCTTGAGCTACTTGATCCATATAGTGAGTTGTACAACAGCTAACAATATTAATGGCCGTCAATGAAACAATGGGTAATTTACGTATGTCAAAACAGGAATCTGTTAAGTTATTTTATCAAAAAATTATTAAAAAATAGTTAATCCTGCAAAAAATGTGATAGAAGAGCACGGGTGTGTGGGTTTCTTTGATCGGTGTTACAAGATGGCAAAAATTCTCTCTTGCCTTGTATACTTTGCCGCGGCGGTGTCCGTGTGCGCCTCTGCAGCCTCGAAGTTCACCTGTTTATCTGAAAGTTCTCAAGAGGCAGGTGTTAAGCAGGTTTTTGTTACAGGCTCTGTCGCAGCCCCAGCCTGGAAAAAGCTTTTGTTGTATCCAAACGTCGAGAAGTTGTCACTTTCCCAAGTTAATCAATGCAGTTTTTTTGAGCCAGGCGCCTGGAACATTTTATTTGATACATTGGGAAATTAAGTATTCGTGAACTGGATTTCTCAAATCAACCTATTTCTGACATTTTGTTGTCTCGTATTCCTTCATCTGTTGAGACTCTGCATTTGGGTCAAACAAGTGTTGATGGGTGGGGGATAGAAGAATACTTAAGCGGTAGGAACATTGAGGTAACAACAGAGCCGTAATATTACCCTCTGGCTTGTTATCGTTTCTAGAGGTCGGAAAGCATTTTCCATTCTTCACGGAGGTTCTCTAACCTGGGTTCTCTCTCTTAAAAAGTTTCCTTAGGATTCATCTCGTTTATTTCGCTGTTAATTAATCCTCGGGGGATTGATCCGAAAGAGATGCGGCTGTTATTCGCGGTACGAGAGTAACCTAAATACTTTCATTAAGACGGTAGTGGTGCTTCGTGGACACTGCCGCCGATTAAATATGAAATGGATACGACGTCGGTGTAGCGAAAACTTACCTAAAGTTCGAGAACCTTCAAGATCTACACCCTCCCCGAGTCCAGAGACTTCTGATACCCGGTGGTCTTCGAGGGCTGGTATCCCTCAAGATCCAGAGACCTTTAAGACCCGATAACCTTCAAGGTCTGCTCCCTCTTCAGGGCCTGGCAACCCTCAGGGTCTGGTGGCCTTGGCGGTGGACGGCGTAAAGGCACAGTTAAGGCAGGAGCTTCTGATGTCTTGCGCCCCAAAACAGTAGAGTTAGCACTCCCACCAGGAGGGGGTGGTGCTCTCCGTTTTTGGCAAATGTTTTTTGAACCCGATGAGACACACTGTGGCAGCCTCCGAGCCTGTTTTTGCAACTTTTTCTCGAGATCTGTACAAATAATGTCCATTTCCGCAAGGAAAGTCGACGTCGTCTGCTGAGCGGTCATCATACGAGCCTCTCCCTCAGCAATGCGTGAAATTTCGCGTCGGTTCGGTCCATGGCCCTCTTCAAATTTTGCAGACGTTTTAGCAAGTGAAAATCGGGCTCATACGGCTCGGTCCAGTTCTTGCAAGCTGTCACTTTCGCGTGAGGATTCGCCATAAAAGTCACGAGAGAAACTTCGTAAAGATCAACCTCGTCAAGTACGCGGACGGATCCCTCCATGTGCGTTTTCTTAGCCAAAAAGCCAATGGATAACCCATCAACCACACCTGATTTGAGTAACGTATAGGCCTCTCGACCTTGTTGAATATCCAGCAAAATTTTACCCCGAACAAAGAGACCATAGTCGTCTTCGACCATCGTTTCCCAGTATCCAATCGGCGTTTGGGGATCGTGTTGCCACAACATTTTAGGTAGGCGCCCTTCGTAATTCCAATTCATCAACGTGGTCCGAAAAGCACCGTTAGCGACCCTCTCATTTTGTTGATCGATGGCGTTAAAGACACTTGCGTACCCTTCAAATGAGCCTGTTTCGTCAGGTTTGACGTTTTTGACAGAAAGAGAACAATTTAAAAATTGCATAATAACCTCCTTAAATAAAAGTAAAACTAAGTTAATAATTGACAATATTGTTATATGAGTTTGTGATATGTATTTTGCGTTTATTTGTTATTAAAGAATAGAAATAATAAGTTAAAGTTTACGACTATATTTACAATTAATATTTGATTCAATTTATGAGTTGTTTGTGGATTTATTTTTGAATTTAGAGAAAAAATAATGTATAAAATTAATTATTCTTTTTTTGCTGCATCTTAGTTATTTTTGTAGATATTTTTATGTTTTATTATTGATAATAATTAGATGTTATTTATGTGAACATCCTTGAGTTTTTATTTTTATATTTTAAATATTTCTATAAATAACTTATCTGTAGATTTGATATTGTCCTAATATTGACTTTGTTATAAATATGTATTGTTTTTAATTTTAAATCTTGGGAAAATTGTGATGATAAAAACACTTTTGAGAATACATCACTATATTTGTTTTTTGATCTCCTCAGGCTGACGCGGTTATACCTTAATGATTTATTTTCTAAATAGAGTGCGCCCTCCCCATCATCCCTAACGAAACTGATTTTGAATCGAGGCCGATACAAAAGCGGGAAGAAATATTCGGATGAACACAACGCTGCCCGTGAAAAGGGTTACTCCGCAACAGATAGATGAGGTCGCCAGAAGTTTAGATAATATCCGAATTGTTGTCCAGACTTTCAAATATATAAGATGTACTATAAGAGAAAATGATCTAAAAGAAAAAAACATCCATCGAGGAGCCATCCCCTTTGAAATGGCATTAGGATCAGGCGAAATCGGGGATGGTCCCACCTCAAAAGCCACCTATGTAGCTGGAAATGAGAGCCTATCCTCCCCTACCTGCTGGCCAACGGTCGAGAACCTCAAGAGCCAGAGTCTCTCACGAAGGCGTCCGACGGCTCATTCCTCTTTGTATTTTCAGAATAACCCGAAAATCGACATCCTATCAACCATTAAAATAGCCCATCTTGTTACGGCAAAAAAATACCTGAAATTCCAAATATTTTTATTAAAGCTTGTAGTTTTATACTTAAAATTTAAGAAATATTGTATGAATGACTCTTCAGAGTCTTGTTTTGCAAAATCTGAAAAAACGAGGGATAGCACCCCCTTTGATTAATCATCTCCATTTATTTAATAAATTCATAATGAAACTAAATTAATACAATTCTATTCATATAAAGCAAGAATTCACTTAGATTGATATACCGTTTCCCATTGCTCTCCACCTTGAAACTCAAAATCTTGAATCCAAAGACTTTGTTTCCCCCCAATAAGTCATGGGGTCGCCCAGATCGATGTTTTCTCATTTAGGTCATGTATCGTTGCAGTATATGTTCATCATGAGAAAGTTTGAGTAAGTATTCGGATGTTTGGCGCCCTTCTGGCGCCACCCATGCATCGGCGCAATCCTCAAGTCGTTAACCGCCTACTCTTTGGAGAGCAAAATCCACCCTCCGCATGATGTGTGCCTATTACCTCACATCGCCGGATCGAAGTTGCCGATGGCGTAAGGCAAGGCAGCGTATCCCATCGCAGGGGGGGTATAAACGGACTGGGCTGCGTTTTTTTGCCACTCGGCTTCTTGGTCGGTCGGTACTTTAACAACCATATATCCGCGGCCTTTAGGAAGGCGCCAAACTGTTTGAGGAACACCGTTTCCGACGGGAACTTCCATGACAACGTAGTCCTTAGTTGCATCTGGCAAAAACAGCACCTGCTGGCGCATCATCTGGATATCCTTTTCCATGGAAGCATCACCTGAAGACAACCCCGCGACACCAGGGCCTCCTCGAGCTGGCACAGCAGGCCTGTTGAAGTAGATATTTTTATCCGCAGCCGAGAGCGGAAGACTGGGGGACATTTGCGCATTGCTGTATTGCGGACTCCCATACTGTTGTGGCGAATACGATGGACCGTAAAGAGGATTGACTCCATTGTTAGCATACGCATTTTGCGGATAAGGAACGTTCCCTATCGCAGCCCCGCCCATGCCATAACCATACGCCCCCAGAGAATTGGCCGTCATTTGAGCTTGAGAATTTCCCAAAGCCTGTTTGGGAGACTGTTGTTGCGAGGGAAGTCCTGCAGAAGGCTGAGCTGTCTGTTGCGTGTTTGCTGCCTGCGGATTGGCTGGATCGACAGCCGCTTGATCAAAGGGGTTATCGTCTCCGTCTTCCTCGTTTTGGTTACTCTCATCGCGGTTTTCTGTCCCCTTCTGCGTCCCGGAAGAGGTCTTTTTTGACGCAGCTCCTTTGCTAGATGCGGTCCCCGTTGCTGCAGGCACCTGTGAGCGATTTTGCTGAGCTGCCGCGTTTTCCACCATTCGGTTAGCCGTGTTAAGAAGAGTGTTCATCATCGATGGCTCTCCAACGGCATTTGTATTTGGCATCTGACCAGGTGACATAGATTGAGCTTGCTGGAAATCACCGTAATTATTGTACCCGTTATAGGGGGCCATTCCCCCGTTCATAGAAGGGTCGTAGGCTCCATTCCACGCGTTGGGATCCATCATCATGCCACTATAGGGATCCTGCATTCCCATCATAGATGGATTTTCCGGCATGCCGTAATTCCCATAGGGGTTCATTCCACCATCAAAGTTATTACCACTGGGGTCGAAGTTCATCGGGAAACCATTCATCTCCATCCATGGCGTACTGTACATGTCCGCGCGAGCATCGCCCCCTTTGCCAAGGCACACAAGGACTAAGCCTCCTAGAAGCCGAGTCAAACCGCTTTTCGGCCAAGGGTTCTTTGGTGAAGAGCTCAAGGTTCGCCCCATCACAATATTTCTTTCTAGGCCCAGTATGACGCAGATGAAGTAAAGAAAATCTTAACATTTGCATAAATTTTTTCTAAATAATATAGTCATATAGAGTTACAAATGCCATTTTACTGGGGATTACCATGGAAAAGCTCCCTCATGCTCTCGACACTTTGCTTCAAGACGGTGATGTGAGAAGGCTCTTTGGAGTTCTTCGCTCAGGTGGCGCGGAAGGACGCCTTGTCGGCGGATGCGTTCGAGACGCTCTTTTAGGCCGACCCATGACGGATATCGACGTTGCGGTAAACCGTCCACCAGAAGTCGTTCATGAGATTCTAGAAGGTGCGGGCTTACGCACCATCCCCACAGGGCTATCACACGGGACCCTCACGGTTCTCGTTGGCAGGTTGTCCATTGAGATCACTTCTCTCCGAAGAGATATTGTAACTGATGGTCGGCACGCCGAGGTCGCCTTCACAGACCAGTGGGAGCAAGACGCAGCCCGACGCGACTTCACCATTAACGCTCTCTACTGCGACGAAGGCGGCCACATCTACGACTATTTTTCAGGACAAAAAGATCTAAAAACAGGTAAAATCCGCTTCATAGGAGTTCCTCAAGAGCGCATTCAAGAGGATTTTTTGCGCATCTTACGTTATTACCGTTTTCAGCTTCGTTACGGAAAAAGCCTTCACGTCCCTTCCCACCAAGCTGTTCGAGAGCAAGTTAGCCATTTACACCTCATCTCCACAGAACGCATCCAGTCGGAGCTTTTTAAAATGCTCGCTCATACTAACCCAGTATCCACTTTCAGAATGATGTCAGAAGATGGTGTTTTCCGGGCTCTGTTTGGCACTTCACCTTACTCCCAAGGTTTTGAGAACCTTGGGAGTTTTGAAAATTTCTGCAATGCACAAACGCAATTAGGCTCACCTGATGAATCAACGATCCCTTTTGAACTCGGGCGGCTCTTTGCTCTTTTTCAGGCCAACTCCAGCTTTTTTAGAAAACATTTCAGATTATCTAGACAGGAACTCAAAATCCTCAAGGCTTTGGATGAGGTCCAGTCTCTGTCGCTCACAAAAGCCTCCATTTTTTCTACTCGGTTTCGTTATGGTGATGCATTTGCCTGGCTGTGGTGCACTCTTCAGTATTCCAAAACGTTGGAGCACGGTGAACAAGCTTTGGAACTTAGACGTCATCAACTTCACGACATCTTCAAGGTGAAGCTGCCTGAATTTCCTCTCCAGGGGGCGGACCTCTTGGCTAATGGGTGGAAAACAAGCAAGGAATTGGGGAATCTCCTCAAAGCTTGTGAGCAGAAATGGGTTAAATCTCTCGGCACAATGACACGAGAAGAGGCTTTGCGCTGGTGCAGGAAATTCGCAAAGGCACCCCAGGCCAAACACAACGCAAACTGAACTTGTGGACCTAACCGTCACGGGAGGGTTTTCTATAAAGGAAGATACCTATCGCTGTTGTAATGAGGCTGACGACGGCAACAAGGATGGCCGCCAAAGCGTTGATCTCAGGCGTTGCTCCAAATTTGACGCTAGAAAAAATAAGGATCGGTAAGGTCGTAGCTTGAGCCCCCGTCAAAAAGCTAGCAATAACAACGTCGTCAAGCGACAGAGCGAATGTTAGCAACCACGCTGCCAAAATCGACGGCGCAATAATCGGCAAAGTTACTGAATAAACGGCCTGAGAGGGGCGCGCCCCCAGGTCCATTGCTGCTTCTTCTAAAGAACGATCGAAGTCGGCCAAACGCGACTGCACAATGAGAATGACATACGCCATCGCCAGAGTGATGTGAGCAATCGTTACAGTCGCCATGCCTCGTTTTGAGGGAATCCCCAGTAAATTTTCACTGATAACAAACATCAGGAGAAGTGAAATTCCCAAAATGATTTCCGGCATAATCAGCGGTGCCGCCGACAAAGCAGAAAACAAAGCGCGTCCTTTAAACTTTCCAAATCGTGTTAGACCAAGAGCCCCCATCGTCCCCAAAATGACTGCACCGGTGGCGGCCATGGCTGCAATCTGTACGCTCGTTTTCACAGATTGCCAAAGCACGTCGTTCTCAAAAAGCTCACGATACCATCGAAGAGAGAAACCAGACCACACACCTGGAAAGATTGAATTATTAAAGGAAAAGACAACAACAAAAAGTATAGGTATATATAAAAATGAATATCCAAAGATTAATATGGAAGCCTTTTCTTGTGTTTTAAAAATCTTCATGCTCGTTCCTTCAGTAACGGACTGTAGTTAGAAACGCGCTCACGTTGCTGACAAATGATTTTTTGATAGGAATCTTCCGTCATCGTCCTTTGCATTTTCAGCTGCGCCCACACACGCGTACGCACACGCTCATACTCCTCAGCCTCGGGTCCAAGGAAAACCGGTGAAATGTGGAGACGTTCCAGCACCTCAGGTGAGGGAAAAATGAGACAATTTTCTAAAATATCGCACTGAATATATTTTTTCGCTCCAAGGACCATCGTAGCAACTTTTGAGTAATTCGTAATCTGAGCGCTGATCTCAGGACGAAGCAGGAAGTTGATAAAGGCGTGAGCGTTACGAACATTTGGCGCTCCCACAGGAACAGCAACGGAGTCGATCCAAATATCTGCTCCCTCTTTTGGAATAACGTACCGGATTTTTCGCCCTATTTTTTTGGCATCTTCAATAGCCTTCAAAGCTTCCCCTGACCATGACTGTGCTACACAAATATCCCCCATAATAAGGTCCATAATAAAGCGAGAAGACGAAAATCGACGGACATTTTCGCAAATTTTGGCGAGTTTCTGAGCCGCAAACCAAAGATCATCCAAGGAGCGGCTATCCCAATCCCGTCCGGAAGCTCCCAAGAAAGCCGGGATTACATCCACAGCTTCTTGGAGCAAACTAACACCGTAAGGCCTCAACCGCCGGACGATATCTTCATCAAATAATAAGTTGTACCCATCCTTAGGAATACCTGGAAGAATTTTCTCGAGTTTATCTTCATCATAAGCAATACCTGTTGTTCCCCAGTAATACGGCAAAAGATAGTCAAAGTGTTGATCAATCTCCTGCATTTTTTCCACTAAAACAGGTTCAACTTCAGCAAGATTAGGCAACCAGTCTTTGTTCAGCTTCTGGTAGATTCCTAGGGCCATCTGCCGGACGCCGTACGGTGTGACTGTTGGAAAAACGACATCATATCCCGAATTACTTGCTAAAAGCTTAGCTTCGAGAGCCTCACTATTTTCAAAAACATCGTAATTAACATGAATTCCCGTTTCCCTTTCAAACTGATCAATAACAGCTCTCGGTAGGACCCCATACCAATCATAAACATTGACGCACTCACGAACACGGAACGGACGGAAAAAGACGACTAAAATCGCCACAAAAAAGGCAGCCAGCGCCCAGTGAAACTTTCCTGTCAACTCCACCACCCGAAAAGGATCCCTAAAACCCTTTTACCAAACTTTGCCCGTGAATACAAAAACACAGGACCTACAGTAACTGTGCGCGGGCCTTTTTGCGGCGGGATCTTGAAAAATAAATGCAGAGGCCAAAGGCGACAAGAGCTGCGTCGAACGAAGGAACTCCCGTGACTTCGATCCACCCCATTTGAGCGATAAGACCCACGGCCGAAGCCCACATCATAGCTTGACAGTTAGCCTTTTGGACATACTTCTCATCTCTACCAAACGCCAAATTGCTAAAAGAAGCCCGCACTACAACGATGACAACGATGACAGCGATCATAACTTGGAACAATTCCGAGGGACCCACGCGCCTCACATAGTGTTGGCCAACCCATTTTATGATAAAACGCGGGGCGCGTTTTTCGGGAAATGGAGAGGGAGGTTACCGATTCAGCTCTTCATCGACACGATATTTCGGATGCATTAAAGGGGGATCAACACAAAGCTTCACTTGGCTGTCTATGAGAAAGGCGTTACTCTCGGATGTTTGATGACCGATGGAGTGACCCCGGACTGCAAGATGGCTCTACCGTTGATTCAAGGATTTCATGCTAAAAAGCATTTGGCTGATAAGACCCATGATTCCGACAAAATAGTGGATGCAGCTAGGAAAACGAAGATGAAAGGTTGTATTCCATCAACAAGGAGAAGTCTTTCCACGAGATATTGTAAAACCACAGAATTTGGAGATGAAAATGAATTGGTCAACAGGCTCTAGGGAACCATCTTTCGTTTAAAAATTACATTTTGTTAAAAAATACCACCAGATCTACAATACATGGCTTAAAACTCCCTTCTCTTTCACTTCGGTAACCTTTACGCCTCCTAAATTATCCCCATATTCCTAAGGGAGGTGTAATGTTCCTTCGAAACAACGAGGTGATCGTGGAGTGTCAGGCCCATAAGCTGGGCAGCTTGGTTTAGTTTTCGCGTCTCTTCAATATCTGCTTGAGATGGCGTCACGTCGCCACTAGGATGATTGTGAACGAGGAGAAGAGAACATGCCTGTAGTTCTAAGGCTCTTTTGATAATATTCCGGATGTAGAAACTCGTTTGATCAACAGTTCCTTCTGCAACGATTTCATCCGAAATAAGTTGATTCTTATTATTGAGAAAGAGAATATGAACGTTCTCGCTCGTCTGGAACCCGTCTTTTAACCGACAGTATTCAACAACCCTTTCCCACGAGTCAAGTAAGGGGGCTTTTTCGATTTTCTGTTTGGCCTGGCGGATGATCATCTCGCCGTAGACGTGCAATGCTAAAGCTGCTGAGGGGCCGATACCGGGTACTTCGCACAAGCGTTTTGTTTCAGCAAAGGCCATGTTCTCAAAAGTCTTAAATTTCTCCAATAAGGCTTTTGCTACAGGCTTTGTATCTCTCCTCGGAAGGATATAAAAGAGGAATAACTCCAAAACCTCATAATCGCTAAGATCCCTCCCTCGAGATTTTTGAAACCTCTGACGCAGCCGGTCGCGATGTCCTTGCCAATGTGGAGACGATGGTCTGGTCATGGGGGAAGTCTTGCCAATCCATCGCCTCCACCTTCATTATAGCATAAGTATAGATCTAAAAAATACTTAAAATGATGCTTATAAATAATTATCCAGCTAATTGAATCTGCTCATCTTTTACATCATTCCGAAATAAAAACAAAAGCGTCTGAACGGCAAGCGTATCCATTTGCCGGACGAGGACTTTGGCCAATTGGGCAGCTTGCACGAGTAATTGAGAATAAATGGTAGCCTCTGACTCTGCCCCACTTAGTTTTGGCAACAGCCTTAACCCGATGTGCCCGCTCTGCTGTGTGCCAAAAATATTACCACTACCTCGTAACGACAAATCCATCTCTGCAATCTTAAATCCATCTGCGAAATTTCGGATGATCTCAAGTCGTTTTTGTGCAACTTTTGTCAAATTTTCTCCGTAAAGAAAAAGGCAAAAAGAAGGGTGTCTTCCCCGTCCAACGCGACCGCGAAGTTGGTGAAGTTGAGCTAAACCAAACCGTTCTGCATTTTCTATAACCATCACAGTTGCATTTGGAGCATCCACACCAATTTCAACAACTGTTGTCGTCACCAAAATCGAAGTTTTTTCGGCGTAAAAATTCGACATTACACTTTGTTTTTCCTCAGCTTTCATTTGTCCATGAAGTATAGAAACTTTTCCAGGAAAACGCCTCTTGAGTGTTTTAAAACGCTCTTCTACCGTCATAAGGTCGAGTTTTTCGGATGCTTTGACGAGAGGACAAACCCAGTAAATCTGCTGTCCCTTCTCAAGGATTCGCTGCAGGCTGTCCAGCACGCGCTCAACGTGTTGAATTGACATGACACGGCTTTCAATAGGCTGTTGATGAGAAGGTTTCTCTGCCAGAATGGATACAGACATATCACCCGACTGAGATAAAACTAACGTCCGGGGAATGGGTGTTGCACTCAAGAAAAGCGTGTGGAGACTACCGGAAACCATCTTGTCATCCTTTTGATGTTGGGATTTGTGGTAGAAGGATAGTCGTTGTTCTACACCAAACCGGTGCTGTTCATCGATAATAGCCAGACCCAAATGATGAAACACGACGCAATCTTGGATCAGGGCATGAGTACCAACCAACAACCGAACTGTACCTGAAGCCACGCCCTGCAGGATTTCTTGTCGTTGTTTTGGTTTGGGTTGCCCTGCGTACAGCACGATGGTCTCGCTAGGCAGTCCTAGATAACGCCGTGCAGCCTCAAAGTGCTGACGAGCCAAAACGTCTGTAGGAGCTAGGAAAGCCACCTGATACCCCGCCGATAAAACCTGATAGGCAGCGGCTAAAGCCACCAAGGTTTTGCCACTTCCAACGTCTCCCTGCAAAAGACGTAGCATGGGTTGTTCAGCGCCAAGATCTTGCTGAATATCTTCAATGGCACACTGCTGAGACTCCGTTAGGTGAAAGGGTAAAGCACGGCACCACGCTTCTACCTGAGGTGTTACGGGGCATTTAGGCGCATGATATGCATTATGAATTCGTCCCTTTTCCGCGTAAAGCTGCATGGCGAGGAGCTCATCAAAGACAAGACGTTGACGAGCTGGATTGTGAAGGGTTAAGTCCTTGGAGGTCAAAGGGTGGTGAACCTGCCTAAGGGCTTCATTCCACGAAGGCCAGCCATGCTGCATCCGAACAGATTCCGGGATCCAGTCCTCAAGAAGAGGTGCCATTTTAAGAGCCTTTTCGATGAGACTTCTCAAAATTTCTTGCTTACAGCGAGTCCCAGCCGGGTAAATAATTTCATGTTCTACAGGCTGCTTTGAACATAAAACGGGGTGGATGACGCTAAAAATTCTCTTTTGAGGTGAATAGCAAACCTGCCCTTTTAGGCTGACGATCTGGTGAAGGGGAAATATCTTTTTCAAAAGCCACGTCGTACCTCGAAAAAAGACAAGGTTGATGAATACGGGAGACCTACCCAAAAGGTCGTTATGAAGTTCGGCCGCATCGTCCTCTAGGGAGCGAAACTCAACCGTAATTAAGAAAGGTAGTCGAGGGGAGATATGTTTCTGAAAATCATTCTTGTAACCTATGACTTTCGCTCTAAAAAAAATTACTGTTTTATGGAGATCAGGAGTCAAAACCGCTGGAGCACTTCGAACCTCTAACCGATCAGGAAAATAGAAAAGTGCATCAAGCAAAGTCGTGCCAATGTGTTGCTCATAAGGGAGGAAAGATCTTCCTGGAAAAAGCCGTCGTAAAGGCGCTGAGAGCTGCAGAGCAAGGGAGGGGAGCATACCAAAAGAACGCACGTGGTAACACACATTCTCCATTCTAACATGGAGTTGGGTTTTAGGGTTTGTGGCCTCAGTACCTCTTTCACTTGAGTTGCTACAAAAGTTCGCTACATTAATCACACATTACTTGTCTATTCCGAATGTTATTTTTTCTACAGTCTCAACCGTTAAAACTAAATTAAGCTTTTGAAGGGTATGATGGTGCTAGTGAGTGGATAAATATGAGGAGTTTAAGTTGGTGATTCAGCGCAAACTCTTTCGAAGACTGGCATTTATTTGTTGCTCGGCGTTGTTTGCGGCAGCACTCTTTTTTCATGGGCAACAGAAAAAATATGGGGATGATCCTTTGCCAGTTCTTACTTGCAGTGACGCTGGCCCTTTTTCTTTTTACGACGGCCACCACATTACGGGTTATGACATCGATTTAATTCGCCATGTCGGCCAAAAAATGAACCGAAAGATCCACATCATTGAACTCCCTTTTGGCTCTCTCATGGCCAAGTTATGCCTTTGCTCAGGACGGGAAAGCGAACTTGCTATTTCAGCCATTACACCAACCCAGCGTCACCAGAAATACATCGACCTGAGTGTCCCCTATTATACTTCACGAACTGTCCTCGTTGTGCCGGAACAATCAGACATTCAAACTTGGATGGATGTTGAGAATAAGAAGCTTGCCGTTCGTCGTGATACGATTCAAGAGGACTTCGCACGGTCAAAGTGGCAGTCTCTCGTTAAAAATTTATCACTCGATATAACCCCGATATTCGATGATGGAACTTTCAGGAGACTCGAGCAGCGAAACATTCACGGAATCATAACAAGCCAGGAGGAAGCGAGAATCTTCATGATTCGTTATGGAAATCTGCGTATCGTCGATGTACCGAAGACTGAGCACCCTTATTGCATCGCTCTTCACAAAAGATCTCCTCTTACGCCCCAGATCAACAAGGCTCTCCTTGAACTCAAGAAAGATGGTACTCTCGCTAAGATAGAGGCCAAGTGGTTCTCTGATCGGCAAATAGCACATATTGCTCTTAGTTCAACATCCCCACGGAATATACATTTCAACAAAAATGACTCTTCTCGTGATGAATCCATGTAAGAGACACACTTTCGTTCGTTCTCGATCAATGCTATGTTTTTATGAACAGTTATAAAATTCTGTAAGAGAGACAATCTTATAGCTTTTTAACTACTTCTGTTTTTGACATAACGCCTCGATAAATTCATGCGCTGCCGGCAAAGCAACCTTAGAGCCTGTTTCGTGCATTCCTAAAGATTTGGGAATAGGATGCCCAACAAAGACAGCAAAAACCAGCGGATGGCCAACTTTAATCCACTCAAAGCTACTGTCCTCGTTAACTTCAATGCACCCAACAAACCAAGCATCTTTCCAATCGTTTGATGTTCCTGTTTTTCCGTAAATTTTGACGGGGTACTCATCGCTCAGATTTTTAAGTTTTTTTGCGGTCCCTCGTAAAACGCACTGCCTGAGCATCCTTTTGAGTTGATCAAGGCTTTCAGGCTTTAGGTGCAAGTCCTCCAGGGCTTCTTGCGTGCGTTCACAAGACATGAAAGGGCTTGTTATATTCAAGAATAGCTGAGGCTTTACGCTATATCCCCCATTGAAGAAGGAAGCATAGGCGCTTGCTATTTTTAAAACAGTTGTCTCCGCAGAACCCAACACAATCGAGTAGCATCGAGGCAGATAATCACAAACACCACAACGGCAAGCTAACTGAGTGATCCTCTTAAGACCCGTTTTTTGTGCCAAAATAACGGTAAATACATTTCGAGAAAGGACAAGAGCCTCTGTCAAACTCATGGGACCACCGTAGACGCTTTTATTATAATTGTGAGGTCTGTAAAAACCGCCTGAGATCGGAATGGCAATAGGTTCCTCAATGAGAATGGAATCTTCCCTGAAATCTTTATTGAGGGCAGCTAAATAAACAAACGGCTTAAAAGCAGACCCTGGTTGCCGGTAAGCCTGGGTGGCCCCATTGAATTGATTGAGACGATAGTCGTACCCTCCACTTAGCGCCAAAACTTCTCCTGTGTTTGCATCTAAAACGGCCATACCTCCTGTTACTTCTGGTATTTGGGCCAACCTCCATTGATGATCCTGAGACTTTTGTACGTAGATAAGGTCACCGACCTTCATCCTTTTAAGGACAGACGTTGTCAAAAAATCGTCTATCAGAATTGTCTTCTTTTCCTCGTTCGCGAGAAGAACATCGATGGAATCGTTATTGATCGCCGCAACAATGGCTGGCCGACAGGGACAACCGGGAAGTCCTGCTTCTCTAAGAGTTCGAGCGTAACTCGTCTCAAGAGAGGTATGCCCCCAGGGGCCACGCCATCCTTTTCGTCGATCATACAGCTCTAAGGTGTGACGTAGGGCATGATCCGCTATTGCTTGTATTTGAGGGTGAATCGTTAACGTTGCCTCTATACCCGCGGAATACGTCATTTTTTCGCCAAAATAACGAATAAGTTCTTTTCGAGCCTCCTCCAAGTAGTAAGTTGGCACTTGACTTACATTCGATTCTGCAGCTCGATGAAGGGGGATAGCCTCCTTCTTGGCCTCCTCATAGTCCTCTTCCGTGATGACACCATTCTTTTTCATTTGTAACAAAACCCAATTGCGGCGATCGAGTAACTTTTTGTAAATTTTGAGCGAGGTTTTGTATCCAGGAGCCTTCGGTAGGGATGCTAAAAAAGCGCACTCTGAAAGGGTAAGTTCCGACAAGGGCTTATGAAAATAGGCTAGAGCCGCAGAGGCCACGCCATAAGCTCCAGCCCCTAGATAAATCTGATTCAGATAGAGTTCGAGGATTTTGTCTTTACTTAAAGCGTTTTCAATCCGTACAGCCAAAATGGCTTCTTTGATTTTCCTTGTAAAACTATGTTCATTCCCAACAAGAAATATCTTGGCAATTTGCTGAGTGATGGTTGAACCTCCGACAGGGTTGGATGACCACTTTTGCTGTAAGGTATTCAAGAGGACAGCCTTAACCAATCCTTGCAGATCGATGCCACAATGACCGTAGAAATCTTTGTCTTCTGCACTAAGAAAAGCACGAATGAGCAGAGAAGGAATATCCGACAAGTGCGTGTAGATTCGTCGTTCTTCCGCAAGTTCGCACAAAGGATTTCCTAATCGATCATAGATGTGTGTAATAACGGGTGGTTGATAATGTTTCAGGTAGTAATAATCGGGTAAACTTCTTCCATACTTCAGAAGAATTGCAGCGACAGAAGCTATCCCCACAAAAACAATAACAGCCGTAATTGTTGAGATTTTGAGAAACAAAGCCTTCCACCGAGGTCGTTCAACGATGGTATGCTGACGATAATACTCAGCCTTTTTATTTAGTTTGCATTTTTTCCCTTCTGATATAATTGTTGATTTATGTTTCGTATAATAAACATCCGAAAAAGACTCAAGATCTTCTTGAGGGGACGCCTTTGCATGAGATACTGGCGAGACAGACTTCTTCTTTGGAAAAAGACGCACGCAACCCTACCCAGCTCAAATGCCCTAAGAAAATTCTTGCGTACCCCAAAAATAAAATCAAGACAGGGAAAGGGAAAGATGTAAAAACCGAGTCGCTAATAACTTTTATGCCAAGATGAGACCGGTTCAGAATTAAAAAGGGTACAAAAGCACGAGTCATCGTCGCAATGCAGCTCCGACAAGAGATATTTTAAATAGCCTCTCCAAAAATAATCAGTAAAGTTTTTATTATAATTAGATGAGGTTAAATACTAAGAGGTTGGCTTTGCTACCTACTTGATTTATAACGCGAGGGGGAAGAATTGATAGAACGCGGAAATCGTAGGTATATAAGCTCAAGGTTCTTCGGAAAACGAAATGTAGTTGAACATAGCTTGGTCAATAAAAAGTGTTAGGCAAACGCCCAAAAATACTTACTAAAAACTTTGATTTTACAATTAAAATTTTTATATACACAACTTAATCGAGTTGTTTCATGTGTCCAACAAGCATTCCTGCATTATGTTTATTTGCTTTTAAAAGACGATTTAATAAAATTAGTGGACGTGCTCCGGTAGGATGCCCTCACAAAACTTCTATACTTATTTTTCAAAATCATTGCCGAGTATTGCGAAGAACATTTACGTATTTCACCTCATCCAAACTAAAGTAAAAATACAAATTTCATTTAAAATATTTGGTTTTAAAGAAAGTTTATTCTAAAAATTTCCTCAAACACTTTTCAGAAATTTCCGTTGATCTAACCGACTAGTAATATACTCAATGAGGGTTACTCCCTGATAAAATCTTCGGCTGTCGCTTCGGTACTTTTTGGTTCAACAAACATTGTTTCTGCGAATGTTACTTCCCACGTGGATTTCTTTGGGTCCTCAATAATTCATATCAAAAAAGCTTTCACGCTTTTCTAAACCGTATCACCGCATTTTAGACTTCAAAAACGTATACAGACCTCGAAAAAACTTTGAAGCTAATCACAGTTTTGTGACGTTCAGCACCTAAAATTATCCATTTTTAGGGTATATCATTTATTCTTAAAATTATTTTACCTTTTATTGTTAGGAATTTTTGTATTTTAGTTTCACATCTCCGAAAGCATTGGTGTTTAGTCTTTGGATCTCCCTTTGTTCAATTTTGTCTTTTTTGGACATAGGAAAATTTAACGGAACGACAGAGAACTTTAAGGGTAAAGGGAAACGCCGATTCTTACTACGCTGGCATAGTTACGAAGGCCACCCTGGAAATTTTAAAAAAGGTCATTGACAAACAAATAAAATTCCCTGCACATAACGACCCCTTCGTGTAGAGATTTCCTAGAATTTTGTAGTGCACCCCGAACCGCACTCTAGAGAAGGGTCCTTCAGTAAACCCTGCATGCGGGCCCCAATTACAAACCACACCACCACCCTCGCCTCTCAAACAATCGACAGTGTTTCAAACGCCTTAGATACTGAAACACAACGCGGATCGATGACAGGGCGCTCCTATTCCTCTATCCAATTTCCCCATCTGAAAGTGCATACTGATCAAGCGAGTTTTCTTTGGCCTGGACGCAAATAAACTGCAGTTCCCCATCACCGGTGTTTTCCAAACTCCGATTTCCCTGGGGCGCTACTCTGACACAAGACCCTTCGCTAACATTGAAAGACTCGCCATCAACCATCATTTTTCCACTCCCTTTCAAAAAGATGTAAATCTCCTCATTCTGCTTGTGTCTGTGGCAAAAAGGCGCTTTCCACCCTCCCGGAACAGCATTGATTGAAATCTCGCAGCTCGTCAATCCCAACGCATCGTGCAAAAAAGCCTTACCCTCCGACTGCGCAAGAACGTTCTGCAGTTTCCCAATCTCCGTAATCTTGTAACGGCTCATAGCTAACCTCCGTAATATCCGACCAATCGCACACCTACGCGCGGAGCTTACCACACTATGACGAAACAAGACTAGAGAACTGCCATGTGCCCTCCCATCGTTTACGCCCAAAGCTTTTATCCTAGCCTCACTCTAACTCGACCTAGCTTATTCCGAGTCTCTTGGGACCTCCTTCAGGACGGAGAGATCAGGCAAAAAGCAGCCTTCCCGGAAATCGGCCATGACCCGATGCCACTCTCTTGCAGAAGATCATAGCTCAGAATAACAAACTTGGAGAGGTGTCTTTCTCGTTTTATCCTGCTGTAAGCAACAGAAGGACCGCCTCAAGCCCTTTCTCTCTCCACTCCTACTCCCCAATTCTTCTGCCACTTCAACCGATCGATGTATTTTTATTCTCCAACTAGCTTTACGCAGTCGTGATCCAGTCCTCCCGCTTGTTGAGCTACTGCCTTGGCAAAAATTCGTTGGGGGTCAAACAACTCTCCTTGGATTCTCACAACATCACCTACGCCGTCTCGACTCAGCGCTGCCGACTGGCCATAAAGGCAACGCACGGCATTATAGGCACATATTTCTGAGGGAGAAACCGTCTCATCCCACATTAGATCCTTTGCAAAAAAGAGACGAAAACTCCGACTCAGCCACGTCTGCAAAAACATGTTCTGAGCTCCGCGACCAAGTAAAATCAGGGATCGAACGTCGAGCTCATTTCCCAAAAACTCAACAAGCCTTTGAGCCGCTAAAGCGTGGAGAGTCGCTAAAATATCGAGAGGGATAAGATCCTCAATCGTCATCCGTACATACTCCCGGAAAGAATGATTCTCGCGTTCTGAAGCGGCCCTCATTCGCTGGGCTTTCTTGATCCACTGCGCAAGTAGCGGCACTTGCAGAACCCCACGCAAAGCCATTTGACCGTCCACATCCGCTGTCTGAAAAATACGTTCTGAATACTCCTCAGCGAGACAAAGCCCCGGCCAAATACGGGTTGCAACCCATTCCTTTCTTTCGTCAAGGCGATACCGGTATACTTCAGTAACGTCTTCAAAGACCACAACGGCCGTCTCCGAATAACTACTTAAATTTTTGTTTTGAAACGTAGCGCGACGTAGGATCTCTTCAAAGTAAGCTGCCCTCCATACGCAGTTTTTTCCCTCCGAAAAAGAGCCTATATGAAAATGGTACATCACAGGGCACTGTAGCTGCTCACTGAGAATTTCAGCCGTGCGGCGAGCCCAACGGACATGTTCACCCCCTCCCACTAACTCCTCAAAACCAGAAAAACTCACCAAATCCGGCCGGCGGAAGTTTTTGATCTGAGCCATTTTGGCAACTTGGACAATCCATGCTTGGATCTCACTGCCCAGCTCCGGATCACCATGTTGACGTCGCCGTCTCTTTTCTAGTGCCTCCTGCAAACACTGAGAGTAGGGTACGAAAATAGGAATTCCTCGATCTTCGATGATCCCTCCTTTGGTTCTCAGAAAAGAAGCCTGCAAACCACCAAGGGAAAAGTTACCGACTATACCCAACGACCAGACAGCCTTTTGCATTCCACGCCCCCCACAGAAACAAACTTTTTAATTTTAACACGTAGCATAATATTCAATCAAGTAAAAATTACCCTTATTTATATATAAAATTTTTTATAGTTTTTATTCAAATAAACGAAGCATTTTTACATTTTATTAAGACAAAGTTTTTAACATCTAAGTAACAAATGGTTTAACGACGGCCTTGTCTTATGAAGTTCACTCAACTCTTTGCCTTGACGACAATTTTTTCAACTCTCCCTCTACCTTTCTCGTCCAGGGAGGTTCTTTGGAGCTCTTCTAAGCCCTCGCAGGACCCGTCATCCTCCACTCTTGAACAGCAAAATTCGTCTTCGAATTCTTGCAATTGTCCATGTAGCAAACCGAATGAGCCTTCAACGACGACGGAAGTGTGTGCTATTTGCGGGAGTACGCATTCATTTTTGTCGGAGCCAGGTTTTCAAACCTGGCGTTGTAGCTGTACAGCAAGTATAAGAAGTTTGACTGAAGATTTAGAGAAAAATAAGAACATTTTAAATGAACAGGTCTCTAAATTGGCCTCTGTTGATGAAAGACTCACAAAACATGTTCAAAGCACTTCAGACACAGCAGTAAAAGCTCAGCTTACAACGCTAAAATCCACAGTCGATAGGCTCGTTCAAAACGTTAGCGAGTTAACGGCAAATTGGGACTCTCTTAGCCAGATTAATGATGACCACTGGGCTGACCTTAGCACGAAAGCACAGAAGCAGTACGAGTCGGTCCTTAGCCATTTAGACCAGGCTCTTCAAGAAAATGTAAGTAACAACCAAATCAGTCTCGATAATTTTAAGCAAGAACAGGCTTCTCTTCTCAACTCAACCCTTCAAGATTTGCGCACGATCCAAAGGAAACTTTGTCAAACTGTTGGGTTGCCTGAGGCCGAAAATCCTTCCGATATCGACATTAAGAAAACTCGCGTTAATCA
Organism: Alphaproteobacteria bacterium; assembly: GCA_041200185.1. Classification (GTDB taxonomy): domain Bacteria; phylum Pseudomonadota; class Alphaproteobacteria; order BNTO01; family BNTO01. The sequence goes on from CP165730.1 coordinate 967,368, forward strand.
AATCGACACAGATTTGCAGATTCTTACTAACGCGTTCGAAAGGTTGTGCGAGAAAGTTGGGGACCCAGAAACAATTGCTGCACATGAAGTTTTCACAGAACTCAACCAAAATACCTCTACAGGACCTCTATCTCTTACTCGCATGCTAACTGAACTAGCCGATAAATTTAGAGATTTCGGGACCTCTCTTGAATCAGCCATCGGTAAACAGACAAATTCACGCTTCGACTCCATCTTGCAAAGTATCGATGAGCACAAGCAACTCTTAGATACCCTGCAACAACAGGCCGAACAAACAGGTAATCTCTTAAGTGGAGTTACTTCCGAGCACATCCAAAACTTAAAAAACCTACCCGCTTTAGTCTCAGAAACTGTCAATCAGCAAATCAATAGTTCGAACTTTGATATCAAGTTAACGGATAAATGCTCAACGATCATTCAATTACGTCTAGGGGATCTTAATAGTAACACGAACAGTCGCCTCAGTTCACTTGAGCAACAAATCAGTTCTCTCCAGTCACAACTCGGAAATAATCAATCTTCGACAGAAACGAACAGCCTCACTCAGCAACTCCAGAAACTCAAGGAAGAAGTGGAGAGTTTATCTTCAACAACAAGTAGTCATTATTCAGAGTTATCCTCAAATTACTCTGACTTATCTTCAAATTTCCAAAATTTTCAAAATGATATAAATCAACGTCTTCTCACCCTTTCTCAGCAAATCGGTGGAGGTGGCTCAACGGGAGGCGATAATAACAACGAGAGCACTTCTCCCCTACCAGATAACTCCCTCTCCCAGCGTATTCAGACTCTTTCTGATTCTCTTTCCAATTTAGAGCAGGCCTACCAACAGGCTGATAGCAACCTTAGTGAACAGATTGCAAACCTCCGCTCTGAATTTACACAGGAATTAACTCAGAAGATCCAAGAACACAATGAATCTGCAGAATCTTGGAAAGAAGAGGTTGATTCAAAACTCAAAAGCCTTTCTGACAGCGTCATGGGAGATAGTAATTCGTCAGAGTCAGATCTTTCGCTCTCACAGCGAGTGGCGCGCCTTACTGAGTCTGTGAATGCTAACGCCTCCAATATCAGCGAGCAAAACACGAAGCTGTCGAATCTTGAAAGCCAATTTTCTGAATTTGAGAACCAATTCAGCGAACTGAACTCGAAATACGAAGATCAGACTCAAAGTACGAGCCATCAGTTTTCTGAGATTTCTGACCACCTATCAACTTTGGATTCGGGTCTTTCTGAAGCCAAAAACTCTCTTGAATCTGTCTCCAATGACGTTTCTTCGCTAACGAGCCAGTACGAAAGCCTGAACTCAACGGTGCAGAGCCTCGAAGCTACAACCTCGTCATTAGGCGACAACTATCAGTCTTTGCATGATGAACTTCAAAACCTTCAACAGTCTTTCCAACAAACTTCCGATGAAACAAAACAAAGTCTTAGCAACATCGACAATCATTTCTCAACCGTCGAGTCAGAAATAGAAAACATAAAAAGCGCTCAGTCAGAGTTAACAAACTCAACATCAACGTTAACTACAAATGTCCAATCGCTAACATCAAATGTGAATAGCCATGCATCAAAGCTTAATCAACATGATCAGTCGATCAATCAATTGCAACAGGCTGACACCAACCTTGGCACTCGCATTGATAGCTTGTCTTCAACATTGAATACAAACTATAACTCTTTAACCCAGCAGATCACGCAGATTAACAATCACATCGGCAATGTCTCCGGGAATGGGTCGAATCAGTCGTTAGCCGCCCAGGTCGCCTCTCTTCAGTCGACAATTTCTACGCAACAGCAGACCATTACGAGCCTTGTGAGTGAACTCGAGCAACAGCGTAACATCAACGACGTTCAGGCAACAACTTTGGAAAGCCAAGTCGCCATCAACCAGACTCAAGCCAACGAGATCGCAGCTCTTTCTTCGAGGATCGCCACCATCGAAAGCTTCCTGTCAGGGAACTCCAACGCCATTTTGGAAAGGCTCGTCGCTCTTGAAAACTACTGTTACACAAGTACAGATTACGGAAATGTATCATCAAAATAACCTCCTATATAGTTAAACCAAAAACTTTGAAATCGCGAAGGGAGCGCCTCATGCAGGTGTTCCCTCCGCCTTATCCTATATATAGCATCAAATTTCTTACATTTTTAATACTCCCATCACAATAATTAATAACAAATTCATGTTATTTGTAAAAATTTTCTTATCTATTCTTATTATTCCGCTCCTCTTGAGAAGAACGCTTTGGTTCTGTACACTCCAGGCAGGAATTCAAAGGTGAATTTTCTCTCATGCAGACACATCTTTATACTTACGATCTCCCTGAGGACGTTCTTCTGGGACCTGAGATAGCTCTTGATACTGAAACTATGGGCCTCTGTCCGCACCGCGACCGCCTCTGTTTGTTACAGTTGAGTGCAGGAGATGGACACTGTCATCTCGTTCATTTTCCTCACGCGGATTTTACGAAGTCGCCGAACCTTTGCCGTCTACTTCAAGATCCTCATATCCTAAAAATCTTTCATTATGGCCGCTTTGACATCGCTGTTTTAGCCAAAAGTTTTGGCTTCCTTATTCAAAACGTTTACTGCACGAAAATCGCCTCCAGACTTGTACGCACCTACACAGCGCGGCATTCTTTGAAGGATCTTTGTCGGGATCTCCTTGGTCTTGAGTTGAATAAGGAGGAGCAAACGTCGGACTGGGGAGCAGCAAGCCTTACGTCAGAGCAGCTGAAATACGCCGGGACGGATGTGCTTTATCTTCACAACCTCAAGGAAAAACTGGATGAAGCTCTCATTCGCGAAAACCGCCAGGAGGTCGCCAAAGCCTGTTTTCAGTTTTTGCCATTCCGCGCTCAGCTGGACTTGTGGGCAGGAACCGATTTCGATATCTTCGCCCACAAGAATTCATGAGGCGAGCGTTACGCATTCTCCGTCTGAGGTGGCGTTTGCATCGCCTGGGTGATTTGCTCTGTTAAGGCATCGATAGCTGCCCAGGGGCTGTTGGCACCGTCAACGAGGTCTGATGTGTAGTCTGTTTTCAAATCGAGGACTCCGGTCAAAAGCGAAGAAGGCTTGCCTGCTAATTGACTGAGAACGCCGCTAAACTGAGAATTCTCTTCATGCGGCAAAAATTTCTCGTAATAGTATGAGATCGTTCCTTTTAGGCGCGAAAGACTTGTGCGAAGAGTTTTAAGATTTGTCTCAAAAATTGTCTGTTCTTCTTCACTGACCGTTGTTCTAGTCGCGTTTTCAGCTTTACGAACCTGAGCGTATAACGTGCCACACGAATCCAGACCTGGATCCGTTATGGAACCGATATAGTTGATTAGCAACTGAGCACCACACTCGTACAAAACGCCATTGAGGCACCCAAACAGTGTCGTATCCGCAGGATGGTCGGCCTTCTCACCAAGGTTGGATAAGGCTGTTTCCTTCCCATTTGTCTCATCGGCCTCATTTTTCTCTACAGGCTGGCCAGCTTCCTCAGCGGGGTCCTCAACGGCTGTTTCCTGTCCATCTGTCCCCTCTGTCTTATTTGTCTCATCCGTTCCAAGACTTGCTGGTACCCCTGACTTAACAGCGGCAAGTTTCCGGATCACCTTGGCGAGATTAACAGGGTAGGCCTTTGTTTGACAGTCCTGGAGAGCGGCAAAGCAAGTATTTAAACGTGATTTAAGTCCGATAAGCTGCTCCTCCTGCAAAGCTGCTGGAAAATCATCCATCTTTCCTATCTGGTTGTAGAAAGGAGTCGTAAGCGTCTTATAAAAATGTACTGAATTTGTCATTTCGCCTTGTGTCTTCGGCGGGAGTGCGTTACTCAGTACTCCAGACAACTCTTTAAATAAACCATTTTCATTGTTACTCAACAAATCAACTCCCTCGCGGACAATATACGCAACATGGCTCACAACCGAGACAGGCGTTTGTTGATCTCCCGTCCAAAACCACAAATCTCCAGACTTACCGCCATTTGTTATTGCTAGTACTTTCCACGAAAGAGAATCATTAATGTAGGGGATCCCCACCAAACGGTAAACGAAGGGTTGTGAGTAGAGCTCTTTTTTTAAACTGTCCTCATCCACCGTTTTACCATTTTGAACTGCCGCTTCAATGGCTGGATAATTCATCCACGATTTCAATGAATTAAACTCATTAGGCCAAGACTTATCGGTCCATGTAAGAGTTTTGTTTTCAGGCCAAGTAAGAGTTGGTGCTGAAATTAAATTTTTCATAGCTGTATTTAACTGTGTTTTAAGATTCAGAACAGCTGTATCAAAATCCGAACTATTAAAAGGCTCCTGTTGAACCAAACTATGGAGGGTTTTCGTCGTTTCGTCATTCATTTCGTCATAGCGCGTTCCCAGAGCCTTATTCAGTTGTTGGTAAAAAGCGTCCTCATCACCTTTTTCAAATGCAACACTCGGCGTATTTTCTATCAGCCTCGCTATTAACAACAGAGTATTCAGGGTCTCTGGGTTGATCGCAAGCTCCTTTGTACGGATTCGCCCGAGTAACGTAGACGCATGAGCTGTTTTTAAGCTCTTGCCAAGTCGATTCAGGATGGGGTCGAGGTAAATGGACCGGCTCACCCCCTCTAAACAGTTTACCAAAGTCAGCCCAGGTTGAACATACTGCCCCATGTAGACAGCCTGCTCAACAGGATTATTTGATCCCATTATGCGAGCAGCGACGGAAGGCCAAGTATGCAGCAAAATCCTTACGACAGAACCCAAGTCAACCTCAGAATTTAGAGACTTTAAAGAACTAAGATATTCGATCTTTGACGCGTTCATCTTAGTTTCTGCCTCGGGTACATCAGTCGCCTCAATTTTCTCAAAGGCCATCTCGACTCTTTCTGGGAACTTTGGCTCAACATTTTCATGATTATTAATACTTTCTATGCTTGGGTTTAAAGATAGTTGTTTTACGAGTTCGACTAACGTGTTGTCTATGGTTTCGAGTGTCGCCAACACCGTTTGGGAAAATGACATCTCCTCTCCTTCGACGACATTCTCTACACTTTTTTGTAAAGATTGGATTGCTGTAGCCAGATTCTCACGTTCACTCCACAGCTTTCCGAGAGATTCTATCTCTAGCAAACTTTCACAACCTCGGAGATCCGCTTGCAACTTATGGAAAAGCGAACTAACCGTGAAAGGACTTCTTGAACTGAAGTCATCGTAACTCCCCAGTTCTTTTCGAAAACTCTCAAGACTCGCCGATTTATTTCGAATATTTTGAATTCGCGTCCAGGCTTTCGTCATTTCAGAAATTGAGAGCTGACCAAGCGCGGTATCGACTTCGTTGACTTTTGTACCATTCTCAGCATTTTTGTAAACAGTAAAGGCGTTCTTGGTGAATACCCACGCTTCCGATAACTTGTCCTGATCCGCTACAATACCTTCTACCGTCGCAAATGTACCAGAAATCTCTCCGTCGTCCGGAGCTCCTGTTTCTCCCGAGGCCCATTTTCTTAGTTGTTCAACGCCTGATGTATCAGCACCTTCTTGAAAAGATAATTCTCCAAGTCTCGACAGCACGACAGACTTTGACAAATTCTTTAAAAGATTCACCTGTGATTGCAAATCCAGGGCCTCTAGCGCCCACTTGTACTGTGACCAGAGCGTTCGTCCATTTCGAAGAGGCGTATCCGTGTACTCTCCGAGCTTGTCAAGAAGCGTATCTTGCACGACGAGGTCAACTAAGGCATTCAGTCGGCCATAAACCGTAACAAACCCCGTAGAATCTCCTGGATATCCCCATTTTTTTTGCGACACCAAGTCAGTAAGAGAATTGCTAACCGACGCTCCACCGATAAGATCCTCCATGCGTTTGACCTTATAAGCCAACATGTTTTCTTCGACAACGTCCTGCATAAGGATGTTTTGGACTTGTTCAATCCTCGCTTTTACATCGCCATCGCATGTTATTTTTCCAAGTTTAGTAGCAAGTTCACTGACTGTACTTGCCACCATTGGCAAGCTTCCGCCACACAAAAACACGGCTGTAAGCTGCGTGAATCTTTTCATACTGGTAACCTTCTTCCCCCTGGCTTTACCCTCAGTTTAGGAAAGCTGTCTAAAAAAAGCGTTAATGACCTGCAGGATTAACCGCACTCAATGTGAGGTTTTCTACCCAAGTGCCAAATTTCAATCACGGTTTACAAACGTGAATTACCGGCACATTTCTCGGGGATCAAATACGAAGATCATGTGTTTCCACGACTCGTAACGTTCGGATGGTAAAGGGAGAGGACTACACTCAGGGTCCAACACAGCTCTCAAAGCACACTCAGCAGCCAAACGAAACTCAGGATCCTTCCGAAACCGCGCTTCGTCAACGATGAGGGCTCGTTCAATGCGACCATCCGGACGAATGAATAACTCGACCTCTACCACGAGCTCCGACGCTTTCTCGTGCCCGCTCGGCATGTTCCAAAAACGTTTCATATGTTGATTCAGCAAATCCATCTCCGTTCCTGTTAACTCCTCAGCGTAGATCTCGGCCATGGCGCCTTCGCCCGAGCCTGCTCCTAGCAAGGAACCTACTGAAGAAGCCTGTTTCTTTTGAGGAGTTAAGTCAACTTTCGCCCTCGTGGTTTTAGTAGGTGCCGTTTTTTTCGTAGAGCCTGACGACTTTGCAGAGGGTGCCTTTTTAGCGGTAGGCTTCGATGCGCCATTTTTAGAGGACGTAGCCGGTTTCGTACTCTTTTTTGCTGGTTGCTTCGTGGAAGGCCTAACGGCAACCGGTTTGTCTTTTCCTTTCGTTTGAACGTCTTTTCTTACTGCGTTGGATTTTGCCATCTCTTTTTTAGGAGGTGCTTTCTTGGGTTGCTGGGTCGTCGTTTTCTTCGTGGCATCGGCTTTCGGTGACGGACGTCCTCCAGATAGCGTCCCCCCTGGCCCCAATTTCGGAGCACCACTTCTGGGACCAACCTTCACGAAATCCACCATCATGGGGCGAGAGATGGAAGGAATAGGTCGCTGCTTTGCAACGGGACTCCACAGTAAACAGCCCCCCACAAGCGCATGCAACACGATGGAAAGCAAAGCCGACCTTTGCAGCGTATCCATAAACCTAAACGAGGCGAGGAGCTCACAGGTGAAGGATACCGAAATGCTCCGCCCGTTACCACATTTTTCATAACGGCACTCGCTATTGCATCGTGTAATGTCGTCATTTTTGCAGCGAATTGGACGAACCCTCTTTGATATTTACATTTGTTACTATGGAAGAAAAATTAAGATCCATCTCAAAAAATCAGTTCTTAAAGGCAATATTTTAAAAATTTCGTTAACCATTTGACGGCCCCCTCTCTATTCTAACCAAGAACGTTCGCAATAAGAATTCTTTACTGGGAAAGTTTGTAATTATTATCGCGATTTTTTCCGACTTTTTGCAAACTAGATCACTCCAAAGCATCGATGAGCTAAACAGTCAAGTTCTCCAAAATTGGATCGCTACTATTTCTCGGATTTTGAGGTCATGTGGGAAGCCCAGAAAGACCCTGGATATGCCCAATAGTTTTACGAAGTTTTCAGTGCTCCGAAGATGCCATCCCATGGCGTTTTAAAACATATAGGAGGCTTCACCCTAGTCGTTGTTTCCGAATCATTTGTCGAAAAATTTTTTTTGAGGGGAGGGTATCACAAATCTTATGGAATTTCTTGTTTGCTTTATGGGTTAAAGAAAAACGAAACTTCTATTTTGTGACTTCCTTCGAGCACATGAGGCAAACCACCCTCGCTCCTTTCAAGCTTCACGACAAAAGAGGAGTTGTCAAGAGAAGGTTGTACTGGTGTCTGATAAATCAGAGTGCGCCTTGCCTGTAAGCACTTCAGCAGGGAAGCACTTGCAATAAATCTCGCTTGTGTAACAGAGTGGTTTTTGATATCCTTAACCCGTCTCGTAAGAAGAAGCATCAATGGCATCGAGGAGGTGTGCCGAATAAGAAAAGATGAGACATTCAAAAACGTCGATAACATATTCTGTAGTGTTTATCTAACATCAAGGAGTACCAACATATGGTTTCAAGAAAATTAGCAATGTGGGCGTCTCTGCTGACAGTAGTAATGCCCACGTCATCAGCGGTTGCGAGCACTATACAAGAGAGGATGGTAAAATTCAACGATCTGGGGCAGGAATACGAGAAGATGGTTCCTGTATACAGTCTAAGAGACAGTAATTTATGGGGTTTGTATGCACCCACGCTGGAAAGTTTTTGCGATGCTGGAAAAGGCGGTAAGCGGGCCTTTGACGACGTTATAAGGTGTCTTAATGACGATCTTATTTGCCGTATTGCCAAAATTATCAGTGATATCGCGTTGAGCTCTAAGGAGTACGAGGCCACCAATGGGCAGGTGAATAATGAGAATGAGCTCACTGTTCCTGTCTTTCAATACCTACCCAAGTCCCCTCTGTCGGTAGAGAATCAAAAGGAACCGACTTGTGCTGTTAGGCTGACGCGAGAACAATTCGAGTGGTTTAAGAAATACGGTTGTAAGCTAAAGGAAACAATTGAGAGAGTTCACAACCTCAATATAGACCCTACTTGCGCACTCTTCTGGCCGACTTTGGATGAAATTATCGGAAAGATCGATCAAGATCAACAGAGGTTTGTAGATAGTGTGCCCCTTAAAATTCAGGAATCAATGCCTAAAAATAGAGGTGGTTGGAAGGTGTCTGTAAATCTTGCAGGCAATCCGCAAGGGGATTCTTTTTATCGGTACATTTACGATCAAAAGGGGATTTATGGCCTTGTTTTGAACAACACCACATCTACACTTGGCTGTAATGTTGACGTTGTGATTGAAAAGGTTCGGCAGTAAAAGGTACCGTTATCTTACTTTTTTCTGGAGAGGAATGACCACTCCTCAATAAATTCCTTGCTTTCTGGGGTGGCCCTCCCATACAATGGCTCCGTGTGTTGTGAGAGAGTGTTATGAGGTCGGGATGGCGGGCCACCTTCCAGTGTTGGGGGTTGAGGCGATAGCTGCGTTGTGCCCTCATGACGGTGGTCTCTACGTTGACGCGACCTTTGGTGGAGGAGGTTACTCGAGAGCCCTCTTAAGAGTGGCGGATTGTCGTGTCGTAGCGTTAGATTGCGACCCTGAAGCAGCTTTTCGCGCTCAGGATTTGCTGCGAGAGGAGCCTGAGCATTTTTCTTTTCGACTGTGTAACTTCAAGGACTGGGCATTGGAACTTTCCGGTCAGGATTGCCAAGGCGTTGTCTTTGACCTAGGTGTTTCCTCATTTCAGCTTGATGAAGGCGTACGGGGCTTTTCTTTCCAGAGGCCCGGCCCCCTCGATATGCGTATGGCTAAAGAGGGTATGTCGGCAGCGGATGTTGTGAACACTTTTTCGCAAGAACAGTTGACTGAAGTGATCAAATTTTATGGCGAGGAAAGGTACGCTCATCGGGTAGCTTCTGCTATCATAAAGGCTAGGAAGGAGAAACCTTTGACGACAACGGACGCTTTGGCGGAGGTTGTTCGCAGCTGCGTTCCAAAACAGGGAATGATCGACCCAGCCACGAAGACGTTCCAGGCGTTGAGGATTTTCGTTAATGATGAGCTGCGAAACCTGCAACAGGCTTTGGAGGGAGTGGAGACGATGCTAAACCAGGGGCCTAGCACGCAGATTCGCGTTGTGACGGTAGCCTTTCATTCTCTGGAGGACCGCATCGTAAAAAATTGGATTCGTGGCGTTCCAGCGGTTCAACAGGAGAGGGATGCCGAAGACCTGACGCGTGCGGACCGTAGTGGTTTAGTGTGGACCGTAGAAACCAACCGCGTTGTTGTACCGTCGGCTGAGGAAATTCAGCGGAATCCACGAAGTCGTTCGGCTAGGCTTCGGGCCGTTACTGTTTCGAAAGCTAGCAAGCCCTCTCAACAAATTGGTTCGAAGCTTTCTTTTGGTTCCGCTTTAACCAGGAATACAACCCCTAAGACGGGTACATCTCTTGGGAATGGCCTCCCCAAGGTTCTCTCTAGGAAGTCCTCTTTTGATGAAGAAGACTCTCTTACCGACAAAGCTCGGCGAGCTCATAACATAGTCCTTAAGAACGAGGGAGAAGAGGTATGATCCTTCGCTTCTCAACGCTTGCTCTCTCAATTTTTCTCATGGTCCTGGGGTGGACCCTTTTTCACGTTAAGTACACAGTTGTTGACCTTGAAAATGCACACCGCTTGCTCAGGAAATCCATCCTCTCCAAGAGTGAGGAGCTTCATGTTCTCAACGCCGAGTGGACTTTCCTCAACAACCCAGAACGGTTAAAGGACCTAGCAAAAAGGCACCTCAAACTCGAGCCCATTCGCGGCGAGCAGAGAGTCTCTTACTCAGACGTACAAAACAGTGGACTCGGTGAGTATGATCGAAAGGGCCTGCAAGACGTCCTTCAAAACCCACCTAAAGGGTCACAGTGGCGCGGAGAACAGCCATGAGAAGCTTCTTGAGTAAATCCATCAAACACATCAGGAGAAACCTACTGATCTGGCAGGGCGTCATGGAGGATGATGCCTTTCAAACAGTCACAAAAGGGCGTGTCCTGACGCTATCAGGGGCGGCTTTCTTTTGTTTTACACTCGTCGGCGTGCGTCTGACGGACCTTATGATCGTCGAAAGGCGTTCTCCTCATGCCTGGCATGTCCAGCAAAGGGCCGTGGACGGTGGAGTTCCCCGAGCTGATATCCTTGACCGTAATGGTGTGGTCCTAGCAACTCACCTTGTTACAGCATCAGCGTATTGCGATACGCGCGACCTCCTTGACGTCGACGAAGCCATTGATGCCCTAGCTCGCGTTTTGCCGGAAATTTCGCGTGAGACAATTGGCCGCAAGCTTCGTTCAGGGAAAAGCTTCGTGTGGATTGCTCGGCATGTTACTCCAAAGCGTCAGGAGGCTATTCAGCGCCTAGGCCTCCCTGGGATCTACTTCAAAAAAGACTATAAGAGGGTCTATCCCTTGGGGCACCTTGCAAGCCACGTTGTAGGTTTTTGCAACCCTGATAGCGAAGGGCTGAGCGGTGTCGAACACTGTTTCGATGCTCTCCTAGCAAGTTCCAACGATCCCCTGCGTTTGTCGTTAGATGTTCGAGTTCAGCATGTCGCGGTAGAGCTGTTGGGGGCCGCCGTGGAGGAATTTCACGCAGAAGGTGGCAATGTCATTGTGATGAATGCCCGATCTGGAGAAATCTTGGCTATGACCTCTCTTCCTGATTTTAATCCTAACGCTGCCAAGGACGCCAAGGTGAAGGATTTCTTTAACAGAAACACTCTTGGCGTTTACGAAATGGGGTCCGTCCTCAAGGTCCTGAACGTCGCTATTGCTCTTGAAACGGGGCGAGTCACGCGCCACAGTATGTTTGATGTCCGAGAGCCCGTCAAAATTGGCCGTTTTACAGTTACGGATTTTCGTGGTCAGAATCGGATTCTTAATCTTGAAGAAGCTTTCCTTTACTCGTCAAATATAGCTGCCATCAAAATTGCTCAGCAGTTTGGTGGTGCCGAAGTTCAGCAGAAATTTTTCAAAGCCTTTGGTGTTTTTGATCCTGTCAACCTCGAAGTCCCTGAAAGAGGACGCCCGCTTTATGCTCAAAATTGGACTTCAGCCACGGCCATGTCAGCAGCCTATGGATACGGTGTGGCTATTAGTCCCGTCCGTCTTCTGAGCACAATCAACGGCATCACCAACGGAGGCATTCTTGTCGAGCCAACTCTCGTGTGTGGCAAAAAGACAGAGCGACGCCTTATTTTAACAGCCAATACCTCTCATCAGGTCCGCTCCATGATGCGCCGAGTCATTGCCGAGGGGACTGCTCGTCGGGCTGATGCAAAGGGATATCGCGTCTTTGGCAAAACGGGAACGGCCTACAAAAACAAAGAGGGACGGTACGACCCAAATAAGGAGCGCCGCACAGTCTTTGTGGGCGGCTTTCCCGAGGAGGATCCACAGTTTATCGTCCTCTTTATGTTGGATGCCCCCAAAGCGACAAAAAAAACCTTTGGGTACGCAACAGCTGGTTGGAACGTGACCCCCTATGCAGGACAACTGATTGAACGTATCGCTCCCTTGCTAGGAGTCACCGTTCGCAATGCCCATCAACTTCCTCAGAAGAAGACCTCTGCACCAGTTCCCTCAGCCTCCAGCCACTATCTCTACCGCAACATTAACCAAATGTTCTCCTCTCCATCGCACCAAAATTAAGACGTAGATCAGATCTTTCTCAAGCTCTTTCGGTGTACTTCGCTCGTAGTGAAAAGTAATTAGGCCGGGAGAGGTAAAGGCTTGCCGCACTCCAGCTTCAGAAATAAGCCGCCAGTGAGCTGTTAAGGTCCATCATTTCCTTGCAATAGGTAGACGTTACTATCCCCACGACCCCGTCCTAGATCACGCTCGTTGCCTAGAATAGATCCATGGGAAAGTGCAAACCGAACAACAGTGTCCGAAGTGGATAAGTCGCCCTCTGGAATTTAAATTTATAAAAGAAAAAATCATGTTTATGAAATTGGATGCCTTTGAAATCAAGCAAAGTGGGATTTAGAAGAGTGTGAGTGGAAGCTTCAGGTCAAAAATTTCAGTTATAAAAAGTTAGATTTTTCGTCGGGTTGGGTATTTTACGATTCCTGGGAGCTGCTAAGACAAATCCAATATTTATAGCTGAACTCTATACGTTCCTCATTACAAAACTGGATTTTGTAGATTACCACTTCATCTTGATCTTCCTGAAATATACTAAGATAAAGCGGTAGGCATTCGCGTAAGCCGAAACAAATGATAACCAGATAGATTCCATCGTCGTAAAAATTTGCAAAAACATGCTGCCAGAATGCATCTCCAGAACTCCATTTATATTGATACTGGATCAATGCTGTATTTATCAAAAACTCTCAAACATCTTGGATAGTTGCCTTTATTGTAATTAATTTATCGTTTATTAAAATGCTTTCATTAGATAAAATGAAAAACAGCAAATCTCAAAGCACTCGACCGTGAACTTCCAGCTAAGTTGTATCTATCCGTGGCTGAGTTCAGTCGTTATGACGAGAGGGAATTGTTACACGCTTGTGGAGAGGTTTGCATTCTGCGCCAGAAGAATAGACAAAATTCAAAAAGACTGTGATAAAGGCTTGAATAAAAAATCTATAATTTTTAATTAAATTATTAGTTTAAGAGAACAAAGTCCAAAAAAATTATCAATAAAAATCTTACAAAAGCTTGATTGTATTAGTTAAAGCAATCTCTATTAAAAAATACGTCAGGCTGCGCAGCAGCTAGATCCGGTCTAACTGACAAAAACGCCACAAAAGGCACGCCCCCATCACTGTTTCCTTACACTCCTCCAAAGCGGTTATTTCTTGGGAACAAAGGTGGGGGGAGGCGGCCAAGAGATCCCCGACGAACACACCAAGGGCGTAGGTCAGGCGTCGTTCTTTGCTGGCCATTTCGCACCCAAATTATTCCTTTTTCCTTGTGGCATAGCTGAATATCACTGAGTTTCCCGGCCTTATACCTCTGCAGCCTCACACCCCGGCCTTGATTAAGAGTAGGAATTTCTGAAAGATCTACTACAACCATTTTGCGGTTTGTGCCGATCATAGCCAAGGCGTCTTGATCTTCTATTTTTCGGAAAAAGAGTGCCTGTTCCTCATCTTTCAAAGACAAAATTTGGCGCCCGCTCTTGGTTTGTGCCAGAAGAGACGAAGCCTTAGCCACAAACCCCATAGCCTCATCCGAAACCACCAGAAAACGAGCTGAATCCACCTCCTCATCCTTCAAAGGCCAAAGAGCAACGATATCGATAGAATCCGACATATCCCACAACAAACGGAGAGATTCACCCGCTCCCTTCGTTTGAGGAATCTTGTGCGCTTCCAGCGTATAAACTCGACCTTTTGACGAGAAGACTAGTAGCTTGTCGCGTGCTGAGCAAGCCAAGCGGAATTTTTCACGGTCTCCCTCTCGGTATTTGACTTGATTGGCATCGGCCTCACTTTTGACGGCTTTGATCCAACTTTGCTCTGAGCAAACGATAATTAGAGGCTCATCCTCGATTGCCTCTTGAGGAAGAGTCACTTCGACGGCCTTACCGCAAATGAGCGTCCGCCGAGCCCCGAAAGGATGCGCCCCTCCAAATTTCTGGCGCAAATCTTTGAATGATTTTTTCAAGCGTTCCCATTGCAGCTTTTCTTGGTTAAGTAATTTTTGAAGTTCTTCCGCCTCGTGCGTAAGCTCTGTTAGTTCCGTTTGAATCTCTATCTCTTGTAATCGTCTCAGACTTCGTAATCGCATGTTTAGCACGCTTTCAACCTGAGATTCATTTAAAGAAAAAGTGGCCATAAGTTCCATTTTAGGGTCGTCACTATCACGAATAATGGCGATGACTTTGTCCAAGTTGAGATATACAACAAGGAGCCCCTGCAGCGTTCCAATTCGGTCTTTCAGCACACTTTGCCGGTGTTCGGTCTGCCGCTTTTGGACCTGGTAGACATGCTGCAAAAACTGATTCAGGACCTCTTTGAGACTCATCACCCTCGGAACACCTTGCTCATCCAAAACGTTCATGTTAAGCGGGAAACGAATGGCTAAGTCCGTCTGCTGAAAGAGGGACTCCATCAAGACGTCCGCATCAACGTTTTTAGATTTTGGGTAGAGAACCAACCTCATCTCATCCGTTGATTCATCTTGGACGTCGTCCACAAAGGAATTCTTCTTCTCCAAAATTAATGAAGCAATTCTCTCGACAATCTTCGACTTTTCAACACCATAAGGAATCTGATCAACAACAATCCTGTAGGTCCCATACCCAAGGTCCTCTCTGTGCCACGCTGCACGCACACTTAGACTTCCCCGTCCTTCCGTGTAGACCGTTTCCAAAGTTGCTGCATCTTCCATGAGACAACCGCCTGTCGGAAAATCAGGCCCACGAACGAACTGCATCAACTCCTTGATGGAAGCTTCTGGATGAGAAATAAGGTAATCGAGAGCCTGGAAAATCTCCTCTGCATTGTGAGGAGGAATGGAAGTTGCCATTCCTACAGCAATGCCTGTTGCGCCGTTAGCAAGCAGATTTGGGAAAAATGTCGGCAGGACTGTCGGTTCTTCAGTTTCACCATCATAAGTTGGCCTGAAATCAACACAGTCCTGATCAAGTCCCGATAGCATAGTTATTGCAACATCACTGAGTCGTGCCTCTGTGTAACGCATGGCTGCTGCGCCATCACCGTCGACATTGCCGAAATTCCCCTGCCCTTCAATAAGGGGATACCGTACTGAAAAATCCTGCGCTAATCGAACAAGGGCACCGTAAATCGCAGCATCACCGTGAGGATGAAATTTCCCCATAACGTCGCCTACGATACGAGCACACTTCTTGAACGACGATTTCGGGTCTAATTTAAGCTGTTGCATGGCGTAAATCAGACGCCTATGCACGGGCTTCAAGCCATCACGAACGTCAGGCAAGGAACGACTCATAATCGTCGAGAGAGCATAAGCCAAGTAGCGTTCTTCGATGGCTTGATCGAACTGCACTTCTTGAATTTTTGATGTCATAAAACCTCCTTTTCCTGGGTTCTTCCCAGGCTCATTTTACAAGAAATATCTCAAAACATTTCGGGAATAATGCGATTAGAACGAGTCGACTCGAGACAGGTGATACGCTGCGCAAAGGGCAGCTGTTTCTGATCGGAGCACATTGGGCCCCAGAGACAGAGGATGCACACGCTGAACGAGCATCTGTCTCTCCTGCTCCGTAAATCCGCCCTCGGGACCGACGATAACACCCCACGAGCCTTTAGATGATCGTACGGTAGTCTGCTGCAAGGCACTCAGTCTTTCCATGGCTACAAACCACGTTACTGAAGGAAGATCCCTCAAAAAATCAGGCAAAAAACGCAGAGGCTGAATGTGGGGAATATCCAGTCGTTCACACTGCTGAGATGCGTCACGAGCAACGCATTGCCACTTTTTTGGGGAAAAACTCCGTTGCTGAGTCCTTTCCATCACCAGAGGCTGAATATGCGTCACATCCAACTCCGTCGCTTTCTCAATAATCCAGTGCACAAGATGCGGCTTGATGGGGCTGAATGCCAACCAAGAGCTCTTGGTACGACACTGAGGGGAGCGGATTTGCTTTTCTAAAATAGCCTTAAAACATTTTGCGCGAGCAGTTCCACAAATGGCTAACGCTGCTGAATACTCTCCCTCACGCTCATTAAAAACACGCAGCCCGGCACCTTCCCCAAGTCGTAGAACGTTCTTAATGTAATGTTGTTGCTCCTCAAGCAGCTCGACCTCTTCTGCATTGGAGCGGAAGGGAACGTATAAACGAGGATTACGCATCAGCAAAAAAGTCGATCTCGCGCCGGAGGCGGAAAATTCCCACAATATTAATGAGCATCAACAAAGCCCCGGCAATATACATAACTAATCGCGCATGATTTTGATCAACAAATGAAAAAGTAATAAACGAGATAATTGCATAGATGAAGTAAAAAACAGGACCTCGTTCTGAAAGCGCCTTTGCTGTTTTGAGCCCTACCGCCAAAAATCCTAGTATTGTCGTCCAACCTGCCAAAAAGAAGAACATGGCCATCAGCTCTTTTACGTGAGGAAAATAAGGAGCTAAGGCAGCAACAACGCAGTCAAACCCGTGATGACACCCGTTACACCACTGCCCTGTACACAGAACAAGCAAGACCGTCAACGTACAGATCATACAATCAGTTAGCAGTGAAAAAATTGCCGTTCGCGCCTGGACTCCTGGATTCTTGAGCTGAGTTTCAGCTTGAATCACGGAATCGTACCCCATGCCGATATCCCCTGAATAAACAGCATTCGACATGCCCTGCTGAACAGCCATCACAAAAGTACTTCCCAGAAATCCTCCCACTGCCGCCTTCCCTGTAAAGGCTGATTTAACAACCGTTCCTAGCAAAGGGATCAAAGGCGTTCCACTGCAAACAATTGCGTATATGCACACACAGGTATAAGTGAGGAAGAAAAACGGCATCAGGATACTACAAACGTCTGCTAAGCGGTTAACACCTCCCATGACGACATACATCGTCCCCCCAAGCAAGAGAGCCATGCTCACATAACGATTAAGACTGAGCGTATCCACTAAAACATCCTCAACAACTTTGAATTGATAAATCTCTGTGCCATAAATACAGACCAAAACGCCAAAGAGGACTGGAATCCATTTCCCTCGAAAAGCCTTTGAGAGGTAATAAGTCGCCCCTCCATCGTATCCACCACCGCTTGCTGATCTGTATTTGATCCCTAGATAGATCTCGGCGTATTTAACTAACATTCCCACAAAAACGGCAATCCACATCCAGAAAAGTCCACCAGGCCCGCCGATGGAAACGGCCGTCACAACGCCACCAATGTTACCAATCCCGACAGAACCGCCCATGGAGGTAAAATACAACTTCAGTGGTGTAACACCTTTCTTTTGCTCGTCTTTTGTCGTGTGCATTAATGCACGAAACGTCTTAAGCGGGTGAACACACGTTCTAAACTGCAAAAATTTTGACTTAAAAGTAAAATAAACGCCAATAGCGAGAATGATATAAAAGTTAACATACCCCCACAGGAACTCGTTAACCTGCCCCAAAATCCCAAAGAAAGACATCGTCACCTCCCGTTCTGAAAGGGGGCAGCCATAAGGCTGCCCGACAAATTAACGTTTGGAGAACTGGAACTTCTTACGAGCTTTTGGACGACCGCTCTTTTTGCGTTCAACCACACGGCTATCGCGCGTTAAGAAACCACCCTTCTTTAAAATAGGACGAAGCTCAGGCTCATACCGCACAAGCGCGCAACTCACACCATGCCGAACAGCACCGGCCTGCCCTGACAACCCCCCCCCCTTAACTGTGCACCAGACATCGTATTGTCCTTGCCGATTTACGGCCTTAAATGGCTGGTCAATCAACATCTGCAAAACCGGCCGAGCAAAATACTCAGCCCCAGCGCGCCCATTTACAAGAATACGGCCATTGCCTGGTTTAACCCATACACGAGCCACAGCATCCTTTCTTTTCCCTGTTGCATAAGCACGGCCCTGCGCATCAATCTTTTGAACATACTGCCTCGGGGGCGTCGACGCAACCACCGTTGATTCCACAACAACCGAAACCCCAGCCGTCGCTGTTCCTTCGATTGCATTCTTTAAATCTCCGAATCCCGTCACTTTATCCAACATTAGACACCCCTCTTTTTATTCTTCTCATTCTCTTCAGAGAAATTATAAACTTCCGGCTTCTGAGCTTCATGAGGATGCTCCGCCCCTGCATAAATGTGGAGCTTACGCATCGCCTGGCGAGCCAAAGACCCGTCCGGCATCATCCTTTCAACCGCTTTCTCCAGGACGCGCTCCGGGAAGCGACCCTCCAAGACTTGCCCGGCCGTTCTCATTTTCAAGCCACCTGGATAACCAGAATGTCGATAATAAACCTTATCACGCCGCTTGTGACCTGTGAGATGAATCTTAGCAGCATTAATTACAACTACATGATCACCACAGTCGTTGTGTGGTGTGTAGACCGCCTTATTCTTTCCTCGCAAAATCTTCGCAATTGCACTCGCCAACCGGCCAAGCACGACGTCCTCAGCATCAATTAACAACCACCTCCGCTCGGATTCTGTTATCCGGCACGATGGAGTATACATCTTCAACGACACCTACCTCTCCTTTTCTCTAGCTTCTCTCCCCTCATAAGGGTAATTATGCCGAGTTTTAACAAGAAAATCAAGAATGATTGTCATCAACCCTCAGTATTTTCTACCTTTTCCGGGGTGGTATATAAATACCACCCTCCAAATCATTGACCTACATCTTGGCGTCAACAATCGTTTTTGAGAAATCTACCGTGCACACAGCTTGTCCGCTGATCGCCTTTCCTGCCTGGTCAATGGCAAAGTATTTATATTCTTTTTTCGTTACACGAAACGTTACAAAAAGTCGTCCTAAGTCATGATGCAAAGAAACAAAGAAGGCATCTTCAAAAGTAAAAATCTGCAGATTCTTCCAGGACGTCACCCAGGCTAGCTGAACGAGGCTAATTTCTGTAACAAGCTTGCCATTTCCCACTGCATTTTCGATGTCAGTTGCATGTCCACCGTCCAAAATGATGACAGTGACATACTCGTGCCAGATCATCCAGGATTGCCCTGTGGCTTCGCAAATGTCGTGTGTAGCTTTAACTCCACTCGCAATATCAAACCCCAGCAAAGTTCCATAGTTTTTTAACGCCTTTGCCTGTGGCGGCGACCCTTGAATCGTCGACTCTAAGATGTCTTTACCGTCAATTTTGATATTGATCATCCACCATGGCGAACGAGAGCCTGTCTCCCCCATATTTCGCACATCCGGCGCACTACGGATGGCCAACATGGAAAAGCCGCCCCAACCAGGAACCTCGACGATTTCATAGGGATCATTTTCATCTTGAATCATTTTTTCTCCCCTTACTTCTGGTTAACTTCATCGTCTTTAATACTTGCCGCTATTGTCATCTTGGCCTCACCGTATACTGTTGTACTCTTCTTGTGACCTTTCTCAGCACCAGTTTCTTGATTGAAGATTGTTACATCCGTTTCTTTGGATCTAACTTGTAGTTGTATAACGTAATATTTCATATTAACTCTGAATTCTACAATACGTACAAATGTAAACTTATGAACTTGAATGGGAACACACTTCCCTTCTGTCCACCCAAACCGAGCTACATAAACTTCCTTAAATATCTTGCCGTGGTACATCCACGCTTCAATCTTCGGACCATGGGAGCCGTGAGGAACAATCAACACCAAATTCTCACTCTGTACCGATCCTGAGGTATAAAGAGACCCTGTCATATTTCCCGACACATATCGATGCGTCGCAAAAGTCCAGCCATACAGCTCGATAAATTGTATACCTGACTTAAATTTGACGTTACTTACAGCCAGAGTTTCAAAGGACACTACCCACTCAAAACTGCGTGAGATAACTGCCGACTGAGTTTCTGTCTCATCATTAAAAACAACGGGAACCTTGAGAGATGCTTTATCCGAAGGCCAGGCCCGCCCAGGAACGCGGATAAGAACTCTTACCATATGACTGCCCTAGCCACCCGAGCTGAACTCGTCGCCCTTCCCCCACTACGCTCATTTTTGCACACATTTTTGGTAAAAATCCAGTCCCCTTGTAAGCCCACATCTTCATGAGAGGAGCATGCTCCCGCTTCATGAGAAGAGCATGCTCCCGCTAGCGTCAAGTTTTTTTATAGAGATATTCACACTTTTTTTTGCCGACAAAGCTTCGTCAAAAAAACTTGTTTTTCTCTTGAATTTTTTCAAAATCCCATCAAAAGCTCCGAAAACACGGAACTTTCGAGACTGCCTAAAAAATGAGCAATGATTACAGACCGCCTGTTTTATCGTCCTCCTCCGTTAGCATCTCCTCCCCACTCAACAGACTTATCCACAGGTTTCGTGGATAACCTTCATCTTGCTACAAATCCAATTTCTAAAGAATTTTTAAATCATAATACACGTGTTAGTTACGTATTTTTAATCTTTATCTATCTACAATAAGAACATAGGAAGTCGTTTAGGGGGATGAAGCATGGTTTTTCTTCAGAGGCTTCACTTTCTAGGTACCTTCCTCCTGTCTTTCTTTCTCTCTTTGCACTCTTCTTCCTATGCAGCAAAGGATAATTTTACGGACCTAAGAAATCGACTCATTTCCGCGAATTCATTTGGGTGGGTGACGAAACCTAGTTCGGACATAAATAACTTTACCAAGACAGGATATACGTCACTTCTGAATGCAATAAAACTGCTACTCGCCCAAAGCTATTCACGACCTACCTGCTCACCTCAAAGAATTGCTATTCCATCAAATATTCAAAACAATCGTTTTGACAACGCATTAGATAATGAATATTCTCTTACTATTTACGGAAAGTTTTCAAAGATTCTAGCGCTTGTCGACAATCTATTAAAATGTCCGGATGAGCTATCCGCCATTTCTTCAAATCTTCTCAGTGTTCTGCGTAACACCTCAATTTCTGCCAATAAAAACGATGTCTACATCCTATCATTCATATACTATTACTCATCAAATTATTATATTGATTCATTTTTAGGAACATGCGAAGAGAAAGCAGCTATGGTCAGCACAAACCTTTTCCCTCGCATAAACTATATCCTGCAATCTGTTCGTTCCGTTGAACTTGCTGGACTTCCAGACTCCTATGAGGGCGATGAGCTGACCGCATTTCAGTTCCTTGAGTCGCTGATGAAAATTGGCTCTCGCGGAATGACCCCTACCCTCGTTAGTAAAATCGCCTCTTTAAAAACCGAAAATACTAACCCCTCTGACGTCTTGGCTAGCTACGATGTCTGGAAGGTCATCTTCGGCACAAAGGACGACGAAGCTTCAACAGACGGATCCCTTTGCTCCCAAATTAAGCACATTCTCCGCAATCCAGTAGCCACTGACAACGCAATTTTGACAACACTTGAGAAGATTTCAACAGCGGCTCAAAAACTTGAGGAAAGCGGCGAGGCTATTCCTGAAGCCACCAAACTTTTCAACCTTTTAGTGCCGCCTACAAAGGAAGCCGCTAAGGCTCTGGACTATCTAAGTGAAAATGTCATTAAAAATTCTGACGGCTACGAAGCGCTAACTTTGCAGGAAGCAATTATTTACCTTCTTTCTACGGAAAACACAACATTACTTAATGATGGACAAAAAAAGGATCTAGTTTCTATTATTCAGAGTAAATGCGAAAAAGTTCTTACTTTTTTCGAATCAAAAACATCCTGCTGTGCAGATTCGGCTCACTTTGCAACGGATTTAGCTTCGACCCTAGGAACAATTGCAACGGATCCTTCTGTGTCGATTAATATCGATATTCTTTCTCTTTTCGATGAAGAAAGTAGCTTTATGAAGGCACTCTTGCCCTTTACGGAAGAACCCTCTTCGGGTTCACCTTCTCTAACAAAGCTGCTTCAAGCGGCAAGCAACACTCTGCATGGGAAAGCGCCTGATGCCGTAGCAGAAGACAAAACCTCTTATGAGAATAATTGTGTACAACTTCTCCGAAAATTGTCCGAAATCGAAGGGTACGCGTCTAATATTCATGGAAAAATGCCAGAATTTATCTGGCAAACGGTGCTGGACGCCTCCAAAACTGATGTAGCTAAGTTAAGCACGTTGTCGATGCAATTATCTTCCTTTCAAAGCGGATTTAAATTATTCATAGAGACTTTGAAAGGGCGCGTCATCCCAACCTTAGCCCCCTCTGCAGGAGAGGACGGAAAAATCTCAGTCACTTGTAGTACAAAGCAACCTGGCGTTGGGGCCTGCGAAGGATGTGGTTTTCCTCCCCAAGAGTCAGGAGCCGACAATATCGGAACAACGTTAAACAACTTGGCTTCAACCCTCGAGGACCTCAACGTTGATTTAAGTCCTTACCAAGACTTCCTTGTATGGGTACCTCAGGCCGAACGAGTTTTTTGGTTATGCGAAGTCGTTAGCCAAATCCTCCATAATCCTCCTGATAAGCAGAGAAGTCTTACACTGGCCGAATCACTAAGCCAATGTGGAGAACATTCTTCTTTTGACGAAATTGTCGGCGTTTTTAACGGAATAGGTATAGAGGGACCAACCACACTCTTTGGCGCCTTTTTGGATACGGCAACAAAAGACCTCACGACCGAATCTATTAATAATCGTTTTCAGTCGATTCAAGATTCTTTTAAAAATGAATTAAATATCCGTTTGGATACTGTTCAGAACTTTGAATCTGCTGACATCTACCACGCGCATGATCTCAATTTCTGGGGATCTTTCGTGGACGCCTTTTCTGCTTTGAAGGAAGACTCTGCATCCTTGATGGATGACTCTACATCTGAGTTTTTCAATTCACTCAAGACCGTTGTCACAGATCACCTTGAGGCAATAAGCTCCAGGCAATGTGTCCTAGGCGTCCGCAAATCTTTGACTCAGTGCTTCACTGCTCTTCAAGATTTTACGGGAAAAATTAAAAGTTACGGCACAGAAAGGCCAGCAGATCTTTTAACCTGCCCTCCTCTTAACAAAGACCCCTTCGAAGATTTGCGGCAATTTTTAGAAGGTAATCTTGAAGAAACTCAGCTAAGTCATTCTTTTGACGCCTTTGCGCTGCTCTTTGGTCCGTGTGACAACCTTGGAGATCCCCCAGATACCCTCCTGGTTGATTTAGTTAAATCGCTCATACATGAGTTTATGGAACTCCGGTCGGCCTTGGAAGGCGCCCTCAAGGGGCACGCACACGGCCAAGACCTTGACGTTTCTGTTCTTGATTTTCTTGAATCTTTTCAAGAATACACACGTGCGTTTTACAATGCTCTAAAGGCTTCTGACTTTGATAATTCACCGTTGTCTGACATCTACTGTCCTGAATTCATTGACGCCTTAAAGTTCGGACTCGACCCTGTTTGCGAGACTCTTCTTGATGATACTGACGAAGCCATCAGAAAGCTGCGGATTGCTTACTGCACTTGTTGCCGGGATGCTGCCCACTACGCTACCGACCTCGTCAATCTTTTAACCCCTGATTCGCCGTTCACCTCTCTGGATATAACGTTGGATTTCCTTTCGCAAACGCACAACTTTTTCCTCGCTTTCCAAGCTCACCCTTCGTTGCCCGACCTTTTACTTGGTCTGCGCAATTTAATCAACCAAGATGTTCAGAGTGATACAACGATTTACAACGACAACTGCCGACAACTCATAGATCGTCTATATACTTTGGCGACAACAATCCCAACATTACACGAACCTCATCAAAAGCAATTTTTGGATAATCTAGCTGAAATTGTGGCAAATGATGCGCTTTCGCTTCCCCTTTTTAAAGGAATTTATGACAATTTCTTAGAAAACTTCTTCATCTTTGTTGATGATGTTAGCAACATTCTTTTTCCTGCCCTAACAAGCACAACTTACACCTGCGGGTCAGGCACAGGGGCCTGCCAACACTGCAATGAACTTAGAATACACAAGGGATTACTGCCTGTTTTAGAAGAATTTATTACAAATGAAATGAATTTGATTCAAAATTACATAAATAATTCATCCATTATTGACATTTTTATTCTCGCCAAACCTATCGTTGAACTTCATTCTCTCATGGAGGCTCTTAACGGCAGAGACTTCACGGCTGAACAGCGCCGCCGACTCATCCAAACTTTGAATAACTCCTCGTTTGCCTCAGAAATAAACCCCTCACTCGAGGCATTGCAGACCGACTTACTGACGCTTGTTAGGGCACTATCAGAAAGTCTTTACATTGATATTTCGAGTGAATTTACTGATTTCACAAAGTCTTTCATAGAACAAAATAAGGAAAAAACGCATCAAGAATTTCTTAATTCTCTTTCCACTACGCTCGGTGGTCAATTTTGGATGTGGCCTCAGGTTGCAGAAAATCTTTCACTTTTGGATAGGTATCACGCACCTGATATCAATGCATTTGATGTTATTTCGAATTATTTAACAAAGATTCAATATTACATGACTAAACTCAAATTCAACAAAAATATAGATAAAAAATTCCTCGAGAGGTTCGCAGAAACAGCAACCGAATTACAAGAAGTTTTTAAAGGACGAAAAGATACAGCCCTTAAGAAACTCTGTATCTTACCGGTTCGAAAAGCTTTGTCTCAGTGTGTAGGGACCATCGAGTCCTTCATCGACTCCATCACAAACGGGAGCACCAACCACCCTCCCCTTCTAACTAACCCTTTCGAGCCGCTTAAAAAGATTCTCTCTAACTCTGCCTACGAAGAGGACTTGCCTCAGGCTCTCTACGAAATCGCCACCCCATTTGGAAACATACCAAAGGACAGCTCTGACGAAGACTCGCTTAAAGACTCTGTTTCTAAGTTGCTAAAAACTTTAGCTTTTCTCCCAGATGCTATTTACGCAATTCTTGAAGAATCAGAACTGTGTAAAACTTTCTATAATTCATGCTTTAATTTTCTGCGTTCTTTTCAGAATTACGCTGAAAATTTTGTGACATTTCTTCAAAACGATGACCTATCCGCAACATTTTGCGGTCTGGAGGAGTACGCAGAGGCGTGGGATCAAGCTCCTCTAGAGAGGATAAATTCCATCCGTTTTGCCATTGACCGAGCCCTCGACGAAGTCGACAAGTCTCAACACCTTTGTCCACTCAAAACGGAACTCAGTCTCTTTCAAAATTCCATCTTACCTCTCTGCGCGACTTTGCAACAACGTCTCGATTCACTACAAGACGTAGAATCTGACGAATATTTCGCTGTGGCACCTTTTGTCCACGAAGAAGAGCCTTTTAATAATGACAATACATTAACTTGGGCTCAGTCTGTCATAGCCAATTTAAACACTCTATTCGAAGTATCCAATGAGAACTCTGCGACTTCATCCATAAATTCATTCGACGACACCGTGGCTGCGTTTAATGTTTTACCGACGTTTTTGAAGCAGTTACTACTTGTAGCAAGCGAAACGCGCCTGGCTCACCCTAACGCCGCTGCGTTTTACCAGAACCTTTCTTCATTTCTTCAACACGCCTATGAAGCCTTTGTCCTGAGTGATTTCTCAGACTGCGGAATTTGCCATCTTTCGGCCATGGAGATCCGAAATGGGTTCCAGCAGTGGAACAACATTCTGAATCTATCAAAACACCTTTGCGACAAAGTCGTTGCCGAACTCTCTACTTGCCACTCTTGCAAAAACCTCGTCCAACCGCTAACGCTGCTAGAAACAGCACTAAACCGCACGAGTGAACTGCTGTACAGCGTCGCGTTTTACATTGCCACAGAGCACAAACCCAACTACGACGTTCTTCACCGGCTTATGGACACGCTCTCCCGGCCAAATTCCCAAAACCTCTTTTGTACTGATGGAGCCTCACTTATCGGAGAGCTGGTATCACAACTCGACTCATTCAACGAGATTTTAAGCTCTTACCTTCCTGAGGCTCATGCAAGTACCTCTCCAAGCAAATTTACTCAGGATGAGATCAATTCTTGCCGTTTAATAGAAAGTTTAGTGTCTCGCGTTGTTGCGCATTCCGCTCGCTTGGTTAGCGCACTACGTCTTGTGTTGGTCAATATCCATGCCCCCCCGGTTGCTTCCCCTTGGGAGTCCTTAAACTTCATCGCTGAAAGAGCTGAGTCTTTTTTAAGCAGTATTCATGAAATTCTAACTTCTAATAATATTGGATGCTGCTCATGTTCTAACGAGTTTTATAGATTATCTTTCCAAAGTTTACATTCTTTCATCAAGACGACTTCGTCGCTACTTCGTCAAGTTGCTCGGATTTGGCAAAGTTACGCAGACCGCCCCACCCTGGCGGGAGCCATCCTCACTGTTCACAATTTTAGCCAAATTTTCTCGGCCATTCTCGGTACCCTTCCTGACGACAACAAACTCTTAGATCCATCTGTCTCTTTATCGAACCTGAGCTCTTTCCTAAACAAACTCAGCACAATTAACGACTTCGACGTCAACGCAGTACCAATCTCCTTCCAATCGCTCTGGACCACGGAACTCCATTGTGAACCAACTCTTTCTAACCTCTACAAGGAGATCGAGCAACTTCGTGCTTTACCAGAACGTGCTTCCTCCTTCTTCCGCGTTCTTCAACATCAATTCGACAAAAAGGTCAATTTCTACACCACAGAAACAACCCAATACGTTCAACTTATTCGAGATTTTGGACAATTATGGAATAATACTTCTAATTTCTTCAATACACCTTTGGAATTGTCATTGCAGGATGACACAATCGCCCTTCCCTTGCTAGATGATAGCAGTCTCGAAAATTTCTTGAAAATCACTGATCTTCTTGAAGATACATGCCAAATTCTTGTGAATAAACCTTCGTGCTGTCTTCGCAAGATCAATTTCCTTCAACAGGCTCAAGCTGCTCTGTCAGAAATTTGCGAAACCGTTGAACAGCTCTCACCCGAAAATCTCGATAAGGCCGCAGATATACCTATTCATCTTAACGCACTTATGCCGGAAACCGTTCTCTCTTGTTTTTCTCTTTCTGATAAGCTGCCGCCCCTTGAAGGCGGTCGAGTACGCTGCAACGACGTCGAAGCCCTCCTCCACCGGATTTCTCAACTCTCTGCGCGAGCTGCTGCGGGCTTGGACGTGCTCTATCGGCAAGATTTTACAACGCTGGCCGACGAATCTTTGAAGGAATGGATCGACTGTCTTAATCCAACCCTCCGCAGTTTGATGAACCTCAAAACCAAAATTACGACCGATGCTGTGACCGCTCTCACCTGCCCTCTTTGTAACACTGTCGCGATTGAGCAAGAATTTCTCTGCATCAGCAATACCTTAGAGAGTGCAATAGAGAGCGTTGCAGCCATTCAGGATAAGCTAACACGAATAGCATCCCAGAAGCGCGTCCAGGCCCTCTTCGAACTTAGCACCTTCACGGATTCTCTCATTGCTTTTTGGAACCAACAATTTAGCAAAATCAATTGGTTCGAGGGTTCGGATGAAAATCGTGAGCATGCAGTTCTTCTCGAGAATGTGCTGTCAAATCTCAGAACGGATGTTATTCCAGCTCTTATGAATTGGTCTGCTTCGCCAGAAAAGATAGGTTTAGCCAGCCAAGCTTGTCAGTCGTTTAAAACGTTCGCTTTTCTTTTCGCATCGCTCGCAGACTTCAAACTTAATAATACTCAGGCATTCGTTCTTCCAGACGATTCTATTTTCATTAAAAACTGTATATATACTCTCACAAATAATATCGTTAAAAATTTACAAGCTTTCAATTCAGAAGTTCTGGCCAATTATTCCATTTGTTCGAAACTTGAAGAACGTCTTCCTCACACAGCTTTTCTGCGGATATGCCACGACTTTTGTGATCTAGCCACAAGCCTCGCGCAATCATTAGATTTCGGTCCAGCCACCTTTTTCGAAGAAACTCAGCAAAATGAGCTGCGGACGGCTTTGTACAGTCTTGCTCATGCCTTCACTCAGTTCGACACTTTCTCATACACCTGTTGCGCTGCTCTGGCCGACAGTTTCCCAGAAATCTTGAAGCACCTTAACGCTCTCACCAGGAATTTAACTATCCTCGACGAAATTTCAGGACACGAAGAAAAGCTTCAAGAACTCACTGATGAGGCAGCTCAAAAGATTTTGGAAAACCTATCAGGATCGTCCCTCTCCTCTCCTGAAGACAGTGTTCAAATCCTCCATTCACTCTCTACTGTTATTGCCGAATTCACAAACGCCTTGAACGACGGAGAATCTGCATTACCTCAACTTCGTCCCTTGGCACTTTCTGATCCATGTACAGCCGTCGAGGTTTTAGCAACACGTTATCACAATGGACTCGCAAATCTTCTCCGTCTGGTCCAGTCCATCGTGCTGAAGATGGAGTCTTACCCGAGTCTCGGTGCT
This sequence comes from Alphaproteobacteria bacterium, assembly GCA_041200185.1. Taxonomy (GTDB): domain Bacteria; phylum Pseudomonadota; class Alphaproteobacteria; order BNTO01; family BNTO01. Next base: position 995,849 of record CP165730.1, read on the forward strand.
TCGACGGACCTCAAAGAAAAAATTCTCAATCTATCCACCATGGCTTCATCCTTTACTGATCTATATAGAAATATACTTTGCAAAAACTGCAAAAATGAGTGTTTGCACTCAAACTCTTCCCTGCAACATCAGGAAAGGGTAATTGAGTACTTAACCCTTCAATTGCAGGGCGTCATCGAAGAACTTGCTGATTCTTTCACAAACAAGTGTTGCTCTGTTGAGTCCGAATATATCCACAACATTTCAAATGAAGTCGAACAGATTGTCGATATCTTTGATCATATTACACCTAGCCAGGTTGTAACCTACACGCCAAACACAAAACTCCAACAAATTTTTGTGGATTTCGTTAATCTTCTCAGCGAAGAAAATTTCTCTCTCGCCGCTCACACTTCGCAACAGTCTTTGGATAAATTGCTCACCTCCTTGCAAAACCTAGGATTAGAACTTTACAACACATTTACTTGCGAAGTAATACAACAGCCAATAATAATTAGTAAATTTAGTTGCCAACAAAAACACGAAGATATACTCAACCTTTATGATTACCTACAGCGTTTCACAAACTGCGTCCGCAAGCTACATATAGGCGTTGCTGATCTTGTTTTCGAATTTAACCCTTCAGCTCAAGACTTCCTTTTGTCGCTTGCTGATGTTGTCGGCACACTTGCTGAACGCTCTCCTCCCCTCCCCTCTGCTTGTAAAAATTGCCGCTCCTTCTCGCCCAATCTTTCGTTGCAGGAACCCCTTCGCGACTTGGAGTCTGCCCTACTCCAACTTCATCACCATCTTGAGCAATTTAACTGTTGTCGGAATCCATCTCAAGAACTTCTAGAATTCTTAGAAGCCTTTAGAACAGAGCAACAGAACCTCCAGGCCGTTCTACAACACCTCGTCCAACAAAGAATGCCTGAGACGGCCCATGCTTCGGAATTTTGGGTTAAAACTCGAACGGCTCTCGAAAGCTTCCATTCGAATTTCAGGAACTTTGTTGATCATGCTGATGACCTTGCAAACCTCACCCAAGCCTTTCAAAAGCACTCTTCTCTTCTACAGACCCTCTATGGTGAGATCTTGAGTGATACACTATCCACCTCCCACCACCCCGATGGAGGAGATTGTAAATCTCTGTCTTATACTCTGTGCAAAATCACTCAATCTCTCGAAACAACGACTCGGGATCTCAATCATCTCCAACTTCTATGGAATCAAGTAGATCTAAATTATTCTCTAGAGCAAATATCTGGCATTAAAATATGTGATGATTTACTTCAGATGATATATCAAGAATTAATACAATTCTTTGAAACTCCTCACGGACATTTTTATTCGTGTCCAACATGTCAACTTCCCACTGAGTTAGAAAAGCTCCAACTTCTCAAAGCTTTCCAAGCCTATCAACAAACCTTGGCAGGGTGTTTAGATCTCTTACAAGAACAGGTAGAAAATAAGGCACTCAAAGAGAAAATGGAAATCGTACAAGCGCTGAGAAAGTTGAGCCATAGCCTTTCCGTTTTAGCTTTCTACCCCATTGAAACAGTAGTATTAATTCGAGAAAATGATGAATCAGCTTCAACTGATTTTGAAGTTGATATTACAAATACATCAAAATTAAATTCTCTACTTCTTGCTTGGGACCAAGGCCTTGATAACTTATCCACACAGCTCAAAGAGGACCCGCGTCAAATGGTTCACGTCCTAACAACCTTGGCAGATAACCTCCTTCAGGCACATAAAAACCTTGGCGGCCAAGACAGTACTGAGTTCCCAATAACCTGCAGCACTCCGTCAGATATTCTTACAGAATCCGAAATGACATCGCTCATTAAGGATTTAGTTCAAGAAGGCATTATGTATCTTCAACAAGTTCTTGCACGGTTCAGAGAACACACTTTCTCGGTGTCACCAGTTCTAAGGGAAACGCTCATCGAAACATCTTCCTTCTTTGATGACTTAATTGGCGGCTTTGATTCTGAGGACCTCCTAAATACTCTGACGCCTTATTTCGCTTCAAAACTAGCTCAATCATGCCAAGATTTCTCACGGGCTTGTGTTGAACTGGAACAGCAAATGCTCTCGCCTCAATGCTGTGTGGACTTCACCAACGCGCTTGATGAAGCCCGTCAGCACTTCCTTTTGATCGCAAAAAACTGCCAACAGCTCAGCAATCTAGCTGATCAAGATCTTCTCCACGAGTCCACCAGGGGCCGCGAACTTGATGATTTTTGTACGGCATTCTGTGATTTTGTGGCTGATTTCGAAAAGATCTCTCAAACTGTTCTTACGGCTCCAACTGAGCTTCTCTGTGATCACTCGAACGAGTTCCGTAGCCTCCAAACCTCAGCGATACAGCATCTAAGAGAATCATCCTTAGCTTTTTTAACGTTTTGTCAGGATCCAGAAGATAACGTAACGTCTATATCGCAAATATCGCCATTATCCTCAACGCTTTCGCAACAAGAGAAAGTCCATATATCACTTCATCAAATCTTTCATACTCTTCAACAAGTCTTAAAACCAGCTCTTTCTCAAGTATTGGAGTATACATTGAGAACTTTTGACGTTGCATATGATCCAAACTGCTCAAAGAACATTAAAACCATCAAAGACCACCTTGCGGCCTGGTTGTCAGCCCTTCGGTCTTTCATTCAAGGTCCACGGATCCTTTGTTCTTCTCTCCAGGAAGAGTTCCTCCTTAACCTCATTCACCAAGAAGGAAGCGATATCTCGGAGCTCCTAGAAGACATTGAATTTAACATAAAACAACGGTGTCTCTTTCCCGTGGCAGAATCTTTAGACACGTTCGTCTCAGAGCTTAAGAAGCACACTGCATTTCTTTCGACGTTGAGTCAACGACAGGGATTTCTCAATACTCAAACCGTTTTAGAGCTAGTTGATCCTATTGCGAGTGTTTTAGACACTCTTCATTTTGATTTGCAAGATTTCAATGTAACAAACACAGAAGCACTTTGTGATTTCCTTAACAATATTCCTTATAACGAAACATTAAATCGGCAGCTCGAAATAATGATTCAACGCCTCGGGCTGGAAGCTCCAGACCCCGCTGTTTCTTGGAAAAGCATGGGGGCACCTTGCGACCGCATCACCGAGGTCCTCCAAGAGATCTGCAAAGAAATGCACCTATACGCCCCCGAGCTCATCAAACTCACGAAACTTCAAGCCGAAACAGGAAGCCAACAAATTTATGAATCTATCCAAGAGATAGCTAAACTTGCCTCTCCCAAAGACATCAACAAAGGGAGTATTTATGGAACTTTTTACACTATTTTTAAAGCATGCCAAGAGCTTTTATTAACCTATTCTGATACTGAGCTTAATTTGAGCGATGATTTAATGGACGGATTTAATGAGCTTTCTGACTCGCTCACGTCTTTAAGCGATATCTTCCTTGTCGAAAGATGCGCAACTCTAGCCCGACAGTATTTGACCGCGCTTTATCCTCCCTTGCATGCTTTTGAAACCCATTTCTTGTCGTTTCTCACCCGTGCCTCTAACGGCGGCATTACCAGAACGGACACCCTTAAAAGTATTCTCGACGAATTCATACAATCTCAAGGACTTCTTTCTATAATTCGGCAAATGTATACTTCCCTATCCTCCTTACTTGATCCAACACATACTCAAGATTCTTATTGTTATGCTGGGTATATAAGTTCTTATTTCCCAGCATTGTTAGAAATCCTGACTAACGTTAATACTACGCTATCCTCCATCGAAGACACCACAACTCCTCCGGAGGTAGAAATCTCTGAAAGTGCCTGCGGAAAAGCACTTCCAGAGGCACGAAACTACATTCTCCAAGCAATTAACTCCGCAGCCAACGCCTTTAAAGCAGGCGTTGATTATATTCAAACCCACGGTTTAAAGGATATCCTCACCCAACAAGAGATATCGATTATTAATCAATTAAGTCTATGCATCAAAGACGTCGAAAATATTTTCAACAACATGATCAGTAATTTTAAACCTCTCTGTACTTCGTGCAAAGAACATGAACCTTCTAAAACTTTCTTACAGCGCCTTTCCGCAAGTATTTCCGCGCTACACGCTAGCTTCCTACACTTCACTGACACAGTTCGGAGTTTCTGTTGCGCTCCGGAGAAAGATATCATTTTCCGAACAATCTGCAGCGGAATCCGAGGACTCGTTGAGAATTATCAAACGGCTCTCACACGCTTCCAACAAAGCGCTACCAACAATGCGAACACTGTCAACCTCCACGAAGAGTCTTTGCTTCGTCATTATGAAACTCTTCTTACAACCACGAATCGCATCCTCCCCATCTTGAAAGACGTTCTTTCTTTGGACGTTCACACTGAAGACTACACTAAAAAACTTAGAACTCTATCTGAAATCTTCACACCATTCGTCAAGGAAATAATCACACCTCAAACGCCTTTTTCAGTTAGCACACAAGAGTTTTACGCATCGGACATGTTCTCTCAACTCCAGCAACTTCTTCATCATTGCCGAGGCTTCAATTCATCTCTTTCTGGCCTCATATTCCTCCAAGAGCCCGACTTCGTTACCATCAACAAAGAATTAATGAAAAACTTAAGTTGTATTACTGATCTTCTTGATTATTACAACCAACAACATTTAATATCTCATCCGCAACTTAATAACAAAAAAATCAGTGAGGTCGTAAAGGCTCTGCAGCACACTTGTTACGCAACTACCAAAATTCTTGAGCTCGATCCTGCCATTAAAGGCGGTCAGCGCGAGATCGTTCGGCTTATTCAGCTTTGCAAAACGGCTCTTTCTGTTTTGGAAGTCGTCGACTCTACACCCCTTGCAGAAAGTCCTAATCCTCTCATCGATTCCCTCGCTCCTTTGTGCGACACTCTACTTTCTTTAAAGCCAAAAAATTTCCCTGCACACCCCCCCCTTATGACCTCAGATTTTCTTACCCCTCTCCAAAAGGCCTGGATAACTTTCCAAGGGAGTCCTTCGTGGCAAGCGGCGGTTCAACTTGAACAAGCCCTCTCCGATATAGCAGGACATTTCTATACCCACATTCTCCGCCTCATGAAAACATACAACTCTTCGTTCGACGAGAGCCAATCCTCCTCTCTTGCAGCCTCACTGCCATCTACTTCTGCAGGTATCTCACTGACACAGTTAGGGCAAACCCTTCAAGGTCTCGTCGATTTTATGGATCGCTTTAACCTTCACCTACAGATCGACTCTTCAAAAGTAGATCTAGCCAAAGGTCTTGTGGAGACCAATAACTTTCTTGAATTCCTAACATCGCTCTCTTCACCTCTTCAATACCAAATTAATATCCTATTTGACTTTCCTCATGCGGCTTACAACAGCCAAGAATTTGCACTTATACTTCAAACGTTTATACCAACTCTAAACCGAGGAACAGTCTCCTTAGCTGCACTTAAAGATACCGTTGATCGCCAGGAAAATTCCCTCCCTTTGCAAGACTGGCTTGCCTACACTCAATCCCTCCATCTTCTTTCTAACACCCTTGAGTTGCTCCCAGAGCTGTCCTGGAGCGACCTAACTGAGCTCTCTTCCGCCATCTCATTTTGGTCCGAAACGCTTGATCTCACTAACCTCACCAAACGCACACAGTCTCTCAACGCTTTAACCGCCCTATTGCAGCAACTTTTTAAAGTTTCCAACGATGAATCTGAATGTCTCGACGATTCAAATACTTTCCTACACTCCATCTCCCAGCTCCAACAGTCCGCTTATCAAGAAAAAATGCATATAGCATCGCTTATTTCTGCAAGACTTCAACAACAACTCAAAGAAAACTCATGTATTCGCCTTGATATTGCACAAAATATATTCAAGATCCTTCAGCAACTCGAGAACTTACCCGAAGAGTGGCTCCCTCTTCAAGAGGCACTCGCATCATTCGCTCACCAGATCCTCTCCCCAGACTGCTGCTCGCCTTTAGTCGAGGCTTTTCAGCGATTGGACTCTGCTTTAAAGACGTTCCAAACCATCACCGCGTTTCTTGGACAGCAACAAAGTCTTCCAGATATATCAGATGACCGGAATAGAGTAGTCTATGAGAAAATTAAAGGTCTTACAAACAAAATCTTGTGTATACATGAAGAATTAATTAAAACTCCTAAATTTGACTGTCAAAATACGGGTTTTGTCTTATCTCTATCGAACCTTGCTGAACAAACACAGAATGCAGTAGATAGCTTCACAGGCCTCATTACATCCGTTTTGGGATGGTCTCCCCCTGTCGTCCAGACTCCGTCTCTATCTCTTGACTCTTCCTGTTTAAAAACAGAGGTTTTCCTCTCACGTTGTCTTCATCATCTTGCGAAAATTCCAGATCAAGTTTCCCACACGCTCGACCTTCTTTGGCCAAAACCCGATCTCATTTACCCAAATTACTTCCCCATTGTTACCGCGCTTCGCGAAAACCTCTCGCCTGCCGTGGTTGCCCTATCCGACGCCTTACATCTTCGCCTCCTAACGTTAAACACTGAAAATCTTTGTCTTCCTCACAACGTGATTCATACTGAACAGTGCCTGGATCAAGCCTACACTTTCCTCGCTCTCCTCGCGCCAAGTTCTGATACTGCTGCTAAACAGCTTGATCAATTTAAATTCTCAGGGTTCGGCCATGCCGTCCACAAATATCGTGAAACTACTAACAACCTCCAAACCTTGCTTGGCACGCTAGCCTCCGTCGCCCCAACTCGATTCCAAGAGGTTGCTTCCAACCTCTCTTCTGTACCAACAGAACTGCTCAAGGCCCAACGTTTATGGCAGAAAACTATTGACTCCTTAGGGAATGAAAACGACGAACTGTCGCAACTCAACCTTTTGCAGAAACATTTTGAACAAGCTAGCGAGATTCTTCTTAACTTCATCTCCACACTCGAATCCCTCAGTCAACAATTCGCAGCAGATTGGCACTCTTCAACACTTCCACCTATCATTTTTTGCGAAGAGCAAATTTACGAAGATTTGGATTATATCCGCAATGATTTCAACACTATCAATGAAATAATTGCAAATTACTTCTGCGATGCATTTATAAATACTCAAATACTTTCATTAGATTTAGGCGATGTATTCCAATCTCTCGAAGGTTTTTATAATTCTTTGCCCGAACGGGTTGCTCGTATTCAACTTCTCTCTCCGTTCCCGGCGCAAATTTTGGGCTACCACCAACCAAAGGAAAACCTTCCTCTCCTCTGCCATCATCTTTGGTTTGCTCTAACACATAGCACCTGCTGCGAGCAGCACTTCCAAAACCTTAACGTTCTTCAGACGACCTTCTCGGACGTCTTACTGCACCTTAACCTTGTCGCCTCAGGTAATACCACCCCAGAACAAAACCTCACAAAAGAAGAAATTTTGGGGAATATATTGAACGAAATATCCTCCTCATCTTTCCTCATCCAAGAGGGAACGGCCTTGCTCCAGAACTGCCTACTGCGCATCGAGCAACTTGAATTCCCTACTTGTTTTACCGAATCTAACCCTGAGGCCCTCCAACCACTGTCCCTCTGGTCCGAAAATCTCACAAAAATCACAGAACACCTTCTCATTCTTGCTCAAAACCGAGCAGCTCTATACGACCTCGGCAATGAGAAGGAAACAACATTCCTTTCTTTAGCAAGCCAATGGGACCGCATTGCCCCCTACTACAACGAAGACATCGCTAGACTATGGATGCTTCTCAACAACCGACTTGCAGAACAAAACCAAACATTAAACCAAATGAAGGCGCTCCTTAAAGCAAAAACTCTATGCTTCTTTCACGATGCTGCCCATGAATATTTATCTTGTTTTGATATTTTTCAGCCTTTCTCTTCCTACATACAAAGTTCTACCAAGGCGCTTAAATTCTACAAACAATCATGCTACCTGAGAAATACACAACATTTGTCACGTATTTATCAACATCTTATCCATCTATCAAAAATCAAAGAATTAACATTTAGAAATATAACATTTGCTGATACCAAGACTGTTTTAAACCTTTGCAAGACCGTTCTAAGTAGCCTCATCATCGACCTCACCAAATTGCCAAGTCAACTTCCCCACAGTTTTGATCGGTTCCGGTCTTTAGGACTTATCGAGCAGGATTTGAACTCCCTGCATCAATCTCTCGACAGCTACTTAAAACAGTACGCCATCAGTATGACTATTTCGTGCCCTGACATAACCTCGGAATCTTACGAATCTCTCTTCTCTCACTTGGGGAATTACCTTTCAACAAAACTCGTAAATGACTTCAAGGAATGGCTCGACAAACTTTCGCGAGAAGACGGACTGAACGACAATGAGCGGTGTTATTCTGAAAGCGTTAGTGAACTCTGCAATCTCCTCGGTTCACTTGCCGACATCTTCGAAGGTTTACCAAACAACCCTCTCGTCTTCTGTGATAAGCTCACCGAGGGTTCAGAGGACAAAACCAACCAGGGCCAAAGTATACTAGCTGCCGCTTGTACCACAGCTGCCAACGGTATCCGCTCTATCCAAGCTCTTTGTAAAAGTGTCGATAGCATCCTGAAAAATCCTACCTGCTGCCGTCAACGTGCCGAAACCCTACGCTCTCTCGCCGTTGAGCTCGAGGGACTCCACCGTTGTCTCTCAGGTGCCTTCAAAGAAATCGACGAAGAACTTCTTTCAGACAGTTCTCTGCCTATAGCTTCTTTTGCTAAAAACATACAGAAAACAACAACACTTATGACATCCCTCTGCACAACGCTTTCTGACCTCGACATCCCCCCCACATTCGCCTGTCCATCACCAGCCATCCGTGCACAAACAAACACAGTTCTGCTGCCTTTCGTCAAAGAGATCAGCAAAACACTGAGAATAGCCCTTTCCATCTTCGCCGATCCTCTCTCAGAAACTACGCCCCCTATAGAACTCGATCCAAAACGAGGTTGTTATTGCTTATCAGAACTTATTTCTTTCACTGAAAAAGTTCTTGATACTATCACAAATGATATTATGAACTTCAACGCTAAGCTGGCCGAGCTCCCCCCCTTCCCTGCTCATGACTCCGCTTTGTTAGCCTTGCACAACGGCGTCCGTCAGTTGTTCGCCCTCTCTGCCCGGCTTGAAAAATTTTACCAGTCTTGCAACCTTCAATGCATCCCCTGCTCAACAGTCACTATTGACGGCATCCTTCAGCGTTTTTCGAACATTTCAAAAGCTTTTGAAGAAATGTATTTTCTCCTAGAAAAAAATCGTACTCACTATCATTCCATGGTTTTCCATGCGTTCGTTAACGCCGTCGACCGTTTTACGCAAAACTTTTATCAGCTTTGGATGCCTAGAGCGAACATCATGCAAAGCGAGGATTACCTTGATTTAGCTCAGCAAACGCTCGTTTCTATCAATACTCAACTCATTTCTTTTGTCGAAAGTTTTATATCACTGGATTCGTCACAGGCCTCTGCACTTGAAACGTTTTACGAACAAAGCACTCAAAATTTTGAAGCAAGTTCTACGCTGCTGGAACGGGCTTTGAAAATGACAAACACCTTCCCCCCCTCGATACTTTCTCTTCAACCACTCTATGGCGCTGGACTTATAAGCGATGACTTCCAACGCCTCCGCCTCTGCCTAGGGAAGATCACAAACCTTTTTATGGAAAAGGGACTCGATACTCCTGATTCCGAGTTTCACCTTCTCAAAGAGTGGCAAGAACACCGCCATGTGCTTCACCAACTCACTGCCGCTCTTGCAACAAGTGTCTGGCCAACTTCTTCCTACATCGCTCAGGATGCAGCCAACACCATTTCACTCGACTGTCAAAAGCTTTGTGAAGAACAAACCGTATTCATCGAGAATCTTCGCCAAAAATATCTCTGCGAAAATACACTTATTCCACTTCGAGCTATTTACACCTGGCTCCAAAACCTTCAGCTTTGCTTTGATAGAGCCGATTTTCTCCCTGATCTCTCCGAGGATCAACACATTAGCTTCCTTCAGAAAGCAGAAGAGTTTAAACCTGCTCTTTCGACCTTCATTGAAACTTTTGAGGGGCTTCCATCTCCTGAAAACAATAATGGCCTTACATGCAACGTTTCGTCCTCCATCAACACGATCCTGGAAAAAAGCCAAGACTTCCAAAAGGCCCTCGAACCTATCCTTGCAATTTTCCCTCAACGTACCATCGCTACATCAGAGGACATCTCTTACATCAACGACAGAACCTGGCTTTATAGGAAAATCGTTCAGAAACTGAGTCACATTCAAAAATCTCTTCAACAGGCATGGAGCCGGGCCGCTCAGTGCCCTGTTCGTACCTACCGAGCTGACAGCATTCAGCAACTTGAAGATATCCACGCGTTTTTGCAGAAACTCACTACCGTCGTACCTGCAAGCTTCTACCTTATAGCATCCTGTGGCCAGGAAGACACAACACACGAGCAACTTATTCTTTCAGAGATACCCGAATGTCTCAATAGGATAAATAATGATTTCAATGGACTTATTACTTACTTAAAAAAGACATGTTGTTCTCACCTCGTCTACAAAATTTTCCAGTTCGCCGACAAACTCGAACTCATCAGCAAAGGACTCAAGACTATGCAAGTTGCTGAGGCACCTTCCATTGCAGATTTCCTCACGCAGAGCTCATCCATAGACGGTTCCTTGCTGATACGCGCTAAGGACATTCTCCAGAAAATCGAAGATAACCATTTGAACGATTGGACACAAATTTTCCGATCACCTAATACGCCAGCATCAAACCTTCTCACGTGTCATTCTCCTCACTCCACCGCCTTTCTTGACGCATGGTTTATTATCCTCAATTATTTCATCACTGAATTCAAACAAAATTATGAAATCGACGAAACAACCACAGAAATTCAACACCCATCTGTCTATAACTGTCAGCAAACTCTGGCTGGAATTGACGTCTGTTTCTTGGCCATCTCAAAGCTCAATGAAGCTTTCATTTTGTTGGAATCCAAACTACAGGATACTCACCTTATTTACTCAGAAACTTATGATTTTATATTACTCATACAATGCTTTAAATCTATTTTGGAAAATTTCAAAAAATTACCATCTTCTATGCCTTCTTTGACAGAAACGTTTTGTGAATACTGCCCAGAAGACATCGCCGGCCATCTTCAGACGCTTCTAGTTCCTCAAGAAAATGAAGTTTCCACGTTGATTTCACGACTTCAGTCCGTCAAAGAATACCTTGCTCAAGACTGCGATTTCGAAATTGCCAGTACTCTCCACAGGTGCAATGCTGAACTTGATCTTCTTACTGATGTTTTCAACCCAAATCAAAACAATGATGCTGATTCTTGGATCCAAAAAATAAACTCTAATTCAGAGTTTCTCGATAAACTCCACACCGCCTTTGACCCAGAGGAATCTGAATCTCTAACAACTCTTTTGAATGGATTCAATACTTTTGTGCCTGACAGTGAAAATTGCCAGATGTTTCGGACACTTTCCCTCCTTGAAGCTCTTCAAACGAAGTTTTCTGCCACATCCAAAAATCTCGCCGAATTCACAGGTTATGCCTACGACACCAAAATCCGTTCCTACTTGCCTCCCGCCATTACTCAGACAACACTTCTTAATGAGCTAAAGATATACGCTCAAAAAACTCGCGCACTTCAGCTTAATGTGCATCAAATCCTTTCTAATATCCTCGACGCCCGATACATCATTTCTACTAACCTAGGCACAAAAGTGATCCGATTCGCCAATGATCTTTTAAAACGATCGCAGCAAATCAAAGTATTGTATAAACTTTGCCAAGAGAGACCTCTTTGTCCAAAGTGGTCCATTTGTGCCTGCCAAGGATGCGACCTTTGCGAACATGAGTCCCCGTGCGGTCAATGCGTTCTTTGCAGTAACACTTGCCTTGCCTGCCAGGAACCTGAGAAAACATACTGCTATTACATTTGGCAAATCGCTTCCGAAATTGCTCTTCTTGCAAACAATTTCTCTGATTTCGTATCACAATCCGTTAATACTTGTTGTGAAGAACCCTTCAAAGTCCTTTTCAGAACTATCAAACCTATCAGTGACTTCGCAGCCATTTTCTCAGCAATCGTCTCATCCGATTCCATTCACAACGTTGAAGCTCTGACGGAGTTCACCACTCTCCTCATCCAAGGCCTTACAACTCTTGAGAGCAACTTCTCATCTCTCGTTTCAAATTGCGAATCCGCTAGAAGCGACCCTGACACGCACTGCAAAATGCACCGTCTAACAGATGACTTCAAAGCCGTTTATTCTACATTTTATCCTTATGACAGTAATTCTGAAGATGAAAGTAGTACTGATAGCTTCATTTCAGCTCTTCAAGATTTTATTAACACTTACTCCATCACTCCTCCTGTTTTCGAAACAACTGAAACGTATAATCATGTCTGTTCTGATCTCGAATTCGTTCTTCCAATTTTCTCTAGGTTTTTGCAACAAATAACAACAGCTTTCCACGACCGTGTAGACTCCTTTTCCCAAAACAGCAGTCTGCAAAGTGACCTGTTAAAAAATCTTGGAATGATTTATGAGCTTCTCATGGAAATCTCCCAGTACTTCCAAGCTCTTCAAATTTCTGATCGTCCACTCTGCAGAATCTGTCCAACAGAAATCATCAATGCCAACCTGCTATCTACGCAACTAAACTTTGCCAAACTCGCTGATGAATTCCTCATCCTCCGAAATATTTTGCGAGGCAACTCTTGCTGTGCTGATTTTGAAGCTACTCTTTCAACAACTGTTGCTACTCTTACCACTTTTGCTCAGAACTTTGACCTCTTTGCCCAAGTTGTTCAACCACTGAATGGAATCCTCCATGGTGAAGGCATCTCTGAACTCGAATCACTTCAATCCGCCCTCACATTCATCGATACGACTCTTGTCCGTTTTCTTTCAGTCCGTCAGCAACTTCCACCCATAACACTTGTTAACTCCTGCTATGCCGACCAACTCATTGCTCCTCTAACAGCCATCAACGAGGTTTTTGAGGAACAGCTTCATTCCGTGCTTAATTCCTGGCTTATTAAGCTCGGAGCTACTCCCATCCTAACTCAAGAAATAAAAGATAAGTCTGAAGTGCCACTTTTACTCGAAATGCTTTTGACAAACTTTGAAAGTCTTATTACTTCATCTCAAAAACTTACAGCAAAAATCTTAACTGAACCGCTGTCGGCTTCACCCCATACCGGGTTTGTTACAACCCTACAGTCTTTTGTACAAACGTTGGAACGCCTGGCTCAACACGCTCACGACCTTGCCCAGACATCATCCTTGGTTCCTTTCTGTACCACAAAAGACACCCAAGTCCCTACAGCAACACTAGCTAATCAGTGCAATATACTGACTCAGATCTTTGCTTCATTTGTTTCAAAGATTGAGTCTTATAAGGACCACGACCTTCTCAACTCTCTACACACCCTTTGCTACGAATACCACTGTCTCTCAAACCTCTTTCCTCTTCTTGGTTTCCTGCCTCATCTCGACGAAAGTCTTAATGATACAAATGGGAACACACCTCTATTTTCTGATTTCTTTACTTCCTGTCTTCATAGTCTACAAACACTGCAAAATGCTTTTGTTCTTCTTAACGAAGACTTTACGTCCGTAACTCATCAAGATCTGGATGCAATAGTCCTAACCCTTCAAAAGCTTACCTCTGACGGCAAAACATTCCTACAAGAGTCTGGCTTTGACCTCATTGAGGATACTCCATGGATAAATGAAATTTCTGGATCCAACCTCCTGCCACATATCGCTTTCGCATTAGAACAATTCCAAAAAGATACAGCTCAAATATCCGATGCGTTAAACTCTCTTGCTGAGCGTTGTACTTACCTTAATATTCAAGTTGATAACCCATCAACTCTTTCCATTCTAAAAAACAACATAAAATTCATCAAAAATATTATGGAAATTCTTGGAGATGTCGGTTGGCAACTGTCTAACAACTATCCTAACCTCACAACTGATATCACATCATCTGAAGCCTCCCTTCAAACGCTCATCACTGCCTCACAAACCCTCCTTAACGTTCTCACTCCAAAATCCACAGAGAGCTCAATAGGTGTCCTCGACATCATCCCACAATGGACACAGAGCCTCTCTTACCTTACATCCATCACGAAGGAAATGACTCTCAATATCTCAGAAATCTCCCTTTCTGACGACTACGAGCCTCAACTCTTAGAAACCTTCGCTTCCTTTGCGTCCTTCACACCGTGGTTCCAAGCCCTCTACAAAAGTCTTTCAAGAAATAATCTGACTTTCTCTCATTTATCCTCCTGTCTTTCCGCCGCCGACAAAGACTGTCCTTTACACTTACTCACAGAAAAATTTCTTCATCTCTCCGAACTATTTGCTACAAAGACCGTAGCTATCCCTTCACTGTCGTGCGCGAGTACAAACTCTCAAAACCTCCGTCAGCTCGCCCGCGCTACAGTAGAGTTTACTCGTGCTCTCCGCACATTAGCCGACTCCTGTGCCACAACCCATCTTTCAACTCACCTCGAAATTGATAGTTCTGCCCTCCTTTCGACCATCCTATCGATATCACCAATAACAGAAACCATTTCCGACCTTTCGCAACTTTTAAGCCATGCCAATACAGACCTCCTTTTCAGCGTAATTTCTCAACTCTTCACCGAAGTTCGCAATGCTATTATCCTGCTTCTTGAAACTCAAAACATCGTTCGAGTTGAAAGAGTTCACGACCAAATCGACGCTATTACTCGCTCTGATACCGGTGAAACCCTCATTGACAATCTCTTCACCCCCCTCGTCTGGGAGGATGGAACACCACGGATCAATCTCCGTGGTCAAATCCAACTCTCACCAAATTCCCTACTCAACCGAACAGGGGCAACCTCCCTCGACGCACGTTCCTTTGCTCTTCAGCTCTTTGGCAACAATTTCGTTCAAACGAAACTTTAGCTCTCGTTTTCTATCCCTCTCGAAAGGCGACAACAGGATCAAGACGAGCCGCTCGAAACGACGGATATAAAGCCGCTAGTAACGACAAGACAATCGCCAAAGTAGCAATGCCCAACACCTCCCCCCCGTCCAGTTTGTACGGGAAGCTCGTCAAAAAATAAACTTCGGGATTAAACAATTCACGACCACTGATCTTCTGAAGAAAACCAATAATTCCTTCAAGATGAAGCGTTACACAAATCCCCAAGACGACGCCCAAAATCGTACCGCATAGGCCGATCGCAGCACCCGTCATCATAAAAATTCGCATCACAGAAAAACGGCTCGCGCCAATCGTCTTAAGAATCGCAATATCCTTCGTCTTATCTTTAACCAACATCACAAGCCCAGAAATGATGTTAAACGAAGCTATAAAAATAATAAGCGTTAAAATAAGGAACATCACATTGCGTTCGATCTGCATCGCTTGAAAAAAGTGTGAGTCTCCATGTTTCCACCCCAAAACAACACAATCTCGGGGTAGCCAGCCCCGGATATCCGCCACAACGGAATCATTCTTTTCCAAGTTATCGGTAAAAATCTCAAATTGTGTCAGCGCTCCTGGAAGCCCAAAAAAATCTTGAGCTGCCGTTAGAGGCATCATCACGACATTTTTGTCATACTCAATCATTCCCATCTCAAAGATCCCAGCCACGCAAAACTCACGCTGTTTGGGGACTGTCCCAAAAGGCGTTGCCTCTCCTTGTGGATCCATCAAGGAAACGAGATCTCCCTTCTTCAACCCCATAAGCTCAGCCATCCTTTTCCCTATCCAAACGACATCCCCTTCAAAATCAGCTTCTGTGCAAGACGTTAACAAGGCCTCCTTTAACATTTTGCGCTCATTGAGAGATCCCCAACTTAACCCTAAAGCCAAAACCCCACGCGTCTGTGTTGAACTGATGATGATCGATTGCCTTTCTACAAGCGGACAAACCTGCGTCACATGCTTCGTCATCTTCATTTTATTGAGCCAATCCTCATTTTCAGGTAGAGACCCTCTGAGGCTGTAAACCATGGCATGTCCCTTCATGCCGATGATTCTCGATAGCAATTCTTCGCGAAAGCCGCCCATCACAGACATAACGATAATGAGAGTCGCGACTCCTAAGCAAATTCCTACAAAAGAAAAAGCCGTAATAACTGACAAGAAACCATCTTTTTTCTTTGTACGTAAATAACGTCCAGAAAGAAACCCCTCCCAATAGAGAGATTTGGACCACTTTATTTTCTTCATCCTCTCTCCTCAACGTCCCTCAGCAGGGATGATAACTGATGCAATGCTTCCGTGTCCTTGCGCTCATTTAAAATCTCCTTCATCTTCTTGCGCAGTGTATTTCGATTTAACCCCAAAACTTTCGCTGCCCTTTGTTGGTTCCCTGCTGCTCTCAGTGTCAAAAACAACAAAGGTTTCTCGACCTCCACGAGAACGCGTTTATAAAGGCCTGGCGCTGGCAAAGTACCCTTGTGCTGTTCGAAGTAAACCTCCAAAACGTCGTACACAAGCTGGCCAAGATTTGGACGCGAAAGTCGCTCGTTAGCCACATATTCCACCACTGGGACCAAACCCCAGCGGAGTCTACCACAGGTCTGCGGTCAACTTCAAACTCGCCTCAAGATAGAAAATCTTCCCTAGCTTTCTGCCGTCCTACTCATCACTCATTTTCAATGCCGCAACAAACGCGCTTTGCGGAATCTCGACATTCCCAAGTTGTCTCATTCTCTTCTTTCCAGCCTTCTGTTTATCGAGTAGCTTACGTTTCCGTGTGATATCTCCACCGTAACACTTAGCTAAAACGTCTTTTCGCAAGGCTGAAATCGTTTCCCGCGCAATAATTTTTCCGCCAATTGCTGCTTGAATAGCAATCTTGAACAACTGCCGTGGAATGAGATCTTTTAGCCTTTCACACAGCAGTCGACCGCGTGACTCTGCTTGTGCCCTATTAACAATCATCGCCAATGCGTCGACGGGTTCACCATTCACCAAAATAGACACCTTAACCAGATCTCCCTCTCTGTACCCTTCTAACTGGTAATCAAACGACGCATAACCACTACTAATGGATTTAAGACGATCATAAAAATCATAAACCACTTCATTAAGTGGCAATTTATATACGACCATAACGCGGTTACCTACGTAGTTAATATCAACCTGCTCTCCTCGTCGGCTCGTGCAGAGGCTTAACACTGCCCCTAGATAAGAATCAGGCACCAAGATTGTTGCTCGAATCCACGGCTCTTCCATGAAAGCGATTTTGACAACGTCAGGCATATCAGCCGGATTGTGCAGATCTCGCACCTCACCATTCGTCAGGTGAAGCTTATAGACCACACTAGGAGCTGTCGTAATCAGATCTAAGTTAAACTCGCGTTCTAACCGTTCTTGTAAAATTTCAAGATGCAGAAGTCCTAGAAAACCACAACGGAAACCGTACCCCAGCGCTCCTGAGTGCTCAGGCTCATATTGAAAACTCGCATCGTTCAAATGCAGCTTCTCAAGACTATCTCGCAAATGTTCAAATTCATCGGCATCTGAGGGAAATAAACTGCAAAACACAACTGGAACAGAAGGCCGGAAACCTTGCAAAGGTTGTGCTGCCGGAAAGCGATCATCTGTTACGGTATCCCCTACTCTACAATCAGCTACTTGCTTGATCCCCGCCGTAATGTATCCAATCTCTCCTGGGTACAAGGCTGGTCGGTCCACGCGCTTTGGTGTGAAGTACCCCACTTGCCCTGCCTCGTAAACCGCCTGCGTTGCCATCATTCGAATTTTCATTCCAACATTTAATGTCCCCTGAATAACTCGCACAATAACAATGACACCTGCATAAGCGTCGTACCAACTATCAACCAACAGCGCTTTAAGTGGCAAATCCTCTAAAACATCCCCTTCCCGCCGAGCTCTCAAAGGCTTGTTTTCGCCGAGATCAACGTTTTTAACAGACGGACAGGGTAACCCGTGAACAACGGCTTCTAAAACCTCATGAATCCCCTCCCCTGTTTTAGCTGAAATCAAGATGGCGTCCTGAGCGTCTAACCCCGTCACATCTTCAATCTGTTTCTTCACTCGCTCAGGATCTGCTGCCGGGAGGTCGATCTTATTAAGGACTGTTACGATCTCGTGATCATTCTCGAGGGCATAGTAGATATTGGCGAGAGTCTGCGCCTCCACTCCCTGGCTTGCATCAACCACCAACAAAGACCCTTCACAAGCAGCTAAAGATCGGCTTACTTCGTAGGAAAAATCGACGTGCCCCGGCGTATCCATCAAATTCAAAATGTACGTTTCTCCGTCATCTGCCTCGTAGACTAACCGTACTGTCTGGGCCTTAATCGTGATCCCCCTTTCTCGCTCAATATCCATTGAATCTAGGACCTGTGTCTTCATCTCACGGCTGTCGAGCCCCCCACACGCTTCAATCAGCCGATCCGCTAGCGTCGACTTTCCGTGGTCAATATGAGCGATAATGGCAAAATTCCGGATACGCTTCACGGTCTTCTCGTACCTCCCTCATCGGTCTACCACCCCAATCTACCTTAATCCGAAATCCGTGTTAAGGAGACTCTCACCCAGCAGCCAGTAAGGGATCTCGCGCACAACTCTCAACGAGATAACCTGACATAATCCTCTTAAGTTCGTCTAGCTTGCCCGTAAAGGAGTGATCTGCCCCACTGACAACGCGATAATCGACAAAAATCCCCTTTTGCGCGTTGAGACGACCAACCAACGCTCGCACTGATTCGGCCGGTACAACACCATCGTTTTCTCCGTAAAGAACCTGTCCTGAAACGGGACACGGAGCCAAAAAGCTAAAATCAAAAGCATGAGCCGGTAGACTTGCTACAACAAAACCCTCAATCTCAGGCCTGCGCATCATCAGTTGCATCGCTATCCAAGCACCGAAAGAAAACCCAGCAATCCACATCCTGTAGGCTACCCTTTGCGACGATTGCAGCCAATCCACAACACTCGCCGCATCGTTAAGCTCGCCCTCTCCTCCACTGTAAGTCCCCTGAGAACGCCCCACGCCACGAAAGTTAAACCGTAACGTGCCAAACCCTTGCTCATGAAAAGCGCTACTCATGGCCTGAACAACGGCGTTATCCATCCGTCCTCCCTGCAAAGGATGAGGCGACAATATCACCGCAACAGGGTGAAGAACAGTCCGCGGCGGTAAAAAACGCGCCTCCAGACGCCCTTCCTGCCCATTTATGAAGACATCAACCATATGCTGCTAGGATTCACCCTCCCTCCCATAAAAGATAGCACGCAGCCATTCGAATAGCTAGATTTTTCAAAAAGCCCATAAAATTTTAGATAAATTTTCTATGGTAGCTGGCGAAAATTTTGCGGCAAGTCGTCCAGTAAGGTTGGTAGAGTTGTTAGACTAAACTGCATTCGCCAAATCAAGAGCCTCCTTCAATTATTCATCTCAGTACTAGATTGCAGAAGAACACAGAAGTAAAACTCGTCTACATAAGCCCGTTTTTCAGTATCTATCCAGTCTCTCAACACAATTAGTCCTTGCAATCCAGTCCCTTTGCACGCTGACTTTCGCAAACGGTAAATTGCTGAGAAGTCTGTATCCTCAAAAAAAAGGAGTCATCCAACAGAATGAACAAGACCGGACCCCCTTTTATAAAAACCTAACGCCTTCGCACAATTCTTTCGCATTACGGGAGGGTTGTAACACGTTATTAGAAATCTGTATATCTCAAGAAAAACAATAATAAAGATTATAAAAGATTAGATTTTCCGCTTCATATGTAAAAGAAGGAGGTTATAGACCATGATCAAAATTTTAAATTCTTAAAACATGTATTCTTAAAAATTCAATTATCACTCATTCTTTTCAGATTTATTTAACTCAAACAAGTTTATAAAGCATGAATAAAGACACCTGCAACCGAAGCCCTCCAAGATATTGATATAGAGCCGAGTTTTTCAGTACAATCGAGCAAGAGAGCACTTCAATGTGAACTCATCAATGTCCATATTTTCTGACCCATGAATCAATAAGAAACTAAATTATCTAAAGTAAGTGTTTAAGAGATAACATAATCTACTTGATTATATTTATCCCTACCTTCCCTAAAACGTGACTTGGTTTAAGAAAGTTGAAATATTTTTTGCTGCGAAGCTTTTTTGCCATCGTTGTTGTTGTTGCGAGTACTGTTTGAGAAGTCTCTCCAGCTGGTTTGATGAACAGATAGAAGCACGAACAAGGAGAGGAGAGGAGTCGTTTTTTTGAGGCCATAAGTGATGAAACTGAGTCAAACGAGCCGATTTGATGTCATAGGACATAGCCTGTTGATCGATCAAAATAGGTTCAAAAAGTGATATAACGGCTTGATCTCGGGCAAATCCGGATTTACCTCCAAAATAAACACACAAGAACCGTCTGCGTTGGTGGTGGTCATCGTACCGAGTTACAGTTGTAACAATATTGTAACCTGAAGCAGCAATATAGCCTGTTTTCATTCCGTCCGATCCTTGTAGCGTATTTAGAAGAAAATTGTGAGTGTAATGAGTTTTCTTTTTGTAGACGAAAGATCGCAATCGGAAGAGAGAAGAGTAACGTGGGAAATCACGCCACAGAGCTCGGGTTAAAATGGCCATATCCTTGGCAGTGCTGACCTGCCGAGCGTCTGGGACTCCGGAGGGATTTCGAAAAACTGTATGCGTCATTTTAAGCTGTTGAGCTTTGGCATTCATGCGCTGCACAAAATTTGGTACCGACCCAGCTATACCTTCGGCCAAAACCACTGCAGCGTCATTGGCTGACTTTACAATCAGCGCTTCAACAAGGGTTTTGACCGTTAATTTTTCTCCAGGAACAACTCCTAGCCGCGAACGCATTTGTTGAGACGCCAATTTCGAGGCTGTAAAAGTCGTTGTCCACTGGATCTGATGCTTTGCTAAGGCTCCAAAAACCAGATATAAGGTCATCATTTTCGTTAAAGAGGCTGGGTAGCACTCGCTCGTTGCATTTTTTTTCTTGAGAATTTTCCCTGAGTCAAGATCAGCTACAAGATAAGCTTGCCGCCTCTCTGGGCCGTGACTTTCTGCGAAATGCACCATCAACAGGCCCCAAAACAATGCCTTCCACCCAACAAACCATCGCATAACCGATCTAGCTTATATTACACGCCTCTTGTGTCCATGTTACAGGAATTTCCCATAAGAGGCGTCACGGGGATATGATACAATTCGACGCTTTACAGCGCACATCGCGTCTAATCATCAACCTATAGTCTATTGAGAAGGTGAGTTTACCAAAGAGCTATTTTCTCTGTAGGTTTGCGCCAAGCAAGAAAAGCTTTATCGTATCTCCGGATCCCCAATGTTTTGATAAAATCTACGACGAAATTATTAATCTTCACAAGAAAAACAATGGTTTTTGTAACAAAAAAGGCCGCAATGATAACTGGAAACATTCTTGGATATGGATCCCCATCAAACATACTTTTAACTTTTTAAATAATTGATAATCATCACCTGATGTTTTTATTAAATCTCTAAAAAAACTTTTACTGCGAGTCAGTACACTAGACGAATTCATAATTCGTATTTATAATAACATAATATGCAATTTTATTTAAAATTTGGGCATTATTTTATTATTAAGAGGAGTGGACTTCTTACAAAGGGTTCACTAAATCCACTGAGAGCCAGTAACTAAGATTTAACCTCTCTACGTCTTGTCTACAGGACGACGAAGAATCTTTCACTATAGGATCCCCTTTCTGCAACAGCTCCAATGTCTTCTTTGAAAATTTTGGAGAAGGCGACGAGAGGACTTCGGCGCCATTGACGGTCCCGATTTTCGCAGTTTTTTATCCACTTGAGCATCACCGATCTGTTAAACCTAGGCTAGTTAGCGACTGGTGGGAAAGATTTGTTGTTTTCGACATTCTTGAGGCCTTTTTTAGGCCTGAACATTGTGCGTTCGCGGAGCGCCCGGTAGAACACACTTCCAGCTTAATTGTGAAACAATAACGCGTTGTAGGAATGACAGGTTCCATTCTAATGCGGTTGTGTTTTTGGAATAGTTCTGAATAAACCCATCGCGAAACGTCTGACGTCACATGGATAGCAAAAAAAGTAGTAAATATTTTGGACGTTTTTATTAACGATGCGAGGGCGTGTCAACCAAATGAATACACTCTCGTTTTGTAGGAATGAATGGTTTTTATTGCAGCAACGCAGATTTTGGCCATCACCTTTTTTTGACAAGGATTTGGGGACTGATGTCCAAATTTTGATCGCGAATTGCTCATAATCGATTAAAAGGAATAGAGATTTTTTGCAATTTTCATTATCTTACCTTCAGGTGGGAGCTATTTTATATCGTTTTTTGCCGTGTCCATTAGTTTGAGTTGTGATTATAGAGAAATTCTTCTAACTCTATCTTGCAGCGGATATAATGAGCCGTTCGAGAAAGTCAGGAGGGTGTTATGATTCCGAGGTTTATTTCTTATGGAGCTGTGCTTTGTGCCGGGGTAGGCATAGGCTGGCTCGGGTCTTCGCGGAAGGTTTGTCACCCATTAGAGAATACTCAGGATTCCCCTATTTCAGCTGAGATCTCAACGTCTCAAAGCCGAATTTTCGACCTTCTCCAAAGGATTTACGGAGAGGAGGAATCGCTCCCAAACGAGGCGGATTCAGACTCGGCTCGAAAGGAACTCGAACAGCTGAAGGAAGCTCTCCGGAGTTCTCTTCCAAGTGGCGATGGGTTTGTCCAGAGATACAGAAATTGGCTGTCCGCTTACGCTGAGCTTCCCTCGTTGGATCGCCAAGAAACTATGGTCCAGATCCATGACTACGCATCGGATCGGTTGACTCAGATTTCTGTTTTGTGGCAAGACGTCTTCGATGAACGCTTCTATCGAGTGCTGGCCGATGGATCAGCCGAAAGGCCTTTAATGCCGCTTGAGGAAAAGGAAAGGTCCTCAAACCAATCCCAACAATTCATCCAAGAGCTGGTGACGCAGTTGACTGCAGCCTTGAACTTTCTTCAGGCACGGTTCCAGGGCGCCTATCCGCTCTCGGCAACGTCTTTGGAATGGAAAAAAGCTATGGCCGATTTATATGAAATCGGCGTTCTTCAATGGCTAGCTCTGGGTACGCCCTCCATAGCAGCATCCAACCAGTAATTCCAACGGAGTACCACGTGCCCTCGGCCTGAATACCCGTTCAGAACAGGGTCGTTTAACGGCATCCTCGAATAGCTTTCGCCGCGATCATTCTTTGACAGTTTTGCCTGAAGTCTTTAACACTTCGAAAGTGAACGTGTTCGCCCCTCCCCTCAATACGTCACATGAGCCTATCATAAATACTTGTCTCTGCAAGGAAGAAAATCCGTGATGTGACACTGTCATTTTTAGGTTAAAACTCAATTTTCTATAAATGTAATAGAAAATAAATTAGAGTCGTTTCATGTTTCACTATCATTTGTATCAGCGAGATAAGTCTTTTTTTATGAGCTGACAATATTCATGCCACTCTCTGCCCTATTGAGGCAAGGCTCATCTGTGGAGGAAGTCGTGGGCCTCGCCTTCGAAAGGAGTTTATTACCCCCTGCAAAACGCCTGCATTTATTATGATCAAAATAATCATAAAGTTATGTAGAATGCTTCATTATTTTATATTTATACTCATGCTGTAATTTCCATCCAACATATTCAGCCGAAAAAGTGCTTTTTGAGAAATTATGCAATGCAACTCTGCAAATTTCGTGGACATTCCGAGGATGATGTGAAAAACGAGCCGCTCATGTAGGGGCTTCCCCTTATGTGTTTTTTCGGGGATACCTGAGGCTGCCTTGGGGCTAAAAGATACAGAAAAGAAAATGCGAGAACGAGTTAACCTCAAGGGGGATATTAAAACCCGCTGCAGGCAACGTTTTTAACGAGCACGTCCCTCCTGTCTCTTTGCACAGAAGAGTTATGCCCCCCTCCTGCTAGGAATGACCACATTGCGAAATGTCTATACTTGTTCTCACAAAATCATCATCAAACCTTAGATCGAACATTCCCCCGTTTTTACCCCATCAGCCTAAAATAAAATTAAAAATTCCAGCTAAAATATTTATCTGTAAAGAAATCTTTTTCTAAACATTCCTGTGAGTACTCCATAAAATTTCCCCCTGATTCAAGCCCTCATACACGTATTTGATAACAATCCTTAATCTTGAAAGTCCTCTTATGACCTCGATCGTCTTAGCTTAAACACACCCTTCCTTTATCCTTCGTAGGAATCGCCCCTAATGAATCTTATCAAGCCCCTGGTATCCCTGATCTGCAAAAACTTACGCATGATGGGGAATCAGGTCGCTATTGGCCTGAACGCTGTGGTCGGGAACGAATCCGGGAAAGATCTTGGAGGCCTTTAAAATTTTCAAAGATCTTTCATCGACAATGCGTATTATAATATACCCTTCCTTTTTTATTAGTGTAATTTTTTGTTTATTTTAAAGAATTTTTCATTATTTACACTTAAATTTCCGTCGAATCGACGATTCCTTGTGGTGATTCTTCTTCCGAAATTTTCCGTTCTGTTTGATTGTGAAAACGCTGGAATGACGAGATGATCGAGGGACTTGGGATAATGATAAAAGCCCCCCAAACTGGGTTGGCATAGACCCGGGTGTGGGCAAGAAAAAGCAATAGCTCATCGTCGAGGCCTAACAAAGGTCTTGTTATTGGGCTTTTGAGCGTTTATGAGTTAACGTCCATTCGGTTGCAATTTAAGGATCATTCGCCAAAATACTTGCCAAAAATACACTACAAATTTTGTGGAAATATCAGGACAAATGCACAATCGTTGGGAAATTCGATCCTCCCGTGGTAGCTCTTGCTGCGTTTTTTCGGGGTTACCTGAGCCTATTTTGGGGGAAAAGTCCATAGATGGGATGAAGACGAGGTTCTCTACAGGTTCAATCACTTGCAAGGAATGAATAGATTGACACAGTTTTCCTGCGCTTCAGAAGGGAATTGCTGTTGTTTCAGAGCAGACTACTAATAATCGTCTCTTTCTCACTAATTTCAATACTAGGCAAAGCGTGACGTTAGATTAAAAACTGTCGGAATTTTTAGCGGCTGCGTCCAAAGCAGACGAGAGAGACACTGCTTATTACCCTCAACCATCACGGCGGCAGGAAGGGGCTCTGGTGTTTTCGTGTTAAACACTCGATTCAGGTGTAACTGTGAGACGGGAGAGTAACGACTCTATCTCCGAACGTCTGGATCTGTTGGAGGTTATGGGTGATCATGAGGCAAGTCCTATGGTCTTTTCGGCATTTGTTTTGAACGAGTCGAATAACTTTTACTGCATTTTCCTCATTTAATGCAGCTGTTATTTCGTCTAAAAGTAAAATTTTGAAATCTAACAGAAAGGCCATGACAATACTTAGGGCTTGCCTTTGCCCGCCCGACAGATTTCCGACTCTGTCATCAAGGCGGTTTTCCAAACCCATTTCGAGTTCAGAGAGGTGCTCTCGAAAGATCGAGTCCCTCTGTTCGAGTTGGTTCCAAACCCAGCTACGTTTTTGACCACGCAAGAGAGCGACGTTTAGGTTTTCTCTTAAGGTCATGCCGGCAACGGTGCCAACTTTTGGATCCTGACAAACATTGGCAATAAGGCGGGCCCTTTCGGCTTGAGTTTGTTGAGTAACATCGACAGAATCGATCAAGATTTTCCCTGTTGTCGGAATAACTTGCCCAGAGATCGCGTTGAAAAGGGTCGTTTTACCGGCTCCGTTTTCGCCAGTTACCACAACGAGTTCTCCCTCCTTGACCTCCAAATTGAAATCTTGAAGGACATTTCTAACATTTACGTTTTTCATCACTAACATCATTTCTTTCTCCTCATCACAAAAATCATTAAACATCCTGTCATTAAATTGAGATCCTGCGTTTTAAGACCGAGAGAATCACTGTGAAGAGCCAGGGCAATGAGTACTCTGTAAACAATAGAGCCAGCAACGCAGCTTCCAACTGTTAGGAATTGTCTGATGAAGCTTTTAAAGCTCTGGCTTTGTACCCACCTATCCAACCGCAGCCATGGCTTTAGCAATTTTTCGCCGATCATGACGGAAGCCAACCCCATAACGAGGCTTCCCGTACCTTGCGAAACATCACACAACCGTTGATATTGGCTAAAAAGAGAACCGCATGCGCCGATAAAGGCATTACTGAGCACGAGCCCCAGGAAAAGCATCCGACTCACGTTAATCCCTTGCGCAGCAGCAAAGGATCGATTTTGACCGAGGGTACGTACCCCCAAACCAGCGTCGCTGTTAAGAAAAATGGCGAGAATGAGCCCGAAGAGTAAGACGAGAACCCACAGGTTGTTTGAACTTGAATCAAGTACTGTTATTTCATTGACCAAAGAAATACTCGAACGTAGATTCATAATTCGTAAATTGATGGAGTACAACATAAAAGCTGTAATAATTCCACTCAACAAATCTTCCATTTTGAAGTAAAGATGAAAAATTCCTGTAATTCCCCCTGCCAATCCACCAGCGATAATAGCTGCTGCGAAACTAAACCAGGCCGGATACCCAAGCTTGAGTAAAACGGCAGAAGTAGCCGCTCCTAAGACAAAGCTTCCGTCACATGTGAGATCAGGGATGTTGATTACTCGGAATGTGATATAGATTCCAAGAGCCAATAAGCCATAAATCAACCCTATATCAACAGCAACTATAAATTCTTGATAAGTTAACATGATTACTCTCCTTTAAAATTTAGATAAAATTAGCCTTAGAATACTTCTGATGATTCGAACTTGGATTTATTCGAGAACAATACTCTTTTGCTCAGTTGATCCGACAGGATCCCTTTCTAGGGGGCTAGTAGACCTTGTCAGCGTGCTCAACAATGTCGTGAGGAATGAGGAAAGGAGCTTTCGCCGGGTTGACAACAAGCTCTGTTTTCGAAGGATACTCTATAGCTATGGAGTTAATATCCTCCCCTTTCAAGATGCGCCGAACAAGGAAGCCTGTCTGACGTCCTATCTCAACCTGATTTGGCCCTAGGGCCGCCACGCAGCCCTTTTTAACCTGGTCTGTATCACTAACGTAAACAGGGACCCTTCGTTTCGCACACAGAGCGCACAAATTTTCCATGCAGCTTAGAACAAGGTTGTCATTGCTAATGAACACGGCATCTGCCGTTTTGAGGATTTTTTCAGCAGCCTGCCACAACTCGGAAATCTTTGAGATTCCCTGTGTGATGAGTTGGAGTCCCTTCTCCTTGCAGAGAGGTTCCATAGCTTTGACGATATAGACCGAGTTTGCTTCAGCTGTGTTGTAGATCATTCCGAGGGTTTTTAGTTCCGGCTGAAGTTTTAAAAACAGATCGAGTTGTGGACGTAAATCAACAAAGTTCGACACGCCTGTCATGTTGGTGTTTTGGATTTCCGGCGCAATATCAGTAGGGTTCGTCACCGAAGCAAACACGACTTTAAGACGTCCGGTTTTGGCGATCTTGTAGGCTACCTGGGAGGGAAGAGTTCCGATCGTTACGCAGACATCCGTTGGTAAATTGGCGAACTTTTCAAGAATCTGAGCAGCCATAGCTCCATTTCCTTGGCAATTTTCAACAATAACTTTGCAGGGAGAATCCTGAGTGATGACCTCCTTTAGACCTTGTACGACAGCGTCAAGCGCTTCGTGTTCTACAACCTGACAAACACGAATGGTAGCCATCTTTTCATCAGTCCGGTTTTTTCTTTTTTGAAGATAAGAGAACGAAAAAATGACACATACACATACCAATACTAAACAAGACTTCTTAGTGACAGATTTCATATTACACTCCTTTCATGATTCGCAATTTTTAGTTTTGCATTTCTTTAATAAATCTCGATATCCACCGTGGGGTTCGTCGTTCAAAAAACGAGCAACCCTCACGATGGTCGTCAAACTTGTTCCTGTCATGTCACTAATTTGCCTGTAAGAGTAAGTTCCTTGACTCAGAAGTTGGCAAACCGTCCAGCGCTCTGATAAGGCTTTAATTTCAGCAGGCGTACATACATCAAGAAAGAAAGCCTTTACTTCCTCGCTTGATTGCAGCAATGTGACAGCTTCAAACAAGCTGACGAGCTTAGGGTGATGATCATCCATGGTCGGCTCCCTCGGTTCATTCTCATGTACTATCATGATAGTACAGCAATACGCCTCAAAACACAAGAGCGAGGCAGGAATTAAGACAAGGCACGCAAGGTAACCCAGATAAAGGCACCCCCAGTAGACCCGTGGGGAAGTCCCTTTTGCACTGCTACGTAGTTAAGCACCACAAGTCATTTGAATCTTGGTTTTAGCATTCACAATGCCTCCTACCGGGCGAAGAAAATCGATCTATTGAGTTGCCCTGTTCTCCGCCTCTTGTTTTGCTCGTAAAGCACGACGTTTTTCCTTAGTATGCAAAATGAGAAAGGTACCCCCCAGGATGAGGTGGAGGGCAGCTCCTATGAGGCAAACTTTCATGATCACCACAGGACGGCCCATGTCTGTTCGGTGAAGTCCATGTTTGAAATCATTAAAACAGCAACAAAACACTAAAACAAACCACAGGAGTAACGGAGCAATAAAAAAGACAATACATGCCGGAATAGAGTGTGTATAACGGTAAGACGCTACATAAAGAAATCCATCATCCGCCTTTCTCTTGAGGCTCTCATATAGCATCGAGCTCCCTTCACTACTGCACATAAGATGAAAACCGCCCTGAACCTTAGCTGGAAATTTTGAAATAAAAACCCAAGGAGCAATAAGGAGCGAGGCGCTGTAAACGAGGTACCACACTCCCAATTCTTTGTACATTTTGTGATAGAAAAGCCATTCTTCACTCAACAACGCGGCTCCCCAATTCCACCGATTTTTCTTAACTTTTTGCAGCAAACTCTTACGTTTTTCTTGATAGTTATCGCGGTTTTTAGAAGCTTTTTGCTGCTGAGGAAAGTAACTCGGAGTGCCCTTCTCATCGCCTTTGCTTGGATCATTCACATCCATTTTGAAGCATCTAATTTTAAAAATCCTACCACGGGTTTATTCTAGCAGTGAGTAGATTATAATCAAGTCACATGAACAGCTCGTTGTTTCTGAGGATGACTCCTTTTTACACGGGGCCTATAATCCTTGACTAGATGGCCACTCCAAAGGAATGAGCGAATTGTTGAAGCGTATGCCGTACATCGGTAGAGCTGTTGTACTGGTCCTGAGTCGAGATGCTGAATTCGAAGGATTCAACTCGGAACGTACGAAGGTAAGGGTAAAGTAAACCTAACGGCAGGGAACTGATCATGTTAGCAATTTGGTAGACAGCACTTGGTGCGACGGAAAGTTGCCTTACCCCGAGTCCTAACAGGGCCATAGCTGTAATGGGATGCGTTGCCATTTCGCCGCACACGTGAACAGGAATACCGTGCTGTTGAAATTGGTGAACAATCTGCCCAATAAACTTTAGAAAGGTTGGGGCCAAGACATCCTGTGATCGCCGAGTCTGAGGAGCCCATCGGTTTGTCGCAAAGAAATACTGAAACAGATCGTTCGTTCCAATTGAAACAAAGTCGACAAGAGATTGAAACCGAGGAATTTGGTAGACCAAAGAGGGAACCTCAACCATCACTCCGAGTTTGATTTGGCTAGCAATCGAAGCGCAGTGTTTGCTTTCCCTCAAGGATTCAGACTCGATGATTTTTTGATAGGCCTTGAGCTCGACGACGTCCGCAATCATTGGAACCATA
This sequence comes from Alphaproteobacteria bacterium, assembly GCA_041200185.1. GTDB lineage: Bacteria > Pseudomonadota > Alphaproteobacteria > BNTO01 > BNTO01. The sequence goes on from CP165730.1 coordinate 1,025,565, forward strand.
ATGTAGACAGGGTTATGAGGGTGCGTGCTACCAATCCTGGCTCGTAAAAGGGCACGAATCTGTGTTCGGAGAAATTCGTGGCGATTCAATAGAATTTTCCCCATGGATGTCTCAAGGATCAAATGACGCTGAACATTGGAAGCATCCTTAAGTGGAGCACGTTGCGATTCAGGAAGTTGTTTAATAGCCACGTCTTCCTGAACAAAACTCTCAGCTTCTTTGTCGTCAGACATATCGATCGTCCGAAAGATCACAGGCTTATTGTCAGCTAAATCAAAGATCTTCTTATACTCCTCAACCTGTGCGTAAAAATCAGTTGCAACCTCAGGCGACATCAACAAAATCTCCGTCCGGAACAAACCTACACCATGAATAACAGGGTGCTGCAACAAATCGAAGTCAGACGTAAGGTTAGCATTTAAGAATAGATTAATTTTTACATTGTCCTTCGTTACGGTTTGAATAGGTAAGGACTCTTTTTGCCGATAAGAAATAATGGTTTTTTTCTGCATTCTTTGGAGAGTTTCAGAGGAGGGGTGAACGTATAACTTTGAGGCGTTGGCGTCGATTAAAAGATGAGTACCAAAGGGGCAAATACTTTGGGGTAGAAAGACACTCCCAAGGGTCGGAACGTGGAGCGAACGAGCAACAATGGAAGTGTGAGAAGTCGGACTCGCATCTTTTAGGACAAGCCCGACCACATGCTGGAATCGATAAGCATGCAAAAGATCCGCAGGGCTGATGTACGGGGCTATGAGAATAATGGGCTGAGAGTTAAAAACGGCTTTTTCAGGTTCGTCCTCCTGAGGATCATCACTCAGGAAATGACGCAAACGGCGCAAAAGGTACTGCAGATCATAAAGTCGTGACTTCCAGAAAGTGTCTTGCCTCATTTTACGTCGGAATTTTTGCGCCACCCACTCCGTAGCCTCAAAGGCAGAGTCGCCGGCCTCAACACGTTGAAGGAGCTCTTTTTCGAACATAGGGTCTTGGACAAGAAGCCTATAAACGTCGAAAATTTCTACGGATTCTTCCGTCAGAATAATAGCCGTTTCAGCAAGGATCTCGCTCATGCTCTCCCTGAGCCGACGCAGTCCTGCTTTGATTTTTTGCCTTTCCTCCTCGGTGTCTTGAGACGTCTTAGAGACATCGTGTTCTTGCTGCGGGATCTTATAAAACCGCGCTCTGCCAACAACGGCACCATAACTCAGAGAAACTCCCTCTAAGACAATCTCTTCTGGATTTTTTGAATCGTTCCGGTTCGGTAAATCCGCTGTATTCATAGCAAGTAGCTTACGCACGTTTGTGATGAGCTCATTGTAAGAACCCAAGTAAGTTCGCACAAGTGGCCAATCAAAAGAAGCTTTTTGCCAACACTCCTATTCAGAAGGGGAAAACCTCTTAGAGAAGTTTGAAACACACACATGGCCGCCCCTGCTTCATTGTGAGGAGGATCGATTTATGCCAGAATGCTCCTCGGCGGGGCCGCTTTCATGGAAGCACAGTGAAATCTTTTCAGCAGATGATTGTCGACTTACAGCAATTTTGGGCCGATTACGGTTGCGTGGTTTTGCAGCCCTATGACACTGAGATGGGAGCAGGAACCTCAAGTCCTGAGACATGTTTAAAGGCTCTCGGTCCTCAGTTTTGGAAGACGGCATATGTGCAGCCTTGCCGCAGACCCAGCGACGGGCGATATGGTGAGAATCCCAACCGCATGCAGAAGTATTATCAATTCCAGGTTTTGATTAAGCCAGAACCTTCCAACTCCCAGGAGTTATACCTGCAAAGCCTCGAGTTTTTGGGTTTGGACTTGGGAAGTCATGATATTCGCTTCGTGGAGGACGATTGGGAAAACCCATCGTTAGGTGCCGCAGGTATGGGATGGGAAGTGTGGTGCAACGGTATGGAAGTCACGCAATTCACCTACTTTCAGCAGGTTTGTGGTCTAGAGTGTGAAGTTGTTCCCGTGGAAATCACCTATGGTTTGGAAAGGATTGCCATGCTTCTTCAGGGAGTGGATACGTGTTTCGATATCAATTGGAATGGCAAATCAGGGACAGAAAAATTTTCTTATAGAGATGTTTGCCTTCGCCAAGAAGTTGAGTTTTCGCGTTATAACTTTGAACTAGCAGACGTGGATATTCTGCTTCAGCACTTCAAGGACTATGAATTAGAGTGTTTAAAATTACTCAAAGAGAAAGCCGTTTTGCCTGCCTACGAACAGTGTATTAAGGCCAATCATGTTTTTAATCTGCTGAATGCTCGGGGGGTCATGAGCACGACAGAGAGAGCAGGCTATATGGCGCGGGTGCGTAAATTGGCAAAGGAATGCGGCCAAGCCTGGGTCCAACACGCATCCTAATGGGGGCGAATGTCCGCCTCTGGCGCCCCTTGCATTCGATGATTTTTGTGTGCTAAAAAGAAAACGTCGGGGATTAGCGAATTTTTACGATTTTTTAACTCTTTTATGTTGTGAAATGAGTCGCGTTGCTTATATGTATAATGTGGGGCGGCGATTTTGATGGGAAAAGGCGATGAAAACAGGAAATGCAAGCGAGCGGACATTCCAAGTTGGTGATTTTGTGGTGTATCCATCTCACGGTGTTGGGAAAATGCAGGGTATCGAAGAGCATGAGATTTGCGGGACGAAGGTTGAGCTGTTCGTGATCGAATTCAACAAAGATCACATGACATTGAAGTTGCCTATTCAAAAGGCTTTCTCGTCGGGGTTACGGCATGTTTGCGACAAAAAGGAGATGGATGAAGCTTTGGCGTCCTTGGCAACCAAGCTCAAGAAGAAAAAAGCTCTGTGGAGTCGCCGAGCCCAAGAGTATGAAACGAAGATTAATTCCGGCAAAATCGGCAGCCTAGCGGAGGTCATTCGAGAGCTGTACACCTGTCAGACATCAGGGGAGCAGTCATATAGTGAGAGGCAGATTTATCAGATGGCTCTCGATCGTTTTGCTCGCGAATTGTCGGTTGTCGAAAATATCGGCGAAGATGAGGCTTCGGACTTGATTCAGTCCAAGCTAAGCGTGGCATAAAAAAGTTCGGCAAAGTCATGATGAATCATGGGCCGGGAGTCACCGGTCCTTTTTCGTTGAGAGATGTGAATACATTAAGCAAAAATGAACGGTTTGACACTACTAGCAAATCCATTTTTTGGTATAAAAACAAGGAAGAGGTCCGCAGCAGGCGAAAAAAGCAAGGTAGACAATGTTATCAGGTTTACGGAGAATGCCGTTAATTATAGGTGTTTTACCAATTCGGTATATTCGTACTTCTGGAAGGTATGTCCTGACGAAGACAGGAGGGCAATAGGTCTATCTTTAACATCTTTTTGGGTCGAAGGAACCAAGGAGGTGTTTGTGGGAAAAAAGGAAAATAAACGAAGTTATTAGGACATTGAATAGGTCATGGGTTCAACATTTATAAAAGTACAGTCTTCAGCTTGAGGAGCGTGAGGAAAATAACAAAATTAAACTAAAACACTTAAGAATGCACATTAAGATTGATTGGTTCGTTATAGCAGATGGCATGCAGAACCCATTTTGATAAGAGAAGAAATCATAAAGACTGCAAAATGGTTCAGGCATAGATCCATGATCTAAAACTAAGGTCCTTTCGGCAGAAAAAGCTAAGGATGACTACACGAATTCACAGAGGAATCGAAAGAAGAAATGGAAGAAGATATCAAGTAAGACAAATAAAAATACTGACAAAATGTTTATAAGGGCTTGAGACTTAACGAAAATGGTGATTTAAAATTAAAAAGAAGAAGAATTATCTATAAAAGATAGAAAATCAAAAGGCCGCATTAAATGGATTCCTCCGCATTTATAGATTTGCAATAAATTACTCAGAGAAAAATGTTTAACGGAAAAGCCTTTTCGTGAATTGTCGTCGCTGTGGGGGAGACCCATTTTGAAGGATGGATTTTGTGGTGGTCGGCAGAGATTTTTGTGCAAAATGTATTGACGACATCAGATACAAAAAGATGGACGGTTCCATTATCCAGAATTCGACAGGAAAAAGGCTGTATGTTTTTACCTTGAAGGTTTTGGAGTTAGGTATTTTACTCGTATTTTGACGTTATTTACTGGAAAACTGTAGAGAAACACAACGATTCTCCGTTGGATTCGTCAGGAAGGTTTGACAGGAGAAGACAGCCTCAGCCTTCGATCGATGCAAACTTAACTTCTCGCGACAGATGGTCAAGGCCTCCATCGTCCTCTCGATGGCACTCCGCGATAAAACCCCCGTGTGCTTTATCCCCTCCCCCAATCCTACAATCCGTGAATACGAGTCTATGATCCTCATCTGCCTCTCATTCGTATTCCTTAACTTAAAATAATTCCTGTGTAAATTGACTACATTGACTCTCGCAACAAGAATCCTGCATGAATTCGTTCCAACATCGATGGCTGCTATGCTCGGATAATGCGCCCGCGTCGCCGCAAAATCCGCTTCGCCCTCAATCGAAGTGCCTTCCATCCCAATTTCTCTATTCCTCGGTATATGTCACAGTCTACAAAATCCCCCACGGCCCGTCGAGATGGATCTGGAACTAGCTCTTAGGCTGGGCCAAAAGTCTAATCCAAGTCTGTCAAACCTTAACGTAGCTGGAGAGAGGTGAGTATATTAAGATAAAACCTAAAAACCGTTGTTGCTTGCCTATCCTTAGTAATTTGGCAAAATTTGGCAAAAACCGCCTGACGCTCTTTTTGCCGTTGGCGTGCGTAGGCGGCTTTCTTTTTGTTGTTTGTCGTTCTTGTTCTTGTTATTTGTTCTGGATTGCTTGTAAAATGTCGGTTAGATTTGCTCCGTCTTGTGTCTTCGTTGTGATTGTTATTGCGTTGTTGTTTTCTGTCGCTGGTGCTGGTGTTTGTATCTGGTCTGTCATTTTTTTGATCATGTTAAATACGGCTGCTGGCGTGTATGATGCTGCAAATAGCTGTTTGAGTTTTCCTGTTAGCGTCACAGCTTGATTGTCGTTGACGTCTACTCCGATTGCTTGTGCTAATGCTGCGTTGGTTTGGTCGTCTGCTTGTAGGTTTTTGACGTATTCGTCAACAAAATCATCCCATGCGTTGAGTTTCGTGGATACTGTTTCGTCTTCTTGTATGTTGTGGTCTTGTGCTTCTGTCATTTCAAGAAGAATGGCTTGAGATTTTTGCATGAGTGCTGCCGCGTCGACTGCTACGTTCGCTGCTTTGATGTTGGTTGGGCCGGGATTGGGGGCTTTGATCAGTGCTATACCTCCATGTTTCGCAAGTAGATATATAAATGAGTTTTTTTGTAATTGGTCTTGGTCGTTAGCTTTCTTGAGCTTGTACTGGGTTGAATTGGACCCTATTGCGTTTATTTGGAATGCTTGGTTTATGTATTCCTGTTGGAGTTGTTGCTGTAGTTCTTTTTTTGTAAATAATCTTCCTTCGTTGATCGCATCTACGTTTGTAGGGAGTTCTTTCTGGGTGTCAATTTTGGATGCAAACTCAGGACGCCATGGTTGGTCTTGAATGAAATAGGTATAGTCGGCTGCTATCAGTCCGTATTCTTCGTCAGTGAGCTGTTCGATGTTCGTAAATGGGTCGTCGTTATCGATTTTTTGAGATTCATAAAGTGCTTGTATAACTGATTGGATGAGTGATTTCTCATAGGCGGATCCGTTTTTGTAAATTTCTACTATGGGAGCCTTGACTTTGGTTTGCTGAAAGCGTTCGTCTTCTACTACGTCTATCAGTTCTTGGGTTTTGTCCGTGATGTGGATTTCGTCTGTTTTGTTGTATGTTATTTTGTAAGGCGCATTGAATGTTGTCGTGTTTTTGGCTGGTGTGATGAGTATTAGATCGTCATCGGCCATGTTGTCAATGAGTGATTTCATTATATTCGTGTAAAATCGTGGGGCCATACCTTGACTTCCGAAACTTGTTTTGATGAATTGTGATTTTTTTAGGTTTTTGAATTGGTTAGTGGCGTGTGCTGATATACTTATCGCACTGGTGATGAGTGTGAGCTGTAATAGCTTTGTGGTTGTGTTCTTCATCATGTTGTTCCCTCCTGTTGATTGTTGTTTGCTATCGTCTTTTTGTAAAGTATTGTTGTTTTATGTTCTTTATTGCTGTTTGAGTTGGTAATATATTTTTTTGCCGCTGTGGTTGATGTACTTGAACTCACCTGCTTGTACGAGTTGGTTCATGGCTGTCTTGCGTGCTGGAACAGGATTGATCTGTGATGCGAGTACGACTATGGTGGTTAGTGGTAATGTTTTATTATCAATGTTATATGTCTGTTGACCCTGTTGTAGTTGGTTGCTAAAAAGTTGCCCAAGGTTTGTGCAGGGTATGCCGCTGTTGAATAATTGAAGTTGAAGTTGTTGTGTCTTGGCTTTGACTGGATCACCGGTTTGTTGGTTGCCATTTTGTTGTTGTTGTTGTGGAGCTTGGTAAATGGTTGTGTGTTCGAGTTGTGCTTTCACGTAATCGCAAAATTTGTTGTATTCGTTAATGTCCGAGAATGTATTTGCCCATTTTTTGTTACGAAATCCTGCTTTGAAATTTGTTTCGAGTCTGTGGATTCGCCCTTGTTGGCGAAGTTCGGTTATTGCTTCGTTGATGTCGTTCTGCTCTTCTTGTGTTATGCTTATATTGTTTTGTGTTGCTACTTGCATTGTTTGTTGCGGGTTTTGGTTTGTGTAGTCTTTGTTTTTGTACCAGTTCGTCGCCTCAATCTGTTCAAAGATTGTGTTGCTGTTTGCTGTTGCTGTCGCAAGTAGTAGGGTTGCTATGATTTTTGTATTCATTACGTTTTTTGTTGCCATATTTTTCTCCTTTTTTGTCTGATCAGTTGTTTCTTTGTTGTTTGGGTCCGTCTGCAGTCGCCCCGCCTGTATCCTGCTTTTATTCTGCCAGTTTCTGGGTGGGCTGTCAACCGTTTGACTTTTTTGTTGTTTCTGTATTTGGTGAGTGTTGTTTCTTTTGCTATCCTTACGATATGGAGTGCCGTTTTTCTTTACTGCTATGACCGTTGAGCCGATGAAATTTCGAATGCTGCTTGTTTTTTGCCTTTTGTCTGTGGGTGTTGGAGTTTTTATTCGTCCTTTGACGGCTATTTTTCTGTGTAATCCCTGGATAAATGGCGTCATCCTTGCCGCTTTTTTGGCCGGTTTGGTTGTTCCTCTGTGGCAGGCTCAGAAACTAGCCAAGGACCGTGAATTTTGGAGGCTCGTTACAAACCTAGAGCCAACCGTTTGCTGCGCTGACGCCTTAGCAAAGGTTTCGTCTTCTCTCCTTGAACCTCTTCTTTTAACGGCGGATTGGAAGGTTAAAACAAGTTTTTCTCCTGACGATGTTCAGGGTTCACTAAAAAGTCTATCGAGACGTCTAGGAGATCGTCACTCTCTCACTCGGTATTTGATGGGTCTTCTCGTTTTGTTAGGGTTGCTAGGGACTTTTCTCGGACTGATTCGGACTGTAGGAGCCATTGCCTCATCCCTCAAAGGGCTGACTTTTGAGGGGGGACCGGCATCAGAGGCTTTTCAGCACATGAAAATGAGTATTCAACGCCCCTTGTCAGGAATGCAAATCGCCTTCAGCTCATCCATTTTTGGTCTCTTTGGATCTTTGGTTCTAGGCCTCCTCGATCTCTTTCAAAGACAGGCAGAAAAGGATTTCTATGATGATGTTGAAACGACGCTGAGAGCTAAGCAAAAGCGCGACTTGTCGAAGGAAGCCAGCAACGGTCCTGTTTATGTCCTCGCTCTTTTGGAACAGACAGCCGAAAACCTCAACCTTTTGCAACATCGCATCACCCAGGTGGAGGATAGCAATATTCGTGTGGCCCACACTTGGCAGGACGTGTCAGCAACTCTTTCGAAGCACGTTCAAAAAACAGCGCAGAACCAAGAGTCCTTCGATACCCTGTGTCAGTTGCAAGAGGGCACGGCGAAACAGTTGCAGTCATTAGTGGCTCGTTTTGGAGCTCATGCTGATGCCTTAACTCTCGCCATGCAGGGGATTAATCGTGCGCTGGAGGAGGCTGCCGAGGGACGAAAAATTGCTCTGCGCGATATTAAGTCTGAAATACGAGTTATTTCAAAAACACTTTCCATGTTAACAACCCCGGAAGAAGAAGGAAACGGCGAGGAAAGGAAGGCCGTGTAAGACGCGGTCTGCTTCAATCAATGGCGGGTGAAGGGTGACGCGTAAGATGTTCTTTGGATTTCTGTTCGGCTTGGTGCGTCCTTGAGTCTTGCTTCTTACCATGAGTCTAGTGTCAGGATTGAGAAACCGTGGAGACGGCAAAGCCGGCCTTTTATTTCAACACAGCTTATGTTTTTCAGCTTGCATTGGTAGGCAAATGTTCTGCTTCTTTCCTGTACGCCTCTTTTCTCCTCCCCATTGGTAATCTATCGGTGGGAAAACTTTCGTCATCTACCTTGTGTTGATCACTTCGAGTTCCCCCTCCGTTTGCATCCACCACCCCATGAACATCTCACCACCGCCCCTTCATCCGTAGCCTGTCCTTTGTTGTATGTTCTCGCGCCCTTGACAACCTCTGATGCCTTCAGTTACAGTGATAGTAGGTGGGTGCAAGATGGCAAGGGGGTTTCCCCTGGGCATGCCTACCTTGTACTGAGTGGGTCGCCTGTAGGGCGAGTTTTTTGATTAATAGAGAGAAGGAAAATGCCCAAATTAAAAACGAAGAGTAGTGCTAAAAAGAGGTTCCGCTTCACTGCGAACGGAAAGGTTAAAATGACGCCGGCTGGCAAGCGCCATGGTATGCGTAAGCGTCCCAATAAGATGTTGCGCGATGCAAGAGGTATGACGTTGCTCCATCCGAGCGATGCTCAGCGCGTCTGTCATTACTATTTTCACGTCTAAAGGAGGCGAACCATGGCAAGAGTTAAAAGAGGTGTCTCAGCTCGCGCGCGACACAAGAAGATTTTGGAAATGGCGAAAGGCTACCGTGGCCGTTCGCATACATGTTACAGGATAGCGAGAGAACGAGTCGAAAAAGCTCTTCAGTACGCTTATCGTGACCGCCGTGTTAAGAAGAGAACGTTCCGTAGCTTGTGGATCCAGCGCATTAACGCTGCTGTACGCGAGAGCGGGATGACTTACGCGTCGTTCATGAACGGAATTCATAAGGCTCACATCGAGATCGACAGGAAAGTTATGGCTGAAATGGCCGTGAATGAACCTCAATCTTTTCGATTTTTAGTGGAGTCGGCAAAAAAGGCTTTGGCTGAATAACTTCCGATAATTTTCGAAGAAACGCCAAAGTTGAGTCTTTGGCGTTTTTTTGCATGCCAACTGTAGTACAGCTAACGTAAAAAGTTGATAAGCAAAGAGTTAAGACGCCAGAGTCAAACACTTGTTAAATAATCATAGTTGTATTACAGGCAGAAAAAACATTTTAAGGAGGTAAAAAAATGATTGATCAACAGAACAAATCCATTCTCAATGGAGCTCATGAAAAAGAGCGTATCGCCGCATGCAAAAATCTTGCGGAGTGGGATGCCCTTCGTGTGGAGTTGCTCGGTAAAAACGGGCGTCTGACACAAGAACTCAAAACCCTAGGCTCGTGTCCGCCTGAGGAACGTCGGTCGCGGGGCGCCTTACTCAACGCTCTTCGCGAAGACCTTGAAACAGCCTTAGCCGTTAAAAAAGACGTCCTCGACTGCGAGGAAGCTCAAGAAAAGATGCAGAAAGATCGCGTCGACGTGACGTTGCCGTGCCGGCCGCAACCTCATGGCGGGTTCCATTTGCTTTCGCAGATCTCCCACGACCTTATTGACTATTTCCAATCTCGTGGCTACGAGGTCTTTGAGGGCCCAGAAATTGACTCTGAGAAGCATAACTTTGAAATTCTGAACGTTCCTGAGCACCATCCGGCACGGCAGGACCAAGATACACTCTACATCAAGGGTTTTCCAGGGCAGCTCTTACGGACTCAGACAACGGCCGTTCAAAGCCGGACGCTTCTAAGCCACGGCGTTCCCGTGCGAGGCATCACTATTGGCTCCGTTTTCCGGAATGACGCCGTTGACGCGACTCATGCGCCCATGTTCCACCAACTCGACTGGTTCGTAGTGGAGCCAGGAGTCAGCATGGCTCATCTAAACGCCTTTGTTCTCGACGTCATGTCGTTCTTGTTCCAGAGAGATTTGAGCGCTCAGGCAGCTCGAGGCGACCCCATTCCGGTGCGTTTTCGACCGAGTTTCTTCCCGTTCACAGAACCGTCCCTTGAGGTCGACTGTCGCTGCTCGCGGCAAAACGGTGAGCTCAAGCTCGATATGGACGGAGACTGGATGGAAATCCTCGGCTGCGGCATGATCCATCCCAACGTTTTCAAGAACTGCGGGCTGAGCACCTTTGAAGATGGGACACCTTTGCAAGGGTTTGCCGGCGCCTTCGGCATTGAGCGGATCGCTATGTTAAAGTACGGCATTACTGACATTCGACAATTCTACGAAAACGACCAACGATGGTTACAACACTACGGCCGCAAATAAAGGGAGGATAAAATGAAGATAAGTTATTCATGGTTGAAAGATCACCTCGAAACGACGCAGTCCATGGAGGCTCTCGTTGAGAAATTGGAAGAAATTGCGTTCGAAGTTGACTGGGTGGCGAACCCTCGAAAAAGCCTACGTGATATTACTGTGGCGGAAATTCAAGAAGTGGAAAACCACCCGCAATCTGACAAACTCCACGTGTGCCGTGTTTTTGACGGTCAAAAGGTGCTGCAAATTGTTTGCGGTGCCCCGAACGTCTACAAAGGCATGAAAACAGCCTTGGTTCATGTGGGCGGGTTTGTGCCGGCTCTGGGTGAATCGTTAAAGGCCGCCAAAATCCGTGGTGTCGAAAGCCAGGCGATGATGTGCTCTCCGCGCGAACTCCAAATGTCCGACGAGCACGAAGGCATCCTCGATATCACGTCCAATACCGAAGCTGTGCCAGGAAAGCCTCTGGTTGAGGCCCTTGGGCTCGATGACTCCATTATCGATGTCAGTATTACGCCAAACCGAGGAGACTGCCTTTCCGTCCGAGGGTTAGCTCGCGAACTAGCTGCCGCGGGGATGGGAACTCTCAAGCCGCTCAGTTACGAAAAGTTCGGCGTAGCGAAGCCTGTAGATTTGTCGGGCCTGCCTCCTCTGCCACTCAACGTGCGATTAGAGTCTCCTGCGTGTGATTTGTTTTGCGGGGTGGTCCTTGAAGGGCTCTCCGTGGGTGAAAGCCCCGAGTGGATGCAACAACGTCTCCAGGTTGCCGGCCAAAAGAGCATTAACGCGTTGGTCGATGTCACAAACTTCTTGTGCTTCGACCTTGGCCACCCCATGCACGCCTACGACCGTCAAACAATAAGAGGTGACCTCTACATTCGCCAAGCCCGCGAGGGAGAAACTCTGGATTTGCTCAACGACACGACGTGCACGCTCTGCGAGAAGGATCTCGTCATTGCTGACGACGAAGCCTCCCTCATTTTAGCGGGCGTTATGGGCGGTAAAGATTCGGGCAGCACAGAGTCGACGACGCAGGTCCTTTTGGAGGCCGCTCATTTTGATGCTGTAGCTGTGACGTTAGCTGGACAAAGGCATAACCTTCGCAGTGAATCCCGTTCTCGTTTTGAGCGAGGACTTGACCGTGCTCAGACTCCGACAGTTTTGGCCTGGGCCGTCGCCTTGGTCCAGTCGCTGTGTAGAGGACAGTGCGTAGGTGCCACCGTTCAAGGTTCGGCCTCTCCGGCCCGTCGGAGTGTAACGCTAACGCTTTCCCGTCTCCACTCTCTAAGTGGAGATGCCTCGCTGACGCTAACGGAGGCTGCACGTACGCTAACGGCGTTAGGGTTCACAACGCTGTCTTGCCGGGAAGAGGCTCTAACGGTGGAGGTCCCCTCTTGGCGAAATGATGTCGAGGCCGACGGCGATCTCATGGAGGAAATTCTGCGCATACGCGGCTACCACCGTCTGGCTTATAAGCCCTTGCCACCTCGTATCGGAACAGCCCAGAAGGACTCCATCCGCAAGTTGAAGACGACTTTATGCGAACGCGGTCTGAATGAAGTCTACACGCTTCCTTTCTGCAGCGCCGCCGAATGCGAGGCCTTTGGGGACCTCTCCGAAGCTGTTGAGGTGTTAAAACCGCTGAACAGTGAAATGGCCTATCTGCGGCCATCTCTCATCCTTTCCCTCCTGAAAGTTGTGGCGTACAACCGAAGCCGTCAGGCCCTGTCAGGAGGAATCTTTGAGGTGGAGTCCGTTTTTTCGAAAGGCACAGATTTCGCAACGCCGCTAGAGCAAAAGGTCTTGGCTGGCGTTCGTTACGGGACCACAGCACCAAACTGGCTCGAAAAATCTCGAAATATCGACTCTTTTGACGCCAAGGCCGATCTTGTCGCTCTTCTCGAGACCTGTAAAATAACCTCCTTCCAGACCAAGACAGAGCCTCTACCACAGTACTACCACCCGTACACATCGGGAACCTTCCTGAGGGGGCGCGAGATTTTGGGCCACTTTGGTGAACTGCATCCGTCCTTGGCGAGAGAACTTGATATGGATCTTCCTGTTGTCATTTTTGAACTCTTCCTTTCTGAAAAAGTGACAGCCAAAATGGGGAAGACCGATGTGCAGCCGCTGAATCTGTCGCCTCTTCAACCTTTGACGCGCGACTTTGCGTTCGTTGTGGACCGTTCCGTTCCGGCTCAGCAGCTAGTCGACACAGTTCGAAAGACGGATGGCCGAATTGTCTCGGTTGACGTTTTTGATGTCTACGAAAAAATCGACCAAGGGAAGAAGTCAGTCGCCTTGAAAGTCCGACTGCAACCGACGAACCAAACCCTGACCGATGACGAACTGCAACAATGGAGCCAGAAAGCCGTTCAACAGGTGAAGGACAAGTGTGGCGGCGTTTTGAGGTGAAGGGGGTCTGAGGTTAAAAAAGAGCCGCTTCTTGGCGGCCTTTTTCTTCCGGAGCGTTTTTCTGGTCGAATAATTGCTCTTCAGTCCTAGTCGTTTTATTGTACCGCGCAACTTGTTAACTTTTTAAATATTAAATATCTCAAACAGTAATGCGTTTATGCAGTCGCTTGGCTCGACGCTCTTCAACACCCTACAACAACTGTGCGCGGGCCTTTTTGCGGCGGGATCTTGAAAAATAAATGCAGAGTCCAAAGGCGACAAGGGCTGCGTCGAACGAAGGAACTCCCGTGACTTCGATCCACCCCATTTGAGCGATAAGGCCCACGGCCGAAGCCCACATCATAGCTCGAAAGTTGGCCTTCTGGATGTACTTCTCATCTCTACCAAACGCCAAATTGCTAAAAGAAGCCCGCACAGCGACAATGGCAACAATGACAGCAATCACCACTTGAAATAATTCCGACGGACCAATGCGGCCTAAGCGTGTACGTCCTACCACAAAGCTGCCACAAATCCCCATTAAAATCAGTACGGGAATGTGACTTCTTAGCGAGAAGGCGTGAGCAATCGCATCCGATCCATAGTGAAGGTCAAAAATGCATATAGCTAATCCACCAAGAAGGACGTATGCCAAAAAAAGAGCGGGCCAATTACCCGTTGATGAGGAGAATACTTGAAAGAGATCGATCGTTGGCGACATGGCACCAAGAGTCACTCCTAGACCACACGTTATTGGGATGGCGAATAGGTGGACAGCCATCACACTCTTTCTCGCATCAACAGCCGATCCAGAAAATTTAAAAAGAGTTGCTGTCGTGAGCATCAAGGTTGAAAAACTGTTAACGAATAACGACAGTGATGAAATATTAAACGACTTTATTTTTGGACCAAAGTGAAATGTACTCTCGCAGTCAGGGAAAAATATTACGAGACAAACGATGAGGATAATCAAAAGAGGAACAACGACGATTCCTATGAACTTAATGCTCTTCTCGCCTTGAAGAGCTATTCCCCAAAACACAAGGTACAGGGTAACCGTTACCGCCGCAGGTGGAATCCCCTTCATGATTGCAAGCTGAGAACAGAACTGTGAGCAAAAAGTGATTTGCCATAAAAACCACCCAAATTGCGAACCAGCTATCACAAAAGCACAAAGTTTTTCACCAGGTTTTCCGAGATATCCTTCAATGATATCCATCGTTCCAAGCTCACTCGTAACGGCAACGTTGATCATCATAAGGGCTATCCTGTAGAGAACAAAGGAGCCAAGACTGATGACAGCCACCGCATTCCAAAAACCCGCCGTCCGGCAAAGGGAGTAACCCACAAGTATAGAAGGAAGAATAAGGCCTGATATGGCATTAACACCAGCAACGAAACCCACCCCATGATGTTGCGAGTGAATTGCTGGCTCAAAGTTCTTCATTTTTAAACACTACACACGTGCGTAATCTCACAGGCTGTTTTATGGATTTCTAGGTCTTTTAACGAGTTACTCCGCGTTGCATCGTAAACAGCCATAACGGTTTCATAAGAGTGAACATGTGCCGATTGAGCAAACCGCAGGTAATCAGACGTCAGCTGAGACAACAAAGGCTCATCCGGACGATTTTGATCATCAGCTCCTCGTGGAAAAGCTTCGTGAGTCGCCATGACTCCGTAGATGTAATCCATAACCGATGCTTCCAAGTTCGAGTAGCGATTGAGGGATTCCACCATATGAGCCGGTTGAATCTGCCCTCCTTCTAGATAGCTGTGCCCTGAAAAAACAACCGCCGGACACTCAGACCGGCGGCTCATTGCATCTTCTTCAAAGAAGGCATGACGCTTGGGATCGTACATAAAGCGCGTCCTCGCTTCCTCTGCAACATACAGAAAACCTTCAGGGTTGCGTTCCACACGGCGCATTTCAGCTACGAGTGGCACCTTAAAGTGAGCCGCTAAACTCATGAGCGCAACGAATCCAGGAAAAAAGGTTACAACAGGAATAGCTACATCCGAGTAGAAAGTGTGGACAGGATTCGCGAAACCACGTAGCAACTCAATGTAGACCTGCTCGAGGTCAGCGGAAAAACGCCCCACTAAGAGGTCTTTAGGATCAATGAATAAGAGCCACCTATACATATCTGCCAAGATTCGCTCCATCAGCAGGGCCTTTGCCACACCTAAAAAGCGCATCCTCCCTGCCGAATTGAGTCGCACAACCTCATTTGGCCAATACGACGAACACGTCTTTAGGGGACACCTTCCTATGATCTCATGCTCAGCCGAAAGAGCTGCTTCACACAGGAACCTCACGAGACCAAAAATCAACAAATCTTCTTCATTAAGTTCTTCAGTCTTCTTTTTGAACTGCCAAAAGCAAGCCAACCAAATGGCTCTTAGCTGGCAAGAACGATCACTGACCATGGGGTCAAATAGATGATACTTCTTCTGATCCAGAACACGAACAGCAAACTCCCGGCCATAAGAAACAAGATCATCAACGAAACCAGCAGGATACTTCAACAACGATAAATTCGACACACCCCTCCTCCTTCAACCTCTCCTCACCCCCCAAGGCACTGAAGTCCACCCAAACTCCGCACGGCCCCTTTTTACCTTATACTCAGATTTTTTGCAACAGTGTTAATTTGAAGGTATCGAAATACCAACAAAAAAACTGTTTTTATTCTCTCCATCTGAAAATTTTTTCAAGAAGAAACTTCCCACCTAGAACACACCCCACGGTGAGTGCGCGCACTCCAAGAGATTCCCAGACGTACCCCGACCACAAAACACGAGGAGGAATAGGAACCTCCGCCAAAAAGTAGAAAGCCACGAAGCAAAAGACAACATTGTCAACGACGTTTGACGCCAGTATCGTTGCTAACGAAGTCAACTTTGAGTTTTTCGTGAGAGAGTCCTTTTGAAGGAATTGAAAAAGGAACAAGTTGGTAAACTGACTAATGCCAAAGGATGCGAGACTAGCCACAAAAATGCGCACAGAAGGTACGAAAATCCGTAGCATGGCCGCGTGATTCTGACGTGCTTCACAAAGAAAGGCAGCATCACCTTCTGCTGGTAAGTGAGCCAAGGAGAGAAGCATACTCAAGGCAAAAAAGGCATAAGCTCCCATGCCTAACCAGACACTCTGTCGTCCAGCCTTGGCGCCATAAGTCTCTGCAATGCAAATATTTGACAAGTAAATTGTGGCAAACAACACGGTTCCTAAAGGAAGCTGATCTTTAAAAAAAGTATATTTTGTAATTTGAAGAACCTGAATATTAGCAAGGCATATCACAAGTCCATTGTAGAGGTTAAGCCCCGCCAGGCCTCCAAAGCTTTGAAAAAGCTTGAGCGACAACAAAGCCACTATCAACGCTAGTAACGACACAAATTCAGGCGGCAACTGCGTTCCCACTTGTAAGAGGCGTTGTAACAATAGGTCCACCTCACCCTCCCCTTCTTTTGCCACAAAAGCGCATCGCTGGCGCATTTTACCGCACCGTACAGTTACATTTCCCACAAAAATTTCGTAGAGTGTCATGGGTTGCATTGGGTAGAGGAGTCCTCTTTGAGTTCAAACCTTCGCAATTTTTTCATTTGGAGTGCTATTTTCATCGCGCTTATTGCCGGGGTTGATTCTCTGACGCGTCGGGTGAATGCGCCTGTAGTGAGTCAATTCACTTACTCGCGTTTCATTGAGGCTGTTAACGCGAACGATGTTCAGGAGGTGACCCTTC
Organism: Alphaproteobacteria bacterium; assembly: GCA_041200185.1. Lineage (GTDB taxonomy): Bacteria > Pseudomonadota > Alphaproteobacteria > BNTO01 > BNTO01. The sequence goes on from CP165730.1 coordinate 1,042,215, forward strand.
AGGGGCATCAAATTACCGGGAAAACCCGCCGTGGTGAGATGTTTGCGACTTATGCGCCTTATGATGCTTCTCTTATTCCACTACTTCTTGACCGCGGTGTTAACCTTTCCGCTTTGCCGGTCGAAACGAAGATCTCCTTTTGGCAGATTCTTCTACCTCTCCTTCCACTGTTATTGATCTGCGGTTTGGTGTTCTTTTCCTTTAAGCAAATGCAGTCCAATGGCAACCGCGCTCTTGGTTTTGGCCGCTCCAATGCAAAGTTAGCTGAGGAAAAGAAGTTGAAAGTGACGTTTGACGACGTCGCTGGAGCGGACGAGGCAAAGCAAGATTTGCAAGAAGTCGTGGATTTTCTCAAAGATCCTCAAAAATTTCAGCGGCTGGGTGGAAAAATTCCTAAAGGTTTCCTCCTCGTCGGTCCTCCTGGAACAGGAAAAACTCTCTTGGCAAAAGCTGTTGCAGGAGAGGCGGGAGTTCCTTTTTTCAGCATCGCCGGGTCCGATTTTGTCGAGATGTTTGTCGGTGTAGGAGCCAGTCGTGTAAGGGACTTATTCGGTCAAGCTAAAAAGAACAGTCCCTGCATTATCTTCATTGATGAGATTGATGCCGTGGGTCGGCGGCGCAGCGGGAATTATGGCGGCAACGACGAAAGGGATCAGACGCTCAATCAGCTCCTCGTTGAGATGGATGGTTTTGATGATGCTCAAACGATCATTGTCATTGCCGCCACGAATAGGCTGGACGTCCTTGATCAAGCTCTTTTGCGTCCGGGCCGCTTTGATCGCCGTATCGTTGTGCCTATTCCTGACCTTCAGGGCCGTGAGAAAATTTTAGCCGTTCATCTTAAGAAGGTTCCTTTGGCTCCTAACGTTAAAATCGACATTTTAGCGCGCAGAACACCAGGCTTCTCCGGAGCTGATTTGGCTAATCTCGTGAATGAGTCAGCTCTTTTAGCCGCTCGACTTGGCAAACTGGCTGTTGGAATGCAGGAGCTGGAGGAAGCGAGAGATAAGGTTATTATGGGTGCTGAGCGTCGTTCTCTGGTGATGACAGAGGAAGCAAAGAAAATCACGGCCCATCACGAGGCTGGCCACGCTGTTGTCGCTTTCTACACACCAGGAACGGACCCCATTCATAAGGCTACGATTGTTCCTCGAGGAAGCGCTCTTGGTCTAGTTGCCACCCTTCCTAAAGATGACCGAGTCGACTACACATACGAGTGGCTCACAGCGGACATCATGGTCTCAATGGGAGGACGGATAGCGGAGGAGCTTATCTTCGGCCCTGAAAAAATCGGAGCCGGAGCATCGTCAGATATCAAAGCAGCAACAAACCTAGCTCGTCGGATGGTCACCGAGTGGGGGATGAGCCGTGCGGTTGGTTTTCTTAACTGCGACTTTGGTGACTCGTCTTTCGAGGCAAGAGAGTTTTCGGAGGCTACGGCCAAGATTATCGATGATGAAGTTAATCGTATTCTTACGACATGCTACCAGAAAGCTACCGACGTTATTACGGAACATCGACAACAACTGGTAGCCATTGCTAGTGCTTTGCTTGACCGAGAAACATTATCCGGTGATGAGATTAAACTTCTCTGCGAAGGGAAGGAGTTACCTCCACAAGTAGACACTTCTTCGGAAGTCGCTGTTCCTGAAAGCATTCCCAACACATCTTCGAAACGCAAAAGAGGGAGACCTAAGAAGCAACCTCCTCAAAGTGAGCAACTCACATGACCCTTCGGCTTTTTGGTACAGATGGCATTCGTGGACGTGCTAATACGCCCCCCATCACACCAGAGACGATCGTCAAAATTGGTCAAGCTATCGCTTTTCATTTTCGCAATCTTCCGCAAGTTGACGCTGGGGTTTTTCCTCAGAGTCTACCGTACCGCATGTTTAACCCTTACGTTAACCATTCCGGTCACCCTTTCACCGTTGTCGTGGGGAAGGATACCCGCCTATCAGGGTACATGATCGAATCCGCCCTTGTTGCGGGGCTCGTTTCTCAAGGAGCTCACGTCATCATGCTGGGACCATTACCCACTCCAGCCGTTGCTATGCTGACACGGTCTCTGCGGGCTCATGTTGGGATTATGATTACGGCATCCCATAACCCCTATACGGACAATGGCATCAAATTTTTTGACGCTAACGGCGTAAAATTTTCAAGCAACTTGGAAAATCACCTTGAAGAAATTATCGTTTCTGGCGTACCGCCCCTACCTGTAGAGTGCGGAAAATCCATGCGTTTGGACGATTCCGCGGGACGATACGTCGAGTTTGCCAAAGCAACTTTCCCGAAGGGAAAAAGTCTCGATGGACTCAAAATTGTCCTCGACTGTGCAAATGGAGCAGCTTACCGCGTAGCTCCTCGCATCTTTTGGGAATTAGGCGCATCCGTCATTCCCCTCGCTGACGAACCCAATGGACGGAACATCAACGCCAAGTGCGGGGCTCTACACCCCGAAAATCTTCAAAAGTGTATACAAGAAACCCAAGCAGACCTTGGTATCGCTCTTGACGGTGATGCTGATCGTCTTGTTCTGGTGAACTCTAAGGGGGAGACCATTAATGGCGATCAAATCCTAGCTTTAGTTGCAAAAGAGTGGAAAAAGAATAGCTGGCTACGGGGAGGAGTTGTCTCAACAGAGATCTCAAACCTAGGCCTCAAAAAATACTTAGACAGCCTCGGGATTTCGCATTTTGAGTCCGCGGTTGGTGACAAAAATGTCGTCGCACTCATGCAGCAAACGGGCGCCAATCTTGGAGGCGAGGAGTCGGGTCACCTCATTCTTAGCGACTACACAACTACCGGAGACGGCATCATTGCAGCTCTCCAGGTCCTCAACGTCGTCCAAGAATCTGAACGTAAGTTGGATGATCTTTTTCCCGTTTTTCAACCCTATCCCCAGCTTACGCGCAGTTTTCCCCTTAAAGAGTTCATGACGGCCGACTTCCTACACCAGCTCCGCAGCAAACTAGAGACAAAACTAGCTGCAGAAGGACGAGTTATCCTCCGAAAATCCGGAACAGAGCCCGTCCTTCGCGTGGTAGTCCAAAGCAAAAATCCCGATCTTCTGGAGTCAATTATTGCCGAAGACTTGGATGCGTTGTGAACAGCAGACTAGGTGCAGCATTCCCTAGCTACCATACGGGCACATAACGACGCAACCGGGAAGTATCCAGTTGGAGGTCACGGCATTGTTAGCAACAAGCAAGCTTTTGGATATTTCGACGTCTCCCGCGGCATCATCTATAGTAAGCCCTAAGATTCTGCTATATTCGGTACGTGTTTCACACTTAGCGCCGTTTAGGTTATGTCGACATCTGACTTTCTTCTCGAAATTTTTAGTGAGGAAATTCCTGCACAGCTTCAAGTGCATGCATGCGACGATGCAAAGGCTACTATGCTTACCCTGCTGTGTGACTTAGACGTTACTGCTGAGGACATTTATACAACATGCTCATCTAGACGCCTTTGCATCTTTGTTAGAGGACTTCCTATAGAGACAACTTCTCAGCAAGTAGAGAAAAGAGGGCCAAGGGTCAATGCACCTGAGGCAGCTCTCCTAGGGTTCCTCAAAAACAATCATCTTGAAAGGTCTGATTTGATTGAGCGCGAAGGGTACTACTATGCACAGCTGGCACACCCAGGTCGTCCCTTCGTTGACCTTATTCCTACTCTCGTCGAGAATTTCACGAAACGCATGCCGTGGCCAAAGACGATGCGTTGGGCCTTGCCGATTTCAGGGCAAAGATCCTGGCCGTGGATTCGTCCTGTGCGCTCCGTTCTCTGCCTGTGGGGTAATCAGACCGTTGCCTTTGATCTCCAGGGATGGGGACTCTCGACAAGTAACTGCACTCGGGGGCATCGTTTCCTTTCAAAAGAGTTACTGAAAGTCCATTCTTTTGACCAGTACAAAGACCTTCTGAAGGAAAATTTTGTCATTCTCGATCACACTGAAAGGCGTCAAAAATTGGAGCAAGCTGTTCAGGATAAGCTAGTTCCCCTTCACCTAACTCTTCAGCCTGATGAGGCCTTGTGGCGTGAGGTTATTGGCTTGGTGGATTGGCCTTTCGCTATCATTGGAAACATTGACCCGGAGTTTATGACTCTTCCGGACGTCGTCCTTTCGACCTCGATGCGCGTTCATCAAAAATATTTTTCAACTCGCGATGCCGATGGAAAGCTGGCACCATATTTTGTGGCTCTTTCTAATGTCCCCGATACTCCTGACCAAACGATCAAAAAAGGATTTGAAAAGGTCCTGCGTGCACGTCTCAGTGACGCGGCATTTTTCTACAAGGAGGATTTAAAACACCCGCTAGAGGATAATTTACCGCGCCTGGATACTATTGTCTTTCACGAAAAACTCGGTTCATTGGGTCAAAAAATCGAGCGCTTAGCGAAAATTTCTCCTGATCTAGAACGGTGCGCTCATCTTTGTAAACTTGATCTCGTCTCTCATATGGTTGGCGAATTTGATGAGCTACAAGGGATCATGGGCGCTCACTATGCTTTGAAGCAGGGAGAATGTGAAGAAGTCTCTAAAGCTATTGTTGAGCACTATAAGCCCGCTGGAGCTAACGACGACCTTCCCAAGACAGGAAAAGGAACTAAACTCGCCGTTATTGACCGACTTGATTCGCTCATTGGATTTCTTGGCGTTGGCATTATTCCTACGGGGTCAAAGGATCCATTCGCACTCCGTCGCGCCGCTTTAGGAATTTTGAGGATCACTCTTCAACAGCCACCTCTGGACCTTGAGCCCCTTGTGACTGCCGATAGGGAAGCGTATACACAACAGGGTTTTCGGTTAGCACCGGAAGTTAGCGAGCGTTTGGCTAAGTTTTTATATGAGCGTCTGGCAGCTTACTGGAAGGATCAATGCGGATTCCGCTATGATATTGTCCAGAGCGTTTTAACCTTCGGTTTGGCCCAGCCTCAACAGCTAAATTTCCCGGATCTTGAAAAACGTGTTAAAGCCGTTCAAGCTGTCCTGAATGACGCAGATAATGCTGATTTTATGGCTCTTTTTATACGCCTAAAGGGGTTGATTAAGGAGCTCTCCACAACACATATCGACGAAGCCCTTTTCGAAGACGTATCCGAAGCAAACCTATGGAAATCCGTTCAATTCGCGTCAGATCAACTTGGGACCCTCTTGCAGGAACAAGAATATGTGGCTGCTATGATGGCTCTCAAACAACTCAAACCTCAGTTGGATGTTTTGCTTGATCGGGTTCAAATCTACGTTAATGATGCCGCTATCCAAAGGAATCGGCTCTCCCTCCTTTCTACACTCCTGGAGCTCTTCCACCGCATCGCTTTCTTCGGCGAAATCCAGGTTGAAACACCACAGCTGGTGTCGGAGTCGTAATTATGGTATAAGAGAATAGGTTGTTGGTCTTTATTTTTATGGAGGTTTTTTATGAAGAAATTATTTTACGGCTTTGCATTGTCAGGACTGTTTTCCGTGGGTTTATTTTCCGCTGATAGAGCTGATTGGGCAATCAATGGAGTTTGGGTGAGTCCGCTTGGTAGAACAGTAAACTTAACAGTTCATGCTCCTTTGCCCTCAGGCGCGGACACAGAGTACAAGCAGGAGGCTTTTAAAACTCAAAATGAGGAGTTTGCAAGACAGATTGTAGATTATTTCTGTAGTGCAATGGGGGAGGAGTTGAGAGAACAGGTTTTGCACGAAGGGGGAGACATCAACCGCCTCACGGATTTTTCAAGACGGATTGTTACCTTAGCTCCCGACATATATAGAGCACTCGACGAAGGGCGAAACATGAACGAAGAGGATGAACCGGATGAAAAGGTCCAAGAAATTAAAGACTCTATCAGTAATGCCTTGGTAGAGTCGAATACTTACCAATCTGATGATATAAATCTCCCCTACGCAGTCAACAGCGCCTACCGCTGGCTCGTAGCAACATGTGCGGCCGTACAAGACATCTATCAACAGCCTACAACGCGTTTCGATACCACTAACTAGAGCATCCAGGAGTTGCCCCCGTTACGGTAACTGGCTTTTAAGAGGTGAGAGGGGCTTTGCGCCCCTCTTTTTTAGGCCTTCGGTCCTGCTAGAACGCGATCCCACGCGGCACGGCGTTGATCCTTTGGCAAGGCCAGAATGTCCTGAACAGCCGTTTTCAGGATTGACAGGAGGCTTGTTGCCTGAGCTGTAATATCCACGATGCGCAGTCCTCTCACGGTAGCAATAACCTCTACCGGAAAGTTCTCTCCCGTTTTCTCATCTCTGAGAGTAATAGAATACTTCACGAAGGACTGCCCGGACTGCGCTTTAGCAACCCGAATAATGGCGTAATCCTGAATCAATGGCAGGAAGGAAGCAATGTTCGCCGAAATAAACTGGCTTAACGTCGACACAAAATACTTATCCGACTCATCGGTCGATTGAGCTCTTTCGCGGCCCAAAATCCGCGTTGCCACGATCCGCGTTGCCACGTGCTTGTCAATCCACTCTACACATGTTGGCCCAACCTTCATAACTTTTAGCTCTTCCATCCTTTGCTTGACGAAAGCCGTATCATCTTGAGGTTGCGCCTCCTCTGGTGCTGGTTGCTTCTTCTCGCCCGCCGTGGATTTTGAAATCGGTGACGCCTGTTCAACTTCCACCTCAGTTTTTCCCTTCTGCTCTCCAACAACAGTGGGAATTTCGGGTTCCTTTGCAGGAACATCCACCCCTTCTACAGGAGGTTTAGGTTCTTTCACCGCTTCTTTGGGTTCAGGTTCAGCCGCTTCTTCTTTTATCGGTTCTTTCTTTTGGACGAGCTCGGCTTCTTGTTTTTCTTCTTTCTCAGGGACTGCTACTTCTGGTTCTTCCTCAATCTTTTTCTCAATAAGAGGCTCCTCAGTGCGTCCTAAGGACTCCTCTTGCTCCTTCTCCTCCGCCTTACTGGGCACTTCCTCCGGCTGTTTTTCAACCTCCTTCGACTCTGCAACTGACTTCTCAGTTACCGGAACCTCTTTTTGTTCCTTTTCAGCCGTTACCACCTTTCCTGGCTTTGTGGGTTTCTTCTCTTCGCACCCTACCAACGTCAGCAAAGAGCAGCCTAGTGCCAGCTTCAGCAAACTACCGATCACTCTCCCCTTTTGCATCTTTTTTTGACTCCTCATTTACACCTCCTCTTGGTTTTACGCTCCCCGATGAGCGCCACAGGACTATGAATCCAAAAAACTCCTCAACTTACGAGACCGGCTCGGATGCTTGAGTTTTCGCAATGCTTTTGCTTCAATTTGACGAATGCGCTCGCGCGTCACAGAAAACTGTTGTCCAACCTCTTCTAGTGTGTGGTCGGTATGTCATACCAATCCCAAATCGCATACGCAAAACACGTTCCTCACGTGGTGTCAACGTCGCCAGAATTCGCGTTGTCGTCTCACGAAGGTTCGCCTGCATCGCAGACTCTATCGGAAGAACAACGTTCTTATCTTCAATAAAGTCTCCTAAATGACTATCTTCCTCGTCACCAATAGGCGTTTCCAAACTCACTGGCTCCTTCGCGATCTTTAGAACCTTGCGAATCTTATCCAGAGGCAGCCCCAAACGCTCCGACAACTCCTCTGGCGTCGGCTCACGGCCGATCTCATGAATCATCTGCCTCGACGTCCTTACGATCTTGTTAATTGTCTCGATCATGTGAACAGGGATACGAATCGTCCGTGCCTGGTCAGCAATGGAACGCGTAATAGCCTGACGAATCCACCATGTTGCATAGGTCGAAAATTTGTAGCCGCGCCGATACTCAAACTTATCAACGGCTTTCATTAGACCAATGTTCCCTTCCTGGATTAGATCCAGAAACTGAAGTCCACGGTTGGTATACTTTTTTGCAATGGAGATCACCAAACGAAGGTTAGCTTCAATCATCTGTTTCTTGGCATAAGTCGCCTCACGCTCGCCTTTTTGCATTGCTAAGACCATGACGCGGAAATCTTTAAACGGAAACTTGGTGCGTGTCCTCACTGCGTCAACCGTTGCCACAAACTCTCGGAGCTCGCTGTCGCATTCCTGCGCAAATTGCACCCATTCTCTACTCGTTTTTTTCTTTATTTGTTCATACCAAGCATCGTCGTACTCCGCTTTATCAAAAGCCTCCAAGAAAGCATCTCGCCGAACGCCTACTCTCTCAGCCTTTTGCAAAAGTCCTGTCTCCAAAACAACAATGCGACGAATGATTTCACTGTGAGCCTTCATAAGCTCATCAAGCCGCAACTCATGCAGTCGCATCTTCTGGAAGGCCTCAATAGTCGCAGTTTTCTCTGCTTGATATTCATCATCACTTTGCCAGTTCATATTACCGTGCTTCGCGATGAAACGAGCTTGAACATCGGCAAGCTTGGTGTACTGCTGACAATAGCTACGCAAATAGGCCGCGACACGTGTGCGAATAGCCTCATCTTCCACCACCTCTTCAGTACTTTTTGTCGGCGCTTCTTCGCCACTCTCATCGGCGACTAGCTCATCACCCGCTCCTGCTGCCTCAATCTCTTCAGCCCCCTCTGCGTCTGATGGTTCATTTTCTCCGCCGTTTTCTATAGCAATGAGATCGCGAATATAGAGCCTTTTCCCTTCAAGCAAATCCACCCATTTTTGGAATAATTCAACAGTAATAGGACTCTCGCACAGCCCTCCAATCATTTGTTCTTTACCGGCTTCGATGCGTTTAGCGATCGCAATTTCGCCATCGCGTGACAACAGCTCAACGTTCCCCATCTCACGGAGATACATACGAACAGGGTCATCACGACGATCGACACCTTCTTCTTGCGTTTCCTCCTCTGGAGTATCATCAACGGCGAACTCCGTTAGAGCGCCCATCTCTGAAAAATCTTCCAAAAAGCGTTCATCAACCTCATCGCTCTCGACAATGCTGATCCCCATGTCAGCCATCATGGACATCGAGTCTTCTACTTGATCAGCCGTCAGGCTTCCCTCGGGCAAGGCCTCATTCAGCTCATCGTAAGTGATGTAGCCACGTTCCTTGCCCATAGCTAGCAACTTCTTAAGAACAGGGTTCGACTTGCTCAATTCCACCAAAGGGATATCCCCAGCTGACGATATCTCTGTTTCTGACTCCACATCATAACGTCCTGCCTTCATCGCCATCTATCCTCCACTCCTTTAAGTCCGTCTTTTCTTCTGATCGTATTCACTCTCTTTCACCTCTCCCCAACCGATCTGCATCAGTGAGAAGCGCTTTAACCTGACACCAAGACTGTTCATCGAACTTCTGTCTGAGATTCTTGTAAGCCTGCCGCAAATCTCCTTCGACTCCATCGCTCTCTACCGTGCAACGCCAGATCTCCTTCCATCGTCGCAAAACCTCATCTTGCGTCAAGCCCTCATCAAACAGGAACGCTGCATGCGTTCTTAACGTTCGCAAACCAATCTGCTCAAGGAACTCATCCCTTTGCCGATCAAAACCCTCATCATTAAAACCCTCACCACAAAAGTATCTGTCAAGCAGCCACACCTGAATATCTCTCAGCTCAGAGTCATCAAAGTCCAGCCCAGCCACGAGCTCATCAACATCCGATAATAATATAGGATTTTTCAGGAGGATTCCCAAAAGAATTTTTTGCCCCACCTGCTTTCTCGATAGGAATCTATCAGGTTGTGGTTCCTTAAACCGCTTTCTTTTGGACGTTTCACGAGGAATCCACTGCTTTTGGAAAAAACGTGCCAGTAAAAGTTTTCGGTAGAACTCTCGGACATCCTCATGTGCTAAACACCGCAGCGTCTGAAAAATATCCCTTTTGAGTGCCGCCCAATCTTCAGGAATCCATTGTTCTCGGCCTTTATTTTTCATTTCATATGGAGACACCAAATGCTTCCACAAAACGTCGATAAGGGGCAGGGCCTCATCAAGCCGTTTTTGCATAGCTGACACCCCCTCACTACGCAACAGCTCATCCGGATCTTTCCCCTCCGGTAAATAACAGAAGAAGAAGGTTTTTTCAGGCTTGAGTAGTGGCAAGGCACGCTCCATAGCTCGAAGAGAAGCTTTCATGCCAGCTGCATCGCCGTCAAAACACAAAATCGGCTGAGAAGTGTACCGCCACAACGTCTCCATCTGTGTTTCCGTTAATGCTGTTCCAAGTGCTGCTACCGTTTGCGGAAATCCACGCGATGCCATCGTAAGGACGTCCATGTATCCCTCAACGAGGACCAAAGATTTCTCTTTCGCCGCCGTCAGTGCTGCGTACAAATTGTAAAGTTGGCTTCCTTTGTGGAAAAGAGGTGATTCTTTCGAGTTTAAATACTTAGGAGCCTTTGCATCCTCGCTCCCCACAAGTCTCCCGCCAAAGGCGATAACACGACGTTGCACATCCAAAATCGGAAATAAAATTCTTTGAACGAACCGCCCCTTGAGGACGCCTCCGCTTTCGGTTGCCAACCCCGCCTCCTGTATAAGCATCGCTGGATAAAATTTCAACAAATGGGGAGTCAAAGAACCGTCGTCATATCCTAGCTGAAAATCGTTCAATACCTTTTCCGTCACACCTCTTTTCATAAGGTACTCTCGTGCTTCTTGTGCTCTAGATGATTTTTTTAGAAGGCTGTGCGTGTAGTCCATCGCTAGGCCGTGCAGTGCGTACAAATCCTTTTTGCGTTGACCATCCTGCGTTGACGCTTTTGAAAACTCGGGAAGTGCTACTCCAGCCCGCTCAGCAAGAAACTGCAAAGCGTCTTTAAAAGGTAAATTTTGCCGATGAATCACGTAATCAAGCGCATTACCATGCGCTCCACAACCGAAACAATGGTAAAAGTTCCGCCCCTCGTCTACCTTAAACGAGGGCGTCTTTTCAGCATGAAATGGACACAAGCCCCAAAACTCCGCCCCCTTCCTGTGCAAAGGAATGTCCGCGCCAACCAACTCCACCAAAGAAGTCTTGGCAACAACCTCCGCAATCACGCTGTCGAGCGAGGAACTTTCCATCATACCCGCGCTTTAGCAGCAGCAATAAAGGCCCTGAATAACGCCCAATCTGCAGGGGTCAGGCAAAATTCAGCATTCCACTGAACCCCTACGCAAAAGCGAAGTTGTGTCGATTCAATTGCCTCAATCAGTCCATCGCTTGTCTTCGCTACGACGTGAAAATGCCTACCTAACCTCTTTACCCCCTGGTGGTGATAACTATTCACCGGAACCCGTAAAGCCCCGCTTGCAGGTTGGCTCACTGAAGTAGCAAAGACCTCATCATATTGAAAAATTTCCTGATACAGAATCGACTCAGGAAAAATCTCCACATCATGGTGAGGGTACGTCATCGCCTTGTACTGCGTGTGATTAAGCGCGTTCGGCAACCCCTCTGGAACGTGCTGATAGAGCGTGCCTCCGTCAATTACGTTGAGCAATTGCATCCCGCCCGAAATTCCCAAAATGGCTTTATCTCTGTCCATCATTTTTTTGATGATGGCCCACTCAAACTGCGTCCTCATGGGACGGGAAATTGTCGTTTTGTGCCGCTCCCTCTCGCCGTAAAGTGAGGGATCAATATCAAAGGCTGACCCCGCCACCAAAATCCCATCTAAAACATCGATGTACTTCCCTATATTGGAAGCGTTGTAGCACAACATAACCGGAACTCCCCCCGAGCACACCACCGCATCGCAGTAGCGCTTCCCAATGGCATACCACGGATACGACGAGTAAGAAGAATCCTCCGCGATGTCATTGATGTCCACGAAATCCAGCGGGACCCCTATCAGCGGAGCATCAGGAGTAACCCCCTCGCAGACCGGCGCAATCGAGCGACGCGCCAACTCTCCATCAATCACGGCCACAATCCATCCACTTTCAAATGGTGGGCGATAACGGGCTTGAACCGCTGACCCCCTCGGTGTAAACGAGATGCTCTACCGCTGAGCTAATCGCCCTCAAAACTCCTCCACGCTCAGTGACCACACCACCCAGCGCAGAGGAACTACCTATCCAATGGCGTCCTTCAAAGGCTTACCTGGCTTGAACTTCGGAACCCGACGCGCAGGTATGTGCAACTTCTCACCCGTGCTTGGGTTACGTCCCTCCCGCGCAGGCTTATCGACACATGAAAAAATCCCAAAACTCACCAAACGCACCTCATCACCATCTTTTAAGGCATCCATAATCGAGTCAAAAACGGCGTCTACGGCCCGTTCCGCTTCGACCTTCGCCAATCCGCTGCGCTCCGCAACGCTGGCCACCAACTCGCTCTTGTTCATCGAACCCTACTCGTCTCTCAACCCCGAACACTCTTCATTCTAAGCAGAAGATGAGACCGGGGTCAACGAAACTCCTCTTGGAGATTACCATAATTCGTTATTTTTTTTACTGGTGCGCTTATATGCATCCTTCACCTTCTGACTTTCACCTTTTCTTAACTACTTTTTGCTAGGAAGATACGTATGACGTATTCTAGAAATTCATGGATAATATGTTGCGCAGATGTGCTCACCTTTCATTTTTCTTAATTCTATTTCATTTACATCTTCACTCCTCTTGTCCATCTTGCCAGCGCTATTTCTTCACGCTTCATCAGATTGGCTCTCTTGCCCAGGTCTTTTACAACGGCCTTGCAGACGCTAACCTTGCTACTAGGCGTTTTTTGCCTCCAGCTAAGGAAAATGCTTTATATTCCCTCGATGCTGCGACACAGCCTTTCCTGGATCATGTTGATGAGTTTATTCACCTTTTCGAAGAAGCAACCTTTCTTCCCCTTTCCTCCACTTTCCCTTGCAAAGTTAATACAACGACATCTCTTTCTACTGAGAAAAGCCTTTTCTTTCGAGCAGAAGAATTGCAGAATGATTTACAGACTATTGTTGAGACTATGACTTCGAAGCCCTCGCCAACCATTTCAGGCAATGTTCCACAAGAACTCACACTAACAAGCTGCCTAAGGGCTCTTCAACCTCCTCAAGACTTCGCCTCACGTCTCGCTGCTGCTTTTGCTCATCTTTCAGGGAGGAATGAGTTCGAAGAGCAAAAACGTGAGCTCTTTGCTTTTTATGAAAATGTATCTTCACGACTCTCTTTTGCCTTTCAATACCTAGCTACTCTTCACAAAGAGATTACGAATACCCCTACCAGAGACCTTTGCAGATCCCGAAGAAATAGCGAATCTCTCGCTGACCTTCAACCTGAGTTCGATACTCTCGTCCGCTCTTTTCAACTCATCAAAGACACTATCTCCCGAGCTACATCGACCTTTCTCCACCAGCGTCAGGATAAAGAAATCCGATCCCTCGTCGAAACTATCCATTACAGCGCTCACCGTCCTGTTCTTACATCTGACGGGAAACCCGTGGCTTTAATTGAGGGAGATCCCTCACATACTGTTTTCATCAAGGTTGATGATGAAACCTTCCTCTATCGACAAGAAAAATTCGTTTGGGACCCTCAAACCAAAAAACACGTTCGGAAAATAATCCTTCAAAAACTCATCCTCGATCCTGTCACAGACCACGTCCTCCACCCTGATAAACTCCGAGGCTTTCCACGACCTCAGTGCGTCTATGTTACCTTTGCTGACTTATACGAGACCATCCAGAATCACCTGAACGTCACCAACACCGTTCTCAAAGCTTTGCACCAAAGCGTCGCCTAACGTCGATATTGGCATTACAATTTCTTCAAAATTCAGCTACGACTTCGTTACGCGCCCAAGCCAACCACGGTAGCAAAGCCTCGACGTCGCTCTCCTCAACAACTGGCCCCAACCAGAGTCTCAAACACGGTACGGACTGAGTATGGTTAAGGATATCTAGCGCTACACCCTTTTCCTCAAGCAAGCGCACCATCGCTCTCAAAAGGTCCCAGTCGGCCTTCTGCTGGCGCACAGGATCCCAAACCTCTATGCACGCGACGTTCTTCGCTCTAGCCGCCGGGTCCTTTACAAGAAAGTTAAATCCTTCTTCCTGTTGTGTCCATTTTTCGATAACTCGAGCATTTCGCTGAACTCGCTGCACAAGACCAGCCAACCCACCCTGAGCCTCTACCCACGTTAACGCCTGCACCATATCCTTCACAAACGCCAAAGAAACCGTGTTTATCGTATGTCCTTGCCAAAACAAAGGAGAGACTCTTCGCACCTCACCTTTTTCCTCCACAGGAGGACGGAAAAGACGTGGGCGAGGCCATGGTGGCACATACGTCGCCAAACGCTCCTGCGCCCTCGGACTTAATATGACTGTCCCTAAGCCGGCCTCGCCTCCTAGTCCCTTTTGCCATGAAAAAGCCGTCGCATCTAAGTCTTTCCATGGCAAGGCCTCACAAAATATTGAAGCTGTCGCATCACATATTGTCAGCCCTGTTCTTACATCCCACGGCACAGATTCCCAAGCCCTCCGCGAAATTGTTGTGCCCGAAGGTGTCTCTGTCCAAACAAAAACGGCATCTTTCTCAAGTTTGCACTCCGAAAAATCTAGGCTTTCCCCCACTGGAAAGGAAAAGACTCGATGTTGCGGAACCTTCAACTCATGCTCGACATCGAAAACCCAATGATTTCCAAACACTCCATTTGTTAAAACATCAACTGGTTTGGCACCTAGAAGATTCCATAAGAGAAATTCCATCGCTCCCGTGCAACCGCCGCTCACCAAGCCAATCTCGTACGTTTCCGGAATCTGAAGCACACGCCTGAGCCGCTCCAAAACATCATGGATCAACGCTAATCCGCGGCGGCTACGATGCGAAATCCCCAAAATTTCTTCTCCAGCCGCAAACAGCCCCCTGCAAATCTTACGTGTTGGACCTGAACCAAAGCGCGGATCCTTCGGCCGACAAGACGGTTCTGACACAAAGACCTCCTTCCCAGATAATACGCCTCATTCTACGCAAGTTTTTACAGCTGCGACAGCCTATTTTTTCAGTTTATGTGAAGTATAGACACTAATTTTAACAAAAAATTAACTTACAAATTATAGTATTACAACAAGATGTCGTTTAATGTGCCCGGACTTGTATTACACGCGGACGTACACACTCAAGAGGATCGTCGAATGAAGACCCAAATTTCCAAGTACTTGTGGTCTCTAGCAGGCTTTGCACTTATCACCCCTAGCCTCTCTGCTGGAGAGATTCCGGTGATAGAACCCCAAGACCGTTCACTTCAAGCCGATTTTATTGAAGCAGCCGCGCGCACACGAGGCCTTTACAACTATCTCATACAGCATCCGCAACAAACTTTCGCTGATCAGTTAGCCTATCTCAGCTTTATGGGAGTTCTTAGCCAGTCAGCAAGATACCTCATTGAGCACATAGCCTCTGTCAGCTATGACACCGAAATCGAATCATCCGAAAATGACATCACGCTGAGAGTCTGCGATTTTGTTCTCAACAGCGCCAGACACCTCATTAATCTCAATGAAGAAGGCGAAGGTTTTACAGGAACTCTTCCAGATAGCTCTTGGGATCTTGATGCTTGTCTTACCTCAACTCTTAGACAATCCTTCGAAATGAGCGGAGAAAAGCTTATTGACGTTTGTTTATTGGTAACACTCGGCGCCAAAGCCACACCACAAGACATCTCCAACCTCACTACGTCCATGGACGAGGAAGATCAACAGTTAGCCAAGGTTTTCACAACCATTTCTACTTGGAACTTGGAAGGAATTAATCACAATATTCCTGTCTATGCCCCAGGCTCTATGGTGTATCTCTGGCCGCAAAAGACGCCGACTAAGCACTCTAGACACAAAAGGAACCATTCTAACAATGCCACCTCCGCAGACACCTCCGCTGATCAGGCAGACTCTACTGACTTCACGCACCAGAACGATGGCCAAAATTCAAACAGACGCAGCCAGCGTGCTGGGCGCGCCTCAAGTGCCGAGGAGCACTCATCCGCGGAAGTTAATCCGTCAGGCCGCCGCGGTTCTAGCAGAAACCGCGACAACTATGACAATAACTTCGCACCTGATAACAGCGGGAGGAATCGCTCAACAAGTAATCGAACCCGTTCAAACAGCAATCGCCGTCATCCCGAAAACGAACAACCCCATGAATTCGAGGTTGATAGGCGCCCCGGTGTCGACCCAACAAATGACGGGCGCCAGCAAGGACGACGTCGCAAAACCTCTGACGCCAGCAGAAACTCTCGTAACAATGATTTTGACAGAAACTCCAACCACGCTACCCCTCCTCGGAACTCAGGAGATCACGACCGCATGAGGCTAGAAAGCTCTGGTCGTTACCGTGACGAAAGACCCATGCGCGACAGCAACTCATCTTCAAGCCGGCAAAGAAGAGATAATTTGAATCACGCTTCTAACGGTGCAACGGAAGATTTCTATGACCACGGTCGTACAGGGAATAACCTCCGTCAAGACACCAACAGGAGAACCCGAAAAGAACGTGACAAGAAAAACACTAGCCGCAATGACCTGGAGCAAGATCTCGAACGCCCAGACTTCGACAACGTCGTTCTGAATAATGGAAGAACTAATAACGGAAGAGCTTCAAATCGTGAAGAAGACTTCAGCACAGGTCGTCGTCGCGCATCTCGTGGAGACCGGTTTAATGAAATCCCCGATGACCGAGGTCACACAGACCCAACAAGACCTGACCGAACAGAGTCACAATCTCGTCGCCGTGACGATGCCACCCCTCGTCAAGATTACGACCCAACCCTGTCAGACAGACGCTATCCTTCTGCCGATTCCACACCCCGGAGAAATCGTCCCCACCCAACTGACAGGTTCCGCGACGGCACTGATGAGCACGATTTTACCTATGGTGACGACTTAGCTCGCACACCACACCGCAACAAAAGAGGGCACAATGAGGAACAAAATCCTCACGAAGAGACCCGTCATCGCGAAAGATCCGATCGTCAAAGGACAGCGTCTTCACAGCTTAACAGCGCACCACAAGACGCTTCTATGCAAGTTGGTCTCCTTGTTGACGGCAATAAAATCAACATCAACGGCAACACCTCTATCAGCATTCAAACAGGCCGAAACAACTGGAATGACTTCTCGCTCATCGTTGATGGCAAAAAAGTCCCCGTACGAAACCAGGTTTCCTTCTATGCTAACTAGCTACCTGCGACCTTTCTCTGCCCTATTCAACGGTTACGGCCTTGGCAAGGTTTCTCGGCCTGTCAACGTTGCACCCTCTAAACTTCGCAACCTTGTAGGCAAGCATCTGACACAGAACACTATAAACGAAAGATTTCGATATCTCGCCCGTTTCAGGAGCGACCAACGTTACCACCTTCCCTTGAGGAAGATCACTTTTCTCGATCTCTCTTTGGCCGATGGCATCTGTCAGGAAAATGGCCGTCCCTCCACGTGCTAGTGTCTCTTGCGCATTTGATAAAACTTTAGGAAACAGCTCATCCCATGGTGCCAGGAAAACGCTTACCGTATGAACATCAACCAAGGCAATGGGACCGTGTTTTAGTTCGCCAGCAGGGTAACCTTCGGCATGAAGATACGACGTCTCCTTTAGCTTCAGCGCTCCCTCAAGAGCAACGGGATAAAGAACCCCCCGCCCCAAAAACAAGATAACTGACGCCTGAAGCAGCTGTTGCACCAAGGGCTTCCAGGCGTCATCTCGAATCCTTAAAATTTCCTCCAAAAGCTCAGGAATCTTCTTTGCATCCTTCTGTAAACGCGCCAAAACATCCTTGGATTGCCGTTGCTTTGCCACTCGCAGAAGGATACCCACCAAGGCTGCCAGCTGAGCTGTGAAGGCCTTCGTCGACACGACACTTACTTCGGGTCCTGCCCGCAAAGGTATAACGGCATCCGCCCTTTTAGCCATACTACTGTGAGCAACGTTCGTAACAGCTCCTGTAGAAATCTTCTGCGCCCTGACCATTTCCATAGCCTGAAGAGTATCCAACGTCTCCCCGGATTGCGATAAAAAAAGATAAAAAGAATGTTCGTTCAACACAGGAGCTCGATAACGAAACTCTGAAGCGACCTCTGCCTGAGCTGATACCCTCCCCCATATTTCAAAGAGGTATTTTCCTATCAAGCTGGCATAAAAGGATGACCCACAACCTATCAGTCCCAACATCTGAGCTTGCGATATAGCTTCTAATATAGGTTCAAACTCCCTACCACGAAAAGCTTCCATCATTCGTCTTATTACGCTCGGTTGCTCATAAATCTCCCTTAACGTAGCGTCCTCAAAAACTGGATGAGAGTCTTCCCTCCCCGTAAGTTCAAGGGGTTGCCAAGACTTTACTACCTCCCTTCCCTGCTCACTCTGGAAATGACATGAAATTGCGCCGTTCTCCCGCTGAATCACGGCCATTTCTCCATCTTCCAAATCCACAAAGGAACGTCCCCATTTCGACAAGGCTGGACACATCTGATGCTAAAGAAACGCCTGATTCATAAGTCGCTACTGACAAGGGGCTCTCCCTACGAGCGGCAATCATGAAATCTGGAAAATCCGTGTGAAACAGGAGGAGCGCCCAAGTTCCCCGCAGCAAAGAAAGAACTTGTTGTACCGCCTCAACAACGTGCATTCCGCCTCGGATTTCTTTTGAAACCAGATGGACAATAAGCTCTGTGTCCGTCTGACTTGTCAACGTTACTCCCGGCAATTGTCGTCGCAAATCAGCCACATTCTCCAGAATGCCATTGTGGACAACTGTCGTATACCCGTCCGACTGAGGGTGGGCATTAGCCTCCGTCACAGCGCCGTGAGTCGCCCAACGTGTGTGAGCCATCCCAAACCACGCCGACTCCACCCTAGCCGTCTCACGCCCTGCCGCGGCATCCTCCTGCAAGGCAGCTCGAAGTTGATCCACCTTGCCGACAGCCCGCTTTCTGTACAATCCTTCCGGTCCAAGTAGCGCCACCCCAGCTGAATCATATCCTCGATATTCTAGACAGCTGAGTCCATCAACAAGGTTTCCAAGTATCCCCCCACCTAACTGAGCTATCCCAACAATCCCGCACACTACGACCTCAACATATTTAATAAATTCTTCGCGGTGATTATAGCGTAAACTGATCACCCCACATTCCCTTCACGCCAGGAATATTTCCCCATGCATCTCTTCCTGCTAGGAGATGCTCACCCAACTAACTCGCCAGCCCAATCCCGAGGACACGCAAATACATTTTTGGAACGGGACTCCTTGCATCTAACATGTCTAAGAAACGCCAATAACGTCTTAGACCACAAGCGTATAAATTCTTGTATCCAGAAGCCATAAACCTGGCAAAGCTCTCAGTACATCTCCTTTACCTTGAAGAGGAGGACGCAAACTCACCAAAACTACACGAGAACTTTCTGCAAGTCCCGAAAGTCATATTTCCTGAGAAGCAGCATAATTACCTCGCAGGATCAGCCCACATCATACAAGCGATTATGCAAAATGCTTCATAATTCTTCCATTATACTAATCAATGCTTTTTTATACCAACAATCGATTTCAACACCTCAAAAAGGTGAAGGAAACCCACCTGGCTTCACCAAACAACCAAGGACTCAGAAAACGATATTTGTAATCGTTCTACTATTTTTCTTGCGGGGAAGGACAATACCAAACTCGCACTTTCAGGGGATTCCCGAACATGTCTCGTGCCATCGTCGTCAAAAGCTTCATTTCGCTCCCTTTTGCCTGACTTAGAGCCTCGATCTCTTCCGTCCTCATGTGCACCTTAACCTTTCGTTCCTGCCACTCCCTGAAATCCTGTTCAGAATACTGGCGACCTTTTTTGTCAAGGCAAAGTGCCTGAACTTTTACAGCACTGTCTTTCTGGAAAGGAGACAGATACTTTTCAAGCATATCCTGGACAGCTTTTAACTTCTTGAGGACCTGCTCATCATGTTGAGATACCTCCTTTCCCGGTTCCGACAACTCTTCCAATTTGGCCTCAATAGCCTTTTGAACAACGTAATAGCTTCTGTCAGAATAAAACTTCGAAAAAACGGTCAGAAGTACACAATATTCTTTCATCTCTCTTTCCGACATTTTAAGCTCTTTCTGTCGCCGCCATTTTTCACGAAGACGCTCAGGAACCTCAAAAGACTCAACGTCCACCTCAGAAACGCGCTTTTCGAGTTCTTCAAGTGTCCGAAGTGACGTCTTTTTCAGGATTTCGAACTCTCCACTTGTCACGGTGAGTTGCCTATTTTCTTCGGGAATGCGAACCTTCATTCCCTGCCGCAAAGCATAATCCAAAGCAAATTTTTTCAATCCATCTGGTTTCGTCGATAACTTATCAACCTCATCAAACCGTTGTTGAACGCCTTGAGCCAACAAACGCAAGCGATGCAGTGCTTTTCGAGCCTCTTGGGGTTTCATACGACTCAACTCCGCCATAAAGTTCCCTTCAGCAAGTGTCATAAGATGAATGAGATGTGTCATATTGGAAGTGTGATATCCATAAATTCCACTTCCATTCCCGAATTTCGGTCCACACAGGGGAATCAACGGCGTTTCCAGATTCCACCTCGAAAAACGAGACCACCACCAACCTCCCCCGAAAATAAGGGTCCCACAGCCCACAATAACGGCAATCTTGGCCTTCTTCATTCCGCGCACTCCTCGACTCTACATGGCCCTAAACCTTATCATTAATCATTCTAAATCACTTTTCACAAACTGAGGGAGCAGCTTTATCTCCCCTGGCTGCCCCTTAAATTTTTTCCTCTGCGGTAACCGATATTTTAAAAGAAGATTTATTGTCCACCTGCGTTTGCCTGCTGCACGGCTCTTTGCCGCTCCTGCGCACTTATTCGACGCTGCAGGCAATTAATACAATCAACAATCGTCGTACCTAGCGCGTCAACGTAGTACTCATTACCGTCGTACTTTACTAGCAATATCCTCTTGTTGCCTGAATAACCGTTCATATGAGGAACGTAGTTATCATTAGCGTTAAGCCCTAAGCCGGCTCGTGCTACAGCCTCGATAAACTCTCTTATCTCCTTAGCACTAGCATACTGCGAAAGGTGATTATGCGCGTCAGTGAATGCCGCGGCCAATGTCACGACAACCCCCCCCTGTCCATCTAGCCATTTCGTCTGGTGCAAATCCAAAACGTTTATCTGTGTCAGTTGACCAGCTGTGCTCACAACATTGTACGAGTGGCCCTGATAAACTTGTGCATCAAACTTCAGAGACGCGTCTACCTGGGTAGCGGCATTCGACTGAACAACCGCTGTCAGAGACGCTGCTGCAACTAAAAATTCTCTCATTCCTACACTCCTTGTCAAAATTCTACTGACCCCTCATCGGTCTCCACACCTAGGTATGGGATGATCAAAAGAGCTCTGCTCGTCAAGATTTTGTGCACGTACACTAAGCCTCTGCCTCCACCTCTTCCCCTCCGGCATCACTCCAGATCAACAACTCGCTATCCCTAAGGTCACTTAAGCCTTGATAACCGATTTTTTGAGTCCCCCTCGGCAGGCACCTTTCACCATATCAGGCACAAAAGTGTTGGCTACTATGATGGGAAGTTGTTCGTCTCGTGCTAGCATGAGCGCCGTTGCATCCATGATCTTGAGCCCGCGCCGCAAGCAATCGTCATGTGTTAACTCCTCCAAAAAAACGGCTTGAGGGTTCTTGATAGGATCGTCCTCGTAAACACCGTCTACCTTTGTTGCCTTCAAAAGGCCGTCACACCTCATCTCACAAGCCCGGATAACAGCTGCTGTATCCGTTGAGAAAAAAGGAAGACCGCTACCACCTACGCAAATCACCACTTGGCCTGAAGACAAGATCCCTTGAGCCCGCTCAGCTGTGTACAGATCACATACAGCAGACATAGAACGTGCAGACAACACCACACTCCCCACCCCCGCAACTTTCAGAGCCAAATGCAGGAGGAATCCGTTCATTGCTGTTGCTAGCATACCAATCTTATCAGTTGCAGCCCGTTGAGCCCTTTGGGCTGTATCTCGTCCTCCTCGACAAAGGTTCCCACCGCCAATAACAAGAGCTACCTCGAGTCCTGCCTCGCATGCACTCTTAACATCCAGCGCCAACTTCAGAACCATACGGGGATTGGCCCACTCCATCAAAGGAAGGGCCGACAACAAAGGATGATCTTTCGTTACTTCAAATCCGCGATGATAGTCGAGTGTGGCGTCGTCCGCCGCAAGCGCCTCCCCCGAGAATTTTACTAACACCCGGCGAATCATAACTCCCCCTTCCACTAAGAGTCAATCGTCAAATCCGGAGCATCTACCGCCTTCATACCGACGATATTATAACCACAGTCTACGAAGTGAACCTCTCCCGTCACCCCCGACGACATATCGCTCAAAAGGTAGAGCGCTGACTGTCCGACCTCATCCACCGACACATTTCGCCGAAGAGGAGAATTCTCCTTATACCAGTTCATGATGTAATAAAAATCTCCAATCCCTGATGATGCAGCCGTACGAATTGCTCCCGCAGAGATAGCATTCACACGAATCTTCTGAGGCCCTAAGTCCGTCGCCAGGTACCGCACACTTGACTCGAGAGCGGCCTTAGCTACCCCCATAACGTTATAGTGGGGGATGACCCGAGTTGCTCCAACATACGTCAAGGCCAAAATCGACCCACCCTGTAGCATCAATGGAGCTGCTGCCTTGCAAATCTCAGTGAGGGAATAACAGGAGATGTTCATCGTATTCAAAAAGTTCTCCCGCGTTGTATCGACATAACGCCCTGTCAGCTGCTTGCGGTCTGAAAAAGCAATAGCGTGTACTACGAAATCGACTCCTCCCCATGTCTTGGCCAATTCATGGAAAACGGCCTCAACATCCCCCTCCTGAGCAACATCACACTTGAGGAGGGGACCACACTCCGGCAAGGTTTCGCTGAGGGCCGTTACACGCTTGTAAATCGCATCGTTGGGGTAAGTCAGAGTAATCTTCGCCCCCTGCCCAACAACATTCTTAGCGATACTCCAGGCAATGGACGCCTCGTTAGCCACCCCCATAACGACGCCCCTCTTCCCTTTCATCATACCTTCTAACACGACCTTTCCCTTCCTCAAAAAACCTGCCTTAAATTTAGACAATCCCTCATTCCTTGGCAAGTTATGCACGACTGCTACAGGGCTTCGACCTAGAAATAAAGCAGGTTCACGCAGCGATATTTTATAGGTAGTACACAAAGCATTAGCCAAAAATCAAGCCCATCATGACATTGTTCTCGAGCCTTTCCGACTCAAAATGAGTACATTTCCTCCACATGAAAGAAAGTCACCTTCTTGATTGGAATTTCATGCGAAGTCGCGAAGAAACCGATATTGGACTGTGGCGCTATCTTGAATGTGTACCCTGGATTTGTTTAGTTCCTCTAGGCCGTGGACCTGTTTACTCCTCCGTCTAACTTGCATTGTTTGGTTAAAATTTGTACACTGATCTGTGTATTTGGTTTGTTGTGCATGGTCACCGTGGGTGTCGAACCCGTCCGATGCTGCCTTGGGGTGGTAAAGGTGATGGTGCGCTAGAAGGAGAATCGGAGAAGATATGGCTTTACCAAAGTTCAGTTTACAAGACTTGCTTGAAGCGGGCATCCACTACGGACACAAGACGCAGGGGTGGAACCCTTTGATGGCGTCGTACATTTTTGGCGTGCGGAATGGCATCCATATTTTAGACCTCGAGCAGACGGTTCCTTTGCTCAATCACGCTTTGGAGGAAATTCGTAAGGTTGCCAGCTCAGGGGGGCGTATCCTGTTTGTAGGCACGAAGCCGCAGGCTTCAGACCTCATTAAAGCTGCAGCGGAGCGTTGTGGTCAGTACTATGTTAACCACCGCTGGTTGGGGGGTATGTTGACGAACTGGAAAACCGTCAGTCAGTCCCTGCGCCGTCTAAAGGAGATTGAAGCGACTTTGGCTGATCCAAAGCTCATGACGAAGAAGGAAATTTTAAAACTTGATCACACGCGTGAGAAGATGAACAAAGTCCTGAGCGGTGTGCGTGATATGGGGGGCGTTCCGGATCTTCTTTTCGTGATCGACACGAATCGGGAAGCTATTGCCGTTGCTGAGGCTTATAAATTGCAGATCCCTGTCGTGGCGGTTGTTGACTCGAACTCAGATCCTCGGAAGATTACGCACCTTATTCCTGGTAACGACGACGCTATCCGGTCCATTGACCTCTATTGTCGTTTGGCGGCGGATGCTGTCTTGGATGGTCTCCAGGCCGGGTTGAGCGCTGCGGGCGTTGATATTGGGGCATCAGAGAGCGTACCACAAGCCTAGTTTTACTGTGGGCTTTGTATTTGTGTTGAGGAGTTGAAAAGGAAGGGGTGGATTATGTCTACAGATATAACAACGGATGTCATTAAGAAGCTGCGTGAGAAAGTCGGCGCAGGAATGATGGATTGTAAAAAAGCGCTCACAGAGTGCGAGGGGGACTTTGAAAAAGCTGTCGATTGGCTCAGAAAGAAAGGCTTAGCTGCGGCTGCGAAAAAGTCTAGCCGAGTTGCTGCTGAAGGGCTGATCGGTGTGGCGCCATCAGACCAGCATGCTGCCATGATCGAAGTGAATTCGGAAACCGATTTTGTGGCTAAGAACCAAAAATTTCAGGATTTTGTAAAGGCCGTTGCGAACGTGGCTGGGGCACAGAAAATTTCGGATCTTAACGCCCTTATGAGTGCTTCATTAGATTCAGGGACTGTAGAGGATTCCCTCAAGAATCTTATCGCGGTTATTGGCGAAAATATGACCCTTCGTCGTGTGACAGAAATCTCGGTCGGGCACGGCGTTGTTGCAACTTATATTCACAGTGCCATTGCGCCAGGATTGGGAAAAATCGGGGTCCTCGTTGCACTTGAGTCCGACGGCTCGGCTGATAAATTGCGTGAATTCGGTAAAAAATTGGCTATGCACATCGCTGCTAGTAATCCGCAGTATCTTTCTATAGAAGAGGTTCCTGCTAGTGTCCTTGAGCACGAGAAAGGAATTTTGCAGGACCAAATTAAGGATTCTGGCCGTCCACCGGAAGTTATCAACAAGATGATTGAGGGGCGCATCCGCAAATTCTATGGGGAAGTCGTCTTACTCGAGCAACCTTTCGTCATGGACCCCAAAAAGACAGTGTCGCAGGTCATCGATGAGTTTGCGAAAGAGCTCGGTACAGCCGTTACCCTAAAAGGGTACATCAAATACGTTCTTGGCGAGGGGATTGAGAAGGTCACAGCCGATTTTACTGAAGAAGTTCAGGCTTTAAGTCACTAGGCGGCAGGAGAGGAACAACTGGCGGATGAGATTGCTCTTTTGTGGAGATGTTGTAGGTCGCAGTGGCCGGGAAGTCGTCCAGAAGTTCGTTCCCTCCCTCAAAAAAGTTTGGTCCCTGGACGCTGTTATCGTTAATGGTGAAAACTCTCAGCACGGCTGCGGGATTTCGGCAAAAACCTGTGCGGCCCTCTACGAATCGGGCGCCGATATTGTCACGACGGGTAATCATGTGTGGGATTGCCGAGAGATGTTGTCTTACGTGGAGACAGATCCTCGCGTTCTTCGTCCTCTCAACTTTGACTCCACGGTACCAGGGCATGGTTTTGCGATGTTTTCGACACCGAAAGGTAAGATCCTTGTTATTAATATTATGGGGCAGGTGTTCGTTCGTCCTCAACTTGATAATCCTTTTCCGATTATTCGCGACTTCTTAAAGTCCTACCCCATGGGGAGCGGTAACCTCAACGCCATCATTGTGGATTTTCATGCAGAAGCCACGGCGGAAAAGATTGCTATGGGGTATTTCCTGGACGGAATGGTGAGCCTCGTTGTGGGAACACACACGCACGTCCCCACGGCGGATGAGCGGATCCTTGAAAAGGGGACGGCTTTCCTAACGGACGCCGGGATGTGTGGAGATTACAAATCACTCATAGGCTTCCCCGTGGATTTTCTCGTCAACCGTTACATTCGAAAGGTTCCAGAAACCTCTAAGCCAGGTCCCTCTAGAGGGGAGGGGACGCTGTGTGGCGTTTTCTTAGAGACAGACGATAACACAGGCCTAGCTAAGCGGGTAGAGGTCGTTCGTTTAGGCCCCAATCTCAAAGAAACCTGGCCGGCTGATCTGCCACGTCCTGAGTCCTCATTCTAACATCGCACCTAAAAAATCAGGGGGAGGGGATTGCTCCATAACGAGCGGTTGAGGCAAGTCTCAAATAAAATTCACGTAGTTACAAGTAATTATTTTTAAAAGAGGTCGCAGAACCCAGTAAAAATAATTTACTCTCCACAAAATCTACATAGAGGAAGCAAGCTCAAGCTCGTGCTACAATGAGCTACTGACGTAAAAGGTAGGGCTTGGAGTGAGGATGATTCAAGCGTTTGAAGGGCTTGCATTCGATGCTGCAGACCTTCTCGTTCTTGCAGCATCGCTCCTGGTGAGCTTAGCTATCATCTATTTTGATTCCCGAGAACAGCAGTTCCCCCTCGCCCTGTGTGTTGGTCTTACTTTTCTCGGAATTCTGTGGTGCATCAAGCAAACGTTCATCCCTCTGTCTCTCATTCCTCTTAGCCTTGGAATGGGGGCCATCTTTCTGTACAATCGGCTCGTTCGTGAGATTCTAGGTTCAGGTGACCTGCTGCTTTTTATGATATCCGGCCTGTTTCTTCCTATGAATGAACTGGGGTTGTTTCTTGTGCTTGCGGGGGGGCTTGGTCTTGTCGGGTTTGGTGTCGAACGGTGCTGGCGCCGGAAAAGCAGCCTAAAACTTCCTTTTTCGTGGGCCATCCTCGCGTCGCTCTGGATAACTTTTGTCCTCTTTTCAACTCGGTCTTTCACTTAAAACGTAAGTATGAATCTATTTTCTCTCAGAGGTCTATATGTTTGATCTTCATCTTTGGCTTACTTTCGCTGTTCAAGGCATTACAGAGTTTTTGCCCGTAAGCTCGACGGCGCACATGCTGCTTTTTTCTAAATTTTGCCAGCTGTCTCCCCTAGGTGTGGCTGAGACGGCAGCTCTGCACCTCATCCCCGGGCTCATCCTTTTGGGTGCGTTTTGGCGCGACGTCCTCGAAGTCCTTCAAGGTTTTGGACTTTGGATTGGCCAGACGTTTCTTTATAAGAGAAATAGAATGACATCAAATAAAGTTCAAACAGACAAAACTGAAGAATCTCATAAGGACGCATCTTCTCTCTCTTTCTTCAAAGCCGCATTTTGGGGAACGGTTCCGGCTCTTCTCGTAGGGGCGATTTTGGGATTTTGCCACATTGAACTCCCCCATTCCATTCGGGTTATCGGCACAAATTCCATCATTTTTGGGGTGCTTATGGGGTTTATTGACCTTACAACCCCTGTTTTACCGCAAAAACAGTGGGATGAGCGCAGCGGGAAAATTTGGGGGCTGATGCATATTTTGGCTTTCGTGCCTGGCGTAAGTCGGCTGGGGATCTGCCTGACAACCGCAAGAGCCCTTGGTTTTTCGCGAGAAGAATCCGCACGTTTTTCGTTTTTGTGCGGGACTCCTATCCTCCTCATGGCAGGGATTTTTGGCCTCTTGAAAGCCTCGAATGACTTGGCTAATGTGTTTTTCTCAGCAAACGCCCTCATGCTCTTTGGAGGGACGTTCCTTCTAGGTGGAGCGACGCTTTGGCTTTTTCTAAAATACTT
The DNA here is from genome assembly GCA_041200185.1 of Alphaproteobacteria bacterium. Classification (GTDB taxonomy): domain Bacteria; phylum Pseudomonadota; class Alphaproteobacteria; order BNTO01; family BNTO01. Next base: position 1,069,771 of record CP165730.1, read on the forward strand.
ACGCCACCACACACTCCTTCTCCTAGCCATCTACCGAATTTGTTTAGGTCTTTTGCTTTTGCTGTCGTTTTAGAGTACAACGTAATGGATGAGAAAAGCCTGTAGGTAGGACCGTGGTTATTGGCGTCTTAAAAGAACGAAGTGAAGAATATCGCGTTGCCATGGTGCCTGAAATCATGCGCAAATGGCCCGACTGCGAGTTTTACGTAGAGTCCAACGCAGGAGTCAAGGCTGGCTATTCTGACGAGGCTTTTGAAGCGGAAGGGGCACACATTGAAAAGGGGCCTCGGGGGGTTCTGGAACGAGCACACATCATCCTCAGCCTCGACCTTCCTCAGGAAGATACCTGGCCTTATTTCCAACCCGGAGCAGCTTTGGTAGGCCAGCTTTTGCCGAATAAAAACAAAGACCGTTTAGAAAAGTGGGCCTCTACCGGAATCACTTCCTTTGCGCTTGAACGGCTCCCGAGGACAACGCGAGCTCAGGCAATGGATATCTTATCGTCGCAAAGCAACCTCGTGGGGTACCAAGCTTCGGTCTATGTAGCTGCTCATTTAGGGCGCCTTTTCCCGCTCATGATGACGGCCGCAGGAAGCCTTCCTGCAGCTCGTGTGCTTATTATTGGCGCCGGTGTTGCCGGATTGCAGGCCATTGCCACAGCTAAACGCCTTGGGGCTATCGTCTCTGCGTTTGATGTTCGAGCTGCTGCCAAAGAACAAGTCGAAAGCCTGGGGGCGAGTTTTGTAGAAGTCCACGTTGACGAGTCAGGAGATGGCAGCGGGGGGTACGCTAAGGAAATGAGTGCTGTATACCAAGCGGCTCAAGAAGCGCGATTGGCCGAAGTTTTGCCCCAACAGGATGTCGTTATAACCACAGCACAAATTCCCAACAAGCCTGCCCCCAAAATTGTAACACGCCGTTTAGTAGACACCATGAAACGGGGAGCCTACCTGTTAGATCTTGCGGGTGAGTCAGGTGGTAACTGTGAACTTTCTAAAGCAGGACAGGAGGTTGTTGTGGAAGGAAAACGCATTTTTGCCCCCTTACATTTCATTAATCAGGTTGCACCAACAGCCAGCCGTCTTTTGGCATCGAACTTTATAGCGTTCGTTAAAACATTGTTACGCGTTGAGGATGGTAAGGTTTCCTTTGACGAGTCCGATGAGCTCATTCGTGGTACGCTGTTGACGCACCAAGGCCAGTTACGGCAAAAGGTTTGAACTCGAGGGTCTGAGGAAGGGAGAGAGGTACTTAAAACAGGTAGAACGAAGCGAGGGAAAATATGGATATTTCAGTAGGAGCTGAGGCCATCGTTAGCAAGACACAGGAGATCATGGCGAATCTCGAGGTCGTAAAAAGTCAGGTTGAGGGCGTCCGTGCTGTGGCAGGTCACCTTGTCGCTCAGCAACCTGCGGCTTCTTCAGATCCTTTTATGTCGGCTCTTACCGTTTTTGTGCTGGCGTGCATTGTGGGGTATTACGTTGTTTGGAATGTGACTCCTGCCCTTCACTCGCCCCTGATGGCGGTAACGAACGCGATTTCCAGCGTCATTATTTTGGGAGCCATTGTGACTCTTGGTTCGGATATGTCGACATTCACCTCCTCGGCCTTGACCTTTGTGGCTGCCGTTTTGGCTTCTATCAATATTTTTGGTGGCTTTGGCATGACGCACCGCATGCTGAGCATGTTCAAGAAACGCAAGTGAGTTGAGGAGGCATCATGATTCTTCAAGTCCTTTATCTCTGTTCAGCCGTCCTTTTTATTTTGTCCATTAAGGGGTTGTCATCGCCCCAAACGGCTCAACGTGGCAATCGGCTTGGTATGGCCGGCATGACTCTCGCTATTCTCACGACGATGGCCTCTCACTTTCATACGCGTCTTTTGGGCGTTTTAGCAGCCCTCGTGTGTGGCGGAGGCGTTGGATTTATAGTAGCTCGAAAAGTTAAAATGACGGCCCTCCCTCAGTTGATGGCCGCTTTTCATAGCCTTGTTGGAGCAGCGGCTGTCCTCGTTGCTCTGGCAACTCTCCTTTCTCCTCAGGCTTTTCATCTAGGCGTACGTGGAGCCTTACCTCGTTCCGTTCTGACTGAAATTGGACTTGGAGTGATGATTGGAGCCCTAACTCTGACAGGATCCGTGATTGCCTTTTTAAAGCTCCAAGGCCGTGCTCCGAAATGCCCATTTAAGCCGCGTCAGGCTCGATCTATCAACGCCTCCCTCGGGCTGTTTTGTTCAGTTTTACTAGCAATGTTCGTGGGAACGGAATCCACTTGGTTACTAAGCGGGCTTGTTGTTGCAGCGCTCCTGGTAGGGGTTACCCTCATTTTGCCGATTGGTGGTGCAGATATGCCTGTTATTGTCTCCATGTTGAACTCCTACTCTGGCTGGGCAGCGGCAGCAACAGGTTTTACGCTTCAAAACCCTCTTTTGATCATAACGGGAGCCTTGGTTGGGGCTTCTGGCGCCATTTTAAGCTCCGTCATGTGCAAAAATATGAATCGTTCTTTGGTTAGCATCATTTTAGGGGGTGCAGCACAAGAGAATCCGTCGACCACCTCGTCTGGAGGAGGCGCTGTCTCTCCCTCAGCTGGAGGTGCTGCCTCTCAACGGCCCGTCAAACTCGGGAGTGTTGAAGACGCAGCATTTGTGCTGAGTCAGGCTCGTAGCGTCATTATCGTCCCAGGTTACGGCATGGCTGTGGCTCAGGCTCAACGCGTTTTGGGAGAAATGGCTCAGCAGCTAAAGCAAAAAGGTATTCAAGTGCGTTATGCTATTCACCCCGTAGCAGGCCGCATGCCAGGGCATATGAACGTCCTCCTTGCTGAGGCGGATGTTCCTTACGACGACGTTTTTGAGCTGGATGATATCAACGCTGATTTTGGTGCCACAGATGTAGCTTTTATAATTGGCGCGAATGATATTACGAATCCAGCGGCTCATGACGACCCTTCTTCTCCCATCTACGGCATGCCAGTGTTAGATGTAGAGAAAGCTGGGACGGTTCTGTTTGTTAAGCGCTCCCTCGGGACGGGGTACGCCGGAGTAGATAACGCCTTATTTTACAGGGAGAACACGCTCATGATCCTCGGCGACGCCAAGAAGGTGTGCGAAGACGTAATCAAAAGCCTGAAAGCCGTGTAAAGGGCCGATCTGAACGTTCGCATTCACATGGGGGAAATGACTACGGTGGCCGGAGGGTGGAGGAAGGTAATCGGTGAAGTATCGAAAAGAGCCGTTTTTTGTAACGAAGAGTCTTTAAAATTTGGGATTTTGATGTGTTTGTATAAGTTTTATTTATATAATGTTGATGATAACTTAAAATGGTTTTGATGTTCGGTCCCTCTCCCATTTCATGAGCGCCATTCTTTGCGTTATTTTCCACCGTAGGCATCACCTCTGTGAAATGATATGGAGAGTTGGCCTTAACGGCAGTTACCGAGGTAGGATTTGCATCAAGGGAGCGAACTCCACGAGGGGCTCCATCTGCCGTAGAAAGCCTCTCTTTCCTAAGAAGGCTTACCTTACTGGATCTACTTGCCCCGCTGGGGCTGCCTGCCCTGCTAGGGCAAGGAAGAGGGATCTCCTTGCGCAATTCTTGCTTGGACATTGGTGGAGAGAACAGTGGTGGAAAATGTTCAAAAGGCCCATCATGATAAGGAGGGTATAAACCGTGAGGATCAGCCTCGTTTCCTCCTTTGGGAGGGGCCTTCAGAGATGCATAAGGTGCCTCGATGGCGTTGTTCTCCCTCCCTGTTGGCGAGATTTTCTGAAGGGGGAACGCCGGATCTTGGAACGACGTGTGATCCTTCTCAAACGTCTCTTGAAGGGCCACAAGATCATCATTCAAACTCGCTGTCACCATCTCATCTGGGGAATATCACTAAATCTCATAAAAATTCCCCTTTATTTGTCATGCATTCATTCCTCCTCGGCTTTCATCATGATGTGCTATAGAAAGAACCTAGGTTCACTTTGTGGGGACTTTACAGGCGACAAAACATAGATCATCAGGTCAGAATCTCCCCACTTTGAGACCCTCAGGCTTATTTTTTTCTTGCTTTTGTCCGCCAAAGACGGGTACCCTATCTCTAGCGCAGAGGATTCTGGATCGAAAGTCTAGAAAAGGAGGCGTTATGTTCTCGAAAAACGTCATGTCAGGCATCAGCCGACTTCTCCTCGGTCGTTTCCTTCGTTTTTAACTCCAGTCTACGGCTTGGGCGGCCACTCGGATTCTTGATGTTTCTGTTTACCCCGAAGAGTCTTCTCTCCCTGTTCCGGCTTCTCAGCTTCCTGTCTATCAACTGCTCCAGATCAAACAAGCGCGAGATCTTCAAATTGCCATCGCAGAGTTAGTTGTCCTCTCTCAACTCTCTTGGACCGTCAACGTTGTGGCTTCAATGGCTGAAGCCGCTCAAACCGTCACGTCCCTCGTCTTTACACCCTTCCTGGCTCTTCAGAAACTGCTTGAACAGTCCGAAGCTGAGATCCAGCAGCGCTTGAAGCAACCTTTAGTTCTTCATGATCTCCTCGAAGAGAAGAAACTTATCGATTTGGGCAACGGCACGTCGGTTGAAATTTCCTGGGACGGTAACGAAATGGCGTTCTTCGGAACAAAGGCAAGATCGACCTGAAAGACCCAGCCAAAGTCAAAGCGAAGTCACTCGTGAATTTGGGAACGCTGCATTCCGCAGGAAGCCTTTCCGTGAAAACCGATCATCTCTTCCGCAATGCCGGCATATTGGAAGCTTCGGACCTTGACCTTTCCGCGAACATCTTCGACCAAGTTTCGCTGCGTGGGAAAGACACTTCTCAGCTTAAGGCCCAAAACATCTCTGTGGTCGCAACGGAAAACCTAAATTTAAAAGCCGGATCCCTTGAAGCCGATCATATCGCGTTGACCAGCTTAGGAACTTTCGCCAACAAGAGTGATGTGAAGTCTTCACGGATACAGATCACAACTCATGGTGAAGGCGTGCAGGACGGCGTGTTCCAAGCTGACGTCATTGACGTGGCTTCTCATGCTGCTTGGCGGCAGCGAGGAACCCTGACGGCGTCTCAAGAAGCCAAGTTCTGGATGGGAGAAGGACAGGTTTTTGAACAGCAAGGCGTGATTCAAACTCCCAAAGTGACACTGGCTGGCGAAAAGAGCCTTTTTCGGAACACGCGTCCCTTGGCGCTTCAGGAACTGCGTGTGGAGGATCCTCTTCAGTTCGAGAACGCTTCTCCCTTAACGGCAGAAGAAGCTCAAGGAAAGGAGGAGCCCGCGACTCAGGTCACCATTGGGAAGTTCGTTGGGCCTGTTGAAAGCTCCCTCACGAACACAGGTTTTTTGACGATTCACGAAGGCATGTTGGGAACCGTTCAGAATCGCGGTGTGTGGACGTCGGAACAAACGACGATTTCCACGCTTCAGCAAGGTGGGCGCATGAAGGTCTCTCAGCTGACAATTCAAAATAACGGTGTCAATAAAGGTGAGATGTTTCTTCATGAGCTCAATGGAAAAGGGTCTTTTCAACAAAGTGGCCTTCTCTAAAGCGACAAGCCGACTCTCCTCATCGGAGTTGAGACGTTTCACCAAAAGAAGGAGGAAGCTATTGAGCCCCAGCTGTCCGCCAAAGTGGTTCAGTTTTCGAGTCCTCACATATATGTAGGAGACAATACGCACATCGAAGCCGAAAACCTGACCGTGGGATCCAGCCCGTGGACTTTGGAAAACAAAGGCATTCTTAAGGCCAATCAGCTCAACATTGAGCGGTCCTTGGAAAATGACGGAGCCGTGAAAGCTCAAAATTTATCGAGCCAAGGGAATATCACTAATATTGGGGAAATAACGGTTGCCAACACAACGCAGTTCAAGACAACGACCTTTCAGCAGCAAGGAGATTTCCAAACCCAAACGGCATCGGGAACGATTCAAACTCTGAAAAATCTGGACAAGACATCGATCCAAACAGCCGACAACTTAACGATTTTGCACGTGACGATCGGGAAGGGCTCCCATTTTGACCAATCAGAAGGACTTCGTCTCGGGAACGACCGTGACGCTTCAAACTTCCCGTCTTCGAAATGATTCGAGTGGCAAGATTGCCGGGAAAAGGTCATTTCGGCCGCGACTCAATTTGAAAACCGCGGTCTCCTGCAAGGTGATGAGGAATTGACGCTGCCTCGTTTAAACGGTTTGCACAATCAAGGGCAGATGGTTGGCGGAAAGCTCACGTTCATTGTGAATGAGCTGAGGAATGCTGGCACGATTCAAGGATCAGACAACTCGCAATTTGAAGTACAGCGCTCCTTTTCGGACAATTCCCAATCGAAGATTATTTTGGACCGGGCGAGCATCAGCATGCCGTCCTCATCGCTCACTTTATACGGGACGTTTCAAGTGACTGCGCCTCGGAGTTGGCGAAGCGGTACGCTCCGCTGTTTGAAACGCACGACGATGGATCGGTGCATGTGCGCTCTCCGGAGAAGGAATCCGCGACTTGGGATGTGAATCAGATGGTCACCACAAAGCCTTTAAGGACAGACCAACCTATCCACGTCATGATCAGTCCTGAGGCGTTTTTGAGAGTCATGTCGTTGGTTCCGGTTGGAGAAATCGGGATGTTTGGCTCCCCCGAGGCGACGTTTATGCAGCTTCATGAGAACGCTCAGCGGTTGGCCCGCGAAGGGGTGATCGCGTTCAGGCGGCGAAGAGTTCTGTGCCTCTGATGGTGTGGGACGTGCATGAGCAGAACGGAGCACAGGAGTTGTATCCGGTTCTGGTGTTTTCGCAATCGTTGAAGCGGATTACGGACGATGTGTACTCGGATGGGCAATGTTCCTGTCGGCGCATGGTGGCATTGAGCACCCATCAGGAGGCCTTACCGTCGGTGCTGAACGGCGAGGTGTTGAAGGACATGAATGCTCAAGGCGGTCCGCTGCTCATGCGGTCCTCGATTTTGAACATGGTCGACCAAGAGATCGTCACGGATTTGATTCAAGAAACCACGTATTTGAAGCAAACGGAGACATCGGGCTGGTCCTTTCCGTGGTTTCATGATCCTCGTCCTGCGCTGTGGCAGTCCTTGCAGGCCGTCGTCGAGGCCGGAACGGGAGCTGACCAGCTGACGGCCGGGCTTCAGACGTTCGTGAACAGCGTGCGGCTTCTCAACGATGCGCTTCGGCTGAAGCTATCCAAGGGAGCGGCGATGCCGATGTTAGCGATGACGTGGGCGAACAAGATGGCGACGTTGTCGTATGGGGACACCGAGCTTCGTGAAGAAGTCAAAAAAGAGATCCCTGTTTTGAACCAAATCAAGGGAAAGGTCGTCAGGATCAAGAACCGGAAAACACACCTAGAGGGTTCGGTTCAGGCCGAGACGGTGGAACTTGAGACGGAAGAGTTAAGCGCCACAGCTCCGAAGAGCACGACGACGCGCACGGTGAAAAGTTCGGGGACGACGATTTCGTTCAATCCATTGCAAGTCATCACGAGTGGGCCGTTGGGGTTATTGCCGGGGATCAGCCATCACGACGGGAGCGGCACGAGTACGGAGAGGACACCTGTCACGACACCGATTTTGGCGGATGATGTGGTGTTGAAAGTGGGAAACTTGGCTTTTTCGGGAGCGCAACTCGTCGCTAAGACCGTGAACGCCATCGTGGACGGGACGATGACGCTGGAGTCGTTGCAGAGCGAAGTGATTTCCCAGGAGCAGCACAGCGCTTGGAGTACGCATCTGAACGCCCTAGGAGCGGGGATCGGCGGCGCTCTGCAGGGGCCAACGAAGGGTTTCGCTGGCTTTCTCCACCGAATCAACCATACGCCGTTGGGGATGATCCCGACGATTCGTCAGAAAGATCAGCACCATGTTGAGAGGGTTGTCCAGAAGATGGCGAAGTTTGTGGGCACCGAGGAATTCACACTGAAGGTTGGGCAGAGTCTGATCAACCACTCGGCCGAGGTCGGTCTTCGAGTCAATGGTGTGGTGAAGGACTCCGGGGTTATTGCGGAGAGAGTGCTGAACCAGCCTTTGCAGGATGTGCATATTCACAAGAGAGACGCCATCGTCGTGCCACTAGCGGACACTTTGGCCCTGTTTGGAGCTCTAAACGAGCTGACTGTTCGCGCAGGCAAGCCTTTGATGCCATGAAGGAACAGGGCCTGTCGGACCGAGAAGCCGTGAAGGTTCTGAAGGATCCCGCCGTGCAGAAGCAGCTGGAAACTATGGCCGAGCGGAAAGAGAAGCTGATGAAAGAATCGGTTGCGATTCAAGAACGTTTTGAAAAAGCCAAGGCCGAGGCTGCTCAACCGATCAGCAGTCCGAAGATATCTTAGCCGACGACGATCCTCGTTCGCTGCAGTACCAGATTGTGCTCCAACAAGAGCAGCAGGCTGTCGAAGCCTTTGCTGAGAAGGCGATGACGGAATACCGGCAGGAGCTTCAAGAAATTGACGCCATGCCGAAGACCACCTGCGGTCGAGCAACACCGGAGTTTCTGCGAGTGACGGCGATGCAGAAGTTGATGGACGCCACTGGAGGAGCTCTAATGACAACAGGGGAACTATCGTCGGCAAACTGCTTTTATTTAAACCAATGTCGAATTAGAAATCGTCAGCTGATCGACTTTTTGGTGAACCGAGAGTCCTTTCTTTATGGAGATGTAACAGGTCGCTACTCGTATTTTAGGCAAACACGTCGATCTTTTCGCCATACCACTGTCGGACTAAGAAGAAGAGTATCTCTAACATAAATACGATCCGGCTGCTGCGTATATTCTTCGTTATACGAATAGTAAATAGACCAGTAAACTTTGAGAGGCTTTTGGGTCTTATGGGCAGAGGCGTTCGGACAAAGATGATTCTTTGTAGTGCCCTGGACAAAGTTCGATAAAAGCCGCGTACAATTAAGACACGGAGACCAGTACGAACATATATGCAATTCAATGAATAAGTCATAACCAGTATTTTTAAATTTTGTTGCAATGGCTTTTTGCAACTTCTGACGGATGATGATCAACCAATTATTCCAATTGAGAATAATTGAACACAATATTTGAGGTTCCGTGCAAGAGTACATCTCTGATATATTCAACAATTGATTTGGGGATGAGGCACGAGATCCCTTGAAAAACGCTTTGTAACTATCAGATACTTCTTGACTCTGGTAGGTGCATAAATCTGTCTGATTTTGATTATAACCAAGGCTAGTAAAAACCTGAGGAAGGAAGACATCATCAGCACCCAGACTAATAGGCCTGGATATTGCCTTTTCTGGATAGATAGGAATAAAATCCGATTTCTTTTCGATACTGCTCTGCCCTGACGCTTTCACTATAAATCGCATAAAAGCGATCGCGACATTGTGCTGACTACCGAAAACAACATCGCGGAAGTTTTTTGTGAAATTCAAGAGCCGCTCGCGGTCTTGCACAGCATCGCATGGCTTGCATGAACCGCCTGGAGCCGAACCAAAACAGACGCCAAGCGCATTCAGAACAAGAACGAAAAGCAAGCAACAACGATTCCAGCACACTCTGTGATCCTCCTCAAATAAGCTACAAAGATAAAAACAAGAACAATCGCCGTCTTGTATATTACCTCACCATTCTAACCAATAATCCAACGAATCTTTCAAGTTACTTAACTTGACCAATCTCTGGACATTCTCTGCTGACTTCAGGTTTAGCGCGCTTATGATAGTCGCGCACTCCGAGTAAAACCCAGTAGATACTAAGCAATAATCGTTAGAAAGACTATCTGGATTCTGAAGTTTCTCCAAAGATGCCTGAAACTTTTTTACCTTTGACTCCAACGTTTCTATAAGGTCATCTGACTCCGAGCTTTCGTCACCCTCTTCCTCCGAGCACTTGCAATAAGAGCCAGGCTCCTCAGGGCCACAGCTTCCTTCACAGTGCTTGCCTCCTGAAGACTGGAATTCATAGATCGAATCAAGCAACTCGCTCAGGATTTTCAACATCTCATCTACTATTCGATCGACAGATTCTCTGCGATAGTTTCTCAATAACCTAACGCAGCCGATCGCCGCAGCATATGCTTCAGAAATCGCATCGTGAGTTTGAGAATCAGTCTTCCCTTTAGTTGATGACAAAATCGCAGCCATATCCTCATTCAACTTCCTGACGTCATCACGGAGCGAAAAGAAGCCATCACTCGCCCACTTTTCACCGCTGATACTCGTCTTTTTTTCATCTTGCGTCTTAACCGAGCAATCTCCATAAGAGTTAAAGCAAAGCGTGCAGACCAACACCATCAACCTTCGCTTCACGACCAACACCTATCTCCACACAAACCCCACACGAGAGTAGGACAAATCAATGATTTTCGCAATTCCATTGTTGTAAGAGAATGAAATTTTCCGGGGATACTGATTTAATCAATAAATAAACTTTTGAGAACTATATAACCAGTTCAATTTTACTATTCTCATTAAGTAAATGGAGCTGCAATTAAAGATTTTATAATATACTTCATTAAATATCTCGTGGAACAGGAAGCGGAGATGCTGAAGGAGCAAGAAAAATAAGGATGAGACAATATCTTGGTCTTTGCCTTTCTCTTTTTGCTCTAGTCGGTCTCCAAGCCAAAGAAGCTGTTGGCCTGACAGCAGCTTTGCTATCGACCGAATTGTTGATGTGGCTACGGCAGAATATGTGAACTCGGCTAAGAAGCTGCAAGAACGGAGCCAATTCCAGAACGCTAGCAACGCGCTTCGAACCAAGCCAGAGGCTCAAGACACCAGTGGCATCCCCCCGCAGTTATCTATGTTGTGATTTAATTAAAACTTGTAGGGCAGTTATTGCGTATTTATAAATAAATATATTGATTAACCGAATATGACCTCGCTCTTGTCTTCCCATCGAAAATAAGATAAAATGACTGAAATAGCTATTGGAGGCGAGCCATGCATCGGTTATTGAACCCAACCAACGACTGGTTATTTAAACGGTTGTTCGGCTCGGAAGAGCAAAAGGAACTCACGATCCACCTCCTCAACACCTTGCTGGAGAACACCCAGCCTCCGGTCATCGATATCTCGTTCATCAACCCTGTGTTGTCCCAGGAGACCGAATCCTTGCGTCCCAGTATTGTGGATGTCCTCTGTAAGGCGGAAGATGGCAGACAGTTCATCGTCGAAATGCAGCGGGCGGCGGATACCTTTTTTATCCAACGACTCGTCTCCTATACGTGTCGCGCGTACATTAACCAACGCCTGAAGGAAGACAAGGAGGCGGGAGATCGTGGCGGATACGATAAAGTGCGCCCTGTCAATCTGCCTCGCGGTCATGGAAAAGGCCCTCTTCCCCCCTGAGGTCGGATTCCTTTCGCATCATGAATTCCGAGAAATTGTCACCAATGGCCCCTATATCAAGGAAATGTCGTTTACCTTTTTAGAGCTTCCCAAATTTAAGAAGACCTTCGATAACCTTGTCACGGATATCGATCGCTGGGCATTCTTCTTCGACAATGCGGCGGATCTGACGCCTGAACAGCTCAAAGGCGTCCTTAAAGAAAACTCCATCTTTAGTCAGGCCTATCAGGGCCTCGTCGAAGCGTCCTATACGCCTGATGAACTGCAGGACTACATGCGCTACGATCTGAGAGAAGCTGAAATCAAATCGGTCAATTTTGAAGCCAGACAAGAGGGCCTCGCTGAGGGGCTTGCTAAAGGCCGGGCTGAGGGACTTGCTAAAGGCCGGGCTGAAGGAGAAGCTGAAGGCCGAGCTGATGAAAAACGGGCCATTGCCGTGAAATTGCGCAAGGCTGGTCTGGATTATGACCAAATTGCTGCAGCCACGGGACTAACGGAGGATGAGATTAAATCGCTGAAAGATTCGTGAGGAGCCGTTTCATCCTTCCGACCATTTCCCTTCCGAACGGTAAGAGTCTTCATAAAGACTCTTGCACGAGGAGAACATGAGAGATTTCAACAAAGCTTTCGCATTCGTTATGAAGAACGAAGGCGGATACAGCAACGACGCCTCCGATGCGGGCGGTGAGACGAAGTTTGGTATTTCCAAAAGAAGCTATCCAGACATCGATATCGCCCACCTTACAGAGGAGCAGGCTACGGAGATCTATGAGAGAGATTTCTGGGCTCCTTACGCTTCGTTTCCTGACCGGATTGCCACAAAGGTGTTCGACCTGGCCGTCAACATGGGACATAGACAAGCTGTGTTGATCTTGCAGCGAGTGTTGCGCTGTTGCGGAGCTCTGAACGTCAAAGACGATGGCATTCTAGGACCGGTGACGAGGTCAGCTGTCCAAGTCGCACATCAAGATTTGTTGATGGTGGCGCTCAGATCTGAGGCTGCGGGCGTGTACAGGTTGTTGGCGGCCAAAAACCCATCTCAGCAGAAGTTTTTAAACGGTTGGTTGAAGAGGAGCTATTTATGAGCACGGAACAGACTCAGAAACCTGTCGAAATTCAAGAAACAACGACTGGTCAGGAGTGCTAACATGTCGAGGCCCTCCACAAGGCTGCCATCGACTGGCTTTTCCACGACATTATTGGGAAGCATCCGGTCGCCTCATCGGGTAGTGGCCTTCTCTTCGTCCTCGTGGCTCTCTTGGCCCGTGGGAAAAGGAGGTCTCGATGAACCCGTTTTTGAAAATTGTCGGGACGGCTCTGTCGATGGCTGTCAAAGTCGTTCAACACAAGGCTCAACAAAACCAGAATGACGATACGACGGATGGGGCCGAATCGGATGACGATTTAACGCTCCCTCCGTCCTACAAAGAACAACAAAAGAAGAAAAAGAACAAGCGTAAACGAAATAACCGTCACGATCATTAATTTGATGACTTGTATATGAGTCTTATTCAGAATCCTTGAACTGCTCCGAAAACTCCTCGTCCAACATGGCTTCTAGATCGGTCGTGTAGCCCGTGTTGGTCAAAGAGTGCGTCGCTCTGGAGATCTTCCACCTTGATGGCAGCTCGGTCGGGAAACCCCGGAGGACCAACCTGGCTTCGGCTGCGATCCACGGGTGGCCGATGACCGTCGCCGAAAACGTATGGATCTTCTGAATGAGCTTCTCATAGACCGCCTTTGCTGCTTGCTGGGCAGCTTCCCGGGTGGGATAGAGGCCGCGCAGAGCATAGCCCAGCTCACTTGGACTGCCGGAGCCAACGGTCTCGTGGAACTCCTCGGCCTGATCCGAGTCGTACCCTTTGGCCGTGACGCGAGGAATGTCATCCTGCTTGGTGAACTTGTAAGCCCAGCTGATTACGGAATCCGGCGTAAGCGTCACTTCAGGAAGGGTCGGGGCTGATGCTCTGTTTCGGGGCATCGCCACCAGAGATCCACCGGCGGGTTTGATCAGAAGGTTGTATTTCTGCCCAAGCCTTGTCAGGAAGTGTAAGTCCGACTCGGAACTCTGGTGAAGCGTCGGGATGCGGATGTTCTGGAGGTCGGAGCTGACTGCAGCTGGCAGGCCGTGCTCGGCAGCAATCTGTTCCACAAGGGCGGCTAAGGTCAGGTTCTCAAAGGACCTCGACTTCGGGTGCTTCATATCCTTTAGAAAATCTGACCACCCTCGCCCCTTCACAGGAACTGCCGGCCGTCGAGGCACGTCCTTATGGTCAGGCTTGAAGTCAGCCAGGCGATGGGTGGTCACATGGGCCGTAAGCTGCAATTCTTTATGAGTGAGCGTGTAGCCGCCGATTTCGAACGTCCACATGTCGTAGACGCCTGACTCTTTATATCCCAGCAAAATCTGGAGTTTCTCGCCTGTTTTCGGCAACTCGAGCCGGTTGTTCACGAACGTGAGCGTGCAAGTATCACTCTTGAGTCCTGGTTCATCCGTGATGGTGAGACTGATGAGGTACGGCTGGATCGTACTGAACAAGGAACGATTTTTGAACGTGATGTCGAACGTTGGGGTCATGACAAGCTCCAGATGCGAACAATGTCCTTCTGCGGTGACGTTTGGAGTTCAGGGAGCGTGATTTCGAGGCCAGCTGGTAGCCCCGTCCGCTGGCTATCAATGATTCACTTGCTGCTCAATAAACATTTGACCCGCACTGTACTCAGGTTGGATATGCTGGAATTTGTCAGTTTCAGTAGCCTTCGGAACAATATTTCCACCAAAAAACTGCGAAAAAGCAACTTCATGAACAAGTCTGTCACTTCCCTTTGGGCCCTGGAATGCCAACTCCCAGGTATAATCAAACAAGAATGGCAGACAACCTACAGCGAACGCACGGGACAAAAGCTTTCTGTCAAATTTAAAGAGGCTGTAGTAGCCCGCATAGTCAAAACGAAAACTCAACAGATTACTGTTTTTCTCCAAACTAACTAAGCGACCATAGTTACTTACAATTTCCTCCAAATCCTTGCGACTGAGCCCCGACTGGCCATCGTTGTATAAGCCACCGTAAGTTGTGTCTATTCGCTCACGCAACTTTCTCAAATCAACCCCATCGAGCACAATCTGCTTCGCCCTTACTTCTACCAAATGGTACTCACCCGGGCAAACCAGGACCTCAAATGGCGGGAAGGAAGAATAACCAACACAGCCAAACACAAAGGGAACGAAACTACTCACAAACAATTTACTCATAACAAGATCCTCCTTAACTTGAATTTCCAACTTCGTAAAACGCACATGTAAAACGACGCTTGGTACAATCAGTGCCCATAAGCTTCACAATTCCTTCTCTTTTTAATGAAACCGGCCAGACACTAGATGCAGCTGACATCCGAGCAATCCAACTACGAGGCTTTGGCCGTGATTTTTCGAATCTCGCGACATGACTAGGCCTCTTGACGCGAAAGACACACGTGGAGCTGGGATCACTCTGCACGACAATTTGCCCTTGAGGGAAATCCAGTACATAGTCGGCCACCAAGATCGAATTCGACTGAATAATCTGGAGCTTAAAATTTTCTGGATTGGGAAACTGCTGAGGTACCTTTTTTCCAAGAACCAAAGATCTCAAATTTTTCAATTCGGCATCAGAATCCGGGTAACTAGCAAAAGATTCCCTGCAGGGGCCATTGACAAGTGCAGATACCGGACTTTCTGATGTCGTTTGAAAGCTATTAACAATCCTGTATGTCCACTTGTGGATTTGCATAGAAAGATCTAGGCAGATGGTGGTTTGAACGGACGAAACAAGAACACTCGCAAAATCAATTTCGTTAGACACCTCTGCCGACTTTCCTATCTGCCCCGCCTGTTTTTTTGAGCTCGTCCTCGGGTACAGGCTCCGTAGTGCCGTTGCCGATGAAATACAGCAAACGAGACCCTTGCTCAGTTCTTTTGCCCCCTTCTTCACTGGCTGATTCATCAGTCCGCCTCTTAATTAGGGTGTCATCCTCAGCACAGTACGTGCTCTTTTTGTATCGAGCTAGTACAAAACCATTGTGAATGACAAAGGTCTCATTCGCAAACATGCCCTGGCCAAACTCCCTCGGATCCGCTCTTAGACAATCGCTAACTGACTTGGACCCAAAGATAATGCCGGACCAAGGAAGAGATCTTCCGTCATTATCCGCGTTACGGAACAACTCATCCGTCGTACATCTTAGCAAGTTAAGTACCCTGAGCCGCTCAGCCTCGCCAACCTCATTGTCAGGAAGCTCGTACAAAAAATTTACATAGAAAAACTCGCAAAGCCTCCCCTGAGAAAACGTCTTGACTGCGGCAAGTAGATCACAAAACGCCTCACTCTTCAACGTCTTCCTTGAGCAGAAATATTCGCTTAAGACAACAAACACAGGTAGATTGTTATCCTGTGGCACATACTCTACCGCCTGAGAGAGGATGTGGTTGAGGTCTTTCACCGACAGTTGGTAATCATCGTAACTCTCCAAACAATCCCTCGATACAGTTAGAACTCGAAAGTTTCCAGATTCTATCGACGACCTGAGATCACTCGCCTTCAGACACCGACCAGAACTCCCCCCAAGACACACAAGCCATGAGGTGTAAACAGGCCAGGAAAAGCCTCCTTCGTGAACGAACCACACCACACCCCTACATCAAACCAAACACCGCGTGTGTATGCTATTGAAAACGGGCTGTCAAGTGTTCACGCAATGTCGTCCTGCGTTTCACAGGATAGGCTATGTTTTAAGGCATTGGAAAGTCTTTCGAGCCCCCATGAAGCATTGGCTAGAGGCCGTGAACGCCTGGTTCATCTCGAGGGTTCGCTGTTTGGCCTTCTGGAGGGCGGCTCCTAAAGTGGCTTGTTTGGCGGCTAACGCATCGACATCGACACCGTTGGCCTTCAGAGTGGCCGTCAGCTGATCCAAAGAACTTTGCTTCTCCAGAAAAGCTTGTTTGGCTTGCTGAGCCGAAAGCTTGGCCTCCTCAAACCGTCGAGACAGTTCGGTCGAAGGATTTTGCGCATCTCGCATTTCCAGGGAGAGGGTACGGAGCTGAGTCTCGGCTTCCTGCCAGGCTTGCTTCGCCTGATCGGTTTCCGTCCTCAGTTTATTGACGGCTGTGGCTTCTCGGAATTGCAAGTCGAGGTCCGTGACCGCTCGTCCGAGAGCCCCAATCTGCTCTTTCCCTTTGGCAAACGAGCTTTCAAAGTTCCCTGCCAGCGATGCCCCAAGTTCAATCTGAAACTTATGCGCTGTGATCGCCATCTACTCCCACTCCTTCTGAAGGTCTTGCAGAGCCCGAGCCCACTCCAAAAATTCGTCACACTCCATGTCGAGCCAAGGCGTGATACCGCCACCCGTGAAGTGGGCGAGTGTAAGAATCACTTTGCGGAGGTCTTGACCGCCTCCGATCCGAAAAAATCCGTCAACCGCTTCTGGACTTTGAGGTAGTCCGATAGGTCGAGATCCTCGACCGCCTCCCTTGGGATTTCCGCAAGATTGGCGACAAGCAGGACTTCCTTCTCCGCGTCAGTGGCGGCAAGCTTATCGACGACCAAGCGATCCCGGACTTTGGGGCGCCGGAGCTGAAGGCTCTTCATAAAATCTTTAAACTCTATTCTCCATAAAATACAGGGAGACCTTGCTCTTCCGTTCTATTTTCTAGGAATGCCTTCAAAGATTCATCATTCTCCGTAACATCTATAAGTGCTGTAAAGTGATAGCGGTCGTATAACATCCTAACGATCCGAGTTTCTGATGAAGTGGAAGTCGCAGTAAATTGAGCGACAGGATCACGTGACCACCAATTATCATAAGCATAAATACGAATATCGAGATTAAATTGATTTGCAATGTTTTGAAAGAATTCGAGATCTCGTTTTTGATCCAATCCAACAAATGCTGCATGATGGGTTTTTTGTAGCAAAATAAGGGCTTGTTGGTATTCCAGACTGGGTAATCCTAAAACGTTAATCGAACAGACATTATTTTTAGATCCTACAGGAACTCTTACTACCCGTACGTTTTCATTTTCATTTTGTAATTCATATAGCTCTGCCTCTGTATTTACATTTTCATATTGGATGAGATATCGCCCCCCAATACTAGCGGAAGCAAGTTGTGAAAAATTATGAATTATCGTAGCAGGGTTATTAATAGGTGGTCGAATATAAGATAAGCCTAAATGGTGCATAACTTCGTCATGATAATTCCACCATACTTCTTCTATTGACCCTGGGATCATAGATCCTACCTGCCAAAATTTTGTTTCTCGATCTGGATGCCATATAGATACATCACCACAAGCAATTGCGCGTAAAGAGGGGGATTGTATCCCATTTTGCAATAGAATACTTGCAGCGATTGGATAACATAATCTGCAATTATACGTTGTTGGAAGAAGGAAGATATCTCCTTTATAGCATTGTTGTAGATAAAGGCCCATAGCATGTTCTTCTGTAGGATCGCCTTTTGTTTTTGCCATCCTAAAACATTGTTCTAAGGGGGATGTCGATTTTTTTCGTGATGCAGGAGAACCGGGGAGCGGAAGAACGGCACGTTTTACAGGATCACTTCCTTGTGATGCAGGAGGACCACGGAGCGAAACAGGACATTTTACAGAATCATTTTTTTGATTGCCTTTCATTTGCTCTAAATTAATAAAAACAAACCCACCACTAATTTGAAAGTAGTTGTGAGATTGCTGGGAACTTAGTTGCTTCTGATATTTCCAGGTAATGGCATTGGTAAGGATTGCGTTGTTACATACTCCATCTTTTCCATATAAAATTGGCGAGGATCCAGGATTTTCTAAATTACAATCAATAAATAAATAATTAGCGCCTATAATAGGCTGCCCTTTTTCTTTGCACTCATTATATAGGGACTGTAAATCTTTTACGACAAGGACATCAGAGTCTACCCAAAAGTAATCATTTATCCCTATTATCTCATTACTTGATTTATCAAAAACCTTACGTTCTGAAAATAGTCGCGGAATGAGAATTCGAAGACAAACGAGTCTACTTGAATCTTTGGATATCATATCATCCAGTGTTTGTATGGACTCTCGTGGTATGTCTACCAGAGAGATTTGAACTGAAGAGTTTATCTCTGTTAATTTTTTCAGTCGTTTTTCATCTTCCTCAGTAGGAGCACTTCCTCTTTCTACTTTTTCATTTGATTCATTTAAATATTTATCTTGCCCGACAAAAATAATGAAATGCTTAGGACAATCTGGACAGTTTTTTATGATAGAATGTATAGTTACTATTGTAGGCTCAAGATAACCCCGATCTGTAGCCATCACAAAATTTAGTACTGGTGATTGAGTCTTCACGCTACAAAACGACAAGATATTACCAAACAATACCCAAAAAACAAATAACCAACATTTAAAAAATTTCTTTATAACCATACACTCCCCTAAAAAGTAAAAACAAAAATTTACTCAAAAAATAATAAAGGCTTAACTTCTAAAGCTATTTTTTGAGTTTCTTTATCATTATAAGCTTGTCTAAAAGCCCATGATAATAAGTTTTTTTGGGGCCAGACATATTCTGATTGGGCCGCTTTTAAAGCTTTCCTGTATAAGGGAGATACATATCTTGGCTCTATTTTCATATCTTTATATTGTCCAATCACACTTAAGTATATACCAACAGCATACATATGTCCTTCAGAAATAGCCTTTCCTTTATAGGTAAATAATTCTCGAGCTACTGGTTGCCATCGCGAATTACAAAAATATTCTGGTAACCAATAAGCATCGATTAATCCTTCTTCATATAATCGAGCACATATAGACAAATAAACAGACATAGGAAACTTTCTAGCTTCAAAATCTTCTACGCCATTACAATATTCAGTAGCTAACTGGTAAACTCTATCGGCAGCATGTTCTTTGTACGCTTGCGATATCTGCTTTACAGTATCACTTCTGCCGCTACGCGCATTAGGTTGAAATTTTATTGAAACAAACTTAAGATCTCCTTTTCCCTCATCAGGTAAAATTTCCTTTTTGGAAATAGCTAAATTAGCCTCTGAAGCACATCTTCGTAATACATGCTTTTTATCTGAAACTTTGTTAAATTCATATTGTTGAAAAGAAAATTCAGAGACCGAAGAACTCCTAAATAAAGGAGGACAATCTTCTTTTCGCTTTTCATTGACTTGAGTCGTATCCATCTGTCCTAGCTTAGCGTAATCTGACGGTGACGACAGAGCATCAGAAAAACTACTGCTAAATACGGCTACAGGAGTCCAAAGGGCCACCGTGAACATCGTTAGCTTTCTATCCATGAAAAATCCATAAAAAACCTCTACGTCTAAATGGTATCAACATATTTCAGAAAATACAATTTTTTAAAATTGTATTAGACACTGTCGTCACAAGATAGTCAGTTCGTCGATGGCGCCAAACAGGGCAATGGCGTCGGAAAGCGGCAGGCAAAGGCGTTGTGCTGATCGATATGAACGTCTTGCAACGGCTGGTTAATCACTTTTGTTTTTTTAAAATGTTTGTAGTGGTTGAGTTCATGAAATAAATGTAAGTGTATAGGTATGTCCTCATCCGTCACTCTTATGGTAGCATCAGACAAATCCCACAAGCAATTAGTGAATTTTTCAGGGCCAATGAAGATGAGATTTTTAGCAAATAGAGATGATACCTGGGCCAAAAAACACGAGGAGTAGCACCCTAAAAGGAAATCGCGAATATAATCTACAGAAATGTTGTTCTTTAACATAAAATTGTCATCCCAGCCTAATAATTGCCTTATTTGGATGGGAACTTTTTGCAGCCATTGATTCTTAAAAGCACCATTTGAATCTACTTGTAGATTTAGCAGGATTGGGAAATTTATATTGAAGATCACAAGATCATTGGAGTTTAATTCAGCTATTTCTTCCAAAAGTAACTGTCCAACCTTTGTTTTATTAATTTGATAAAACCCTTGAGCCACCTGATCTATAAAATCCTCAGGATTCACCTCTTGGTTTTTACCTCCTTTGACCACGGTGCTAGTTTGATCATTAAGAGGTTCGCAACTAATCACTCCAATTTTTGTTTCATTTTTACGATTTTTAGAGCTCGTTAAAACTACGCTTCCATATAAATATTTGAGACTACGAGAAACCTTCCTATTTTTATTAAGCTGTGGTCCTCCAACAGAGTCTTCTGGACGAGTATCTCTTATCATTGTAATTTCTACTGCATTTAGTGATGAGACTAATGAGATAAAAACTAAAGAGTGTGATTTCATGGGCCACGTATTTGCCGGACAACTCAATATTTCATTATTAGTTCAAAACAGTTAAGTTATAGTTAATAGGATGTATATTTTTTTATAAAAAGAGGTGTGGAGCCTTGGATTAGGTTTCTCCTTCTTGTTGTGGAACGTCACGGCAACAACAGCGGCATAAGGACAGTCTCCTGAGGCATTCGACTCCTCATAGCTGTTCGTGCTGTTGCGAGTCAGCACAAAACAACCGTCTTTCCCTTGGGCAAAGGCCTGGGTGAGGGGCTCATGATCGGACAGGAGTTCATCCTCAGCCGTCCCCATCAGGAGGTCGTAGAAGTTTTCGGGAGTGTTGGCGAGGGGCGTGCTCTCCTTGTTGACACCGTACTTTTCGTTTTTCCGTGAGAGAACGCGGAATTGAACGGGGATAGCATCGGGGCGGTGCCGTGGCTCGTCGCGAAGAGTCGTCTCCAGTGAAGGCAACTGATTGATATCACGAAGCTGGAAGAGGATCGGATCAGTCGAGATTGTGGCCGCCTGTTGGAGAACCCCGCTTTTCTGTTCCCGAACGATACGCTGCCGCTCCTTTCCCTTGGGGCCTTTGGACCGAACGACTTCACAGTGAGCGGTTTGTTGTTGCTCGCCCTCTTTCAAAGTCTCCGTCTTCTCAGCTTGCAGGCCCTCAAGAGCTTCCGCTTGGTCTTGTTGGAGACGTTTTCGAACGCTTTCTGCTGCGGCTGTAAAGCAGGTTTGGGCGTCTTGAGCTACCTCCAGCATAGGGTCCGTGCATGAACGAGGCGCCATAACACGCCGAGCCACCGCTTGGATGGGTAACTCTTTCGTCGATTGGAGAGCGAGAACGTCGTCAAAACGCATGAACTTCCTTCGTTTCCCAGAGTTCATAAGAACCAACATACTTAGGAATATTTTTTGAACTATCTTTTCGAGCGCCACTTTATCAAAATCTTATACTTATCTTGTGCTTATTTTACTATTAAAGGAATACTGTCAGTTTCTTTATTGGATCCCTTCATTCTATCGAAGATTCCAAAAATGACACAAAATCCGTTTAATGAAACAGTCCAAATACCTTTACAAATCTCGCTTGACCAAATTTGGCAAATAAAGTAAATTGAGTTCGTGAGTTTTTCGTTTTGGAGTTTTATCATGCATTTTAGGAAAATGTTTGCAATGACTTTTTTGGTAGTTACGCCATCCGCTTTGTTGGCATCGTCGAAGAGCACAGCTATTCATCCAGATGATAGAGATGCTCTAAAGACTTGGTGCAGGGAAAATTTAGATTCTGACTTGATCACACCTCAGCAACGAAAAGTGATTTCGTCGTTTTATAACAGCTTGCAAAGCGAAGTTTTTACCCAGGAGGGCGCTAACTTTTTTATTCACGAATTGAGTCCGTCTTTTACGAAGGACTTAGCGCGTTACTTGAGAGAACAAGACACAGCCGCTGCGCCTCAGACACATGCAAATGATAAGAGACCTGGGGCCATTTACTTTTTTGGCTCACAAGAAGAGTCCCTTCAACGTACGGGTAAAAATATTTTGAACACACAAGTTACTCGGGAAGCTTGGAAAAAATCGATAGCTAATTATAGGAACGCCCATCAGGGCCACGTTAGGATCAATCAAGAGTTGGAAGGAATTAGAGGGTCTCTCGAGAATCCTGCTGTGACAGATGACATGATAACAAATCAGATCAAAAACTTTTGTATGCTTTATCCCCGCGTGGGGCAGGACGTTTTCCCCGGTTTTTTTCAATTGTCTGTTCGTGATGGAGATGATTTAAAATCGATACTTCGTCGTTATTTCAAACAGCCAAAATAGACAGGTGTAATTAAATTATTCCAGGCCAGCGATGAGTCATTTCAGTTTGGACATCCAGACTGGTTTTGGATCGCTGGTTCTGCTGCCGATTTTATCGTCGCTGATGTATGGTTGTTTGTGGTTACCGTGAACGTTGATTGCATCAAATCGAACGCTGTTGTTTTGCCGGCCACGGATTCGAGAGCCTTAGCCAAGTAGGCGAGCTGATCGGGCTCGGCCGTTTCCACGAGAGTTTTTAACCTGGCTTCAAGAGCTTCCAAAACCTCTTTACTCAGACTCATAAGGGGACCTACATAACGCTAGTTGGGTTTCAAAAAGGTGTTTCTTCAAGAGCGCATCGGTCTCTACTTCGTTACGCTCCTGCTTTGTTACATCCGCATCAATTTTCTCCAGCGCCTCCCGGATGCGCATCACGTCGTGCGACGCAATGTTGTCCTTATGGGGAAGCGGATAGTGACGTGTTGTCTCGGTCTTCATGGCGCCTCCTAGGTCACAATCACACGCAGGTTTCGAACTTTCGGTCGATAGAGAACCGTGCCGCTCAGGACCAACTTCACATTGACCGATGAGCCCGTAAAGTTGGTAAGGACATGCGTTCGCTCTTCCCATGAGCTATCCAACGGCGTGCCTTTGGTCAGTTCGATGAGCTCCCAATTACTTCCTTGCTGGACGTAGGCTTTGACGGCTGATGTCCCGGGCGTGGTCGCTTCGAACGTCACCGTAACTTTAGAGGCATCAGAAACGACGAGCGTTCGCGTGACGTAGTCGGCCTCTTCAGAAACCGTCCCGCAGACGGTTTGAAGACCCGGATAGAGAACCGGGCTCGCCGTCGCCGTGCCTTTGAGAGATGCGCCTTCAAAACACAATTTCCCGTGAGGCTTTCACGAAGAGCTAACGGAGACTCCTCTGCCAAGGTGTTAACGGTGCCGTCTGCACTCGTCAGCGTAAACTCTATATCGGTAGCCGCCGTTGGGCGCTCCACGTTCCCCAGAATCATGAGGTCGGTGAGCTGCTTGATCTGTAGAGAGTCCTCAAGCGTGATCGTCTTGGTCGTCTCTGTGAATTTGGCAGCTAATAATCGGAAAGTTAGGTCACGTTCTTGATGAGCCGACCAGGTCACGGCATTACTGGACGAGAGCATGACGCCCACTTGATATGGTTGCGTCGTGACCCAGACGCTTTGTTGGGAGTCATATTGCCCAAGTTCGGCAAAGGCTACGGCGTGCTCTGGGTCGTCGGTCAGTAACACGAACGCATATTCGGTATCGGCTTCGCACCAAACGGGTGGGCATAGAAGCCGTGTCCAGCCCGTGAGAGACATCTGATCGGCCGTGAAGGAGCCTTCGGACAAGACCGTTGTGGTCGGCAAGCCCAATTTGGCTTCGCGGATTTGAAGAAGGCCTCGGCCTGTTCCCTTGGCTGTGAACTGAACGTCGACCCCAGCGATGAACCGTCCTTCGGACAGGGTGAAGGTTTGAGCTAAGGGGTCTATGCGCGATCTGCAACGTCGGCTCGTTTGCGGCGCACGTCGTTCCTCCGTTGTAATGAGACCTCGGCCGGTGTAGGTGTTTTCTCCGTAACTTCCCTGATTACCTGCGAAAACGACGAGTTTGGTTCCACTCGGCACGTTCTCAGGGATGGTCAACGTTCCTTCAATCGTTCCCGAAGCATTAGCTGTTAATGGCATGGTTCCTCCTATTCAGAAATGGGTTGGGGTTCGACGATAAGACCGTCAAAGGTCACGGAAAGGGCCTCGTCCGGCTTGAAGCCTTCCACGCGGAAGCGTTGCGTGAGAGGCCTGAGGTACTCGGCCTCCTCCGAAGTCGAGGAGAGGAGCGTTCCGGTGGTGGTGGCGGACTGCGGAATGACGTCGCTGGATGAGGAGACAAAGCGGGAGGTCGTTCCTGAGGTCCAGTTCGTGATGGTTTCCGTCCATCGGTCGGTGTCGAGGACCATTTTGATGTTCGCGGGGAGAGGATCGAACGCCTGATAGGGATTCACATTCATGCTGCCGGTCCGTAACGTCTGAGAAACAACCGGCTCAAGTTCATACGGCAAGGTCCAGGGAGTTTCCTCCTTTCCGGTTTCAACGACGTCCACGGCAATGGGAAGTTGCAAGCACTGGTCGACAATCGCTGCGCTCTGCTCCGTTCGAGATCTCGCAGATCATCGTCCAAAAAGGGATCCACAAAAATGCCCTTTTCCGCGGCGGGATCCGAGGCGTTGGCGTCGTTTTGAGACGTTCTTCCGCCATCAGGTCATAGAGATCAGCGATCATGGATTTCATGGTCTGGAGTTCGTTCATCGAAACGGCTTGAATCCCGGTCGAGACGACTTGAGGCTTCTCCGTTTTCTTCCAGGTTTGTTTAATCAGGGCTAAGGACATCTGGCCTGCTGAGGCCGACGGAATCGATGGATTCCAAGCATGAGCGGGGCCTTGAATGCGTTGGACTTGGCCCTGGCTATCCAGTGCAATCAGGTCGTACCGGGGCATTTTCCACGTATAGTCTACCAACACGAGCGTGCCAGGGACGGCGTTCGAAACAGTAAACCCGTCTTCTGTCACATCCTTTGCCGTCGTCTTGACGCGGTTCCGATACGTCACTTCGTACGAGCTTCCGGGAGCTGGCTCCGATCCGCCTGTCCACGCGACACTGTTCGATTGTAATTTGTAGTCGGTTCCTTGTGTATAAATCGTCGTGCCTTGCCGGATTTGAACGATTTCGAGAATGGCCTGATCGGGAATCGGATCCGTGACGCCGGCATACGCCCCGTGGGTCATGTTGGCGGACTTCTGCTGCGTGATATCGACGGATTTAAGCGTTGAGCAGGTCGGGTTACTGAGTGTGATGCGCATCTCGCCTTGCTCGTCGGGTTGGAAAACATGCGGTTCGGACTCGACTGTCCCCAGATCGGGATTAACCGGATAGGTCAACCGAACGCTGTGGGGAAGTTCGATTTCGTAGCCGTTGACATGCGCCTTTCCTTCGCCGAGTAAGAAGACTTGCTCGTCGTTCTCTTCCTTTTGGAATTTCAAACTCAACCCTTTCACGAGGTAGGAGTCATTGGATTCACGGTCATAACGAGCCAAGGCCACGGTCACCGTATCGGCTTCGGCGGTAGGAGAAGCCACAATCAACGCGCCATGTTCGGCGGTATAGACGGGATAGAAATCGCCTTTATCCGCGGGAGCGGCGGCTGTTTCGGAAAGAACGCCCCATGTAAACGTGAGTTGAAGACGGGCGGCTCCTGCTTCCTGGTAGTTTCGAGTTCCGACGGCGGGGTCTCGGAGAGCTGGATCCTCGAGCTCGGTGATCGTTCTTTCTTTCACGAAAATGCCGATGCGATACCGGCCGTCATCCGGAAGTGACAATGTAGCCCCAGGGATCGTCCGCACAGCGCCTTTGAGGTAAACCGCACCGTCCTCAATCGTGACGACCTTGTCCTGGATCACACAGGTACAACCTTTGACGACGTCACCGTCCGTCAACATGGCGTCGCCCAGATCTTTGATCTTGGTGAGGGCGTTGTCCTGGATTTCGTTGAGCTCGGCGGACTGCAATCCTCGACCGGCAATAAAGAGGGACTTCTCGTAATTTTGAGAAGATTGGAAGCGGTTGTAATACTGGTTGACCATGACATTTCCTTACAAAGTGATGACAAACGAAAAGGCTTCTCGCGTGGCCGCCGTTCGGATTAAGGGGACGGTGTTTTCAAGAACGAGCAGAATGCCTGGGTTCTTGAGATCCGAGGGGACGAAGTACCGCTGGCCTGGGGGGCAGGAATCGGCGACTTCGGTTCCCATGAGGATTCCGAGTTCTCGGATCGTTTCGTTAGCGGCGTCTTCGAAATCAAACGTGGCATGGACATAAAGTTGATTCGTGGGCGTGTCGGTCGCGGTAAACCGCCCCGTCGGCGTGGCCAACAAACCGTTCTCATCGCCCACGCAGAAAGTGACTTCGTCCACAGCTTTACGACCCACTTCATGAAGCAATGTTAAAGCTTGGAGGGCTTCGGCGGGAGTCCCGGTCGTGTACGTAATGGTCACGGTACTTGGAATCGAGGAATCCATCCGTGTTAAAACGCCGATCTGAGAATCCAATTCAAATCCTTTCGTGACGTCCACTATGGAGAGAGTTTTTACGGGAGCATGTGGAAGTTGAATGCGGTTGTCGTTGAATGTAAACGACTGCGTAAACGTGGACTCTCACGCGGGATCGCCCGTGCCCCAAGCCAAGTACAATGGTTGTGATTTAAGGCTGACCGCTAACGCCGTCCGCCCCGATTGAGTGAGGAGAGCCATATCCCGGCTTCTTTGAAGATGAAACTTCTACAAAGAGCCTTAGTCAATCGAGCGAAAAGTGGCACAGGGGAAAGGGACCTCTCAGATGAAATCGTAATAAGATTCCCACCAACCGTAGTCGCCCCTCACCTCAACAGTCCTGAGAGAGTACTGTCGTTTCAGGCCAACACCCCACCTATGAACAGTGGCCGGTACCACATAAAATGCATCTTGCTAGCACTGCATCATCATGATCTCAAAGAGTCACACCCCTGAAAAAAAACAACGTTAACCGGTAAATGCGTCACTCGGAATAACCTACGACAACAAGCCGCACAGAACTAATGCTTTGTATTCTTCCCTGTGTTGGTCTTTGAATGCGCTATCTTTATCAAGAAACCACGTACGTAACTCAAATAGTACAGAACGAACTTCTGTTCTTAGCTCAGCAAGCACTGAACGGAGCAGGTCATCATCTGACGCAATTACCTGTTGTCGCACCTTATTCAACCAATTTATAGAACCCTCAACATGACTTACACAATCACTCAAATTGATCGAAGAATCCGTACTTTCCCGAATTTCCCTGAATGACCCCACCAAATTCTCAACGCCCGAAGCTTTTTCTTGACTGGCGTAAACTTTCCAATAGTCATCAGATGTAGCCGGCGCCACTGCAGCAAACACCCTGGTAGACATCAAACAGCAAAAGAACAACGACGACAAATTCATAACTGCCCTCAAATTAACGACAACACACACTCTTTGTAGCACGAGATGGGACAGCAGCCAAGATAATGTAAGCAATTTTCGTTACTGTCCCCGAACGGAAACCTCTACAACAAACGATCCTTTATCTTTATAGATTATCATTATTCACTTCCCGTAGTTTGTGAGATGTAAGGTTAATATGTTTATATAGTTTGCAATAATGTCTCCACTTACTTGGAATACATCTCCACTATATCCAAACCTTAGTTGTTTGCCTCTACTTAACCTAAACAAATTTTCAGAGATATCATCCCCACACAAGAACTTTGGATCAGCTTTCGTTGACCCAAGTATTGTCCGCATCTCCTCAAGGTCCAAATGACTCTTACTGTACCAACTTTTTGCATCACTATCTTTAATTTGACCGGCGCCGATTACGTTGATATAAAAAAATTGCGCCACACCATTGTTAGGCCCCACGAACTTTGTTATATCGGATCTATTCACTTCTTGCGAGTACCTTCCAGGGTCACGTAAATAGTGGAACCAGTGGATTAGTTCGTGAAAAATAGCCGTTTCGACATCAATTGCCCCTTGGACAACAGACTCTTTATCGTGGTTGTGACATCTATTACCTATACACGTCACAATGATATCTGATGTTGTGTAGTAAAAATAAAGAGACGAATCGTCTTCACAATAATTAAAACTCGCCTGAAATCTGACTGAGAGTTTTGTGGGAGTCGATGCCTGTAAAAAAGTCGCATTATTTCTTTGTTCACTTCGTTGTTTATAGATCTCTATTAGTATTCTATATAATAAAGCTCGTCCAATTGGATTCGCCGCAATACGCCTCAAATACATTTTAAATACTTCTGCTGGATGTACTAACAGGTCGGACATTTGATATTTCTGTTGGTAGTCTTCAAGAAGCTTTGACCTTACTCTAGACAAGTCTATAATGTTATCGTTCTCGGTAAACATTTGTACATACCATTCTGTAATATTGGATTGTTCATTGGTATCAATGTTAGCGCATGACCATACAACGACATCGCTGACGCTTGGTTGCTCTCCATCCAATGGAATATAAATGTTAGCCGATCCATTTGATCGTTGAATTTGGAAATGTCCAAAACGAGAGCTACTCAATACGTAATTAGGAGAACCGGAAAAATCTAACTGACCGGCAGTTGAGTTAGCACGTATAGCTAACAAAAAGAATGCTAACAAACTAATAACACTGCTAAAGGTATTTTTGTTCATTACTACACAGAACCTAGGTAATTTCATGGGATCAATCATGTCAATTAAAAACAGCCATTTACCCACTAACGATGTTACCTATAAACAATTAATAAATGGTAAACATCCCGCGTAATCCATTAAATCAACAATCACCCCCTTACTCCACGCTTTATCACGGTGTCTGTGGTCATGCCACACGACGCCGCCGGGGTAGCGAGCGGTGCGAAGGTTGCGGAGAGTGCGGTGGATTCGTATGATCGCTGGTTTGCGCATCGATGCTCATCCCAATCGCCTCCTCTGCGATGGAATCGCTCTTGAGAGGAGCATGGGGCAGATGAATCTGTTCATTCTCAAACGAAAATGACTGAGTAAAGGTGGACTCCCACGCGGGATTACCTGTTCCCCATGCCACATGCAGAGGTTGTGATTTGAGACTGACCGCTAGCGCCGTCCGCCCGGATTGAGTGAGAAGAGCCATGAAGCCCCGTGCTTAAGATCTCGGATCCTAAAGAGAGACTTACTCTTGGAGAGGGGGATGGGTGTGACTTTTAAGGAGCTGTTAAGGCTTATCCTCAATCGCCCTTAACCCACAACGGACCCGTCGCTAATCTGGGACAGACGTTCCAAATTCCTCAATATTTACTAGATAGCGTTGACATTAGAAGATTGTGTTATGAGGATGCTTGATTTTATTTGAAACGTGGACGTTTACCATGTCAGATTTACACCGTCACGATATTTCCGACGCTTTATGGGAAAAAATTGAACCTTTTTGTGCTGGTCGTCAGGATCAGCCTGGACGGACGGCTAAGGACAATCGACTCTTCATCAATGCCGTTCTTTTCGTTATACGTGAAGGAATTTCTTGGAGAAGTCTTCCGCCTGAGTACGGAAAATGGAACACGTTTTTTCAACGATTTCGTCGATGGCAAAAAAATGGTCTTTGGCTAAAAATAATGGAAATTTTATTACAACATTCCGATTGTATATCCCTTATGATTGATTCAACTTTTATAAAAATGCAGTTATCTGCAGCAGGAGCAAAAGGAGGGAATCAAGCGCTGGGGCGCTCAAAAGGGGGATCAACACAAAGCTGCATCTGGCCGTGGATGAAGCTGGTGTGCCCCTCAGATTTCTTATTACAGATGGCGTCACAGCAGACTGCAGAACAGCTTTGCAACTTATTCAAGGACTTGAAGCAAAACGCCTCAGTGCGGATAAAGCTTACGATACGCAAGACATCATAGACTTTGCAGCATCGAAGGGGATGGAGGTCTGCATTCCCTCGAAGAGAAATCGAAAAATTCAACGAAAAATCGATGAAAATTTATACAAAACTCGTCGACTTGTGGCAAACGCTTTTTTAAAATCAAAAAGATTCCGAGGTCTTTCGACGAGATATTGTAAGACCACATCTTCCTTGTCCGCCATGGTTTGCCTGGCTTGCATCGTTATTTGAGGGTAGGGAATTTAATGTCAACATTATCTAGGCTGCGTAACCGGGAATATCGATCCTCACGACAAATCTATTCCTTCGTTGCCTCATTGCTTAAAGCACATTTAATAACCGCATCCACATCGTCTCCATACCAACCCATAGACTGTCTTAGCTCTTCAGATCCGCTGTTCGTCTGCAATACACTCAATGCTTCTTGAATAACCAATAAGGAATCCTTTAGCAGCGCAAGAGCGAAATAATCCTCACTCGTGCTCGGTTGTGCCGCATCTAATTCTTCTTTCATGGCGATAATAGTGTTCTCCCATTGTTCCACATCATTAGTACGACCAATCTCCTGGCATCGTTTATAAAAGGATTTCTTTTTTTCCTCAATGCTTGCACTACAACAATAACCATCAGAAATATCGAAACAGTCACAACACCAAGAAGGGCATGTACTCAACAACGCAACAAAGGCAATACAGCCAATCTTCATTTTTTCGAACCTTAACGTAGAACCTCATATATTATCCTTGTATCACACTCAAAAGCGCGTGTCTATGATAAATTAGTGATTATATAGAGCGTGCCCTGGAGACAATTGCCAATCAGAGTCCTCGTGAAAATATTGTCGATTTGTTATTATTGTGGAATGAACTTTTTTTATGATGGCTGCCCTCGGATCATTACTGTTCATATGGTTTATACCTCTAATCTCTGCCGATTTTTCGTATCGGCCTTTATGGCCCCATCTCATGGGTTGATAAGACATTGATCTATATAAATTCTCACACAAATCATCCCCGTTTAATTTGCCATATAATCCATTTTCTAAACCATATATGTTGCCATTTATAGTTAGGAATTCTTCATAATTACCAACAAACTCCTCTCCTTGCTGTTGTTGGCCACTTTTTCTTTGTTTCTTGTTACCACTCTGTTGAATATTCGGGCTTTTCTATGTATGTTTTGAATGTCAATTCGCTAATGTCCTTTGGATGCGCCTGTTGTCTTGCGTGTTGGTACCTCATAATGTTTCTGAGGCAATGATAGTAGTGCACTAATTCATGGAACAGAGCTACATCATCAGAATAACAATGACTCGTACAATCGATTCTCCAGGAATCCTGATCATCAGAAGCCAGTACTGTATCCGGCAATTGCGCGACTGCATTTGAAAAGTATAAGTAAGCCTTTGCTGCCCTATCATTTGTTTCAATAATAAATCCGGGAAGTCCAAAGACAACAGTCAGTTGGCGACATTGATTTCTGTATGATAGAAAATTTGCCTTGATTTTAACCCCATTCTCCTGGCATCCATAGTTGTTATTCTGTCGGCTCAATTCAATCAAAATTCTATAGAGCAAAACTCGTCCGACTGGATGGCTAGCGACTTTTTTGAACGTTTGCCAAAATTCGTCACTGCGTAACACACCGGCAGTACTTTTCAATAGATAGGACTCATCGAAAACAATGATGGACGAAGGCTGGCCGGAATCATTAAAACCCTTCAATTCTTGGCGCCCCTCTTTGGTATAGCCAAACTGCTCCATATACCACTGTGTAACCTCGTCTTTATCCGGGGCAAAACCTGTTTTAGGGTCGACACCATGCATGGCCCACGACTCAGCTGCACATGTCTCAAGATCGGGTTGTTCTCCCTTGCATCGTCCCTTTTGAGATGCATCTCTTCGAAACAATACTCCATCATACTGACACTTTTTACCTTCGTCATCGTAATACGTCGTGTAGCCACCATTAATCCTAGCCACAAGATTCGCGGTTAGTATTTTTGAAATGTCTATGGTTGTTGCAGTACAAAACCCCATTGTTGAGGTCAAGAACATCGTGAGAACGTAAAAATAGCGTAAAAAGTAGGCCGACATAGGATCTTAATGAAACACAATACTACATAAACAAATACTAGAATACAAACATTAATAATTCATTAACAGGACTGATGCTGCGCCGAAACAATCACATCCCCCTCATTCCACTTCCTGTCTAAGTGCCTATGGTCATGCCACACAATGACGCCGGGGTAGCGAGCGGTCAGAAGGTTGCGCATCGTGCGGTGAGTGCGTGTAATCGCAGGCGACGTGATAGCCGCATCAAAATGGTAGCGTTGCGACGACGCTTCAAAGGCCAGTTGCACGTCAACGAGGGCTTCCGAGGCATGTTCTTCGTAGAATCGCTCCAAAATCTCAACGCGTTCTTGTTTCTAGACGTGGTTCGACAGGGTATCGTCGCTATCCAAAACCAACGGCCCGCCGATCTCTTGAAGGGTTGACGCCCCCAGCGCCGCGTTCACCGAATCGAGTTCGAAGCCGTCATCCAACACCACTTGCGACTTCGCCTGGCAGGTATGAACATCCTGGATAGCGTGTTCCGTATTGGCTAGGCCGTCCTGAACCTCGAAAACAAACGCATGTTCGTGGACAAAGCCGGGATCCCATAATTCCGTCTTTTCGTCATCCAACCAGCTGTCGTCAAGCCGGAAGACGAACCGATCCGTCACCCCAGCGACATGGTCTCTCAGAAGGGACTCCATCGCCTCACCCAGGAGACCTTCCAAAACGGTATGCGCCTGCTCTCGTCCTAACGAAATCTGCAACCCGTCCATCGTAACGCCGGAGTCTCCACTGAGGAAGTCGCCGTAATCGTTCTTATCCAAGACCAAACGCCGCTTGTCATAGAGCGAATTGTACAGCCTCGAAAACCGAGATCGGGCGGGCTTAGCCATATCTGCTAACGCCACAAGGGCTTCGACGGAAAGATCCGAGGGCAAGCCTTCCAACCCCAACTGGAATTCTGCGAAATGTTCCCCAGGACCAGCCTCTTCAATGACAACGTTCTCGAGACCTGTCCATTTGAGAGCTATTTTCATGGCAGCAGGTGTCCCTCGGAGCCGCTGAAAGAGAATCCCTTCCTCCAAAACCTTCGAAGCGTCTTGAATCCAGAGCCGAACCTCTTCGAGGCCATATTCCTGAACCAAAGCCTCAAAAATCAGGTCCATAGCGTCAGGTTTCGTCTTGAATCCCCGCAGTTGCGAGACATCAAGAACACTTTGAAACGAGCCTTCGAGGCCCTTTTCAAGGGCCGTGGCGTTGGAGGGGATCAAACTTTCGAACGGCATTACCAAGTCCTTCCAGCTAAGGTGAGTTCACAGGATTTGAGCGCTGTACAGGCATCGTCAGCGACCAAAAGATCGTCCAGTGGGCTCTCTAACTCAATGTTCTGGATGCCTTCGACATAGAGATACGCGTTGAGCCAGGATTTCGTGACGTCCCAACCGAGGCTTTTTTGCGTGTTGAAGGCCGCTTCCAGACGATCTTGGGCCGTCTCGAGAACGGATTCGAGCGTTTCGGGATAGAGCCATACCTTCGCTTTGACCGTCACGTCCTGAATCGTACACGGCACCACCTCGACCTGGGGCTATCCTAACCTGGTAGGTGGCTTCAGCGCCTCTTATTTTGGCTTTAACAAGCACCCTGTCATAAAATCCTTTCCCTTTCTCAAAACATCGCCGCTAAGGCCTCCAAATCGATCACCAGCGAGGCTTTTAAGGCTAAAGGGTTGGAGCAAGGGTTTGAAATGACTCTCGCTCTCCGCTTGCTTATTTTTCGAACCCGAGACTCCCTCATGAAGACTTGCTGAATACTGAAAAAGTGAAGAAAATGATCAAGTCATCAACAAGTCAAAAACAATGAGCCTATGAGGCTAAAAATCATCTCTGCCCCCATGCACATATTTTACAATCCTGCAAGAAATTTATTTAACTATGAGGCAAAAAAATGTTTGACTCGAGAAAAATGGAGACCTTTCCAACGACTTTTTCACCAACTCAAAGTCCGAAAACCTCCGTGTTATCGGCCTCTCGTGGGGAGGAATAAAAGCAATATGTAATAAATTTAAATAAAATATATTTGTAATTGTAAAGAATTGCTGTCGACAGGAGCTTTTGTTATAAAACTTGGTTAAAATTTTGTTAATTTTTGATAGAAAAAGGATCGACGGTAAAGATGAAGTATCGATCAAGTAGAGAAACCATCATGGGCAAGTGTTCACCTCCGCTTGCAAGCATTTCTTGAACATGCCAACGTCGAACTAGGGAGATGGGTTGGGGGGGGACTCGATGCTCGAGGAGTTTGAACGACAATGCTTGCAGGGGGCTGTGTCCCATCCTGTGGTGGACGCTTCTCAGTTGGAACGCGTCGCTCGGCTCGAACACGACCATCTTGTCACGCTCAAGAAAACCGACGATGGATTTTATGTCCAGCCCCATCTCGTAGGCATGGATCGATGGCTACAAAACTATTGAGCCAGTACGAAACGGAATTAGGTGTTCGTTTCGTCAACGTTGAGCCGTTGCTGTATCTCATTCATCACCCCAACAATCGCCCCTTTTCCTCCTTTGTGGGAGGTCAGACACGTACTCTGTTGTCAGCCGAAGTTCTCTGGGTCGCTCTTGAGGCCCACCTAAAGCAGATCAGCTTCGTCGATATCTATGAAGATCCGTCCCTGATGTCGGAAGCTTTGGGGTGCAAACCACGCCTTATTCTGGAAGAAAACGAGCAAGGGTTCTTCTTGAATCATCGTCTCATCCTAGGTCGACGCAGTCCTTTACGCTGTTTTCTCTTACGCCGACTCGGCCTCAACCCCGAGAATTCGTTTGTGTCGTACGCCGATCTGGCTAAGCAGGCAGAAGCTTCGGGCTATCCCCCATCCACGATGTAAAAAAGGCACCTACTACCAATTGTATTCGATACAACAACATGCCCAGAAAAGGCTCAACGTCGACTTATTCGAGTTTCACGATGGCTCCGTTCGTCTTTCTCGAAGCATTCATGTCAGCACCTCTTCCTTTGAACCATAATCTCTCATCATCCCTGAAATAACTCCTTCTCACGTGTCAAAATAACCTCGCCAAGAGGGCGAGCCACAACTTTTTTTAAAAATTTTTCATTTTTTTGGAGATTTTGGGCCTCAAAGGTTGCGTTGAACGCAACCTCTGCAAAAAGCCAATAAATTCAGGAGGTTTAAGGACATTTTTCGGTCTTTTCAAAAGGATTTTTGATTCCTTATGCCTAAAAATAGGCAAAAATACCTCTTTTGAGGGCAAAGGTTGCGTTGAAGTGGTACCGACAACTGTTTCCATCTCTGCCATAACGGAAACAGATGAGGCACGAACAAGGAGACAGCGGATGCTGACACAGGAACAGATCCAACACATCCAACAACGCACGCATCTCTATGCGAAGAAATGCCGACAGTGGCCGGCTTTTTGCCCACGATGCTCTCGACGATATCGCCCACGATTTGTGGGTCGACGCCTTGAGCGCTTTACAAAACTATGACCCCAGTAAGGGAGATTGGATACACTTTTTCGATAACGTTTTGAGAAAACGGTTCTGCGTTTTGCTGAAAAGCGCTTCCGGCAAAAACGATTCACGCCGGACACTCCGGTTTCGTTGGAGGATCTTTTGAAGCCGATGTGCCAACGACACAGGAAGATCCAGAAACGGCAGAAGTTCGCCGAAAAATCGGACTTCAAATACAGAAAATGCCGGAAGCCATTCGTAACGTCATGGAGAAAGCACAGACTCTGTCGTTACGGCAAATGAGTCGAGACATGGGGCAGCCCCGCCATAAAATCCGCGAGCTCTATCGTCAAGGACTGGACACGTTAGCCCAACTAGGAGATGAAACCTCTTTTTTAGAAGAACGTCTCAAAAGGAGGTGCCTATCTGTGTCACTAAACTTCTTGGACACGGCCACCCTTCGAGATGTTTCTGAACTGCCTTTGGAGGAACTGAGCTTCCTGATGAATCGGTTGAAACAAGCTGGAGAGACGCAAGACAGAAGGAAGAAAACTTTGACAGAAGCCTTGAAAATGCGGTTTGGAGGGACGGCGGCCGATCGGCTTCACCAAGCCGGAAAGGACACCGGAACGGTTCGCTTTAAGGAAGGCGACATGACGATCGTGGCTCAGTTCCGGAAGAAAGTCGAGTGGGATCAAAACATTCTGGCCCAGTTGGCCTCGGAATTTCCGGCTGAGGTCAAGTGCCAGTATTCCTTTGATGAAAAGGCCTTTGAAGCCCTGTCTGAAGAGCAGAAGCAGCGATTTAACATGGCTAGAACCGTCAAAATCGCAGGATATGAATTTACCATCAAGGAGGAAGAATAATGGATACAGCAAACATTCAAAAGTTTCATCACGAACAGTTCGGAGACATTCGAACTCTTGAGAAAGATGGTGAAATTTGGTTTATTGCCAACGATGTGGCCAAAGCCTTAGGGCACGCTAACCCGAGGAGAGCTCTGCAGGCTCATGTATCAAACGAAGATAAGGGTGTAACGTTTTGGAACACCCTTGGTGGGCAACAAAAGTTGGCCACCATGAATGAATCCGGTCTCTACTCCCTGATCCTGAGTTCAAAGCTTCCCTCGGCACGAAGTTTCAAACATTGGGTGACGTCGGAAGTCCTGCCTTCCCTTCGAAAGCATGGCGCTTATATGACGTACGACACGGTCAAGCACATCATGAGTAACCCTGACAACTGGATTTCTCTTCTGACGACGCTTAAAAATGAGCATGAAGAAAAGTTAGCCGCTCAGAAAAAACTTCAGGAAGCCGTCCCCAAAATTCAATTCGCGGATGCCGTCGCGGCGTCGGGTGACGGTATTCTGATCCGTACCCTGGCGCAGTTTCTCCAGTCCAACGGGATCAACATAGGCCAGAACCGCTTGTTCGAACGCCTCAGGCAGGATGGATTCCTGATTCGACAAAAGGGGGACACTTATAATACACCGACGCAGAAGGCGATGGCTTTGGGCTTGTTCCACGTTAAGGAAACAACCCTTATGCATCCGGACAAGAGGATTGCGCGTGAATGAACTCACTCATTTTTTATTTAATCTGTATTTTGGATAGATCTAAAATTGGTTGCCTGAACTTGTCATGATCTTGCCTTTGTGGCGTGTCAATTACCTCCTATTTCCCGGAGCGCAATCTTGCTGCATTCAGTCCGCTTAACGCTTTTAGAAAAGATTTATAACTGTCTAAATCTCCAGAGTCTGTCCAGTCAACTTTTGCTGGACAATCCGTTATATTGAAGTACACACTACGAATAGGTTTTTCTATATTCAGTAATTTAATATTGTCTCCATATGGATTTAGACAAAAAAATCGATCCGTTTTTATTTCGATCAAACGTAGACACATAATATTCCAGAACTCTTGATGCGATGGCCAAGCCATCTTACTCGCGGTCCCTTTCGGCCATACCTTTTCAGGGTTGTTCCGAGCGGTTTCCATATCTAGTTGGATATCATCTGGCAAGTCCCATTTTGAAGAAAATGAATCATTATACCGAACGTTGTACAATTCAGGGACGACGATGTCCAAAGTTTTATCGGAAACAATATCTGAGATGATCTCGGTAATCCAGCTGCTGTATGAGAGTGGATCTCCTAAATGGCCCAATTCATGATGCCCTACCAGGTCTTGATCATTCATCTTTTTTACTTGATTTGTGCGGAATGATCCTCTAAGTGGAGGTATTGAAAAATTTTTAGTACTTCCTGTAGATGATGCTCGTCCATCGCCTACGGAGATGTTCACCTGGTTTTTTTGCGGAGTGAAATTCTTTATACCACAAGTCATCGCTAAGTGGTCCAAGGCTTTAAGACGCGTAGCCGGAGCGGCGAGCACAGCGTGCAGAAAAACAATGTAGCTCCGCCAATAGGGTTGATCGGATAAATTTTGTAAGTATCGGACAAAAGCATCAAGGCTTGCTTGTACCTCA
The DNA here is from genome assembly GCA_041200185.1 of Alphaproteobacteria bacterium. Lineage (GTDB taxonomy): Bacteria > Pseudomonadota > Alphaproteobacteria > BNTO01 > BNTO01. The sequence goes on from CP165730.1 coordinate 1,107,678, forward strand.
GACATTTTGTCTGGGTATTTCAATACGTCTGGATCGAATTGTATTCGATTCTCGTCATGCCAAAAATCAGCAATAAACTGTCGACAATTTTCTTGATTTTTTGTCAACAACTCGTACTCCTGTGATTGCTCTTTTAGCCGTTGAAGGAACTTAAGAGCTTTTTTCGGAGAGAACATGACAACTTTGTCCCCGGTTTTATAACCACACCGAATCAAAAAAGCGTCCATTCCATGAGGAATTTGGTCAATAATGACGAACCACTGTGTTAGAACGCTAGAGATTTCTTCTTCTAATTTCAAACATAGGATGCCTTGCCAGTTATCAAGAGGGACAATTTGAATAGTCGGAGTTTGAGGATAATAGAGTGTAACATCACCTTCTAACTTTCTTAATTCCTTCAGAAAATGGTTCTCTTGTTTGCTCAGTTCATTCAACTTATCACGCCAGCTATTGACAATACTGTCTTTTTTGCACATGAAATTCTGCCATCTGCTTTCCATTTCTTGCCTATACGTCTCTGCATTGTCCTTAGCCAACAAATACGTCAATGCTTTTTCCTTTTCCAACAAAAGAGTGTTCTTGATTCCATTGTAGGAGTTGAATAGATCGTTCAACATGACATAGCTCAGGAGTTGATCTTGCATCCACTGATCATTGGTCATCTTTTTACAAAAATCCTCGTAAGCAGTGCGAACCTTTCGGGCTTCCTCAATCTCAGTCTGCGTAGGGGTTCTGTGATTGAGATCGAATACTTTCTTGAATACTCTTAGCGGGGCTTTGCGCCCCTCTTCTTTCTCGGCTGCTTGAATCACTTTAACCTGATCTGAAGGCAGCACAGATTTGAGAGTTTCCAGCCACCAACTATCCTCAGACGCCTGTACCACCGGCCTCGTAACGCTCAATAAAGTATAAAATAAAAGACGAATCCTTGCTGTAGGTGATATTTTCATGATATTCATGCGCCGCTCCTCTTTCTTTTGAAGTTTACAAACAATTTATCATACCAGTATCTTAGGCGTTTCAACAAGAGGGCATCACCACTTTATTCCGAAGCTGCCATGGGCTGTTCATGCAATGGATTTTGAGCCATTTTTGGCATTTCGGCACAAATAAATACATTTATAACGAAAATAAAACTATTATATGTGTTAAAATAAGCCCAAATGTAACCTTAATATAAAATTTTTATGCGTAAGTCCTGGACTATCCCCTTCTTTGGGAGTGCAAGACGTTGAAGGCGAGTTCTTGGCGAGAACTGCAGAAACACCGCTGCGAAGTCGTCTACCCGAAATATTACGCGCAAATTCAAATATACATGCATTATATGAAGTATTCGAACTGTTTGTTGAGTTGTTTAAATAAAGATACATCGGAACTCTATCATGAGTTGGTCCCTTACGAAGAGAAGGCCGCCATCTCTTATGGAGAGCGAGCTTATGAAATTTTGGAGTGCGTCGAACAGAATCAAGAAGCCCCACGGTTGGGACGGAACCCCGACTTTTATGAATGTCGAATGTGCCGGTTTCATGAGCGCTGCTGGCCGAAAAACTCCGAAGCAAGTCAAAAAAATTTTCCATGCGGCTTAGAACCTAGGAGGCATGGTACTTAGATCCGAATGAGCATGGAAGTTAAGTCGTGAGATGAAGTATAAAATAAGCAAACCGATGTCCTCATAAGGCGTCATATTGTTTTTACAAGAATAATGTTTATATATTTTGACATAACGAGTTAAAGAAAAGGAGGAATGATGAATTTTGAACAGTTTTTGCGACGAACACACAACGTGGAGATGTTGAACTCCAAGCAACTCCGTCAAAAATGGCAGGAAACCTTTGGAATCCGACCGGAGAACGCGTATTCCTGCGACTATATGCGGAAACACTTGTCGGAGTATGGCCGTTATGAGCAAGAGAAGGCGGAAAGAGCTCGTCCAAAACGACGGAAATATGCTCCTTACCCTGGCCTCACGCGCATACGACGCTACAAAGGAGAAGACCACATCGTACGTGAAGTCGAAAACGGTTTCGAATATCGCGGTGAACTCTATGACAGTTATTCCGCCATTGCCGGCAAGATTACAGGACAACGAGTCAGTGGCTTAACCTTCTTTGACGTGGGACACGACTCTCGTTGGGAGATCGATGTCAACGGTTTGAGACGGCGCTCTTAAAATGCAGAGAAGGATTTAAAGGAGAGGAAAGATGATGCCGACGACACAAACAGACGTGCGGCCTTACGCGATCTACACACGTAAATTCGTGGAAGATGATGTCCAGAAAGAACTCACGAGTTGTGAATCGCAGGCGATGTTTTGCAAGACTTACGCGCAGTTGTACCAGTTGCCGCTCTCAGAGAACGTCTATGAAGACTATGGGAAATCGGGTGGAAACATGGCTCGCCCAGCCTTCCAGAGGCTTCTTAAGGATACTCAGAGCGGCGAAATCGGCGGCGTTCTGGTCTATAAACTCGATCGATTGACGCGATCACTGAATGACTTCGTAGGTGTTATCGGAAATCATTTTAAGAAACATGATGTGAAGTTCATTTCTGTGACCGAACATTTTGATACAAGTACACCGCAAGGAGCCCTCTTTTTAAATTTGATGCTCATGTTTGCTCAGTTCGAAAGGGAACAAACCAGCATCCGCGTCAAAGACAAGATTCGGAACTCGCGACAACAAGGCATTTGGACAGGCGACAATATCCCTTTCGGCTACATGAGCGTCGACCGGAAACTCGTGATCAACCCCGAGGAAGCGACGTGGGTAACGTGGATTTATGAGGAGTATCTGAAGACAGGAGCGGCTCGTCACATAGCCACTCGCCTTCGAGAAGAATTTCCGGACCGGCAGGAAGATTTTTATTATGAAAAGATTCGGAAAATTCTTCAAAACCCGATTTATAAAGGTTATATGAGATGCAATGGCCAACTTTATAAAGGTCGCCATGAGGCCATGATTAGCGAAGAACTTTGGCAGAGGGCTCAAGAGCGCATTCCCCAACGCTCTGTTTCTCAGAAAAATCCTTCAAATGCCTTGCTTCAAGGTCTATGTTTTTGCGGGGATTGCGGGAGCTCTCTCATCCCCCTGCATGTCAAAAAAGAAGGTCTTCGGTATCGCTATTACGTTTGTCGGAATCGGCATCAGGGGATTCCGTGTACGAGTCAAATGAAGTATATCAATGAAGATGCTTTGAATAACCTCATCCTACGCGAGATCAAAGCTGTGTTTTTTCAACCCAACCGCGTCAAAGGTCTTACTGAGCAAGTCCTCAAACTTCCTCAATCAACAAAAGTGTTAAAGATACTGCAGGATTACAGTGAAACGCTTGACCGATTAGACGAAGAAACACGGAAAAAAGTCCTACGCTGCTTCGTCAAAAAAATTGTTGTGTACAAAAAGAGTGTTCTTCTGACGATCACGACCCACCACCTCTCCGTTCTTCTGAACGACCTTTGGGATCCTTCGATCGATCTCGAGGATACGATCGAAATCAACACAGAACTTTTGGTGCATGGCAATCGGCCCCAAACGTTTGTTCTTGGTCATGGATCGTCGACAGATCCTCATTTAGTAGAGGTTTACAAAAAGGCCCTTGAATGGAAAGAGGCTCTCGACAAGGGAGAGGTCGAATCCTACGAGGAATTATCGAAAATGACGGGATTTTGCATCCGAACGATTCAACGCTATCTCAAGCTACTGACCCTTGCGCCCGAGGTTAAGGAGGCCATTCAAAAGCAAACTCTCCACGGGAAGTTCAAGCTGAATGATTTGACGATCAAAAAGTATCCGAAGGAAAGAAAAGCTCAACTCAAACATTTTGAAGTTGCGTAAGAAAGAGATGGTCAGGTCTCGTTCAATGAACAAATTTTCCGAGAACCGCCGATTGGCTGTTTTTTATTTAAGTTATTAAGTAAAATTAGCAATTTTTATAAAGTTCACTTGATTTATTTATTCAAGGGCACCTAACCCCAAAACACCGAAGGTTCTCACCCAAACAAGTGGCTAAAAAAAAGCTACATCATGTGATGAGAAAAACAGTGTCACGTGACATGAGGGCATCTGAAAAAGCCCGGTTTACTTGAGTTTTGAAGATGCATAATGTAGCGGACCTACATAGCGTTTTTCATGAGAGATTCGAAAAAGACATGACATTAGACGACATTGAGGGGCCCAAAAAGAGGTCATTAAAAAGGCATCAGAAAGAAAGCCAACAAGTGCAAACCCCCCTATTTATTGGGCTTTCAGGGTATTTTTAGCTCGATTGAATGTATCTAAAATTTGAAATAGTTTTCAAAGGAAAAATTCATGTGGCGGAGAGAGGGGGATTCGAACCCCCGATACGCTTTGACACGTATAACGGTTTTCGAGACCGCCGCCTTCAACCACTCGGCCATCTCTCCACTTATCATCTAACCCAACTTTGGGGCTATCCATCCGACGTTACGATCCATCCTCCTGTAAACGACGTTAATCTGACCCGTTGACTCATTCTTAAAAACAACAACAGGCACTTCTGACAGGTCAAGCCTCATTACTGCATCCCCAACGCTCATCTCTACCAGCGCATCTGGCATCTCGGCGATCACCACTGGATTCTCCTGAACATTCTCCTCCTCCTGCACCTCTCCGATAACATACCGCGCAAGTAGAGACCCTTGCGCCTCTGGTTTGTGACGGCGTTCTGCACTACGGAGTCGCGCCTTATAACGCCGCGTCCTTTGGCGCAGAATGGAAAAAGCCTGCGTAACAGCTGAGTAGGGATCGGGATCTTGCCCTGTACTGCGTAGGGAAAAACCCCTAGCAATGTGTATGGCCAGTTCACAGCTAAAGAGGCCATTCTCCTTATCCAAAACCGCGTGTGCATCGATAAATGATCCTAAAAACTGCTGAGAGGCCTTTTCGATCTCTGCCACCACAAAATCCCTTAAACTATCGCCCATCTCGATGTTTTTGCCTGAAACAGTTACTGCCATTCGCAACTCTGAACCCCTCCACTAACCGCGTTCATGTTAAGAGATCGGGTTAAGTGCGTCAAGGTTGTTGGAGAAGTGAGCTTAAAACGGAACGCTATCTTTTTTATCAAAAACTACACTTCAGTGTAAGAGAGCGACTTATCCTATGCGTGCTACTCCTTTTCCACCCATTGTAAGTGGAATCTTTTTCTGCTTTGGGTTCCAAATGCTAACACATCCTCCTAAATTTGAGAAAAATTTACCAAACGTTATCCTGGGAAGATAGGTTGTACTAGCTGTTATAATCATGGGCCTGTATTGATTAATTAGCTGCATGTAGGCAGATAAAGTTCAGAAAAGTACCAACTCGTTCTATCAAAACTGTGTCGACCTCCTAAAAATTTCAATAAATTTCCGTAAGCGGATGTCAACTTATACAGAATCCTTCATAGGATAAAAAGTTTGTGGAATCGTTTCTACCTTTTGATAAAATTTATAAAGAATTCGTGATGTTGAATACAAACGATTTTTAAAATAGATGTTGATAAATATTTTTCATGTGTTACTGAGCGTCTTTACTAACTTGTTTTTAGGATGTATTTTTTTACAATTCCATCACTCGCCAATTCTATAGTAGAGAACACTGATATACCTATCCAACGGCCATACAACTGAAGCTTCTAAGAATGTTAAGTCGAAGGCTGAGCTTCATCAAATTTCTCGTATCCAGCAGCTGTAGACCAGAAGGAAAGCAATTTTTGAAACAATGGGTCGAATGGAGACGCCATGTGACTGAGATTATTTCTTAATGGATTCGCAGGCTTCTTCTCCCTACAGTCCCAAAAAACTCCGCAAAGCAGCAGCGAATTCGTCTGTTAATTTTTTGCGTTCCTTTAAGGACTGTTCCGCTTTAGACGCAATATCTGAGGTTTCTTGTCTACGTGCAACCATAGCTTCGCTGATTTTAACGACGACATCAGGCAATTCTTTGAGTACTTTCTTCAGGTCATTACGTCCGAGCTCGTAAAGAACGGTCTCCGTATAAGCTGAACAGGTAGCATTGCGCGGAGAATCGTAAAGCACTCCTCCTTCTCCAAAGAAGTCATTTGTAGTTAGGAAAGTAATATGCTTCTTCGTTTGGACTTCAGCACCTTCCTGATCTTCGTCAGCAACTTTTACTTGGATTGAAATCTCAACAACGCCTTCTGCAAGAAAATACATAGTTGTTCCTCGCGTCTTTTCTGCAATGATAATTTCCCCAGGCGCATATTTCCGCATCCTAACAACACGAGCAATTCTCTGAAGATCGCTCTTTGAACACTCCGCAAACAACGGACTGAGTCTTAGAGCCTCATAGGCGGGTGTCATAGCAATGGTGCTAGGCTCATCTAGCTCTTCGTTCCAATTATAAACGTAGGTCGAGGGAGCCGAGATATTGAGGTTATGGTCAATAAGATGAGACATCAAAGACTGAATGACATTGTGTTGGACTGTAATCGTCTGTGCGAATTCAGGAATCTTGAACATAACCCTGTAGATAACCCCCCCATCCGTCGCTTCTCGTGCCAAAACTTTGGCCTGTTTTTGTGCAACTTGAGGGGCGGCGGCGGCAGCAGCTTGCAGGAGGCGCTTAGCTCTGGCAACAGGAATAGAGCGGTCAAGTGTAACAACGACTTCTCCCCAGTATCCATTCTCGGAGTCATTGTAATTAATAATATTCCCCTTGAGCATATCTGAGTTGTTAATGTGTATAATTGTATCATTGGCGAGTTTAAGAGTTGTTTCACGGAGCTTAATATCAACAACCTGTGCAACGGTACCATTGGCCAATCGTATCCAGTCGCCTTCTTTGTAGTTATCTGCAAAGTCGAGAACTAACCCAGATATGTAATCAGCTAGGATGTCCTTGGCGATGTACCCGAAACCGCCAAGACCCATGTAAAGAAGTCCTCCAACACCGGAGATGCTTTTTCCGTAGATTCCCATCAGGATGAAGAGAGCGGCTACAGCTAAAATGGCAAGTAGGACGATATCCTGCAAAAGACGGGAAACAGGGCGTCCTCGTCGTCGTTCAAGGGGTTGCCAATAGAATAAGTCGACAAATCGAACGGATAACCACGCTAGCAAGGCGACAATAACGGCTTTTACGGCCTGCTCAATTTGGTAAGCTGTTCCCGTGTTATCCGGGCTGATAGGGTCAGCAAAGTGATACAATGCTATTAGCGCCAATGTACCCAAGAGGGCGACAGCCAGAAACGCGAACTTTTTCTTGCTCATGAGGATATGCCACATCCTTCTCTCCTGTCTGTAAGTGTATAGTAAAAATAAGTAGAATACAATATTGAATACAAAATTTAAGTTTTATTATGAGTATATTGTGCAAATCAGGCTGTACTGCTTAGTGTCTATTCTATAAAGTAATCATGAGACCATGCCGAAAAGAGGACAAAGGTTCAGGATATCCTAGTACATGGCCCGGTGGTTACTCACAAACTTCAAAATATCCTTCGCCGAGGCGTAAAAACCTGCTTCAAACCGTCTGGCTTCATCGAATGCTCCTTACAGGAGGTGAAGTTCATAGGGGATAACTCAATAAACCAGTACAAATGTCATGGCCTTATGATTTGTTTTGAATAACTCTCGAGTGAGTTCGATCTAACTTCAACAGAAAGCGGGGATAAACCTGTCACAAAAGGCTGTGAGCACTTGATCCTAGCTAACGAACACAAGGTGTTAAAATTCTATTTTTTGACTGTCTTAATAGCTTTAGTGATATTTTTTTAATACAAAATATTATTATTTTGCACTAGAGTTTTTGCATAAGTTTTTTGTTTTTGAGTGGTTCTTCTCTGTAACCTTCCCCACCTGTATACATATGGTAGTATTCACGACAAGGTTAAGGTACTTGCAAAGATGTTTTGATGGAAAAGAGAGGGATATTCACTATGTTGCTTGAATCGCAAGGAAAAACGACTTCCTTGGTGATTGCGTTAGCAGCGCTGATATTAAAAATATTTAACATGGAATGCAATAAAAAGCATTGAGCTTAATATAGAGCGATAATACACAAGCTTAAGGTCAACTACTGTTTTTTGTTGATGTTGTCATAATCAAACAAAATAAGGTCTATTGGGGGTAACACTTTAGTGGCCATTTGCGGTTCATTTCTCAATCTACCCCTTCAGGGTTGAAACCTACCAGGCACGGAGCCTCTACGCAGTTCAATTCAAACGCAACCTTCTACTCCTCCTATCGTGCAGTCAACCCATTGTTCCATCACTACGGAGTCGGGATGATACGACACTTATATGCGTTGTGCAGTAACACAACAGATGATTTCTTCCCTATCCCTTCAGCCACCAGAGTTTGGGGAGGGTTAGGGGTTCTTCTCTTTTGAAGAGGTCGGTGAGAGCCCAGACGAGAGCGTCCATTCGATCGGGAGAGGACGTCGATTTATCAGGATTAAAGTGGCACATTTGATCTTCCAGTTTGGGAAAAGGATGGGAGTGAAAGACTCTCCCTTGCTCATAGAGAGCGGAAATGGGCTCCGCACGAAGAGCTTTTCCTCTCGTTGCATGAACAGGTGTAAAGGGGATATTCGCGTCAAACGAGCGAACGGTTTCCTCTACGAGGTCGCCTCCTTGGTTAACTTCTGCCACAATGCGATCTGCCTGATGTTGATGAAATTTTTGAACGACTCGCCGCGCCCAATCATGAGGATGCAGAGCTTCACTGGCGTCATCAAGCACAAAGGCCTCTCCTCGATCATTACGCCCCACAATAACGATACCCGTTTCATCCCCACTTCCCGTTACGGCTGGATCCACTCCCACAACGACTCGCGTAAGAGGTGTATCCGGCTGTTTGTAGAGAATGCTTTCACGCGTCCACAAAGCCCCTTCGGTGTTTTCGATCCACTCTGCATAGAGCTCCTGCCGGCCAAGAGGTCCTTGCCCAAACCGCTTTTGAACGTAGCTTAGGAAGGCCGGTGAAAGATTTTGAGTATTTTCAAACGTCGTACCTCGTGTTACGACGGTAGTTGTTTCGTCCATAATGTCCCGCAAAACGGGCAGAGGACGAGGTGTCGTCGTAATGATGCAGCGAGGATGATGCCCCAATCGCAACCCCAACATGAGTTGGTCATAGCTCTCTTGGGGGTGATTAAATTTAGCGAATTCGTCGACCCAGGCGAGGTCGAACTGAGGCCCCCTTAACCATTCGTAGTGATCCGCACCAAAAAGGAGAGCTGTCGCTCCATTGGGCCAAGTGATTTTTCTTTTTGAAGGCTCAAAAACAGGGCGATTGGGGTCATTCGGCGGATACACAGCGAGGATGCCGCTGATACCTTCAACCATTACATGCCTGACTTCGTCGATAGTTTGACCGAGGAGGGCTATGTGCTTGTAGGTTCCCTGATCAACCCACTGGCGAATGGATTCCGCTCCGGTACGCGTTTTCCCGAAACCTCGACCTGCCAAAATAACCCATGTATGCCAATCCCCATCGGGAATGCGTTGATTCGGACGAGCCCTTTTATCCCAATCAAATCTTTCGGGATCGTACGAGGGGGATGCGAAATGGATTTTTTTCATGCAAAGTCGTTCTCCAGATGGGAGAAAACTCATGCCTGGACATTTCCTAGGAAAAAAGTTGGGGGGAAAGGGAGGATGTGTCGTCAGATGAAGGATTTTCTTTGAAATCTGAGGAGTTGTAGTTTGATGTAAAATATTCAGGGTGTTTTGGTGAGTCAAAAGATCTTTTTTGGAAAAGCTTAGGATTCGCCGCCCCCTCCACGAGTCATGAGGTTGATGTGTTGCGAATACCTTGTCGTCGTGATCACATTGAGGGATTTCAGGCCTGGTTTTAGATGTTCGCGGGGAGACGTCCGTAAGATTAGCCGAGGAAAGAGGCGATTGGACGTTTTCGCTCCTCTCTTTTTGTGGCACCTTTTTAATGAGGTCGATGAGTTTTCTTTGGAGAGAAATCGTTATTTCCTGGCCAGATTCACGGAGTTTCAAACCTATATCATCCCTCGATGTGCTATTGGAATCGCTGAAAGCCGACGTCATCTCAGCGTGATTCGTCGGATCGTCGGGATGAACGGTGGGATCAACGCCTCGAAGAGCGTTCTTTGGCCTCGAAAAATCCTTACTGCTAAGAAAGCCTGCCCCGCTGGGGCAGCTTGCCTTGCTAAGGCTGGGGCTGCCTGCCCTGCTAGGGCAAGGAAGAGGGATCTCCTTGCGCAATTCTTGCTTGGACATTGGTGGAGAGAACAGTGGTGGAAAATGTTCAAAAGGCCCATCATGATAAGGAGGGTATAAACCGTGAGGATCAGCCTCGTTTCCTCCTTTGGGAGGGGCCTTCAGAGATGCATAAGGTGCCTCGAAGGCGTTGTTCTCCCTCCCTGTTGGCGAGATTTTCTGAAGGGGGAACGCCGGATCTTGGAACGACGTGTGATCCTTCTCAAACGTCTCTTGAAGGCACGCTTCTTCGTGATCCTCGAACGATGATTGGCCGGAAGTCAGGTCTTCTCTGTCCTGGGGGTCATCAACGGGACCATTCATGGAACTCTCCGTGAAGTCCGGTAAGAACGGCGTTAAACCTTCGTTTGGAGGGCTCTCATGAGGCGAATCCGAGGTTGGATCTGCAAGCGATTCCGTGGCTTGGGGGCAGGGTAAGCCGGGTGCTTCGGTTGTCGAAACAGGCGAAGGGGAGTCTGAAATATGTGGTGACAAGGGTCCTTCCTGAGGGAAATATTTCGCTTGAAAGGCCTCCATTTCCTCCGGGGAGTTAATCCAAATGACGCCGTTTCCGGTAAACATTCGGACTCTCTTGAATCCCGCTGACGAGGACGCAGCAGGGGCGTTGGGGGAATCGGGATAATGATGGGATAACATCCTTTCCCTTTCCTTCCACAAAGCTTCGAATTCGGATTCGGGTCGGGAAAGGAGGTATGGAGTTGGTGACGATAGCCTCCTTGAGGAAGCGTCATTGGATATGGAAAAGCAGCTAAACATAGGGTGCTCCTTGGGTTAAACCTTTGCTCTAAGATCAGGATAACTCCGTTTCGAGGAAAAAATCCGTTTGGCCGATAGCCCATGTCTAGAATGGGCAAAAAACGAATTGTCAAGATAAATACAACTAAGTTGAGAGATGGTATTCCATTTATTTCCAACATAATGGACAGGGAGGAGAGGCCACACATCACATCAAAATGACTTTGGCTAAGGCTAAAAACAAAGCGAAGCCTGAAACGTCTGTTAGGGTTGTGACGATGGGGCCTGAGCAGAGAGAGGAGTCGAATCCAATCCTTGCTGATAGGATCGGCAAGGCAGTTCCCACGAAGGCTGCCCAGGTCATACTGGCAAACATGGCCAGGCACAAAACGAATCCTACTGTTGGTTCACCCAACCAGGCTGCTGCTGCGCACCCCACGATGATGCCAATGATGAAGCCATTCACAAGCCCCATCGAAACCTCTCGACAAATGGGCCGCCAAAAATGTTTAGCCCTCAAATTCCCTTCAGCGAACTCCTTTACGATGACACTAACAGATTGGATGCCAACAACTCCGCCTATCGACGCAACGAGAGGCAACAATGAGGTCAAACTGCTAATGTGTTCGGTAACATCGTTGAAAGCGTGGATGACTAATGGCGATAAGGAAGCGTTTAACACCGTCACGGCAATCCAACGCAAGCGTCCCCAACAACCTCGCCAAAACGAGTCATCCGCATCGGACGGCATACCCCCCACATCCAAAATTCGCTCTGAGTTTTCGTCAAACACGACGTCGAGAATGTTGTCTGATCGGAGAATTCCCACGATCGTTCCTTGAGATGACACTACGGGAACTCGGACGCTACGATACTTACTAAACAGGGCAGAAGCCTCTTCTTTGCTAGCTGAAACCGACAAAGGCAAAATGTCATTCTCCATATAATTCGTCAAAGGTGCATCATCCGGAGCATTAAGGAGATCTTTTAAAAACACAACACCTACGGGGTGATGTACTCGATTGACAATAAATACCTCAGAGAAATTTTCTGGCAAATTCGGATCATTACGAACAGCCTCGCGCACTTTTTGAACTGTATCCTTTTCGGAAAACTGCAGAAAATCCACTGACATGTATCGCCCCACGGAAGATTCCGGATACGCTAAGAAAAGGCGAACGCTTTTCTGCCGGACTGACGGCAACAACTTGAGAAAAGATTCCTGTGTTGGTTCGTCAAAAGCTTCAATGAGAGTAAAAATATCCTCATTCGGTAGAGTTTTCAACGACGCACGAAAGTGCTCAAAGCCCAGTTGCTCGATCACCTGCTGGCAGTAACTTTCATTAACGTTGAGTAGAAAATCAGCATCTAAAAAGTCAGAGGCCTCCTTGATAAATTGCTCACGAGAGACGAGAGGAAGATCTTCGAAGATATCGGCCAAATCAGCAATATGCAGTGTCCCTAACAGCTTTCTCAGCTGAGATTGATTATGCGATTCCAAACATTGCCGCACCTGCCTTGACGATTCTTCCAAAGCCTCATTTCGTTGTACCGATACCGCTGGCTTGGCTACCATTCCACTGTCTCACTCCCCCCTTTCATCTACGATTATACACACTTGTCGGCTACGACTCCACTCCATGGATTATCATGATATCTCAAGTTTAGGTATCCACTCGATCATTATTTCGATAGACCCCGACCTCTTAATACGTGAAAACAGCCATAAAATCTGTTGATCTCGATCTTCCAACGTTGACCTAGGTGACTATTCTCAAGTGCTACTGCACAGTTAATTTTGTATATGTACCCGTTTAGTTGTCTTTGCGTATATGCTCACCTCAGCTACAAAGTTTTGTTTTTGAGTCCGCTCCAGACACTTTCGAATCTGGATGGAGTCATGAGAAAAAACAGGCTTGGAAAGAGCACACAACACAGCTCGGAGCTCCGGTTAGATTAGGGATATCAATAAAAAGACAGCTGCGTACTTTTTTCGTGGAATTAAACTCCTTACTGACGAACACGATAGTCCTGAAGAATTCGATTCTTCGGGAGAAATTGAGTTTAATGAACGTCATTCGTCCGAATCTGTATACGGTCTGGATAGAACTTCCTTTTTCAGCTCGATGTCTCTCAGATCTGTCGTCATAGCTAGCGCCTTGGCCTCCCTCGTAATCAAGAAATTTTACATCCAAAAAGAACGAAAAATCTCGGAGAAGGAGGCACAACAATGTTGATGCGACGGAAAGCGAAAAATTCTTAAAAACAAAAGAAGAAGTGTTCCAGAAGGCATTGGTAACTCTTCGGAGAAAAGGAGAGGATGTTCGAGACGACCCATTTGTGGTTGTGGCTTGCCTTTGCTTGATCTCGTCAAGTTCACCTGTCACTGCTGTTTACGCCTTGGCTCCAGCTGCCGTCCTCGTCTGCCTTTAATGGATCGTTAGCAGACTTGCCCCCTATTCTAGTTTTATCTTTTTGCTATATGTTGTATTTCTTGTCAAATACTTATCCGTCTGTCGTCTATCCCTTTACTCCTTCTAGCATCCTCTCGGCTGCTTTTTTTTCCGCGAGTTTTTTGCAGGTGCCTTGTCCTTGTGCAGGCGGCAGTCCTTCGACGGTTACCTCTACGGTAAAGAGCGGCTCGTGTTCCGATCCTGTCTTGTTGATCACTTCATAAACCGGCAGAGGTTTGCCGTGCGCCTGTGCCCATTCCTGCAGGGCGGATTTGGCATCTTGAGGGGGGTGAACGGGCTTCATGATCCGGTCCCGCCAGTAATTTTCTACAAAATTTTCGCAGGGTTGTAGTCCTCCATCAAGAAACATCGCTCCCAACAACGCCTCCATGGCGTCACCCAGAATTCGCATATCCTCAAAGGTCGTGCCAGGAGCTACACTTAGTACCTGATCCAGCCCTATGGCTTTGGCAATTTCTGCACAGGTTTCGTAGCACACGAGACTCGTGTATCGGTTCGACAAATCCCCTTCCGTGTCATTGGGAAACGTTTTATACAGCCTCTTTGCCACGAGCATATTCAGCACCCTGTCGCCTAGAAACTCGAGGCGATCAAAATAGTGAACTGATCTTCCTTGCACACTCGAGTGCCTCAAAGCGCTTATCAACAGCTGCTCGTCCTGAAAAACATACCCGACCTGTCTCTGAAATTCTTGTAGCTTATAATCCGGAACTCGCTCCGCCGCCCCTGAGTTGCGCTTCATTACTTTACGAGTTTAAAAAACCGATCCCACCGTAGCGTAAACAACCACTTATGGATCTCATACCACCGCGCTTCAGTTGAAAAAAAGATGAGATCGGGGCGCCCCACAAGCCTCTCTTCAGGGATAAAACCGACCATGCTGAATTCCCGGCTATCCATAGAGTTGTCGCGATTATCTCCCATCATGAAATAACACTTATCGGGTACCACGAACTCCTTTGTGTTATCAAGGGGCGCCAAACCAAAATCAACCATCTTCAAAATGGCATGCTCTTTGCCATTGGGTAATGTTTCCTTGAACCATTTCGTTACGAAAACATGACCACCTTCTTCGTAAGTGTACTCTTTCTCGTATTCCACTTTAACGGGCTCGTCGTTAATATACAAAACCCCCTCACGCATTTGGATTTTGTCACCGGGAAGCCCGATGACGCGCTTCACGTAGTTCACCCCTTCCGAGGGGATCTGCAGGCAATTACGCACTTGCCTCCACCCCCGTTGAATAGCTCCGTTAAAAATACCCCCGTGGTCATAGCGTTCTGGATTTTCGCCAGGCCCCCAATTATGGAAAAAGACAGCGACTTCACCTCGCTTTGGCGCGCCAAGCTTAATTCGTCCGCGGATGAACTTCGGCTGGAAAAACACCGAGTATCTCGAAAACCCGTACGCGAACTTGTTCACGAAGAGATAGTCCCCTACCAAAAGCGTTGGAATCATCGATCCAGACGGAATTGTAAAAGGTTGATAAAAGAAAATATGGATCCCCAACACTAAGGCAATCGCCCCCGCGTACCCTCTCCACGAGCTGGACTTTTTCTGCTGATGAGCCTTCTTTCTCGACACCATGTCGACCTATGTGACGATAATCCTCTCCACCTCGAGCATACAATAGTTAAAAAGTTATTCCTATGAAATTCGCCTTTTTCACCCACTTGGCACGATATTTTTTCTGAATCTCTGTATCATCCTTCCTATCTTCTCGCCCCCCCACAGTCCCCTTCAGCCTGATAACAAAGGTTCACCATGCTAGCGGTTCTCATACCACGCTCGAAAACTCTCGCAAGAAAACCAAAAAAATAGTTAGCGCACTGAGTAACATCTTAATAATTTATTAACTTTTATCTTTTACACTCTAATATACGGAGAATTTTGATTTTTAAGGAACATGATGACATTTTTTCAAAGATCTGCACTTGTTTGCGTTTTAGGCGGGCTTGTGGCTTCAACGGCCTTAGTGGACTCGAGCTATGCGTGGCCATCGTTTAAGAGTAAGAGCAAAAGTAAAAAAGCTAGCAAAGTAGAATCCCAGCAGAATTACGACTCGTATCCGCAACAGGCATACTCCAAGCCTGATCCCTATGCACAGCCCTATCAACAGCAGTATCAACCACCCCAGAGTTCATACTATTCACCCCAGCAAAATCAGGGCTATCCGCCACAGCCTTACTATCCACAAAATCAAGCCCCACAGGGCGCATACGCTCAAAATTATCCTCAGCCAAACCAGCAACCACAACAAAACAACGATGACTATCCACAGTCGTACAATTCTCAGCAGTCATATCCGCCTTATTCTGGCGCACCACAAAGAAACTTTGAGAATTATGGCTACCCTCAACAACAGGGGCAGCCCTATCCAGAACAAGCCTCCACACCCAATTATCCTCAGCAACCCCAAAAAACTAACTACGGCTATCCATCGCAGTCACAGTACGACCAGTCACCTTATCAACAACCTTCTCAAAACCAACAGCCACCACAACCTTTGCCACCAGAACCACAGCCCGCTCAAAGCCAGTACCCGCAACAGCAGGCAATAAAACCAGCGCCACAGGACTCCATGGCGTCAGGCCA
Source organism: Alphaproteobacteria bacterium (assembly GCA_041200185.1). Taxonomy (GTDB): domain Bacteria; phylum Pseudomonadota; class Alphaproteobacteria; order BNTO01; family BNTO01. The sequence goes on from CP165730.1 coordinate 1,123,697, forward strand.
TAAGCCACTTCCAAGATCGAACAGCACGTCTGCACTTGTACAAACACCAACTCCAGGTTACTCTCAAATGCCTCAGCAGCAATATAGCTCACCGCAAACACAAGACCCTTTGAGATTCTATAAGTACCACGCTCACAGTCCTATACGTATTCAAATCTATGACGGGAAGAAGCTGGTCACAGTTGCTACATTGCCTGCGCTTTACGCTGACGCTATCATAAGTCCGCTCATGACAGGCAACATAGAGAATCTAAAGCGGAACGTACAGAACTTGTTATTAACGTCTAAGAGCGCCGCATCAGAAGCTGGACTCCCTCTTCTGCAACCCGACCACCTTTTTTACGTCTATTGTGAGGTCGTGTACCAGCTAGCTCGAGCTTTAGGAGAGTGCCGAAAAGCGCAGATCTCGACCTACGATATCCAATCAACAAAAACAACGCCCAGCAGTGTCAAAAATTCGAAAAAAGTCGTCGTAGTCGGTGATGAGATTTATAACGTATTTAATTCACTTAATGCTTACAAAAGTATTCCTCAAGCTACACGTGACGCCAACAAAACTGTAGAAAGCGCGAGTCCTACGGATCAAAGGTCATATTGGATATCGATTTTTCACACCTACAACGATGCACCTTTTTCTGTAGCTACATTCACTACGACGCATGAGTCATTGTGGGTCCTGGATTTTCTTGGCGAAGGTCGAGGAAATGCAGCCAGCTCGGCACGTAACATGAGCCCGTCCGGACGAAGGATTTTACACCTCGAAGCGGGCGCAGCGTTACACGCTGTCTTAGCCCTGCCTAAAAAAGATGACACGTGGGTAGGTTGGGATGGTAACTCATCGCAATTCGGCAACGGAACCGACCGTGACGTCCCCCCTCCTGTCCTTATCAAAAGATTGCAAGAGTTATACGAGGCAACAAAGAATTAAAAGTTCTACAGAAATAATTTAAATAAAAGGTAGACCCAACCAAGGAGGGGATCCCCCTCCTTTTCAGATTTCAAGAGACCCGGTAAAAACCTGCTCTCTAGCTCCACAAGTCAACACCAGAAAGAGCTCAAGCCTCAACTTCTGACTCTCACTATCTACTGAATCCTAATTCTGTAATCTTTCAGAGGATTCCTTTGAGCACGGATGGGCCGTTAGGACTTCTCTTCGGCCCACTTGACAAAATTCATTATTCAGTCACTAAGTCACACGAAAGCTGCTTGAACGCGCTCCACCCCGTCCGTTCTTAGATAAAAACACGGAGTTCTTTCGCTTCAGGGTTCTTCCAAGCACGAAGAGTATCCTCTTAACCTGACGTAATCCTCTCTTTTTTGGAGATGATTGTTAACTATACCACAGCGCCGTCAGGATACTGTTTTTGAGAATTGAGACGCTCAAAACCAAAATGCAATTTCTCAAAAAGAGGGTGTGATAAGATTCGGCGCACTGCTATCAGCAATTCTTCTAGAGAAGAACAACCGATAATTTTTAAATTGCGATGAATAATGTTCTAAACTCATCTTTAATGATGTCTGCAAGATGGATGAGCTCTTTACGTACATTAGAAAAGACTGCACAAATCGAGGTTGGAGTGCTGTGGATCGACAGATTGCGTCTTTTGTGAAATAGGCCCAGGAACAGGAAAAATTTGCCAATGAATTATCAGAAAAGCAGATGAAAAATCTGAATATTGTGCACAGATGGGAATTTTTGTTATAAAAACCCTCTTAAAACACGTCAAAATGTTCGTCAAAGATTACTAAATCCGAGTCGTGTTGGGGGGGGGAGGAGTTTGATTTCGGACCTAAGAAGATCTCTAGACCGATTGCATCGACGAACCAGTGTTACAGTCAATCTCTCGAAATGCTCAGGTGACCTTTATGGCTGTTTATGTTCTACAAGTCTGTCCGGCCCGGATAAACCTATAAATGCAGGGTAATCCCTCAAACCTAAGCCTTTTTTACAACTTGTAGAAAGAATATTGCGCCGACGGTTCGCAAGTACGCGTATAGCTCACTATTGCGATTGCGAAGTTCATCACAAATTATTTTAGCGACAGGATTGGTGTTTAAGGAAGTTCCGGGCGATAACTCCGTTGGAAGTAGTGTCTGGGGGATCGCTTCGTCTAACCATCGCCGAGTAAGCAGTTCTGCTTGGCAGCTCCTTGCTAAAGATCCTTCTTCCGGCTTTAGATCCACTGACGAATCACCGGCTGCAGCCGCCAGTATATTGGCAATTGACATGATGTCTTCCGCCGTCACTGTTAAGCCGTAATCGATAACGAGTCGGCTTATCCTGTAGGAGAAAAATCCCATATCGCAAAGTTCTTCTTGTTCTGCTTTTGAAAGAGTCAGTGCCTTTCCTCCAGAAAAATCCCCTTGCGCTCCCAACAAAATATTCCGTAAATTTATGATACTTTGAGGATGAGATGTGACATTTAGCGTTGTTTTCCGTTCCCTTGCTGCAGCCTGTAGAGAAATCTCCTTTAACGTCATACTGGAGTCAGACGCGGCCATCATGACTCGCGAACAAAGCAGTAGTAATGCTACAAGTACCACTTGGCACGCCTTAGGATCTGTTTTAAGTAACTTATTCATCGAAACTACCTCCCTTAAAACTCCACTTAATTAAAAAACCTTGCTCATAGACCCGATAGAGATAAAAATGATCTCATAAAAATCGAACTATTTCCTATTTATTTATCACGCTCCTTCTTTTATCCGTCAACTTTTCCCTGGACGTAGTCGACTTCACTAACGATTTGTCCTTTATTGGTTCCATTATTATCGTAAACATAGATGGTATTTTTCTTTGAAGACACGGACAATGTAACAATGATTCGGTCAAGTTGTTGCTGAAAGGACTGAATCCAACATTGATGGTATTCCAACAATTGAAGTTTTACTTTTGCATCCTGAATATTCCCCAAGCGAACGATATTAATGACCTCAAGTGGAACTCCCCTATTCATTTTAAGCTCAATGTGTGCACTATGTCCTCCGTTGGGTATTAAGATCATAAGGCCCGAGTGCTTAAGTGTAGCCGACGACATAAGTTGGTTGCTTAAGTTTCCAGGAGTAAAACGAGATGATTCTTCATTCCACCCAAAAAGCTCAGAATAGTCTTCGAAACCAGTTAAATTTGAGCTGAGCAGTTTATCAATTTTAATGATCCACTCTGGAGATCTTACGGTAATATCGTCATTCTGTTCATTAACGTCCGTCGTCGCCATTTTAATGGCTTTCTTGCCCGGAAGATCCGTGATAACAAAAGACTGCGGCATGGCCTATCTCCTTTTGTGAGCGGTATTGTGTGATGTCATTGCGATACCTTCCTGTGCCTAGCCCGCTGGCGGCGGTAGAGTTGCTACGAGTCGGATAGACGCCGTCAACTCTTCCATCTGGAAATGAGGCCTCAAGTAAACGACTGAACGGTATGATCCTGGTTTTCCAGGTATTTCATAAACGTCAATACGAGCCTCCCTCAACGGATACTTGGCTTTGACACTCTGAGGAGCATCATCGTTCAATAAAATGTAGTTGGCGATCCATGTATTAAGGTAGTTAGAGATGTTGTCCTTCGTTAAAAAGCTACCTATCTTGTCGCGCATAATGACCTTGATGTAGTGCGCAAAGCGTGATGCAGCTAGAATATACGGGAGACGCGCCGAAAGACTCGAGTTTGCGTTGGCATCATCGAGGTTATAGGTCTTAGGTTTTTGAGTTGTTTGTCCACCGAAGAAAGCCGCATAATCCGTCCCCTTGCAGTGGCACAGAGCGATAAATCCAAGGTCGCTGAGTTCTTTTTCACGCCGATCGGTAATGGCGGTTTCGGTCGGACATTTTAGAGCAACATCGCCATCCCGTCGTCTTAAAAGTATAGGAAGGCAATCCACGAACAACGCCTCCGCCCTCAACACCACGAATAGCCGCAGTCCAGCCATACAAAGCGAAAGCATTCGTAATCCTCTGACAGAGAATATAGGCCGGATTCGTCCAACAGAACTTCGAGCTCGATGCACCAGAAACATCTTCCTCAAAATTCAGCCCTTCAGCAGGTAAAGTGTTAGCTCCGTAAGGCAAACGAATGAGCACACGTGGTAGCGTCAAAGCGATATAGCGAGAATCCTCAGAATTTCGGAAGGACGTCCACTTGATTAACTCCAAGCTTTCGAAAACCTTTGCCATATCACGTGGTACACCCAGCTGTTCAAATGAATCTAAATCGAAGAGTCTCGGATGAGCCGCCGCGATGAAAGGGGCATGAGCAGATGCAGCAACACCTGACATTTTGCTCAAAAATTCCATATCTTGCGGATGCCTCGTAAAGGAGTAATCTCCCATCAAACACGAGTAAGGGTGCCCTCCAAAAGTACCGTATTCCTCTTCATAGATTTTCTTAAAGAGTTGACTTTGGTCGAACTCAACAGCCGATTCAAGGTCATTGAGGAGCTCTTTCTTCGTTGCGTTCAGCAGCCTCAGCTTTAAGTGAGTTCCCGTTTCTGTATTCATGACGAGGTAATTCAGTCCACGCCAAGACCCCTCTAGAGTCTGGAAAGCCTCATGATGCATGATGAAATTTAATTGGTTCTGGATTTTCTCATCCAACTGGGCAATGACGGTATTAATAAACGCGATCGGACTGTCACTACTTGCAAGGTCTGAATGGCCCTCAAGTTGTGTAATAAACTCTCGGATAAGCTCCTCAGCGAAAGGCCTTTGGGTCTCATCCCGGACAAGTTTCCCTTGTTGGAATAACGTCTCTAAAGGTGATGTTTCTTCGGTCATATCCGTTCCTCTCTACTCTGCTGTTGGTTCACTCGGAGTTTCCTCGCTGGCGCTCTCCTCTGCGTCGCCCCCTTCACCTTCCACAGGTGGCAAAGCATTTTTAATAGCTTCCTTTGTATCGCTGTCGGTCATGATTTTTTTCAACCAAGCTTCGAGTTCGTCGTTCCCATCCAGTTTCGTCATAAGATCCTTCAGGTGAGAACGAATACTGTACAACTTTGCGAGAGCAGGAACATTTTTGACAACTTGCAGAGGAAGAAAGTCATCCATACTGGAAAAGGAGAGCTCTACGTTCGTTTCAGAACCGTCATTCAAAACGGCATTGGGGACGCGCAAAGCCAATCTTGGCCGAATTGAAGATAGAATATCGTCAAAGTTATCGCGATCGATTTCGACGAATTTTCTCTCCTTCAACTTTGGCAAAGGCTCAGCCGGCATACCTGATAAATCAGCCATAATACCCAAAACGAAGGGCAGTTCCTTCATTTCAATGGCATTACCTATCTCCACATCATACGTGATCTGGACACGAGGAGGACGAATCCGACTTAGTTTATGCTGATTGCTTTCCGACATGGTGCCTCCAAATTGCCTTCGCTTTCTGGGGAAGACCCTTCAAATCCTACTTCTACTCTCATCTTCTAATCTACATGAGAAGTCGTTAATTTTTTGTTAACAAAATTGGAAAATAATAAATGAGAGAGATTTATTTTTATTAAAACCACTACTTTATTATTGATGTGTAAAAGAGGGAAAGATAACCGCATTGCTGAATACGTCAAATTGTGGGTTATAGACCCAGTTGACAATGAATTAGGTCCCGAAATTCGCCAAACAAGCTAATCAAGTTGTCGCCACGAACAAATCCAAAGTTTTTCGAGGTCTCGCCGAAAAACCCCTATGTCTATTCCATTTTAACAAAGCATTTCCTACAAGCCGGGGTGTTTTCTTTTTTTGGTAAACCACAAACTTCCCTCCCTATGAGAGATCCTGTTCCACGATCTCTTGGAAATCCTGTACTCGGTCCTCTACGAGAAATAAAAAAGTAGTAAAAGGACTGTTTGATAGCATTGTCTATCTTGATGAGTCGAGCACGGCCTTATTCAGATCTTGGTGTTATCCCCCATGTACGCCCTAGCTCTTATTTCCGCCTCTTGATCCTGCAGAGGATACCTGCGTTTCTATGCAAAGTTGAATCTGCCAGGAATTCACCTTCAGAGTATTTTTATAAAATCTTCCTAATTTTTTGCCAAATGCCTTTCTTTTATCTCTAACGAAAATGTTGAGAGCAGAAGTCTAAAAGCCAAATTCAGGTGACAAACATTTCGAAGGAATCCCCTACATATAAGGGAAGAACAGCCTTTGTGTTGCCTCTTGCTATCTATTCCTGTTAATCTCTATCCCTATGACGAGAGGATCAATCTAGGGCTAAATCCGGTCCGAAATGTCATAGCGATGAAGAACCGACACAGTCAATCTCGGTCTTGTTGAGTTCTTTACAGAACGCCGTTCTATAGCTAGCTGTTAACAGTGTTTAATACACGAGAAGGCGAGGCGGTATCACGAGACACGAAAGGAGGCTAGCATTCGACAGTTAATTCTTCAAAAATATGCGGAATCATGGATATAAACCCATTTGCGCTTGACGTTACTCCTGCGGTCCCCACCTGGACAGAGCCAGGGAGGATGATATAATCCGTCTCGTCAGGAGGGCTGGGGAAGTAGTTCGATGATAGGGCTGGTTGTGGTTGCTCACGGTGATCTAGGGAGCGCCTTAGTTAAGAGCGCGGAGATGATTCTGGGGCCGCAGGGGCGTGTCTATTGCGTGTCGATTTCGAGTCTTTCGGTGCAAATTGAGGATCTTCGTGACGACTTATTAGTGATGATTGATAAAGCCGAAGATGGGCAAGGTGTCCTCTTGTTAACGGATTTATTCGGAGGGACACCTTCCAATTTGGCAATTTCCACCTTGGGAATTCGTAATGTCGAAGTTATTGCTGGCGTTAATTTACCGATGATTCTCAAAGCACTAACTTTAAGAGAACAGAGCCAGGACCTCTCGCTTCAAGAAGTGTGTCGCCTCAGCGAGGAAGCTGGAAAAAAACAGATATCCGTTGTTTCAGAACTGATCGATTCACAAAACTCTTAGGGGGAATGGTAGAATGGAGGCGGGGAAGAAGGTGTCTCATTTTTCTGTGACGCATCCTCTTGGGATGCATGCGCGGGTGTGTTCCAAGTGGGTTAGAACTCTCTCCAAGATGCGACCTCGTGGTTTAGAATTCGCGCAGGAATGGGCATGGATCGAGTATCGTGGGGAGCAGATCGTTGCAGATTCTCTTTTTCAATTGCTTGAGGCTCGGATTCCCTGTGGGGCGGAGTTTGACCTATTTTTGGACCGCACCTTAACGTACGATGAGGGACTTCATGTGGAATTGGAAAGCATTATAAGCTCGTCGGCGTTCGAGATGACATCGTGAGGGCATGGAGGAAAAATGGCACTGAAAGTTGCAATTAATGGGTTTGGACGAATCGGCCGTATGATCCTGAGAGCATTCTACGAACGTTGCGCTTATACGTTTGAAGAATTGGAGGGATTGCAGGGAGTCGTTCAGGTCGTTGCCGTCAATGATATCGCTTCAATGGATGTCAATGTCCATCTGTTTAAGTATGACTCTGTGCACGGTGTCTTCCGAGATACGCTGACCTTCTCAGCTCAGCCAGACAAAAATTTCCCAGCATCGAGTTGCGGTAGTTTGAATCTAGGCTATGGTCCCATTGCTTTGTTTCGCGAAGAAGATCCAGCTCAACTGCCTTGGAATGACATGGGAATTGATGTCGTCTTTGAGTGTACAGGACGCATGATGGCACGCGAGAAAGCAAGCCGACATTTGGAGGCAGGAGCTAAACGGGTACTCATATCGGCCCCAAGTCAGGATGCAGACATGACGGTTGTATATGGAGTCAACCACGAGCAAATGACATCAGAGACAATGATTCTCTCGAACGCTTCCTGTACAACGAATGCTACAGCGCCCCTTATCTCCGTACTCGATGAGGCTGTTGGATTCCAGAGTGGACACCTAACAACCGTGCATGCGTATACGGCTGGCCAACGCATCTTGGATGGATCCCACAAAGATCTGCGGAGAGCGCGAGCCGCCGGGGTGTCTATCGTTCCGACGACGACGGGGGCAGCTAAAACACTGGAGTGTGTTATGCCCGAGATGAAAGGAAAGGTTAGCGCCGTAGCTCTTCGGGTCCCGACGCCAAACGTTTCCTCTTTGGATTTGACATTTTTATCGTCACGAGCGACGGATGCTGAGGAGCTTAATGCTGCCTTGGAGCGTGCTGCTCAGGACAAAATGATGGGGATTTTGGGTGTTTGCCACGAACCGCTTGTTTCCGTGGATTTTAACAACTGTCCGCTAAGCGCAACAGTAGACCTGCTTCAGACATCGGTTTTAGAGGGGCGGTTGTGCCGTGTCTTTGCCTGGTATGACAACGAATGGGGTTTTTCGCATCGTATGCTAGATGTTGCTGCCTATCTTCAGAGCCTGACGAAGAAAAAGTGGCTGTAAAGTTGGGTGCGAGACCTGTTTTTTTATAGCTGAAGCACATTGATCCTGATAGAAACTCTCTGTGAAGTGACGATTAAAAGATATAGGGAGAACTGGATTGCGAGGGAACCACTAGCTATACGCCTCCTGCCACAAGACAGCACAGGATTTGTTGACCTTCAGTACATGAAATTCATCAAAACTTGTCTTTTCAGTGTTTCCAGCAATGGCAGACATTTTTTTAAGGTAATCACATATGGCAATCCGATGAGCAAAAAGTGTACAATGCGCTTAAGGAGTGAGGTATTTAGCGAACATGATGCTAAGTGGGGCCTTTTCGCGAATTTTAATGCGTCCTTCAAGAGAGGCGTCGTATGCGCCCCTATGCTTCGCAGTGATAGGTATTTGTTGGATGTCTCATGGGTCGGTATTTGCTGGGTCAAGAGAGTCACTGAATTCTTCTGTGCTTGCCTCATCGACATCAAATAGACAATCTGGGGCAGTTCCTTCGAATCCATCGACAGCAACCTCTGACTCGCTAAAGCATCGTTTACCACCTGATACTGATGACAAATTACTAGAGTCCAAACTGACCATTCATACCCCCCCCCGAAATGTGCCAGACTCCGCATCGCCTTCTTCTACCAGAGAAGTGTCTAACTCTCAAAAGACGCCGCTTTTGCTTCCTCGCCAACAAAACTTTGAAGTTGGTCACGACATCGTTGTTGGTGATAAAATTCAAGACCTCGCTGCGTTGCTGGGAGTAAGCATCGCGGACATCTTTAACATTCAGCGGAAACCGTCCGTATTGCCGGATACTGAAACTCAAGGTGGTCCAGAAAATGATGTTCCTCGTGGTTTGGAGGTTCCGGTGGAGGCCCTTGTTAGTGAGAAGATCATTACCCGAACTTCTGATATCGGGACGAAAGAGTCCTCCCTAACAAAAATCTGCTGGTATCTCAACGGAGCTGTCGTGAGGATTACATGTCGAGAAAAAGACGTTCGATCTGATGGTGAATTTGTGATTTCGAATCTCTCAAGTGCTGTAGATGAAAGCTCTCTTATCGTTCGAGGCCCTAATGCAGTTGTCCTTAACGAATATCGTCTCGTTGATGGTGTTTCGGCAACAGACAGTCATCAGGGCTTACCAGCGACTCCCTCCTTCCAATCCTCTTCGTCCCGAACCTACAGTGATCCTAACAGTAAAGCCTCTAAGTTTGTAAGAGAGCCTCCAAGGAAACACCTCTTAGGTGGGCGTGTCTCAAATGATCTCCTTCTGCAAACACCTTGCGTAACTCCCCGATACCTCAAAATGAACGTCCATGAGGAAACCCCTGTCTCTGATGATGAACTTTGGTCACTTCAGTATACCGTTGGTGGTGTTAGCTGGTGCGCTCATCACGTCATAGAGTTAGGGACTGACCGTCAGCACATTACTTTTGTTACAGTTTTTCATGTTGAAAATCATTCGGGGATTCACTTTCGCGGAGCCAGTCTTCAATTCATCGACTGTGATCTACCTAAGCCTGATGTGACTGATTCTAATCCCGTTATAGCTCCCTTTATGATTTATTCTTACCCCGTGATCAGCGACCTTGCTCCGGATCAAAAGAAAATGATCGTATGGAACAGCGCTAGGCGAGTCACCGTCAGGAACAGTAGCGGGTTATTTGTGGGGGGTGATTTCCTTAAAAAAATGGATCTCAAGGCCTATCCTCGTGTTGAGAACTGGATCAGTTTTAAGAACACCAAAGAGGAAGGGCTTGGTAAGTATCTCCCCGGCGGGCAGGTCTCTGTTTATGGGACGCGGCAAGGATTTTCCACTCTTTTGGGTTATACCTCCATGAACGCGGTACGCAATGATGAGGAGATCACGATTCGTATGCCTTCTTTTGCTCATGCCGGAAGAGCTGAAGATGATGATGGGTCTCTGGACGCGACGCTTATCCAGGAGAGCTATCGTGCTCTTACTCCAGCTATCGCTGAGGCTGAGTACCGTCTTGTTCTAAAAAACTCTCAAAACGTCGCTGTTTCCCTGTCCATCACCATCGATGCAGGTAAGACAGGGATGTATCAGGTTCTTCGTTCCAACGTGAGCTACGAAAAAAACGAACGGGGCGAGGCTTTCTGGGATCTTACGGTTCCTCCTCGTGGAAATCGAGAGATTCGCTATAAGCTCTCAATCCGAACACGTACTTGACGAATCTATTGTTAGAAAAAGTCCTCCTCTTCGCTTTCCATATTCTCGCTTGTCTCGGAGTCCTGTGATCCACTCCGAGTGGTTAGAAACTGAGAACTGGATGGAGGCGTCAGTTGCGTAGTCTTGGCCTCTTTATGGTTCTTCTGGGTAGAGACAAGCCAAGTCTTATTGCTTGCAAAACCCGATGTGAATGATGAGCCTAGAGGTGGCAAAGGTGATCGCTGCGGCCTTGGCGAAATGTCAATCTGTTGGCTAAGCCTCAGCGTTTCTATGTCTCTCAGATTCCCATTTAAAGGAGGCAACTTGCTTCTTTCGTCGTAGTTCGGATCATCCTGCCTATTACGAGCCTCTCGCTGCTGAACGATCTTTGCAAAAGTCCAGATTTCCTGTTGGGGGTGTTGAGAAAGAGATGCTTGATTTTGCTGTTCCTGATGGAGAGCATCTTCATTGGCTGAAAGAGAGCTATTACGACTTGGCCCCTCCTTCTGGCGTTTTAGCCTCGGCAATCGTGATCTCACCTTTCGGTAAGAACCGCCCGGCCTCTGCATCTTTTCCACCTCCAAGTTATTTAATTCAGTTCCACTTAAGTGCATTGAGCGGCAGATCGCATGTAGACACATTAAAACAATAGACAAGTTCTTCATTTTTCCTAATTCAATTACATAGCAACTACACACCCGTATTTTAGGCGCAATAAAAAACAAACTCAACATGAGATAAAAACAAAGAGAACTTTGATTAGATTTACCTAAATCGTCTCCGCCCCTTTGTCGAAACGTAACAAACAAGACTTCCCCCTTTGCTCCTCTTTTCGAAATCCGAGAATGCTCACAGTCTCCTCGCTCCAGTCTATCACGGAAGGTTTGAGCGCATTATCGCTTACATATTCATTGTCTGGAAAAATTCCTCGTTCGATTTCGTCATCCGAATTTTATCGACCAAAAACTCCATTGCCTCAACTGTTCCCATCGGATTCAGCAACCGACGCAAGATCCACATCTTAGCAAGGTTTCCCTTGTCCACCAGCAGCTCTTCCTTACGGGTTCCGGACTTGTTGATATCCAAAGCAGGAAAGGTCCGTTTATCCGACAGACGGCGGTCCAAAACAAGCTCCGCGTTTCCCGTTCCCTTGAACTCTTCAAAGATGACCTCATCCATACGCGAACCCGTGTCTACCAGTGCTGTTGCAATGATGGTTAAAGATCCCCCTTCTTCTATGTTCCGGGCTGCTCCGAAAAATCTTTTGGGCTTATGGAGTGCGTTCGCATCGACCCCACCCGTCAAAATTTTTCCAGATGACGGCATCACCGTGTTGTACGCTCTTGCTAACCGCGTAATGGAATCAAGCAGAATAACAACATCCTTCTTATGTTCCACGAGTCTTTTCGCCTTCTCTAGAACCATTTCCATAACCTGTACATGGCGTATGGCTGGCTCGTCAAACGTTGAACTAATCACCTCTCCCTTCACTGAGCGCGTCATATCCGTTACCTCTTCTGGCCGTTCACCGATCAGCAAGACCATGAGATAGACTTCCGGATGGTTCAACGACAACGAATGCGCTAAATTTTGAAGCATGACGGTTTTTCCCGTCCTTGGCGGCGCCACAATCAAGGCTCGTTGTCCCTTGCCTAAAGGTGCAATCAGTTCGATAATTCTCGGCGTATAATCGCGCCCGTTGCCAGCAAAAGTTTTGTCAGGTGGTACCTCAAGATGCAGCGGCTCTGTCGGATATAATGGCGTGAGACTGTCAAACTGTGTACGGAAAAAGGCTCCTTCTGGCACGTCAAAGTTTACTTTTTCGATCTTTTTCATTCCAAAATAGCGCTCATTTTCACGAGGGGCACTGATTTCTCCCTGAAGGGTGTCACCAGTTCTCAAACCAAATTTTTTAATAAAAGACGGTGCCACATAAATATCGTGAGGACCTGGGAGATAGTTTTCGTCTTTTGACCTTAGGAATCCGAAACCTTCCTGAGCAACCTCCAACACGCCTTCGCCGTCAATGGATCCTCCTCGTTCAGCAAATCTTTTCAAAATTGAAAAGATCAAATCCTGCCGTCGAAGCGTTGAGACGTCAACGATATCATTATGTTCAGCAATAGCCACAAGTTCCGGCAAAGAGCGGCTTTTTAATTCTTGAAAATTCATAGACCTTTATACAACCCTTTTTGAAATAAAAATCGAATCATTTAGGAAGTGGACTAAGTGCGCCCGAGAGGAGTCGAACCCCTAACCTTCAGATCCGTAGTCTGACGCTCTATCCAGTTGAGCTACGGGCGCTTCCAACTGTGAGATTATGCGAATTTTTGACTTTAGACAACCTCTTTCGACTGACCTGCCACAAAAACCCTGTATGTTGGCGAGTGGCGTCCTTTCCGCCCCCTCTGATATACTTCCTGAGCTACGACTTCTTGGGTTCTCCCGAAATTTTGAAGGCACCCAGGAAAGAACACATTTGCTCCTGAGCAACTTGTGTCATTGCCGACATTTGCCGCAGAACAGCTACAAGGCTGATAGGTTCAAAATCATTTATGTTTTTCCCCGTGAGCTTGCCTGATTGAATCATCCCTTTGGCATCTGCTTCAACTGGCCCTTGTTCATCCTCAAAAACACCTGTTTTAGCTCGCCATTTCAAAAATAATGATTCTTGCGATTTGTGACGGTAGAAGACATTACTCCCTTCGCCCAAAAGCCAAGCTGAAGATCCGGTTTCCAGACTCCTTTGCATGGTTCGTGTTCTTTCGCGGGATTCTGCAATCTCCACACTTCTCTGAAGGTTTCTTAAATCGACTTGCATCCTCTCCCAAAAAAACACAACTCTCTGAAGATGAGGTACTAGTTGATCCACTGGTGTAAAACTGCAAAGAAATTGGACATCACTACTCTGTTTTTCCAGTACAAAAGAAAGCCTTTGCAGAGCATCCGTCGCGTTGAAAATGGGGGAGCTCCACGCTGCCAAGGTCTTTGCCACAGACCATGCGGTGATTGTATCCGGTGTAGACTCTGAGTTTTTTTCAATGTCCTCCTGTATGTGGCATGTCAGCTGTTTTAAACTTGCCTCCCAGTGAGCAAAACCGGTACCAATTTGATTAAGTTCCTCAAGAAGAGACGAAACTGATCCAGGGAACCTTGAGTCGTCAATATTTTCATCCAGATCCTCTATCGGCGTGTTTATAACCGTTTTTAGAACCTCATGCCAATCCACAACAACTTGCTTGATGGCTATCAAATCTTCGCAAAAATCCAACGAAAAGCACCGTTTTGCGTCGTAAGGAAGATGGAGAATTTTTTTTGCCCCTTGTTCCAGTAAACGCGTCATATCGTTCCATCCCTGTCCCAGCGCTTTTAAAGCCTTCTGGGATTCTTCAAATGACACTCGCGTGTCTAACCTTTGCGCCGCCGTGTTCATCATCGTCTCTATTGTCTCTGTCCACGCTACCCAAAGCCGCACGGTTTGGTCTAACGCATTCCGTATCTCACTCAATGGGTCTATCAAAGGGGAGCAACAACGTGCCTTTTTCATTTCCTTCGATAGATCCCTCGAAGTATCTCTTAACGAAACTAGCGCTGCCTCTAGCGGTTGCGCCCATTCTTGCTGCAGACAGTCCTCGTTTGGACAAAGTGGGGAAAATGTGGCAAAAACCTTCATTTTTCGCGCCATTTCTTGCCAAAAAAGCTGCAATTTTTCAAAAAATTTCACCCAAACGGGACTGTAACTCAAAGTCGAAGAATCACGAAGCTTGCTAAGGAGCGATGCTTTGGGGTTCCCCAAACTTTCTTGAAGGACTTTTTGTGCGTCAGTCGCATGTTGCAAGCTTCCCTTTACATCCTCACACTCGTAAGTCTTCGTCACCTTATCCACCGGTAGCAGCAAAGGAGTTGATTCGCGGTGGATCTGAGCAAGACCCTGCAAAATCTTGAGAGCTGAGCAGAGATCCGTAATCATTCCTTGAAGAGCCCTTTCAACGGAACTTGCGTGGCATGCTCCTGTCAACGCTTGTCGCTCTGGCAAGTGGAGTATTTCTTCGGTATATGTTCCTATGTTTTCTAATAATGCTGTAAGTTGATATGAATCCTTCTCAAATCTCATAGCCCGAAAATCCTCATCGATATCATACCCAGGTTGCACGAAAATCTCTTGTATCAAGGACGCCAGGGTCGCCAATAGCTTTGCGATTTGATCAATCTGATAAGCGAGATACGAACAGCATCGGCCTTCTACATCAGGGAATTGTACTACCACATCACGAAGAGAGTTTATTCCTGTCTCAAAGTCATTCCACAGAGTTGCATCCTCCCTTGCTAAATCGTGACAAGTTAGAGAAGGAGTTTGAGTCAAAGTTTTACTCGCCTTCACTAGCCTTTCCACCTTTTTTGCTCCCTGAGCTAGCGCTGCTGCCCACGACGAAGAAGCCGCTAGAAAGGGAGCCTGCTGCAAAACTTCCTTCAGTGTATAAAGTTTTCTAACGCATTTTTGCCACTGGTCAACAACAGCACGAAAGGCTTTTGCAAAAATTTGGCATTCCCTTCCCTCCAGCCCATCCGTCAAGATTGGTGACGCTATCCTGATCTCTTGCTGGCCGGCCTCGACTTCTAGTCGAGAGTCGTCAGGAAGTAAAACGAGGATATCTTGCGTTATCTGACGGAAAATATTTCGAAATCCCCACAAAGGCCTCAGGGTTTTGTACGCTTGGCACCCTCCATCATTAGGTGAACTTTTAACGGCTTCTGCTTTAAGCTTTCCTAACTCCGCCATCTTATCTCCACTCTCCTGAAGCCATTGGTTCACTCGCTTCAACGCTCTTCGCACAGAGGTCGACGGCGCTAAGACAACCGTTCCACTCCTAATTTGATGATTTAAGGCCTCTACACCTGCTGCAAAATGAGCTATATCCTCCGCTAGTCGAGTCAGCGTCCACCCTACCTGAAAGCACGAACACACCGTTGGCGCTGCTTCTAGAGGTTGAACTTTCCCAAGAGAAAATTCCTGATCTTCGGATTCCTTCAAAAACTTTCCACACTTTGCCTTCAGCCAATTAAAATATCCGCGCAAAGTCGTAACATCGGTCGGATTCTTCGCGTTCCACAAATCTGTCTCAAACCCTAGAAGGGTCGACAATACCGCTGCCCCTTGGTTACTTCTTTCCCCAAAGGCCTGAACTAACCCCAAAAGAGTTGTATCTTTATCGTCACTTGTTCCCAAAAGCTCATAGACCTCACAAATGAACTCCGGCAAAAACGTCCAACCCGGAGCTGCAAAAACGTCAGCCAAAGCCGCACAAGGAAGCCTCTGAATCTCATCCAGAAGGCCTGCTAACTCAGATTTCGCTGAAGTACCTTGAATCACCGCTCTAAGTTTCTTCTGTATCTGTAGAAAAACTACGGGCAGAACCCTCTTATGAACGGCCATCAAAACGTTATCAACCAACTCGTTTCCCTTTACACAAAGCTGTCGAAATGCATCTAATTCTCCGTTTTCTACCGCGGCTTCTAAAAGTGCAATAATTCCTCTCAAGGAAGTCGCATCTTCCTGTGTGCCAAGGCTCATTTCCCAAAAAGCCGCCCAACCTCGGTCTAAAAGGGCATAGCTTTGTGCAAGAGTCGACGCAAGCGTCCCCACCTTTTTGTAGAAACTTCCTGGAGTTCCCAGTCCAGAACCCAGATAGGGTGCTTCAAGGAGAGAGGCATATGCCGTCTCAGTTTTGCGAACCTCTATTCTGTTCCGAAGATCGTGTAGGCACGCAAGGATTGTTCCCTCTATAGGTGCTGATGTATCCCCTAACATTCCCTGTAAAGGAGGCGCATAGAAACTTTGAACAAGATGAGCTACACACCCGCATAAAGTCGTCGCCTCAGGACTATCCCACACTGTTCCTATTTGCTCGGCAAAATCACTTGCCCCACAGCATCGTTCTGCAAGCTCATGAAGTTTCCTCCACAGGTTCATCACGGCCTGAGGAAAAGCTGTAGAACAAAAACTTGATAATTGGCTTTTTTCTGAAAATAGCTCAATAACTTCTTGAATTTTTCGAGAGCACTCCTCGAATAACTCACGAACATTTTTATTTTCCTTAAGAACATTTGAAGCTTGAATAACACGACAAAGGTCACAGCAAGACCCACGTTGCTTGCCACTCAACCTGGCCTGAAGTTTATCCTGAAGTGGCTCCCACAATTCCTGCAAAATCTTTATAAGAGAGGCCTCTCTATCTTGTCCTTCCTCTAATTCAGATTCATCCTCACTCAAATCTTCTCGAAAAGTGCCTAAAAGTGACTTCACTTGCTGTTCCCAGTCTTCGGGTCGCTCACGACACAGCTGATGCAACGTTTCGACGCACCCCCAGAGAGATCCGTTTTCTACTTCTGGTGTTCCAACCGTTTTTTGAAGCGCCTCTACATCGTCTTCATCAGCAAAGCGTGAAAACTCTCTTAACATCTTAAGAGTTTTAAGAAACACTGAAAAAATCGTTTTTTCTCCCTCCTCGCTCGATTTTTTGCCAAAAATGGCTGCTAACTCAGGCGAAGCGTACTCCCGTAGTGTCTCAGCGAATTCTTCAAAAATCCGGATTATAGAATCATCCTCAGAACCGACTTCTTCCTCATCTAGCAAGTTCCTTTCCGTGACGTTTTCTGCGCTCTTTTTCCATAAAGGCTCCACAGTAAGTTGGTATAAAATCGTATTTAATACCTGCATGAGACTTCTCGTACCTGTTCCTTCATTCAACGCCCCAAGGGAAGTTGTTACCCTTTCGTTGGCGCAATTTTCGTCGGTTAGTTCTGAGATGGCCGATTTGAGGTACCCTAGGGCAGTTGATTGCTCTGCGTCGTCATCTAATGTTCCAAGCTCACTTTGCACACGTTCCAAGATCACCTTATAACTATTCGGATAAAAAGCCGGTAGATTCTCTACCCATTGGACAATTTTGTGCACTTTAGCGTATACCGAGACATCATCCGCCACCGAGAGATAATCCACAGATATCCTATCAGTCCCGAGCATTTCCAATGCCGACACCCACGAAGGGCACTTCTCGAGAATAGATTTGGTACTCATCATCTGACGACACTTGGCAACTCGAGCCAGCAAAGAGTCGGACAGAGGATAGGGCGGCTGATCAACTCTTCCTAGGACATCCATAATGTGTCCGCACAAGGAACCACCAACAGACACGACGTTCCACAAAATAATGCACAGAATCCATTTCCCTAACCGGAATCGCCTCATCCTTGCTTCTTCTTCCAGCTCCACCTCCTACCAAGAGTCTACGCGCAGAACCTTGAAAAAAGATTAAGAAGCCATTTATTTGCGTGAAGATCGTTGAGTGCTTATATTTACGCGCTTTGCTATATTTTATAATGAAAGCGACTGAGGTTCCCGTTAGTTGCTTCACAGCAACCGCGAGTTGTAAGGTAGTTTTTCTGTAATTCAGACGTTTTTACCATTCTTGCAAGTCTGACGGTGGTCAACAATACTTAGTTCCCAAACTTCGGAAAGGAGCTTCAAGATACGTTTGCCTTCAAAGGTCCTGAAAACAGAGCAACAAATAAGACGATGCACATTTTATTTATGATTTTTCTGTGAGAAGTCAAGCTTTAAACGGCAGCTGTTCTCCAATTCTTTAGAGCTTCTACTGATTTCTGCAAATCGGCGATTTCCTGATCTCTACGATTCAACTCACTCCTCATGTTTTCGTAAAGGTGAAGATTTTCCGCGTTACCTTTTGCCATTATTTCGTCCAGATTTTTTTGAATTTCTTGAATACGCTGTTCTTTAAGTGACAGCTCTTGACTCAACCTGCTACTCTCGTTTTCTGCCAGAATTTTCTCTTTTTCAACCTCCATAAACCTCGCTAAAAGTGATAAATGTCTCTGCAACACCACCTCACGAGGAGTTTTCTGTTCCTCACTCGCCCAAGAGGCTGTTAACCCCAAGATGCCCCCGCAGCTGAGAATGACCCCGTACTTCAAGATTGTGTTCATAACCAAGCCCTCCTATTCTTGTCAGGCTCCGAGTCGAGGAGTCTGACCTCCCACGATCTACCTGTTTCTAGACCTCTGAGACATCACAGGATGGATCTGCCCAACGAGCACTCTGGTACAAATGGTCTGTATTTTTGCCTAAAAATCATTAAAAATACTACGGTAAGGCCACCGCAATGTTAATTAATTAACGGATACGAGATCTTTCATGCCGTAGAGGCCAGGTTTTTGTTTGCTGAGCCAGCGAGCAGCCTTGAGGGCGCCCTCGGCAAAAACGGCTCTTGAGTAGCTTTCATGGGATAGGGTGAGACTTTCCTGGGGGCCCAAGAAAAAGACACTATGTTGTCCGCTAACGCCACCTCCACGAAGGACTGAAAAGCCGATTTGCTGACGAGGCCGTTCCTGTCGGATTGCCGAACGGTCAAAACAGAAAATATCGGGAGTCGGCCAGTGACGAGCTTTGGCAGCTGTATTACCAAGAAGCAAAGCCGTACCTGACGGTGCATCTTTCTTTTTCGCATGGTGAATATCCTGAATCTCGATATCGAATTCCTCGCCAAGAGAGCTCGCTACGAGGGCTACAGCCTGAGTCAAAACAGCAATCCCAAGGCTCATATTGGCACTGTAAAAGATGGGGACTAACTCGCTGGCTTTCTGCAACATTTCTTCTGCAGCAGGATCAAGCCCCGTTACACCGCAAACGAGCGGCTTTTTGACATTTTGAGCTGCATCCAAAACATGCTCCATCGCATTTGGAGAAGAAAAATCGATCAATACATCACATAAAACTGCAGCTTCATGGAGCGATGAAGTCAGCACCACAGGGGAGGAACTACCGACAGGTTGACCGAGAAGAGGCGAAGATGGTGATTCCACAGCAGCGGCAAGATCGAGCTCATCAGATTCAAAAACCTTCTCGACGAGGACGCGTCCCATACGTCCGCCAGCCCCAATGACTCCAATCTTAAGATTTGACATATAACCTCACTCACTTACTAAAACCTACCCTCGAAGAGGCGACCAAGCGCAATCGCGTACATCGCCCTTAGTGTTCAAGCGTTGCATAAAAAAGCCCGTCAAATCAACCTTAGCGAGGCATTGTTTATGACGAGGCGCATCCTGCCACACGAAAAGGATGTACCGACCATTTGGCGACCAACAGGGGTTTTCAACAAGGTACCCGCTAATGATAGAACGCTCCTCCGTACCGTTAGGCCGGACAACGACGATAAAAAATTGATTGCCGATCTGCTTTGTACAAGCAATGAAGTCACCTCTGGGAGAATAAACAGGTTGCGAATATTTCCCCTCACCGTTTGTTACACGCCGAACATTGGTGCCGTCGACATTCATGATATAAACCTTCTCTCTGCCAGAGCGGTTCGACGTAAAGACGATTGACCTACCGTCAGGGGAGTATGCGGGAGAAGTATCTATGGCTCTGTGATCCGTCAATCGCCGTATATTTCCTGCAGATATATTCATCGTGTAGATTGCGCTTTTACCGTCAATAATGAGCGAAAAACAAACCGAACGACCGTCCGGCGAAAAACGCGGAGCATAAGTCATATTCACAGGACGGTTGCCGTTAGCGCGAGAAATGGCTTCAAAATGGGCAGGAGTCAAAAGCGGACGCTGATGCTTGGTTGCGACATCCATCAGGTAGACGTGGGCCGCAGGATGACGATTACGACCTGTGCCTTCCGTCCTGTAGTAGAGGTAAGCCAATGTCCGACCATCAGGTGAAAACTGTGGAGACATAATGAGATGATCATCCCCCGTCAGAGCAACGGCGTTCGCACCATCCTGATCCATCACTTTGAGACGACGAAGATAGGTGACCTTACGCCCCCTCGATACAACAGGAGGTACGGCCTCAACATAAGCAATCCGAGTATCAAACATCCCTTTTTCGCCGGTGAGTCGTGTGTAGATTTGATCAGCTGCCATGTGAGCCGCTCGCCGCCAATTCGATCGAGTGACGTCGACAGCAAAAGCGAGTATCTTCTTGCAACAATTGACGTCGTAGACTCGTAGGTGAAGGGAAGTGGTCTGTCCACGCGATTTTGCAGTACCGCACACCAAAAAACGAGCCTTTAGCACGCTCCAAGACGAAAACCGCGGCTCATTTAAAGCTAAATCGTCTGATTTCTGGAGGAACGAAGATGGAGACAGGGCTCGGAAGACCCCACAACTACACAAGTCATTCTGGATAACGCTGAGAAAACCATGCGCGATCTCCCTCGAGGCTGAGTCGGAAGATAAAGAGGGAAAGGCTATAGGTTCAGGCTCAACGTGACCGTGGGTAATATGAACTCGCGTGACCTTGCCAGACTTAGGAGCCGGAAAAACTTGGCAGGAACCCAACAAACTGACAAAACCAAAAACGGCAGCGTAACGGAAAGCGGCAGGGGTAGATATACGCATGACAAGATGAGAAAGCGGACGACCATAAACATATTAACCCGTTTGATAGAAAGTTTCAGCTTGATTCTGCTGACTTTTCCATCTAGGAATAAACCATACGGATTTATTTAAACTTGACGTTCTTATCAATCAATAAACAAACAGCACTTTAAGTAATTTGTTATAGTATTGTTTTCTTCCGTATGACCGACTAAGAGAGTGCATTAGAGCAAATTAAAACTTTCAACACAACTGTTCCTAGCTTTAAAAAGTAATACAATAAATATTTACTATGCATTTAAATTGCTTTCGTTAAAAATATTATGAAATTTTTCCAATCTCTTTGGTAAATTCTTTGCAAATTTTCTCTACCCCTGGAACAATTTCAAGGGTAGGAATAGGTTATCAATAATTATAACCATTCCTATTGCTGTTTTGTAACCTTTCTATTTATCGTATATCTCTTTCCTAAACCTCTATGAGAACTTGGTTTTTTGAATATTTTTCCACCTTCCCTCCATCCTGTCGAATCCAGTAAAAAAGGACCTAAGAATAATAATGATTGCTCATAGATACATAAAAAGTTCGAGTGATACAATAAAGGTTATGTCTATTCAAATAGAGTTTTATAGCTATTTTTTTTGGATTCGGAAGATTTAACTCACCCGCCCATTGTGGTTTGATGACGATGATAATTGTTGCGCCGGTACCTTTTTGTCTCCCCAACAGGACATCTCCGCAGGACTGGCTCTCTGTACAGACCGACATTTCATCTGGTCATCCATTCTTGAAAAACACTTCCCAAGTGCAAAAATTTAAACGGATGTCGAGCTCGAGGACATTCACAAGAGCGAGTGACAAGAAAAGACGCTGCTCCGCACTTACAGATTTTGCAGTGAGTTGCCACAAAAAGTGCGAGGTTACCACAAGAGCATTACGCGTCAGCGCTATAGAGGAAAACAATTTTGTAAAGACGGTCTCCTATATAAATACTAGCAATTCCATGGCAAGAAGAAAGCGTCATCGACATCAGACCGAGAAAAGAATGAATTAAGTCTAGTATCAAATGGAAGTTACCCTTATCTGGAGATCTCATTGTGCCATATGGCACACATTTGGCTCCATTGACAGAATCCGAATGGGGAAACTGGCAATCCCCTTCAGCGGCAATTTGCTGAACGGCAGGCCATTAACGCCCCTCTTCAAGGGACCAATGCGGATATTATGAAAAAAGCCATGATCCAAATCGACCGGCTTCTCCGAAACTCTTCTGTTAACATGGTACTTCAAATCCACGACGAAATCGTCTTTGAGGGACCGAGGGAGGCGCTTCTCAACACCCTCCCTCAACTCAAAAGGACCATGGAATCCATCCTTCAGGACCACCCCCAGCTTTCCATCCCCCTGGTCGTCAACGCTGCAGTAGGTCAGACCTGGCGCCTAGAGAAGGGGTAGAGGTTTCAGTCTTCCTTTATTACTTGCCACCTCTCCGCACTCTCTGGCTTGTAGCAGTCCTCTCCTAGAAAGTGTTCGCTCTTGTGTGCATATATCTGTCATTTCGTGTTAACCCCCGTTTGCTTTTCGATACTCTCATGACCGAAAAAGGACCATAAACCTCAAAAATTAAAAAACCATCCCCTGTGTCAGTCCTAGGCTTAATTCCGCGCCACCAGGATATCGCCTTCCATTCTTCTAATGACGGTACTTGAATTTGATACCGAGAAAAATTATTGTTTGGGTTTTTTAAAACAACACTTTGTTTAGTCGGATTATTTTTTAGCACGAGTTTGCACAAATTAGAGACGACAACTGAGTTTACCTGATAGTTATTGATAGCCCCACCTGATAACTTTGCCGCTCGCCATACCAGATCTGAATCACGGATGAGCGTGCGTATCGTTCCTATTAAATTAATCCCTGAACTAAACAACCTCCTCCATTCAGATTGCACACAAACCCCTGATATCATTGCTGCACCAGTTCTAAGGCTACCTAAAACCTCTCCGTTCACTAGCCCAAACCCAATAACCATCACCCATCCTGCGTATCTCTTCATCTTATCCCCCATTAAACCTTTAAAAGCCTGCCTCTAGCACCCACATTTCAATGAATCAAGGAAATGCTTGCCTTTTTCACCATTTATGAAGCGACTATACCCTTCCATCCCGAGCAACGAGAATAGCTTTGAGTGAACCGAATTAATGATAATCGATGTCTTCTCCTTGTTCTCTTCCATGATCCCCCTTATTTCATCCACCACGCCATCATAAATTTTTTGATCTTTAACGTTTAGCCTATCAATTGCCAGTTCAATCTGATCATCAATTTTACCCCACTCTCTCAGTTGCTCTTCAAAAATTTGCGAATCACTGCCATCCCTCTTTTTCTGTCCTTTCTTCAACTGATTTGGCTCGTATTTACTGCCAGGAACTTTGTTCATCTGTTGTTTCGGTTGAATAACTCGCTGTCTATTGCCAGTCATATTTGCTGCACCACGAAGCGGCTCCCCCGGTCTCACTGCAACCTCACTCGCATTCCCTACAACAGCTATACCTAGTGCCAAGACGGCTCCTTTCCACATGGTGATCATTTTGACCTCACTTTAAAAAAACTCTCTCTTCTTTGTTCTTAGCGCTTTTCTTTTCTTCTTGCAAGAGGGGTAAATTTTGTGCATTTTTCTTAAAAGGTTATTTTTTGTTAACCTTTGTTAAGGCTGTCAGCTGTCGTTGAGGTTAATGCGTGGGGTCTGGAGGTGGACGAGGGAGGCCGCTAGGTTACAGGGCCACGGAGTTTCGCGTTTTTTCTCGTCGTTTTCTCTCCCAGTCGGCTTTGATGATCTGTTGAGCCCGGGAAAGAGAAAGGGAACCTGGCAGGACGTCCTTGGTGATAACGCTGCCGGCTCCAACACACGACGCAGCTCCAACGGTTACGGGGGCGATAAGGGAGGTATTCGCCCCTACAGAGGCTTCATCCTCTATGGTTGTGGGGTGTTTTTTAAAACCGTCGTAATTACACACCACCGTTCCAGCCCCAATGTTGACACGAGCCCCCACGGTGGCGTCCCCTAAATAAGTCAGGTGCTTGGCTTTCGTTTTGGGGCCGATTTTGGATTTTTTGACCTCAACAAAATTCCCCAGGGTCACGTTTTCAGCCAAAGAGCTCCCCTGTTTGATGTGTGCAAAGGGGCCGACGGAGCTGTCATCCCCCACGCAACATTCCGACAAAACACAGAAAGGGTGAACGGTGACTCTCTTCCCTAACGTCACGCCCGCTTCAAAGACTGTGAAAGGAGCCACAAAAGTCCCCTCCCCTATGCAGGTATCCATCGACAACATCACGGTTTCGGCATCCTGGAACATCACGCCGTGCTGAAGCATTTTTCGGCGCAAGACCCGCTGAGCAGGAGCCTTTAGCAAATCTTCCTGCGTGTTGATCCCATACGCCTCATCTTCAGGGATTTCTTGATACGTTACGTTGAAGCCCTGGCGTCTTGCCTCACGGACCATATCCGTTAGGTAATATTCCTTGGCAGCATTACCGTTTCGAAGCTGAAAGAGACAAGCGTCTAAACAAGACTTTTTAATGGCGTAAACAGCAGCGTTGCCAAGAGGGTTTTGACGCTGTTCGGGCGTTGCTTCTTTCACCTCAAGAATGGCTGAAACCTCACGACCTTTTACTTCAAGCCTTCCAAAAGAAGAAGTCGTAGGATGGCTTAAAACCGTAGCCCCTACAACGATATCAGCCTCAGGATCCTCGACAATAGCTTGAAACGACGCCGGCTGGATGAGGGGCATATCACCGTGGCAAATGAGGACTTTTTCAGCTCGAGGATTTAAAAAAGGGAAAGCCATCTGAGCAGCATGCCCCGTTCCCAAAGCTTCCTCTTGAACCACTTCCTGAAGGGGGGAGCCTGATGATCGATGCTGCTCCCGGATGCGCTGCCACTCGGTGTGAGAAAAAAGTTCCCCGGAGCCTACCACAATAATCTGAAGGGGAGACAAAGTCTTGAGACTTTGCAAAACACCCTCCACAAGCGTCAAGTTCGCAAGGCGGTGCAATACCTTCGGGAGAGGACTGCGCATCCGCGTTCCTTTACCAGCAGCCAACACAACGGCAGAAAACATAAAAAACCTCCGAAACAACTCCTAAGCTAAGTCTCTACGCCAATGTAGCACGCTTCGAAGGAATCGCAGGTTTTATACGTGGACCTTTCCCTCTTTCTTGGCAAGAAGACGCTGTATGTTGGCTCGATGCGTCGTAATCAACAAAACAGCTACAAAAACAGTGAAGGTCACGAGAGCCGCCGAAGCTTTTCCCATAACCGCATGCGCGCCGACCCACAAGATAACGCCACTAAGGCCTACCATGGCTGCGAGAGAAGAAAGTTTGAGAATGACGAGGGTTCCAAGCCACAAGGACATTCCCACTGCAAGCGTTGCAGGGTCCAAAGCCAAGTAAGCACCGGCCGCCGTTGCAACGCCCTTTCCTCCTTTAAAGCGGCTCCAAACGGGAAATACGTGCCCCAAAAGGCAAGCCAGCGCCACGGCGACACTTCCCCATGACGACGCCCCTGCATCCGGAACTGTCTTGATATAAAGAAAAACGGGGATAAACCCCTTGAAAATATCACAAAGCATCGTTAAAAGGGCCGCTGTACGGTTCCCCGTTCGAAGGACATTTGTGGCTCCAATGTTGCCAGACCCCTGCTTTCGCAAATCACCCAGTCCAAAAACCTTTGCAAAAACGACGCCAAACGGGATAGAGCCCAAAGCGTACCCCAAAAGGACATACAAAAGCACCGCCATTTCCCTTCCTAATCTGCGAAATCTCGTTCTTCAGCTTTGAGTCTACTTCTCCCTTCAACTTTGTCAAATAAGTCCAGTTTGTAAGGGGCCCCGTTTTAGAAGACGATTCCTACGCCGTCACGATCACCGAAGCCTGAGCTCCAGCTAGGGGGATATCCCGCTCAAGAGACCGACGAAAACTGAAGAAGAGATCCCTTTGTAAGTAAGTATCAACTTCGATGTCGTCGATTTCGAATACACCTAAGCGGTTGAGTTGCTTTTTCGCCAGCTTCGGAAGGTCAAAACATAGCTTTCCGTTGAGGGTTGCTGCACAGTCCAAATCTTCAGGAAAATGATCGAGAAAGTCTTTTGACACGGAATAGTGCTGAGCATGAATACAGGGGCCTAGGGCGGCTAAAACGTGCACAGCTCCAAGGGCGCACATCGCCTCAAGTGTTGGTTCGAGGATCTTTTGCTGCAGCCCACGCCAACCACAGTGAACAACTCCTACGACGTTTTTGTCAGGGTCGCTCAGCAGGACCGGAACGCAATCCGCCGTGTATACTGCCAACAAAACGTTCGGTAAAGCCGTGACTAAAGCATCAAAAGCTTCATCCGGAGACGGCGCATCTTCCACCCTTTCGACAACTTTCACCGTGGCAGTGTGCTGTTGCTGAGTGAAAAAAGCCCTCTCGAGGGGGACTCCCATGACCTGTGCGATGCAGGCTCGATTTTTCAAAACAACGGAATCCTCCTGACTTCGTCCCAAAGCGACGTTTAAAGGGACAGCGTTCTTGGGGTCAGCGTTCCCCATCTCTTTCGAGAAAAATCCATGCTGAATCTCACATCGTTGGAAGAGGTTGGATTCAAAAAAAGACGACGCCATTTCAACCTCCCTGCGTATCACCCCACTCTTACAGAGTACCGTAACCAGCGCGGCAAGGCCAAGTACGTGACAAAACCTTTTCTCTTCGCTACACTGCAGCCGGCCGTTGGTTTCTTTATTTCTGGCGTCATAATGATCATCCCTCTCAAAATTCTTCCTGAAGGTGAAGGTCTCCCCTACCCTTTTTATGCAACGCCTCAAAGCGCAGGGATGGACCTCTTCGCAGCTGTACAGGAACCGAAAATTCTAGCACCTGGCGAGCGAACTCTCATTCCTACAGGGCTTAGCATGGCCCTCCCCCAGGATACCGAAGCACAGATCCGCTCTCGTTCTGGATTAGCCCTTAAAAACGGAGTCGTTGTCCTCAATGCTCCTGGGACGATTGATGCGGATTACCGTGGGGAGATTGGCGTCATCCTGATCAATCTCGGACAAGATCCTTTTACCGTAGAGAGAGGACAACGCATCGCCCAAATGGTCTTTTCGAGATACGAAACCGTAGAATGGGAAGTCGTCAAAGATCTACCCGAAACCCAACGATCCTCAGGAGGGTTCGGTTCAACGGGGCTGAGATAAAGGGCTTAATGGGAGGCTGATTTTGACACAGGGCAGCTTGCAGGAGCAAGGTTCGTATGCGCGTTTCACACGGGTGTGATGCGCTATTAACTACCTGGTAAGATGAGTATTTGCCTAGTATCTATATTGGTATTTTTAACACATAAACATTAAAATTAATAATTCATTAATACTCGTACATTAAAATGGGTGTAGAACCCCGGTTATTTATATTAGCCTCCATGACCTTACTTAAAAATGTCGTTACTGCTGCAGTTATGGTCCTGGCTGCTCTCAACGGTCAAGTGTTAAGTGCAGGAACAACAGTTGAGTTCCCGAATGTTCCTGATAATCCGGCACTGCAAACACCGGGATTTCAAAAAGTAGTGATAGCCGTCTACAGCAAAAATCTCGAGTCTGACGATGTTAAAAAATACATTCCCTTGGCCAAGGACGGTGATGAATTTACTTGGATTCAAATTCCAAGAACACACGAAAATCTTTACTTCCCTTTTGATGGCCATCAGCCTACAACGCGTGAGGCTGCAACGTGGTCGTGTGCGTATGTTGATAATACATTAACTTCTCCTATCACGGAGTGGTATATGCAAATGTTTGGTTGGCGGAGAAGGGCCGTAGCTGGACTTCCTGCTGTAAATTTACTAAAGATGGGGAAAGCTTCCATTCATCCAACGCCTAAAGGTAAAGGAGCCCCCCGCTCTCAAACTACAGACAAAGCAATCCTAACATTATCCCCTTTATCAGAACGGGCTGCTTCTCGCTTTGCTCATTCAAGGACGGGATTACAAATGTCGCGCCAGGAAATATTCTGGGATAACTTTCGTCAGATCGCATCAAATCCTGTTGGACGCGTTTTGCTTTACCGTCTTTTGATAGAAATTCGGAGAGAGAATTCGCGTATAGGTGCAATTGAAACAGGCATAAGTGGAAATGATAATAACGTAATAAGTCAGAGAAATAATTGCCGATCCCTTGTCATTAGTTTCATAGACGAATCCTATTTTTCTAAAGATGATGAGTTTTTAGGCTTAAATGATAGTCTGTCTGATCCTATTAATATCTTGTGTATTAATTCATCTGATCAATTAACAGCAGACCTAGCTGACGATCCACTTCATCTTACGCTTTTTCATGAAATGCTTCATTGGTTTATGTTTTTGAGAAATCCACAGAGAGAGGATTGTGAACATTGTCCGGGTTTGTCTCCATCTAAAGATAATTATATTTTCCGTGCTTACTATGGGGATAATGTTGAGGACATTCCTGAAGAGTGGTATGGACAAGACGATGATGAAATCAGTTGTTCGGAAATCCGAACAATTTTAGGAAGCCCTAAAGGACCGGGACACGCATCGAAAGAACTACCTGTTCCCGAATGGCAATTTTGTAACGGCGACGACTTATCGGAAAATGCTTACAGGGCATCGATTGGTTTGTATATGAGGTGGGGACATACCAACTCAAATTTTGTTCCCGTAAAATTTTCAATAAGTTCTCCTTCACCACAACGCATTACTGACGCTCATGGTGTTGCCTTCGATTGCTGCAAACAGATCATGGGAAAACTCCATTGGGCTCTTCTCCCTGATCAAGCTATTTACGCAGGTGGTTAATGAAAGAATTGAAAATTTAAAATGGATGTCGTAACAAGGAAATATGAGTTGATTTGAGTTAAGAGAGGTGGAGAAATGAAGGTATCAAGAATGGCGCTTATGCCGACCTGCTGTGCGGCGTTACTTTTTTGCAATGTTTGTTCTGGCTTTTGTAGTAGGCACAACACAGCAGACTCGTTGAATAGACAGGCTGCTAAACAAGCTGAAAACGACTGGAGAGAAGTTGTAAAGGAGTTAACCAAAGAGGGGCTTACATTAGAAAATTTCCAGAAGCATGAAGACGAGTTCGAAAAATGCCGAGAAAGAGTTGAGAAATGGCCTCGAAGAGGAAAATTCCGAGCTGCAAGTTTGAGGGATGCAGAGAGTATCATCCGCCAGGCAATTGAATATATGACCTCGAGTCCAAAAGATGCTAATCTTGCTAAGAAACTTCAAAGTTTCATAGGACCTTACGGCAAAGAAGTTGATGCAATTATCCAGGCAGCCTTGGATAGTGATGGCAACGGGTAGATATCGGCTAAAAAATCGCGCGGTTGAGGAAGAGGCGTCGAGATCTTCGTCTATTTGGACAGACGCCTCTGTCTTTTGGCCGACGGAGCCTCAGAGGTGAGGAGGTACAGTCCCCCCTCTCCCCTCGCTTTTTCGAGTAGATCGTGGTTCCGGTTCGTCGAACTTTCGAAGTCGTCACAAAAGGCGCAGACGAGGTCGCACCCAGCATACACCGACTGCAGGATAGCCGAGAAAAAGGTTCCGAGATAGGCCACCTCCAGGCAGGCATTCCACTCGTTTCTCATCCTTTCGTGGGCCTTCGGCGTAGGTATTTCTTCAAGTAGGCGCCCGTATAGCTGTGGGGATTTTTTGCGACGTCTTCCGGCGTTCCCTCGGCAATGACTTGGCCTCCACCATCTCCCCAAGCGCTGGAGGAACTTTATACCCATGATTTGTCCTTGGCAAATAGCGGCGAACGATACCTCATATGCACCAATCGCGGAGTTGATTACCGTCTCACGATGTACAACGACAAAAACTCCGTCAAAACGGTGCTTATCCTGCTCCTATTTCTCTACGGATCATTCTCACTACATCCGCATTTCTTCACAAGCTCTCGATGGAACAAGAAGTAAAATAAACAGGAGAATAGCTGACTTCGTCGATAGCTCAAGCCCTCCAATCAAAGACCGGCTCATTTTTATTCCCTATCAGCTTCTTACCACTTAAGCCTTACCTGCGGTTATTTTTCTGTCAGTCTCCACCGAGACGTAAATTTGGAAAATGATGTCCAGTGGCAGATTACTCCATTCGTTCGGCCTTAGGAAGGGATACCTTGTGTGTTCAAAGCTTACTACGTCAGCTGGGTTATCCTCTTTCGACCGCGGAAGTTGAAGATCAAATTGAGCTTTACACTTCCTCGGATGCTCGGGGCTTGTTAGTGGCTGACTCAGTGGAAACTGCACAGCCGACTGTCGTCGGACTCGTTGCTTTTTCTAAAACGCCTCTTTTTGTAAAAAAAGCCTGGAGAGTCCATATTGAGGCCCTTGTTGTCGATGCCTTATTCCGTCATCAAGGCCTCGGTCAACGACTTTTAGAATATGTCCAAAACGTCACAGCGTCCTTGGGAAAAAGGGTTGTAGACCTTACATCGGGCCAACATCGAGCAGCATCAGGAGCTCATACCTTCTACCGAGTTCTTGGATTTGCCAACGAAGGCTCTTCTGAAAAGATTTACTTAAGAAAAGAGCTATAAAGAGCGTACTGTAACGCTTTCTTACTCATCTTAAGATTCTAACAAGAAGCTCGCCTATTTTCTGCCATCTGGTTGGCGTTTCCCCCTTAATTTTTCCCAGAAAGTCAGGCGTTTTTGGATTTCTCTTTCAAATCCGCGATCAACGGGTGTATAGAACGTCGGCCTTTTCATACCCTCGGGAAAGTAATTTTGTCCTGAAAAAGCGTAGGGACAGTCGTGGTCATACTGGTATCCATCGCTATAGCCAATCTTCTTCATCAGTTTCGTTGGTGCGTTGAGAATGTGGTACGGCGGAAGGGGGGAGCCATTTTTCTTCACAAAATCTTGAGCTTGATTAAGGGCTACATACCCCGCATTTGATTTTGGAGCCGTTGCCAAATAAATCACCGCTTGAGCAATGGCCAACTCCCCCTCAGGTGAGCCCAAAAATTGAAAGGCTTGCTGAGCTGCCGTGGCCTGAGTTAAGGCATCAGGATCGGCTAGGCCAACGTCTTCCACGGCAAAACGAACAAGCCTCCTCAAGATATACAAAGGACTTTCCCCTCCCTCAAACATTCGCGCTAACCAATACAGAGCCGCTTGCACGTCCGACCCTCTCATAGACTTATGAAGCGCGCTGATAAGGTTGTAGTGACCTTCAGATCTATCGTAAACAGCTTGGCGCTTTTGTAAAATCTTGCTCATCTCCCCAGTTGTGAGCGAATGGTCAGGAGCCGCACCGTAGAGCTCTTCAACGCGGTTCAGAAGATAGCGTCCATCTCCGTCCGCCATCTCTCGAAGAGCCGCTCGAGCTTCTGCATCGATGGGCAAGGACACCCCCGTAAAAACCTCTGCTCGGGCAAGTAACGTCTCTAGCGCGGTATCATCAAGCCTCGAAAAAACAAGGACCTTGCACCGAGAAAGCAAGGCAGGACGTAACGAGAACGAAGGGTTTTCCGTCGTCGTCCCCAACAAAATGACGTTTCCTGTCTCGAGATGAGGTAAGAATATGTCCTGCTGAGACTTATTAAGGTGGTGAATTTCGTCGACGAGGAGGAGAATCGAATGTCCTCGTCCGGCTCGATCAAAGACCTCACGAAACTGGGCAGCAGAGCTTGTTACACCCGACAAAGAAACTTGAGGTAAAGAGCTGCTAGCAGCCACAACTCGCGCATAGGAAGTCTTTCCACATCCAGGCGGTCCCCAAAGAATTTGTGAGCAAAGATCATGAGGTACCCCTCTGTGATTACCAACAAGATCCTCTAATGATTTCGGTCTCAGCAGATCTGCCAAAGGACGAGAAAAAGTAGGCTTCATTTCCTCCCTCAGCCTGTACACGACCCCCTCCGGGATTATAGAAGATCCTCGCAGGAGAAGACAACTTGACTCTGTAAATGCCTTCTTTAGAATTGAATAAGAACGAGAGCAAGGTATCCATGAACTACATTAATATAAAAAAATTGAGATGAAATTTCAAAAACCATAAATCAAAACAAATTTTTTTGTATTTTACGGGACTTTGGGCGGACGCTTTTGGGATAAATGCAGCAAAAATGACCCATATTGTGAATTGTTTCGTAGACGTAAGGTAGCTGATCTAGCGAGAGGTTATTTGTTACACCAATTCAGATAGCCAGAGATGATACAGTCCGTTTACGTAGACCGCACTTTCGACAAGCTCCCTATGTCGTTACGCCCAATGCCAAGCCACTCTTTACAGCACCTTAACCAACAGATGTGAGTGTCTCCCCCCATCTTTTGTAGGAGCACAAGAAGTGGGTGAAGGAAAGGCCCTAAGACGACGAACCCGACTCTAAGATAAGGTGATCAATATGTTGAAGCATATCAGTCATACCCGTCGTGGCTACCTTTTGTGCTGCTATAAACTTCTGAAGAAATGACGCGTGACAGTTCAAACATTGGTCTAGAATGGAAGTTTCATTCAAGACAGAATCATTTGATAGTTGAGGGTTCTGAGAATTCTCAGAAGGTATTTGTACCTCTTGGTCAATCTCGTGAACCACCTCTGCAAACTGCTTCAGCATGACTTTGAAGAAATAGAAACAATTGTTCATATCTCGGTTAAAGACCAGCTGAAAACGTTTAGAATCCGGTGAGCGAGAAAAGTTTTGTGGCCAGTTTTTAATTTTTTGTTCTAAGTCATTAATTATTGAATCATAGCAAGGCAAGTAGAGTTTGATTTCAGCTAACTCCTTCACCGTCTGAGGTGATGGACGCTCTTGATCACTCATGTTACTTTTCGCACCAAAAGTTTTTTCCGTAGAAAGAGGCGCGAAGTTGTACAGCAGATTCATAAGTAGTCTGTCAGAGCTCAAACTACACTCCATAACATCCATCCAGGACTCGACGCACCGCAAGTCTTGTCGCAAGTGCTCTGCGATAGCAAGAAAGGTCGATCTCGAATATTGAGCATGACTTGCATGACCCGCCAAGCTTGAAGCCAATATAGAAGTCGCAGCAAAAACCAATCGTTTCATAGTAAAAATCCCCTAAAAAATCCTTCCCCTTACGATCATTGTATGCAGAAAAAGGAGGTGAGGGCAAGGCCCCGAAGGGCCTTGGTTTTTATGGAAAACTCACGAATTTCCACCTTTCAAGGCAAACTGAACAATGCTGGATAATTGGCTCAGCAACACATCAACCTGAGCTTTATCTCTCTCCGCAACTTCTGCCGTCACAAGGTCATTTAACTGCTCAACTAGGTTTTGAAACTCAGGCCTCTTGTCGTTTAGCCTTGTGACCACAGCAATTTCTTTTTCGGAGTCAGTCTTCCAACTCTGGACTATTGGTAGCACCAAATTTATTTCTTGTAGCCTCTTATTTAGCTCTCTTTTTAGCTCGCTTCCCTTCTTGATAACTGATGGAAAGTGCTCACCATAAGTAGTAATTTGTTTATCTATTTGCTCAAGTTGATTTTCGACACTATTTTTTAATTCGGTCATATATTCACAGAACTGGTCGATTGGTTCTATCGGCTGATTCATAGCCATATTAAACTGATTCACAGTACCGGAGGCCAGCAAAGAACCAGCACTGCAAATCCCCAATACAATTCCGAAAACACAAGAAAAACGAACCATTGATCTTCCCCTAAAAACAACCGTCCTTCTTCATTATGGAAGCAAGAATGAAGAAAGGTCAAGTCTTCCGACTTGACCTAAATGTCTTTTACTAGAGCTGACTCATAACGTCATCTATTGGCTCTAAACAAGAAAGTACTTGCTGGCATCCCCGAACCATTTCTGCAAGAGCTTCGGATTGTTCATTTTCGCCACTGTAGTAGTTCTCGACGTCTTCCAACATACACTGGAGGATGACAACGCCGTTATGAATACAGGAACGACAGGAATCAAAATCCCTATCTGTTGACGTAAGCGCATTCAAGAGCTCTGCCGACCGCTCTTCGGCGGCTTTGCGGGCTTGAGTTTGTTGTTGAAGTTGGATCTTAAGTGATTGTTTTTCTTGTTCAGTCTTTATAGCAGCTATTTTTAGTTTCTTATTTTGTTGTTTTATAAAGCTCAATTGTTGTTGAGTCTTTTTGAGGGTAGTTGAAAGCAGAGTCGCTATCTCCATCAGATCGTGATTCTGCCTTTCCAAGGCCTTAAAGTGTTGCAGATAAAACGGTTCTAAGGATTCTTGTAGTCCGTTTGCATTTTCGTTGGGTTGGATTATACTGGGCCTCAGATCCTCTCTATCCCCACATGCTGGGTGGCAGGGAGGTGTTGGCGAGCAGGGCAGTTTTGATCGGCGGCCTCGCTCGCGCTGACAAAGGAAAGAGCCGGTCCTAAAATCCGAATCAGGCTTCCTACTCCAAGTGTTAATGTTTTTGTTTCCATTTTTATACTCCTTTCGTTGAGGGGTTAACCGTCTTCCGGACGGTCACGGAAGGAGGAACGTTTCCCCCTTATGTCAAGCGTAGAATAAAATTTTTTATCATGTCAACCCCGCGCTCTTGATATATTCCTAAACTTACTTCAAACTAAATCTCTTTATAGCTGCTTACTAAAAAGAAAAGAATTCTGCCTTAAAAAAACATAAAATAATGCCCTTAGCATAAAACTACGGTCTTGTCGAGTCATGCGGGATCGTTCAGCTTCCTCTGCACTGGCGCTGCAATCGACGTTGTCTCTTCCATCCCCACTTAGCAAACAAAATAAAAAAGCAATCAAAAATTCGCCTTATCTTAATCGTGATCTTCAATAATTTATCCCTTCATCAGACCCATCGAAGCTAGGTAACTGATGAATTCAGCACAAAACCTACAAATCGTGAGTACTCCTGGTCTTCGAAGATTTGCATAATGTTTCAGATGTAATATTGAAGAACCTCCCCCCATCCATCAACTGTGCTACACATCTATAATTGGAGGATCTCCCCGTTTATTTATAGTTTTCAGGGGATGTTTATCGTTTCTACAGCCTTCGACGGGTGTTCAACGAATAAAATCTTGAATCCTGGCGAATTTGCTTTTGGTTTTTATCTTAATCATCCATCGGGATGCCATCTCTGGTTTTGCAGGAATAAGTTGGCTAGAAAATGAAACAATTCCCTCAATTCTTCTGTTGCCCCTTTAAGCCCTCCAAATAGGGCCAGGAGTCCTTCTTGTTTTCTCAAAATAGAGGTCGTCGAAACATAGAAGAAACACCCATGAGCGTCTCAATACTCCAGAAGCTTAGTAAGCTTATCAGTTCTTTCCACAAAATTTATTTTGTTGGCTCCAATTATCAAATTTCATGAAAAGAATCCCTCTATAAAGTTCAAAATGTATTCCAAAAAGGTCTGTGGAAGACCTCGTTAGAAAGAGAAAATATCGATTCGCTACTCTTTATTGGTAAGTCTATGCGCATGGTTCGGATAGCTTATCTTTCAGCCAATTGTCAATCTCTTCAGCGCCTCGAAACTCTTGTCATCCAGCATTTTCATCTCCATAAAGAACGGTCAATCTCAGACAAGGAAGTGCAAAAAAAGGCTTGTAGGTGCGACGGAATCAAATACCAAAGACTCGAAATTTGTCAAAAATAAAGAAAAATTATATAATAAAAAATTAAAGATACAATCAATAAAAATTACGAAAAGCTTTGTGTATATTTGCGTTTCCCAATCTGTATTTTATAACTCGACGATCCGTAAAACAGGTGATCCGATTCCTCAACAGGTCGTGATTTTGGCGGATTCGCGGGATGGATAAACTTCTTAAAATGAATAATTTCTTGGAAAAAGCGACGAGAGTATTTTAACTTGGAAGATCACGTTCCTATCCAGAGCTTCCAAGCTTGAGAATTATTACCAAAAATGTTCTTGGAAACTTCAAGCGATGAAAAATTTTAAGAAATATTTATAGGAAGCTTATAAATAGCTTTTTAAATAGTAAATACTCTAGATGAAACCCATATTTTATTTGCAGATAATGATAAAAACTCGACAAATTAATTAATATTTGATAAATACTTTCATTAATGAGTATAGATCTTCCGTGCAGCAGTTATTGAACGGGCCGTCCGACTCTCTAATACTTGTCTTTCGTCGACTTCCACGTCTGACAGGCAGTCCCAGGTCCATTATGGATCGTCAATGTATTACTGATAAATAGTCCGCAATTTTTAGATAAATTTGCACTTTGTTCTCTATTATTGATTAGATATTAAATACAATTCTCCCGATAACTCAAATAAAAAGAACATTGCAAGAGTTTAATAAATCTTTTCAAAAATTTCTATCAGATTCATTGCGAAATCCCACAAAAGGTCACTCGCTAGCACGACGCGATGGATCCAAATCACCTCTACTCATTTGCTGTACACATAGCTAACCCCAACGTACAAGCACATCGAGAACACAACACCATATTTTACCGACCCATTCGAAAGAATTTCGAAGCACGATCAGCACGAAGATCTGGCTGGGCAACTAGGTCTTCCAAAGCTCCTTCCAAGGCTTTAACAACGGTTTGGACAATGGCGTTTTTGTCACGATGGGCTCCGCCAAGAGGCTCGGAAATAATACTGTCAATAACTCCGAGCTGTAAAAGGTCTTGAGCGGTCAACTTCTGCGCGATAGCCGCCGTTTCTTTTGCTGAAGCTGTCTTCCACAAAATCGAGGCGCACCCCTCCGGTGAAATAACGGAGTAAAAAGCATGTTCCAGCATAAAAATCCTGTCAGCTACAGCAAGAGCAACGGCACCACCAGATCCTCCCTCGCCAATGACAACGCTAACAACCGGGGAGCAAACGCGACAACAAGCACGAATGCAGCTCGCAATAGCTTCAGATTGTCCCCGCTCCTCGGAATCGATTCCTGGGTAAGCACCGCTTGTGTTAACGAACGCAATGACAGGGAAATGAAATTTATCTGCAAGCTCAAGAAGACGCTGAGCCTTCCTATACCCCTCTGGGCGGGCCATTCCGAAATTATGGCGTATGCGAGACTCTGTGTCAGCTCCCTTTTGTTGGCCAATAATAACGGTAGGGTGGTTTCGGACATACCCAATGCCGCCGAGGACAGCTTCATCTTCCGCATAGAGTCGATCACCGGCAAGGAATTCAAAATCAGGAGAGAGAACCGAGAGATAGTCGAGGAACTGAGGGCGGTCTTCATGGCGAGCAATCATAACTTTCTGCCATGGCGTTAGGGATGAGTAAATTTTCGAAAGAAGTTTGTGTGATTTATTTTGGAGTTTATTAATCTCAGAGGAGATATTTACAGACTTTGTACTTGAAAGATTGCGGAGTTCTCTAATCTTCTCTTCTAATTCAGCAACGGGCTTTTCGAAATCTAAAAATCTCACGCCACTCTCCTCGCGATGTCGAGCGTATTCGGACAGATGCATTTTGCCAAATTCTACCCCGTAAGATCAAGATGAAGTAGAAATAGCAAAACTGAACAATGCATGGTGGGTTACAGAAATGAGAGAAATTGCTTTGAGAAAATGAAGACTTAGCGAAACAAGTGTACCTATCATCGACAAGATAAAAATGGGTTTTAGATGTAAAGTAAGTTCAGGCTTATAAAACCTTTGTAGGACAGTTATTCACTCGAGCTAGTGTATTTGTTATCTGACATAAGATCAACTAAATAATTTCTTATTTCTACAAAAACAGATATTCTCAGCACCTTTTAGCTTTTAATAAACTAAATTCCAAAAGATCATAAAGAGGGAACTCTGATCGAAAAATAAACAAAACGGCCCGAATAAAGCGATAATCGAGAGCTGGGATTCCGGAAATTCTTTCGCCTAGCACAGTTAGGACACTATTTCGGGAAATTCAAATTGTTCGCACCTGTCGCAGCCAAAATCTGCTCCCCCTTTCTCTTTCCCTGCTCCACCTCGAGAAGTTAACCTACGACATCGATTCCCCGAAACAATCTATAAATGGTTCCCCCCTACACAAGGATGATGAAGGCATCGGCCACATTGCGGAACACTACTTCACGTCGATGCAAAAACGATGATAAATTTCCAAGCAAAAAAAATATTTATTGATACCACCCACTCCCGTTCTCACCATCTCGGATGTCTCACAAATGAGTCCATAAGAAAAGAGTAATCCCGAAAACAGAGAAGATGTTTTTACCCCCTTCTCGTTTATTCATCTTATTGAGCAATGTGTTTATTAATCCTTTGGATGACTCTCTTAACCTCTTTGTCACTTATGGTTCCATCTCCAGGCGACGATGGAAAGTAGAAGTCCATCGAGTCAACCAACTCCGCACCTGGAATAGCTACTTTGAAGTCTTCTTGACAGGAACCTAAAAAGCCATGGTGTGTCGTAATTAAGATGACTTTCTGGTGAGTCCAGTCTTGATGTTCCAGAAAGTTCAAAACG
Organism: Alphaproteobacteria bacterium; assembly: GCA_041200185.1. Lineage (GTDB taxonomy): Bacteria > Pseudomonadota > Alphaproteobacteria > BNTO01 > BNTO01. The sequence continues at coordinate 1,162,042 of CP165730.1, forward strand.
ACCTTTGGGAATTTTATAATGCCAAACGGGCATCACGATAATGACACACTGGCTAGAATCAAAATCGATCGTCTTCTTGTCCAATTTTACAGGCTCAACTTGGCCATCTGACGCTGTTCGATGAGCTACGAGGTAATATTCGGGGCAACAATCCGGATTTCCCGCCTCTTTTTCGGCTATAGCCATTAACTCGTCGTACTCAGGGTACGTATGAGTAGAGCGAATCTCGGTAAGGGTCGTTTGCACCTTTAAGCCTTTTTGGAGCGATTTTGCAACCAATTTCGAATTTCCTGTATGCGAAAAAAAGATGATATCCACTTTCGCTGCCTCCGCGAGACCGCTGTGGAGGATACATAAAACCACCCAAAAAACCCAGAATCCCTCTGTAACAGCTCTTATGAATTTTTGAAACATCCAAGCACTTCCCTGCCTTCCAACAACCCCCACAATCATTCTATTGGCTTCCTCAAACACGATCAAGCTCCTCCTGCTATTCAACGTAGCCAGACACACCATCGAATTGATTAGGCCCCCCAATCTCCACACAAGCTAATCAAGCTGTTGCCAAGAACAAATCCAAAGTTTTTCAAGATCTCGTCAAAAGACCACCAAATTTGTTTTATTTTAACAAAGCATTTCCTACAAGCTAAGGCGTTTTCTTTTTTTTTGTGGACCACAAACGTTCATCCCCACGGGAGATCCCGCCACCGAGGTCTCTCGTAATCGTACGCTTGTTCTGCTTACATGCCTTGAATGAGTTGAAAAGCTGTTTTAGTTGTGACGTCATACGAAGGGTACACACCTCTCATCGACAGCTAGATAAAAACAGGGAAAAGCCCGAAAAAGAGCTCTCTCCCATTGATCCTTCTCTTGATCCTATCGTGGACAGTGGCATTTTAATAGGAGCTGATTTAGCTACGGGTGACGCGCACTCAGAAGGTTTTGAGAGAATTGCTATCAATTCGTGTCAAACTACCTAATTTTCCTAAGGAAGAGATTGTTAAAGGGACGAATTTCGCAGCGAGACCACACCTCCTTCTCCGACCACGGAAAGAGCGGAACCTCCACGACATATCTGACCTACATAAACACAACCTCGGCCTAAAGCTGATTCAAAATGCCCCAACGACAGGAGCGCGAATACGAAAGCCCACGACGCTATCCACCTCGTCAACAGCACAAAAGAGGCCGCAACCCTCAACGAAGGCTACGGCTTCACGAAATTAATAACTATACGGACGTATACTACCTCTAGCATTTCCCGACGGGAGAGTAAAGACAACCCTCTGGCCAGTTTGCAGCATCGGACCCATATCGACCATCATGTAAACAGCGCCATTATCCGCGCGGATTTGATATTCAAACCCTTGCTTTTGACCTGCCTTTTTCCCGACAAGCTGCCCTGTAACACTACCAACACCCGCACCAATCGCTGCACCTAATCCGCGATGACCCGATCCAGCCACCAACGCCCCGACGCCGGCCCCAGCTCCAGCGCCAACAGCTGCTCCCGCATTAACTCCTGATGAAGCAACAACCACCGGCTTTACCGAAAGGATCGTCCCCGTCATGCTTACCTGGGCATGCCCAACATCCTGGGATGAATACGTCGTCACACCTGAATCCGGTGCGCAAGATGTCAGGATCACTGCAGCAACAGTGCCCCATAAACTTACCCGCTTATTCATTGTCATTAACCCTCCCTTTATTTTCTATTTCCGAATAAATTCAACATATGGATAAAAATATTAATAAAATCCATATAAAGAACCAAAGCACCCATCAAGGCTTTTTTCCCTAGAGTATCTTCTCCGTCGGCTTCGCTGTACATCAACCGAATCCGTTGAACATCAAACGCTGTCAACCCCGTGAAAATCAAGACACCAATCGCCGAAAGGGCATAGGCCAACGCTTCACTCTTCATGAACACATTAACAATTATCGCCAGCAGGAGCCCCCAGGCACCCATGATCAAAAAAGACCCCATCGACGTTAGGTCCCTCTTGGCGGAGTAGCCATACACTCCCATGCCTAGGAACATTGCAGCAGAAACCCCAAATACCTGCACGATACTTTCGTGAGCATAAACCAAAAAGATGGTCGATAACGAAACTCCCATCACGGCCGCAAAACCCGCAAAACCTATCCGGACACCGTTGACAGACAACCGATTCATAGCCGGAGTCAACAACATCACCATAGCAAACGGCGCTAGCAGCACCAACCAAGATAGGGGGCTCTGAAATACCGCGCGCATCAATGCCGGAGACGTCGACATCGCGTAAGCCACAACCCCCGAGATGGCCAACCCAAGCCCCATGTGCGTATAAACCTTCATCATGTAGTTACGCAACCCCTCATGAATCTCCACTCCACGACGGACAACGACTTGATCCTGAACTGCCATGATAAACTCCTCCACTCAAAACCACATGGCTCATTCTACCATTTTTTCAAGGGGGTTGTCGAAATTTACGTATTGCAATGCAGGCCCTCAACTGAAACGCACCTTACATCAGTAGATATAGGGAAACATGGGACCAAATAGGCCCTTATGCTCAGGAGATTCGATTAAAAAAAGTTCTGGCATATGCTCTTTTCCCATTTATGGGTTAGCATTCTATTTGTGCAATCTGGGCATACAATCGATGTTTTTGATGTGATACCTTCAACTGAAAAGGGTGGAGCTTGTAGGTTTATTTGCAAGTTTTGTGGTGGCTTGTTCTGTGAAAAAGCGAGACGAGGGAAAAGGAGATTCAAATGCTTGCCATGTCGTCGTCGTCAAGTAGAGGATAACGGTAGGAACCGTTTTGACAAGGAAATCTCAAGAATTTCTCCTATTTTGTCCTTACAAGGTTGGGGTTTCCGGCAAATCGTAAGAATCTCATCAGAAATATTGAATTGTCTGTACAGATGGAAATTTTTCTTAAAAAAATCAGCTCAACCCTCTTAACATGCTCGCCATGTTGGTGCAGAACTGGAGGCCTGTTTCGTTGAAAGTCTTCATACTCGGTTAAGGCCCGACTTATCAAGACTCAAAAGAAGAACGCTGTGTGGCTCAAAGTCAATCGAAATGCTAAGCTATCTTCTAGCTTTATTCCTTAGGTTCGAAGCGAAGGCTCAAGGGTCGATGGTTGACATGTAAAATATTGATTGCTGTGCATGCCCAAAATTTTAGAGGGGCGATGTAATATGCCATAATCGGTTTCTCGTCTCGAAAGGAAAAATCTTCGCGCCTTGTTAAGGGTAAATCCTTAGCGGATGCTTTAGTTGGTTTACTTAGCCGTTTTCTCATGGACGCTCTATCTACCTTTCTCGCCGGGAAAAAAGTTAAAAAGACTTGATTGCATAATAGAACGGACTCACATTCAAATATAGCTGGAGAGAATAATCTCATTATCAAGGCTGGACACGCACACTACAGGGTTGTTCATGAGAAAGTTCGGCGAGATTATCAACCCAACCTGTGTAGCAAAGATCGAAGATTAAGTCATAGGGATCCGATAACATTTAAGAGGATATGCGCGACGCAGTTGTTGTCTTAATAAAACTACGAATAAAGCTTTTCAGTTGCTTCGAATTGGAGACAATAGGGAATCTCTCAATGAAAACACTAAAAGTCAGCTTTCTGTAACTGTCTTAGTGTCGAAATCGTATCGATGGGACAAGAAACTTTTGATGGTTCATCGTTGTAACGGGAGTTGACCATACAACCTCTAGTTCCACCTAAGCACTTTTGTGGTTATTGGCCTTATTACAGCGATCTAGTTCTTTTTATATAAGAAAAAGTTTGCTAGAGATAATGCCAGAGAGTTGCGGGAATTAGGAAACTCAAATACAGCTACTTATAGGAAAGTTTAAAAAGAAGAATGTACAAGACTTCGATCCTTCCTGAGAAAGGCCCATGTTAACAACCCTATCACGGTACAAAAAGCTTCTTTTTTGCAACTTGAGAACAAGCATCGATCTTAGTAGGGAAGGCTGCGGCTATACTCCTTCTTGTTCTCGGCTCGACGTCTCCGTTTTCAAAAAGAAGGTTGTTTCCCTATAAATTCTATCGAAACCTCGGTAACACAAATCGCGTTCAAGTCACGGCATCTCCAGACGTTGAAGTCATAAACAAAGATGTAAAACGCCTTTTATATATTTTGATCTTTATAAATTATACACGATTAAATACTTCAGTATTTAAATAGTATTTACTCTATATTTGCATTTTTTAAATGTTGCGCCTCTGCCGTGATTTCGAGTATGTTCGAATGGCTTGGTAGTTGACAGCCTATCAGCAATTAATCCTCGAGGTTTGGCAAAGAGCTTATTGTTGCCTTTTTAGGTGCGTGAGCCAGTTCCCTTTGCCAGAAACTTTACAGAAGTGCATCACAAACTTTAAGGAGGTTGACTAGATGCTTATTCCCTCGCCAAAAAATGGGGTCACCTCTTGGTAAACCTTCTTAGCACTATAATGGGTTATCTTCGTTAATGGGTTATCTTCGTTTACAAAAGGCAGGAGTTCGATAGGCCACATACGATCAAGTCCCATTCGATCGATCCCTCCTCATACGCAAACAGCCAGACAATCGCACCTAGACGGTGTCACTGCGAGGAGCCACGCAGAGGCACACTCAACATCAACCAATGCTCAATCTTGAACGCGAGTGTGTCCGGCATCAACACACAAGTACAAGTAAGCACCCACCCCGATTACAAGTGCAATCTCACATCCCCTTACCAAGTAGGGCTTCTTACATTTTCTTCGCAGAAGCCTTAGGCAGGGAATTAAAGGCCTCCTTTACAATTTCCGTTATTCCAGTAACCGTCCCCGCAAGATTAGCGACATCCAACGGCATCAGCAATACCTTTTGGTTCGGAGACTGCGCTAAAGCCGTAATGGCCTCCACATATTTCTGCGCTATGAAGTAATTCAGCGCCTGAGCATCACCCTGTTTAGCGGCATCTGATAGCAGTTCTGTCGCTACAGCTTCAGCTTTTGCCAGCCGCTCGCGAGCCTCGGCATCCCGCGCTGCTGACTCCATTCGACCTTCAGCCTCGAGTATCATCGACTGCTTATACCCTTCAGCACGTAATATCTCCGACTGACGAGCTCCTTCAGCCTCTAATATAGACGCTCTCTTATCACGTTCTGCCTTCATTTGCCGAGCCATTGATTCTACCAAATCACGGGGCGGAGCTATGTCTTTGATCTCTATGCGTGTAACCTGAGTTCCCCAACTTCCAGCTGCCCCGTTGACGATAATCAACAGCTTCGCATTAATGGCTTCTCGATTGGAAAGAAGTTCATCAAGGTCCATGGAGCCCATAACCGTGCGGATGTTTGTTAGTGTGAGATTCACCATGGCCTGGTGGAGATTAGCAACTTTGTAGGCGGACTTAGCTGGCTCGACAACGCGGAAGAAGACGACCCCATCTACAGTCACCGCAGCATTGTCCTTCGTAATGACATCTTGCGAGGGTACGTCGAGGACAGTCTCCATCAGGCTCACTTTCGACCCTATACGCTCGACAAAGGGAATAATGAAATGGATGCCGGGTTGCAGAGTGCGAATATACCGGCCGAATCTTTCCAGGGTATACTCATACCCCTGGGATACGATGACGACGCACTTGCACAAGGCGACAACGACGAATAAGATCGCACACACGGCGAAAGGATTCACTGACAACGAAGCTGAGATCATACCAACCACTTACGCAACACCACGCCTACAGTATACGAAAACTCATAGAAAAGTAAAACATGTCGCAAAAATAAATCAAAACCCGCATCGACTGTTCAGTGTTCTCCTTATCAGGGGGCTGTAAAAGCAAGGATTTGATAGGCAATACCTCGATTAAATGTTGAATACAAGAATTTCTATTCTTCTTTCTTCTATCAATTTAAGACATAATAACGTTTTACACTCACTAGATGCTGAAAACTTCAATCAGTTCCGGTTTCTGAGTCTTTTCAAATTTTAAAACATGCGTTGCGAAGGCATCAATGAATGCACGGTTATGGCTCACAAAGAGCACTGTCCCTTCGTATGTTTTGAGTGCTGAGGCGAGGGTTTCAATACTCGACATGTCAAGGTGGTTTGTCGGCTCGTCAAGGATGAGAAAGTTGTGCCTTTGCGCTAGGAGAATAGCCAAGGCTACTTTACTTTTCTCACCTCCAGATAACACACTTATGGGCTTTTGAATGTCATCACTTGTGAGAAGGAGGCTCCCTAAGATACCTCGAGCCTCTTGCTGATTCGTCTCCGGTGCCAAGGCAAGTACGTTTTCTAGAGCAGTTCGATAATCATCCAGAACATCCATCTGATTTTGCGAAAAATACCCCAGCGTTACATTAGCTCCCCACTGAATTTGTCCACCTAGGAAAGGAATCTCACGAATAACGCTTTTAAGGAAGGTTGACTTCCCTAGTCCATTTGCACCCACGACAGCGATTTTTTGCTGGCGAAAAACCTTGAAGGTCAAATGTCTCTGGAGAACACAATTTTCATATCCTACAGATGCGTCCTCTAGCGTCAGAACAATGCGCCCACTTGGCGTTTTAAGAGGTAAATGAAGAGAGATAGGATGCTCATGAGGATCAAGATCCAACTTTGCTTCAAGTCGCTTAAGTCGATCGATCATCTTGATCCGACTTTGAGCCTGCTTCGCTTTCGTCGCTTTATAGCGGAAACGGTCTACGAAACTCTGTAGATGCGCTTGCTTCCTCTGAAGAGATTTCTGTTCACGTCGTGCAACTTCGGCACGTTCCGCCTTTTGTTGCAGGAAGGCATCAAAATCCCCCTTATAGACTCTTAGCTGGCCGTTAGCCATGTGCAGAGTGATGTCAGATAGGTTATTTAAAAAATCTCGATCGTGAGAAACAAAAAGAAGGGTACCACGGAAACTCCTTAGGTACTGTTCTAACCATGTCAGGCTTGGAAGGTCGAGGTGGTTGGTTGGCTCATCCAAAATCAAAAAATTAGGATCGTTGATGAGTAATTTAGCCAGTTCCAATCGCATACGCCATCCACCTGACAAGACCAATGGAGAGAGACCAAATTGCTCTCGGTCGAAGCCCAACCCTGCTAGAATGCCTTTCGCATCAGCCTCAATGGCATAACCTCCCTTGTCAGAGAACTCTTTTTCAAGCCGCTCATACGTTTCAAATGCCTCCTCCGAGTAATTTTGCGTCATTCGCGCTAAAGCTTCATCTCGCCGCTTGCTGAGATCGGGCAAGAAACGGTGACCCGCGAGACACTCCTGCAAGATCGTCGCCTTTGGGTGAGGACAAGGATCTTGAGGTAAGCAAGCAAGAACACAATCTTTGGGAATAATGACCTTTCCACCGTCGATTTCTTCTAGACCTGAGATCATGTTGAGAAAAGTCGTTTTTCCCACACCATTTGCACCAACCAGAGCCACGTTAACATTCTTCGGGAAGGTATAGGTAAACCCCTCAAGGATCATCTTTCCACCGAAGTGCTTGGCGACATTTTGGCAAATGATCATGTCGATCTCATCGGTAAAAGCAGCCTGGAAACATTGTATTTGAATCCACCGTCTCTCAGCAAGACTAGAGCTACAAATTAAACAGCTCCTCGCTTATTGACTGCGCGGTCATTGGCAACAGCCAACCTAGCCTAGGCCGAAAAACTAGGTCAATGCCAAACTACGCTGAATAATGAGAGGGCCACTAGACCCCATGGATCCACCGACCCATTTTAAAAATATTATTTTTACTCCTTGGAGCTATTCTGTTCTCCTAACTGCATTTTTAATTGATTATTTTCAGTTGTCAGTTCATTGATTTGCTGAGTTAACCTCTGAATTTCTCGATCCATACCCATGATGGCCTCAAGGGCTTTTAAACCTGCGGATTCGTGTTCTTTTTGGCTTGTCTCTTTCTGTTGTTGCAATTCTTCGCGAAGCTTTTCGATTTCCTTTTGTTGTGTATTTTTTTCGTCTGTCACTTGCTTAAATTTTGCTTTTTCCAGTCCTAAAAAGTTAGAGACTGACGCCCTATCTCTTTTTGCTTCTGCTAGTTCTTCCTTTAATCTTGCATTTTCGAGGGCCAGTTGCGTAGGGTCGCCATGGGTCGACTGCTCAACAGCCTTTTGTAATCTTAACGCCTCTGCTCTCCAGGCCGCCGCATATTGCTCTGCAGCTCTTCGTGATTGGGTGCTGGCCTCGTAATTTTGTTTCCATGTCTTTAGCCGGCTTTGTAACCCATCAGGAGACAGTTCGGCGGAATCGTCATCAGCGATTGGAGTACGATCTTCAGGCCGAAGACGCTCGTCTTTCTTGTACTGCTCAATGAATGTGATGGCATCCTGTAACTCCTTATAAATTCTTTCAATTTGTCCTTGATTTTCCACCTTAAAATAGAATTGATTAAAATTCTGAACCTCATCAATCCCCATCCCGACATCACCCATCTCATACGGGAGACGATACAATCTTATGTGAGCCTCCGAGTCATTATCAACAGGACCACCTTTGACATTCTCGAGTGACAACCGCGTCACTTTGTAAATAGTTTTACTTAAATCCACCACAGTCTTGATCTCGCTAGCCACAGTTGTCATCAACGGCACAAACATTGCCACCGCTATAATCTTCTTCATAATTGCCTCCATTGCTTTTAAAATTAGAATAACAAAACCTATCCTGGGATAACACCAATACACAGAATTGTATAGTTTTAAAAATTATCTTTCCCTCCACTTAACTAGTGTTGTCCTCTGGTGAAGTCCTTTAGGAACACGTTTATGAAATATCTCAAATGTTATCGATTTGCTACGGCTCGTCCCCAATAAACAGTTGTATTGAGTTCTGTTTTTAAGTTTCGTACTAGATCTGTTCCTACAGAAGTATTGCGCTGCACCGTCCTATAACCTCAAACACTTTAAACAAAATGTACTTCAGTTTTATGAGTCAAGTTTGTGTATGAACATAGAGAGACCACCCTATTAACTTCATAAATATAAACTTTTGCTTTGATGAGACATAACCACATCTTGTCAGCTCTTTAGAGCTTACCTATAATGTTTGTAGTTGGGGTAGGTCTTGCCGTAAAAGGTATAGGCTAGGTCAGTTAGCGAGTGGGGAGATTTGCGGGATGTTTCAAAGAAGTTGGATGGCGCCGGTAAGCAAGGCGTTTGTGGCAAGGGTGCTGTGCCTTTTGGGGGCGTTTCTGTGCCTGTGGCTCACGAGCTGTACGCAGAAAGTTGACTTTGAGAACGATGTCCCCCAGCGTGCAAAAGCCATTTCGCAGGCAGAACTCGCAGCCATTCGCCAGAGCATGGGTTCGTCAAAGGCTCGAGAACAATACAGGTCTTACACTCAGAGCAAAACTCAGAGACAGCTGAAAAAGGATCTAGCACAACTTGAGAAGGAAAAACGTGAGATTGAACGGCAAATCTCCTTATTGACTCAGTCGAAGTCTTCCAACATCTGTCCTATTTGTCGAAGGAAGTATAATATTAAGGGGACACCAAGGAAACTCGTGAATCGTGGGAATGGAAAGGCGGGTAATGCCAAAAGGGTTAAGTCAAAGAGAAATAAGGGTGTAACACCGCAGAAAGTTCAGCCCGCGCAGCAACAGTTACCCCCCGCACCTCAACAGATGGGGTTACCTACCCAGCAGTCAGTGCCGCAGTTACAGCAATCTGATCTGAACGCCACGGTTCCTGTGGATTCCTTCCCACAACAGGGACTGCCGCAGTATTACCAGCAACCCATGCCACAGTTGCAGCAGCCGATGCCGTCCATACCGAATGGGATGCCAGGTGTTATGGCGCCAATGGCGCCCTATGGTATGATGGGAGGCTAGTGTTCTTTGACGAGAACGCCCGCTACAAGGGTTTACGTGTATAAGGCCCTTGATGCGTGCGGTCGGGTGGTCCGGGGGTTTGCGAGAGCTGCCAGTTCAGAGGAATTGGTGGCTCTTTTGTTGGAACAGCACCTCACGCTTATTCGCTGTCATCCCACGTTCAAGCTTCCCTGGCGACTGGATGTTGACGGTGCATGGTTTTTTGGACGGCTTGGTCATCTACTCTCTCAGAAAATCTCTCTGTGTGACTCGCTTTTCATCCTACAAAATACGGTTCAAGGACGTTCTCAGTTTTTCTTACAGACGGTTTTAGAGTTAATACAACGAGGCACCTCTTTTGCCGATTCTTTAACGAAGTCCGGCATTTCTTTTCCACCGTTCGTGTGCAGCTGTCTTCATCACGCCGAAGCAAGTGGTACTCTGGCATCAACCTGCGTCCTTCTGCAAAAATTCTTTGAAACTCAAGCTGCACTTAGAGACCAACATCGCAAATCACTGGCCTATCCACTGTTTCTTCTATTGGTGATATTTGGCGTTTTAACAGCTTTGCTTCATCTCCTTGTTCCTCAACTCAAAGATCTCATCCTTGAATTTTCAAATAAGAAAACTCCCGGACTTGGCAGCTCTTTTCTTTTCTTTATTTCCGATTTCGCAATAAATCACCCTTGGTTGTACAGCACGGGTGCTTTCTTCATAGGAGGAATTATCCTAATTACTTTACGTTTTATTCTCAATGGGACGGCCTTCGGTATTTGCCACTGCCAAGATCCATCAACGTTATTATGGATGGAAACTTTTTCTTTACTGATCCAATCGAGTATTCCACTTTCGCAGGCACTTGCTCTATCCAAACAACACATCAATAGCAAGAATTTAGACCTATCACAGCTTGTGCAAGCTATTCATAGTGGCCAATCACTCCATCAGGCCCTTCGGCAAGTCTCCTCCCTGCCGGCGAGTTTCATAAAATTTGCCGAACTTGGTGAAAAATCCGGATCTTTAGGCCTACTTCTTCAGCAAGGTTCGGATTTTGCCCTCAAAGAGTGTTTCGAAAGCAGCAAAAGACGCAACGCTCTCACAGCCCCCACTCTCCTCATCCTTGCAGGAGTTTTTTTGCTGTGGATCGTGATGACACTCTTTGCCCCATTTTACAAAATGTCCTTTTCTGTTTAAACAACGTTCTATTAATACTTCTTCGCACTGAAATACAATTAAAAAAATGGTCGCAAATAAACGAATAACTACAACATCCGGAAGTAGTTAAACGCCCCAATAAAATACAGCCCCCTTTCCTCACTTACTCAAAGGCCAGTTCTATACGCAAATCATCATTCTCATTGGGTGGTAGGACTACGTGTTGGCGGATTTGGAATTTTGATCGTTCGTAAGGCAGAATTTGTGACATTCGATGGAAATACCGACCACTATAGAGTGGTTTTGAGCTCGAATTTTCTAAAATTTTCACAAGAACAGGAGCCACCTTTTGCGAGTTTGATTGTGTGTTAACGATCTCCCCTGTAATGACAACTTGCACGACGTTAGCGAATTGTGGAGAGCGCTCGACGGCATAATGAACGTGTTCCAATTCCAATTGAGGAGACTCCGTCGTTGTAAAATGATTCCATGCTTGGACGAGATAAGTGCGATTCTGATACGTCCAAAACACAGACAGAGCAGTCAGAACCATGAGTCCAAAGAGAACGCCCCACATCATTGCAATGCGGCGGCGTGCACTGCATTGCCTTGGGTTTCTGCATGACCTTTCTTCCATTCGCCGAGTCCGCTGGCGCGAAAAGAAATTTAACCAATGTTCCTGTACAGGTCGGAAAGAGACCGTTATTGGCGGCCAGCTCCCCCATTCTTGATGGGGGGGCATAGACATGACACGCATACCGGCCCCTTCTTCTTGAACAGCGATGTAGGTTCTGCGTTCACCGCGTTGGTATCTTTTCCTATGCAGCACGACTCGACGTTCACGTTCTTGCTCGGCCCATGACGCGTCTACCTTCTCCAAAACGCTGCGCAGGGTGACTTGCGGCTGAAGAATTGGTTCAGACGGCGCTTCCTTAGTGCGGTTCCACTTCCACTTAAAAAGGGCCTTTTTTTTCAAAAGAGGCGGTAACGAAGGCCCCTCAGAAACCTCTGAGGGTGGCTCCACTGTCTCCCACGGCAAAGTGTCCTCAATGTGTCTTCCTATCCTCTGTCGAATGCGCCACCTGAACCGTCGTTTTGAGACTTCGGAGATTTCCTCCCTAGGAAGCGATTCACACAAGGCATCAGACTGTCTTGACGTAGGCAAGGATAGTGTGAACTCGTTTTTTTGATATTTTTGGAAAATTTTTTTGGGAAAGGCAAGAAATACGCCTGAACGGTGCGACTGTCCAGAAGACACGGGTAGTACTTCTGCCATTTCATCCTCCTTTACTAGAGTCGGAGATGGATGTTCTTCTTGAGGAAGTTGATATACTTGTTTATGATTTTTAGATAATTGATTCTTTAGAGAAGTTTTCCAAGACCAAAGGTGGCGCCTTCGAGGCATCGGAGAGGCAACATTTTGATGTACTTCAGCCTCGGTTTCTTCTTCAGTTTCGACCTTTATCGGTTCGCTTGTCCGATGATTTTTTGATTTAAAAACCGCTTTCCAACGCTTAGAACGATCCTTAACATTCGGTTGTGAAGATGGAGGTTCTAGAAGAGGTTGATGAATCTGTGATACTCGCTCTTCTTGTTCCCGCTTAGCTTTACGGTTTCTCGACGCCGCCTTCCATGAGAAAATTTGATAGTGATTTGTCTTTTTACTTTCATTATCGATTATTTCGATATTTTTTACTTCAGATAAGTTATCCGTCGCATCTAATTCGTCCTCCAAGGGGGATTCCTGAGCCGGTGCTATAGGGGCTTGAGTGCTAGTTTCGGAAGTGATGAGAGGATTTTTGAGGGAGAGGAGGTTAGATTGTATTATGAGAGAATCGCTGTCCAAGCGTTTGGTAGGACTACTCGTCCTTTTGAGGAAGCTTTCGCTTGCAGTCGCAAAGCTTGGCCCTACAGTCGAGGTATCAACGAGTTTTTGTTCAGGAAACTTCGAGGGCAGGAAGGATACCGGATCCTGTTTTCGTGAGAAGTCTCGTTCCTCCTTCTTAAGAGACTCGTGATCGTCATTGCGCAACTTTTCTTCTATAAGAGCATCCGCCCGTTCTGTTGCCCGCTGGAGCAAACTTTTTGGTTCATTATCAATGCTTTCTGGTAAATACGATTTAGAGACTTCATTGCTCTCCAAAGCCCGCGAATCGAGATCTTTGTCATCGGGTATCTTCTGATCAAGTCCGCGAGCTGGTTGTGCAGTTTCCATCGTTTCCCTGTACTTCCGTGCCGCGCGAAGAAACTCATCTGGAAGAACGCGACGGTAGGAGTAGTGCTGTTGGGGGGGCTGTTTTCTCGCCGATCGCGATGACTCATTGGCAATAGGCAGCTCTGTTCCCTGTGCCTCCGTCAGCTCTTGTGGAGGATTCGGTATCGGCGCTGGTAGCGGTGGGGATGATTCAGGTGCTTTGTCGGATTCTCCTTTTTTTTCCGAGTGGTTCTTTCCGGATAGAAGCCAGGATTTAGCTCGTTTTTGCCAATTTTTAGTCGGAAAAAAAGATTCTCCTTGCCGTCCATTCAGTAATTCGCGGTTACGAGGATCTCTTAACCGTATATCTTTACTGAGAGCTTCACGCGTATATTGGTCGATCTCGTTTCTGACTTCGCGAACAAGATAGTCTTTAATCCGCTGAATTTCCGTACGCGACAAAGCCGAAGAAGGGCTAATAGCTGAATCTCGTGATTTTCTGAAAGTTTTCGAAAGGAAGGACCTCCCTTCCACCTTATCAGGATTATCGATCTCAGGAAAACGAACCGTCTTCAAGCCTGAAGGAACAAAAGGCTTAAGGTCAAATTCACTGACAATTCGCCGCAACTCTCGAAGCTCGTGTTCGTGATCTTCGATCTTTTCAGACGACGCAACTGTATGCCACCAATGGTGATTACATTGGCTACACGAGAACCACCAACCATCTCCCTTCTCCGAATGAATGGGGGGTGGTAACAACCCATCACGAACCTTTAAAATCACCGAACAGCTGGGGCAAATAATAGATCCCTTTCCTTCTGAAAAAGCTGCAGGCCCAGCTCGCCCCACAGCAGGCGCTTCGTCCCCCCTCCCGTTCTCCACAGACCCTTTGGCTTCGGACTCAGGAGTCGACATAGCTCGAAACTCTCGCCCCTTCTTAGCCTTCCCTAAACATCAAGAGAATCGTCCAATTCATCTTCATCCGTATCGAGGGAAGGCTTTAAGCTCGGCACAGGCCCAACGAACTCATCCGTCTCGAGATGCGTCGTCACCTCATTCTTCATGGCCTGGCGAAGTTCGGCCTCATGAGTTGCTTGAGAAGCAAACCCACACTGCTGAGCTTTGACAGCCCCTAGATAACGCTGTTCCAAATCGGAGGCAAGAACAGCCCCCTCTGCGATCTCTCGCAAGGCAATGACCGGATTTTTGTCGTTGTCCCGTGCAAGATGAGGCAAAGCTCCCGACGACAGCTCCCGCGTCCTTTGAGCGGCTAAAACAACCAATTGAAAACGATTCGGAATCTTCTCAACACAATCCTCAACTGTCACGCGTGCCACAACTCACCCCTCCTTGAGAAACCACCTGGCCATTGTACCGAATAACCTTTCGAGATTCAATAAGTGGTGGAGAACTAGAAGAAGTAGTATTAGTAACAACCAAGAGGCTTACACGCAAGATAGAAAAGTTACTTTCTTGCGGTAGTAGACGCAGCAACGGTCCAAAATCTTATTCTTGAGAGCTCCGCTAGGACATAACTGTTGTAGACCTCATAGAGGCATTAAGTATGGGTTCAGTTTTTGCAGGAAAGGATAGACAAACAGCGCATAGCGTACCATTTGTCGCAAAAAACACCACGAGTTTTATGAGTTTGAAAAACTGACTACCTTTCGCATTAAATGCTGGGGGAAGGATTCGGCAACTGGATGGGGTCACCATGGCGTTAAAAATAAACTGAGTATAAGTGTCTACGATTATAGTATATAATAATTATTAATTTTTTTGATAAAATTTGATAATTATTTTTTAACTGATATATTACAGACCTTTCGCGGTGAGCTTAGTGTCAAATTTTTCAAGCATGGAGAAATTTCTTCTTTCAGTTTTAACCTCCATCCGACTATTCCTTTAATCGGTTGATAAAGACCGAAACAGGGAAGTTTTGCAAAAATTTACTTTTTACCTTTTATTAACTTTCTTTTTTATGGTTGGAAACAAATTTTTGTACCGTCGCCCGAGTTGAACTTCAACTTTCTTTCCACGGGAGTTGCCTTTATGGTACAAGTGAACGAGAGCTTGCATCGGAGAGTAAAGACGTGAAGTTTCTTGATGAGGCGAAGATCTTTATCCAATCCGGCGATGGAGGTGCGGGTTGCTTGAGTTTTC
The DNA here is from genome assembly GCA_041200185.1 of Alphaproteobacteria bacterium. Lineage (GTDB taxonomy): Bacteria > Pseudomonadota > Alphaproteobacteria > BNTO01 > BNTO01. Next base: position 1,177,359 of record CP165730.1, read on the forward strand.
GCCGCGAAAAGTTTATAGAGTTTGGTGGCCCCAATGGAGGAGATGGCGGCTGCGGTGGTCACATCTTCGTTGAAGCCGTTGAGAATCTGAATACGCTGATTGATTATCGCTATCGGCAACATTTTCGCGCCGAGAAGGGGCGCCCCGGCGAAGGGGCTGGCCGTACAGGAGCTCATGGTGCATCACTTACACTCAAGATCCCTGTTGGAACACAGATTTTTGAGGATGATCAAGAGACTTTAATTGCAGACCTTGTGCAGCCGAACGAAAAGAGGCTCTTGCTGCGCGGAGGTGACGGAGGATTTGGCAATGAACACTATAAGTCGTCAACCAATCAAGCCCCCCGACGTGCAGATGTTGGGTGGCCTGGTGAGGAAAAATGGGTGTGGTTGAAATTGAAACTTATTGCTGACGTAGGGTTGGTTGGACTTCCTAACGCTGGTAAGTCAACTTTTTTGCAAGCTGTAAGTCGTACAAAACCAAAAATCGCGGATTACCCTTTTACGACTTTGCATCCTCAGTTAGGCGTTGCCAGCTGCTTTCAAGATGAGTTTGTGGTGGCGGATTTACCGGGCCTAATAAGCGAAGCAAGCCTCGGACGGGGGTTAGGCCATAAGTTTTTAAAACATACCGAGCGCTGTAGCGTGTTATTACACATCCTTGATGCTAGTCGGGGTGAACCGTTGGCTGATTATCGGACGATTCGAGAAGAGCTTGAGAAGTACAATCCTGCTCTAGCTCAAAAAGCAGAGGTCGTTGCCTTGAATAAAGAAGAGTTGGTATCAGAAAAAGGAAGGAAACCATTAGAAAATCTTATTCGTGCCGTTGCGAAGGGGCCTGTACTGTGGATGTCAGCGGCATCCAAAGGCGGGGTTAAGGAGGTCTTGGAGGCTTTGTATCCTTTTGTGGCCGAAGCACGCGCGAAGGAAGTAGCATGACTTGGTCAGCGCACATCGTAACGCTCTTTCCAGAAATGTTTCCGGGACCCCTGCAGTACTCGTTGGCCGGGCGTGGATTGCGTGAAGGAATCTGGTCTCTGACGACGACGCAAATTCGCGATTTTGCGACAGACAAGCGCAGGACCGTAGACGATACGTGTTATGGCCATCAAGCTGGAATGATCTTGAAGCCCAACGTTGTCCATGCGGCTCTGTCATCAGCAGTAAAAGCGTTTCCTGAATCTAGAGTTTTACACATGAGTCCGCGTGGACGCCCCTTTTCACAGAAATTGGCACATGAATTTTCGGATAGTTGTGGATTGATCATCCTATGCAGTCGGTACGAAGGGGTGGATGATCGCGTTATTGAGCTATGGCGAGAGGAACGTGGCCTAGAGGAGATTAGTGTTGGTGACTACGTTTTATCAGGAGGGGAAGTGGCAGCCATAACCGTCCTAGACGCTTGCGTTCGTTTACTACCTAACATTGTCCATAGTGAGGAATCATTGGCGCTTGAAAGCTTCGAATTGGACTTACTTGAGTTTCCGCAGTATACTAAACCGTACGATTGGCAAGGGAGGGTCGTGCCCGAGATTCTGCTGTCGGGTGACCACAAGAAAATCGCCGCATGGCAAAAGGATGAAGCAGAGAGAGTCACCCAGGTTCGTCGGCCTGATTTATGGCGAGCGTACTTGGATAAGAAAAAGGGTGCATAGTCGCTATGCCTTACCAAGAGGAGGAGTTCAATGAATTTGTTGGAACAGCTAGAAAAAGAACATTTGGAGAAGGTCTCGGCCGGGAAGGTTTATCCGTCGTTTCGAGCCGGTGATACGGTACGGGTCAACGTTAAAGTCGTTGAAGGTGATCGCGAACGCGTCCAGGCTTTTGAGGGGATTGTCATTGGACGGAAAAACCGCGGGATTAATTCGTCGTTCCGGGTTCGTAAAATGTCTTATGGTGAAGGGGTGGAACGCGTTTTTCCACTTTATTCTCCAAATATCACGATTGAGCTTCTGCGAGAGGGGCGCGTTCGCAGAGCGAAGTTGTATTATTTGAGATCGCGTACAGGAAAGGCCGCTCGTATCGCCCAGCGTGAACGCAGAGTGGAAGAAGTAACGAAAGAGCTGACCGGGACCTCAGCAGCTGAGGCACAAAAGGTCTGATAGAGTTGTATGGCAGGCCGGTCTTTTTTAGAGGCTGGCCGATTCGTTGCTCCGTGTTTTATATGCGAGGTAGCTAGAGGTTGAGTGGTGGAGGGTGGTCGCCTTCCTTGCGGCCTGGCGATAGTACATCTCATCGGGCCGACACCAATCGTAGGAGAGAAAGCTGCAATTCGTTAGATGAGACTCATTACGAGACGTCTAATGTAACGGCTACTAATTTAACATCTACAATAAAAACTACGAGTAGTGAAGCAGAGGTATATATGTAAAATCAAGTACTTGTAAAGTTTTCCAATTTTATTTTTAATGGATTTGCTATAGAATACTGGAAAGATTGTGCAAAACGTGGTAGAAAAACGGGAGGGTAGGTTTGCGTGTAGAGTTACAGATTTTATGAAAGGTAAGAGGCTTATACTCAGATTTTGGATGATCATCGTCGTGTTAGGAGGGGCTCAGATTGCTGCTACTGCTGAGTCTCCGAAAACATTGACTGTTCGCACTGTTGTGGAGAGTACCTACACTTGGGATGAAGTAATCTGGACGGTGGAGTTTTCAAAAACAGGCGACGGAGCTCCCATACGAGAGGCAGAAGAGGTCGGTCACCAAATTTTGAAGTACTTCTTTGGAATTTCTTCTTCTGTCCGAGAATTTTCAGCTGAAGTTATCCCCATGGATGAAAAGGTTTTAAAAGATTATTTAAAGGAGAAAGAAGATCGCGTAGACAGCCTCTGTTTCAAGGGAGCGAGTTATTACGGCTACAGAGTCGCTAAGGGAAAAGTCGTTGTGCGTTTGTATGCCACAAAAGGTTCGCTTAAAAAGAATTATGCTGAAAAGTTCAAACAAGTCATGAGGCCTTTGGCGAAGAAAGGGTGGACAATTCGGTCATTTCTAAAACCAAGTAGTCAGGGATTTTCGACTTATTTCCAAGAGATGCACGATAGTGCCGAGCAAACAGGCCAACGCATGGTTACGGCTAAAGCTCGAGAGAACGGTTGGGTGATGGGAGCGAAAATTGCTTTTGAAAGAGGGAAAAAGCTCATCCAGCCTCTTGTCCTCGGTGAAGATTTTATTGGTTTTCGAGGTGTTGTGGTGGATTCGTTTACATATGATACGAACGAGGTGATATCACATCCATGTCAATCCCCAAGCAATTCACCTGAAGGAGGAGTGAACGCCCACCCCGAGTAGCATTCTCTATGGGGGATTTTGACTTGCAGCGGGAGTTACTTTGGTGACTGGGAACTCATAAGACGTACCTTCGGCTTCCGGTTCCCTCAGCAGGGATGCTATCCCGGACAACCGAGGAAGCATTTGTAATCACTTCAAACAATTCTGAACTCGGTACGTTCTGATAATTCGTTCAAAATTCAGGCCCTCTTTGTAAACATCGCCAATGTACTGTCGTAAGAGGAAATAACCTGTCGAAATTCCACCAGCACAAAGCCCCGTCACCAACACAAGGGTCGACCTATAAAAATCCTTCCTTCCGTATGGCCAAGTTCCTCCAACCACAAGCACGACAATCCAAATGGCGAAATAAACGAACAGCATTTTTGTATTTAATAATTCTAGTCTACCTATCATTATAACAGATAACAGTTAGCGAAATAAAAATAAATGTATAATAGTATAAAAAAAATAATAGAGATATAGAAAACCTTAGATACTCTGTCATTTGACAAAAGTTTTCCTATAATTAAGAATGTTGGGCCCAAAATATTACAATATAGATTTCTTATTGTGTATTACTTCAATTTTGCTTTCGTTATCATAAAAGGGAGAAGAGACGGTACTAAATGAGACAGACCATAGGATCGATAATCCCCATAGGCGCAAAGGATAGCATCAAGAAGGGGAGAAAGAGCCCGTTCAACGCTGAGAGGAGTGTTCGAATGACAATTCACAAAAGTCGTCTCAGGAATAGTTTCGGGAGCAGCACAAAGGTTAAGACCAAGACCAATGATCATATAAGGCGGTTCGATTTCGATCAGAATTCCGCCACATTTTCTGCCTTGAATAAGGATGTCATTCGGCCATTTGATGGTGATCTGCGAACGAGGACAGGCTTCTTGCACCCACGTAGCAACGCCCAATCCCGTAACGAGAGCTAGGTCCCCCGTGTGAGACGGCACGATCTGCCCCATAGGAAGGAGGAGAGAAGCCATAAGGTTTCCTGGCAATGAAATCCATGAGCGACCGTGAGTGCCATAACCCCGCGGTTGCTCACCGCACACAATAACCAATGGAGGAATGGTTTCATTGTTCCGAATAGCGCACACAACCTTTTCCTTCGCCAAAGCGTTAGTGCTTGAAAGGCTCTCGTACCATTCGATCCGGAAATAAGGATGCTCGAGATGAGTCATGAATCTACAAGGAATAAGCCAAACCGCATCAGTGTATCATAAGTGATTTAGGAACTCACTTTGTGGATCCATTTGACCCTGATTTACCAAATACGAACGAGGCCAGAGATAACCAAAGTCTTTCATGTAGCTGCACCTTTTGCACAGGAGAACGACCTCTAGCAGACTGAATGCCCTTCCCCCAATTTGTCACGGATTTGGAAACAATATGAAGACATTTCTCGTACGCCCTTCCCCCTTCGAATCCCACAAGTAAAGTCAAAATTCACTCCATGCACCGTAGATAAAGCCTTCAGGTAAAGACTAATGATCGTTGGAATACTATTTCTCCCGCGGCACCGAGAGAGGTGCCCTACGAATTTGAACTCGGTTGATCTCTGGGCCGAAACTAAGACAGGTCTGAGAGTATGATGACTTCCTCTTAAACTTTTAGTCGTCTCGATAGTTTCAGTGAGTGATTCAACTCCGACAGGATCTTTTGGATTGTTTTGCCGCGTAGTGATATCAAATTTATAAAGCGGATAATATCCAAGACATTAAATATTATTGATCTTCTATATGATATGATCTCTAGTCAAACAAAGTTCTTTCGTAGTATACTTAGCATATGAGTTAGTATTCTGAGTGCCGTCGAAATTCTGATCAGAGGGGCACGGTGGTTCGTACGCAAGCTATCAAGAAAAGGAGTTAGGTGATGTTGTTGAAAAAAGAGAGTAAAACGCCGGTCACAGAGGGACAGTATAGGGATCGAATATCGGGCCGTCATGTGGGTGGTCGGGCCGTAAGCGCCTTTTTTCTGAGCGTAGGAATTGCTTTTCTAGGTTATTTCATTCAGCAGGGCGCCGTGAAGTTTGCTCAAATCAAACAAGGCCCCAACTTCTTGCGTAGCAAAGGATTTGTTAGCCGACGTTTGAAGTGCGATCGTGCTGAGTGGACTCTCCGATTTAGTGGATCAGGTAACGACTTAGCGGAGCTTGTCAAAGTAGCGATAGAGCGCCGCGAGCAAACAATTAATTTCCTGCGAAGTCAGGGTATACAAGCGCAGCATACAAATCTTGGAGATTCAATTATTAATAAGCATGATAGGCATTCGGATTTTAGAAAAACAAAGTGGAATACTGAGTTACCAAAGCATCGCTACGACGTCAGTTGGTCCATTATTATTTCTACCCGCGATGTCGATAAAGTAGTGGCTTCTGTTTCGAAATTTGCTACTTTTGCTGAACAGTTTCCGACGGATGGGGATCTTCAGCTCAGCCAGAATGTTGAGTATTGCCTGGACAACGTTGAAATCTATCGTGCGGAAATGATTGCTGCCGCTGCTGCAAGTGGACGCGATATTGCTCAGAAAATCGTTGGAAACAGCGGAACCGTCGGTAGACTCCTCAATGCTTCTCAGGGGGATATCCGGTACTCTGATTACAGCAAGCCGTACAGGGACGCTGAGCTTGTGAGCTACTTTAAGTTTGAGGTGTTGCCAAGGTAGGTGGTCGGTGTCGGACCTATGGCACACCAGCGTAGGCTTACGCGTAGAGTACCTATCAAAGTTTGAGTAAAACTTGTCGTCCTTCTGCCTTATTGAATTAAAGGGCTAGAATATGCTTGGCTGAGGGGGGTGAACTTAAAAATCTTCGGTCAGGACCGCGATCTTTCTGATTCACCTCCCTTCGTTTTTCCTTCCTGAAAATTACCGTTTTCTTCTGAATCCAGTCCTTGATAACCGAAATCGTCCACTTCCACATCTTTAGGAATCGGACTGCTATTCATCTTTACTCGATTCTGCATAGACCATCGTCTCAACTTTTATCGTATATTTCTCCCTTTTACCGTAAACATTCACCATTCGTTGCCAAGAATTTTGGAACCTCCCCCCTTGAATCCCTGCCGCTTTGACACCATATTATCGATCCTCCTCTCCCGAGCATTTCCATTCTCTTTGGACGTAAAATTTCTTGATAACAAGCAACTCGAGATACTGGAGATAACTTCCAACCTTCGACACATCGAACCGGGAAAATTGGCTTATCCACGCCCCACTTGCATGAACAAATAAGGGGCAACACAAGTTCGTCCTCGAGACTCAATGATGAGCGTTCGTCGGCCTTTTGACGTTCATGAATCGATTCCGCTTTGGTTGCAATTCAATGATTATTTTCCAGAAATCGGTCAACGAAACTCCACAAATTAGAAATTTTGGAGATACCTGAGTAAGCGTGGAAAAAAATGAAATCCACACTTGATGATCCTTCTTGTACTTTTTATCAGGATAGTCTGCTTGTCTCGTAGCATAAGTCCATATCTCTTACCCGTATAGGCGTTTTACAAGGGAGTTATCATCTCCAGGAAAGTCTACGTTCGGACACCAAATAGGTTTGGACAAGATTCATATCAATGCGCATAGCAATTCATTGCAGACAAAGTTCTTGCGCAAGGGTGGAATCAAAGAAGAATTTGTCTATAGCCCCCACTGTTTTGTAATCCACTTTGTACGCAGGATGTCGAAAGTTTTGCCAAAAAGCGTAACGGACGTCTTTATCCCCTTAAAGAGTTAAAGAAGATGGAATACAAACATAAGATCCGGAGTTTTGAATGCAGCCGCAGAAGTCCGAACTGATGCCCTTTATCTATTCGACCTGATGATGATCGTGCTGGGGACCTATAGCAATAAAAAAGCTTAGTCACAAAAGGCGCAGACGAGGTCGCACCCAGCATACACCGACTGCAGGATAGCCGAGAAAAAGGTTCCGAGATAGGCCACCTCCAGGCAGGCATTCCACTCGTTTCTCATCCTTTCGTGGGCCTTCGGCGTAGGTATTTCTTCAAGTAGGCGCCCGTATAGCTGTGGGGATTTTTTGCGACGTCTTCCGGCGTTCCCTCGGCAATGACTTGGCCTCCTCCATCTCCTCCTTCGGGGCCGAGGTCGATAATCCAGTCTGCTACTTTAATAACGTCCAAGTTATGCTCAATAATAACCATACTGTTGCCTTGATCAACGAGCCTGTTGAGAACTTCAATGAGTTTTCGAATATCCTCAAAATGGAGACCCGTCGTTGGCTCGTCCAGTACGTATAAAGTGCGACCTGTTGCTTTCCGGCATAACTCCTTCGCCAACTTAATCCGCTGAGCTTCACCGCCTGAAAGTAAGGTCGCCGGGTGCCCCACCGATAAATATCCTAGACCGACCTCCTGAAGCTTCCTCAACTTACTCCAGATGGCGTTGTTATTCTCAAAGAAAGTCACAGCCTCGTCGATTGTCATAGTTAAAACATCCGCAATGCTTTTTCCTTTGTATTGAATGGCCAATGTCTCTTGGTTATAGCGCTGGCCATGGCACTGGTCGCATTCAACGTAGACATCCGGCAGAAAATGCATTTCAATCTTAAGAACGCCATCTCCCTGACAAGCCTCGCACCGCCCTCCTTTGATGTTGAAAGAGAACCGACCCGGTGTATACCCTCTCGCCTTAGCTTCAGGGAGATCTGCAAACCACTCGCGAATAGCTGTAAAACAACCAATATATGTAGCAGGATTGGACCTGGGCGTCCGACCAATTTGGGATTGATCGATGTGAATGATCTTATCAACGCTTTCACTCCCACTCAACTGAGCGCAGACGACCGTGTCGAGCTCTTCACGGTTGATGGAACGAGCTAAATTCGGCACCAGACATCCCTCAACCAAACTCGATTTTCCGCTTCCTGAAACTCCCGTCACGCAAACAAACCTTCCAAGAGGGAAATCAACAGCGACATTCTTCAGGTTGTGGAGATTCACACCTTTTAGACGGATCCACGGCACACGCCCCCACTCTTCAGGACGGTCCGACTGCCCTCTCCAGGCCTCACTGTTTTTCTTGGCGGAGCACACAAGCCGCGTTGTCTTTTTGGCAGGTAAGTCTTTCGAGGCAAGATCAATCGGTCGACGGATCCGTGGCACCTCAATCTTTCGTCGTCCCGACAAATAGGCTCCCGTGAGACTTTCCTTCGAAGCTAGCAAATCATCCACCTGCCCAGCAGCAATAACTTTTCCTCCCCCCACACCAGCCAGAGGCCCCATATCCACAACCCAATCAGCCGTCCGAATGGCATCCTCATCATGCTCGACAACAACAACCGTATTTTGAAGATCCCGCAAATGGCAAATCGTTTGCAAGAGGCGGTCGTTGTCACGCTGATGTAGCCCGATAGACGGCTCGTCTAATACGTAGAGAACTCCCGTGAGTCCTGACCCAATTTGTGAGGCTAAGCGAATGCGCTGACTTTCTCCTCCCGACAACGTTGCTGAGTTTCGTGAAAGCGTCAAATAATCCAACCCGACATCTTTTAAAAATCGCAGTCTCGATAAAATCTCCTGAATAACTTTTTCAGCAATTTTTTGCTGTTTCGGCGTAAGGTGCTGAGGAAGATTCTCGAACCACTTCAGCGCCTGCCCAACGGAGAAATCCGTCACTTCAGTAATATTGAGTCCGTGAACTTTGACGCACAAGGCTTCAGGCCGCAAACGGCGACCATGACAAGCTGTACATTCCGTGACCTTCTGCAGGGGTTCCAAAAGCCCCAACAGTGTTTCGTTATCAGCCTCACGGTAGCGCCGGCTTAACAAAGGAAGTACCCCTTCAAAGGGCTTGTTAAACTTATAATCCTTGAGCGCTGTTGGTAAAGTCAGCGGAACGGGGACATCTCCCGTCCCATATAAAATGAGTTGTTGAGCTTTCTCAGGAAGATCTCGAAACGGAACCATCGCAGAAAAATCAAATTGCTTGGCTATAGCTTCAAGAAGCAGCTGATAATATCGCCTCAAAGAAGGCATTCTGTAGATCGACATAGCATTATCCGTCAGGCATGTCACAGCTCCTTGTTTGAGGCTCCGTGACCAATCAATGGCCAAGTGCGGATCAAACGTATTTTCAAACCCCAACCCGTTGCACTTAGGGCAGGCTCCCTGAGGATTGTTAAACGAAAACAGACGCGGCTCAATCTCCTCAAGAGAGAAGCCACTTACAGGACAGGCGAACTTCTCTGACAAAATCATCATCTCCTTGTCGCCGTCCTGACCATCTTCTGCATGCGCTTTCTTGACCCAGACGAGGCCATCTGACAGTTTCAGTGCCGTCTCAAGTGAGGCTCTTAACCGCGTCATCCAAGGCGGCATCGCTGAAGGAGCTGGGGGCACAACCAAACGGTCAACAACAAGGGCCAACACATGCTTATCATAACGTCCTAAAGGTGGCACACTCTCCAAAGCGTAGATCTTTCCATCAACCATAATGCGCTGGAAACCCTGCTTTTTGTATTCCTGGATATCTTTGCGATACTCCCCTTTACGTTCGCGAATCACAGGAGAGAGGAGATAAAACTTTGTATTAGGTGGAAGTTGTGCAATACGCTCGGCCATCTGGTCAACAGACTGAGCCTCAATAGGCAGTCCCGTCGCTGGTGAATAAGGCACACCGACTCGAGCAAACAAAAGCCGAAGGTAGTCGTAGATTTCTGTGACCGTTCCTACCGTTGAGCGCGGATTAGTTGACCTTGATTTCTGATCAATCGAAATAGCTGGACTCAACCCGTCGATGGTATCGACATCAGGCTTATCCACAACCTGCAAAAATTGCCGGGCATAGGAGGACAAACTATCAACATACCTCCTTTGACCTTCGGCGTAGAGCGTATCAAACGCGAGGGAAGACTTCCCCGACCCGCTCACACCGGTAATCACCACAAAGCGGTTTCGTGGAATATCCAAACTCACGTTTTTCAGGTTATGGGTCCGCGCACCGCGAATGGAAATGACGTCGTTTGTTGTCATTTTTAGTCACAATTGATCGACTCTCGAACGGGCCATTTTACCAAAACTCCCTGTTTTGCGGAAGAAAGAGGGATCATTACAACGTCACATTCTCCCCGTTGGAATCACTACGCGAAAGCTTGGAGAAGATACCTGTTTTGTCAGAATTCCACTCAACGCCCCGCCTTTAAAAGGAAAGCCTCATCCGCCACAGTTCTATCCTATTACTCATAACTCTTTGTAACAGCTGTCTGCTTCAGGAACCAAAAACAAAACACCATTTTAGGATATGGCTATTTGCATAAAATTTCAATAAAAATGTTTGCATTCACCTCCGTTTTCGGCTAGTGTGCAGGTAGATCGTGGGAGGTCAGACTCCTCGACTCGGAGCCTGACAAGAATAGGAGGGCTTGGTTATGAACACAATCTTGAAGTATGGGGTCATTCTCAGCTGCGGAAGCGTCTTGGGGTTAACAGCCTCTTGGGCGAGTGAGGAACAGAAAACGCCTCAACCTGGTGAGGTGGAGAGTGCGATGTCTCAGCCAACCTTTGTCTCAATCGGTGAGGTGCAGGTACAGAAAGGGATTTTGCCCGAGGAAACTTTGCGGGCTCTGCAAGAACAGCAGGAAAAGCAAAAGGAGCAGATTGAAAAACTGTTGAGTGATTATCAGATAATGAAGGCAAGAGAGGAACAAGCGACGAAGAAAATGAAGGAAGAAATTCTTCCAAAGGCTCAATGGTTATCTGAACACAAATATCTGGAGGAAGGGGCCGAGAAGAAATTAACCTGGAGTGAGATCCTCCTGTTCCACCATTTTGCTGCGGAAAACAACAGCCTATTGGAGCAAATTAAAGCTGCACGCTTGGAAACTGAAAATGCTCGTAAAGAGATTGGAGCTCTAAAAGCGGCTTATTCAAAGAATTTTTCCCTCCTCAGGCAGGAGCCATACGCGCTTTCTAATTTGAACGATCGATGTGATACCTTGGCCAGAGAGAATGAGGATCTGATACATAATTATGATCGATTGAAGCGTGACTATGATCGTCTAATTGCTCAGGGTGTCATTGCCGATACGTTGACATCGGCGAGTGGTTGTTCCACACTCAACGAGTGGGCATGATAAAGGAGGGGCTATGGAGAACAAGTTTATGGTTGCAGCTGCTGCTTGTTGCGTTCTTGTAACGGGAGCAGTTGAGTCGTCGTCTAAGAGAGACTTATTGGAAAGGGATCCGTTGTGGGCAGAGCAGAAGGTCATTCAGGATAAGTTAGATAGGGTCCGGGATGAGTTCCATTTGAAAAACAAAGAGATGGTGGGAGAGATACACCAGAAATCGATGCGTTGTAAGGAACTAGAGGCAGCGAATAGGGCTTTAAAGGCTGAAACCTTGCAGGATCATAAAGGCAGGGAGGGTAGCGATTGGGCTGACAGCGTGATGAGTGCTGTCGAGTTGAGCCTTGAGCTCGAGATGGCATATAAAGACTACATAGATAGCATTGATAAATATGGGGCTTCGCGGGTGGAGTTTTATGCTCGTCTCTACGAATTGGAAGAGAAACTTAGAAGTGTTAGAGAAGAAATCATAGGAAAATATAAGCTTAAAATAAAAATAATGTCTTATAGTTGGCTTCCATATTAGTTCTTACTCAGAGAGAGGAGGCTTGACCTCCTCTCTTTTTCTGTGCTCAACTTATTCCTGTGAGGGGGAAGTTTTTAGGGGGTTTCGACCATGAAATTCGGTCGCTTATACAGTATGGCTTTTGTTTGTTGTGGAGCTCAGTCGCTTTGTGCTAGCGAGGTGGATCTATCTTGTACGCTTGAGAGTCCAGGGGCTCAACAGTTACTACAGATAGTTACTTCAGATTCGTCGCTTGATACTGTCAAGAAGGCTCTTCATGAGTTTTCAAAACAGAATTCAGAACAGAATATAATCAATCCTAGGAAAGATTCTAGTGGGACTTTGTATCAACATCTAAGTGTTTTGAAGGATCTGGTGAACATCCAAGCATGTCTGCAAAATAAACAACAACGTGAATTAGACGCGATAATGAAGTGGGCTGATGAACTTACCGCGAGTCCGCAGCAGAGAAAGCTAGAGATTACGCAAAATAAGAACGAGGGCTAGTGCCTTATAGGCTACAGCCGTGTTAGTTCTTACTCGGAGAGGGGGCTTGACCTCCTCTCTTTTCCTGTGCTCAACTTATCTTGTGCGGGGGAAATTTTAGGGGGTTTCGACCATGAAATTCGGTCGTATTGTTGTTAGTTTAGCGTTTGTTACGTCGGCGTGTTCCTACGCTAGTCACGAAAAACCGCAAGATGAAATTCAGGACGTCTTTTTGAGGATTTCACACAATCTAGGCGAATATCTAGTCCAGTCGAAGAAAGACAGGGAGATAATGCAAGAACTCCGCACGAAACTTGAAGAGGATTGCCGGACAGAGCAGGCTCGTCTCTATGAAGCGGCGGAGTTGGTTCGGTGAATGGGAGCGTCCTCTCGGTGCATTGAGATGCTTGAAAGACGCATAGAACAGCTCAAGAGCGCCGAAAAGGAACAGTCGCAGCAGCCGTCTCAGTCGAAAAGTAACTAAGCTTGATATACCTGGAATTATGAAGAGGAGTAAGAAAATGAAAGTTATGAATGTTTATCGTTGTTTGCCGTTTCTTATGTTGGCCGTAGGAACTGCACGAGGGAGTGTGGAAGAGATCAAAAAGTTCGATCCAGATATAGAGGAGTATTTGAGTAAGCGTCCCAAAATGCGTCCGCTGTTTGAGAAGGCGACACCTGAGAAGATTGAGAGGTGGAGACAATGTAACCAGCGTTTTGATGAACTCGATAAGGAGAGAGAGGAGGTCAGAGAAGAGTACCTCAAAATTGAGGATGAATACAAAGAGATTAATAAACTTTGGGACGAAAACAACGACTTGTATCGACGCCTTAATGAGCTAAGAGGAGAGAGGTTAAAACGCTCGCAAGATATGATCAAAAATGAGAGCTCTGGGCTGTATTTTGAAGGGAATCTGTGTATAGATTGCTCAAAGGATTACCCTTATAAATTAAGTACCGATCTTTGGGATATCTTTCCATCCCTTAAAGAGAGCGCACTTCAAAAGCGAATTTCTGAGAATTATGCTCAGGAAAGTGAACGTCGGAAGGCGCTTAATGAGAGAAGAGCTGTCTTAGACCAAAGAGACAAAGAGATTGATGCGAAATACGATAAAGTCTTGCAGGAATACGGCATTCTACCCAAACATTGAGATAAGGTCTCTTAAAAGGCGAGGAGAGGAGAGCTTGCCCCCTCTCTTTTTCTGTGCTCAACAGGTACACCGGCTCGCCTTGTTTTTCCCATACCGTTCGGGTTAAAAATCAGCTTCGAGTTCACAGTAAGATCGTGGTTTTGATGCAACCCACGAAATCGAGCGCGGCTCGTGTAGAGGTTTCTGTAAGCAGGGAGGAGTGAATTTTCTGAAGCAAAGTTATTACCCACAAGAACTTTCTTTCCCTTTCCGTTTCCTCCTTTCCCAATGACTAATGACGAGCGTACACGACGCATCGCCCAAGACGTTAAGGCACGACCGTCCCATGTCGAACACCTTGTCGATCCCCATAATGAGGCCAATGCCCGCTACGGGAAGCCCCACGCTTTCGAGAACCATGGCCAACATAATAGGCCCCGCTCCTGAAACACCGGCTGTACCAATAGACGCCAACGTTGCCGTGAGGACAATGGATATCATCTGTCCTAACGTGAGGGTAATTCCATAGCAGCAAGCAATGAAAACAGAGACAACGCCCATATAGATGGCTGTTCCGTCCATGTTAAGGGTCGCTCCCAAGGGAAGAACAAACGAACTTACGGTGTTGTCAGCTCCTAAAGATTTCGAGCATTCCTTCGTGAGGGGTAAAGTTGCTAAAGAGCTTGTACTTGTAAAGGCGAAGACCATTGCCGGGAACATCCCCCGGAAAAAAGCTCGCGGGCTCAGGCCACCAAGTCCTTTGACGGCTGCCGAGTAGACAACAAGAACGTGGAGCGCATAGGCCAAGTAGGCGACACCCAGAACGACCGCAAGAGGCCCTAAGAAGGAAGGCCCGTTAAGGACAATGACTTCACTCATGAGGCAAAAGACGCCGAGAGGCGTGATCTTAATGATCATCATCATCACGTTCAAAAACACATCTTGAAGACTGTGAAACCACTGGGCTGCTGCTTGACCTTTGTCTTCCGCCATCAAAATGCCGGCACCTAGAAAAAGGGCAATAACAATCACCTGCAACATGTTGGCACTGAAGAAGGCCGCCCACATGTTCGACGGAAAAATTTTAATCAACACCTCAGTCCAGTGCGTTGAGGGCGCTTCAAAGGTCGCCTCCGTCGTCTCCAGAACGGGGAAAAAGTCTTTGAAAAGCTGCGCGACCGCTAAGCCAATGATAATGGCAACGGCTGTCGTAAGAAGGTAATAAACCAACGTCTTCAGGCCGATATCCCCCACTTTTTTCACGTTTTCGAGGGAGATCATCCCACAGATAATAGACAGGAGGACAATGGGCACCACAATGAACTTCAGCAAGTTCACGAAAATGACACCAAAGGGGTGGATATATGTCAAAACAAGTGAAGCCTTCCCAAGCGCGGCAGCTAACCACCCGAGGGCGCACCCCAACACCATGGCGAGGAAAACGAGACTTCCAAGACTCCAACCTTTTTTCTTGGACGAAACCATAACAAGACTCCTATTCGTTCAGCTGAGAGTCCGCGGACAAAAGAGCCGCCTGGTGCTCCACAATAAGCGGGTCAATGACCTCATCCAAGGCACTTCCCTCCAGAACAAGAGCGAGCTTGTAGAGGGTCAGGTTGATCCTGTGGTCCGTCACTCTCCCCTGCGGGAAATTGTAGGTGCGAATCCGCTCTGAGCGGTCCCCGCGCCCCACCTGGCTTTTACGTTCTGCCGCTCGTTCGGCATTTTTCTTCTCATTTTCAAGGTCATACAACCGAGCCCTCAAAATCTTCATGGCCTTGGCTTTGTTTTTGTGCTGAGAACGGTCGTCCTGCTGCGTCACCACCAATCCCGTCGGGATGTGCGTAATGCGGATGGCACTTTCCGTCTTGTTAATATGCTGCCCACCAGCTCCACTTGCCCTAAAGACGTCAATTTGGAGATCCTTGTCGTCAATGACAATGTCTACATCCTCTGCTTCTGGAAGAACGGCCACGGTAGCTGCCGACGTATGAATCCGTCCGCTAGCTTCGGTTTCAGGGACTCTCTGGACTCTGTGGACACCGGACTCGAACTTAAGCCTGGAGAAAACATCCGTCCCCGTAATAGACACGGTCGCCTCACGAAGAGACCCTGCCCCCGTTTCGTTGCTGCTGAGAAGTTCAAACTGCCACCCTTTAAGGGCGGCGTAACGTTGGTACATTCGTAGCAAATCCGCGGCGAAAAGACCTGCTTCGTCGCCTCCCGTTCCCGCCCTGACCTCCAAAATGACGTTTCGGGAGTCATCGTGGTCCTTCGGAAGAAGCATAAGGCGAATGACATGATTCTTGTCGGCGATTTCCTTTTTGAGGCGCTCAATATCAGTCTGAGCCATATCTTTAAGCTCAGGATCAAGATCAGGGTCTGCCAAAAGAGTGTGGCTATCTTCCAGTTCTTTTTCGGCTTTTCTCAGATCACGGATCACCTCAGCAACCTTTGAAAGTTCCGAAAATTCCTTGGAAAGGCGCGCCATTTCCTCTTGGCTTAAAGCCGTCACATTTTCCAAACTGGTCCGGATAGTCTCACAGCGGCTGAGAACTTGGTCTAAACGTTCCTGAAACGACATTAGTGGCCCTCCCGATTGTTGAGGGATGACACGAAGGCCAGCAAGTCTTTCTGAAGAACAACCTTTTCCTGTCCCTCTGGCAGGTTTGGAAAATCCGTCAGGCTCTTGCACCGTATTCCCTCTTTTTGACGCTCGTCTTGCCCAAGAATGAGCACACAGGCCACGCCCGATTTATGAGCGTATTTTAAGCGCTTCGACAAATCCCCTTCCGTTGGCAACAGCACGGGAAAAGCAAAGGCTTCTCGTAAACGTTGTGCGATTTTCCAAGCCTCAGCAAAATCCCCCTCTTCAGCGAAAAGCACACCAACTGTGAAGGGGGCCCGGTGCGGCTGAGGCACTAACAGCAAAAGTCGATCAATACCAAAAGCTGCGCCCGTCGCCGGAACAGGTGGCCCGCCCATGGATTGAATGAGGCCGTTATATCGTCCGCCACCTGCCACTGCGAGAGGAGGACTTTCCTCATCCAAAGCCGCTTTTAATTCGAAGGTTGTGTGGTCATAGTAATCCAGTCCGCGGACAAGGTGCGGATCGATCGTGAAGGTAATTCCCAGCTGCGATAATTCCTCCTTCACACGGTCAAAAAACCGTGCGGCATCAGGCGTTAAAAAGTCCAAAATCGACGGAGCATCTTCCATGAGTCGTTGATCTTGCGGATCTTTCGAATCCAGTACACGTAGCGGATTCGTTTGAAGCCTCCTTTGGCTGTCTGCGGACAATTCAGAAGCGTAACGTGATAAATGCTCCACCAAGGCTGTTTTGTAAGCTGCTCTTGAGTCGGCATCGCCTAACGAGTTCAAAAACAGCGTTGTCTGGGTAATCGACAAAGCCTTAAGGCTTTCGAAAAACAGAGCAATAATTTCAACATCACTCAAAGATGTTGAGGATCCCAGCGATTCAACGCCGAACTGATAAAACTGTCGATAGCGTCCCTTTTGAGGGCGGTCGTAACGGAACATCGGCCCCCAGTAGAACCACTTTTGTGGCAGGGTTTGGGTTAATTTCGCCGTCAAGAAAGCTCTGACAGCTGAGGCCGTTCCCTCTGGACGCAGGCTTAGTGACTGGTCGGAGCGATCTTGAAACGTGAACATCTCCTTTCCAACGACGTCGGTCTCTTCTCCCAATCCTCGTGCAAAGAGTGATGTAAACTCAACAATGGGGCTTTCTACAGGGCCAAAACCGTGCCGCAAAGCGACGTCTCGCAAGACATCGACAACGTGGTAAAAATGCGCAGCGTCGGACCCTACGAAATCGCGCATTCCCCTTACGGGCCTCATGGCTTCTAACGAGCCTTTTTGTTCTTTGAATGATTCACTCATGGTGACCTCCTTTCTCTATACAGGTTTCACTTTACAGGTTTTTACTAGGTTATGTTAAGAGCTCTCCGTTGGAAAGCTCACGCTGAAGTGCTGGAATGCACTCTCTTTATAAGTATTGATGTGCTTTTATGTTTGATTTTGATGAAGTTTGAAATGGTGCCCAAGAGAAGACTCGAACTTCCAAGAGGAAAACCTCACTAGTACCTGAAACTAGCGCGTCTACCAATTCCGCCACCTGGGCCTTACCGTCATCATTACAATTCCTTGCAACTTTGTCAATTTTTGTGAAAGCCCATGATTTTGTCTGAAGATATAATTGAGTCAAACTTGAAGTCTATTGAGATGTTAAGTTGTATCTCACAAAACGTCATGATCAAGAAAGTTTTGGACAAGTCTTCGAGCTTTTTTAAAAAATTAACGCCTCCTCCAAAGGGCGTTCATCTTTCCGCCATAAGGAAAAAATAAGATTGTCCACACAAAAATCTTGTGTAGTATAAATTAGGTTTGTTCAAGCAAAATACTTTTGTTTTTTGTTGAAAAATTGTCTATATATTTCAAGGGTATTTTGCTCAAATTTTTGGAAAAAAGAGGAGAGAATGAAACATTTAATCAAGATAAACACCTCCCTTTTGCTGGGCGTTTTGGTCAACGGTTATGGGATGGAAGAAACTCAAGAAACTTTCGATTTTACACAACCAATTTATAATTCTGCCGTGCAATACTCTATTTTACCTCAACTTGTAAATGGAAATGCTGCATGGACTGATGATAAAGACCAACAACTCTATACTGCAGTTATGCAGCTGGGGGATAATTGGGAATCTCTATCACAAGAATTATTCCCATCAAATAGTGCAAACGAGCTTTATTTGAGATTTTGGACCGTGTCAAAGTGGAAAGTTGAAGGTGGAGCGTCGCCGTACTTTCAAGCCAACGGAAGTTTATATTCAGTTATCAGCGGTCTACCAGTTCCAGATCCTGCAGAGTTTAACGACTTCGACTCTGATGGCACAGAGTGCTCATCATTGACAGGGTTTCCGACAATTCCTCAATATTTACAAGATGAAATGAATGATGAGATGAAATAAAAATAAGCTTTTAGCCGGTTACGAGTTTTGATTTTAATACTCTATAGTCAAGAAAAAAGGAGTGTAGAGTTAATTTTGAAACGTTCGCGATAGGTCTATTAGTTCGCAAATCTAAATCGATTATTCAAAAGCGTCATGAGGAAAAATACTTCTGAAATGCCAAAAAGAATCTGAACACCGGAAGCCGAGTGAGGTTTGATTCGGCTTCCCTTACCGTTTCGAGGAGGCGCATGATGACCCCATGGCAGAATAGTCGACGACAACAACATGCTGTTTCCAGATCGGATGTAAGAGAGAAGTGGTTGGAGTCTGTTTAGAAGTTTTTTTGACAAAAGATCAACATATGCGCCATGCTTGGGCGTGGAAAGCGTAGGGGGAATCTACGTGAGGCATTTTTTTGTTTATTTTCTGGCCTTGGCGTGCTTGGTTGTTGGCTCAGAAAACAGCTTCCCTTCAAACTTAGTAGAGGAGTTTTTTGAGAATACGTCCGAAGGACAACGGAAAGTGCTGATTTTCAGAGGATCTCGAACTAAGGAAGAGCCTTTTTTGACAAGACCGCGTCCCTACCTTATAGAAAAGAATTCTCTATGGGAACTAACTTCTTTGCTTCCAGAGGATGGCTCTTCTGCGGAGGAAGGGGGGGCTTCCTCGGAGGACAAAATTTGTTTTGTCGGGAATTCGTATTTCGACCCCGACCTTGAAACATCGGAAAATCTGCAAAACCTTAATCTCCCTTCTAACTTCTTCGATGTTGTGATCCTTCGCAATTGTTTGGGGCTCATCAAAGTCGACGGAGCCGAGTACAACGCAGCTTTGGATGCTGTCAAACCGGGAGGACGTGTGTACGTCTTTTTAGAGTCGATGTTCAACTTTTGGACACAAGAAGAGTTGAAGAGTCGGTGCCTAGACGGAGAACGCTTTACTGTGCTGGAAGAAAATACCCACATTTCGGGCATTCCTTTTGGCTGCATTGGCCTACTTCATGGAGTCGTTACAAAAGGTACAACTCCGACACAGGAAACGGCTGTAAGCCTCGTTGGGATTAGCCCTGATGACTGGAAGTATCGGCAGGCTGTGCCTGATCTGGAAACATTTGAAGCTCAACAAAGAACGAAAAGTCAGATTGGTTTTGAAATCCTTAAAAAATATAAAAGTGACGTAGTCAAGTATATCAACGTTGATACTTCGGTGGGATCGATCAGTTTTGAATTGTTTAAAATAAGAGAGCACCCTTTGTTTCGATTTATTTCGACGCAATGCTTTGAAGCCCTTGTTATGACCCTCGAAAAGACCAAAGACGGCAGAATGTTCCTGGGAAAAGACATCTCCCCAACGGCTCGAAACATGACGAGATCTTACTCGTCGGACTCAGGATTCAAACGAGACGATATTCCTTCTCGCACGGCATCTTGGCCAATAAACCCAACAAATCCTTGATACTGGATCCATCTACATACTGGATCCATCTATCAGTCTCTTAGAAGAATAGTTCTTGCGTTAACTTTTTATTAACTTTTTTGCGTCACAATGTACGTAAGTTAAGTCGAGTAAGAGTGAATAAATGGTATTGAGAAAATTTATTTCAATATGCGGAATTTGGACTGGACTCCTGGCAACAACGGGTTCAGTTCTGGCATCAGGCCATCATCCGGAGAGGGAAGCCGCTCTTTCGTTTTATCAGCAGTCTTCGGATGAACACCGTGTTCTTGTCTTTGGCGATGGACGGCTTTACTTCGATCTACATGGAATCCGGCATGATAACTGGCCGAATCACTATTTTTGCGTCGGAGGAAAGGAATGCGAACCTGATTTCGAACTCAATGCACGGCTTCAGGATTGCCAGTTTCCAACATCCTATTTTGAGGCTGTCATTGTAGCAAACACGCGAGGCTACTTAAAACTTGATGGCGCCGAGTACGAAGCAGCTATGCGCCTCGTTCGACCAAGTGGAAAAGTTGTGACTTATTGTGATCACGCCTATGAGGCCATACAGTGGTCGGATTTTAAATCACGCCAAACCCTTTCGGAAGATGATTTGAAACGTGTCGACGAAGTTATGAGAGATAACAATCTTGCAAAGACGAGTCTTACATTTTTTAACCGAGGAACGACACCTGACGGGGAGCAGCTGGGATGGGTTGCTGAAGTTTTTTCAGACCGACCTGGACATCCTGGAGCAGGAGATAGCCTTCGTAGGCGCATTCAAATCCTAAACGGAGCTCGGCAAGAACTTGCTCAGGAAATCAACCTACCGCCCTCTCTTCGTTCAATGTATTTTTCAACGTTGGAGGATGCAGGTGAGGCTTGGTATTCGAAGGCCATGACACTCGAAGGGGATCATGAAATCGTACTGACTTTCTTGAAGGAGCCACCCCAGTCTGTCCACCGTTCAACGCAAGGGTAAAGCCAAAACGAGGGAAGGACGCGCACTCCAGAGGAGATCTTAACCTAGCTCCCCTTGCAGTGCATCGAACAGTCAATCAGGCAAAATCGAGAAAGCCCCCCTGAAAGCTACAAGCTGGAGCACAAGTACCCCAGCTTGTACGTGACTATCCCTCTGATTCTTCTTCCGAATCAACCTCGCCGACCATCGCTTCCACGTATTTCTTAAGGAGGCTTTTCTTGTCAGTCATTCTTTGGATAATTTCTATCCATTCCATGACAACGACAGATTCGGCTTTTATAAAACTTAGGGCATCCTGTTGGGAAAACTTCTGTTGGTAGTAACCATCAAGAACTTTCCTCGTTCCCTTTAAAACTGAATCAATCTCTTCTATGCGGTCTTTGATATAGTCGCGATCCGCTTGATCCCACATAGAACCCATATGAGGAATTTTCATCTTATCCAACTCATCACGAACCTTATCCAAGTTTCCCAGCCCAGCCAAAACTTGCTGCAAAGAGGCAAGAATGTTTGCACGTGTCGTTTCTTCTGTATTTAGGATAGTTTTCTTGTTTTTATCATTTGATAGAAGATCAACGAAGGTTTGACGTCCCCTGACATTGTTCAGGGCTTGTTCAATGCAAGACTGAGCATAATCAACTTCCTTTCTAGCTTGACCCATCTGGTGTTTGAGCACTTCTAGATTCTTTGACATGAAATCGAGGATGCCTAAGCTAGCGGGAACTCTATGATCCGGATGATCCGAAGCCACTAAGGGGTTCATGCACCCTGCCCACAAGGCCATCGCCGAAATCCACACTAATTTTTGTTGTTTCATAACTGTTATTCCTCCAAAAAAATATAAATCGCAATATATAAACTACACTATCGCCTTCGTGCTCTGGATTGAATAATTTTCACCGAAAGCCTCCCTCGACCATTTATTTGATATCGCTCTCCTGCACCCGGACTGATTTGTAGCACATTAAGACGAAGGAAGCAAAACATGCCCCCGCGAAGCCCCATGCGGATGAGAGGTTTTTCTAGTGTCTCAAAAAAAATAGGCTCAGGTGACTCCGATAAAGACACAGAAGGTTCACCACATGGAAATCTCCTTTTCTGGCTTCGCAACCATTTACGGAGTTTCTGTAAAATTTCGGAGTTTCTTTGCCAAATTTCCGTCAAATAACCCCTAAATTGCAACCACATTGGCATCACCTCATGAACGCCAGATGATGCGGGTCTTCGTTAGCCCTCGAGGACGACCTCCTCTGGCTGCTCATTTCACCCATGTTGATCGGTATAGCCTGGGTAGGCTTCCTTTTCCAGCTCAATGCCATCAATAGTTATCATCCTCTTCAGAGCCTCTTGCCACGAGGACATGGACTCAGTTCATGGCCTAAAAGTCTACCAAAACAGCGACATAATTTCGCAACAGATCGAAATTTGGTCGTTTCTAGGTACCAGGGACTTGAGAAAATTCATTAGAGGGGTGATTTCTTGGAAGAATAAAGAGATGACGTTGGAGCCGAGACGATCGAGTTCACAGTAGAGAATTTTCAAGGCTGAGAATCGTTATCAAACATGTTTTTGAGAGTTGCAATAATTGAAATTCTAGAGACTATTTATCACTGAATTTTTAGAAAAAGCATTCATTAATGTTTATTATTTGGTTCAAACTTACAACTTTTGCTTAGCACAATAGGTCGATAATAATGAATAAATCTTCTTTGATAAGGTATAGTAACCTGCGCTACAAAACACACCCACTATATCTCCTTCACATGGCGAAATAACAAAAGCGTACAGACGCTCATGGGGAGAATACATCGAACAGTCCGACGAACGCGGCCACGCGCGTCTCACCATCTGTGGGTCCCCCAAAGGAATTGCAAAATTCACGCTAGACGTCGCATGTTCCGCGTTACACCTTGAAAGTCATGATTGCTTCGATTGTTTTTTCTGGTGTAAAGCGCGTTGACGTACATGAGCGCCATTTTTTAGAAAAACTTCTGCTTTTAGATAATCCTTTTCCTCAAGTATCTCCTCTAAAGGCGTTGCTCCTCCGTTTGGAAGAGAACGATTAATGTCAGCGCCGTATCTTTTGAACAGCTTTACAAATTCATCCATTTCTTCCACATCCATTTGATTCGTGCTAGGAAAACAGAAGAAAACAGTTCTTCCTTCGTTATCGACGACGTTGACGTCAAGCCCTGCCTTTAGAAGTCTTTCAACGACCTCACAGGAAAACGAAGTAGAACGGTGAAGGTCTGTTTGCCCATCCTTGTCACGATGATTTAGATCGGCTCCATACCTTTTAAGAAGCGCGATCATAGGCTTATCGTTGTTCCAATAAGCCTCTGTTAAAGCTGAACGATAGGTAATGCAGTCAGTCAAAACCCCACCATTCGGATCGGCCCCCTTACGCAAAAGAAACTCGGCCATTACCCGATCGCCACGATGAACTGCATACCCCAAAGGGGATGTGTCAAATTCGTCCACTTCGTTAAGTGGAGGATTGCGCCACGCCTTCACAAGATCAAGCCGCCCCTCTGCACAGGCCTTGGTAAAAGTCCATTTAGATCCGTCCGGAGAAGATCGATTCACCTGGCATCCCGTCCCAAAGATTCCTAAAAGAACGACAAAGCGACAAATCCGATTACACATAGACATCTTCTGAATCCATCCTCCCCGTTTAGACTATCCATCCTTTGAGATCCTGGTCAAGAACGACAGCCTTTTAAAGGTTTGGACTATACCTAGAAAGGTAAGAATGGTGTAGAAGAAGCAGTTCACAGGTTTTATTTCCAGGTGCGAAACATCAGACTGGGGTTTATGCTATCCTCACCACCAGTTGGTAGGGTTTTTTACGAAAATTTTTATGGTTTCTGTTCCGTCTTGCGGTTTTGATGCGTTCTTACTCCCTCATTTTGAATGTTGCAACCGCTTGGGTGGTGCAAATGTGGCCGACTCTGTGCGATCGGCTACGGGTTTTACAGGGTCTTCAGCCATCGCAATTTGGACTTCGTCATCAAAGGCTCTTTTTGTGGATGCGCGTTATACCTTGCAAGCCCAAGATGAATGTCCCGATTTCGAAGTTGTTGAATGCCAATCTTTGCACCCTAAAGACACCAATCTTTCCAAGTGGATTCGCAACCATGTTCCTGCATCCTCCACGATTATTACTGATTTCCGTTATTTATCTGTAGCGGATTTACGATCTTGGCAACGCGAATTTTGCGGTTACATGTTTGCCGAATGCTGCCTTCCAGCTACCCTTGAACACCTCAACAGCCCGTCAATACCTTGTGTGAAGTCAACTGCCCCCGAAATCTTGATCGAAACTTACCCTCTAAAATACGCTGGAGACGACCATCTTTCTAAGCTGGAGAAATTACGTGAGCGACTACGTTTTGAAGCTAAACAAACTTCTATCCGTGCCGATCAACACTGGGGGTTTCTCCTAGCTTCCCCAGAGGAAATTGCATGGTTGTTAAACCTCCGTTTGCAGAATTGGCAAGCTTTTGGCTTTTCTCCTACTTTCGCCTCCTTTGCTTATGTTACAGATCGCGATTGCCTCCTCTTTGTTCCTTCAAATACGCAATTTTGTTTTTCAATAGAAACCGATCTCCCTGGCGTGACGGTCATACCCTGTCGTCCATCGGGCCATCAGGATACCGTTGTAGCGTCTATTCTTAACGATGCCCCTGATGCGCTCTTGCTCATTGCCGATCAGACCCCTCAAAGTATGTTTTCTGCTCTTAGCCCCCTTAACCTCTGTGAAGTGAAGCTACCTTCAATTCGTCAGCAAAAGAATGTCATTGAACTTGATAACTCGAGAGAGGTCCACCGACTTGAATCCGCGGCTATAATACGCCTGCTTGCATGGATCAGTACAGCAAATCAATTTCCCACTGAGATGGAGATCGCTCAGAAGCTCGAGCACTTTCGTCATCAATATTCGCGCTACAAAGGGCCAAGTTTTTCCTCAATCATTGCAACGGGAAGCCATTCGGCGATCGTTCACTATGTATCTACCCCACGAACAGATACCTCATTGAAGGCGAATAACGTCCTTCTACTCGATGTCGGTGGTCACTACTGGGGAGGAACGACGGATATGACAAGGTCCCTTTGGCTTGGTCCTGACAAACCGTCGCCGGAATTCCGAAAGGCTTACACCGATGTGTTGAGGGGACACATAGCCCTTGCTAACCTCACTTTTCCTGACGGCGAAGTCACGGGGGGTAATATTGACGCATTCGCTCGGCAATTCCTTTGGAGCCATGGTCAGGATTACCGTCATGGGACAGGACATGGTGTAGGAAATTACCTTGTTGTGCATGAAGGACCGGTAAGTTTATCTCCTCGCAACACAACGCCTTTACAGGCCAAAATGATTGTTTCTATTGAACCAGGGATCTATTTCAAAGGCCAGTTTGGCATTCGTCTAGAAAATCTATACGAAACCGTTTTAAAGACAAATAGCAAATTTTGTCAATTCGATGCCCTCACTCTCGTGCCTTTTGATGATCAAGGGGTTGATACGAGTACTTTAACTTCGCTAGAAAGGCAATGGTTGCGCGATTATCACCTGCGGGTTATGTCTGAAGTTTTACCCTATCTGCAAGATGATCCTCTTGTTGTTCAGTGGCTCATGGAAAGCCTCCGCCCTTTCCTATGATCAAACGGTCGATCAAAATCAAAGGACATGCAACAAGTGTCACTTTAGAGAGGGAGTTCTGGGAGGCTCTCGAGTCCTGTGCCTCTAAAAACGGACTTTCTGTAGCCTCTATCATCACGGAAGTTGATCGCCACCGATCCACCAGCGCTCCCAATCGCTCTCTCTCCAGCTGTTTGAGAGTTTGGATTTTGAGAAACTGCATCACCACCTTAAACGAAGACGCAGAGGAAGACCCTGTCTTATAAATCCGAGCCCTCTTCCCTGTTTGTCTCTTGCAGATCATTCTTTAGAACCGCATAATTTTCTTGGATCCCTTGAATATAAGTCTGAAGATCTGCCAGACTTGCTTCAATGTATTCTTGGGTTAACCCAATACTTTTGAAGCTCTCCGACTGTTCCTGAACCCATCTAGCGCCATCCTGGAGAAGCTTGGATATCCCTCCCTTGGCATGAAACCGCTTCTCGAGCTTGGCAATAACTTGTTTTCCGAAGAATCTCTTTTCTTCATGATTTTTATCTTGAATATTTTTTAATTTTTCATGGATTTTTTAATTTGATTACAATATTTACTGTAGTTAGGATTCGTTTGTTCTAACTTAGACTCAACCCACTCATCACTCAGCTGACTATTCTCCGAGTTACGTTTGGCCTGCTGTACCAACTTCTTCATCAGGCTTTCCAGTTGCACCTTCTTTGACTTCAAACCTTCGTTTGATCGATTAACAGCATCATCCATCACAGTACCTGCCAAATACTTCGTCACTTTATTACCATGATAAATGGTTCTTAACATCTTTTCGACTTTGTAGTCGTTGGATGTCAAAGGCGGCAGGAAGTCTATCATCTTGAATTCCAGTCCTGAAAGTAGCCACTTATTAGCTTTCCCTTGGTCGTCGTTTATGTCCTCCTCCTCTTCTTCAAGGTCTATGTAATCAGTCCCCGTACTCGGAGTCTTTGTGATGTATCCAAAATTCCCTTCATTTGAATCTCATAATCGGAAGATGCGATTCACCGTATCTAATTCCAACATATTGGCTACTGTGGACCATGACTCGTAATCCTTTATTGACCTCCTGTAGCTTTAACAGAGTAGATCTGAGGTGAGTATCTAGAGCCGAAGGAAGTTTACCAATCTCTGTAAATTGCTGACCACTTTCGCGAATATCTTCTGTGACAAGGTACACACCATCTTTTAGATAGGGATTGAAAAGAAGGCGGACTTGAGGTCCAAGTCCCAAATCTGATAGGATTTTGTAGATGGACAACTCCTTAAAATCTATAGGCTGATAAGCCTCTTCCCGAGGTTCCTCCTTGTCGTCGAAAGTACTCACAAAGGATGTCGTTGATTTAAAGGCTAACTCGCTATTAAACCGTCCTTTAGCCGGATATCCATGGTACGATTTGATGTAGTAAACCTCTGAAACCTGTTTGGTCAAGTCTTCAGCTTTGATGATTCCCCCAAAATGAGCCCCGCCTGACTTACTAGCAAGGTCACCCTACGGAGTGCCGTTTAGCCCCCTTAATTTCTGAAACATATTCGTTGGTGAGAGAACGGGCAACTCCACCACTGAGTGTAGGTTCCATGTTTGTTGCGGCATCGACTTCGCTTATCTCACCACCTTCTCAACGATACTTAGTAAAAGAATACACAAGGCTTTTCTCTCCCTCGAGATGTCCCGGATCCATGAAGTCAGCAGCAAGGACCGAGAACGATGAAAGAGTTGAGTCAAGACCTTAAAAAGTTTTTTGATCTGAAGTCCTCTAGAGTCTTTCTTCTGTTCGAATTTTCGCTGAGCCATAGTCAAGACGAATACATCTCAGAGCCTCCTCAACATCTATTTCCGAAAAGGCTACACTTCCTTCCTCATCCCCCTTTGTCGGAAGAAGGTCCAATAGCAATCGTCGGACGAGCTCTTTACCAACAGAAGTGAAATCAGCCGTTTTAGCATCTGGTCTACGCTCCGCGTCCTTCGAGATGCTACGTCCCAACCATATCCAATCTTTCAAAGTATCATCATACCTTGTCGTAATCTGCCGGATCCTTTGAGTTAAAACGGCTTCTACCCACTCCTGCCGCACCCCCTGATCAATCCCTTCATTTAATGCAAAAGAACCCTCGTCGCTAGATGCTGTTGCCCTTTAACCCCTTACCCCCAAATCACCACGCAGGCCAAACAAATGGCGGCAAAGAACGAGGCCACAGTTTTGCAGTATCTCGTAGAAATCCCCCTCAATCTTTTTAATTTTAAAAATGCATTTTCGACAAGCCTACGCGTCTTATAGAGATCTTTATCTCTTTCTCGTTGAATTTTTCTGCTCTTTCTGGGTAGAATACAAACTTCCATCCCCATAAAAGTCCCTGCATTCAAAATCTCCTGCGAATCGTAAGCTTTGTCGGCTATCAAGCGCTCTGCTTTCATTCCTTGAATAAGCTGCCAAGCTGTTTTGCCGTCTGCTGTGACGCCATCTGTCATAACAAATCGGACGGGAAGACCAGCCTCATCCACGGCCCAATGCAGTTGACTTGTGAGCCTCCTTTTGAGCGCCCAAGCGCTTGATGGCCTCCTTTGGCTCCGGCGGCAGAAAGTTGCATTTTGATAAAAGTTGAATCTAACATAAGGGATTCTCACTCAGAATGTTTCCATAAAATTTCCATCATTTTTTGCCATATACCCTTCTTTTGCGCGCCGAAATCTCTCTGAAAAACAGTGTTCCATTTTCCGTATTCAGGAGGAAGACTTCTCCAAGAACCCCCCTCATGTATGACGAAAAGGACAGCATTGATAAAAAGTCTATTATCCTTCGCTGTTCGTCCTGGCTGATCTTTACGTCCTACGCAAAGAGGCTCAATTTTGTTCCAAAGTTGGTCTGAAATGTCGTGTCGATGAAGGGCTGTCATGGAAAATCTCGGTTTTGTAAAGTTCCTCGCAGAGCATTCTACCCTATTTAAATGTCAACAGAATCTAGAGACGAAAGAGGAAGCGCACAAGACACCCGCACAAAGAATGACGGCAGGTAGCACCCTACCAACACTTGCAAACATAAATTTCCCCCGTCAAAAATAAAACCACTTTTGAGTTGTACAGCTCCTCCTCACGTTTTCTTGGACTTCGTGGACGAAGCACTGGAGACAATCAAAAGCAAATAAGAGCCCAAATGACTAAGTAACGTGAAATGCACAAGTGAGAAATTTCAGCAAGCGCATTCGAGGAGGGGTATGCAAAGATCCCTGTGCCGGGCCATGTCTGCGTTTGAAACCTCTTCTTAAAAAGGTATCTCAATTTCTGACGAACGAGAGAAAAGTGACTTCATTGAGTCTGTAGTCTTAGTTGTATTGCAAACCTGCACTTAAAATTTTGTCAAAAAGATTGTGCCTTAGTAATTATGAGGATAATTATCAGAATTGAAGGTAAAATCAAGCCACATTCTCTAATGTACATATTATGAAAGTTGTGCAAATGTGTATCCAAAGATTAGTATTAGTTTAGATGTACTTAAGTTGCAACCTTACTATAACTAATATAAAGTTACCGAACACCAAGATAAAAAGGTACAAAAAATGAGATAAAGACGTGATACCCCCCTCGGAATGGAAAGTGAGAAACTCATGCGGCTTGGTGCGGCCCGTGGAATTCAAGATTCAGCCTCAGCTTCGTGTAACTTGGGAGATCTCGGTTCGCTCTGGCCATGCGACTCTTTCTTGCGGCGCTTCTTTTTGGGGGTATGACAGCAGATCGCTGCAGAGCAGCACGTTGCGTACATATGAAAAACGGTACCAAAGGGGTCAACGAGTGGATCGACCGCGATGAAGAGCGCGACGGCATTACCAAGAGGAATGCCGAGGGGAGCCAGGATGCTACTCATCAAGGAATAATAGATAACTCCTTTGACGCCTGAAGCGGCGAATGAGGTTAATACGGAAGCCAAAACAACGAAGGAGTATCCGGCAAAATCAAGTTTCTCGTTGAAGATATTGGCAACGAAGATGGATCCAATGGCGTAAAAACAAACAGTTGAAAATTGACATAGAGGGACACCAAGAGGAATGGTTAGCTCAACCTTTTGCGCGTCAAACCCCAATTTTTGCGTCATGGCACTGACAGCCCTTGGAACACAAATTATAGAGGATTGCGTTGAAAAGGCCATAAGAAGCGTCTCAAACAGGGCTTTAAGAGTTTCAAAATACCTTTTGCCGGAACACCTCCAAAGAATGATGCTACAGACGACAGTTAGGATGCCGATGATGGAGAGCATCGTTAGAGCCAAATTGAGAATCGTAATCAAGGCTGAACCGGTTGTATTTGAAAGTTGTGTAGCCAGCAAGCAAAATGAACCAAATGGTAAGAAGAAAAGGACTTTTTCATTAATTTTGTAAAGTACGGGCAAATAGTCGCCAAGACTTTTGAGTCGTTCCTTTTTATCGCTCCGAGAGACGAGACCACAAAATACGCTAAACAAAACGCAGAAAACGATGATTTGAAGCATATTCGCTTCAGAAAGCGACTCAAAAATGTTGTGAGGCACGGTATCAACGAGGAAGTTAACAATGCTAACGGATTGGTTTTTCTCAATAGGGTCGTCGAGTGTAACTTCTCGAACGCGTGATCCGCCACTTTCCTCAACAATATGCATGATGTTGGGATCATTCGACATTCCTTCACCAGGCTGCATGAAGTACCCAGCTACGACAGCGAATGTGCCCGTAGCGAAAAGCGCTACAATGAACACAAGCAACGTTTTCCCAATAAAGGCGTTATCTGACCCATGAGACAGAAGTCGCGTCATGTTGGTCAATATCGTGATGCCGATAATGGGTATCACGGTGATTTGCAACATGTTTGTGTAGAAGTTAGCAATGGGAGACAAGGCCGGAACCAACTGCTTGTGATAAAAACCAACGTAAATACCGCCTGCAATACAAGCGATCAAAAAAAGAGGATTGCGAATGAAGTTAGAAATTTTTTTCCATGTGATCATACTTGTCCCCTCTGAAATATTACTTTTGGGTTAGAACAAAAATCCCGTCCCAATTTTTCTTGGGTGGGTTTTCCTTAAAGGCTAGGCAACGGTCTAGGAACAGGTTCGTTAGATAGTCTTGTGGAAAATCGACCTTAAGAGCTTCAAAGTGTCTGATGGCTTCCCCCCAGCGCTGTTCCGTATACAACTTAAATCCTTGCGCAAATCGGGTACAAAGGTCAACCTCCTCCCTGGAGGGGAGGAGTCGACTGTCTCCAGACATTTGGCCGACCAATTCAAAAATTTTCACACCTTCTGTTTTTCCTTTCACAGCGACAATATCAACCGGCCGAAACAAAAACTTATCGGCAACACGCTTTTCCACGGCCTCACTAGCCAGGATCCACGTTTTATAAACCTTGTTGGTACCTTCTAAGCGCGAGCCAAGGTTAACGCCGTCTCCCATAAGGGTGTAGTTAATTTTTTCATCGGAACCGATATTACCCACAATAACTTCTGTTGTATGTAGTCCAATTCTGGTGGGGAATGTTGGTTTTTTCTCGAGCTCCCATTTCCGATTAAGTTCCGAAAGACGCTTTTGACACAAAAGTGCAGCGTGGCATGCGTTGAAGACATGGTTTTTGTCAGCAGTTGGCGCATTCCAAAAGGCCATAATGGCGTCACCAATGTACTTATCAATAGTTCCGTTCGTTTCAACAATAATTTTTGATAATTCATTAAAATAATCGGACAAGTGCAAAACAAGTTTATCAGCCTGCATCCCCTCGGAAATACTTGTAAAACTTTGTATGTCAGAGAAGAACATAGTAACTTCACTCAGTTTTCCACTCAGCTTAATCTCGGTTCCTTTTTGCATGAGCCGCCGAACGAGGACTTTTGGTACGAACTTACCGAAGGACTGGAGACTTGTACGCATAGCGGAAATCGCGTCGATCATCATTTTAATTTCGGAGATATTGCTTTTGATGTCGAGAGGCTCTGTTTCATAGAAATCTTTCAATTGTTGAGTTTCTTCAGCTACGGCAATAATTGGAGCAGAAATACGCTTGGACAAGTAAAATGTTACAAACGTTGCAATAAAAGAAATAAATATAATAAGAAGAATTTCCTTCTTTTGCATATCGTCAACACTTTTGGCGAAGTCCTTGCGAGGGACGACGACGCTAACAACCCAATGCAATTTCATTGTCACTGTTAATAGGAGTAAAAGATGCTAAGTATTGTAGACCATCCATGGAGAATTCAAACTCTGTTTGCTCAGGTTTATCTTTATAAAGTTGGAAGGCTCGTTGGACTTGCTTATTGGGAGCCTCCGTAACGGACATAAGTCCCCGCTGAGCTGTCCCTGCTGCCGCTGCGGCTTGAAGTTGATTGCTTGGGTAGGCAACAATCTGTCCACCTTTTGTAACAATAAAAGCGAGGCCACGTTCAGAGATTTGTTGTTCTGCCATAAAAGATGCAAGTCCTTCTAGCAGGAGGTCGACACCGATGACTCCAGCAATTTTAGTGAGACGTCCGTCTTCTGAGATGAAGATCGGGACAGCTGCTGAAATGCATAGGTTTGATGTTCCAGAAAAAGGATAGATATCTGTCCAGATAAAACTCCCTTTCTGCTCTGCCATTGTGAACCAGGGGCGTGTTCTTGGATCGAAATTGAGAATCTCATTCTTCTCTTCTCCAACAAGCTTGCCGTCTTCATTGTAGTAATTCCAATATTCTACGCCTTGGCCCTGCGCTCGATCTTGAATTTGAATTAAATAAACGATGTTGTCAGGCAAGGGTTTGTCGGATTGTGAGACGAAGCGCGTGCCCTCTTTTCGTCTCTCAACACCAAGATAATCTCCGTTCATAAGTCCAATGTAGATATTGTCGAAGTTGGGGTATTGCTTCAGACTTTGAAGCAGACATTCTTTGACTTTTGCATTATTAAGACTTTCAGGATCATTCAAATCGACAAGCGAATGACATAGCATGACGATTTTCTGCACGTCGTCCAAATACCTCTGAGTTTTGGAAAGGATGCTATCGGAATTTTGTTTCATGGCGTGGCGAGCAAATTCCAGCGACACAGTATCATTTGAGCGATACGTAAACGTCAACGTAGCGATGTTTTCGAAAAGAAACAACATAATGAAACTTGAGATGATATCCCACCTCAACTTCCGTTCAGAAAACATGCCGTAAATTTTTTGAATAAAGGCTAACTTCCCATCAAGCTTTTGCATCAGAACTCCTCGAGATTACACTCAACATTGTTACAAATAAGATAATTATTGATGTAGTGAAGTAGGTGCGGCGCGTTATGAGAGACGCCAATCACCATGCGGTCGTACATCCCCTTGAGGGCAACGTAAAGCAGCTCCATTGTTTGGACAGAGCGCATTTGTTTCTTGATCTCAATCTCATCGCTGATTGTTCCAAGACACTCTCGGTTTCGGATCTTATTCATAATCTCGTCCCAAGAAGACGTAATGCTAATATTGGCCTTGGGAAACATGCTGGGTGCCGAAGTCTCGTAAGCCGTTCCCTCTTGAATGATGAGATTACGATTGACTCCGTTCGTGAAAACATCACGCAAAGTCAAAAGGCCTTTACTTGCCGCACGGGTTAACAAAACGCGGTTCAGAAGGACGCATTGTCGGATCTTAGCGTAAGGCTGAGAGCAGTAAATTTTAGCTGTTCTTTCTGGCAGCAACGTAAGATTTGATAGGATAAGGTCAATTTTTTCATCCAAAAGCAAATTAACAGTGGAGGCCCAATCAGGAGCTTTCACGAACTGAACCTGCACACCAAGTGCTTCACCGATATCTCGAGATAAATCGATGTCAAAACCTACAAACTCACCATTGCGCCCCATAACGTGGAATGGGGGTTGGTCGATCGTGCACATACCAACTCTAAGAATCCCCCTTTTTAATATAGCCATGATCTCCGGGGCAGCTCGATCGAGTTCAGGTTTAATTTTGGGAGAGGTGATGGTTTTTGATTTAACGGACTTTTGAAGATTACCTTGATCCATCTTAGAAATATCTCGATTACTTTGTTTAGCAGAATCATCGCTGTATCTGAAGTTTTCATTCTTAGCCATCACATCTGCCGCGACATCGCGAGTCAGTGAAGAGTGATTGGCAACTTCAGAGGTTTGTGGGGTCGATTGATGAGGGCTGGATTGCTTCGGTTCGGGTGTGTTCAGTGGTTGACCCGGCATTGTCGTAGACTTCTTGGGATTGTCTTCTCCGGGCGTTAACACCACCTCATCATGGTGTAAAACACCGGAGTCACTCCGGTTTTCCGAAGAGGACGCTGGCCTTGAATCTAAATTCTTCAATTCCAACTCAGAATTATCAGGCTCAGCAGCCGTCAACTCTTCGTCGGCCGACTGAACTTCGGTATGAGTGTCCTCGTTTTCGGCAAAAATTCTCTCGCCCATTCCTAAGATGCACAAGTAAGAACACAGGAAGACGAGAATATTGCGCAGAAATACCATGACAAATATGTGAGAAGCCTTACTTATAGTTTATGTTACTTATAATTTACTAATTTTTTATTAATCGAAAAAAGGAGGTATCCCTCGCCTTGCATTTTATGTCATAGCTGCTTACTCTGAGAGGCAAGGACGAAGTAGATGCGATAAGTGCCTGACCTTATTCGTGAGTGGAGGGACTGAGGAACAGGAACCAAGTTGAGACTGCGTTCCGAATCAGATCATCATGAGGAGCACGGATGAAGAAGGAAATCGTTAAGCAATGGCTGGGGAGGGGGTATGTTGCCATCACGGTTGGCTTGTTTTTGACATTAGATATTTTTTCATCAAGGGATGATGATGTGGCATACTACGGGCATACGGCCAATAAAACGGCACGAAAAGTTACCTTGTTAAGGTCGTGGACTGATGCTGAAGACGAGAAAATTCTTCGGGCGGCCGAAGATCTTAAAGGAAAAGGAGAACGCGGGGGAATCGACTGGAAAGGGGTAAGCCAACGACTCACAGGGCGTACACCTCGACAGTGCCGGGATCGGTACTACAATTATCTGCGTGATACTGGAGATGGCCGCCAACAGCAAGGTTGGACAAAAGAAGGGGATGCTGCTCTGTGGCGATTGTATACGGAGTTAGGCGGAAAATGGAAGGTTATTGCTAAGTATTTTCCAGGACGGACAGATGTTGGAGTTAAGTAGAGGTATTTCAAAGTTGTGCGTAAAAAGCCACTTTCTGAGCTTGAGGAAGATGCATCGGGATTAAAGTCGAACATTAAGTTGTGGATTGAAACAAACGCCAAAGAAGGAGCTAGCTCAAATCAAGGGAGACCACAATCACGTCAGAGTGTCCCTTTGGGGCCTGAGACGCCAAAGTTGACTGTAATGATAGGCAAGAGTGCGAATATTCCAACCTTCCCGAAAGAATTAACAAAGATCCAAAACGTTGCAACAACTCCTCAGGCCACAACCTCCACAGAAGACCCCTCCATGATGCTTCTCAACACAATTGCACAACAAAATGCCGCACAAGAAGCCAAAAAGCAAAGTTCGTTCTTTCTTTCTAACACACGGGAAGAATGGGTACTATATGAAGATTTCCCTCAAGAAGACCTAAAATTTGACTGGATGAAGGATTACACAAATGCAGAATTCGATTTTAATTATATCGAGAATGATTTTAATGAACATTGGTAGGTAATGAGCAAAAAATACATTTAAAAACATCTTCTATACCATAAAATTAATATTTATTGATGGATTGAGCATAATAAGGACTTTCCAATATCTTATCCCTTTTCCTCATTTTGTCTCGACATCGGCAAGTCATTTTGTCCTCCTCCTGAACATACATGCTAGCGATAGAACTGAGATTAGTTTTGACTTTATAAGTTAAAAAATTAATTATATGTGTTATACAGGATCTATATATAAAGCAAATTTTGAAGTATTTTTGGAGTCTCAGGATCCTAACCTTGTGCTCGGATAACAGAAGGTGTTAAAATGAAGCGGGTGTGGAGGATTCTACGAATTTTATGGCGGACGAAAAGGATAAGACCCCCCAGGGTAAGAAGAGTGACTCTTCGGATCAGACGAAGGTTGTGGCGAAGAGGGCGGTGAGGCGACCAAAGAGAAGTACTGCGGCAAGGGTAGGAAAGGGTGTCGTTGTTATCGTGGGTCTTGCGACTGTCGGAGTTTTCCTCTACCGCGTTTCGCAGCCTCTTTTGTTAAGCCTTGCACGCCGCATCGTTCAGAGGGAAACGGCTGGAGAGGAAGAAACGCGTGGTCCCTCGGAAGTCGCTGTGGAGGCGGAACGAGTTGAGACGAAGGCCATGCCCCGGGTGATTAACACCGTGGGGGAGTTAAGGGCGAATGCCGCTGTGGTGATTCATTCTGAGATTAATGGGCGTATTAAGGAAATTTGCTTTACAGAAGGAACAGAGGTCAAGGAGGGCGACCTTCTTCTCAAGTTCGATGATGAGCAGTTCCTGGCAGAGGTGCAGTCTTGTGAAGCTCAGTATCAGGCCGCCAAGGCTGAGTATGAGCGTTTCGAGAAAATGAGAGCGTCTGGGGCAGGAAGCGGCAAAGATTACGACAAGGCTAAGGCTGAGGTCAATGTTACACGCGCCAAGTTGCAGTCGGCTCAGGCTCAACTGAAGAAGACAGAAATTCGCGCTCCGTTCAGCGGTGTGATTGGCTTGATTGATATCAGCCCGGGGTCTTATGTGCAGCCGAATCAAGAGATTGTGACATTAGTGGACCAGACCCCCATTAAGGTGAGGTTTGGGATCCCTGGTAAGTTTGTTAATGATGTTGGCATTGGTCAGACCGTAGAATTGCGGGTTGATGCGTGCAAGGACCGAGTTTTTTACGGGTTGGTGGAAGCTGTAGATTCACACGTTGATCCGTCGACGAATAGCGTATCGGTCAGGGCGTCAATCCCCAATGAAGACGGTACATTGAAATCGGGGTTGTTTGCTTCTGTTTCACTCGTTGTTGGTGAGCAAAATGCCATTACTGTGGATGAGGCGGCTGTTGAGCGTATGGGTGAACAGGAATACGTCTGGGTTGTTGAGCGTGGTAAGGCACGTCGTGTCGGCGTTTTGACGGGAGCTCGAGCGCATGGGCGAGTTGAGGTTGTGGGGCTACGCGAGGGGCAGATCGTCGTCGTTGCTGGTCAGCTGCGGTTGACGGAAGGTCGTTGGGTTCGTGTGACAAACATGGAACTTGAGAAGAGCGAGATGGCTCCGGAATCAGATGGGGTGGTCAGGTCTGGTAAAAAGGACGAGAAGAAAGAAAACAAATTGTCCAAGGGAAAGGATAAGAAAAATGAAAATAAAGAAAGAAAAGAGGAGAGTGACTATTCGAACAAGAAGGCTGGAGGAAGCGGCGAAGGCGGCGCCCAGCCACTGGACAGCCCCCAGCAGAGCATCCCTGGGCAAGTGGCGAAGTCCAAAGGCGCAAGGGCTCACCTATAAATCGGATGAAGAATGATAGTATTGGGTAACCTGGAGATATCATGAGAGTATCGGAAGTTTGTATCGAAAGACCTGTTTTCGCGTGGGTGATGACCTTTGTGCTGATCCTTATTGGTGTGGTCTTAGGTAGACGACTGCCGTTGCGCCATCTTCCGGCCATTGAGCAACCTGCCGTAACTATCGAAACAACGATGCAGGGGGCGGCTCCTGAGATTGTTGAAGCGCAGATTACGAAGAAGCTGGAGGAGGCGTTTGCCGGAATCGAGGGAATTGACTTCGTGTCTTCAACGAGCAATACAGACAGCAGCAGCATCACTATTGTGTTCCGAGAAGATCGAAACCTCAACGAAGCTGTCAATGATATTCGTGACCGTATCAGCAAAGAACGCGATAACCTTCCGCGCGACGTCCGTGAGCCAGTGATTAGTAAAGCGCGGCACGATGAAGCGGCCATTATGAGCTTATCCTTTTGGAGTGACAAGTTGGAGCGTAATGAATTATTTGATTTTGTCTCGCAAGAAGTTCAAAAGGATTTCGAGTCAGTTCCTGGGGTTGGGCGTGTAGAGGTATTTGGTGATGGCCTTTTTGTTATGAATCTTTACATCGATCCTAAAAAGATGGCTTCATATGGAATCGCTGTGAATGATGTCATGAAAGCTATCCAAGGGCAGAACCTTGAAAGACCTGGCGGAAGAATTATCAGTAAGAATAGGGAGTACCTCGTTACAACAGTTGCTAACTTGGAACGTCCCGAGCAGTTTGAGAACATGGTCATTTTGTCGAAAAATGGGCATCTTGTTCGATTAAATGATATTGGTCGTGCAGAGATTAAATCTGCAAAAGCGAAAACACGGTCCTATTTTAACGGCCGGCGTGGTGTCAGTTTGACAATTACAAAACAGTCAAATGCCAATCCGATCAATGTGGCGCGAGCTGTAAAGAAAGAGTTGGAGAACTTAAAAGCCACTCGTTTACCGGATGACGTCAAGGTGTTGGTCTCCTACGACAGTACGATGTTTGTCGAGAGATCGCTTAAGGAGGTTTATCGTACGATTTTCGAGGCCGTTATTTTGGTCACATTAGTCGTTCTTATTTTTCTAAGGTCCTTTAGGGCGGCGCTTATTCCTCTTGTGACAATTCCTGTGTCTCTGTTGGGAACGCTCACGTTTATGTACCTCTTTGGCTTTAGCTTGAATACTTTTACGTTGTTAGCGTTTGTCTTGGCTGTTGGTTTGGTTGTCGATGACGCTATTGTCGTTTTGGAAAATGTTCACCGCTTTATGGAACAAGGATGTACACGATTGCAAGCGGCAGTCCGAGGGATCCGGGAAGTTAGCTTTGCTGTAATTGCTATGACACTAACCTTAGCTGCAGTCTACACGCCTGTTTCCTTGGCAACGGGTATGACTGGCAAGCTCTTGTCAGAATTTGCTATCACGTTGGCTTGTTCGGTAATTTTGTCGGGGTTTGCGGCTCTGACCTTGTCGCCAATGATGTGTGCGCGAATTTTGTCTTTGCCTGAACAGGATGGAGTGTCTGGATCCAAGTTATCCCTGTCGCAAAAGTTTAACAATTGGATTCCTGTGGAAAGAATGATGGCTTACCTTTCGGAGGGGTATGAGTCTTTACTCAACAAGGCTCTTAATCATCGTGTAGCTGTGGTTTCAGTTGCTTTGGTCTTTGCAGCTTTTGGGTATGCCGTGTTCAAGACACTGCCATCCCAGTTATTTCCAAAGGAGGATACGGGGTGGATCGTTCTCAAGGGGCACGCGCCGCAGTCAGCGACACTGGAGTACACAGAAAAGTATATCCAAGAGCTGGATTCGTTGATTGCGCCAATTCCCGAGATTGAATCAAGAGATATTAGTATTACCAACCCAACTTTTGAGGCGGTTATTACGATGAAGCCGCGGCAAAAGCGATCTTCGGACGAAGTAGCAAAAGACATTGCTGAGAGAATTAAGGATATAACGGGTATTGAGGTTCAGCAGATCCGCGCTGGGCGTAGTGGGGGTAGTGATGCCGAAGCAGAGGTATCATTTGTCGTTCGTGGTAATAAGTCGCATAAAGAACTTAGAGATTTAGCCCGTAGCATGGGGATTGAGTTTAGATCTTCTGGGTTGACTTCGCAGGTTTTGAGTGCGACTCAAAACGACACGGAGGACTATACGGTGACGATTTTGCGCGACAAGGTTTTGAGTCTATTTATCGAGCCAGGAACGATTGCCGATACAATTGACGCGTTGATTCGTGGAAGGAAAGCGAATACTTTCAAGAAAGATAACAAGTTGTACGATGTGAAGATTGAAGTTGAAAATGAATCGCGTTCAACGCCAGAAGATATCTTAAATATCCACATAAAAGGAGGTGAGCGGGGCGATAAACTTATTCCTTTGTCTGAGCTTATCCAAATTACCCCACGATCTGGCCCGGTGGAAATTTATCACTACAACCGGACAAGGGCTGTGCAAGTGACGGGAACTATGGCACCGAGGCACGGCATCCAGGAGGGCATCGAATTTATTGAAGATGCCAAAAAGCAGTTTTTGCCACGTGATGTCGTATTGGAATTTGTAGGAAACACCAAGAAGTTTCTCCAGGAAAATCGTGTGATGGGGATGGTTTTCGGCTTGGCGGTACTCTTCATCTATCTTGTTATGGCGGCGCAGTTTGAAAGTTGGATTGACCCCCTTATCATACTGTTTAGTGTTCCTCTTACCATCATCAGTGCCGTGTTAACGCTGGCAGTGATCAAGAATGGTAGCCTGAACTTGTATTCGAATATCGGTCTGATTACCTTGATTGGTTTGATTACTAAGCACGGTATTTTAATTGTAGACTTTGCGAACAAAGCTCAAGTACAGTCCGGCTTGGCTATTCGTCCCGCAGTGATTCAGGCAGCTTTGATCCGCCTTCGCCCTGTTATCATGACGACGCTAGCTATGGTCTTGGGGGCCTTGCCATTGGCTTTTGCGAGTGGTGCTGGAGCTGAAACTCGATGGCAATTGGGATGGACGATTGTGGGGGGTATGACGATGGGGACGGTCTTTAC
Organism: Alphaproteobacteria bacterium; assembly: GCA_041200185.1. GTDB lineage: Bacteria > Pseudomonadota > Alphaproteobacteria > BNTO01 > BNTO01. The sequence goes on from CP165730.1 coordinate 1,217,379, forward strand.
GCTGTTCATTGTGCCTGTGTTTTACACATTATTTTCTAGAGTTAAAAAACCTCTACTGTCGGTTGAAAGCGAGGTTTTAACAACAGGAGCTTCTGGTAGTAAGAAGTAGCCTTAATGTCGGTTTTTGTGAGGGAGTAGTAAGGAGGAAAAGTGGCTATTCAGCAAACATTGTCGATCATCAAACCCGATGCGACACGGCGGAATTTGACGGGTAAGATCAATGCGAAGATTGAAGAAGTGGGGCTGACGATTATCGCGCAGAAGCGTATCCGTCTCACCAGACAGCAAGCGCAGGCTTTTTACGCTGTTCATTCCGAACGTTCTTTTTATGACGATCTCTGCAACAACATGGTTAAGGGGCCAGTAGTCGTCCAGGTTCTTGAGGGTGAGGATGCTATCCATCGATATCGTGAGGTGATGGGGGCAACGAATCCGAGCAACGCAGCTCCTGGAACTATCCGCTACGAGTTTGGCGAATCCATTGATTTCAACTCGGTTCATGGATCAGATTCACCAGAGACAGCTGCGAAGGAGATTGCTTTCTTTTTTAGCCAGATCGACTTTTGTCGATGGGAGACCTCTTGCTAGCAGGAATTTTTACCGTCCCGAATCTGTTGACGACGCTAAGGATTCTGGCGTCGCCTCTGGTTTTCTGTTGGGCCTTGGAGCAGCGTTATGTTGCCGTTGTGGGGCTTTTTTTTGTGGCAGGAATGAGTGATTGGCTTGATGGCTTTTGGGCTCGACACGCTCAGTGCGCCTCAGCCTTGGGCGCGTTTTTAGATCCTTTAGCGGATAAGCTTCTGACGTTCTTTTCTTACCTCATGCTTTACAACGAATTCCCCAAGTTGTCCTTTTGTGTTATCGCTCGTGATGTCCTCATTGTTTTGGCGGTGGGGTTAGGCTTCCTTTTAAAACTCGACTTTAAAATGTCCCCTCTTTATATCAGCAAAGTAAATACGGGCTTTGTGCTACTTTTGCCGTTTGTTTGGCTGCTTGCGAAAGTGTTTCACGGGGAGTGGCTCTCTCCAATTCTGACAGTGTTGACATGGGTTATCTTCGTAACGCTAGTAGGGTCAATTTGTGCTTACTTGGGGGTATTTTGCAAAGCGTGTGTAGCCCGTTTTGGATAAGGCATTATGATCGCGTCATTAAAGAGACTCTATCAAGATGAAGAAGTCTTCCGGGCAGCGATCCTCGTGGTCTTTGCGTTGGCTTGTGTGGTTGCCCTTTTGGCTAAATTTGCTGTTGTGATCTGGCCATTTTTGACGGCCATTATTCTTGCCTCTTTCTTCAATTCGTGGATTTCAAAGTTGCAGAGCATAGGCATTCCTCGAAGTGTTGGAGCGGGATTACTAGTGATTCTTTTTGTGACGATTGTTCTTCTTGGTGTTATTACTCTTTCTTTTTTCATTCAAAAACACTTTTTATACTACAGTTGCCATATTCATACTACGATCGCCTTTTTAGCAGACTGGATTCCTCAAAAGATCAACGACTTGTCGACGAGTTTACATCTGCCCTTTGAACTGAATGCTGAAAAGATTCGTGAGTACCTAGTCAATGGCCTCGGCAATTTATCAGAAATGATGTTTCATTATGCATCAACCTTGTATAAGGGAGCCAAATCTGTCGTTGGCTTTTTTTCCTTCCTCTTTTTCGTTCCCATCTTAACGTTTTATCTACTTAAGGATTGGCCAAAATTCGTTGAAAAAACGAGGGTTTGTTTGCCAGAGAGGATCCTATCATTCGCTGATTTTGCTTTGCCACGTGCAAGGCAAGCCCTGAAGAATCAGATTCATGGTCAGATAAAGGTGTGTTGTGTCGTTTTTTTGTTTTATAGTACCTGCTTGTTTTTTATCGGGTTAAAGCCTTATATATTTTTAGGTTTTTTGAGCGGGCTTCTTACTTTTATTCCGTTTATAGGAGTCTTTATTGCCTTTGTTGTGAGCTTCGCCGTGGCTATTAGCCAAGGACTGGGCCTGTTTTGCATCTTTAGCGTGGCAGTGCTGTATTTTGTGGGGTCCTCCATTGAATCGAACTTTCTGACGCCTCGTTGGGTTGGCGAAAAAATCGGTATGCACCCCGTTTGGATTTTCTTCGCCGTGTTGACAGTTCTCGCGTGGTTGGGAATGGCAGGAGCCTTTTTCGTCATGCCGTTAGCAGCACTCGTTTGGAGCCTTATACAAAGCACAATTCAATGGTTCCGAGAATACGAACTCAACCCAGCTGGCTGAGGAAATGAAGGATGGACCATGAGAATAAAGGGAGACGTAGGGGAGCAGGAGGGATAAATCCAAGAGATTTTCGGAATGACAACACTTGCTGGACTTGTGGAAATAACCAACAACACTGGATGAGTTAAAGGCACGGTCATTGTAAGTAGATTCGATCAGGGGTATCGAGGATAACGACCTTAAAACGTCTTCGAATTAAGTTGTCTTTTACCATCTCGAAATAAATATCTGTATAATAAAAAAATGCGTAAGAAAAAACTTTGATAACCGAAAAAAGATAGTATTAATTAGTGGGGACCTTTACTTTATAGTTAGTAATAAAATTAATAACCGAAGAGTTAATCTATGAACCCCTTTTTTTAACTATTGTAAAATAAGCATTCCGATGAGATTTGCAACTAATATTAGACACAGGTAGATCTTGGTATAGAGTGAGCGCGGTGACTCTCTCTTTGCGTATAACCGATAACCGGGCGCGGGAGTTATATTAAACCCTTTGCGAAATATCTATAAGCCCAACGGATGTCCTTTTTCGGACAGCAATAAAAAAAGTTATCCCGGATAAAAGCACGGAAGAAAAGGAGAAGGAGTTTAAGATAGAGCGATTACGATCCTCGCTAAAGATTTGCAAAGCTGAGATTTCACAACAACATGTTCATGGGAAGTTCAGTGATAAAAAATTATATGGAGTTTTTGCTGACATTTTTAGAAAAAACTATCTTTAAAAGCTAATATTTTTGTCTGGAAATTATAATTTATTTTAAAATTCCAATTCTCCAGATTAGGATGCGGGCGTAGAGGTAGGGATACACTGAACCATGAAACGCGTCGAGATTTATTTTCAGCAACAACAGCAGTATTTTTAACTAATAAAAATCTTTCCAATTTATTAAAAGTATGGCTTGTTCAGTTCATTTTTGAAACCATAGATCATTGAAAGAACTTGAATAATTTTTTTAGAAACAGAAGTTATAAATGCGACGTTGACCAATTGTCGAATAATAAATCATCACACAACTCGTCCGATGGTTGCGACTGATTTAGTTAGATTATCCAATAAATAAAGATTCAATAATACTAACAAACAATATATTGTCTATTGATTTCAAATCCTTGTATCATCTAGCATCAGATATGCATAGTATGAATAAAAATCACTTCCCCATTTATCCAAATGATAAATTTCTTTTGAGTTTATATATAAACTTTTAGTCCACCTACAACTTGAAAAAAATACAAAAAAGATTCTCGAAGAATGTAAAAACATGCCCTTGAATATTTTTAGAGATTTGGTACTTTCCTCTCATTTATAGTTTTTTGCTTCAATTATTCCTTGTGATGTGTCCTCAAACCAATGATCGTCCGATGGAAATCCCTATGCAGTGAGATCGCTCGCCTTTATGAAGATGGTTTTGTCGGGAAGAGACATGGGCAACAATGTATCAATTTGGCGTCGGGAATCAATCAGGCTGAGTGATCAATATTAAAAAGCCCTCACGTTGTACTCGAGAAGAAACGTTAAATGTCTCCGTGACAGAAACGCTTCGCTATGCGGTGACTATCGGAGTTTCCTTCAAGGTTGCCGCCCCATTGAATCAGCGAATGACAAATCTGTTTTCACGGATTTATGGGGGGACATCGCCCCAATATACATTCTGTCACAGATGATAGCTTCTTGGCTTCGTTTGGTCGCCTATAACTCTTGAATTGAGCCCAATGTTGGCGTTTTCTGTAACTTCTTGCAGTCAACAAGATCAGTTTGCGCTCCTAGTTCGTGGGATCACCCTGCATTTATAGATTTATCCGAGCCGGACAGACTTGTAGAACATAAACAGCGATAAAGGTCACCTGAGCATATCGAGAGATTGACTGTAACACTGGTTCGTCGATGCAATCGGGCTAGAGAGCACCTTAAACTCGATTTGTGCAGTCTTTTTTAATGTACGTAAAGAGCTCATCCATCTTGCAGACATCGATCGAAGGCTGAGGCTGTCTTCTCCTGTCAAACCTTCCAGTCGAATCCAACGGAGAATCATTGGGTTTCTCAACAGTTTTTCAGTAAATAACGTCAAAATACGAGTAAAATACCTAACTCCAAAACCTTCAAGGTAAAAACATACAGCCTTTTCCTGTCGAATTCTGGATATTGGAACCGTCCATCTTTTTGTATCTGATGTCGACAATACATTTTGCACAAAAATCTCTGCCGACCACCACAAAATCCATCCTTCAAAATGGGTCTCCCCCACAGCGACGACAATTCACGAAAAGGCTTTTCCGTTAAACATTTTTCTCTGAGTAATTTATTGCAAATCTATAAATGCGGAGGAAAATGCGGAGGAATCCCCCGTTCGTTATGTGTTCCATTGCTTTGTTTTTCCGTATGGTCGGTTCATCTCATTTTGTCATTCTTGGTGTTTTTTTTGTTGGGCAAGTTGCCGTTCGTCATAGTTTCCCTCTGAATTTTGTTTTGTTGCCGAGGATCTTAATGCATTTTAACTAAGCCAAGATATTCCTGTACGTAGCCCTATAATTGCCTGTTATTTTCGCTTTTCGACATCGTCTCGTACAGAGACTCAGATGGATTGGGCGTTCTATCTGTCGATTTTTGTTGATTGTAAAAGATTGGAGTTTATTGAATCCTTATTCGTAAATTAATTCGTTGCTGCGATTTGCTCAAAGATAGAGTTACTGTCCACATATGATGCTATTGTGGGCCCTATTTTCGCTGTCGTCAAAGGCCTTTAACTTCTGCTTTTCCAATACCGTTTACAGATCATATATCGATTTACGCCAATATTAGGTGTTTGACTCGCGCTCGAAAATTTTAACATATAACTATTCGATTTTCGGACTTGGCAAATTTCATACTTGTTAAATAATAGTCAATCTTGTTCAATCTTCAATCCAGTCAATCGATTTAATTTTATCAAAATTTATGTAAAAGACTTCCAGTTATTCTTTTTGATTAAGTTTCCATCATACAGCTTGGATTCACCAAAAACGTTACTAAAAAAGATTTTTTTACCTTTTGATTGCGTGTCGAACGCAATCAATTATTATTAATAAATGTTTACAAAAGATTAATAATTGTGTATTATGAATAAAGAAATGAGGCAAAAACGAAAAGGAGGGGACTTCTGAAACCCATTTACCGTGACCCTATGAGAAATCTTTCTCGGGATAACGAAGTTTCTTCTTTGCGTTCGTGGCGAGATGACAACTCTCTCGTTGACCGCGACCGGATCGTGCTAAGTCACCTGGGGTTGGTGCGAAAGATAGCCCTCTACGAAAGTCGGCGCTACGGCGTCGACTCAGGGGCTTTGTTCTCAGAGGGAGTCCTAGCACTCTTCCGCGCCATTCAATCTTTTGATGAAACGCGGGGATGTCGTTTCTCAACCTATGCAACCTTTTGGATTCGCGTGTACATCAAGTCCTACCTTGCGCAATCTTCTTCAGTTGTTCCACGTCCCATTCCGCGTCGAAAAAGTGTGATAAGTGCGGAAACCCGTTTCTCGGAAGGTTGGACACCATGTGATACCTCTCTGGATTGTGATGAAGATGGCGCGAGTTGGATTGAGAATTTACCAGATACACGTCCTACACCTGAAGAACAACTGGTACGACTAACTGAAAGACAAAGAAGATCTGCACAAATTAAGGAGGGTCTCAACACGCTTAGCTCTCGTGAGAGACTGGTTCTGAACAAGCGATATGGAATAGAGAAAAAAATATCCTTTTCTGCCTTAGCCCTGCACTTCAAAATTTCTGTTGAAGGCGTCCGCCAGATTGAAAAACGTGCCCTCCTGAAACTCAAAAAGTATTTTGTTCGTGGAACGATGACGGACTCGAAAAATAATAATGGATCATTTAAACATTTAAATAATTGCGATTATTGAAGTACTATGATAAAGTGATAATAAAAAAAGATTCGAACACTGTATATGTGATGCGTAGATTCATCCTCATAAGCTACCCTCAGTCCGCAGCATGATCAGATAGTTCATAATTAAAATTCTTCTGCAATGGAACCTTCAGATACGCTTATCTAAATACAACCTGAAACGTGCTTACGGTAGGCCGGTCAATTTTTTCCCTTTGATTGATTTTAAATATTTTTACCATCAATGATTTACATTACTTCCTCCACAAATCTTGGTACTGTTCCATACTTACAGCTGCATCTAACAGACCTTACTTTCACCTACCTGCCAGCCAACTCGAACCCATCACAACGACATAACTCTCCAGCTTGGCTGGTGGGATTTTCACCCACCTTTCTACCCAATGTCTCTTATGAGCACCTGTGTATACTCCTTTAACGGTTTCTGCTACTGCTTACTGAGGATGACTGTCTTACTGCAGTTTGCTGCGTTGGAGCGACTGTCGAAGCAACCTGGTTGATTGCATTCCCGATCATACCCCCTATCGTAGGTTGTTGCATCATTCCCGTCTGCGCCATAGGCATCTGCTGTACGTACCCCATATTCACCTGGCTCGCATAAGGATTCATTTGAGTCATACCATACGGATTATAACCGCCCATGCCTCCTTGAACCATACCCCCGTAAGGATTAGCCATCTGCTGATACTGAGCCTGTTGTCTTTGGATCATCTCCTGCTGATATTGTTGAAAAATGATCATAGCCATCTGTTGATTGACTTGGTAGACCTGCATAATCATTGCCAGGACTTCGCCTAAAAGATCCGCTACTCCCTTCGACGCATAGTACAAATCATCGTCTTGGACCTTATTAAGGGTCTTGTTAGCATCATCCTTTGCACGACTTGCTGAAGCCGAACTGACGCCCATCCCCATCATGCCGAAGCCTCCCATGCCGAGGCCATTCATTCCCCCCAAACCGGCACCAAAGCCACCCATGCCACCTAAGCCCATCCCGCCAAGCATGCCGGCAAGTGACCCCATGAGGTTGCCCCCCATTCCCATGCTGGCCATCGGATTCATACCCATGTTCATTCCCATCATGCCAGGCATCATCATGGCATGAGAAGTATTAACTGCAGTAGCTCCCAGGGCGGCAAACGCGACTCCGAGAACCACTCGCGCTGACTGTGTTTTCATGCTCTGTTCTCTCATATTACCAATCTTCTAGAGTAAGAATAACCATTAATAGTTAATAAATAATTAAAAATATTTACTGTTGAGGAGATGAATATTTCTGCGTCAATAGCATCAACATCATCACCTGCCTCATATCTACATAGCCTCTTAAGCAATACTCGTCGTCTTTTATTGCATTTGTTTTATTTTGCACCAAAAATAGTGCTATATACAAGAAAATAGCATAACAATACCAAGTATTGATATTTCTTTATCCTCGCCCTACTCTATCCAATTAGATAAAACTTGTATTTCACTAACATATCAAATATCTGAAAAAGACCTTATATTACTTCTCAAGTATCGATATTCATATCTTAGGTAGCCATCTTTTGTTCTTCTCCTCATGTTCCTTTCTCCTTACCGTACTTTCTCAATTCGGCGGAGGCGGACATAGAGTGCCCCGACGCCTCCATCAGTTAGGGGGGCATGAGTGTAACCGCTAACGAGGAAACTGTGCTGTTCGAGCCATTGAGGAACTTCGATACGTAGAACACCGCTTTTGCCGGTAATGACGCGTACCCATCGTTTTTCCATAACTTGTCCTCTCAAAAGAAATTGAAGCAACTGATCTTGAGCTTGAGTGCGAGTGAGACCATGTAAATCAATTGATCCCTCGATAACGATGTTTTTAGCTTTTTTGGGCAGAATTTTATCAACTCCAAAGTGCACTCTGGACTGAGAAAACGTACCTGAAAAATCCTTGGAGCCTTGCGGAAAATTCATGGGGGATATTGGGTCTAGCAATTTCGTCCGCTCGCGCTTTTGGGGAGAGGAGGCAGGAGGTAAAGGAACGTTATTCCTAGACAATTTCTTCGTGGATTGATTACTTAGTTCCCACAGGGCCTTCTCTTCTAGCGTGAGGACTCTCATAAACGCATCGCGGAAGAGCGAGACGAACGTCGTTGTCCTCTATTCTTCAAAGGCGCGCCCTCATCCAAGGCTTGACGAGATACATAGGGATTGTCTTGTTGACGCCACTGGATGAGAACGGGGACTCCGTGAAGATCAAAGGCCTCACGGAGCCGACTTTGAACAAATCGCCGATAAGACTCAGGAACAGTTTCCATGCGCGTCCCGAAAATAACGAAATGCGGTGGTTGATTTCCAACTTGGGTCATGTATTTCAGCTTAGAGGAACGAAAACCAGCCGTAGGCGGTGGACACGCCGCCACAAGATCTCGCAGCCATGAATTCAGCTTCGCCGTAGAGAAATGCCGACGCCAACTGTCTTCGACTTGCAAAACGAGGGACAAAAGATCTGAAAGGCCCTTCTTTTTCTCTGCAGAGAGAGGAGTCCAAAAGACATCCTTCAAATGAGCAGCAAAAGATAAGGAGTGCACAAATTTTTTTCTGAGGAGATTTCTATCTCGAACGAGATCCCACTTGTTGAGGGCCAGGATAACGCAACGCCCTTCCTGCAAAATCTTGTCAGCCAGAAGCAAGTCCTGCTGAAGAAGCTCTCCGAAATCGGATGATTCGATATCGACAGCATCAAGGACGAGAACACAAACATCCGCTGCGCGAGCGCACCTCAGAGCTGTGCTTACCGTTATCTTTTCAAGCGGATCGTGAATCCGCGAGCGACGGCGAATCCCAGCCGTATCACAGAGACGAAATAGACGACCACGGTAAGTCCACTCTAGTTCTATAGAATCGCGTGTGACACCAGGACAATTGGCAACAAGCTGCTGCTGCCGTCCAAGAAGCGCGTTGATGAGAGTCGATTTCCCAACATTAGGTCGACCAACAATGGCTAAAGCTAAAGTAAGCGGTTGGTTCATCCCTTCTCCACAGGTAAGGTCCTTAGCGCTTTTTGGCGTAGTCGGATCGACTAACAACGAGTTTCCCCGTGATTCCACAGTTTTGATAAGAGTCGTCATCTCCAAATTATGGCTTGTGGAATGAGTGCCATCAGCACTTTGAAAAGATGTCTTTTCTAACGGAGTCAGTAAAGGCAAGGCACCATCTGTGCGAATATTAGAGAACGGAGGTGTATGCAAAATAGCCTGCTTAAGCTCGTCGAGACCTTGCCGGTGAGCTGCCGAGACAAGCAGAAGATCTTGCCCTATCGAATAAAGATCATCAGGCACCGCGTGATGGCGCAAAGCATCACACTTACTAACCACAGGGATCATCGTTTTCCCATATTTCCGGGCGCTATTAAAAAAGGAAAGGGCCGCCTGCTGCTCCTGTTTACCATCAAACAGAAAAAGGACCACATCAGCGCTTTTGAGAGCTCCTAAAGTTAGCATGGATGTAAGTTTATCAAGTTCAAATCTCCCCTTCTGAACAAGGGGCGAGTCTTTGATGTTTGAGAAACGTCCAGTGTACTCTGGAAGCACACCTGGCGTATCGACAAGCGTAGCGAAGACCGATCCGTCATCGTCAAGAGCGAATCGCTCATATCGGCAGTCACGTGTTACCCCAGGCCGATCAAAAACAAGCGCCGCCCGACGCTGAACAAGGGCGTTAAACAAAGCCGACTTTCCTGCGTTTGGAAGGCCGAGAAGGATAACCTTTGGTTCGTTATGATCCAAAGGCATACAACCTCCCTTGGCCAGAAAGGACAAAGAGCTGCTGGTTAACGATAATTGCACTGGATGGACTTAAAGCACGGGATTTCAGAACTCGCGCAACCTTTCCCGTGGAAGCATCAAAAGCAACAATATTTCCAAAGTCCGTAACGATAAGGATACAGTCCCCGGCTAATAACGGTGCTGTCCAATGAGTTGGCCGTTTATGGTCAGCGTCATCAGGTAGGGCCGCACTCCATCGGACTCGTCCCGTAGCCTGATCAAAGCAATAGAGATACCCCTGGGCATCAACGGCAAACAACCAATCTCCAGAGGCCACAGGAGTATGAAGTCCAGAAAAGGGCACGCTCCAAAGCTCTTGTCCCGACAAGAGATGGGTAGCCGTTAAACTTCCACTATGTCCAACAACAAAAACTCGATCCCCCTGGATAACCGGAGAAGCATGGATATGAAGCATGCTACTCACCGTATCATCCGCAAACTGAGGCGTCATGAAAGACATCCAAAGCTCAGCACCAGAATCTATGTCATAAGCCTTATATTCGCCCGACGTAAAGGCAGCTACGACAGCACCGTCCTCAACAGCAGGTGACCCATTCCCCAAAAAAACAACGTTCTCAGGAGCCTCCGCCAAACTCCATAACGTATTCAACTGAGAATCCAGCACAAAAAGACTGTTATTACTACCTTGAAAAACGAGTGTCCCGCCCGCTACCGTTGGCGCCGATCGAAGCGAACTGTGTAATTCGACCTTCTTCATAACGCGGCCAGAATCTGACGCAAGAATTATCACTTCTCCAGATGCCGCCGCCACGAGAAGATAGCCTGTGTCGAGTAACGCCATGCCGGCTATCTTCGCGACATCCTCTATACGACCAACCGGCGACACCTTCCACAAAATCTTCTGACTTGCTATATCAATGGCAAAAATGTCACCGTCAGTATTGGCACCAAAAATCCGACCTTTTTCCGAAACGAGGTTAGTAATTAATCGTGCTTTTTGAGTTGTACCTCCTCCTACAGATACAAACCACTGGAATTGCGCTTTGTGCATATCAAAGCGATGATGAGCCATCTCGTGCGTGGCAGATTCAAATTCCTGGCGGCAACCCTTCTCAACTCGCTGATTTGGCAACTTAAAGGCCCGCCTTAACGTGGCATTATCAACAGCAAGCTCTTGCGAAGATGGAACCACTAACTCTCTCTTCCCTGAAATCTTAGACGTCGTCGTGCAGCCAGTCAAAAGAAGAACCGGGAAAACACCCCCCCAGCAAGACGAAAGAAGATGACGCAGAACAACCGAAACAGAAGACATAACCTCAACTAGGAACAAAAAACACACACAGTAACACACGCGCCAGGGTAGCACAGAATAAGCTTGAGAAATAGTGTCAGGAGAAGGTTGCTGAGAAGAGGATGAACATGAGTCACATGGATGCCGGAGGACATTTATCTCACCTCAGCAGTATAAGCGCAAACGTAACCAAGTACGCGACATCAATAGATTGATCAATTGAAACGCAAGAAAATTCAGAACCCCGGATAATCAACCATCCAAAAATTCGTGGGGCACCCAGCTTGGCTTGATGATGTTCGCGAAACCTGTTAAAAGACAGTGAGTATACAGAACGTTGAGGAATGTATGAAAATAGTTTTTATCTTGCCGAACAAGGAAGAAAAAACCGTTGAGGGACGAGTAGGGGCACCCTTGCTTGAGATCGCCGAGGAGAACGACCTACCTTTGTTTGGTGGCTGTGGTGGATCGGGCATTTGCGGAAGCTGTCGTGTCAGGATTGCTCCCGAGTGGATGGATCGCTTGCCTCCACCGGGTGATTCGGAGCAGGATACCCTTGAAGCGCTTCAGGCAGACGATGGTGTCCGGCTAGCTTGTCAGGTCGTTTTGACGGAAACTTGTGATGGGTTAAGGGTCTACCTTACGGTATAGGAGGTTATGGAACCTCGTTTGCTCCCTTTAGCATCCCAAGAGGATTTTTCCCTCGCACGGTGGGTCGTGGCGCCGTGTAACGAGGTTGCCTACCGATGGGTTGTGAGATCCCCCCGCGAAGAAACGGCGCAAATGGCGTACCTTTATGGAAGTACCCAGACGGGAAAAACCCATCTAGCGCACATATTCGCCGAACTTAATCAGGGATCCTACGTTCAAACATCAAGAGATTTCGGCCTTTTCTCGGTAAGGGAATTCGTAAAAAATCACTTTGCTAGAGCCTACGTTTTCGACGAGATCGAGTCAGCTGAACCCACGTGGCTCTTCGATCTTTTTAATGTACTAAGAGAGCAGGGAGCAAAGGTACTATGGGTCAGCTCTTGGCAGCCTTCATGGTGGGAATCAAAACTCCAGGACCTCTCGTCGAGGTTTAAACTTTTGCCCTTGCTGAAGATTGATTCGCCTGACGAGGCAACGGCCCGACACGTGTTTGCAAAAATGATGTCGGATTTCGGAACGCAGATGGCCGAGGAGGATATCCAATACCTCTTAACTCGCATTTCCCGTGATATGACAACATTGCGTGCTTGGGCACACACGCTGGATCAAGTATCCTCCCTTCGCAAAAAAGCCATTACTCGTCCCCTTATTCGTGAGATGTTGGAGGACGATAGCACGTAGTGAAAAACGGCTGTGGCGAGTTCTACAGATTATCTTCATTTGGTGGATTTTAATAAAAAGCTTTCTATGAAAATTGATAATTTTCCATCACTAAAATTAACTAAATTTTTTATCTTTATAGTGTAATTCGATCAGAGATTTATTTACTTCTTTTTATAGATAAAATAAGAATTTTTCTAGATTGTTTTTATGTACAAACTAAAAAACAGTTTGTACATTTTCATTGTATATTCCTCTCCTATCCCATAAATTCGATCTTTGTCGTTTTTGACCGCGATTTATTCCCTGACAAGTAAGGTGCTCAAAAAAACAAACCACCGGGCAATTTCATCCCCTTCTACGACTCTTCTCGTATTGCTCTTGATTTTTGATATGATGTCCCAGGGTTTGGACTTATACAGCACTGAGGTTTTATGGCAGAGAGAACAGCTCTTATTACGGGAGCAACGGGAGATATCGGAAAAGCTCTTGTCAAAGCTTTTGTTCAAGACGGTTACCGCCGCGTAGCCATTTCGGGGATTGAGCCGGAGATTTTAGGGACCATGGTCGCAGAGATAGGAACGCCTACCTGTGAACTTCTTCCGTTCGTTGTGAACCTCACCCAAAACGAGGAAGCTGATTCTCTCTTTTCTACGGCTGCGGATCGCCTGGGACACATCGATGTCTTGGTGAATAATGCTGGCATCACGCGCGACAATCTTGTTATCAAAATGTCTGATGATGATTGGGATCTTGTGTTGAAGCTCAATTTGGAGGCGTGTTTCCGTTTGTGTCGGGCGGCGGCTAAGCCGATGATGGCTCGTCGATATGGCCGCATTGTGAATATTTCTTCCGTTGTGGGATGTATGGGTAACGCTGGGCAAGCGAATTATTGTGCTTCCAAGGCTGGGCTTATTGGCATGACAAAGGCCCTAGCTCAAGAGCTCGGAGCTCGGAACGTAACCTTGAACTGTGTAGCCCCAGGGTTTATCGACTCCGCAATGACAAGTGGGATTCCCGAGGCCGCCAAGGAGAAGATGTTGTCGATGGTGCCTCTTAGGCGTATGGGGTTGCCGGAAGAAGTAGCTCATGCTGTGACGTTCCTGGCTTCTGATAGGGCTGCCTATATCACGGGGGCCACGTTGCACGTTAACGGCGGACTATATTTGGCGTAGGAGGATGAAGATTTATGGCATTTTTTGACTTTTTGAAACGCAAAAAAACTGTTGCACCCGTAGCAATCCCATCGATCACACCAGAAGAAAAACCAACTGACAAGGTGCCTCCATTGTCTCAGGATATTAAAAATTCGATTTTTTTGCCGCAGACTGATTTCCCTATGAAGGCTAATTTACCAACGAAGGAACCTCAAATCTTAGCTCGATGGGAAGAAACGGGGCTGTTTCGCCGTCTTCGGGAACGATCCAAAGGACTGCCCAAGTTCATTTTGCACTACGGTCCTCCCTATGCGAACGGCGCAATTCACACAGGTCACGCGTTCACAGAAGGATTGAAAGACATCATCGTTAAGTCTTATCAAATGGCTGGTCACGATGCTCCTCTCGTCCCAGGGTGGGATTGTCATGGCCTCCCCATTGAATGGAAAATTGAAGAGGAATTCCGAAAAAACAAGAAGAATAAGGACGATATTCCTGTTCTAGAGTTCTTGAAACACTGTCGTGATTTTGCTGAACACTGGGTCAGTGTGCAAAAAGACGGACTTAAACGTTTAGGCATCTGCGCGGATTGGGATCATCCCTATAAGACGATGGACCCGAAGAGTGAGAGCATCATCGTTGAGCAGTTCCTTAAGATTTTTATGGGAGGATACATCTACCGCGGCCAGAAACCTGTGCTGTGGTCAGTCGTTGAAAAAACAGCTATGGCCGAGGCTGAGGTTGAGTACAAAGATCATACGAGTACTTCCATTTATGTAACGTTCCCTGTCGTAGGCGGTCCTTTATCTCAGTTATTGGACTGCAGTGTTGTTATTTGGACAACAACACCTTGGACCCTTCCGGCGAACCGGGCCATCGCTTACCACGAGGACATGAGATATGTTCTACTTGATGTAAAAAAAACGAAGGAGAATGTTGAAAACAGCCTTAAAGTTCGTTCTAAACTCCTAGTTGCAGAGGATTTAGTCGAGTCTTTTTGCCGTGATGTTGGAATCGTGGAGTACACCATCATCGCGAAGTTTAAAGGTGCTGAATTTGAAGGAGTTATTTGTCAGCATCCCTTTGATCTCTGTCCTCAACAGACCGAAAGAGATAAGATGTCCCCTTATGCTTACACGTTTACAGTTCCTCTTGTTCATGCAGCTCACGTTACAACGGAAACAGGAACAGGATTCGTACACACAGCACCAAGCCACGGGATGGAGGACTTCGCTGTTGGTCAGAAATGTAAGCTTCCTATGCCGAACTTAGTCAACCCTGACGGGTCCTACATCAATGAGCTCCCTCTCTTGGGTGGCAAGCATATCTTCAAGGTTGCTGACGAAGTTTGCAACTTGCTGCGACAGGGGAATGCCCTTTTGGCTGCTCGTACGTTTGTTCATAGTTATCCTCATTCTTGGCGCTCGAAATCCCCGCTCATTTTCCGTTTAACAAGTCAGTGGTTTTTGGATATTGAAAAAGTTCGTTCTCCAGCTCTTCGGGCTATTGAACACGCGCAGTGGGTCCCGGCACAAAGCCAGCGCCGCATCCATAGCATGGTTGAATCAAGGCCCGATTGGTGTTTGTCGCGCCAACGGATTTGGGGCACGCCCATCACTCTCTTTTTGCATAAAGAAACAAAGGAACCGTTACGCAATGCCGACGTTAACTCAAAAATCGTTGAAATGATCGCAAAGGAAGGAATTGAGGCGTGGCACAAGTACAGTGTAGAGGATTTTTTGCCATCTGATCTTGCAAGCCAATATGATAAAGTTACGGATACTTTAGATGTTTGGTTTGATAGTGCTTGTACTCACGCTTTTGTGCTACAACAGCGTGATGATCTGTCTTGGCCGGCTGATGTCTATCTTGAGGGATCAGATCAACACCGTGGATGGTTCCAATCGTCATTGATCGAATCGATCGTAACGAAAGGAGAAGCGCCGTATAAAACGGTGATGACGCATGGTTTTATTCTTGACCAAGAAGGTCGCAAAATGTCGAAATCTCTTGGCAATGTCTTGTCTTGTGATGACGTTATTCAGCGCTATGGTGCGGATTTGATGCGTTTATGGATTACAAGCGTGGATTACTCTGAGGACGTTAAAATTGGTCTAGAAATTATGAAACGCCAAGAGGATGTTTATAGAAGATTTCGTAATACTTTGAGATACTTGCTTGGGGCCTTAAGCGGTTTCAGGGAAAGTGATGCTGTAGATTACAACGATCTGCCTGAACTTGAAAAATACATCTTACATCAATTATATATTCTTAACGATAAGCATAAAGCGTGTCTTAAGGGCTTTAATCTACCGGACTTTTACAGTGACCTTCACGTTTTCTGTTCTAACGAGCTTTCGGCCTTCTATTTTGATATTCGGAAAGATAGCCTCTATTGCGATGCCTTAACAGACGTTAAACGGCGATCAGCTCAAACAGTCCTTAATATCTTGAGCCAATATCTCATTCGATGGTTAGCTCCTGTCCTGAGTTTTACCGCTGAAGAGGCTTGGCAATGCTATCCGTTTAAAAACACAGAAAGCGTGCATGAGTTGCAATTCCTGACGCCCCCTTTGCAGTGGGATCGGCCTGATCTTGCAGAACTATGGAAGCAGATCCGTTCGGTTCGGCGTGTCATTACGTGCGCTATTGAGCAAGAGCGTCTCGCAAAAACGATCACTTCTAGTCTTCAAAGCAGCGTCGTGTTGTACGCTACTAAAGAAATTGCTACCGTACTCAAGCAAGTTGATATGGCGGAGATTGCGATTATCTCACATTTTACCTTGCTTATTGCCCAGCCTCAGGCTGGGGCTGTGACACTGGATGATGTCCCTGGTATTGGGGCTGTTGTTTCCAATGCTCCAGGAAGCAAGTGCCCGCGTTGTTGGAAAACATTTGAGAAAGTCCATGAATCGGGTCTGTGCAGCCGCTGTTTGAACGTTCTCAAATCCTAGGAAAAGAGGATGAGTACGCCCCAGAATACAGGTCTCTTTTCTCGGTTGCTGGCATGGAGGTACACCTCTCCTCTTCTTAGCGGCGTAGCCATCCTCTCAGGTCTTTTGACGTATCTTGGTATTAGCTATGGAGGTACGTCTCTGTCTGATCGAACAGGAATTATCATCCCGTTTATTGCAGTGGATGTATGTATTATCATTTTACTTTCCTTTATCATTGGTTTACGTATTCGCGACGTTTTTTTGGAGCAAAAGCGAGGTGAAGTAGGAGCTCGTCTTCACATCATCATTCTCAGTTCTTTTTCCATTGTAACCATTACACCGTCCCTTCTCATGGGGATTCTAGCTATGACGTTTTTTCGTTCAAGCGTCGCCATTTGGTTTAGCCGCCCTGTGCAAAACACTTTGAATGAAGCTGGCCTCGTTGCAGAGCTGTGTCTAGAAGAACACAAAAAGAATATCCGACTCGATCTATATGAATTCGCAGAAAAATTAAAAAGTCTTTTTATTGAATGCAACGTCTTTGATGAAAAAAATGAGAATAAAATCCGCGAAAACTTAGATCAGTGGGTTGATGAACAAAAATTGGAGGAGGCCTTCGTTAACATTACTGACAAGAACAACGGACGAGATATCAACCTCAGATCTTCGATGTCATTTACGCTTCCAACTCTTATTTCGCAATTTACTCCTAGTGAAGCCTTAAGAGAGGATCACGGTACCGTCATAGCTTGTATACCTTTTGATGATGAATTGCATGGATATACTGTCGATTTGTGGATTAACAAAGGTATTGATCAAAAAATTGTAAAGTATGTTACCTCGGCTCGCAATTCGGCAGCTTATTATAACGAATTACTTGGAAGTCAGCAAAATTTTCAACTTATTATTATTGTATTATTTGTACTTTCTTCTATTTTATTGCTTCTGGGGGCTATTTGGTTAGGACTTTCGCTGGCGAACGTTCTCGTAATCCCCATTACCCAGCTTATCTCGGCAGCTGATAGCGTCAGTAAAGGAAATTTGACGGTACGGATTCCTGAACTGCCTGCAAAAAATGAATTAGCTAAGCTTGTTACTTCGTTTAACCGCATGGTTGAACGACTCGAACAGCAAAATCGCGACCTTATCATCAGCGAGAAAAAGTCCGCGTGGTCAGATATTGCTAG
The DNA here is from genome assembly GCA_041200185.1 of Alphaproteobacteria bacterium. GTDB lineage: Bacteria > Pseudomonadota > Alphaproteobacteria > BNTO01 > BNTO01. The sequence goes on from CP165730.1 coordinate 1,235,157, forward strand.
AAAAATTGCTCATGAAGTCAAAAATCCTCTGACACCAATCCAACTATCTGCTGAACGTTTAAAACGGAAGTACAACCGCGAAATCCGTAGTGATCCTGAAACTTTCAATAAATGTATCGATACTATCATCCGACAGGTTGCTCATATCGAAAATCTTATCAGCGAATTCTCTGCTTTCGCACGCATGCCAGAGCCGGACATCCAACCCACGAATGTTCTTCAGTTAGCGAAGGATGTTGTATTCATGCAACAACAAGCTTACCCGATGATAACATTTCTCGTCGATTCGGCTCATCCCCACATCATTTGGGAGTGTGATGCGCAACAGATCCACCAGGTCCTTATCAACCTCATTCAAAACTCTGTCAATGCCATTCTTGAAAGTGGCTCTGGCGAACGAGGTTGTATTCGTGTTGGTCTTCGTCGTTCAGCCGAAGCTTTGCATATTGTTGTTGAGGACAATGGTCCTGGTTTCCCACGAGAGAATCGCGAACGCCTATTCGAACCCTATTACACAACACGTTCCAAGGGAACAGGGCTTGGCATGGCTATCGTTTTGCGCATTATTACCGAACACGATGGCTATCTTGAATTAAAAGATGCTGCTGGCCACCCAGGTGCTCGTGTCGAGGTAGCCCTGCCGCATATTTCCATCGGTGGCACGCCATTCGCGGGAACGAGCTGCATAACAAAGAGCACGTAAACAACCACGGCCAGAGCCCCATAAAAGACGGGAACGGGCAGCGAGAAAACCTGCCCCTCATCGCTAGATCCAGGAAAGTGCCCAGAGATGGAATCGAACCAACGACACAGGGATTTTCAGTCCCTTGCTCTACCAACTGAGCTATCTGGGCACTCACGAGTCCATTTGTACACAAAAACCACGCTCAAGACAACCCCCGCAGGAAGACACGAAAGCCGTTGGCGTCGTGGGATGAGCATTAAGTGCGGACCCTCGGTTACATTTTGAGTAACTACTTAGGCTCCTCCCCACATAATTCATGAGCCGCCAGCAAAATGTCGCGACCGAGTGGAGCTGCTACGCGTCCGCCACTTTCTCCATGTTCAACGACAACAACAACGGCAAAACGCGGTGAGGTTACAGGTGCGTAGCCAACGAACAACGCGTGATCTCGTAATTCATACGGTCTTTTGCTAAGTTGTCCGCGTCGCCGCTCTTCTGCAGTAATACGGCAGACCTGTGTACTCCCTGTCTTTCCTGCCAATCTTAGGCCGCTACTCTGTGCATTTTGCGCCGTTCCGAGGGGGCTCCACACGGTTTTCTCCATGCTACGTCGGATGATATCGAGAGACGATGGGGAAACAGGAAGAGGCTCAAAACTTTGGATTTCCGTCTGTAATACACGAGGAACAACCTTGCGACCCGACGCTAACCTTGCTGTCATCGTTAGCAGCTGAAGCGGTGTTGCTGTTAAATTTCCTTGGCCAATAGATAGGTTCATAGCTGCCCCTAAATCCTGTTTTCGCCACACTTGCGGGGCCGTTGGGAGTGTTCCACTTCGTTCCCCCGGAAGACCCACAAGCGTTTTTGTTCCAAACCCAAAATTCTGCGCTGTATGTACAATCTCCGACATACTCAGTCTTGCAACGACATTAAAGAAGAACACGTCGCATGATTGGGCCAAGGCCTGGACAACGTTGAGACCTCCGTGGCCTCCAGTTCGCCAACGCCAACAGTAGATTTTTCGCTCTCCTATGGCCATGTATCCAGGACAAAAAAAGCTTGTTGCCTCCGTTATTACCCCTGATTCTAGTGCTGCTAGGGCAACCATCATCTTAAAGGTGGATCCTGGTGCGTAAAGTCCTGACACGGCTCTGTGAAGTAAAGGAGAGTCTTTATGTCCGGATAATTCTTTCCACACTGAGGAGGCGATCCCTTCGATGAAATCATTGGAATCAAAAGTTGGTAATGAAACACTCGCCAGAAGCTCTCCTGTTCGGATATCCATCACCATGCCAACGCCGCAGCGGACGTCCTTCATAATTTCCATTACTCTTTTCTGTAGACCGGCGTGGATTGTCAGCTGCACATCCTTCCCAGGAACGGGTTTGGATTCCTCCAAAATACGAACAACTCGACGATTCGCATTGATTTCAAATTGCTTGAAGCCAGGAATCCCTTGAAGTTGAAAATCAGCTGTCTTTTCAAGTCCAGTTACTCCCAGTACAGAGCCTAGAACTTTAAGATTTGCATTCTCTTTCAAGTCTTTCTCTTGAGGGGCCGTTACATACCCGACAATATGGCTCATCACAGACCCCAGGGGATAAGTCCTCAGCAGTCGAGGCATGACTAGAATTCCTGGAATGTGAGTTGCTAGCTCCTCTAAAGCGCGAATTTCGTCCCAAGAAAGACTATTTTTTAGAGGGATTACAGATGAGGGCCCGACAGCTTTTGTGTGTTTTTGACGATAAACCGATAGGGGAATTGACGGATCTAATTTTAACGTTTTGCATATTATCTGCCATTTTTCAGGTGAGTTCCGAAATTGAGCTAAATCTACAACGGCTTGGTATTCCGTCCGTGATCCTGCTAATACGCAACCCGTTCTATCCAAAATTCGTCCTCTTGGTGCCAACGAGTAGACTGTGTGAATGCGGTTCCGATCTGATAGAAGCGCGTACTTTTTCTGGTTCACAATCTGCAAAAAAAACAGACGGCCGGCAAGAGCAAGAAAAACAGCAAAAACTCCACAAAAGCCAAGGAAAACTCTCCCTGATAACGACTTTTTTGTCTCTCTACGATCAAGGTTCGTCAAAGCTAGCCCCCAACTGCTGTCGGATACGATTTTGAAGGATTATAAAACATAGGCTGCTGAAAAAAACAGAAACTAGCAACCACCGCACAAAGTGCTCAATCACAAGATAATGTCCACCCAGCAAGCTCCTCGCTAGAAAGTTAAAACCAACGTAAAACCCATATGACAGGAAGTAAAGCCAAATAAACATAACAATCCCATGCTGAGTAACTCTCTGACATTGGCGTAGAAGGAAAAGGTGAATCGCGAGATTAAGTACAGCTGAAAAACCTATGGGCAACCCCTGTTGTATATCCATAAGGAGACTTGTTATAAGAACGACAAACGGATGTAAAAGATTGCGTGTCAAAAAAATCGAAAGGTATAACACTAAAAAGTACAGAGAAAAAAGATGGAGAGGGCCTGGTAGCAATCCTTCAATATAAACCACAGCAAGGACAAGAACTCCCCAAAGAGATTTTTGTGTTATTCGCTGCCAAGAATTCGTCATGTATTAGAATCGTCCTCACCTGTTTTAGCCACCTTCAGCCATTGTTCCTGTTCAAGTCGTTTCCCGCTTTGCTATCATCCACACTAGGGAATGATGCATCAAGCAAATGGCGACGATGGCTGGGGTGACAACAGCGTCCAGACCGCCAGGATGAAGTGCGCATCACTTAAAGATTTTCCCTTCGCAGCGTCCACAAAATCTGCCACACGTTCATAAGCAGAAAGATACTCGCAGGTTTGAGCATCGCAAGTGTTCTGAGAGAGTTGATCCATAACCATCCTGTGAAGACCGTATTTTATAACTTCAGGAAAATACGCCAGCTTTTCTGGTTCAGCCAGCGCCTTCTGGTCGTCAACACCCGGTAGGGATCCGCCAGCAGCAACAGTACGCACCCTTTTCAAAACATCCTGTGTCCATGAATTTTCTGCTACATAGGATTCGAGTGAAGGACTTTCCGATGGAATAAAAACCTTTTGAGCCCTCGATAAAATCGTCTTTTTGATTTTGTAGAGACTTTCAGAGATTAAAAAGATCGTCGTTTCAGGTGGCAATTCTTCCATGTTTTTTAACAAGATATTGCTAGCCGCAATATTCAAACCCTCTGCGGGTTGAATGATAACGACGCGCCACCCTGGTAATGCTGGTGTTGTTTGAAGAAACGAATTCAGACGGCGGGCTTGTTCAGCCGTAATGTCTTTCTCACCTTCCTCAGGACAAAGGTAGAAGAAATTGGGATGTAGCCCTTTACGAACATAAGACACCGCCGTTGAGGCGCTAATCCCCCCCCCTTCTTCATCCGCCAAGATTGCGCCCGCCAACTGGAGCCAAGCTTCTTGCGGCAGTGCATTGGACGGTCCATACAATAGGTATACCTGAGCAAGTTTTCTTGTCTTGTAGTATTCCAAAAACTGTGAGAACACCTTAGCCGTTGGTACCGGAAGCGACTCAAACATACATACCTCCTCGTGTTTAAAAGAGAAATAACCAAGAACCTAACCCCAAAACTAGAAATCCAGGAGAGCGTAATAAGAAACGGGCGGTAAACTTGGTACTCTGTCCGCCAATAAACGCTTGAAACTCGGTCTCGACTTGATGCGTGAATACCACTCTTTCGCAATAGGGAAGGCCGACCATGGAACCCCTCCCAAGTAGTCGACTGTCGAGATATGAGCTGCCGCTGCAATGTCCGCTAGTGATAAATCGTTTCCAGCTAGCCAATTTCGTCGCTCAGCAAACCATTCAAGCTGCCGTAAGTAAACGGGCATTACATCCCGAATGCGACGCATAGAAGCCGATGATGGTGACGACGAAGGTAGACTCAGGTGCCGTTTGATATCCCTTTCAAATACCAAGGGACTTGTGATATCTGCAGAGAAATCTTCGTTGAACCACTGGAAAATTCGACGCGCTTCCGCTCTCGTTGCAAAATCTGTGCTCAGTAACTTCGACTGGTCATAAGCCTCCTCTAAATACTCCATAACAGCTAGCACTCCCGATACCATCGTTCCATTTAAATCAATCAGGATAGGCAAACGTCCAAACGAATTCATGTCGAGTACACCGCTCCCCCTATCCCAAAAACGTGTGTTTTCGACCTCAACGTCCAATCTTTTTTCTTCGAGAGAAAGAAGGGCTTGGCGTGAAAAAGCACACAAAGGGTAATAGTACAGCTTTCGCATTGCGCTGCAAATTTACACCAAGACAAACCCAGCTCATTGTGACGATTTCACCTTGAAAAGGCAAGCACTCCGAAAAGCGCGGCACGAGACAAAATGAGCCTTTTTTCTTGCCAAAAAACTGAATACTTACGATCTTGTCTGGTAAAGAGAATGGATGGATTACTCCGAATCAACGGTCCTTACGAAATGACAGTCGCAGAGGACTTCTCTGAATCTCTCTACCATGCTGTGTTTGTTTCACTCGCTACGATTTTTATGGTACCCTGCAAGGGCGGTCGTTGAGACGCGGCGGGTGGATGGATAACGAACCTGTGAATGGTATTTCTGCAGCTAACAGCTCAACCCAGAGGGTTTATCTCGACTATGCTTCGACGACGCCCTGTGATCCTCGTGTCGTCGAAAAGATGATGCCTTACTTCACACAAAACTTTGGCAATCCTCATGCAAGGAATCATGCCTACGGTTGGGAGGCAGCGGAGGCGGTTAACATTTCTAGGATTAATGTTGCCGATCTTCTCAATGTCGATGAACGCGAAATCTTTTTTACAAGTGGTGCAACAGAGGCTAACGTCTTGGCTATTCGCGGTCTTATGATGCACTACAGTAGCCAGCACAACCCTTTTTTTACGCATATGATTACAACTCAGGCGGAACATAAGTCTGTATTATCTTGCTGCAAGCAGCTCGAGAAAGAAGGGATCACTGTTACGTACCTTCCTGTTAACACTGAAGGACTCGTCAATGTTCGAGAGTTGGAGATGAACCTACGTCCCCATACAGCGTTGGTCTCTATTGCTGCTGTCAATAATGAGACGGGAGTGATCCAGCCTATGCATGATATAGGAGCTTGCTGCTTTGCTAATAACGTCATTTTGCATACTGATGCTACTCAAGCTCTCGGCAAGATCCCTGTCGACCTTGTTCAATGGAACGTTGGTATGGCGAGCTTTTCAGCGCATAAAATCTATGGTCCTAAAGGGATTGGTGCTCTCTATATTCGAAGGAAACCATCTATCAAACTTTGTTCCATCCTCGCCGGTGGCGGCCAGCAACAAGGAGTTCGTGGTGGTACGAGTCCTGTCCCTCTTTGTGTTGGGTTTGGAGAAGCTTGTCGGCTTCTCTGCAATGACGCTGAACGTCAAGAGGAATGGAGTCGCATTGCCCGACTGGGTCGCCGTCTTTACGAAGGGCTTTCTGTTATCCCCTTGGCGCATCTCAATGGAGGGAAGTATGATCGTGTTCCTCATATCGTGAATATGAGTTTTCCTTACATTGAAGGTGAAAGCCTTGCCATGAGCCTACAAAATGTTTGCGTGTCGACGGGGTCGGCCTGCTCATCAGACAAACTAGAACCTTCCTACGTTCTGAAGGCGATGCATGCCGATGATCTTACCATTCAATCTTCCATCCGGTTCAGTCTAGGACGATACACAACTGAGCAGGACATCGACATAACCATCAAGAAAACAATTGAAGCTGTTCGCAAGCTTCGTAACCTTAGCCCCTTGTGGGAAATGTTCAAGGGTGGCGTTGATTTTCGGACTATTCGGTGGAAATAGTTGCCTTATCCTGTGTAGAAATTCCTACCAATGGGAAAAAATGAAGTTCTGTCTAAGACAGATAAATCGAGGTTTTTTCTATCTATTGTACATCTTCATTCCATGTTAAGAATTTATTAGGAGATGTTCGTCATAATGCACATGAGATGGAACTTCATAAGCAGAAGATAGCGAAACTTTTGCTTGATTTTTCTTTTCTTTAGCGTGAATGTACGCTAGAAACAATGAGTCGTGGGGACTACGGAGGCAAATATCGTATGGCTGCAGAAACTAGCGTGATCGTTGTTGAATCCCCTGCAAAGGCAGCAACCATCGAGCGGTACTTGGGCGGGAAATACACCGTACTAGCGAGCTATGGACATGTACGTGATTTGGTGAACAAGCGTGGTTCTGTTGACCCTGAACATGATTTTGCTATGGTTTGGGGGCCTACTGAGCACGCCCAAAAACGCGTAGACGATATTCTTAAAGTAGCCAAGAAGGCTTCTGCGCTCATTCTAGCAACCGACCCTGATCGTGAAGGTGAGGCCATTGCATGGCACATTTCGGAGCTTGTTCGTGAAAAATACGGAACCAAAGCTCCCCCTCTTCAACGCGTCGTCTTTTACGAAATTACGAAAAATGCGGTTACTAGGGCGATGGGTAATCCGCGGGATGTTGACCTTCTACTCGTGGATGCTTATCTTGCCAGGAGGGCTCTTGATTACCTTGTAGGGTACTCGCTTTCCCCCATTTTGTGGCAAAAACTTCCGGGTTCGCGTTCTGCTGGTCGTGTTCAGTCGGTCGCTCTTCGGTTAATTGCTGATCGAGAAAAGGAGATCGAGGCATTTACATCGCAGGAATATTGGACGATAGATGGTAATTTTTGTACGAGCCGAAAAGAAAATTTTATAGCTCGTTTGACCATTTTTCGAGGGAAAAAGCTCGAAAAGTTCGATCTTTCAAGCCAGGTTGAAACTCAACATGCTAGCGAGATTTTGACTGAGGCAGTACCTTACAAAGTCATTCACGTTGAAAAGAAACAGATGCGACGGAACCCGACGCCTCCCTTTACAACCTCCACATTGCAACAAGAGGCATCTCGAAAATTGGGGTTTGGCGCAAGTCGGACCATGCGCCTAGCTCAACGTCTCTACGAGGGCGTCAATCTCCACGGAGAGTCCGTTGGATTGATCACCTACATGAGGACGGATAGTGTAAATCTTAGTCAGGAAGCCGTCCAGCATATCCGCAGTTTTATCGCCGAGGAGTACGGCGCTGGTTATTTACCTGACCAGCCTCGCGTTTACAAAACTAAGGCGAAAAACGCTCAAGAGGCTCACGAAGCCATCCGTCCAACAAGTATTCTTCGGCGTCCTGAGGATGTAGCTCCTTTCCTAGAGTCCGACCAATTAGCTCTCTATGAGCTTATTTGGAAGCGCTCTCTCGCCTCTCAGATGGAAAGCGCCGTTTTCGACCAGGTTTTAGCTGAAATTGCTGACGACAGTGGAGATAACACCTTCCGCGCTGTTGGAACGACTCTTATTTTCAATGGCTTTCTTCGTGTTTATCAAGAAGGGCACGACGAGGAAAAAGACACAGACGAGACAATCAAGCTTCCTCCTCTAGCTGAAGGCGATGCTCTCGATTTACGAAGTCTCCTTCCTGAGCAGCACTTCACGCAACCTCCGCCACGCTTCACCGAAGCTAGTCTTGTGAAAAAGATGGAAGAGCTAGGTATTGGGCGTCCTTCGACTTATGCTCCCCTCATGCAAGTTCTTCAAGATCGACATTACGTCACCCTCGAGAAACGACAATTCTACCCTTCAGACCGCGGGCGGATTGTCTCTGCTTTCCTAGAAAATTTTTGCAAGAAGTACGTCGAGTACGATTTTACAGCCCAGCTCGAAGAGGAGCTCGACGATATCGCTCAGGGGGATCTCAACTGGAAAAAGGTCATGTCCGACTTCTGGCATGACTTCCATGAAACGATTGTACAACTCAAAGACCTCTCCATCACAGAGGCGATTAGCAGGGTTGAAGAAGCACTAGCCGATCATCTCTTCCATGATAATCCAAGCCGTACTTGCACACAGTGTCATGAAGGGAGGATGGAGCTTAAACTCAGTAAATTCGGAGCTTTTTTGGGTTGTAATCGCTATCCGGAGTGTCAACACCGCATTACCTTGAGGTCAGGGTCTGAAACGCCAGAAGCCGCAACCTTTGAACCCATCATTTTGGGAACGGACCCCAGTGATCAGTCAACGCTGTCTATCCGCCGGGGGCCTTACGGATTTTACCTGCAGATTGATGGCTTGCCTACAGACCAACCCGAACAGGTTACGCCGCGAAGAGGTCGAAAAAAGAAAGAAAGCCTCACCGTTCGACGTCTGGCCCTTCCCCCAACCCTCAGCCCGCAGGAGGTTACGTTGGAACAGGCCTTAAAGCTCAAAGGTCTACCAAAAGTCATTGGTTCTCTGGATGAAAATGAGCTTAAGGTAAGCGTTGGTCGATTCGGCCCCTATATCCAGTGGGGAAACGTTTTTGCATCTATTCCAAAGTCAATGGATTTCCTATCAATTACGGAGGAAGAAGCCATTCAGCTTGTAAGATCGAAGTTGGAAAAACCTAAATCCCGTCGCCGTGTGTCTGCAACAACGACTTCGAGAACAACAACACGCCGAAAAAGAGGTGTAAAAACGGCAGGGTAAGCTGGAGCAAGAAGAGCGCACGGGTATTACATCCGGAGGGCTTTCGCCGACTGTTTGAGTTACTGGGCTTGGGGTTTTGAATGAAATGGCTATCAGCCACTCAGAATAAATACGGGGCGTTCCATTTTGCTGTGAGGTCTCCATCGCTACTTCAAATGATAACATTCATAGCGTCTCATTTTGCATATCGAAAGCATTCTGCCGGCTGACGTTATGTACCCCCTTCCATGATCCCGTTGAAAAATACGAATACTTTTTGATAAGGATTAATAATTAATTTTTTAGATAAACTTGTATTTTATCATTAAATTACCAACGCAAGCAAAAGTCACGAATTCATACAAAAATAAGTAAAAATATTAAAATTTAAACAACCTTTGTTTAAAGATTCGATACATGAAAAAATTTTTATCATTTCAACCGGCAAAAGACATGTTCAAGAGGATTTGTTCTCGGAAAAATCTTCGATTGCAGTGTCCCAATCTTCTCAGCTTAAAAGTCTCTTCCAAGAATGAGCATTTCTTTATGAATTTTGCTGTTTCTCAGCCTCTAGCCCTTCACATACTTTGGGATCGAATCGACGTTTTTACAGATCTTCAGGTCATAAATGGAACCTATAGTAATTTTGGATATTCCTAAAATTTTCCGGTATTTCATGAAGATAATTATATCAACTTAAAGTTTTTTCATTCTTTTTGCTAGTACAACTCATTCTTTGCTACCGAGATTTTTCTACCATAGAAGACCAGTCACATTAGCGATATTGCATTCTGAATACCTCAATGAGGCCTAATTATTCATTGTAAAAACACAAGAGTTTTAAGGAAGGCCACACCACTAGGGCCTCTTCTCGTTATCTCCTTCAAACACGTCCTTTTTTCGTGCCACAAAGAAGCGGAAACCGCTTATACCAACCTTTCGTAAACTCATTCCATCGTCCCCCACAAAAAAAAGAGGCCCCCGAGGGCCTCTTCGATACCGAGATAACTCGGCAAAACTTACTCCGCCTTCGCCTTCGACGCCTCCTTAGCTTCAGCCTCACGTTGAGCTGTTAGAGCCAAAAACTTTGGATTGAGGCCGCAAATCGCCATGACCCACAGAACGACAATCACCAAGACAATGGGAGCAATGATCGGAGATAGATCCAACAACGTCGCACCTGCACCGCTGATCATCAACAACACCGACTGAATGAAGGCACCTCCCGACTTACCGAAACGACCTCCGACAACTTCAACAGCAGCCTGCCCCTTCGTCTTAAGCTCAGGATCCAACGGGATGTACGCCATCTGCTTTGTGGAGTCAAACAGGGTGTACTTCGGTCCCTTCGACAAGACATTCTGGATTAACCCAACGACCACTGTCAGCATGACGACTGTTGGTGTCATTCCAAGGAGTTGAACCTGCTCAAATGGACTGTGAGCTCGAGCATAAATGAGCAGCCCGAAGAAGATTGACCCTGTCCCCAGCAGCATCACAGGTGTCATGAGAGCTGCCGTCCTCCACTTACAACGTTGCAAAATATTCATCCCTACGAAGGAGAAGAAGATCGTCACAGCCGCTGTTACACCGCTGAAGTTCCCCATAAAGCGCGAATAATCGTTCTTATCAGGGAAGGCAACCCGGATCTGACTCTTCCACGTCATCTCAATCAAGTTGATCCCGATGTTATATCCAAGCACAATCACCAGTAACAAACCCAAGTAGGACGAACTGAAGATGCACTTAAAGCTTTCACCTAAAGACAACTTCGGCTTCGACTTCTTCGCCTTAATTTGCGTTGGATCAAACAGCTTTGGATCCGTCAGAACATTCTTCTGAATCCAACGATAAATGAACATGATCGCCAAGCAAGCCGCAACAATGGAAATCGATACCACAAAAATATTGGCCGCATAGCCATCACCCTTCCCAGCTTTGGCCGCCTCTTTACCAACATACGAAGCAAATCTCAGCATACCACTGGAGCAGAAGAGACCCACGTTACCCACCAAACCGTAAAAGGCATAAAAACGCTTGGATTCATTAACCTTCGTTGTGGCATTGGCAAACTGCCAGAAGAGCATACTGATCGCAATACTCCCCCACAGCTCCGACATAATGTAGAAAAGGCTATATGTCCAGTTCGCAATCAACGCCAAAGGCCAGTAAAACGCGTCCGGACAAGCCTCACGCCACGCCGCCAAAGTCTCAGGACTCGCGTGCAAGGACGAAGACAAAGGGTACAAGACAATCCCGAAGACCCCAAAGAAAATCATGAACGCAGAAATGAGCGTATAGAAGATCTTCTCGCTGCTCATGACATTCGCCATCTTCACGTAGATCAACATGAACAACACCGCGCAAGGCAAAACACCCCCTAGCTTCAGGAAGCTAAACGCCTCAGCAGCGCACCCCGGAGCTGTCGACACCAAAACATCCTTCGTATCGCGCATCAACGTGTAGTTGAAAAGGATGAACAGCATCATCAACGCCATCGGTAAAAACTTTTTCAATTCGTAGTTGTGGATTGGCCATAAAGTCTTTCTCCACCCCGTAAACTCTGGAGCCGCAGACTCCGTCTTCGCACTCATAGTACTCCTCACGAAAAACAACCTGACGATTAAGCCCTTTTCAGGTCCAACCGGCAAATTGCAAACAAACACATTTTCAACTGTACGACCTTTGGAAGGAAATGGCAAGTTTCCCCTCAGTGCGGCAACTCCTCTCCAAATCATCCTTCCTCTCGTCATAAACACTAGCGGAATCCTGAGTCTCAATATAAAAATACCAAATTAACGTGATGTTAATGGATAAAATATAGGATCCGAAGTAGCTGCGATAAAAACTTCCCTTTCTCATGCGAGTTTTTACCTATTGTACTCATTTAACAAGGCTCACCTTAGGATTGTTCTGCGCCTTTTTTGGTACTCACTATTCCACGTGGAGTGCTACCAACCAGAGAGCTCAAGGCCACTATCCACTAGAATTTCCAGGCGACCCTCAAGTCCCGGATACACTCCCTGTATTTAAAACGCCAGGCCACTGCGGGATTCACACTTCATCAGGACATGATGATGTCCCTTACTCTCAACAAAACGAGCGATTTACAAAGATTCAACCAGATCCGACGAAAGACGAAGTTTTTATCTACTTCCCCGTCGACGGTCATCAGCCGACAACAGAACAAGCCGCTCATTGGTCCCAGGCAAATACTGACAATGATCCAAATTCCCCCATCACAAAATGGTATATGCGCATGTTCGGGTGGACAGATCCAAATAACACAGATGATGTTGAACTAAAGATGGGGTTCGGTATCACTATCGGTCAAGAGCAACAACCTCCCAATAAGATCATCAATTTGGGTAGTAGCATGTTAGTAGACACGGAAGTCGACATGGAAAAAGACGGTCGAAAAATAACGAGAGCTGAAGCTTTTTGGGGAAACCTTTCGACAAATTGCCGAAGATCCTGTCGGGAGAGTGTTGTTGTACAGATTGCTCATTGAGATCAGGCGTCAAAAAGATGGCAAGGGATGCATGGGCAATCTTTTGATCCCTTCAACAAGAAATGGTGCGCGGGCTTTACTTATCAAATACTCCGATACAGTTGAATGGGGGTACGCTCCAGCAATAAAATTTGAGGATCAATTGTATTGTTCGCAAATATCCTGCTTCTATGGTGAAGAATCAATGCAATTGACTTTAGTCACAAATATCAAAAGCAAAAAACCCTATACGGAAACAGGTACTGAGTCATTAAATAAACGCACTCTATCTGGCTTGTTTCATGAAATGCTTCATTGGTATCAACAATTGCGCGATCATTCTCGAGTAGCATTAGAGCAGTTCGAGGATTTTTTCTTGGCTCGAGAACACCCACTTGCGTTATTTTACTATGGGGAGGGGCCTTCACCACTTCTTTCCTGGGGCTTGAAAGGTCCCTTCTGTCTTGATGAATTGAGAGTTATCTGCGGATCTTCAAAAGAAGTACCGACTTACTTAGAGGGGGATGATCTTTCTGAAAATGCTTTCAGGCTTAGCAAAGGATTACAGATGAGATTTGGACACGACTGTTGCATTAAGGCTGGTCACATTAGCGAGGAGGTCCTACAACGAGCTAGCTGGATTGCCCATAACTGTGTTAGATCGATTTGCCCTAATTTTTTTTATGTGACAAGACACCCAAGAATAGAATGGTATGGCACTAAGAAGTTTCTTAAAGTACAATGAGACTGCGTTTGTTGATGTAATCAAGAATGTTGAAAAGGAGCAAGAAATGTTTCGGATTTTTAGCAAAAAAGTCGCTTTTATGGTTTCAGTCCTGGTTAATTCCGCCTGTTTTGGATCGTGTCATCAATCACGATCGGCGGTCTCGAGTTTAGGCGAAAAGCTAATTAATTCCGTTAGTGGAAAAAGACTAAATGAAGTCGACATTGCGAGTGTTGTCCAGCTGGCAGATAAGTACGCAAAGGTGTGTAAGCAAGAGAGGAACAAGCTGCCCTTTAGGAGCCCAGAGTTTATGGTTTGGCATAATCGATTGGAAAACACCGTATTCCTAGAAAACTGCTTAACTAACATACAAGTTCTCTTGGAGACAACGCCTGTAAACACGAACGCAAATAAAAGCCGGGATAGAATCATCGAAGAATTAAGATACGCAAGTCGTGTTCTGTGTGTTGTATTAACTCCCCTTATCGATGACGTCTTTCAGAAGGCTGGGGTTTCCACCGAGAACTCTCCTAATAAATAATTTCCATGTACGCTGACAGGATCCTTGTTAAACACTTGATCCTACCGCGCGTGATAGCCCCCCCATCAAGGGGGGCGGGTTTTGTGGATTACACCGTTTTGTGCTGGCGGGTGAGGGCCTTGAGGGCGTCACTATTCACCAGGTCTCCTCCCACTCGCTTGGAGGCGAAGAATTCGACGTACGGCTTCACCGTATAGGGATCACGAAGCACGTTCATCTCCGTCCGGTCCACAATGTGATAAGCCTCATCGAAATTCCCAAAGAGGATAGACGTACTCTCCGCTTCATCCTTCAGAGGTGGCATATCATCGCTAATGTACACCGGGTAGCCTAGCAAGGTTGGCGGTTCCTTGTGAGCTAACGACGACTGCCAGATGTAGTGCCCAATGGGGTCTGTGATCTTCTGCAAAGTCGTCATAGCACTCCGCGAAATCAACCAAGCCGCCCCGGGGTGATATTCCGCCTTGAGGGCTGCCGTTGTCGCCAACAGGCCGTCCCGCAGGTTGTCGATTTTCTCGTCCGTACACGTCACAGCCTCAATTTTCCCAGGCTTTCCCTGACCAACAGGAACAAGAGGATAAGTCAAAATCCCCTTGGGCTGCCCTTCGCCGTTTCCGTGCAGAAAGGCTTTATTTTCCGCTGCTGCCATTTTTTGGGCGATTTTCGTCACAAACCATGTCTCAACATTGTCTCCTGCGTCTTCAAGAAAGCGCTGCGTTGCTTTAGGGCGAACATAAACCGAGTGAGTAGGAATGCGGAGTTTTTCGAACTCTACATCCTTCGCTTCGGTCATCTCCTTTTCCGGTGCCCAGTTTGCCTCGGCAAAGGATCGGTCTACCACAACTTCAAACGCTTCACTCGTTGTCGTATCGATATGAGCCAAGGCGCGCATCGGACATAGTTGCCTTAACAGCGCATCAATATTTTCTCGCACAAGGGTAGGGATAAGGCACCCTGCCCTGCCCTCCTCTCGGCTAAGAAGCGCCGTTTTAAGTTCTAAAGATGTCTCGCCTTTAGCAAGATAGTGAGCGAACGCCTTGCGAATAAGCGCTCCGTTTTCATAAGGCCTTTCGGCATATTGCATAGTCATATTAAGTCTCCTTAGTAAAAAATTAAAAAACAACAATTTATTAAGTTAATGATTTTGTGAATTTATCATTCTTATTTTGTTTTTATAGTTTATTATTGTGAAATAGGTTTTTGTAAAAAGTGATTTCCTCTGTCGAGCCTCGCCTGATTGATATTTCGTTAGTAGCGATGAGTTCATGAAACCCTCTCGCAGGGGTGTGAGAGATGAATTTAAAAGAATAAAAAAGTCATGATATTAATTTTAAGTTATTATTGATGTCGATAATGATAGTTATTAATAAGACGAAAAATGTATTTGAAAAAGGATGTTAGAGAAAAACAGATGAGAATAAGATGAATCTCAGCTCGCGTTGTACAGAGACTTTAGCGGTCGTCTTCAAAAGACTAAAAAACCTTGTAGGAGAACGCCTGTCCTAAAAGCCTCTGCGCTATCGTTTTTGAGTTAATCAGTCTTGAGGTATGCGTTCTGGCTTTCGACCGCCTTCAAAACACTCTGCCTTGGTTGGCATAAATAAGAAATTGGTATTAAAGTCAATTTTTATTGTTAAATATATATAAATATAATGTAATAATGCGGAACCTTTAAAGAATGTCCTCTTTCTACCTGCAAAAGCGATTTTGATCGTTTTTCCTCTCTAAGCGTGTTTTTTTGACATTAAAGTTAAATTGTGATGAAAACAAACCCGGAACCTGGCAAAGGTAGCTGTGCTTTATCTGGGATCGCGCCGCAATCGATGTATGGGGGGTCGCCTGAAGTATTTCAGAATATCTGAAGCGTCTTTTAATTTTTATAAATACTTGGACTAGACTGTAAGGGTGAAAGACATGGATAGGAAAACATCGGCATTGGAGCACCCCCCTTTTTCTTATGAATTCCGTTTGAAATAGAAGGTATTTAGAGCCATAGGTGATAACTTTTTCTCGTGCCATACTAGCCATCCTACCGCAGTAACGGCAGCATTTTTTCTGTTTTCGTTTAGCAATGAGTGCAACAAATAGAGGCTCAGATCAAGGCTCCCAGCCCCCCCAAGAGCCAGCTCTCGAACGGATAAGGCGCGTGCACCTCGCAGAGATGCCCCCCTTCTAAGTTCATTGTAAGCATAGAAAACAGAGGATGGCAAGGGGGCTTGGATTAAGAATTAGGATTCGTTCGTTGGGTCAGAAACGAAATACTCTTCCGAAAACTGGACTCGATCCGCTGCAAGCTCAACTTCGAGGGGGTTGAGCACTGCGTTCTTCTTTGCTGCCGTTACAACCTCCTGGCCTGCATCATTGGCCTGGTTATCTGACGATTGAACAATTCCTTTCATCCATGATGGCTGACAGGAAAGAATTTCAAGGCCATTCATAGCTCGGTCGCGATAACAAGAGGTCTCACGACTGAAATAAGAAACAAGATTCTTCACCTCGTCTAGCGGTTCGGTGGACGAATCAGCGCACAGCTTCAGGTAATTTTTCACACTTTCGTCTAGCTTCTTTAAACATTTTTCACGTAGCGGTGGCAATCTTTGCTCGGCATTTTGGCCCGGTTTGGGCAACTCCTCGAATAAATTACTCTTAGAATCCGAAGCCACAGCTACACAGCTCACGAGACACAATGCCAACGCAGCACAAATTTCCTTCATGTTAAAATCCCCTAAATAACCCTTCCCCCCTCTGGGAGCACGAGAAGTGGGAGAGAGTCTGTTAAAGTTTAGAGTTTGGTACTCAGCTTAGCTGAATATCACTTTTCCAAATACTCTGTTTTAACAATTTCACTTTATATGACATAAATAATTCAAACCACGGAGCACTATAAATCTTTTCAAGAGTGCATTTGCGTATTGTGAAAAATTGTCCTACCACTAGGCGTGGTGTGTCGGGTTTATCTATTCATAATAGCCCAAGGTGATGGCAAGACAGAAGGGAGGCATGCGGATGGAGAGTCGTTTCTTAGGTAAAATTCCTAACCCTAATAATGTTTTTCCTAATGACTATAAAACATCCTGTTTTCTTAAAAATGTTATTACAGCTCAAAATATTTCAGTTGGTGACTATACATATTACGATGATTCAACAGATCCTACGAGCTTCGAAAGAGATAATGTCCTTTTTAATTATCCAGAATTTGGTGACCGTCTCATCATTGGGAAGTTTTGCCAAATCGCCTCGGGGACCAAGTTTATCATGGGCCCGGCTAATCATCGGCTCTCTAGTGTGACGACCTACCCTTTTAACGTGTTCGGTGGCCTGTGGTCTGAGCGTACTCCGCCACACATGAGTCAATTGCCTCATAAGGGAGACACGGTTATTGGAAATGATGTGTGGCTCGGGCGCGAGAGTATCATTATGCCAGGTGTAAAAATTGGTGATGGTGCCATTGTTGCAGCTTACTCCGTAGTAACAAAGGAAATTCCGCCTTACGCGATTTATGGCGGAAATCCGGCGAAATTCATCAAGGTTCGTTTTGATGATGAGCTTATGGATCTCCTACTGAGATTTCGTTGGTGGGATCTAGCCTCGGAACAGTTAGTTGAGATTCTTCCACTCCTGTGTGATCCCGATTTAGAAAGGGTAAAAAAAGTGCTTCAAGGTCAGATGGAATGAGAGCAAGCAAGGAGGCGAAGAGCCGAATTCATATTGGCTACTCTGACAGCCCTCTAGCCTGCATCAGTAACCTGCTTATCAGACGATTGAACGATAAAACCCTCCCCCAGAGTCATTGTAGGCATAAAACGAAAGGGAGAGCAAGGCCCCGAAGGGCCTGAAGTTAGGACTCGCTACTTAGTGCTGAAGCAGTTGATCTTGAACGAAGTAGCCTAAATCGGCCGCTAGCGCCATCGAGAGAAGGGTAAGTCTAGCATCTTTTTTGATAGCTTGTTTAAATCTTCTTCCAGCAGCAGCTATTTTTTCATTTGAAGACTGATCAATTTCTTTTATACCTGTCAATTCATCGGTGAGCACGCTGATGGCGTATAGAGCTCTATTGAATGACGGACGATCACCACATGGCGAACCTGAAGAATTTGGATCATTTGGTAAAGCCGGAGGATAAGTTAAGTTGTAATCATAACGTTGATCAACGTGCAATTCGTCGCACAGAGCCTTATAGGCCTGCAAACTTTCGGTCATTTCCGTCAAATTTTCTTGACCTTGCGCCTTCAAATCATCGAAAGTTTGTAGGGATAGGGCAATAAACTCCTCTGCACTCCTGTTATCAAAATCCGAAGCCACAGCGACGCAGCTGACAAAGCCCAAGGCTGCCAAAACTCTCTTCATAGTAAAAATCCCCTAAAAAACCCTTCCCCCTCGTTTCATTGTAGGCGTAAAAGGAAAGGGAAGGCAAGGCCCCTAGGTGGCCTTGCTCTCCTTGAATTTACTTCAGATTATTACTACATTCTATCGGATCAACAATGCTGTAGATTCGACTGAGTCCCTCTTGATAAGCATGCAACCTCTCCTCAGGGGATGCGCTCGAATCCTGAAGTAACTCATCTTCTTCCGGCAAACAACTGACTTCGATATGGACAACGTGTATACACTGATCCTTACTTTCAACATCTCTTTGTAATGACGAGATCACTGTATGAAGGTCATGACTTTCTTCTGTAAGTCGCGCGACACGCAAATCCAGTTTTTGCACTTTTTTTTTCAAGCTCTGCCGACCGCTCTTCGGCGGCTTTGCGGGCTTGAGTTTGTTGTCGAAGTTGGATCTCAAGTGATTGTTTTTCTTGTTTAGTCTTTATAGCAGCTATTTTTAGTTTCTTATTTTGTTGTTTTATAAAGCTCAATTGTTGTTGAGTCTTTTTGAGGGTAGTTGAAAGCAGAGTCGCTATCTCCATCAGATCGTGATTCTGTCTTTCCGAGGCCTCAAAGTGTTGCAGAGAAAACGGTTCTAAGGATTCTTGTCGTCCGTTTGCATTTTCGTTGGGTTGGATTATACTGGGCCTCAGATCCTCTCCATCCCCCACATGCTGGGTGGCAGAGGGGTGTTGGCGAGCAGGGCAGTTTTGATCGGCGGCCTCGCTCGCGAAGAGCGGCCACAGTGCGCTAGGCCTTAAGACTTCTGCTCAGTATTTGCGATCTTCTCCAAGGCTGATATGATCGCATTTTGGGATTCAGTCGGGGTGTTTCTAAAAAGGGGCTGCTGGAGGAGAGTATTCACCGTGTCCTTGAAACTCGCGTGTGGGTCTGTAAGTTCTTGTTCCTCCTTCTTTTGTATCTCGTCCATTGCTCTGAACTGATGAATGCAGTCCTGTATATGTTCAATCTTTTTAGGGAGACTACTCATGAGGTCAGAAAAAGTTTGTTGATCGTGAACTCGTTCGTTGGAATGATGGTGTTGCTTGACCTAGCTGGCCTGCAGGAGTCGTCCATCATTGTAGAGTTGCTGTAAATTTTTCAGATACGTCCCCCAATAATCACAAAGAGCTTCAACTAATTCATGATTGATGTCGTAAAAAAGACAACGAGCCAAGTTTTCTTCAGTAGCTGAAGAGAACGTAGGGTGATCGTGCCGATAGATCCAATCTTGTATCCCCTTATTTGAAGCGTAGACATGACAGGTTGTCGCCAATAAAAACGTAACTGTTCCTAAGAATTTTTGTGTTCGCATAAGACACCTTCGGAAAAAAGTTACTCCCCCATGCTTCATCGTCCCCAATTTCACGTACGGCTGTCAAGTTCAGGAGAGGACTTTAGGGATGCCGCCGCTCCGATAACGACGCACTGTAGGCGTCAACAAGACTTCCTATATGGCTAGACGCCTCCGTGAGTAACCCACGAAGTACATCAAGAATGATCGATTGAAAAGTCGCTGCCTGCTTCGTCAAAAAGGCAACATTTGCCAGCATCCTATACAAACTTGTATCGTGCGCGAATAGCTTGTGGGGTTTCGTCATCAGAAATATCACGAACAGATTCTGCAGAGGGATTAGTCGTCCCTCTCTTATCGAGAAAGATGACATTTTCCTTAGAAATCTCCCGAATGAAACGTGAGGGAGTCGACATTTGCCAGCCCGCATTGTTCGTTTTTCTATGTGAACAGTAGCTAATGTAGGCATCGTGACGAGCACGAGTAAGGGCCACATAAGCTAGACGACGTTCCTCCTCGAGGCCCAAAACTCCGGACTCAAGCAAGGTTCTTTGGTTTGGGAACAGGCCTTCCTCCCAGCCAATCAAAAAGACAGTATCAAACTCAAGGCCTTTAGCCCCATGAATCGTCATGACATTTACAACATTAGGATCATCCGGCTCAACGCGGTCCATAATCAACCCAACATGATCAAGAAAATCCTGGAGTGAATCAAATTCCGCAATGGCATTTACCAACTCCTTGAGGTTATCCAAACGTGCAACAGACTCTGCAGCCTTCTCTTGCCTCCACATATCGATGTATCCCGAATTCTCCAACAGCGTTTTAACAACCAACGCAGGAGGCGTCGTATCAAGTAGGCGAACACACTTCCCGATCATTGAGAAGAAAGAGTTGAGGGCCTGAGAAGCCTTCCCTCTGACGCTTGTGGCGTAACGCTGTGCTGCGCGAGCTAACGAGGTACCGTCCTCTTGAGCAAGTGCATGTATCTTTTGTAGGGTTGCCTCGCCAATGCTCCTTTTAGGAACGTTAATAATACGCTCAAAAGCTAATCCATCATCCATATTGATAAGGAACTTAATATAGGAAACAGCATCCCTAATTTCTTGGCGCTCATAGAATCGAAGACCCCCGAGCACGCGGTAGGGAATCCCTTGCCTAAGGAAACGCTCCTCAATTTCACGGGTTTGAAAGCTGGCTCGAACCAAAACGGCGACAGTTCCAAAGGGTTTCCCTGTTGTGTGAATTTTCTCGACTTCATTACCAACGAAACGTGCTTCATCTTCGCTATTCCAAGCATGCTTGATGCGAACGAGATTCCCCGAAGATCCACTTGTCCACAACTCTTTACCCAGTCTTTTGACGTTGTTGCGGATAAGCTGACTTGCCGCAGCCAAAATATTTCCAGAAGAACGGTAATTTTGCTCAAGGCGAATAACCTTAGCCCCATCAAACTCCTTTTCAAAACGGAGTATATTCCCGACCTCGGCACCTCGCCAGCTATAAATAGCCTGGTCGTCGTCTCCAACACAACAAAGATTTCTACGCGATCCTGCTAGGGCCTTAAGCCACAAATATTGTGCAGTATTGGTATCTTGGTACTCGTCAACGAGAATGTACTTAAAACGCTCCTGATAAGCTTGCAAAATATCAGGGCGCTCCTTAAAGAGCTCCAGGCAGTAAAGGATAAGATCGCCAAAATCCAAAGCCTTAAGATTTTTGAGACGTTCCTGGTATTCCTTATAAATCCGCCGAGAAACAGTCTCGACAGGACCCATAGCAAGGCCTAACTGCGTAGGTAGCAAACTGCGATCTTTCCATCGTCGTATATGATTAAGAACGATTTTCGGCGAATACTGTTTCTCGTCGAGATCGAGCACCTTAACGAGGCTTGAGACGAGTCTCAACTGATCATCGTCATCCAAAATCGAAAAGTGAGGGTGAATCCCTAAAACATCACCATGCTGCCTTAGAATGCGTGTCGCCATAGAATGAAACGTCCCAACCCACATACTGGGTGGCACTTCACCCAAGAATTCGCCAATCCTCTGTTTCATCTCAGACGCAGCCTTATTGGTGAAAGTAACAGCCAGAATGTCATCAGGTTCAGCAAGCCCTTGCGACAAAATGTAAAGAATCCGCGAAATCAAAACGCGCGTCTTACCGGTCCCCGCTCCGGCAAGGACCAACAACGGACCTTCCGTTGAAAGAACAGCCTGCTTCTGAGCATCATTCAAATCGGTCAACAGAGAATCATGATTGGCGACGACTTTTAAGGCTCCTCCAAAAGGCATGAGATTCACCTCCCTCAATACTAACGACTTGTTACTTCTTTTCGGTTCCAGATTTCGTATTCAGTCCAAAGTTTTGGAATTTTTTTCCAAATTTACTAAGCTGTCCACCACTGTCGATCAATCTCTTGCCGCCACCGATCCACGCCGGATGAGACTTCGGGTCGATATCCAAATTCATCACATCATCCTCATGGCCCCACGTCGTTTTCGTCTCAAACTCCGTCCCGTCCGTCATAACCACCTTGATCTTGTGGTACGCTGGGTGAATACCCTCTTTCATGTCAACCCCTCAAAACAACAGCAACTAAGTTAGTCTACAGACTTTTGAGAAGGAACTCAAGAGGTTCAAGAGAAGGAGGACGTCAAAAAAGACGAAGGATAGGTATACGAAAAGAAAATCTTGCCAGAAAAACCTTAATTATTCCTTGATTGATCACAACCAGAAATCCTTGTCAGAGAACGAGCATCCTTACCAACTAACTAAACCTGCTAGACTTAAACTACTCATGACAACCGTAATCAAACTTGCCCTTATGAGCCTTCAAAAAAGATAGCGGCTATAACAGAGATGGTTATTAGCCATAAACAAAAAAGAAAGGTATGCTGTATTATGGTATCCATTAGCGCAGTATATATCATCTCAGTAAGAACTTCAATCAAACATAGATACTGCAAATTATTTAAGCTTATGAAGTATGACGCAATTAAGACAAATGGGTAATTATTGCAAAAATTGCCAATATCAATTAACAACAGTCAATGAGAAAAAGTATAAAAGGATTATATTCCTCTTTTTGCCTGGATTACCATAAATGCCTTGGGTATACCTAACTTATAAATGGACGCGTTCACTCAACGTAGAATTTATGTCTAAAACGATCGATATTCCAAGGCGATTGCCGCAAATGGGTAGAGCTCGACATGATCTTGGATATCGAGGAAATCAATTGTGGATAGAAAAAATGATTGGCCCCGTGTTCCGTAACTTGATAGGTTAGACCTATGGTGATCGAGATGTCCAAACACGGCAGAAAATATACAACTTCGCGGTCTGAACGTATTTAATTTCTTGTTGCCCCTGACACATAATCCAAAATTTTTTCCTAGCAAGAGCTAATTCAATCGAAATCATTTACATTAGAAATAAAAAGTGGCAACTGCAGGAAGGACATGGGGTAACCTGTTACCGAAAAGCTTCGGATGACTACCGTCCTTTTCCTAAACCTTCCAGGAAAAGAATTAGCTACAACTGATGAAGGTGGTTTGGTGAGGAGCCTTATTTGCCGATGCAACGTTCCTCAGGTAAAGGTTCCGTAGCAGCGCAAAATCACAAAATAGCCACTAAATCTGGAATGCGGGAAAATCGAACTTGCCCCATGGATATACCGGGTACAAAGACAAGGGCAAGCATCTTCAAATAGGTATCCCCATTTTATTATTTTCTATAAGGTTGTGTGTTACAACGAGTGTCAATAGTTACTGCCGAGTTCGCGGCCTCATATCCTATGTGTCTCAACCTATAAAAAACGGTAGCAACGTATCGACAGTAGTCAAAAAACTGTGGTATCTGACCCACACCATTCTTTCGACGGGACCAGTTCAACTCTTAACCTATTTACCTCAATTGACAGAGGGATGAAAACGTCAAAAAACAAAGGAGTTTACATTTGAACTCCTTGCTTAGATTCTACGCTCTTGTACCTTCATTGGCAGACAAAGCGACCTGTTACCTATTCAATTATTCTCCTTAATTATTCTCCTCCTACCTCTTCTCCCACAGTCTCATACCTGAGAGGGCTTGTTCCCTGAGGCAAAGTCGCAACTCTGAGTTGTCGTTTCCTTCTCCTGTTTTCTTTTGCAAGCCTCGCAGTACGAGGTTCTGTTGCAAGTTTTTCGAAAGGCGTTCGCGTCGAGCCTCTCTCAATTTACGCTTTGTCTCGTTTTTATCTTGTCGTTTTTCTCTCATAGAATGTACTCCAAAAGGAGGAATTTCTCGCCAGTTTTATACTTATCATAAAAACACCAATATATAGGCAGATCGGCAACATAAATACGCTTGTCCAGCCCACGAGATCAGCGCAATAACTCCAAAGGTATGTCCACATGAGGCGCCCGAGGGATCCAACTGTGCACAAAAGCGTAAAGTGATACACGTCAACTTTCCGGTCGCTGTAAAGGGACAAACATAGGAACAAGAGAGTTGTTGAGGCCCCTTGAAAAAATTCCTGAACAATGGAAACACTAGCCAGGGCTATACCAAAGGCTGTTGAACTACTGAAATTGTATCTAAGAAAAAGCGACAACAGGGCCGCACAACTCTGACCGAAAGAAAAAAGGAGAAGGACTTTGAACGCGTTGATTCGTCTTGCCAACTGGCCGGCTAAGAAGATTCCTCCCAACATGAAGCCGAACCCGGCTCCATTTTTCAAAATTCCATATTGCTGGAGAGAGATTCCTAATTGCCCCACATAAGCCGTTTGCATGGGGCCCAAAACGGTTTCGATACCTTTGAGCAAGATGACGGCTATTAACAATAAGAATATACGAGGTCGTTGAAAAAGACTTATTGCCACCTGTTTTATAGAAGGAGGATGTCTGTTTTCCTTTATTTTGACGCTTTTTGCTTGCGGATCTGGTAGAGACAACAGGATGAAAAAACCAGCCAACTTGATAATGACGAAGCTCAAATGAGCTCCTGCCCACCCCCAACGATACGCCAACAACGGAAGTAACGCCGTTGCAAAAAACTGTCCACTTCTGAAGCCAAGAGTTTTCGCCGTTACGCTTCTGGAAAGGGGAATGCTAGATTCAAAACTAAACTGGTACGCAGATGTAACGAGATCCTGGGTAGCAGCAAAAAAAGACGTTAAAAGCGCTACGATCAGGACTGTGTATTGGAATGAATCTGCCGAAAGGGTTCCCAGCGCAACGAACCCTGAAGTCGACCCTAGGTGAGCGACGAGCCCCCACGATTTTCTCTGTCCGAAATGACGTGTTAAAAATGGGAGCTTGACGTTATCAATCAAGAATTGCCAAAAAAATCGGATGCTATAGGGGCAACTCGCCCAGGCAAAAAGGCCTATATCACGTACCAAATGGCCTGCAGAAGAAAGCCTAAAAAACTGGATCGCTGTCAGAGTAAAGAACGACAACCCTCCGGAAAGGCCGAAGACAAACATGATAAATCTGTAGTCCCCATTAGTACGCCGCTGTCCTAGCATTGGCCAACTCTAGCTCGCTTCATCTCGCCTTGAATCTAGACGGTTCTTAACCGCTTGAGAAGAGGAAGGGTAGGAGAGTTTTTAAGAACTCTTGAAATCCACGCCACTCGGGACGGTCTTTTTCTAGCTTTCAGTATCATGGAAAACGATAATCATTGTAAACCATCAACTGCTCTCCAGTTGCTTGAGAGCTGGGCCTTTAGGAAGCTGAGCAACCATTCCTGGCAAAGATACAGAAGCAGACCCTTTACGATCTATGCGATAGAGCGCGTTTTTACCTGGTAGGAGCCATCAAAGATTTAATAAACCCATATTGTTTGGTTTTTCCTTTTTCTGTGTATTCCGTCTATTGCGTCAGCTAGGATAGTTCTGTAGGGCTAGTGAGAAGTTCCGCTAATCATGTTTATCTCCTCTGAAAGTTGAGCCAAAAGAGAGGGCGAGAGGTGAGACTTAAGGTTCGGGGCAGGCGTTGCATATAGAGCTTCCCAAAAGGAACTGCCGCTCTTTGGTTTATAGACGTTGATAGACCCCTCAGGATCAAACCACTTGCAGCTCACGCCATATGACGGCTGGCGAGGCGCGGCATGAAGATCGACGCCAACATTTTCCATAACATTGGCTCTATACCCTTGTTTGGGTTTTAGGATGATGATATCAAGGTGCGTGCCGTAGCGGGAAGGTACCTCATCCCTCAACTTTTTTAATCGATCCGCTGCGAGCGTTAAACGAAACTTGAGTTGCACAGAAAGATCCGCAGGAACTCTCAGTGCCGCCTTCAAAAAAGGAATATGGCGTCGAAGAATTTCAAAAACGACTCTTTCCTGTTTGTAACATATCCACGGAAGAGTTTCTGACTCATACGCATCCTGTTCCCGTTGAATTACGTCATGATCCTCCCATTTCCAACGTTCACCGTCATATACAGAATGGCGTTTATCATCTTCAAATCTCCCTTTGCTGCAGCCGCAACAGTTGATGTTCATCACTTGCGCGTGATAATCGATCCGCAAAAGTACACAAGGCAATTCAAGAGGCTTATCAAGCTTTCTCTGACGAGGATCAACAGGATGATTGTCCGGCCATCCACCACCTCCTAGCTGCCAAAAACCATATTTCTGCGTATCACGGTGGTAGAAACATTCCTCTTGAAGCTGAGCACAGGGGTGAAAAACATCAAAACATCCATAGAGACCATGCAAACTGAGGACAATACGCCCTCCAGGTTTCGTCAAGGCTAAACACTCTTGGATAAGCTTTCCATCGGTGGGGACGTTTTCAAAAAGAGTCACGTTCACCTCATCGAAGTAACCGCGTGGAAGCCTCATAGCTTCAAGAGAGCGCCGTGCTTCAAGGTCGGGATAAACCTCTTTTCTGCATCGATCAAACGTGAGACTTGGGCGGTTATTAGGACCTCGATGAAACCCCATTGGGTGTCCTCCTTCCGGCAAGAGAATATCAAAAACGTTGTCGGGGTAAGTCTTCACTATCCCCACATCATACGTCTCTGGCATCACATATTTCGTATTTTCGCACTCAAAACCCACATGAAGCTTGCGTGCCCCTTTGCGTTTGCGGAAGTACTGCTCAACGAGAAGGTTTTCTTCTGTCCGATGAGCTTTCTTAACGACAGCTGCCGTAAGTCCTATGTTCGCTGTTGTGCCCACGATAAAAATAAATTTATATAAATTCATGATTCATCTCCCATAAACGTGTCAGAATTCTATTTTTATTTTGAATTAATGTCAAGTTCGCAATTTCTAACACCCCTAAATCTGGCAATTTTATTTTGAAGTTCGTGCAGAGGCTTATAGAGGATTTCGGATTTTCTAATCATATCTCGGAGGCATTTCTCCTTCTGTTGACCGTTTTCTATCCTCCCTTGGTTTTAGGTACGGCTCGAAAAATTTTGGGAAATGAAGCGAATGGCAGTCTTCCCTCACAGCTAGCAGGTCATTTTACCCCAATTTCCCTTGCTTTTCTCTCAACGTTTCTTCGGTAGTGCTCCTCCGTGCTCCCCTATCTTGAACCTTATGCACCTTCGTTCGATGTATGATCTCTCTTCCAAGGACAAAGATCGTGAAAATCACAGGACCCGCACAAGGGAGAACGTGCTCTGCAAATGTACCGACCATGCAAAACGAACCAATGATTTGTCCTCGACCAGTACTGTTCAGGAACGACCTTGTATAAGTCTTCTTCTAACGCCGTGGGGGTCGTTGCTTTAGATAAACCTAAACGCCGAGACACTCGAAAAACATGCGTATCTACTGCGATCCTTGCAGCTCCCTGCAAAACGTTGAGTACAACATTTGCTGTTTTGGGGCCAACTCCAGGAAGTTTTACCAAGTCTTCTTTACAAAGAGGAACCTTTCCATCAAACTCCGACACGAGTTTCTGAGCCGTCTGGTGAATATAGCGCGCCTTATTACGATAAATATTCAAAGAGCGAATTTCTTCCGCTAAGTTTTTCTCTCCTAGGGCTATGACCTTCTGCGGAGTATCGACCCGTGAAATAATGCGCTTCATGACAGTATTTACTGATGAATCCGTTGCTTGTGCTGACAAAATCACCGCCATTAAGAGCGAAAAGTCCGTAGTAAAGAATAGCTCTGTTTGAGGATCAGGATCCATTGTCTCAAAACGATGAAAAATCGCCTCAACGCGATCCTTCTCTTTCAACAACGTGCCTCCCTCCTCCTCTGAGGCATCAGATAGGTGTATGCCCGAGGTGGATTTGTTCATTCACTTCCTCTTTAAATTTACGGAATCTTGCCATTTCCTTTCCTCCCAGTTTCGTCGTTCCCAAACTGGTGTACTTTTGAGGGTCAACACGTACCTGATTACGAATCACCTCGTGATGTAAGTGCGGTCCCGTTGCGCGTCCTGTGCAGCCTACTTTTCCAATGCAATCCCCCTGATTGATGCGATCCCCTTTCTTGACGCGGATAGAACTGAGATGTCCGTAAGCCGTCTCAAAACCGTTAGCGTGTTTGAGGCGAATATAAAGACCATAAGCCCCATAATACCCGGCCATGACGACGACACCATTTGCAGCCGCGCAAACGTCCGTTCCATAACGCGCCGAATAGTCGACACCATAGTGCTTCTTTACGACTCCTAGAATGGGATGCTTACGAAAGCCAAACTTGGATGAAACTCCCACATTTTTATTTTTAAAAGGCAAGATTAAGAACTCTGTTTTTAGGCTTTCTCCTTGTTCTGTATAGTATTGATTTCCAAAACAGTAAACCTTAAAAGTTTTTCCATCAACCTTAACGGCAACGTAGCGGAGTGATGGACGTCCCGCTCTCTTCCCCGTTGAGGCGTCCTTTTTCTCTTCGTAGACGATCTCGAAAAGAGTTGATGCGCCCAGTTGGCGTGCCTTAACAAGAGGATTCAAAGCCTGAATAGCCTCGAGAACGATAGCTGTAGGGACTCCTTCACTCTTTGCAGCGCTCATGAAGTTTGTACGAACGACCCCTTGAGTAGCGCACCATTTGGACTCCAACACCCTCTCGTTAAGGATAACTTTATACCCTCCGTCTTGAGCTGTTAGAGAAATACGATTCCCTTTGGCGTCCTGCGTTTCCAAAAGTCTCAACTTCGTAGCCTTTGGCGTGACCTCCCACTGCAAATCAAGTGCCTGGCCAATTTGCAAATGCTTTGCATTCTGAACCTTCGCCAGAGCTTTTCCTATAGCATCTATATCACGCAGGCTAATACCAAGTTCTGACAAGATAGAGGAAAGAGTGTCACCGCAGGTCACATAAATCGTTCGTGTTTGAAGACCTAAGGATGGCCTCTCTTCGTCAGGCCCGCTCATCTCGCCTTGAGTAGATCCTTGTGTCGCAAAAATCGTCGGAGGTCTAGTCCATTCGGCAGACTGCGCCACGTAGTCATTCATCCTCTGAAAGGATCGATACTCCTGGAGAGAAATACCCCCCGCTAGTGCCACGAGGATGGCGATTAACCCCTCAGCGCGTCCTGCTTTCGCTTGACTTAGAAACATCCTTGCATCCATTTCGGAGTCCATGAGCATGTATCGCACATGATTTCAACAAAATCAATGTGTTTTTCACCATCCATGATGGATATACGTATCTCTATATTAGAAAATCTCTCACTATATCTACGGAACAGCGATACCTATTGTCCATTTCTTTGTTTTTAAGTGAAGAAAATTTTTTATCTCTATTACTTATCGAATATTCGAGGTCATTTAGCTTGACTTCGCAAACTCATTAGTTTACCACAACCACATTCAGGTATTGCGCTAGTATAAGCATGTTGCAGAAAACGTTAGTTTGGCTCTCTGTTACGGTTATTGCGCTGCTGCGTTTATCACGAAGGAAACATTGGTACCTGTCCGACGCCGTTGATCGAGCGCTTGTGTCTAGGTTTCTGTGGCCATAGAGAGTGTAGTCCACAAACCTCTGCCTTCTGACGGATGATGAGACCCCATAGAGAAGATTTTTATCGGTAAGGTCTCTTTTTGGAAAGCCGCTAACCAACACTGCCTGATGCCACAACTGATCTACGAGTCAGAAATTTTGAGGTTCTGAAGGAGGTCGCAGGTTCGCTCTCTACTAGAAGAAGGATTGTGGCTTCTGAATGAGGATATTACCAGTAAGATCTGGCCAGCGTCTATCGTAATGTCTAGGTCCTACAGGCTAATTATCTGAGGTTAGTTTTCAAAGAGATTTTCATCCATCAAGAGCTATGATGGCGTTGTCAAGCTGTGGTGGAAGATGAAAGCTGAATACCTCAAGACTACGGAGAGCACGGGGTTACCGATCTCCTGTCGAATCGAATGTAGCCCTCAGTGCACGACGAAAATGTGAAACAAGTCGGCCAGCAAAAGATTACAGAATTCATCAATGCTGTCTAATGAGTCCTTTGGGCAGAAGGCCCTCGTTGAATACGCTCCTAAAAAGGGACTGCTAGTCTGCGACGTTGTGATCGAACACTCTATCGAGCTTGGCATCTGCAGAGAACCTGTTACGCTACTGTAGTGAATGACAAGGAATGACCTTTCGCCTCGCTGAGGCATTGCACCGCACTCTTTGGACTAAAGAGTCTGCAGGGTCCAATAGTTTCCCAGAGGTCCGCACATCAGCCACTCCGCGTTGTCATTTCCATGAAAGGTTGTTATCATGAGGTCATGCGGTCGTGGCGGAATAGGTAGACGCGCAGCGTTGAGGTCGCTGTGGAGAGATCCGTGGAAGTTCAAATCTTCTCGACCGCACCAGTTTTCCGTTGCCCCTTTGTTTACCCGTTTCCGTAGTCATCTATACCCTTTAGCTTCAAATAGGCTCAGGTGCCTCCAATAAAGACATAGCCAGAGCCGCCACGTAGAGATCGCATCCTTCAATGAAGGTGCAGTTATCCCAAGATTACCACAGAATTTGTAGTGTATTTTTGCTAAATATCTTAATGAATAATCCTCAAAAAATTGCAACTGAATGGACGTCAGCTCATGAACGTTTGAAAGGCCTACGGGCGCCAACATTAAGCCTCAAGCCCCCCTACCTGTCCATCCACGTCCGGGTCTATCCAACATAGTTTGGGTAGGCTTCGTTTTTCACCTCGATGCCTATAATATTTACCAGTACTCCCAACAAGAACCAAAAATCTCGGCAGAGGAAGCCCAAGGATGGATCGTCGATGTAGCAAAGATTCCCACTCAATGAAAGAAATTCTCGACAATGAACGAAAAAATATCTAAGAAAAAAAGGAATATACATTGAAAGTTAAAATTATTATTAACGCCAACCAACGATCCACCCTCATCGTGTGAAAGTTTTGGCGGATTCGGGGTGCCAGGAACGGGATACAATTCACGGGAACATGTTTCGGAGAAAAAATGATATTTAAACCGAGACGGTCAAGATACAACAGGAGATTCTAAGATTGAGAATCGTTATCGGGCATGTTTATATGAGGTTAACATAGTGAAAAATTTTAGGGAGTACTTTATAGAAATTTTCAGAAAAAGCTTTCATGGGATTAATATTTCAATTGAAGGTTCATAATTTTATGTTGAAAAAAATAAAATAGATTTCATCTAAAAATTTGTTGATCATTTTTTGACGATACACATAGTTTTTAATGTATATTTAATTTAAAGATTCCGTAGAACGTTCATGTAGAGTATTCTCTTGCTATTTTTTGCCAACTTAAATAGGGTATGCTGAATAGGTGCGTGAAATGGACAGTTTTTAGGGTGTCCGTTCTTGAAGGGTCCGCCAACAGAAAAATTCACACACAATTTTCTCTTTGCTCATGTCATCCAACATATGTTCCCTGGAACGATGGTTTTGATGGGTAATGCCAAAATTCACTCATCTGAAGGGATAAAAATGACCTTGAGCCCATC
Source organism: Alphaproteobacteria bacterium (assembly GCA_041200185.1). Taxonomy (GTDB): domain Bacteria; phylum Pseudomonadota; class Alphaproteobacteria; order BNTO01; family BNTO01. Next base: position 1,266,639 of record CP165730.1, read on the forward strand.
AGGGGATAACTTTTACTTCCACCTTCATTCCCAGACTTCACTCCGATTGAGCATCATTGAGTCAGCTGAAGAGGCGGTTGAGATGGAACAAAGAACACCTTACCGCCCCCATTTTTGTCATCAGGCTCCTCCATGAAAGATTGAAGTCTTGGAGAGTCAATTTGACAAGACAAATACTGTAAAATATTCATTTGGCTCCTCTATAGTCTTTTGAAGAAGGGCATGAAGCATCGAACGACAAGAAGTTCTCTTGTTTGATGCGGATTTTGGCGCTTTGAAGGCAGAAAAGTTATGGATTCGATGGCCTAATACAATGACGTTGTTGGTAATCAAAAACAGTTCATATTATTTATCCAATGGCGGTATTCTAGATGCTCAATTTTTAGAATGCATTCAAAAACACGGACCGATTGAATATAAAAATTGTCACATAATGGTCGAAGACTCATAATGAGATTTTTCTATCTTCAAATGAAGGATAATAGTAAACAAGTATTCTTGATTATTTTGTGATTTGTTGAACAAGGAGCCCTCTCAACTTTTCATTTCCTCAAGAATTTGCTAGCATGAAGGTGCTTAGTTCTTTGCTCGCTGGTCTGCGGGCTGCCCGTGTCTCTCATACGGGTATCCGGAAAGGAGGTTTTTATGAGAAATTGTTATGAGGTGATTTTTATCATTCGCCAAGATGCGACGTCGACTTTGGTTGAGTCGGTCGCTGCGGCAGTGACAAAGGTCATCAGGGATAGTGGTGGAGACGTCACAAAAACGGAGTTTTGCGGCTTGCGTCAATTTGCCTACCCTATCAAGAAGAGTCGCAAAGGCCATTATGTTCTTTTGAACGTTGAGTGCGAAGGACAGGTAATGGCTGAAGTTGAACGTCAGTTGCGGATTAATGAGGATGTCTTGCGGCATTTAGCCGTTCGCGTGGAGACTCTGGATAACTCGCCGTCAGCGCTTATGCAGAATCGGCATTATCGCGAGAGTGTCACGGCGCATGGTGAATTTGACGCTGAATTCGTTGATTCAGCTGCGGCTCAATAAGGAGGATGATCATGGTGTCAGAGATGGTAGAAAAGAAAGGTGGAGAAGGGCGCTCGGCTGGAGATCGAGGAGGGGTTGATAAATCTGGTTTTAAAAAACCTCAGTTTTTTAGACAGAGGTCTTGCCCTTTTTCGGGCGAAGACGCGTTGAAGATTGATTATAAGGACGTGAGGGTCCTGTCTAAGTTTTTGTCTGAACGCGGAAAGATTATCCCGAGCCGTGTGACTTACGTTTGCTTTAAAAAACAGCGCGAATTGGCAAAAGCTGTAAAAAGAGCTCGGTTTTTGGCTTTATTACCTTATGTGAACGACTAGGAAGGCGGGTGGATTATGTTTGCAGTCATTAAAACAGGTGGAAAACAGTACCGCGTTAGTGAGGGAAGTCTTTTCCGCGCAGAAAAAGTTGAGGGTGAAAAAGGACAAGTTGTTGAACTCGATCAGGTTATGATGGTTGATCGCGATGGGGCTGTGACTCTTGGGCAACCGACAGTAACTGGTGCCAAGGTCCTTGTTGAAATTGTCGACCAAATTCGAGATAAAAAGGTGTTAATTTTCAAGAAAATACGCCGGCATAATTACCGTCGCAAGAAGGGGCATCGGCAGATGTTATCGATTTTGCGAGTTAAAGAGATTGTAGCGGCCTAAGCAAGGAGGAAATCATGGCAACAAAAAAAGCGGGTGGTAGTTCTCGTAACGGGCGCGATTCTGCGGGACGTCGTCTTGGTGTGAAGAAGTTCGGCGGTGAACAGATCTTAGCGGGATCGATCATTGTTCGTCAGAGAGGAACGAAGTTTTTTCCTGGACAGAATGTTGGCATGGGGCGTGATCATACGCTTTATGCTCGGATGGATGGGACTGTCTCCTTTACTGTGGGTGCCAAAAAGCGGTCTTTTGTGCACGTTATTTGAAGTATCCGTTCCTTTGTGAGGAGGAGGTAGTTCCTCCTCTTTTTTTTGAGGGAAAGCATTGAGGAAAGCCGTTTTCGTTAAAAAATAAGGCAACAGCCTCCGTCGTAGTCGATGCGGGATTTGAGAAGAGATTCTTCGTCTGCAACCCCAGCAAGGTAGTCGTGAAGGGCGCTACTGCAGAAGTCACTAGGGGTGAAGTTGTTGGCGAGGGTCCTATCGGGGAGGAGGCCGACGCTTTGTAAAAGACTCGCAACGGCCTGGCTACAGAACTGTTTTGAGGGATCTTTGATGTGCTTGTTAGCCTTAGCTGTCGATTTGGCAAGTTCTCCCAAATTGGCATTATAGGTTTTTCCAAGTTCACGGATGATGTGGGGAAGGAGATCCTTGAGAGGAACAGGGGTGCTCAAAATGCGGGCAAAGACGTTGCCATCATATCTAGCCAGTAGGAGTTGTAAGGGAACAATATGAACCCCTCTCTTTCCCGTGGAGTGGAGGCTAAAGGCCGTAAGATCATCAGGTTCGCAAAACTGGAGGATCTGAATGATATCGTCAAGCATTTTTTTCCTACGTTCTTCACTGCCTTTTGTGTAGTGCAAACCGCCGTGGCGTCGAGCAATCTCTATAACATCGCGAATGAGGTGGGGCGTTGCAATAACGACCATTCCAACGTGCGAAATCCCTAGAGGATTGGTTTGATTCTGATTAGTTTTTTTGCGTATGACGGAGCTGACAGCGCCGTTTCCTCCGAAAAGGAGAAGACTACCCGTCGTCATACGAATGGCCTCATGAGCAAAAAAGTCATTAGCTGCGTCGTCATTCATGCGAAACCGATCGTCAAACAAAAAATTAAGTTCATTGCTCAGGGGTAATTCCAATGTCCAGTTATAGAAGTGAAAAATGTTATCTTGTGTTGGTTGGCTGGGGGCAATAAGTGCAGGTGGATTAGGATCTTGTGTCGATTGAATGGTCTCAATAAGGGGTGAAGGATCCGCCGGTTCTTCACTGTCTTGGACTATGTTCGACAGGCTATCATGAGACGCGGATGTACGTATAGTTAATGTCACAGCTTCGCGTTGCGAGTTTCCCTCTGGGGATTGAACTTCAGATCTGCGTTCAAGGCGAACGTCAACCGAACCGATTGTAGGAAGCTCTGACAAACTACTAATAACGGCGATCGCTGCCCGCTGAATGGTCGCGTTCTCATTGGACACAAACTGGTTGGGAACAAAATGGCTTCCTCCTACGGCTCTTAAACCTCGTGCCTCAACAAGAGAAATGGGTTGGTTAGACGAGAGAGAGGCATTTCGTCGATGAGATCTTTTGTACTGTTCATAGGGGAACGAAGTACTTTCCGGCTCTTCAATGATGACGGGCTGTCTTCTTGGCTTAGTTCGAGGAAGAGGAGGCTTGGAACTTGGGAAGGTTCCTTTTCTAGGATGTACGTAATTTTCCATGACTGTATCTTCTGATGAAGAGGAGGAAGAAGAAGAAGAAGAAGAAGAAGAAGAAGAAGAAGAAGAAGAGGTCGCATCTTCTCGACAAGAAGCAACAATATTCTCAAATTTCGATGATGAAGAACTTGCTCCTAAAGAAGCAGAGGGGCTTTCAAAAATAGAGGCTGATGAACTACGCTTCATAGCCGGTAGATTTGTAACGCGGTTATGATAATAAGAGGAACGCGTCAATTTCGAAGTGAGGGGAGAAGCTGAATGCATAATAAAGCTCGACGACCAAGAGCGTTGCATGAATGGATAGGGTTGTTGAAGGTCAGGGTTCTCCGGCAGGTGACTGGCATGAGCTGTTAGGAGTGGTAATAAGCATAAGAACAATACTTTCTTGTTATTCATAAAAATTACCTTAATACTTTACTTACTGCATTCACATTGTATTAGATAATTATTAACGAATAGTTAACAATTATTAATTTGTGTTAAAAATAATTAGGTAATAATAGTGGTATGAAAAATAGGAGATTTTGATCTATACTTAATTCGTGGGGGAGTAACTTAGGTGTATATCGTGTTGGGGATCTTAGGTAGGAGTGATCAGACTGGTTTTGCCATGTTGGCTAGTTTTATGGGGACTTTGATGGTGGCTATGGGGTCGCAATTGGAGGCTAAGGAAGAAGAACAAGAGCCACAGAAGACGACGAAAGCAAAAAAATCCAAAGATGTAGCTAAAGCCATGGAAAAAGCTTTGTACGTTTACGAGCAGGTGGCAGCGGGGAGTATGCAATCCCTCAATCAAATGGCGCTAGCGTGTTTCCATTTGGCTGAAAAAACTGAGGATATCCAGGAACAAATGGCTCGATATGAAAAAGCCGCTCTGACGTTTGATAAAGCAGCTAAGGCAGGTTGCGCAGAGGCTCAATACAATGCAGGGCTTACGTTCAATAAACTTGGAGATCTTTATAAACGAACAGATTTAGCACAAGCTAACCAGGCTTACGAGACATCAGCCACCTACTATCGGCAAAGTGTCGCTTCAAATAAAGAACATCCAGATTTAGCCTTAAAGGCGGCTATTAACCTAGCCATCATGATGTTAAATGGAGATATTCCTGTGGTAACCGAAGAAATGTCAAAATGGGTCGAGCTGGCGCATTCCTTGGCTCAGCAATACCCCAAGAAAGTTAAAGCACTCATGGATACTGTGATGGCTATCTTCATCAAAATCGAATCCAAAGATGAGGCGTCTAAGGAAAAGGATAAAACGCAAACGACGACAATCAGCGAAGGGGCATCGACTGAACATAAGTCTATCGCTGCATAGCCAAAAGGAAACGGAAGGAGCGTTGTCCCCTCCTTCCTCTTTGGATTACCTTTTTGAAATGAGATGATCGCCCAGTTTCGTAGGTGAGAAATTTACAGGGAAAAAGCCCGAATTAGTGAGCCGGCTAACTTGTCTAATCTCTTCTTATTGCCTAGATTTCCAGAATATGCAAATTCGGCTTAAAAAATACAGCAATAATTATTTATTCTTTGATGTAATGATAAATTTTTCAAAAACGTACCTAACGTAAAACTTTAAGTTTGGCTTAATCCAATATTTCCACTTCTTAGTCCTTCCTTTCTATCCATCAATTTAGAATAGATCGATCTCGAATAAGTTTAATTTCGTATAAAAACTTATACTAAATTTTTAGATAAATATGTACTTCACTGTCAATTCACTAATTCAAATAAAACTCATACGGCGAGAACGTAAGCCCTTAATGCAGATTCACCTGGATCCATCCCTAATAACACTCAAAAACCATTCTCTCAAGCCACAGTAAACTCCGGCTTTTCATGATTGAAATTTTTTTGACGTTAAGTCGCCACTCACATTCGCGAAAATATGAATAAAGTGCTGTACATCTTCTTTTATGCCTCTTGGCCTGCCTCCAAAAAGTTTAAACTCCATGAATGTGCCTTTTCTTTAACAAATTCTTTTTCATGGTTAACTCTTTTGTGAGTAAAGTCAGAAACATCTAGGGCATCGTAACTTTTTCAATAATCGGTACAAACAATTTCAATAATCGGTACAAACAATTCTATCGAGTTGTACTTTGCTTTTTACTATTAGCAAAAGTGTTTCATTTTAGAGTTCTCAATATGTACTATGGTAACATTTGCTCCTCTTTTGAGTATGACGAACACAGATATCTTTCCTGCGGTACCTTTTCTGACTCCTTCTAAATAATGTTCTCTAAGCTCGACTTCCCTAAAAGAACCACATCCTTCATGATAATTATTGCAAATAGAGTGTCTATTTCTATGAAGGAAGAAAACGATAAAACCCTTACCGATATCCCTAATCTAACCGGGACTCCGAGCCGCAACCCCAATAACAAGGGACTTAATAGACCTCCCTCGTGTGCCCTTTCTCCCTTGAAGAAGGACAGCTGTTACGTGGAATATGACATTTCCCTCACAGGTCTCCTCTCTTCTACCTCTCCTCCTCTCCCGTTTCTGATCCCGGGAGCGAGAGACCATGGCGGATGGCTAATTTTTTGACGCGCCTTGGGTCGGCGTCTAGAACCTCAAACTCGATGCCAAGGGGGTGAACAATCAGCTCACCTCTCAGGGGAACACGGCCCGCAAGAAGGGTCACAACCCCCCCAATGGTATCGACATCCTCATCCTCAAATCCGCGCAGCCAATCGATTTTATGTTCACAAATTCGTTCGAGAGATTCGTCGAGCTCCTCCAGAGTTGTGCTTGCGTTAAGAACGATGGTCCCATTAGGCTGTATCTCAACAGGGTTGCTCTCGCCATGATCCTCGGCATATTGGATATCCCCGATGATCTCCTCCATGAGGCTTGCGAAAGTTACGAGTCCTTCCACACCTCCGTATTCATCAACAACGATTGCCATTCTCGTCCCCCTTTCACGCATTTGCAAGAGGAGATCAAGCGTACGCATGGTGGGGGCTATGAAAGGAATATCCTTGATGATCGTCTTCAGGGGCAATCGATTCCAGTTGCTGACCCAAGCAAGGGCGTCTTTAACCGACAGGCTCCCTAGAACGTTGTCGATGGTTCCTGAGTAAACAGGAACCTGAGATACACCTGATTTGATAAGAAGTGCCACAATTTCTTCAGGAGTCGCTGTGATGGGGGCAGCAATGATGTTTGCATATGGGATCATAACATCCTTCGCCGTGAGGTCCTTCAGACTTAACACATTACTGAGAATGAGACGCTCATCAGTGCCAATAGAAGACTCGCCCTCCGAATCCTCCTCAATGAGCTCCTCTATTGCATCCCTCAACGAGGTATCGCTTTCTCGGCGCGAACACCACCGCCACAGTTTGCGCAACCCATCGGCTGTGCGTTGGCGGAATGTACGCTGACCTCCTCCAGATTTACTCATATACGACTGGCGTTTCCTTGCAGGTGTAGGGCGAACCTATACCAAACTTCTTTAAAATATCAACTTCCAAACTCTCCATAACCCCTGCATCTCGTTCAGACTCGTGGTCATATCCTAGTAGGTGTAGAACCCCATGAACCAAAAGGTGGACGACATGATCACGAAATAATAGACCCAAATCTACTGACTCTTCTTGTACGGTTCCGAATGATAAAACCACATCACCTAGTAAATTATACTCAAAAGGCGATCCTAGAGGAAGAGTCGGTTCAGCGTACTCTAGCAAAGGAAACGAAAGGACGTTCGTTGGGGTGTTCTTGCCACGATAAGTAGCGTTAAGACGCTGAATTTTGGTATCACCCGTTAATGTCAAACTTACCTGTGATGGATGCGGCCACCGCACAGTCTCGTAAACTCGCTCCAAGCAATCGCCAGCAAGGTTTTTCCAGAAACTTAAAGAGCCCTGCCGAAGCCAACAGTCTTCGTCGCATTCAAGGAGAATGAGCTGTGCTGATGAAGACATGAGGCTGACGAGCAATCAATAAAAAAAACTCCCAAATTTAGTATAGCACAAGAGGAAAAGATCTCAGTGGGGAGGTGTCGTTTAGAGCTTAAGAGCTCTTCTGCGCAAGAGGTTGGACCTTTTGCATAGGAAGTGCATTTTCTATAGAATGAGGGCGAGGGGCTGAGATAAATCAAAGGGTCGTATGGCAGGATCGGTTAATAAGGTTATTCTTGTCGGGAACGTCGGCAAGGATCCCGAAATAAGAGTTATGCAGGACGGCAGCAAGCTAGCGAGTTTTTCGGTAGCAACCAGCGAATCATGGAAGGACCGCAGCAGTGGTGAGCGTGTCGACCGCACAGAGTGGCATCGTGTTGTCGTCTTTAACGATCGTTTGGCAGAAGTTGCTGAAAAATATGTCAAAAAAGGCTCAAAAGTCTATCTTGAAGGACAGCTACAGACGCGCAAGTGGACAGATCAGCAGGGTGTTGAACGTTATACGACGGAAGTAGTTTTGGGTCGTTTCCGCGGCGATCTCGCCCTCCTGGATAACCGCTTAGGGAACAGCGGGGAGGATGATTCAGCGGGAATGCCTACGCCGGATGATCTTAAGATGACAAATATGGTCGATGACGACATCCCATTCTAGGGCACATGACTCGAATCATTGATTGTTTCTTCATCCAGGGATGGCGGGTTCTGCGTTCAGGTCAGTGATATGTTGGCAGGAAGGGAGGTTGGGAGTTTGGAGTATGCTTGTTTTGTGTGTAGGTTTGGGAAATCCGGGTGGTGAGTATGCTACAACACGCCATAATGCCGGGTTTCTTTTTCTCGACCAGTGGGCACAAACACTGGGAGTTTTGAACTGGCGTCGTGATTTCGACGGCTTTGTTTCAGCGACGCAGTCGTCTGATCTAGGGAAGATCATCTTGTTAAAACCCCAGACTTATATGAACGCTTCCGGCCGGTCGGTTGCGGCTTGTCTGAATTTTTTTAAACTCTCCCCTAAGGATTTGGTGGTATTTCACGATGATCTTGATTTACCCGTTGGAGTTTTTAAAGTCAAAAAAGGTGGAAGTCACGGTGGACATAACGGGCTAAGGGACATACACAGAGCTCTCGGCACGGATGCCTATGCGCGCGTGCGCATGGGAATTGATCGTCCGGCAGATCGAGCGCAGGTAAAGGACTACGTCTTGTCGCACTTCTCTTCACCTGAGATGGAAGATATGCAGTTTTGCTTTCGTAATATTATTGAAAAATTAGATCAAATTTTGCCACGTGAGTCTTAGACTATCGTTCTATTTTTGAGGGTTTCAAATATGTGCTGCGAATATGGAGACGATTGGGTAGAGTCCACAGTAATATAATGTCTATAGTGAGGTCACTCCGTATCGATGCCTCAAGTGATTTGTGGAAGGATGATTATATGAATTGTAGAGCACATGCATATTTGCCATGACTCGCGTCAAGTCCATTATATCACTGGCGTCTTTGCCTCTCTGCATCTCTTGCTGTGCTACTACTATTTGTGGTATACTCCTCCGGTTGTTTGGTTATAAATGAGGGAAACATGGACGCCACACGAGATTACTGGACTTATCTGGCTTCACTCCTTAAGAGACATGGCTTCGAGATTGATCGTCCTAAAGGCTCGGCTCATCCTCGTTATCCCGAGAGGATTTATCCAATCGATTACGGTTTTATTCCAGGAACGGCTTCCTCGGATGGCCAGGGGATCGATCTTTTTCATGGAACGGCTCAAAACGGTGAGATCGCCGGTATTATTTGTACTCTCGACGATGTTAAAAAAGACTCAGAAATCAAGGTGCTTTTTGAATGTACCGAAGAGGAAGTCCAGACAGCGCTAAGAATTCTCTCCTTCCCGCCTATGTACAGAATCCTCGTGCGTCACCCTCGAGGTGATGAAGAAGTGAAATAATGACAGGATTATTCATTCTTCGGTTAGGGCTTGCAAGATAGGGAGTGTAGGGAAACAACCTCTCGGAGGACCTGGACGGTTTTTCTTGGTTTTTGTTTTTAGGCCGAGGAAGTTTGACGCTGGTGGGGATGTAGTTTTCCCTAGGAAAGGCAAAAAGTTTTTTGATACAAAACAAACAAGTTGTCAGCAGGCTCATACTCCACTGTTATTCATTCAGCAGTACTTAGCAGACTGTAAACAGAAGGCGGATGTTTTCGAACTGCTTTTCCTAAAAATTCCAATAAACACCTCCAAAATTTAACCCTGTTTTAACCTCCCAAAAACATGTTCGATTTCGCCTTGCTTTTGCGAACAAAATGCATACGGCCCAGCACAGCTGACAACTTTTGCGCATAACAAAAATCTTTTAAAATCCATCATTTCCTCCCCTCTCCTTTAAAGGCCACAAAACACGACAAGCCTTCTATTTCGGAAAACTCATTCGATCACACTAACCCAACCTTCGTAAGGGTTCTAAGCCACTAGATTCTTGTCAGAAAACTTATTGCGGATTCGATTTCACAATCCGAACTTTAAGTCTATAAAACTGGTGAGACTCGGAAAAGTTCGGCACATAGGCCCGAGTTTTGTTGATTCGATCGGAGCATCTTAGATACCCCATTTTTCAACTTAGCCAGACTTTTATTGTTTTCCCCGTTACCGCACACCACCGGCCGGTCCTTTAACCGGCCGGAAGTAGAACTCTTAAAACGCCCTCGACGGATCCGCGCTAAGATCGCTGATCCAGAGCCGTTCATTGCTTAAGTTTAGAGGCTAACCAGACCATACCCAGCGCCTTGTTACGAAAAGGGGTTCTTAATACCTCCTGGTAGTGTGGTCTCCTGCCTTTCGAGGTTACGAATTTCATTATCGGCGGCGCCTCTTACTCCTATCAAGACCCGGACACAAATATCAACAACGTCGTCGTACCCAAGCTTATTCCACGGTTTCTTTTCCAACTGATCTTCCCTAGCTGTAAATTTCACCCAAGGCTCGATTTTGGGGTTATTGACGAGGTCGAGAACGGTATCAACATCTTTAACGTAACTCTTGAGCTCACGAATACGCGCTCCCGGTTTATAATATCTTGTTACCGTCCTTAGCTCGCCTTTTAATTGGTCAACACTCGTGATTTCCTCGAACGTCTTCACTTGTAAAGTCTTAGCATGATAACCTCCATCCAAGACTATCTTTTTGCCTTGGAGGAAATTGATAAGATCTTTCTGGAACGCGCTCTTTGGCTGGAAGTCATTCAGCGCCTGCGCTCTCGTTCCATAAAAATCCGACAAAGCCCACTCTGCTTCAAGAGATGCTAACTCTTGCTCTTTTTGTGCGAGAGACTCGTTCACAAAAGATTCTCCAAAGGTGAGTTTGGCTAGAAGTTGCTCCATTTCCCCTAGAGTCGTCGTTACGGTGATTTGGGCTGTTGTTTTCATTTGTGGAAAGAATTTAGACTGCAATGTCCGGAGATCAGCAACGACTTTTCTTTTGTTATCTCGATCCGTATCTGGGTCGGACCAACCCATACACCCGTAGATCTCGATGAGGTCCTGCATACTCTCCAACTTAGCCTCCGGACTCTCAGCATCGATCCAGGTGTAGCACAGCAGATTTTGCCCAAAAGGATTCAGAAGTACGCCCTCCACTTTCCTCGATCCAGATGCGTTTTCATCGATAGTATTGTTCACGATAAGCCCGTTGAAAAACTCCTCATAAGTGACTTCTTGTTCACCTTGCTTGAGTCCTCCGTTGTTATCGAGCTTATCCGCCTGCTGCTTCTCCATACAAAACATCGACGGTGCTAAACAACTCAGAACCGCAGTGCATAAAAAATAATTGATTTGTTACGTTAAAAGCTCCTTTTATCAAACAACAAAAAACACGGTGCCTTGAAAAATAAGAATCAGACCGTAAGACACTCAACCAGTCCATTAATCGCCTATTGATAATAAAATAAATTATAGATAGCAAGTATAATGTTGATCGTGAGGAGTAAACACGGGTTGGTGCTTTTGAAATGTGTCTATTATGTGAAGGGATAACGAAAAGCCTGAGATAAAGAGACACATTGTTATGTGATTACATCGCGTTAGAGACGGGAAATTGTTTGGTATTACGATATTTATAGTTTTAAATATTATCATTGCAGGAAGTCAAAACTTTAAACAATCCTTCCTGCACATTCAAGCAAAGTCCGTCTGGGATGGTTAACCTCAAAAAATTTTTAAAATTCTCGAATTAAGTCGTCATGTGTGATCTAAAGGTGTTAATGAAGGTGTTAACAGTCATTGGATACATTATCAAGTTAAGATAATCACTCTTTTGAGAATACGTAGATGGGCTATTTTCGTTGTTTTTGTGAGAAAGAAAAATTGAATAATTTATCTATAAATAAATCAGTCCTGCGTCTACCTCTAAGGTCCTCATAAATTGTTAGCTTCTTCTCATTTTAACTTCATCCTCTCTGTTGAATTTTTGGCCAGTTCTGTTAAGAATGGTAGTAAGTTGGTTGATTAACGCACAGGGTGCACGGAAAATGCAGACAGTTAGAGATCGAGTTTTGGGGATTGTTAGGAAACACGTTAAGGTTGAGGACAGTCAGCTTGTAGACGAAGCTAATTTAGCGAATGACCTCGGAGTGGATAGTCTGACTCTTTTTGAGGTGATTTTGGATATGGAGAAAGAGTTTGGTTGCGAGATTCCGGAAAAGGATTCGAATGATATCGTTTCGATAGGATCAGCGGTTTCTTATATCGAGACGAAAATCGCAAACGGTACGGCTCACTAGGTCTTAAGTAGCGAGGGTAATGGATGACAAGGCGCGTTGTGGTAACGGGCATGGGCCTAGTAAGCCCGCTGGCTTGTGGAGTAGAGGCGTCATGGCGCCGTTTGATTGCTGGAGAGTCAGGGATCCGGGCCGTGACCCAGTTCGAAGCAAGCGACCTACCTTCGCGTGTAGCTGGCAACGTACCAACAACGGCAGAGGAAAGTACTGATTTTTTCGATTCAACTCAATGGGTTGATGAGCCAGATCAACGACGCATGGACAAGTTTATAGTGTTCGCCTTGGCTGCCGCTCAGCAAGCTCTGGAGGATGCCGGTTGGCATCCTCGGACAGAAGAAGATCAAGCCTCGACAGGAGTTGTTGTAGGAGCGGGAACGGGCGGTTTGCCAAAGATTTATGACAACTCTGTAGCTCTGTTCTCAGAGGGTCCTCGCCGGGTCAGTCCCTTTTTCATTCCCTCTTCGCTGATCAATTTAGCAGCGGGTCACATTTCTATTCGTCATCACATTACCGGGCCGAATCACGCCGTAGTAACGGCTTGTGCAAGTGGTTCTCACGCTATTGGGGATGCTGCACGGCTCATCATGTTTGGGGATGCTGATGTCATGGTGGCTGGAGGGGCAGAGTCTGCTATTTTTAGGTTGGGAATTGCGGGGTTCGCTGCAGCCAGAGCTCTCTCTACGCACTTCAATGATACGCCTCAAAAGGCTTCCCGTCCTTGGGATAAAGATCGCGACGGCTTCGTCATTGCTGAGGGGAGTGGGATGTTGATCTTGGAGGAGCTGGAACATGCCAAAGCGCGTGGAGCAAAGATCTACGCTGAAGTTGTGGGGTATGGTCTTTCGGGCGATGCTCACCATATCACGGCGCCTGATCCCAGTGGTGGTGGAGCTGTGAGAGCTATGAAATCTGCATTACGAAACGCCAAGCTACCGCCGGAAGAGATCGGTTACATTAACGCCCACGGGACATCAACCCCTTTGGGGGACGTTGTCGAGGTGAGAGCTGTGAAGCAAGTTTTTGGGGATTATGCTTGCAAAGGATTGTCGATGTCGTCGACGAAGTCGGCAACAGGCCACGCTTTGGGTGGTGCAGGGGCTATTGAGGCTGTCTTCAGCATTATGGCTTTAAATCATCACATTCTGCCGCCAACGTTGAATCTGGATCATCCTAGTGAGGAGTGTGATCTTGATCTCATCCCCCACAAAGCGAAAAGTAAAAACATTTCCTACGTCATGTCGAACTCATTCGGTTTTGGCGGAACGAATGCCAGTCTCATCTTTGGACCGGCCGTTTAGGATGCGGCTGGCTCTGTACCAAACAGAGATTGCTCAAAATGTTGGGACGCTTCTGCGCTTAGCTGCGTGTTTGGCTGTGTCTGTCGATGTTATTGAGCCTCTGGGATTTCCCTGGGATGACAAGCGTTTGAGGCGTGCGGGAATGGATTATATGCAGCATGTTCACGTAACTTGGCACGCTTCCTTTGAGGAATTTTGGAAGAAGAAGGCTGGACGCGTAGTGTTGCTCGACGTCAAAGCGTCTCAATCCTACGCTCAGTTCACCTATGAACCTGATGATATTCTAATGGTTGGGCGTGAGAGTGACGGTGTCCCAGACGATGTTTTTGCGCGTTGTGAAGCCTGTGTACGCATTCCTATGGTTCCTGGGGTTCGCTCGCTCAACGTCGCTCTTTCCGCAGCCATTGGCCTTTCCTGGGCCACGCAGCAGCTCATCTCTCGGGGTTTACAGTCATTATCACTAGTATAAATCACCGGTACAATAAAAAGCATGCACGTTGTTAATAATTTATAAACTATTTTTAAAGTATAATTTGCATATAAGTGCCTCGACTGTGTTAGATCCGTGTTTCGATTTCGATGGTTATACCTTATTCTCATCACTTGCGTGGGTGGATTCCTGGAAGCAGATGTTAAGTTCGATTTACCGGTAGAAGTACCAGATCAACAGATAACTGATACTGATGTTATCGTTAAAATCCCCGGAACCAATTACGCATTAAAGTTTCCAAAAGATGGTTCTCAACCGACGACGGAAGATGCTGTTAAAAACGCGTGCGCCAATGTGAATAATGATGAGAATTCCAGAATCACACAATTTTACATGAAATTATACGGAGTCATTCCTTACAAAATTTCAAGTGGAGAAGAATACTATTATGATCTTGGTTTCGATGAAAATGGTGCTGCACAAAAGATCATTTATTTAGATGGTAGCTTTAACAGTAAACTTGTACCTGACCCATGGATATCCGGCGAACACATCACAAAGCATAACCTCTTTCACCGTGCCTTCAAAAAACTAACTTCGACCTCTGTCGGCAGAACGCTTTTGTGCAGGTTATTGATTGAAATAAGGAGGAATAAAAACGGTCGAGGTTGTCTATCTAAGGATATAAGAGACAATAAAGGAACACAGTATAGTGACCTACAACAAGTCCTTAAGGATAGAGATATGTGTAGGAACGTAAAGATAGAAGCAAGTTCTGAGGGGGGAACCTTTGACAGTATTCAAGGTAAGATAACATTCCGATTACGTACGAATTCAGTAACAATTATTTCTTTATCCGAGCAAAAGACTTACGTTATCGGAACCGAGCCAATGCAGAGTGACATTTCATTATTCCATGAAATGAACCACTGGTATCATTTTCTTCGTCATACGGTCAGGTACACAAGGGAAACAGGCGGAGTCACACCGCAGCAAAGGAATCAAAGACATCCAATATTGACAACATTTAGTAAATATCATTTAGAAAATTTGGCGCAAAAAGGAAGTGTTGTTGAAATAGAAGCACTGAAAAAAGTGAGAGAAAGGAACGACGATGAGAAACAAATTATGTGGAGCATCATCGAAGAAATGAGAAACGTCCTCGGCAGAGGAAGAAATGACGAACAATTCCTGAACGGTGATGATCTCTCAGAAAATGCATACAGACTATGTAGATGCCAATCACTTCGATTTGGTCATACAAATCGAATGCTTAATGATGTTGAAATTAACACTGAAGAACTGTACAATGAAGTGTGTCGGCTCTGCAGAATAGAAGGTTATACAGTATGTGGTTGAATAGGGTGTCGGTGAGAGCGTTGGGGAGTGGGCTTGCGTTGATTTGTGTTGGGAGGTTGGTTGCTATGGATATATGTGACCTCGATCATGAGGTTAATTTTAACTCTGTGAGGCCTGAAATAAGAAGCGAGATTGAGCAGTTCAAAGCTAAAATTAAGGAAACTCGCACTAGTATACAGACGGAGGCAATTTGTGACCTCAAAAAAACAAACCAAATAAAAGGGAGGATTCTACAGATGATTGCTGCTTGTGCCAACGAACAAGAAAAGTATACATTAATGGATGTCTTGCATGATCTTTATGAGGTTATGGTTGTGCTAAGAGTTTCCTTGGAGTCAAGCCAAGAAAAGCAAAGGAATCTTATAAGCGAACTCTTTCATGTAGACGAGGATGTGTTTGGGCCTGTTGAACCGAATCCAGCTTGGGCTCATGTGAAGGTCATTTTGCCGAAAGCAGAAGAGGCCTAGCTCCCCCTTGCCGAGGCAAGTCTTGTCGTGGCAAAATGGAGGACGAGGTTTGAGAGTGGCGGATTGGGCCAAAGGAAAATGTCAGGACACTCGCAATTCAAGAATATTATGTACCGAAAAGGCGCGCAGGATGCTAAGCGCGCCAAGACGTTTGCTAAGCTCGGGAGGGGTAACACCTTGATTTCTGAGTCTTTTTTAACATCGTCGAGAGTGCAAATAATACCGGCGATCTCACCGTTTTGAGCCGTTCCATGAAAAAGATCGATCCCCTGGCCATCCGAGGAAGCCGTTCCTGGAATAAAACCGTAATCGATCGGATAAATCCTCTCGGGATAACGAGGATGAGCGGACCCTTTAGGACGATCAATCTCAAAGCCGTGTTCCTTCAGCAGAGAAGCCAGATAAGTCCAGTAATCTCGTGTGGCGTCCATACTCCTACCGTTTGATAACGATACAAGAGTATCGATCACGATGTTAAGAGAATGTTCATTGCTGTTTGTTTAAAATGATAGTTAATAGCAAAATAAATTTAGGTATGACGCAATATTTAATACACCTAATTATCTTGTTTCCTGGATTTGTCTCGTACGAGCTTACATAAGCATCCCTCAAAAAAAACATCATATCTTCAAATTTTGTGATACGCTCACCTGTTGGCTGAGCTTACTTTTTGTAGTACACGTAAAATGACAAGATTGATTATTGAGTATACGAAGACGATTTCGTGTGGAAGGGTAAGCTTTGCTGGCGTAAATAAAAAAAAGCCGATTGCGAGTGGCCATGCAAAGACGAATTATGCGTCACTCATTTAATGTATTTTGTGTAGA
Organism: Alphaproteobacteria bacterium; assembly: GCA_041200185.1. Taxonomy (GTDB): domain Bacteria; phylum Pseudomonadota; class Alphaproteobacteria; order BNTO01; family BNTO01. The sequence continues at coordinate 1,283,093 of CP165730.1, forward strand.
ATATTCCATAGAGGAGGAAATATCATGTATAAAACTATCCATTTTAAGTTGAGAATAGGTGTTGCATTCACTTTCATGGTGTTGCCAGAGCTGCTTGCAGCGAGTAACTTTGGTTTGCGTCACAATCCCTATCGTGATACTGGTAAGCATCATGTATTTGAAACAACTCAAGCTATCAAGGATAAAGTTTTGCATCGATATGAAAGCAATAATCGGATGAAAAAAGTTAACGCACTTCAAGTTATTTTGGACAATTTCCCTCAACAAGGAGTTGTTTCCGGCCTTCCAGCAGAGTTGGGCCTAGGGTTTATGTTTAGCTACTTGAAGGCTATGTTGGGATATGATGCAGAGCAGCCTATCGACAAAGAGACTTTTTCTTACTTGATGAAGTGTCAAAAAGAATCCGAACAGTGGATAGATTACGACAAAGTTTTTCATCTTGAGTATGACGTTAATGATTACCAGGATAAATCAGGAACCCTTTACCAGTTGGCTCAAAGCAAGCTCACGCAAGCTGTCCAATCCGTTGTGGAAAAATCGGAGTACGGTGTTTACTCACTTTGTCTTCCGGGTAATTTGGATACAGACAAACAATGGCTTGAAAAGGAAACAGCAATTGACCAGAGAGTTAAACTAACGTTTAATACTTCGCTATCAGACACTTGCGATAATCCTAATATTCTGAATAAAATGCCGAAGATTCTTCTTGAGTATCGCCAAGCTATTACTGATCCAAATGGGTTCGCGAGAGTCACAATTTCTCCCTTTCAAAATTCAAACTTAAGCTATTCTAAAATGAGTACTTTGAGCACTTTTACACAGAGTGTCATTAATAAATTTAATTGTAATTTCAATGGTAGTATTAACGGTGTATCAGAGATTAACGGGAATAGAATATTAGCCAATGCAGGCCCTATCGATTCCTCATCCCTTGAGTTCTTGTTTCGTGACAAAAATCCATCCGTCTGTACATCGAGGTTAGCAGCCATCCTCCTGAATCTTAAGGATCACCGGATGAAGAGCTCCATTCAGTTTTCTGCAGAGGCAACTATTGTAGATGAGCCTGCAGTCATTTCCTGATGCTACATAGAAACTAGAGAGGGAATTTCTCCCTCTCTTGAATCCGCCTTTTCTTAACTTAGGTTAGGTTTTTCTAGATCCTTGAGTCGCTTTCTGACGAGCTCTTGCTTCTTTGAGAACGGTTGTCGTCTTGGCGTGGATTTTCCTTTTCTGTTGGCTTGGATGACAATGAAAATGGCAAATATTTCCCAATTTTGTATCCCTTTGCTCGATTTTTGGCTTCCCTACGACGCGCACGGAGTTTCTCGTAAGTATCCTTATAACGCTTAACATACTGCTCTTTTCCGGCCTTATTTTTAATCAAATCAGAATCTGGACGCCATGACTCAAACTGAAACGGAACGACATTCTCATTAAAGACGCCGTGAGTGTCGACTATATGAAATTGACGGTAAATATGCATCACTAATTCACTACAGAACCAAGCACCATCTTCTTTGTGAGTATTCTTATTCTTGGCGGAATTCACCAACTGCCCCAGGTGCAGAACCTTCACGTAACTGACGCCCAACTCCGACACAAGTACTGGCCAGAGATTCTCAAGAGGAATCGGGTTTTCCAAAGGACGAATGGCAACATCTCCTTTGTATCCCGTCACAATTGCACTCAGAGGCGAAAGTTTGACTCTTGCTTTGAGACCACGTTTCGTTTCTTGGGCTGACCCCGTTGCTTCGAAACAAAAAATGCCTCGTTCTTCTCGAGAGGATTGTGAGTCCGTTGAGTGCTGCGTTAATTGTGGATAATATCCCAAGATATCTTGAAGTTGTGCTTGATGATATTTCTTTTTTCTTGTTGATAGGCCACCATGATCGATTGATTCTTCAACAATGCTCAACATCTCAGACGGGCGAGCGACAACAGCCAAACCAACATGAGAGAATCCTCGAGCTGAGTCGCTACAGCTCGCTTTGATAATCTTTCCCTCAAGTCCTGTCGATGAAAACCCTATGAGGCTTCCCGTTGTTACAGGGATCTCGTGTTCCGTTGTTAGTGGCTCCAAAGACTTTAGGTAAAGGATGTCCGCCTGCGAGGAGGATGTTGAAGAAGATCCATGACTTTCCATCTGGCTGCTCATCTGACCGCTTGATGAGGCAACCTCCAATTCGAGATTGCGGGATGAATCAGAACTCGCGACTGCCATTGGAGCATTGAAAGCTAACAGTCCACATGTTGAGAGGAATGCATACTGTAAATATTTACTAAATATCTTCATTTGAAAAACCAAGTATAAACCTAAATCTACTTGATTTTATGAAGAATATATTAATAATTTATGAATATAGCATTAATAATGAGTTAATACGGGAAAGTTTTTAAAATCCTCTTTTATGTTCATATCTTCGATATTTGCTCTTTATCTCAATATTCTTGAAGTTCTTAGTTTTTTGTGCGTGTTCTAACCGTTTGAAACTTTTATTCTTTGTGGAATCTTAATTGTGAGGCTCATCAGACATCGTGTCGCCTGCTAACAAGCTACCTTCTCGCCAATACGTTGGGACTTTGCTACGCTCTGCCTCAGAGTCTTCTTCGATTTGCGTGTTCGTCATGACTCCTGAGCAATTTCAATCACTTGTCTCCCCTTTGGTCATTGCTGAACAACCTGTGGCTATTGCCGTTTCGGGCGGAGCCGATAGTCTTGCCCTTACGTTGCTTTATGACGAATTTTTGAGAGCGCAAAACCTCCCTGCTCACAACATGGTTGCCATCACAGTCGACCATCGTCTCCGTGATGAATCCGCTGCCGAAGCCAAGATGGTCTGCGCGTGGCTAGCAGCTCGAGGGATTCACCACGAGACTCTTGTCTGGGATCACGTCCCTCTTACAAGTGGTATCGAAGAGAAAGCTCGCCAAGCGCGGTATGCTCTCTTAACGGATTATTGTCGAACCCACTCTATCCCTAATTTATTGACGGCTCATCATGCTCAAGACCAGCTTGAGACTTTTTACATGCGTCTGGCTCGTGGTTCAAGCCTTGCTGGGCTGTGCAGCATACACCCTAGAACTGTATTTAATGGTACTAATATCGTTCGTCCTCTCCTGAAAGTTTTTCCTGATGAACTTAGAGCTACTCTCACGGACCATTTTCATCAGCCTTTTATCACCGATCCTAGTAATTTTTATCCGACTTTTGAGCGTGTTCGTTGGCGGCAGCTCTTCTCTCAAATTCCGCTTTTACAGTCATCAGCACCTCATATTTTGGCATCAATTGAGCATCTTCAAGCCGTTTTTCAGCAAATTGACGCTGAGGCCCAAAAGTTTATCCATACAAGAGTTTTTCCCCACAGTGAGGGGCCTCATGGTAAAGGGGGCGTTTTTATTAAAAATGACCTCCTCGCTCTTCTACCAACCGTAGGACAGCGCGCACTTAAGCTTCTTATCGACACTGTCTCCAACGACTTCACCCCTTGGCCAAACAAAGTGCTCGAAAGTTTGTATCATAAGCTCTGGCAGCCTAATTTCCGAGCTGCGACAGCTCACCATTGTGTTATCCGTTCTGTTGCTGGCCACCGTTTAGGTGTTTTCCCAGAAAATCGCCCTATTCGAAAGCTTCCTTGCCCTGAAGTCGTTTAAATTCACTTTCTTTTTTCAGCCAGGTTTTTAACGAGTAAGGCGCGCCTTCTTTATATTTCGCTTCTAGACGCAGCTTTTGGTTTTGCTCGAATCGGAGTGAGCACGTTTCTATGGGAAATGTTACGTGACAAAAAGCCAAAAAATTTCGATAAGTCTGAGACATTTCTTTAAAACGGGCCTGTACACGAGGAGCGGCGACAAGGACTTCATGAGGCAAAATCTGGCTTCTATTCTCTTTCTTCTTCGGATTATTTTCCTCTACCTCAAGTTGCTTTTGCTGTTGAAAATCATTTACTTGTCTTAGCAGAGTTTGCACGCGCTGAGATGGCAGCAAATCGTTAATGAGGGCCATGACGGCAAGCATGAACGAATTTTCTTCATCAGACGACAGTTTCATTTTGAAGTCCGTTTTGACGATCTTTCCCTGGCTATCGACGGCACCTGACCGCTGCAGCTTGGTGAAAATGACCCTTTCGGCGTGGCGAGAATTCCACACGGCACGAGGCCAGAAGCAAGCGGCGATGGTAACGAGAGAGAAAACTTGGAAAATTGCCTTTTGGGAAACAGGACGACGCTTCCGCCAGACCAAGGTAGTCAAGAAAAAGGCTGTTGCCATCAGAACCTCCCAAAAGTCATGATCCGAAAGCAAGAACTTTATCCGCCATTTCTGCATATGAATGAGGACCATGTAGACAAAGGGCAGGATGCCAATATACGGCAGAATTGTCCGAAAAATCTCAAAAATTTTGTTTGCAAGAGGATCCTGCTCCTGGACCGACTTCGGAACGAAGGCGAGAGCAAACCACGTCAACCACGCAATGCTAAGACAGCCCGGAGTCCCGCTGCTAGGAGCCTGTTTCCAAAAACCAAAGATAGCCGCGTGAGTGAGGACAATGAGGCTCATCTGGAGAGAGGCCCACCCCAACGACAAGGCTGCCGAAAAAACTTTGCCCGGTTTGACGTTTCGTCCTTGCGGTGACATAAACCGGCAAGCCGTATACAAAGGGCAGAAAGTGCAAAGGAGGAAAATGAATAAAACTCGACATATCCAATCAGGCTTCATCTCTCCTGGGTCAAATAAACTCAGCAAAGGGGTGTAGAAAAACGAAAGAAGTGTAATTGCACCTGTTATCAGTCCGGCTTCCATCATAAATCTCAGTAAGCGAAAAGGGGCTAGTTCGTCGAAAGGTCGTGACCCATTAGGAGACCTCAACGCTACGCCGAAAAGGAGGGATAAAAGACTCCCCGTCATCCACCAGTTGTCATAGGCCAGAGGGGTTTGCCACGGACATAGCCCAAGCTTGAGACTTGCTACACCGATGTGGACTCCGTAAAAGAGAAGAGCAGCGCTTGACGACACGAAGATTTTCTTTCGTGTTGTTGAAGGTCTGCCGGTAAACGCCAGGAAAAGGATGGAGAAGAGAATAGCTAAATTCCAAACAAAAAGTGTTGGAACATCGGAACCAAAGAGAGCCAACAAGCTACCAGCTAACATGTACAAGAGAGCTGCCAGACGAAAAAGACTGTCTGTCCTGAAAAGCCGAAAGCCGACAGACAAAAGCTGTTTCACGAAAGAAATCACGGCAAACCTCTATTAGAGATGAGCAAGCACCTATGAAGCAATTCTATACTAGACATCAAAAAAGAGAGAAAATTTTTTGAGATGGATTTGCAACTCCTCCTTCATCTATTCTTTCAGCAATCCTTCTTCTTTACATAGCTTTTCTAATTCATCAAATCGTTGCTCTACACGCGAAAGAATTTCTTCCCAAAAAGCTGGCGAGCGCAAATCAAAGCCAAACATCTTTGCCGCTTCTTCGCAGTTAATGGTTCCACCACGAGCCAAAAATTTCTCGAAAGTCATTTGAAACGTCACGGGATCCTTCTCATAGGCGCAGTAGAGGGCTTCCACAAATAGGCGCCCGAAAACGTAGGAGTAAACGTAGAACGGCTGCGAAAAGAAATGAGACACCACCATCCAGTAATTGTCGACATAAGACGGTATACTTTCCCCTTTGAACTCAGCGTAAATCTCTCTCCAAATCTTATTGAGATCTTCTGTTTGAAGTTCACCGACTCCTCTTTTAGCATGTGCTCTTTGTTCAAATTCAAAGAGGGCCGCCTGAAACATAACGGTACCTATAAAATTCTCGAGGCTCCCGTACAAATGCCGAATTTTCTCCCTATTGTTAGCTGCCTTCGCGATGAGGAATGCATAGGTGAGCTTCTCAGCAAAGGTTGACGCTGTTTCGGATAAAGCTGCTGCCGGTCTTGAAAGCAACTGACCTACGCCTCGAGATAGGTATTGGTGCACGCCGTGTCCCAACTCGTGAGCCACACTTAACACATCTCTTTGTGAACCCATGAAATTCAAGAGGATATAGGGGTGAACATCGACACTTGTTGGGTGAGAGAAACAGCCCGAAGCTTTACCATCCTTCGGATAAACGTCAATCCAGCCTTCAGAAATAAACTGTTTGGCGAGTCTCTCAAAGGTTGGTGAAAACTGGCTGTAGACCTCCATTACCTGGTTGATAGCTTCTGAATAGGATAAAGGAACTGAGCGATACAAAATCTGACGATGTCTTTTTTCCCGCGTTAGGTGCGCCTCAAGCTTGTAGTAACGGTGAGAAATCCTTGAGTAGTAGCGTTTTACTGTGGCCATCATGATTTTCACAACTTCCGGGTCAACATCATCACTGAGTAATCGAGATTCCTCAGGCGCCTTGAAGTGCCGAAGGTCGTCTTGGATTTGATGATTCAATAGAATATTATTGTAAATACTTGTAAGGATAAGGTCGTGTTTGGAGAGGCCTTTTGACAGAGCTTCGAGGGCCGCACGACGTTTCTTGAACGGTTTGTCCTCCATATGCTGACGATGGATATAAGGTAGTTTTCTTTTGGATCCGTTCAACTTAAAGTCCATTTGAGCCATGAGTTCATTGTATAGCTTCGGCCAAGGCTCTTCCGTTACAATGCTCGTTTTAGCTAAAATATGCTCCTCAGGTGCAGACAAAACATGGCTTCGATTTCTGAACAAATTCTCAATCCAAACACGATAGTGAGCAAGTCGAGGATCCATCTTCATTCTTGCCTGAAGAGCTGTATAGGAGAGCTTAAGGCACTCTATAGGCAAAAAGGAGTCTAATGCCGCAACTTGTGTCCATATTTCTAGCGTTTTTTGATAAAGCGCCGAGATCTTTGCATCATTAAGGTGGGTTTTGTGCCTCAGAAAAGCATAAGCCTCGACTCGATGCCCAATCTGCATAAAGTCCTCATACGCCTTTAAGGCCTCTGCCAAATTTTCAACGGTAGTATGCCCTTTGTATTTGTCAGAGAATACCTGAGCTTTTTTGCCAAAAAGACGGAGATCGTTCTGAAATTCTGGCGACTGGTCTGAGGTATAAAGATCCTTCAAATTCCACTCAGTAGGGACTTGAGGTTTTTCCCTTGCTACTTCTGTTGGATCATCTTTTTGGACACATCCCACAGTCATAAGTGCGGTCCATAGGCATAGTCCCCACCCTAATTCGTTTCTCAACATAGAACCCTCCTTTGTCTCAAGACCCCAATCGACCCACTGGCGGAAGTTTAACACATCTGCCTTCAACTCGCGTGTGAGAATTTTTGGGTTTTGGTTTAATGGCAAGAATACGTCGAAACAAGGTCACCTTTGTTGTGACTTCAAATAATTAACGACGTATTATAAAGCATTAAAAATAACAGCCATAATAAATATAAATATTAAACAAACTTCCCTAATACAAAGTTTCCTCCAATAGGGTCTCTGTAGTTCATAATTATGACCATTATCGACGAATTATTTTACTAGAACAATTCGAGTTTTGGAAAAACTTTTTCCAATCTCCACCTCAGAGCCTGAGTCTAGTTGTACCTACTGAGATAAGAAAGTTATTCTTTTTACGACACCTAATTTGTTGGTAAATAATTGAGAGGCTTAACAAGCTTTAAAACATTATTGTAATTTAGTGAAGTAGCTTGTTTTTCATTTTGCGCCATTTGGAGCGATACATGTGAAGTTTGGTAACAATTCTTATCGGATTTTTGCATGCACTCACCGATTTTGCTCGTGGGATTGTTCGGAATTTTTTGCTAAAAATTTTTCGAAATGTATTACAAGCGCAGTAGAAGTTTTTGCAGACGCAGACAATGACGATAAGTTTCTTAAATTCTTGTAAGGTTATAAGGACCTGCCATCTCTTGGTGTAGCTTAAAAATCCCAAGAATTGGCTGAAAAGACGTCAGAGCGAAGAACTTAATGATTTTTCCACTTTCCTCCAAGATTGTGACGTAAGTACCGTCGCACAGTGAGAACTTGAAAAAGATGGTAGCCACTCGAAGCTTTTGGAAAATATCAACCCACTGTCTTCGCCCTTCCCCGTTCTACTCTGTTTCCACCATAAAAGACTTTGATTGTGTCTGTTTTTTGATAAGAGGAAATTTTGAATGCATGCATCAAGAGCAGCAAAAAAATAAAAACGTTTATATAGGATCGTCCGTGTTCTGCCCTGATCATCTCGCCCACCAATACCTCCATTAAGTGATGAGGGATAAGGAAGTCCGCTTGCCAGCTCCTCACAACGCGTATTTAGGACCAGAAGACAGTAGTGTGTTCGATCCTTTTCTACAGCGATTGTCCTAGAAATATCGATTACTTCCGGGATAAACTCTACGAGAGTAAAATGTTATTAAGCAAAGATAAGACTGTAGACACAATTGTTTATATTTTTTTATCATTCATTTGATTAATTGACGTCAATAATACTTACAGGCATACCCTGACGATGTCTGTACTTCTTAACCTTATTGGCCTTGCATCTGTTACAATCTGAGGTCTTTTTTGTTTCCAAGACCTTTATTCAACTATTGAGTAGAAAATAACTTACTTATATTCTACCATATATTTCGTATCGGATGTATAAATTTCTAAGAGACTTTATTCCACATTCTTTTAAACTCCCACTCCACCAACAATTATCTTCCCCACCCACTAACGAAATCAATTACCGGATAAGTGCAGGAAGCGGTGTAATTCACCGGAATATGGATTGTAGAATACACTAGGTTAAACATAAAGAAATTCTTTCCACATCTACAAAGTAAAATCGACTCTGTGCAAGTTTTTGTAGATTCCTGTGCCGCGAACGCATTAAAATTGGCTGAGACAACCGAGCAAATATGGAGAGTGCCCTTTCGCCCTATACGGAAAAACCTCTGCGAGACTTGCAACAAGTGTATGCATCATTCCAACAACTCTGGGAGGGGGGGTAAGCAAATTGTTCCTGCCAGATAATTACTGTGAAAAAACGGTATGACAGTGTGTGATTGGCGTTTCATAGCCCATCCCACTTTGCTACCTCCTGGTTCTAAATCAACACCACAAGAATAAGTAGCGACAGACGCAGTCTTCCACTCAAACTCTGCCGTACACTTGTTACGGCATTAACCAAGCATCATAACTCTCGCAATTTCTTTTCTGGCAAGGGTATCGGCACGCTCGTTTCCAGGATGCCCTGCATGACCTCGAACCCAGGTCCACGTAACTTTTTTCCTTTGACACAAGCCGTCGAGCTGGATCCACAGCTCTTGATTTTTGACGGGCTGATTTGAAGCGGTTTTCCAACCTTTTTTCTTCCATCCTGCCAGCCACTGTTCCATCCCTTTTTGAACGTATTGGCTGTCTGTCATGATTTTAACGGAGACCGAATCAGGCAAAACAGCAAGAGCCTGAATCACCGCCGTAAGCTCCATTCGATTGTTGGTTGTCTGTGCCTGCCCTCCACTCAGTTCTGCACAACGAGTCATCTGAAAAAGGACGGTACCCCATCCCCCTGGGCCAGGATTTCCACTACAGGCGCCATCGGAACACACAACAACCTCAGATGGACCGAGCTGAGAAAGAAATTCATCAAGAGTTAACAATGCGCTAGTACTTCCGAAAAGCTCTCTCCTCCTTTTAGCTCAAAAAAGCCAAGACGAAAAGGGAAGATAGTGAACTTTTTGCAAAAGCCAAAAAGTTAAAACTGAAGAACCCATGGCCTAAGAAATATACAACTTTCAGAAAAACGGCTTTCACAAGAGGAATTTAAGAAAAGGCCGCCAACCGACGGCCCAGTGTGGTGAAGTTTGTTCGTACTCAACTAAAATTTGTATCCTACCGATACACCGACCCGAATACCAACAGGTGACTTGACTCTCAGAGTTGCACCCTTAGATTGGATCGACTCGAAACTATATCCATTAAGAGTTTGCGTTGGCTTCGTGTTGTAATGTTTCTCATCCAACTTTTGCCCGAACCCCACAGGCACAGCGACCTCACCATCTAGGAATACACCCGAAGATAAGAAATACCGAACGCCTACGCCAGGTGCAAGGCGGAGAAGTGTGATACTTGCCTTATCGCCGGCCTTAAGATCTTTAACCTCCTGTCCGTCAATTTTCGCTGGGGCTTTGTTATTGAGCGCACACAGGACCTGCTTCCCGGTGCTGGCCGTCGTAGTCTCCTTATTCTCAGTGTTTGACGAATTCGAAGCTTCGCTCGTTCCAGTAGTACCATCGCCCACGCAAACAACGTATTGCTCAATGGTTGTATAGGTTGCCTCGAATCCAACGAAAGCATATGCCAAGACATTTGGAGCAACCTTACCGCCCAACAGTAAGTGAGCGCCATAGGTAAACTTCGGCTTCGCCTCCAGCTCGTAATTGAGTTTAAAGTGAGACTTATTCTTCTCTGAGATACTCAAATCAGCAGATGCCTCAGTTGGATCTTTCTTTATCTTCGCCGTATCATAGAGGGCTACGACTTGGAACCCAACATAGAACCCCTTCGGGAACTCATAACCATAGCCGACACGTCCCCCGACGCAGAACCCAGCCTTGCTCTCATCGAATAGCTTACTCTGCGAGTCTTTATCGTCACTTTTGCCGCGGAAGTATTCATTTATTTGCGTATAAGTACCGCCAATAGTTGCAGCACCATAAAAACCCGTCGCGGACGGAGCAGCATGAATACCACCCACGAGTGCGCAACTTGCAGCGAGAAGACCCGCTCTCTTGAACATCATAGTGTCCTCCTTCTAAAACCGCGCCCAGAGGTCCTGGACGCTCCATTGCCTTAATACCACTTTCATTAGTATCACAATGCTGTGATCTGAAGAGCGAAGACGGGCGAATAGCGCGGGTGATTCCGCAACCATTGTTGCGCATCAACAACAGTTCCTTGCCCCAAAATTGGATAATGAGGACGAAAGACTCACTCCAGATTCTCTCTGAGATGATCCACAAGTAGCTGACCAATAGGCCTAAAAATCGCTCTCCTGCCTTTCTTTTAGACGATGCATTATAACTTCGTAGTTATTTAAAAATATTTAACAAAAGAACTCAATATATATTTATTCTAATGTACTTAACTTAATGAAAACCGCTGAATTTTCCCTAAAAACTCTGATAAAGACCTGTAAATAAGAATCACAAATACGATTCACTTACTTACTTAACTTTATGGCAAATCGTTATACAAAAATTTAATGAAATATAGCCTGAATGTTTTTATATTTTCTCATGAGGTCGCTAAAGAAATTTTGGACACTATCGTCACAGCGATGTTGACAAAGAAGCTAGTAGTGGCCTCGGTCGACAAAGTCGATCAATTTGCACAAAAATGCCGGTGGATAAAGTTAGTCCCGATACGCGTTAGCTTATTTCTCAAGGTGCAAAGGAGCCTAATGCAAAGAAGTCAGAAATTGCAATTGTGGGACCCGTCCCAAATGAAGCTTGGCCATGAGGTTAACGAGTAAGAAACCGAATCACACCCGCGAGGTTCTTGAAGTCTACAGTCACTCAATAAGCAGAGAGGCCTGCTACACCCCCCACAAAAATTGATCAATAGAGTTCGAATCTTCGCACTCATCAGCCAGGACAAAGAAAACATCACAAAGGAGCCCCTTGCTGGTAGACCCGGCCTTACGACTCACGACTTGCCCGATTTTCCTCACCCCCCACGCGAACATCCTCCACCTCCTCCCATGCCCACGACCCAACATGGGCGCCAGAGGGATCGAACCTCTGACCTACTGATTAAGAGTCAGCCGCTCTACCAACTGAGCTAGGCGCCCAACGGTTAACAGTTAACATCCTTTTCCCTATTTTGTCAAACAGCCGGGAAAAAACGCAAGAAAATCAATTTTGTCCTTAAAAATCCTCAGGAGCTTTTCGGTTCGCATCTCGCACTAAGAAATCTCTGATAGAATGGACTGTCGGTTGTGGAAAAGGAGGAGTTATGGGATTGAAATGCGGAATTGTTGGATTGCCAAATGTTGGGAAGTCGACTCTTTTCAATGCCCTCACTCAGACATCGGCTGCGGAGGCGGCGAATTATCCTTTCTGTACAGTTGACCCTAATGTAGGTTGTGTTGGTGTTCCTGATGAGCGGTTGGCTGTCTTATCGAAGTTAGCTCACTCCAAGAAAGTTGTTCCTACTCAGGTCGAGTTTGTGGATATTGCAGGACTCGTCAAAGGAGCCAGTCAGGGCGAGGGACTTGGCAACCAATTTCTTGGGCACATTCGCTCTACTGACGCTATTTTGCATGTATTAAGGTGTTTTGATGATGCTGATATTACGCATGTCAATGGAGGTGTCAATCCTCTAAGAGATTTGGAGACGATCGAAACGGAACTGATGATTGCTGATATGGAAAGTTTAGAACGTCGAATCGAGCGCATGGGTAAAAAAGTCCAAAATCTCTCCAGGGATATGCAAGAGAGTTATGCTTTGGCACAAGAAGCTTTGAAATCTCTGCAAGATGGCAAAACTCTTCGGCCCAAACGAGGTGCAAAAAGCCAGTTTTCTTCTCTGGAACTTTTGAGTGATAAGCCAGTCCTTCTCGTGTGTAATGTGAACGAGGATGATGTGGCACGAGGGAATGACTATACCCGTTTGGTTATGGAATATGCGGAGCAACACCAACTCGAAGTGGCCACCATTTCGGCAGCCATAGAGGCGGAAATATCGACTCTCGACGAGGAGGAACAGAAGGAATTTCTTCAAACGCTAGGTATCCCCGAAAAAGGGTTGTCACAAGTCATCAGGAAAGCTTATCGTCTACTGGATCTTTCTACTTTCTTTACTGCAGGGCCTGAAGAAACGCGGGCTTGGTCCTTTCCAGTTGGTGCCCTAGCGCCTGATGCTGCTGCAGAAATTCATACAGATTTTAAGCGGGGTTTCATTTGTGCTGCAACCATTAGCTATGAAGACTATGTCCAATATGGAGGTGAGGCAGGTGCCAAGGCAGCTGGGAAATTGCGACTCGAAGGCAAAGAATACGTTGTGCAAGACGGGGACGTGATGCACTTTCGTTTTAATGTATAGATGGGGGAATATCCTTTTTCGTCGGGTGATTCTATTTCCCTTATGATCATGCACATAGAGGGTAATACTCAGCGTTTTGTTGAAATGTTATTCCGCCAAGAGACTGATTTTGTTAGAATGACGCGGAGGGGTGTGGTAGAGATGTTTGTGTGCTTGAAAGTTTTTTTAGTATGCTGCGGGAGTCGCCGTCTCTTGCGTATGGGATAGTCCTTTTGGGAGCGATGGTGGAAGGAGAAACGGTTATTCTCTTGGCAAGCGCTTTGGCAGCAGCGGGCTACTTATCCATCATGAAAGTTGGGTCCATTGCTTTTTGCAGTACGCTCTTAGTGGATCAGGTCCTGTTTTTCGTAGGTCATCATTTTTTTAAACACCCGGGCAGGCCGCTTTCAGAGCGATTCCCACGGCTATATCGACGCTCTAAACGAGCGGTTTTGTTGCTCAAAAAATACGATATTTGGTTTATTTTGCTCTTCCGTTTCGTTTACGGCATTCGCGCTGTGAGCCCTGTTGTTATCGGACTTTGCGGAAGCTCACCTCGTCGTTTTGTGCCGCTTAATTTTATCTCGGCGCTCATTTGGGCCAGCGTTAGCTGCTCTTTGGGGTATTGGCTTGGGGACTTTTTGTTCGATACTGCTACAGGATTAATTGTGAGTGGTCATATGCGTCGGCTGCAGTATGTCATTGGCGGGGTGCTAGTTGTCGTCATAAGTTCCATCATCATAGCGAAACAACTGGCTTCCTATAGACGAAGAAAGAAGCTGATCATTCCCGGCGTCAACAAAGAAGAAACCAAACATGTTGAGAGCGATTTCTATAAATCGACCCACGAAGACAAGTCGTAAATCTCATGACTCCTGAGGCTTCAAATCATGCTGATAAAAATTGTGAGCGTCGGTGTTTGGAAGGACGGACCTGAGAGAGCGCTTTTTTATAAGTATCTCGAAAGACTGCCGAGGGGGTACTTAGAGCTTGTCGAAGTAAGAAATCAAAAGTCTAAGGAAATCGAGGGTGAGAAGATTCTAAAAACGCTGGATAAGGAAAAGGACGTAATAATTGCACTCGATGAGCATGGTGACGAGCTCACAACGCGGCAATTTGGTCAAATCTTGGCTACGTTCGGGCTTTTGCCAAAAAAACATTTGGTCTTCGTAATCGGCGGAGCGGAAGGCTTAGATCAAGAAGTACTTGATTTGTCTGATAAACGTATAAGTCTTGGAAAAATGACGTGGCCACATTTTCTTGTTCGTGGATTATTGGTTGAGCAGATTTATAGGATCTACCAAATTCGAGCAGGGCACCCTTACCATCGAGATTAGGAAGATCGTTACAGGCGTGGATGCGCCCAAGATGACTTTTTGGTACACTTAGCACATCGCTTAAGAGGAGGAATGAGTTCGTGGTTGGAAAGAGCAAGTTATGGATTTTAGCAGGGTGTATTCTGTGCTCTTGCGTACAAAAGGACGCACCTCAGGAAGACGATCGGGTTGATAAAACACGACCTGTAGAGACGTTGTATGAGGAGGCTGATGTGCTCATGAAGAAAAAGCAGTTCAAATCAGCGGCCAAGGCTTTCATGAAAGTAATGGATTCATATCCGTACTCGAAGTGGGCAACACAAGCACAGATCATGGAGGCGTATTGTCGTTACCAAGCTCACCAGTACGCAGATGCCATCGATGGTTTCACAATTTTTGTCAAACTTCACCCTCATCATAAAGATGCTCCCTATGCACACTACATGATTGGTCTTTCTCACTATGAGCGTATTGCTATTGTGGATCGTGACCAGGACGATACCATGGAGGCATTGAAAGCATTTCAGACGGTTTTGGACCTTTATCCAACTTGTGACTACGCAAAGGATGCCAAGTTTAAAATTGACTTCCTTCAGAACCACTTGGCGGCTAAGGAGATGTCGGTAGGGAGGTTCTATCAACGTGAGAAGGCCTACACATCAGCGATCAATCGTTTCCGCAACGTGTTAACGTTGTATTCAATGACAGAGCAACGCCCAGAGGCTCTTTTCCGTCTGACGGAGTGCTACGCTGCGCTTAATATGAGAGAAGAATTTTTAGTAACTTATAAAGTACTCAAACATAATCACAAGTCATCAGAATGGCTTCGTTATTCAAAAGATATTTACAAGAAATATATTAAACATGTCGACCCACAAAGGAAAACGACCAATAGAAAAAAGTCGGGTAAACAGCCTTCAGTTCAAAACGATTTAAAGAAACGGAAAGTAAAGCAAACTTATAACGAAAATCCAGGGGATATAGCCAAAAAGCAGAATATTGAATTACCAAACATTGTGGATAAAAGGCGCGATGCATGGATACCAGGTTCAGCATGGCCGGCTGGAGCCAACAATGTACTTGAACCGAAACCCAAGAATGAGAAGACACCAGAGGGATCTTTCACACCCGCTCAGTCTCATACATCCACACAGGCAACTGTTTTAGCGCGGCCTGCTGTTAAATTGCCCAGTAAAGCTGATTCAATGCGTGAACGAATCGAAGGGTAGAGAGCTCAAGTGGCATGGATTCAAGATAAGCTCCCATGGCTTCAGAAAATGAGGCTTGGTCTGAAGAAATCCGCTCAGGTGGTTGGAGGAAAGCTGGCGCAATCTTTGTCGTCAAACGTCGAGCGGTTGGGTGAAGAGCAATGGGAAGAAATTTTCGAGACGCTCGTCATGGGGGATGTGGGTCCGGAATTTTCTCAGCAGATCTGCGAAAAATTGAAGAAGCAGAAATGGACGTCTGCAGAGAATGTTTTGTCAGCTCTTGAGGATGAGATCGTTCTGGAGCTTGAGCCTTTTTCGCACCCCTTTCACGTCGAACCCCTGTCAAATCCTGTCGTTATTTTAATGGCTGGCGTTAACGGAAGCGGCAAAACGACAACAATCGCTAAATTGACATATCAATGTTTAGAAAAGGGACTCCATGTTGAATGGGCTGCCTGTGACACCTTTCGCGCAGCAGCCGTCGAGCAATTGACCGAGTGGGGACGCCGCTTAGGTGTTAAAATTTACTCAGAATACCCTGGACACGGCAGCAAAATAGATCCTGCATCTTTGGCGTACTACGCCCTGCAACAAGCAACAGAGAAACATACGGACGTTCTGTTTATAGATACGGCAGGACGCTTGCAAAACAACGAAGCTCTCATGGGAGAGTTGGGACGCACTGTTAAAGTCTTACGAAAAATTGATAACACAGCTCCGCAGCAAACACTGCTCGTCTTGGACGCGGCAACAGGGCAAAATTTAGCGTCGCAGGCAACACTTTTCCGGCAATTTGTCCCTATTACTGGCTTAGTCATTACGAAGCTCGACGGGTCATCCAGAGCCGGTGCCATGATCCCCATTTGCCGAAAGACGGGGCTGCCTGTCGTAGCCATCGGTGTCGGCGAGAGCGTCGAGGATATGGGAGAGTGGCAAACTCGGGCCTGGGTTCGAGCCTTATTAGGACGTGAAAATAACCCAACAGACTCAAATTAATAGTTCAAACCTTTTATCTTAGACACTTTTGCGAGGTGTTTATTGACGATCTCTATAACCTCATCGGTTAGATCAAGAGTCTTTTCCATGTACAGGACACTCCGTTGTATACCGATCTGCGTATTGAGAACAAGACTGATATTATATTTCTTAGACAACTTAGATATAACATCAAATACAACGCCATTCTCATATTCTGAAACAACTTCTGCCTTCTGCTGGAAGTCGTTAACGAGCCTTCGAAAGTCGTCTTGCGTTTGAGCTGCTTCCCTCCTCTGTAGCTCCCTAAATTCCGCCCTTTTCTTCGCTGGAAGGCGCGTATTTCTGGCCTGTTCGGAGAGTTTTTTTAATCTCTCCTTCCTCTCGGACCGCTCCCTGAGAATATTCTGCTGCATGTTATTGAGAAGAAGATCAATGTTAGGATGACGACGGATACCCGACGCTACCCGAGCCCCGTCGACGAGTGCGATCTTCGCTGGAGGTACATGGTTCGATGCACGCTGCAAGAAATGGCGCGTCAGGCCAACCGTTCCAAGAAGTCCAGCTCCTATAAGCACACCCCAAACAGCAAAACGGCGATTCATAAAAACAACCTAACTAAACCTCATGCCATATCCGAACATGAATTTTTGAACATCATCGTTGTCGCTCTTGTGAAATGGCCAAGCATAACCAATACTCAGCAAACCAAAAGGTGAATTCCAAGCTCCACTCACACCGCCTGCAACACGCAGTTTGTGGTCATCATTTATGACGGACGATGCCAAGTTTTTGTACTTACGCTTAGAGCGCCAGGCGGAACCGAAGTCCACAAAGACGGTACCAAAAACTTCGGAATCCCGTGGCAAAATCGGCATAGGGAAGACGACTTCAACGCTTCCCGTCCACGATAACGTAGCCCCCAGTCTGTGTCCAATGGAAGAAGTAATATCCGATAACTGGAGAACATCCGGTTGTTTGTTTTTGGCACTTTTTCTAGCAATAGCCCCCCATTTCTTAGCAAACCCAGCAGGCCACTCCTTGTCTCCTATCAGAGAAGCTTTAATTGCGTCCTTGTTATCAGCGACAAACTTCTTGTCCTCACTGTCAAGATAATCGAGGTCAGGCGCGTGCTTGAAAAAGTTGTCACATGCATCCGCCGCAGCCTCCTTGGCAAATCCACGTGCTGGGGAAATGCCGTAAAAGTCGAACCCACGGAAACTCTCACCTCCTAGCATCAAAGAATCAACAACACGTAATTTGGTATCACCCAGACCACAAGCATGCGCGAAAGAGCCTCTCAGATTTAAGATGCAATCTTTAACAATTCTATGATGCCAGCTAGCTGACCACGTGTTGATGAGGTGACGGATGCCTCCTCCAAGACCGGAAACCTTTGTTGTCCAAGCAACACGATACCCTCGAGAAGGCAACATGCGTCGATCCCTGCAATCATAGGCGATAGTATGCGTAACAGCAGACCCCCAAATAGATCCGATTTCGTCCCTAAACGACATAAAATTTTTGTGTTCCTTACCTTCATCCGTTTTCCACCATTTCTGCAAGGCTTCGGAATTCTGCATCTCCGACGCAGACAGCGACATCTCACGAGCCTTAGCAGCTTTCTTCTTATCGTTTTCCGAAATGTTTTCACGGTGAAGTCTGTAACTCCAATGCTGGGTAATATGCCTCGAAAGCCTGTACCCTATTCCAACTTCTCCCCCGGTTTGGGTTCGCGTCCATGCACTCCAACGCCTAGCACGTGTGTGAAACAAAGAGGCACTACCGTAAAGATCCCGACCTAGGAAATAGGGATCTGATAAACCAATTGTGCAGTCGAAAGTTTTTCGAGCATAAGACACAGATGCCTCAAAAGTTTGCGCTTTTCCCCGGAAGTTAGGATCATAAATCTTACCCTCAACACTCAGTTTATCGAGCAGTTGAGTAGCCACCTTTTGCAAAGACCTCTCCCGTCTTGTTCTCCTCAACGTTAATTGTAATAACAGCCTGCTGAGGCGTAGCCCCTTCTTCCACTTCGATCCTGACATTTTTGAAAAAATCGAGAGATTTAATGCGCTCTTCAGCGTTCTTGATAAGTCGGTGATCAAAAGGATCTCCCTCGACGAATCTCAACTCTCGACGAATGACGTTGTCACGTGTATGGAAGTTACCCTTGATGTTGATCTTTTCAATTGTAATTCGAGGACCGTCTTTTACAGTGAAGCAAATGTCAACCGTTTTGGTTTGTGCATTTTTCTTAAAGACAGGCTCCACAACAGCGAAGGTATATCCTTGAGTTTGAACAATAGAGCGCAGGATATCCTGACAAACCTCCACCATCGCTCCGTTAAAAACGGCACCTTTTTTAGCCATGATGCTCGCTTGAAGGCTTTTAGCGTCGAGTTTAGGGATTTTACAGTCAACCGAAAGATCACCGAATTTATAAACTTCACCTTCTCTAAGGAAATAAGTGAGATAGAAATCACGTTTATCCGGACTTAATTCTGCTGTTGCCGAAACAATTTCAACATCAGCATAACCACGATTAAGGTAGAACTTAATGATATTTTGCTGATCTTCTGTAAATTTCTCGGGGTCGTAAATGCGGTTCTTACCACCTCCTAAAAACGCTAAGTGAAACCATTGTTTCGCCTTAATATTCAAAATCTCCCGAAGCTCTGTCCCCGAAAAAGCATTATTTCCCACGAAAGCAATTTTTCGTACATAAGCGGGCGATCCTTCAAAAACTTCGAAAACAAGATCCACTCGGTTATCAGGAAGTTTAACAATCTTTGGTGTAACGCGAGCGTTAAGATAGCCTTGTCTTCGATAACATTCGAGGATAATCTGCTGAGTCTCATGAACGGCAGGAGCAGAAAACACCTGTCGCTCCTTAATCTTGATAACATCCCTAAGGGCGTCCCGGACGCTGAATTTCATCCCCTCGTAAGCAAGTCGGTTAATGACGGGATTCTCAACAACGTCGATATACATCACATCATCTTGCGTGTTAATAGTGACGTTCACATCTGCAAAATACCCCGTCCTGTTCAGGATTTTGAGAGCCCCAGAGGCCGTTTCGGGTCCATACTCTTGCCCTATCTTAACAGGGAGCTCATTGATGATCGTCTCCGCTTCAATTCGTGCCTGACCACGTACACAAATACCCTTCAACTTCTGTGCGAAAGAACAAGTACAAGACAAACACGTTCCTAAAAATAAAGGGAGTAATTTTTTCATAGGGTCAAGATCGCTGAATCAAACCGGGGGCACACCCCACACGAACAATAACCAAAGTTATCATCAATAGTCATTGCATTCAATGGCATTATCAGGCACAGTTAGGCATGTTAGAATCGAGGAGGTTTTGAGGGTTATGGACAAAGAAACAGGTATCGAAGCTGAACAGTTAAAATCATTCATCCAGCGTCTTGAGAAACTTGAGGAAGAAAAAGCAACAATTACGGGGTATATTCGTGATGTTTTTGCTGAAGCCAAAGCCGAAGGATACGAGCCTAAAATCATGAGGAAGGTTCTCAAAACCCGGCGCATGAAAGCTGAGGAAGTCCTCGAAGAAGAAGAGCTCTACGAGACATACATGCAAGCTTTGCGTGGTAGTTAGGAGAGGGTACAGTGGATACGCCTGAAGATTCTCTCACGCCTATGATGCGGCAGTATGCCGAAATCAAAGCGAGGCATCCGGATTGTCTTTTGTTTTACAGGCTGGGAGATTTTTTTGAGCTATTTTTCGACGATGCCGTCACGGCTTCGCGTGAATTGGGAATTGCGCTAACGCGGCGTGGTCGGCAGAAGGGGCAAGGAATCCCCATGTGCGGTGTTCCAGCACACACTTACGAGGTCTACTTGGCTAAGCTCATCCAGAAAGGGTACAGGATTGCCGTTTGTGACCAGACCGAAACGCCGGAAGAAGCCAAGAAACGCGGGGCGAAGGGTCCCCTTTCCAGGGATATCACGAGGATTGTTACGAGCGGAACGCTGACGGAAGACCGCCTTTTGCCGGCAGGTAACAACTATATCGCAGCCTTGTCGTTGCTTTCACCTAATAAGACGACAGTGGCTCTGGCCATAGCCGATATTTCGACAGGTTTTTTTGGGCTAGAAGAGCATTCCATGAAAGACCTAGAAAATGCTCTTATACGCTGGCACCCAACGGAAATTATTCTTTCTGACGCCCTTTTCTCTCAGTCTGAGTTAATAGCTTTATGGGAGCCTTGGCAGGGCGCACTAACACTGTTACCTAAAGCAAGATTTGACGAAGATAATGCTAGGCATGTATTAAACTCCGTATACAATACGACAACGCTCGACATCTTTGGTGCTTTAACCCCTCTGGAAATCCAAGCAGCAGGTATCCTTGTCGACTATGTCATGACGACCCAATGCACACGTACGCTTTCTTTGTCGCCTCCTCGTTTGCTGCACTCGAGTGAATTCATGATGATCGACGCTTCAACAAGGCGAAATTTGGAGCTAACAACGTCGGCTTCGTCGCAGCAGCGTAGCACCTTGTTAATGACGATTGATCAGACTGTAACGACCATGGGGCGTCGACTCTTGAGTAAGTGGCTTGCTGCCCCTCTTCTTCAGCCGGAGAAGATCAACGCGCGTTTAGATGACGTTGAGCTTTTTGAACGAAATTCGACCTTTCGGTCCAAAATTCGCGAACTACTAGATGGTCTACCTGATATTGAACGCGTTGTTTCGAGAGTCGTTCTCGCACGTTCAGGACCTCGAGATTTAGGAGCTCTGAAAACGGCTTTGGAAAAGGCTGGGTCTCTTCAACAGGCTATGGCGGAAGAACGCTCTTTGGAACAGTCACTGTCGCTTTCCAATGATGTCTTGCAGCTAAAAGATACCCTTACAAAGGCCCTCAAAGACGAGCTTCCTCCTTTTATCCGTGACGGAGATTTTATTCGAGATGCTTATGATGCGGACTTAGATGAATTCCGTTCGCTGCGAGACAACGTATCGGAGCGTCTTCAACAACTTCAAATGGAATATATCCAGAAAACGGGGATTCACACGCTCAAGATTCGCCGTAATAACGTTTGGGGTGTTTATGTCGAGGTAAGTGCTGGTCAAATTTCAAAAGTTCCTTTTGATTTTGTTCACAGACAGACCTTAACAAACTATACGCGTTACACCACGGCGGAGCTCATAACCTTGGAGAGGAAGATTGAGCATGCAGAGATTTCTGCTCTACGGAGAGAAAATGAACTCTTCTTACGCCTGCGCGACGAAGTTTTGGCCATAAAAGAGGAACTGCTAACCGTAGCGGAAGTTCTTTCCTATATTGACGTTGTCGCTGCTGGTGGAGAGCTAGCTGTGGCGCACGACTATGTCCGTCCTCAGTTGTGCGAGGAGCCTAAACTAGAAATTATCGAAGGGCGCCACCCCATCGTTGAGTGCATGATTGAAAAAAGTCAGAATGCAACTTTTGTAGCAAATGACTGCCGGATGGACGCTACCTCTCGTCGCTTCCTTCTCTTAACGGGACCAAATATGGCGGGGAAAAGCACGTACTTACGCCAGAATGCGTTGATTATTCTTCTTGCTCAGATGGGGTATTTTGTTCCCGCCAAAAAAGCCACAATAGGGATTGTTGATAAACTTTTTAGCCGCATCGGAGCGTCGGATGACCTAGCTGCTGGACGATCAACCTTTATGATGGAGATGATTGAGACAGCGGCAATCCTTCATCAGGCCACACCGAAGTCTTTCGTTATTTTGGATGAAATTGGGCGTGGGACAGCAACATACGACGGAATGGCCATTGCTTGGTCCGTGAGTGAATATCTCTACAATAAAATCCAAAGCCGAACTCTTTTTGCAACGCATTATCACGAGTTATCTCAACTTGAATCCATCTTCCCGGCCTTTCAAACTTTGACGGCTTCAACGCAAGAATGGGAGGACAAAATCATTTTCCTCCATAAAATCATCGATGGAAGTTCCTCAAAGTCTTACGGAATTCACGTTGCGCAGCTAGCAGGATTACCAAAATCGGTTATTCATCGAGCTAAAGAAATTCTGACTACGTTCGAAAAAGACCTGGCCTTCTCTCCGATCAAAATGAAAAAAGTCACAACCCAAATCGCTAACCAAAGCCAAGGAGAGTTGTTTTAGGTTTTGTAAACACGGGCTGGCCGTTATTCTCAGTATTGTTAACAGCTAGCTATAGAACGGCGTTCTGCAAAGAACTCAACAAGACCGAGATTGACTGTGTCGGTTCTTCATCGCTATGACATTTCGGACCGGATTTAGCCCTAGATTGATCCTCTCGTCATAGGGATAGAGATTAACAGGAATAGATAGCAAGAGGCAACACAAAGGCTGTTCTTCCCTTATATGTAGGGGATTCCTTCGAAATGTTTGTCACCTGAATTTGGCTTTTAGACTTCTGCTCTCAACATTTTCGTTAGAGATAAAAGAAAGGCATTTGGCAAAAAATTAGGAAGATTTTATAAAAATACTCTGAAGGTGAATTCCTGGCAGATTCAACTTTGCATAGAAACGCAGGTATCCTCTGCAGGATCAAGAGGCGGAAATAAGAGCTAGAATGTACATAAGGGATCGACACCAAGATCTGAGACGTGTTCGACTCATCAAGATAGACAATGCTATCAAACAGTCCTTTCACTACTTTTTTATTTCTCGTAGCGCCTTTATTTCTCGTAGCGCCTTCCTAAATCACTTTCGCTACCTAGGACAGCCCCAAATTACTTACAGAACCCTTTCACGTTTTCACGCCTCATCTAACTGTCCCAGAACAGCGAGATATCCATGTCATAAATCCTAACCAGCTGACTTTCTAAAATACCGACTTTGGCTACGCAAGATTTCAATTCATCCCCATCACTCTAGACTACGAGTATCTGAGCGAAGGCTGGGTACATGAAGCTATTACTCGCTAGAAGGCTTGAGTCGCCACACCATGTTCCTGTAAGCCCACCAGCTTCTCGCACGAGGACTGCGCCCGCAGCACGACTCCACAGAGGCACATCTGCTTCGAAGAAAGCATCTAGACGCCCACTGGCTACGAAAGCCAAATCCAGCGAGCAAGCCCCTAAATGACGCAATGCACCGATTTTTGCTATTCCAGGACGATTGAGTGGGCGTCCTTGATGACCAGTTGGAGAACCGAGACCAACGAGAGCCGCCGCTAAATTCCGTCGGCCCGACACGCGTATACGCTGGTTGTTGAGAAAAACGCCTTTACCCTTCTCACCATAAAAAAGCTCATCGGTAATAGGATTACAAACGACGCCTGCCAAGACATCCCCTTTATGCTCCAAAGCGACAGACACAGCAAAATGAGGAATACCATGCCAAAAATTCGCGGTACCATCCAGGGGGTCGATAATCCAGCGATATCCGCCCAGGGGATCCACCTTTAACCTCGGAGAAACCGCTTCAACCTCCCCTCGTTCCTCCGATAAAATCTCATAGTCAGGTCGTGCCTTAGACAACTCCCTTATCAGAATCTCCTCCGAACGAGCATCAGCCGTAGTAACAAAATTCCCGAAACCCTTTGCCGACACTTGCAATTTCTCGAGTTCACAAAAGTCACGCACCAAACTCTTGGCTGCCTTCTGGACAGCCATAACCATCACATTGACCGCGGCTGAAGACCGGCTCGAAACGCCGTACATAATGGCTACTCTTTCGCTCTCTCAACGTAACTACCATCGGAGGTATTAACGACAATGCGCATGCCTGAGTCAATATGTTGCGGCACCATAATCTTAACTCCATTATCAAGTACAGCCGGTTTGTAAGATGAACTGGCAGTTTGCCCCTTCACGACCGGATCAGCTTGCTCGACGGTCGCGATGATTGTTGCTGGCAATTCAGCACTGAGCACTTTACCTTCATAGAAAGACAAAGTCACGACCATACCATCCTGAAGGAAAGCCAACGAGTCACCCAACACGTCTTTGTTCAAGTAAACCTGCTCAAAAGATTCCTGATCCATAAAAACAAGAGAATCGCCCTCGGCGTAGAGGAATTGATAAGGTTTTTCATCCAAAAAGACGCGCTCAATCTCACCCGAAGATCGGAACCGCTCATTAAGCTTTGTGCCGTCCAGAACACCTTTCATCTCAGTTTGAATATAGGCGCCCCCCTTTCCTGGCTGGACGTGAACAGTCTTCGTAACAATCCACAGCTTGCCCTCTAGCTCGACGACGTTGCCGACCCTCATCTCGTTGATACCTATCTTCATCTAAAGTCCCTTCAATCTAGTAGCGGAGGAGGGACTTGAACCCCCGACACGCGGATTATGATTCCGCTGCTCTAACCAACTGAGCTACTCCGCCGCACGACACTGCCCACAAAAGCTACTCTGAGGGTACGTTTTTTCCAAAACGCCGTCAAGAGTGGGAGTGAAAACGCAAAGACCAACAAGTAATGGCACTAATATATATTGTATTTCTGAATAGTTTTAATGGATTGTAGGAAATATTTAAAATAATATGAGAAATTTACAGAATACAAGTATCGAATAATCCCCCCAAAAATCATTTTGGCAATAAACCTCTCTCCCCTCCCGACCGCCGCAGGACGACATTTGGGATGTGGGACCGTACCTCGCCTAGAACTTTTGGATCCCAGCAGAGTGTTGGCAAAGCCTGGCGATTCTCATCATAACACTCCTGCAAGGCATAATTTTGGATGCCAAGTTCCTTGAGAACCCTTACCAATTGCAGCAGTTGGAGAGGGGAAACCCACTTTGGATCGAGAGTTGTTCGACATTCAAAGGGAACTCCACTTTGTATCAACTGATTCAAACTTTTGATAGCAGCTTGAGAACTTCCTGCAACACCTGTGAGTTGGTTGTAAGACTCAAAATCCGTTTTGACGTCAAATCCCACCCAATCAAGCCAGGGAAGGACTTGTAAAAAACGCTCGGGAAGGGCACCTCCTGTGTGGAGTGCTGTTTTCAGTCCCAATGCCCTTATTTCCTGGAGAGCCTCCTGGAGAGCTTCCTGTAAAAGAGGTTCTCCGCCACTAAAAACAACTCCGTCGAGGAAATTACGTCTTTCTTCGATTCTTTGGAGAATCTCGTGCCAAGGGAGAGTCTTTCCGCGGATTGGCTGCAAAGATGCATTCTGACAATACGAACAGCGCCAAGGGCATCCCTGGCAAAACACCACGCAGGCCGCAGAAACGAGCGGAAAATCCACAGTCGTAAATGGCACGAAGCCTCCTACCTGGAGGTCGTATGGTGACGCTTTGGGTAAGTTTATAACGGGTATATTCGTCAACTGTTGTCGCTCCTGTGATCAACCGTGCGGATTCTAACATAAATGCGAGGCACTAGAGTGCCCCCTGGATCATTTACCAAAAAAATGGTGAGATTCTCCCGGGTATAATGCTTTCACCTTGGTGATTCTGTGATGACACCAAATTATTTTTTTATGTATTCAGTTTTTGTTAATTAATACATTTTTTAACATCATGCATTTACCTTTAGCTTGATTTTCATTTGTTATTTTTGCCTCTAGCTATCCAAACCTCGACTTGATTTCTGTGGAGATTTACGAGAGTATGGGAGGTTGTTTTAAGCAAATGAGGATTTGATCTTGGCGAAAAAAGTCTACCTGAGTCAGGGGTTTGTTCTTGTCGTTCTGGCCGTTATTGCAATGATGATCGCGATGTTGCCACCTCCCGAGGGCGTCGATGCGAAGGCTTTCCCCATCTTTGGTATTTTTGTTGCCATGATCATTGGGATTTTGATTCGCCCGTATCCTATGGTTACACTAACCCTTTTGGGCTTCTTTTTGTGTCTCGCTTTTCGCTTAATCTCGCCCAAAGAAGGGTTTGCCGGATTTGGAAAAAGTGTTATTTGGCTCGTCGTTTTTGCGTCCCTCGCAGCTAAGGCTTTCGTGAAGACAAATTTGGGTCATCGCTTGGCGTGCTTCTTTATCAAAAAGATGGGACGTAGCTCGCTCAATCTGGCTTACGGCTTGACGATGAGTGAGTTCGTTCTGTCGCCTGTTATCCCTAGTAACACAGCGCGAGCCTCCTGTGTCGACATTCCTCTAACGGTTTCTATTAGCAAGTCCTTGGGTAGCGATCCGAAGAACAAGACCGAGGGACTCGTCGGGCAGTTTCTTAGCCTTTGCTCCATGCATGCTAATCAACTTTCGAGTGCAATCTTCCTCACGGCGATGGGAAGCAATCCAATGGTAGTCAAATTTATGGGGAAAATGGGAGTCAACATCACCTGGCTCGAGTGGTTCAAGATGTGCGGCGTTCCAGGGATCATTTGTCTATTTGCTATGCCTTGGATTTTGTATAAACTTGCTCCACCCCAGCTCAAAGCCTTACCTCAAGCTGAGAAAATCGCTCAAGATCAGCTAGCTGCTATGCCACCCATGGATAGGAACGAATGGATTACGGTGTTCGTTTTCCTGGGTATGCTCGTTTTCTGGGTTTTGGGTGATACTCTCCATGTTAAAACGGGGGTTGTGGCCTTGGGTGGCTTGTGTTGCCTCCTCATCACAAATGTTCTCGATTTGGAGGACGTAACAGGCGCCAAGGACGTTTGGAACATCATGATCTGGCTTTCAATTTTAAACGCTATGGCTGGAAAGCTGACAGATTATGGACTCATACAGCATTATACAGACGTTCTGCACGCTCATTTAGTGGGAATTCGGTGGCCGGTGGCGCTAGGGGTCATTTCGGTGATTTATTATATGGCACGTTATTTGATTCCAGGGAATGTCCTGCATGCTTGCGCAATGTTCATTGCCTTCTCGCAGTTACTGATTGCTTGCGGCGTGCCTCCCCAGGTCGGATGTATGACGCTTTCCGTCATTACGGCCTTCTGCGGATTTGTTACCCCCTATGCGACGTCTCCCTGCCCTCTTTACTTTAATACAGGCTACATCGAGCAGAGGTTATGGTGGAAGCTTGGGTTCATCATGAGCTTTGTCTATCTCCTTATCTGGGCCGTCTGTGGCGGAGTTTGGTGGAAGATCCTTGGGTACTATTGAGGGGGATGCAAGGGGTTGCAAGTACGCCGCTAGGCTTGAGGAGATGTAGAGGAAAGAAACATTTTGAAACTGCGGCTTTTGGCAAGCAGGTCATTGAAGTAGGGGGTTCCTGTTTATTTCCAGTTATTGTTGAATAGTTAGTTGCAAGAGAGAACTTCTTGCGCTTCCTGCTCTTAGCGCATAGCTGTAAACCATGTGTGTTTACATTGCTAAAGAATAGAGCCGATCAACCTGACCTTACTGAGATCACCTTGATCACAGCAGGTACTTGAATTTTGCTATCTGGTATGGTAGCCTTGCGTGTTTTCATGCCTCAATGAGTGATTATTTTATGGATCATCAAACATTTAAGATATCTGTGTTTTCCTCTTCTTTACTGTTGGGAGTTTCATCCATCGCATCGACTGCTGTCTATAAAGAAGCGCTCAGTCAAGTGGATTGGCAAGCCAGAGAACAAAAATTGACATCCCTGTTCTTACCTCGCAATTTTTCAGCTCAATATGGCCTCACATCGGACTCTCTTTCAGATCTACTCACTTATCCGATAGACAAAGAAAAATGTCGAAAAAAGAACATACCAGAGGAGTTTGTTGACTATTTGGATATCATGAGCCGGATTTTATTCACTGAAAAAGCCTCACGTTTGTGTCAGTCCCCCGATGTTAACCAATTTATAAATGCTCTCAATCGGCGCGTTAGAGAAATATCAGAGACAGAGTATGGGAATTTACTCGATAAAATTCACAAAATTGAGCATAAATTATTTGAACTTGGTAACCGACCGCTGTCTGAGCCGATCAGGAAGCCAGGCACGGACAAATATTTTTATAATGTTCAGCAGATATTGGATTACTTTCAGGCGTTAAGTCAAAGCATGACGCAGGAGTTCAACAGCTTTAGGCGAGTTTCTGATCAACTGGGTGATAAGTTGGGATCGAGATTTCAGCAATGTTTTGCTTCCCTCGACCAAAGGATGGCCGACGCAAGTGATTTTGCTCCTGTTCGCTCCTTGCCAGAAGGAATCAAAACCGCCTTTGATCTTCACTACAGAAATTACCTTGAAGCATCGTGTTTGGAGCTGCCGCGTCAGCAGTATTCACCCGAAATCTTGTGTTTTTTGCGCTCATTAGGGCTGGATGAATCAACGCCCGTTCTGATTTTTGATCCGCGAAAGGGTATCCATCGTCTAGCGTTTAAGCCGGACCAACTTGAGCAACTGATGGATATTCAAACAGGGGACAAGGAAACTCGACTGACAAAAATTGAACGTTATCTTGATGAATATGGCGATATTTATTTTGTTAAGTACGATTATGATCAGCAGCGTAGCGTTCATGATCCTAAGGAAAGGTTAAAAAAAGAATTGATGGAATGTTTGGCTGAAGGGTTAAACGACGCGAAGGAGCGAGATTATGTTCTCTACATTATGGCTGTTTGGACGACTCCGCAAACGCCCTTCGATAAGGTTTTAGATTTAATTGCCGCTCTCTGCGTGGGCGCGTATGAAGTCGTAAAGCAACAAGATAAAAGATCCGTTATGATTACTGAAGTTGATTCAGAAAAGAACGGTCCAGGCGTTTCTTTCAATGGTTTTCATAAAACGAGGTTGCTTATGAGCCTTGGAGAACTTGGGAATATTTGTGTGATGGACTCTCGCGACGAAGCCACGAAGATAAGAATAAAACCTTATCCAAAATATATACACGAATTCACTCACTCAGTGGACCCCACTTTGTACGTTTCTTCAGACTCTTTGACCGCTTATACTGATTTAACTCTGGACAAAATGGCGAATGTTATGCAGTTTTCTCTGAAAAAACCTTTTCCAGAAAATGATTCCAACGAGTTGGTCGACGGATACAAAAAGCTCCTTCAGCCTGATAACTCATTCAAACAGCCTGAAGCAACAAAACTCCACTGGAATCATACTGCATCCGAAGTCAAAGCGGTGCTTGGCTTCGACATTCCTAATCTAGCAGGCAAGCCAACCTTGGTTGTCTACCCTACTAGCGACTATCTCCGCGTTGGTCGTAACAATTACATATCACCTCTCACTGTTGATCACGTAAAAGTGCAGTACAAAACATTTACAGATAGCAAGAATCATGAAGTATCTTGGCTAAATGTTTATGGTGATTTTATACACCGAGTAATGACTTACTATAAGCAACAACATGCTCACTAAACTGATGGAGGTGTATCACACCTCCCCGCACCGCTATACCGTTTGGCACTACTTTAACTCGCAAATAACGGGTGCGTGGTCCGAAGGACGAGGCTGGATGCGCACTTTCGCGTCGACATAAATCTTCTGCAACGCATCCTGAGCGTGCTGATTTCCTAAAAAGTGGTCCAGCCTCAAACCTCGATTTTTTGTAAAAGAATCCCGTGTCCGATAATCCCACCACGTGAAAGGTTTGCGAAGACTGTCAGGATTTTTCTCTCGCCATGAGCGGTCGAGCAGATCAACAAAACCGCAGGCGCCAAGAGAGTGAAAGGCATCACGTTCTTTGCCTGTGCAGCAGACTCGATCATGCCAAATCTTTTCGTCGTAAACATCCCCATCATCCGGCGCGATGTTATAATCCCCGCCAATCAAAATGATTTCATCGAACCGAGCAATGGTTGCAAGATGCTCGCGCAACCTCTCGAGAAACACAAGTTTGTATTGATAACTTTCGCCACCGACTTCCTGCCCTCCGTTAGGAAGATATAAACTTGCAACACGCACCTTACCCGCCACAACAACTTCGAGATAACGAGCCGCCGGATCCTCTGGGAAAGTCGGTAGCCCCATAACAGCGTCCTCTAAAGAAACTTTGCTGACAACCGCCACTCCGTTGTAAGTTTTCTGGCCAAAAACACTGCACGAATACCCCAAATCTTCAAAAAAACCGTAGGGAAACGCCGCATCAACGCACTTAATTTCCTGCAAAAGTACGACATCTGGCTTAGTAACTCGTAGCCAACTTGACAAGCTGTCCAAGCGAGCTCGAACAGAGTTTACGTTCCACGTTGCTATCTTCATTACATTCCCCTTCCTAGCTCAACGTAACGCGGAAGCGCTTGAAAGCGAAGATGGCCACGACAGCTCCCACACCCAAAATCGCCAAACAATACTTTACAACGAAAAGAATATCTCCTCCCTTTAGAAGAATATTCCGCATCAAGAATGTAAAGTGTGCGATAGGATTTATGTATGACAAGCACCGTAACGCCCACGGCATATTATCCACAGAGAAAAAAGCTCCCGACAACATCAACGTTACGAATAAAAAAATGAAGCAACAGAGCATCGACTGCTGCTGATTTTTTACGTAAGTCGACAACAAAATTCCCAGCATCAACGACGTAATGATATAACACCCACAGGATGCGGTGAACGCCCAGGCGCTTCCCCGGAAAGGTAGGCCAAAGAAAATCCTTGATGCCACCAAAGTAATAATAACGTTAATAATACCAACTAAGGCAAAAGGAACCGTCTTACCCAGAATAATATGCTTCCTTTGAATAGGAGCTGACAAAATCGTCTCAAAGGTTCCACTTTCCTTTTCTTTAGCAATCGAGGTGCATGTCAAAAGAAGAACGTTAATCGTCAGTAAAATCGTAATAATACCTGGAATGGTAAAAAAAGCTGAGTCCATCGAAGGGTTGTAAAGCATACGCACAGAAACCGTCAACGGCGACATCGACGGAGCCATTTTTTGCTGCTGGACCATCTGTACGATCCT
This sequence comes from Alphaproteobacteria bacterium, assembly GCA_041200185.1. GTDB lineage: Bacteria > Pseudomonadota > Alphaproteobacteria > BNTO01 > BNTO01. The sequence goes on from CP165730.1 coordinate 1,314,365, forward strand.
CTGCATATAAACATCCACAGCCTGAGCACGCAGAACGTTGGACGCATTGATAAGAAGCTGGATCGTTCCATTTCCTTTTAAAGATCCTCGTGTTGTCGTGCCTTCTTGAGACACCAAAACGGCGTCTGCATCCCCTCGCTGAATAGATTCAAAAGGATCGTGCGCTTGATTCCTAACGGGGACAAAACTCCCCGATGCAAGAGCATGGTCATAAATCTCCTGCGCCACGACATCCTGCGGTGGACTATACAGAGCCAAGCGTACATTCTTCACCTCATTGGTCAACGCGTAACCAAACAGCAAGAGCTGTAACAAGGCTGAGGCAAAAATCATAACGCGAAGACGAGGATCCCTCAGTGTCTGGATAATCTCCTTGCGAATAAATCCTCTTAAAACCGTGCTTCTAACAAAGATCCTAAACATGCCTCATGCCTCCAAATTGCCTTTTGACTTCAGGATGCACAACTGCAAAACGAGATACGCAAATAAAAACAACATCAAGAAAGGCAACCACAACTCCATAAATGTCGACCCTTGCAAAAACTGATCACGAGCAATTTGCACGTACCACCTTGCTGGAAACATCATCGTTAGATACTGAAAGCCAAGAGGCATATGCTCAATGGGGAAAATAAACCCTGAAAATAACATCGTCGGCAACAAACCAACCATGAGCGAAATCTGAACGGCCGCTTGCTGGCTACGAATCAACGTCGAAACGAGCAGTCCTTGCCCGAGGTATGTTACCAAGAAAAGCAAAGTCCCCAACAGGAAGACACAATGGTTCCCCACGAACGGTAGACCGTAAAGAAAACGTGCCAAAAGATACAACAGGAAAACTGAGAAGAGCCCCAAAATAGCGTAAGGCATCATCTTCCCTAAAATGACCTCTGTCGCTCGAACGGGCGTTGACAGCAAGAGTTCCATGGACCCATTTTCCCATTCCCTCGAAATCGTTAGCGATGTCAGCAAAATCGATAAGATTGCCATCACAACGGCCGCCAACGCTGGAACCACAAACCACCGAGAATTCAGTTCGGGGTTAAACAGAAAGCGCGATATGACGGAAATCTTCCCTTTCGGCAAAGGTGTTTGAAAAACCTTCTCAAGGCTTTTGGCTTGAACCTGCGCCAGATAACCTGTCATAGCTGTTCCAGAAGTGTTGTCTGTCCCGTCGATCAAAATCTGGAGCTTCCCCATTTTCCGCCCCATTAACATTGACTCAAACTGAGGAGGAATAACCGCTAGGGCCTTGACCTTTTCCTGCTCCAACAGCTTAAGCCCCTGATGAGGACTGTCGACAGGCCGTAGTTTGAAATAGTGCGAACTTCCTAACGCTTCTAAAAAAGTACGTGATGCCGGAGACTTGTCTTGGTCAACGTAAGCTGTTGGTACGTCCCGCACGTTAAATTCGATAGCCGTTCCAAACATTAGTACCATCACAACTGGCATAACCAATGCAAAGATCAGCGTAAAAGGGTCACGCGCGATGTGCATGACTTCCTTCTGGAACATAGCTCGAATTCGTCTGAGAACAATCATTAACGGTCTCCTTCCACGCGACGAATAAAGACATCTTCCAAAGACGGTTCAATACGCTCAACAACGAACTCATCCTCAAGGTTTTCAGGCGAGATACCTTCTTTCAAAATGATGTGGTACCTCTGTCCGTAAGGTTCAACCATATCGCACAAATTCGTCAGGTTTTCTACCACCGTTTCAGGAACACCTTGCCGCGGTAGTAAGCTATACAAGGGTTTCTGAAACGTCTCTTTCTTTAGTTGTTGAGGAGAGCCTAGCGCTATCAACTCGCCCGAGCGCATAAACACAACACGGTGGCAATTTTCCGCCTCATCCATGTAATGCGTTGTCACAAAAACCGTTTTCCCTTTATCTGTGAGTAGGCGAATTAAATCCCAAAATTTGGCTCGTGAAAAGGGAGAGACACCTGCCGTTGGTTCATCAAGCACCACCAAAGGTGGATCATGAATCAAAGACGCCACAAGCGCAATTTGCTGCTTCGTCCCACCTGGCAAATCCTCAACAATATCTCCTTCAGAGCGATCGAATTGGATCATCTCAAAGAGTTCTTGTTTCCGCTTCCGAAATGTTTCCTCTGAAACATTGTGCAGAGCGGCGGCAAAGTCCAGATTTTCCCCCACACTGAGATCTTGATAGAGCGTGAATTTCTGTGACATGTACCCGACTTTTGCCTTAATCCGTTCTTCGTGCCCGGGTAAAAAGACTTCACCGTCTACCACGACACGTCCACTCGTCGCTTGCAGCAAGCCGCAAATAACGCGGATCGTCGTTGTTTTTCCAGCTCCATTCGCTCCCAGGAAGCCGAATATCTCTCCTCGTCCAACCGTAAAGGAAACACCCTTTACTGCCCAAAAGGAACCAAAGCGGACGCTAAGATCCTGGACCTCGACAAGAGGCTGTGAAGGGGATGTAGGCTCGCTCATAAAAACTCCTTTTGCCGGATAAACAGCTCATCAAAATTCGAAACATCGTATTTTTTTAACAAGCTTGCCGGTTCACCGCAGGCCAAAACTTTACCATTTTCCAAAAGATGTACCTTCGTACAGCGCTCAGCCTCGTCCATGTACGCTGTTGCCATAAGAACAGTGATCTTTTGCTCAAGAGAAAGTTTGTAGAGCAGATCCCAAAACTCACGACGGCTGATGGGATCAACGCCGTTCGTTGGCTCATCCAGCAAAACCATTTCCGGGGACCGGAGCAGAGCGCACATCAGGCCGAGTTTCTTGTACATTCCGCCGGAAAGCTTACCAGCAGGCCGATCTATGAACTTATCCAGTCGCGTGAGGTGGAGCAAAATCTCCGTCTTTTCGGAAAACTGCTGAGGAGAAATCCCGTACAGGTCTCTAAAAAACTTGAGGTGCTCCATGACCGACAAATCCCCATAGAGATTCTGCTTTTCTGGCATATACGCCAAACCATCGCGAACAGCTGTAAGAGGCACCCCCTCACCGTTACGCTGGTAAAGAATTTCCCCGCTCTGACAGTCCAACAACCCCAGCAGGGTTCGAATGAGTGTTGTTTTTCCGGCTCCTTCCGGGCCGATAATCCCGTGAATCCTACCAGGCTCGAAAAACAAAGACACATCATCCAGAGCCTGAACTCTGCCGAAGAATCGTGACACATGCCTCGTTTCAATCTGGATCACACCCGCCTTCTTTTCTAACTAGACCTCACCGTTTGCTACCCGGACTTCTACCTCCAAACATCACGCTGTTAAATGCGACTCAATGGTCATTCCGGGTTTCAGGACTTCGTCTTCATTTTCAAAGAGAACCTTCACGCCATAAACCAACCTCGTGCGTTCCTTCCGGGTTTGAACATTTTTAGGCGTAAATTCCGGTTCGTCATTAATTTTGATAATTTTCCCTTTAAACATGCGCCCCGGCATCTCTGGCAGGGTTCCTGTAACAGTCATCCCCAAAGACAACTGCGCAATCTGATTTTGCTCTACGTAGAAAAAGGCCCAGATCTTCTTAATATCCGCCATACAAAGCAAACCCGTTCCTGGGGAAGCCCACTCACCTTCTTCTTTGTACTTAGACAACACAACACCGTCTGCCGTTGCTCGGACCGAGCACCACTGCATTTGTAGTTCAACCTCGTTTTTTTCTGTCTCAAGAGTTTCAAGCTCGTTGCGCGTAAACCGACCACTCTTGAACAACGTCAGACCTCGCTCATATTTGCTGCGAAGGTTCTTGAGTTTGATCTTCAAGTCCGTATCGTCCAGCTTGGCAAGCACCTGCCCTTTCTTGAGGCGGTCTCCCTCCAACACGCTAAAGGAGATGATCTGTGATGATAACCGCGACGGGACAACAATGCGCGTCGCTTCCAGTGTTCCGGAATAATAAAACTCCTGCTGAAGCGCATGACGACTCAACCACCATCCCCCACCAACCACAAGCGCAGTTGCTACCGTACCCCCCACAAGTTTTTGAATGTTCATTTTACCTCTTCCTCTTTACCCCCTCAGCCGTTCCAACACTTTCTCTCTGTCTATAAGCGGCAACAACCGCTTCATTTCGGGGCCGTTATCCCGCCCTGTTAAGGCTCGTCTTAGAGGGTGAGCTAGAGCAAAACCCTTGCGGCCTGTTTCCTTTTTAAGTGCTCCCGTCCACTGCTCCCATGTCGTTTCCGTGAAGGTTTGCTCATGGGCCAACCACTCCGCAGCCTGGCGTGTGTAAGCTCGCTCCTCTTCTGACAACCCCGTTTCTTTTACGGTGCCATGCAGAACCTCCTTCCACGCCATCACATCGTCCAACTTGTCGATGGCCTCGCGGATAACGTCCCACTCCATCTCCGTTATCCCCTCCAAATCTTCTGGTGCCTGTGCTACAGCCGCCTTGTAAGGAAAACTGTGCAAAAGCTTATGCTGGACGCTCATAAGAGCCTTTTCTTCCACACAAGCCCCTCCGTGGAGCTGACTTAAATCAAACTGCGAAGCTAGATCCTTTAAATCGGAAGTTACAACCTGCGGCGCTGACGAACCCAGCCCTGCTAAGAAACAATTAAGAGCCATAGGCTCAATGCCGCTCGCCCTCAGGTTTTGCAGACAAAAGCTGTTGATGCGTTTAGACAGAGGCTGTCCTTCTCCGTCAAGTAGAAGCGGCAAATGAGCAAAAGTTATATCCACCGCCCCCTCATTCAGAGCATCAAACAACTGGATTTGAACGGCTGTATTCGTAACGTGGTCTTCTCCGCGGATAATGTGAGAGATTTTGAAATCCAAATCATCCACTACCGAAGAAAATGTATAAAGGAAAGTTCCGTCTGCTTTTACTAAGATAGGGTCGCTCAGGTTTTGTGCAGGAGTAAATGACAACTCCCCCTTAATGACGTCCTGCCACGTAACAACACCCTCTTCCAAACGAAAACGCCAATACGGCGACCGGCCTTCCTTTTGCCACGCCTCCTTTTCTGCCTGAGTCGCTCTTAACGCCGACCGGTCGTAGATGGGAGGTTCTTTTCGTGCCAACTGACGACGACGCTTTTGCTCAAGCTCCTCAGGAGTTTCGTAACACGCATAAAGCCGCCCACTTTCGATTAACTTCTTCTGGCATTCGCGGTACCTCTCGGTTCGATCAGACTGTCTGGCAAAGATATCGTAATCCAACCTCAACCAAGCTAGGTCGTCATAAACTCCCTGCACATACTCAGGTCGCGATCGACTTGCATCTGTATCATCAAGCCGGAGCATAAACTGCCCACCATGTTTCCGCGCAAACAACCAGTTTACAACAGCCGCCCGCGCATTTCCTAAATGCAAAAATCCCGTCGGACTTGGAGCAAACCGAACAATAGGAGCCATGAGCTACCTCACAACACACCCGAAAATACCATTTTTGTCAGTATGATCCGATTATGCACTAAATGTCAAATAGCCCATCCCCTCTACCCTCGATGTTCTTCCTACTCAACTTGTGGCGTGGTTGGCTCTTCGCACCTTGAAATCTTAATGAGCGTGATCTGGTTTCTTTGCCGTTTGAGCACGGTTAACCGGAACCCATAAAGCATGAAAACCTGACCAACATCGGGAATCATCCTCACGGTGTTGATTAAAAGCCCCGCAATCGTCGATGCTGTCTCGTCTGGCAAATTCCAGTCGAACTCCCTGTTGAGATCGCGGATGGTTACACTGCCATCAATAACGACAGAATTATCAGGCTGCACCCGGACACCTTGAACGGAAATATCGTGCTCATCATCGATTTCCCCAACAATCTCTTCCAAAATATCCTCAAGCGTGACAACACCGAGCCATGCACCATATTCATCAACCACCAAGGCGAAATGCTCTCTGCGCTGACGAAAAAGCTGAAGCTGTTCCAAAAGATCCGTACTATCAGGAATAAACCAAGGCTTATGAGCAATGGACCGAATATCAAGATCCTTCAGACGGTTAGGTAGGGCTCTGACTTCGCGAAGCAGCATCTTCACATTCACAATACCGACAATGTTATCCAAGTTGCCTTGCCACACGGGGAGACGTGAAAAGGGAGAGTCCAAAACCTGGTCCACAATCATGTTAACAGGGTCGTCAGCGTTCAGCATGGTTACGTTTTTCCGGTGAACCATAATTTCAGAAACCTGAACGGACCGCAAATCCAAAATGCTTTTTAGCATAACCCTCTCCTGCTGAGTATCTTGGTCGGGGCCTTTGTGAAGGTCAATAACACCTCGGAGCTCTTCCATTGACTCTTCCTCCTCTGAGGAAGTGTCCTTAAGACGGAAAAGAACAAGCACGCGCCTCGCCAACCAATTCGTGACAATAGTGACAGGCTTGAAGAGGATGAGGAAGAAATTGACGAAATACGAAGAGAAAATAATCAGTTTTTCAGGATTCCTCAAAGCGATCATTTTAGGCATGACTTCTCCACAGAACAAAATCGAAATCGCCATAATAGCCGAGGCATAAGCAGCCCCATTCTCTCCAAAAAGCTTGAGGAAGAGTACAGTCGTTAACGACGTTGCTACAGCGTTAAACACGGTATTACACGCCAAAATCGTATTAATGACGTAGCCGATTTGATCTTTGATTTTTTCAGCCAAAACTGCTTTTTTACCACCGCTCTTGGCAAGACTGTGCAACTTAGCTTTGGAGGCAACACTCACCGCCGTCTCGCACGCTGAAAAGTACGCCGACACAGCAAGGAGGGTAAAAACGAGGATAAAAGAGAGTATCATTTTCAGTTGACTTCCCTATCTGGCACAAACTCTAAACCACTTCGATTCAGATACTTTAGAGGCACATTGCCTATTTGTTGTTCATCCTTCTCTGGGGTTCGAAGCACCGCTACTGATTGTTCATCCTCTCCTGGAGTTTGGGGTACCGCTCCTAGTCCTAGTATCTTCTTCTTCGATATATCATCGAAGATGGATTTTTTGCTTGAGACCCTACGTTTAGTCAATGTTTCAGTAATATGTTCCTGACTATTTTCCAGCTTTTCCGGTCCGAAGTTGCGTTCGTCCTGATCAGCTTCTGGATCATCGTTCTGTTCGTCATCCTTATCTTCTGTTGATTCTTTTTTATTTTGAGTTAGCGTTTTTTCGAGGTTTGATGAATTTTTATCTGTTTCTCCTTCGTTATTCTCTTCGCCATTATTATCGTCGTTATTATCCTTGCCGAGCTGAGGTGTGTCGCTTTGTTTATCTTTGTCGTTCGACTTGTTCTGAACGGTTTCCTCGAGTTTTGATTTTTTGAGAACAACTTTCGTCTCCCTACAAAAACCACAATTCGTACCTACGGTAGCAACGCCGACAATGGCAGCGGGCGCCAGTAACAGCAGTCGCTTATTCCGAGATCTGAGGTGTGCAAGAAGCTTCTTCATCCTATCCTCCGCGGTTTTGCGTCAAAACATTAGCCATCATCTTCAAAATCTTGTGCCCCTCTGTTTGCCCCTGAATAATATCGTCGAGAACTTCAGGTAAAGATCTGCCGTTCCACGAGGATACTATTTTTAGCAAATAAGGACCAGGTGTCTGAGGCTCAAGTTGGATTAAATAATCTGCCAGGTCATTCACCGCTTCGTAGGCCGTTTGCCGGTCGGTAACAGCCGTCTCGTGGTCCTGGCCAGCATGATCCTGAGTCGGTATCACAGCCTGCTCAGGAGGTTCTGTAGGTTCTCCTTCTTGCTCTACAGGCGGGGGAGGTGGCATAAATGAAGACTCTTCTTCAGGAGGGGCAAGTTCAGGCTCAACGACGGTTTCGGCCGAACGAACAACGCGCCCCTCCAGAGAGAACTGGCAGATCTTGTCCAGTTCAGCCAGAGACTCTCGAAAGCGTCCTAAAGACGGTTCCTGCCCCTGGCACAGCTCCGCCCAAACAGACTCTAACTCTTTCGCGAGGTTTCGTCCTCTCGTCACAAAAGACTGAACGGTCTGAAGAGTTTCAACATCCACTTGGCGCATCAACGTCCGGAAGCGTGCCAGCGTGATTTGTCCTTCCCCCTCCTCTGGGACGCCTTGATTTCGCATTCGTCGTGAGATGGAGTCAAAATTGAGCGCCGACATCCACGTCGCAAGATCAAGCTCCTGCGTTAAGAGACCGTTAGGTTTAGTCAGAGGCATGAACAAAAGGTTTTCTTCCATTTTCGTCACAAACCAGTCGAGGATTCTCTGCCGGAAATCGAGATCCGGCTGTCCGTCGTCTGTCAGTGGATAGCAAATTTTCCAACACTTCTGGCAAAACTGAGCCATGAGGTCGAGAGCTTCCATCAGACCTGCCCATTTTTCGAGGTGGCACTCCGCATCCCCAAGCCAAGCTACAATTTGAAGATCTTTCGTGCGCCTTGTTAAAGCTTCGACGCAAAGCCTCTGGGCCTCACTCCAATCAGCCTTTTTGAGATCTCGTTCCCAAACACCACGCGATAAGGCAGCGTCCTCCTCGGACCTCGCTTCTTTGATCTGGTCATAAACCAAGTCATAGCGAAGGTTTTCACCAGCTCCCCCATCGATAGGGGCAATTAAAGTTTCAACATCCACAAATGCTGCTGGTCAAAGAGACTTCCCAGCTCGATTCTAGGAAATCATAGGAAACGATTCAAGCGGGCACACAACAAGCGCTAATGACTTCATCAAGACTTCATAACAAGTATTGTTTCTGAAAAAGTGGTGTACTTAGCTCGAAGGATTAATTGATAATTTTTCTTGGTCTCAGTCGGGCGGCGCGCTCGTCTTTGCGATCCACCCTCCTCCGAAAAGGGCACCGGATGAATGGCGAAGAACCATGGCCTGTCCCGGAGCCACGGCATACTGGGGATCTGCAAAGATCACCTCTGCTTGATTCCCATGGTAGCGGCAAAGTGCCGGAATGGGACGCATAGTTGAACGATACTGGACTTGTACTTCGAGTTCTCCCGATTGCGCACCAAGCTGCTGCCCCAAAGGTTGCCACTGGACACCCCGAAGGTACGCCGACGTCGTTTTGAGTTGCTCATGGCTTCCGACGAAGACTCTTTGATCTTCCGTTCGAAGGACGTACAAAGGTGTGGCTGATGCAACTCCGAGCCCTCGTCTCTGACCGATGGTATAGTGGCTTGTGCCGCTGTGCATCCCCAACGTTTCTCCTCCTGATCCGATAATCGGCCCCGGCTGTAGAGAGCGTCCCCAATCTTTTTCGGGATGGTTTTTAGCAAATTTCTCCAAAAACTCAGCATAGTGCTGGTAAGTCCCCTGAAGGAAGCAAATATCCTGACTATCTGATTTGCGAGAGACGGGTAGTCCGATCGCTTCTGCCCAGGCACGGACATCTTCCTTCCGCGCCTCCCCTAGGGGAAAGAAAACGTTTCTGAGCTGATTCGTCTGCAATCCCCACAAGAAATAACTTTGATCGCGCTCAGGACAGGCCGCTGGCAAAAGAATAGGAAAAGTTTTGGGCGAGAATGCTGCAGTACGTCGAGTTACCTCCTGTTGCAACGAGGGTTGAGAGAAATACGAAGAGTTGGTTTCCTGCAGGCTTTCCGACACAGGCTGCGTGTCTTTCATATGCGCCAAAAGCGACGGATCCAAGACATCTTCACTTGAGGCACTCGGACAGATTTGGAGTTGGCCATCCTGCCAAAACCCCATAGCGCGTCGAGCATAATGCCCCGTGGCCATGGTATCGGCCTCCAAAAGATCCACCGTCTGCAGCAAGAGGGAAAACTTCACCAGAGGGTTGCAGAGGCAGCAAGGTGAAGGGGTCCGTCCTGCCGCGTAATCCTCTGCAAAAGGAACAAGCACCTGAGCTTCAAATAGCTCGCGAGCGTCAACAACGTGGAGAGGGAGTCCCAACGTATCGGCAACCCGACGTGCATCTTGCTCAGAAGCAGCACAAACGGATGTATCCACGAGTTTCAAAAAGACACCAACGACATTAACTCCTCTTGCTAGGAGTAGAGCTGCCGTTACGGCCGAATCCACGCCCCCTGAAAGCCCAACGACACAACGGCTGCCAGGCACTGGCACATCCACATTTTTGGCAAAATCAGGCAGCGAACCTCGTCGCTTCTTGATGCTTTGAAGTAGCCGATTTATTGTTGTCCTATTTTCTGTTGTTTTAAACATTGTCATATTTTTTCTCCTTTTAGCGACCCACTGTGTCACATGTTTAGTGAGAAGTGAAGTTCAGAACTTTCCAACGTACGGGTCGCTAGTGAGTACATTTTCGTTATTTCTGAAATTCACTGAAAGATTTTATTTATATTTAATTTTAGATGTAAATGATTTTGATGGATTAGATTTTATTTTGTAAGTATTTGTGTTTGTTGTTAATAATTTAATTGTAATTAATACATAATTATTTGAGTAATTTGTTGGTATATATAAAGACGATTTCTGTTTAAATATTGGTTAAATGGGTTGTTATGACATGGCAACTCTAGCATCACGCTTAGGCCTCAAAAAGCAGGCCAAAACTTTAATGAACTCGCATCCTAGAAAACTAATAAAGACGCTGTTATCCAGTGAGCAAGTATACTCAAAGTAAAGCTTTGCTTGAGTTTTTTAGACCCATTTGACAATGAATTAGGTCCCGAAATTCGCCAAACAAGCTAATCAAGTTGTCGCCACGAACAAATCCAAAGTTTTTCGAGGTCTCGCCGAAAAACCCCTATGTCTATTCCATTTTAACAAAGCATTTCCTACAAGCCGGGGTGTTTTCTTTTTTTGGTAAACCACAAACTTCCCTCCCTATGAGAGATCCTGTTCCACGATCTCTTGGAAATCCTGTACTCGGTCCTCTACGAGAAATAAAAAAGTAGTGAAAGGACTGTTTGATAGCATTGTCTATCTTGATGAGTCGAACACGTCTCAGATCTTGGTGTCGATCCCTTATGTACATTCTAGCTCTTATTTCCGCCTCTTGATCCTGCAGAGGATACCTGCGTTTCTATGCAAAGTTGAATCTGCCAGGAATTCACCTTCAGAGTATTTTTATAAAATCTTCCTAATTTTTTGCCAAATGCCTTTCTTTTATCTCTAACGAAAATGTTGAGAGCAGAAGTCTAAAAGCCAAATTCAGGTGACAAACATTTCGAAGGAATCCCCTACATATAAGGGAAGAACAGCCTTTGTGTTGCCTCTTGCTATCTATTCCTGTTAATCTCTATCCCTATGACGAGAGGATCAATCTAGGGCTAAATCCGGTCCGAAATGTCATAGCGATGAAGAACCGACACAGTCAATCTCGGTCTTGTTGAGTTCTTTGCAGAACGCCGTTCTATAGCTAGCTGTTAACAGTGTTTAATGTGTATACATAATTTGTGTCGTATTTATATTACCCAGTTCCGTAAGTGATTTTTACGGAGGGTACAGTTACCTCAAGCAGGGGTGAATAGATGACTTATTTTGTGTGCAAGATGATTGGAGGGCTGAGGCCGATGTCTCCGATATCGGCAGCGAAAATTCAAAAAACTTATTTTGTGTGTTTATATCTATCCTGTCGTATGTGCCAAATTCCCCATTTATAATGTCGTGCGACTCGAGAATCATAAATGATCTCGAACAGCATCACAAAGCTTCAATTGCGGCACATCTTCAGGGGCTTGAATCCCCACGCCTAAGATAACGGATTGTCGGCGCTAATTGAGCTGGGGGGCTAAAACCTACACTGTTTGGCTTTTTGCCGTATGATTCGCAAAAAAATTCGCGAAAGAGAATTAAACCCCCTTGCCAAACCACCTCGAAAAAAGCTATATTCCCTTCAGCGGCGGTTGAGAGATCGTTGCTTAAGTTCTTCCCCCTAAAAGAACTTTGCCTCCCGTGCGCGGGAGGCTTTTTTTTGACGGGTCCCAAGCGCGCTTTGGCCTTCGGTCACCTCGAGAGGACATTA